>NZ_OY856306.1:0-1200000 GCF_963693435.1 Pasteurella atlantica
TTTACAGTGACATAGCCGTGCGTGAAAATATTAGTTGGTTTACGCAATCCTGCACCCTCTAACATTGCTGGCCAGAATAAGCTGTGGAAGTAAACAATATCCTTACCGATAAAATGATAAAGCTCGGCTTCGCTGTCTTTGTTCCAAAACTCGTCAAAATTTACGCCTGTGCGATTACAATAGTTTTTGAATGACGCCATATAACCGATTGGAGCATCTAACCAAACGTAGAAATATTTATCTTCGGTGTCAGGAATTTTAAAACCAAAATAAGGAGCATCACGGCTGATATCCCATTGTTGCAAGCCACTTTCAAACCACTCTTGCATTTTGTTGGCAATTTCAGTTTGTAATGAACCTGAACGTGTCCACTCTTTTAGCATTTCTGCAAAACTTGGCAAATCAAAGAAAAAGTGTTCTGACTCTTTGGTGATTGGTGTTGCACCTGAAACCGCAGAACGTGGATTGATTAAATCCATTGGGCTATAAGTTTCAGAACACACTTCACAGTTATCACCATATTGATCTTCTGCTTTACATTTTGGGCAAGTGCCTTTTACGAAACGATCAGGTAAGAACATCTGTTTTTCAGGGTCGAAAAGCTGTGAAATCACACGGGTTTTGATAAAACCATTCGCTTTTAATTTGCCATAAATATCCGCCACAATCTCACGGTTTTCATCACTGTGAGTAGAATGATAATTATCAAAGCTGATATTAAACCCTTCAAAATCAGCGGTATGGCTTGCTTTTGCTTGCTCGATCAACTGTTCTGGTGTAATCCCAAGTTTATCCGCATTCAACATAATTGGCGTACCGTGAGCGTCATCCGCACATACAAAATAGACTTCATTGCCACACATACGTTGAAAACGTACCCAAATATCCGCTTGAATATGTTCAAGCATATGCCCTAAATGAATATTTCCATTTGCATAAGGCAAGGCACAAGTGACTAACATTTTACGATTTTGATTTGACATTATTATTCTCTGTTAAAATTTGGACGAAAAATTGCGATGATTATAACTGAAATAACATCATTTTTCTAGTTGAGGTAAAGGGAATATACTATTTTTGAAAGAAGCGACCGCAAACATTTACCTGTTAATTTCTAAAAATCAACAGGTAAATGTTTACGGTTTCCCAGAGGGGTTGTTAAATCAATACAAAGATTAGTACAAAGTCTGTTGTTGCCCTGCTATACTATCCCCTATTCTTTTTATTGATGATACAAAAATGACTAAACAAACGACTTATTTCGCCACCACAGCACGTGGCTTTGAAGAGATGCTGAAAACTGAACTTACCCAACTTGGCACAGATGATTGCCCAATTGAGTGCAAAATTGCACAGGGTGGGGTACATTTTACGACAAGTCAAAAAGGGGTCTATAAGGCATTACTTTATACCCGTTTGGCATCTCGTATTTTATTGCCTTTAACACAAGCCAAAATTTTTGATGAAATTGATCTTTACACCACTGTGGTGGCTTATCCTTGGGAAAATATTTTTGATGAGAGAGACAGTATTTTTATTGATTTTAACGGTACCAATGACTCCATTCGCCATTCTCAGTTTGGCGCAATGCGAGTGAAAGATGGTATTGTTGATCATTTTGAACGTCACGGTTTCAACCGTCCAAGTGTAGATAAAGAACAGCCTGATATTCGTATTCACGCCTATTTAAATCGTGAAGATATTATTCTTTCCTTAGATTTAAGTGGCGATGCGTTGCATTTAAGAAATTATCGTACCGACACAGGTAAAGCACCTCTACGTGAAACCTTAGCATCTGTCATTGTTATGCGTTCTGGTTGGCAAAAAGAGACACCGTTGGTTGATCCAATGTGTGGTGCAGGGACGTTATTAATTGAAGCCGCTCAGATGATGTGTAATATTCCAGCTCAAATTAACCGTCTACATTGGGGATTTGATAGTTGGAAAGGACATCAACCTGCGGTGTGGCAAGCGGTCACTTCTGAAGCAAAATCTGCAATTTTATCTTTCGATGATATTCAGTTTTATGGATGTGATCTTGATCGTCGAGTTATTGAAAAAGCCAAACAAAACGCTGTAAATGCAGGGGTGGGACATCTTATTCAGTTTAAATTTGGCGATGTGGCAGCACTTAAAAATCCAGTAGAAGGCAAAAAAGGAACGGTTATTTGTAACCCGCCTTATGGGGAACGTTTAGGCACAACCCCTGAATTAATCGCCCTTTATACGGTTTTTGGTCAGCGTTTAAAACAACACTTTGCGGGCTGGAATGTGTCTATTTTTAGTAGTGAAGCGGATTTATTAAACTGCTTACGTTTACGCTCACACCGTCAATTTAAAGCAAAAAATGGTCCTTTGGACTGTATTCAAAAAAATTATTTGTTAAGTGATCGCAAACGTGAAGAAAGCGAAATTGAGCAACTGAAATTTGATGCGGATGCCCAACTTGCGCCTGATTTTGCAAACCGTTTAAAGAAAAATATTAAAAAAATTGATAAATGGGCAACACAGCAGGGTTTAGACTGTTATCGTTTATATGATGCGGATTTACCTGAGTATAATCTTGCGGTGGATCGTTATGGTGATCATATTGTGGTGCAAGAATATGCGGCACCCAAAACCATTGATGAGCAAAAAGCCCGTCAGCGTTTATTAGATGCGGTGGCTGCGACGCTTTCAGTCACAGGGATTGAGACCAATAAATTGGTGTTGAAAGTCCGTCAAAAGCAAAAAGGTACCAATCAATATGAAAAATTAGCCAATAAAGGGGAATATTTTCACGTTACTGAGTATGGGGCGAAATTATGGGTTAACTTAACGGATTATCTTGATACGGGTCTATTTTTAGATCATCGTTTAACACGTAAGATGGTCGGTGAAATGGCAAAAGGAAAAACCTTTTTAAATTTATTTGCTTACACAGGTTCTGCTACTATTCACGCTGCCCTACAGGGGGCAAAAGCGACAACGACCGTTGATATGTCAAATACCTATTTGAACTGGGCTGAGCAGAATTTAGATTTAAACGATTGTGATCTGCGTGATCACCGTTTAATTCAAGCGGATTGTTTGCAATGGTTAAGTGACTGTCGTGAACGTTTTGAGGTGATTTTTGTTGATCCGCCAACCTTCTCAAATTCTAAACGAATGGAAGACAGTTGGGATGTTCAGCGTGATCATTTAGAATTATTTAAAAAACTGAAACGTATTTTAACCAAAGATGGCACAATTATTTTCTCAAATAATAAACGTAATTTTAAAATGGATTTAGAGGGTTTAGCTGAACTCGGTTTAGCGGCTGAGAATATTACAGAAAAAACAATTCCACTGGATTTTGAACGTAATAAACATATTCATAATTGTTGGATTGTGAAAAATATTGATGATTAAGTTATCTAATCTTATGTAAAATTTACCAACATTTTATTAACTAGTAAAAAAGGAATAAACGATGAAAAATTAACATTAGCAATGACAATTGCTTTAGTTTTAACTGCTAGTGGAAGTGGCACCCCTCTAACAAAAGGTAAAGTGAAAATAGATGTAGATTTTAATAATAAAATGCTCAAAGGGAAGATTTCAGATTGGCAAAATTATGCCTTCTTGAAAGATGAAAAAATCTCACATGATATGCTCTTTAATGCAGAGATTAAGGGGAATAAATTTAAAGGTAAAAATATAGAAGGTGGCTTCTTTGGATATAATGCAGCTGAAATTGCTGGTATATATGATGACAGAAAAATAGATGAAGGTGCTGTTTTTGGTGCTAAAAAACAATAACTAAGCAGTTAACTAAAGAACAAGGAACAGGCTATACCTCGTTCCTTTCTATCAATGTTATTTATGTACCGACAAAGCATTCGCTGCCAATGGAATATCAACATTGCTGTTTAACTATTTTTTCAATCTGTTGCAACCCATTCAAACGGGTACTGGTCAAATGTTTGGTAATTTGCAACTCATCAAAAATATGTTGTAAATTAAGTTGTTGTAACTCTTTGTGAGATTTTTCAGATAATGCAACTATTACAATCATTAATAGCCCTTGCATTAAACGAGCATCACTATATGCCTTAATTTCTCTAGGTTTAACTTGAAAAGAAAACCACAAACGGCTTTCACAACCGTGAATTTCAGGTATCGCTAATAATTCTTGTTCTGTTAGTTTAGGAAGTTGGCGACTTAATTTAATTAACAAGCGGTATCTTTCTTCCCAAATTTTGCAATGGTTAAATTGAGTATAAATATCGGTTAATGTCATTTATTTTTATTCTCTTATAAAAAAGAGGCTACCTTTTGGGTTACCTCTTTATTCATTTTTTTACTTGGTGTTATTATAATTAGATATACTCAACGCCGACAATATCAAATTCAACCGTACCACCTGGTGTTTTGATAATCACGCTATCATCTATTTCTTTACCAATTAAACCACGAGCAATAGGCGAATTAACAGAAATTAAGCCTTGTTTAATATCTGCTTCATCATCACCGACAATACGATAAGTGACTTCGTCATCTGTTTCAACATTGACTAATTCAACGGTTGAACCAAAAATAATTTTGCCATTATTTGGAATAGTGGTGACATCAATCACCTGAGCCACACCAAGTTTGCCTTCAATTTCTTGAATCCGCCCTTCACAAAAAGCTTGTTGCTCACGAGCAGCGTGATATTCCGCATTTTCTTTTAAATCACCGTGTTCACGAGCCTCTGCAATGGCCTTGATAATTTCAGGGCGACGCTCATTCTTCAATTGCTCTAATTCTTTTTTTAATAATTCTGCACCACGTACAGTCATTGGTATTTGTTGCATTTTATATTTCCTACTTAAATAAAATAAGGGCGATAAATCACCCTATAACATAATATATTGTTTAAAAACGACGGTAGATATTATTCATCTTCTAAATAAAAATAGCAACTCTAGTCTGAATATTCAATTAAAATTTATACAAAAACAAAACCGACACTAGTCAGAAAGAACGACAATCTCTATAATACTATGCAATATTACACCAAAAAGAGATTAAGTTATGACAAATTATACTATCGCTCAAACCAAATCAGGCAATACAGTTTCAATTTTATCGAAAATGGCAAATCGACATGGTTTGATTGCTGGAGCAACAGGAACCGGTAAAACAATCACGCTACGCACCCTCGCAGAACATTTTAGTAATGATGGTATCCCTGTTTTCTTAGTTGATGTCAAAGGCGATATTTCTGGCTTAACGCAAGCAGGCACTATGCAAGGTAAAGTGGCAGAACGTGTTGAGAAATTTAATTTAGGGGCTGAAAATTATTTCTCTGCCTCACCTGTTTCTTTTTGGGATGTATTTGGAGAAAGTGGCATTCCTCTTAGAACCACCATTTCAGAAATGGGACCCGTTTTATTAAGCCGACTGCTCAATTTGAATGATACCCAAGAAGGCTTGTTGAACCTTGTTTTTCGTGTTGCAGATGATCAAGGGTTACTACTGATTGACCTTAAAGATCTCCGAGCAATGCTCCAATATATTGGTGAAAATGCCAAACAATTTAGAATGGAATATGGCAATGTCTCTGCAGCAAGTATTGGTGCCATTCAACGCTCTCTACTTTCTTTGGAAAATGAAGGGGCAACACAGCTATTTGGCGAACCTTCCCTTAATTTAGATGACTGGTTACAAACTCGTGATGGTCGAGGTGTTATCAATATTTTAAATTCGGAAAAACTGATCAATTCTCCAACACTGTATAGTGCCTTTTTATTATGGTTGATGTCAGAACTTTTTGAAAATTTACCTGAAGTGGGGGATCCTGAAAAACCTAAATTTGTAATGTTTTTTGATGAAGCACATCTTATCTTTGATGATGCCCCAAAAGCCTTAGTAGATAAAGTAGAACAAGTGGTACGTTTAATTCGCTCTAAAGGGGTAGGCGTTTACTTTGTGACCCAAAACCCCCTTGATTTACCAGATAGTGTCTTAGGGCAACTCGGTAACCGAGTTCAACACGCATTGAGAGCCTTCACGCCTCGTGATCAAAAAGCCGTAAAAGCCGCTGCAGAAACATTCCGCATCAACCCTGATATTGATGTTAAAGAAGCTATTACTCAGCTAGGCATTGGTGAAGCTTTGGTATCTGTATTAGATGAAAAAGGAATGCCAACACCTGTTGAAATCGCCTATATTTATCCACCTAAAAGCCAACTTGATCCCATTTCAAAAAGTGAACGAGATCGCTTTGTAAAACAAGATGATTTATATGCGTACTACAATGAATATGTTGATGAACAATCTGCTTACGAAAATTTAAAACAACAGCAAGAAATAAAACAGCATCAGATTGAAGAAGAGCAAAAAGAGAGCAATAGCTTACTGGGAGGAATTATCGCTTCTATTTTTGGTAAGAAAAAACGCCGTGAACAAAATGCAACAGAACAAATGGTTAGTGGCATAACTAAAGCGGTAGGACGTAATATTCGTAACCAAATCGCAAGACAAATTGTCCGTGGTGTTTTGGGTGCAATGAAAAAATAAGGTGAAGTAGTATGAAACTCATTAAATTACTAATAGTGGGAATAGTCGCCTTAAATATATCAGCTTGTAGCTCTATTATCACACTGGAACATCCTTGTCCTTATGGAGGAACAAGGGCGAATGCTCTAATTGTAAAAAATTGTTTAACAGATCCACCTAAAAATACCACAGGATTTGGAGATATTGTCTGTAAACTTACAGTACCTGCTATCATTGACTTTCCATTAAGTTTAGCAGTAGATACTGCACTGTTTCCTATACAAGGGATTCGCTATTTAGCGAATGATAATAAATGTACATTATTTAGATAAGTGATTTGCAAAATTTTGTAAGAATGTGACCGCTTATTTTAAATAAACAGATACAAAAAAGGACGCTCAAGGCGTCCTTTTTCAATTTAATCAAACAATTAAAGTGCTGATTTTGCTTTTTCTACTAAAGCAGCAAATGCTACTTTATCAAATACTGCGATGTCAGCTAAAATCTTACGATCGATTTCAACAGACGCTTTTTTCAAGCCATTGATGAATTTGCTGTAAGATAAACCGTTTTGACGAGCCGCAGCATTGATACGTGCAATCCATAATTGACGGAATTGACGTTTTTTGTTACGACGGTCACGGTAAGCATACTGACCAGCTTTAATTACTGCTTGGAACGCAACACGATATACACGTGAGCGTGCACCATAATAACCTTTAGCAGCCTTAAGAACTTTCTTATGGCGTGCTCTTGCAATAACACCACGTTTTACACGAGCCATTATTAATCTCCTATGTCTATAAAATTAACTAAAAATAAATACTAAAACGAATGCTTATGCGTATGGTAAGCACGCTACGACTAAAACTTTGTCTGCTTTCGCAACCATAGATTTATGACGTAAATGACGTTTACGCTTAGTGCTTTTCTTAGTCAAAATATGACGTAAGTGAGATTGTTTACGTTTGAAACCGCCTGAGCCTGTTTTTTTGAAACGCTTAGCAGCACCACGTACTGTTTTAATTTTTGGCATTGTTTAATAACTCCGCATTGTTGTAAGGCATAAAACCTTTGATTAATCACTAATAATCAGGCGAATAAGCAGTAACATTGTTATAAAAATTTGTAAAAAGTTAAACAAATCTAACCGCTTAATTACTTGTAAGCACTAATTATTTCTTCTTAGGAGCAAGTACCATTACGATTTGACGCGCTTCAAGTCTACCCGGTGCAGATTCTACAACGGCTAACTCTGCTGTATCCGCTTTAACACGGTCTAGCATTTCACGTCCAATTTCTTGGTGAGCCATTTCACGACCACGAAAACGGATCGTTACTTTTACTTTTGCTCCATCTTCTAAAAAGCGAATCAGGTTGCGTAGTTTTACCTGATAGTCGCCCACATCAGTACCTGGACGGAATTTGACTTCCTTCACTTGTACGACTTTCTGTTTTTTCTTCTGCTCTTTAGATGATTTCGTTTTTTCGTAAATAAACTTACCATAGTTCATAATACGACAAACTGGAGGTTCTGCATTTGGACTTATCTCCACAAGATCTAAAGATGCGTCTCCCGCCAAATTCAAAGCTTCTTGAATAGACACAATTCCCACTGCTTCACCGTCTTGATTGGTTAAACGAACCTCTTTTACACGAATTTCATCGTTAATTCTATGGGCTCGACTTGTCTGAACACGTTTTACTGGTTTAATAGTATTATTCCTCTAATAAATTTTAACAAAATCACTTTCTTCACTATGCAGAAGAAATGAATCCCTTTTGCTCATTTAATCAATAAAGAGTTAAATGGCAAAATAAACGTCGTGATTTTAAGGTATTTGCAACGATTATACAACTAGTTTATACGCTTAAATAAGAAGTTTTTATCTTTAACCACAGGGCTGTTTAAATTTTTATCTATTAATTTTTGAAAATTAATCATTACTATGTAGGTGCTATTAAGGAAAGTAAGCATAAAATTTGTAAATTCTAAACTAGATATGACCACTATATTTTATCAATTTTCACATAATGCATTGATATATAAATACATTTCAGGTGAAAAGCCTATCTTATGCTCTACATAATAAGAAATTAATAATGATTTAAATAAATATCAAATCGGTGATTTTTCGTTTTTTGACTGAAATCAGGTTTTTGATCTGCTAGGAAAGGGGCATAATCAGGACGTTTAACAACCACTCTTTTACTGGCAAGATTTTTTGCCGTTTCTAAAAATTGATCCGCATCTAAATCTTCTCCAACAAGATGTTGAAAAACGCGCATTTCTTTTTTAACTAATGCTTTTTTCTGTTTATGGGGATACATCGGATCAAGATAAACCACATCAACTTTACTTATTTTGGGATTTAACTCAGCAATTGAACGAACAGAGAGTAGTTGCATTTGTTGTCGCATCAATTGACCAATTTCATCATCAATATAAGCGCGCTGTAAACCATCTTCAAGAAGTGCCGCAACCACAGGATGACGCTCGACTAACTGTACTTTACAACCAATAGAAGCAAGGACAAACGCATCTCGTCCTAATCCTGCGGTTGCATCAATTACAGTAGGGAAAATATTTTTTTTTATTCCCACTGCTTTTGCAATCGCTTCACCTCGTCCGCCACCAAATTTACGACGATGTGCCATCGTTCCTTTGACAAACTCTACTGCAATCGCCCCAAGTTTTGGTTCATTTAACTTACGTAATTCAAGTTGTTGTTCTGTTTGAACCAAAGCCAAGATTGCTGAATTGTCGTGAAAAAGTTGCCATTTGTTGCAAACGTCTTGGAATTGCTGTTTATCTTCTGTTTCACAAATAAGTTGGATTTTTGTCATAAAATATAATCGTTAAAAAGTGTATCTAGATTTTTAATTAAAGTTACTTTTCCTGCAATATCTTCATTGTGCCAAGCGAATTTTAATATTTCAGGGGTAAATAATTGCTGATATTTATCGCTTAATGGACGATAACTAATATGCCAAGGCTCAAGACCTATTTTCTTTCTTGTATTTGAAAAGGGAAAATAAAAATCAAAACAAGCGGTATGATTTTGTAAAAAATTTGCTAATTCTTCAAAATATCCACCCGCTTGATATTCCCAAGGTTCGAGCTGTAACTGCTGATTGGAAGGTAACAGATGGGGATCAAAAACATCAATTTCAGTTCCCCAGTGATGACGGCTTGCTCCTGCCACAGCAGACCAGCGTAAAATAGCTTGGCATTTTTGCCATTCATTCATTTGGGATAAGTCTAAGGTTTCACTTTTATCATTATGTACCTTGCGATCACCATTAAATTTTGCATTCCAAATAAATTTTTGGCGTTCAAAATCACGAAATGAACTGGCTGCTTGAAGGTTAAAACCGGCTTGTTTTGCTTTTTGTTGTAAACCTAAAAATGCCTGCACCACCTCTTGTTGCAAGAGATGGTGAGAGGATAGTGCATTAGGAAGAGAAACCAAATGTGACCTTGATTTCCCTGTTAATAGATTAACCAGCTTGTACATTTTGAGCAATATCTTTAGGTAAATTTACCGCTTCATCAATTGCTTGGTTTTTAATAAATACATCAAGTTGATTAAAGGCAATTTCAATACCATTTTCGGCAAATAACTGGTCAATTTTACGATTCAGAGCATCAACCGTGGTATTTCTGTCTGCAAGCTCACCAACATAAACACGTAACTCGTGATCCAAGGTACTTGCACCAAAGCTAAGGAAATAGACAACAGGTGCGGGATCATCTAAAACAGTTTCGGTCTCTTCTGCTGCTTGTAATAGCAATTTTTTAGTCAGATCCAAATCAGAGCCATAAGCAACACCAATACTAATAATGACACGAGTGGTAGCACTAGATAATGCCCAGTTGGTTAAACGTTCAGTGACAAAATTTTTATTTGGCACAATCACTTCTTTTCCATCAAAATCCATCAAGGTTGTGGCTCGAATACGAATACGGGAAACCGTTCCTGAAAACTCACCGACAGTAATCACATCACCAATTCGTACTGGACGTTCAAATAGGATAATAATACCTGAAATAAAGTTAGCAAAAATTTCTTGTAAACCAAATCCTAACCCAACAGAAAGGGCGGCAAATAGCCATTGTAGTTTTGCCCAAGACATCCCCAAAGAAGAAAATGCACTGGCTGAACCAATGGCAACGATAGCATAAGTTAATAATGTAGTAATGGTATAAGGTGTACCTTGTGATAACTTAATTCTTGAGAAAACAAAGATTTCAAGAATACTGCGAATATTACGTACTAACAGATACATTACTGTTAAAATAATGGTGGCGATCAATAGATTAAATAATGTAATAGTTTCTACTTCAGTACCATTTTCTGTCACCACAGTCTGCTTCCAAAGGGAAATATTATTCAGATAATCAGCAGACACAATCAACTCAGACCAAACGTTATAAAGCAAACTTGCAACAATTACCCACAAAATAATATTAGTAATATGAATAATTTGAGATTTTAAAATACCAACTTTAATACTCTCACTTTGTTGCGGAATGGAGATAATATCATCTGCGACACTCACTCCTTCCATCACTTTATTTCGACGCTGTTCTTGTAAACGGCGATAGGCTAAACGGCGTGATGCAACCTGTACCGCACGGTAAATAACATATCTTACAAGTAACCAAAGTACGATAATGATATAGGATGTAATGGTTAAAGAAATCAATTTTAAGGCAGTGTAGTAATAACCTATTGAAATTAAAGCAATAAGTCCTATCGGTGTCAGTTGAATAAGTAAACGTAACGTTGTCAGTAAAATATTTTCTGTTTTATCTACCTGAGTATTTTCATTATGAACATTTAATGCACGTTTAAAACTTGGAGCAAGAATAAAAATACAGAAAATAAGAGCAAAAATGCTAATAATCTGTCCAATGACGTCATCACCAATACCATTTTCAGTCACATTGGTAAAAATAGAGACATTCAATAAAATAATAACAACCATCATTCCTTTAAGAATTACCTTTTGAAAAGTTTGACAACTTTCTTCAGATAAACCAAAGTGTTTTACCGCAATGCCTTTTTCACTAAATAATGAAAGTATAAAGCTAAATAGCCATAAATACCCTGCTATCTTTAATGACCATTTCCAAATCTCAAGAGGTGAAGAGAAGCAGAAATAACCGACAAGTAACATTATCACCAAAAACCATAGTATTCGAGGCAAAGTAAGAATGGTATTGTAAAAGAGAGCGATAGGTGTATGCCACTGGCTATCTGCATTTAATGAGTTAATTTGTCCATTAATCAACGCCAAATGCTGTTTTATTTTTGAACCAAAATAATAAATAATCAAGATAATAAAAATCAAAAAGCCGATGATAATAGATAAAGAGGTTAAATATTCACCGCTATTTGAGAAATTAAATTTTTGAATAATATTTTGAAGTTGATAACTGAGTTGTTTTGGCAAAGATTTCAACCATTTAGTATTTATTGGTGCATTACTCTTTACCCAGAAACTTTGCTGTACGAGGGTATCTTCAATTTGTTGACTAATTTCAGACACTTGTTTTTGTACTAATTCTAAATTAATAGATAAATTTAATTGATTATTTAAACTCGTTAGGGAATCAGATAATAATCTTTTACGTTCAGCCAGCACTTTATTTAACTGTTGAATTTCATCATCACTAAAGGTTACTTGATTTGTTTTTTGTAATTCTTCAATGTACTGATTAGGAACATAAAGTTCGTTACGTTTTTGAGTCATATCAAAAATACGTACCCGTAGTTCAGAAATTTGATCGGGTAAATCTTTGATTGTTGTACTAAGGGGTAATTTTTGTTTTTGTTTTTGAATAATACGAGATAAAACAAGTGTTCCTTTTAAGGCACTAATTTGCTCTTTTAAAGTACGTTGCGTTTGGGTTAAATTATCCAAAATATTACGTAATCGTAATTCAGCTTGAGATAAGGTATTCGTCTCTTTTGTTTGACTAAGCAATTGCTTACTTAATTCTGTATTTATATTAAGTTCCGTTTGAATAGTTTGACTATGTTCTGTATTTAATTGTTGGTTCTGAACTTGTTCAAACTGCTCTTGAGATTGTTGGAGACGCTTTTTATTAATATGAGCTTGAAGGGTTGTAATTTTATTTTGTAATATTGTTTCTTTGGATTGCAGTAAATCATATTGAGTTTGATAAAAAAGTGTAATTTTATCATTATTTTTAAGTAATTCTTTACTAAGACTACTTTTTAAATGTAATAATTTTTGTTCAATTAAATATTTATTTTTCAGAGAAGTGCGTAGGCTTTTATCTGATATAAGAGCATTAATTTTTTTACTAGATTCCGTATTCTCGGTTAAAATAGTTTGAGCATTCGTAGAGAGAGTATTTTGTTGAACTAAATTTGAATTAACTTCTGCTAACTTTTCTTGCAGTGTTTTAAGATGATGAATATTTTCTTCTAACTCTTGTTGCAGTTCATCGATCGTTATTTCACTCTCAACCTCAGCATTATTTTGAGGAGGCTGTTGTGTCTGAGAAGCAATCTCTGTCTGTCCCTGTTGTATCTTAATATCAATATCAGTAAGTAATGTTTGCAAGGCTTGATTTTCTTGCTTTTGTAATTGAAGTTCTTCAAGTAATGTAAGAGATTCCTCCAAATCTTTAATGACAGCAGATAAACTTGAATCATTAACACTATTTTTTTTTGCTTCTTTTAATTGAATATTTAATTCTGCTTCTGTTGGCAATGCTGCTACAGCATTGTTACTTAAAAAACTAAATAACGTAAAAAAAAGAGTGATAAAAAAAAGGGGCTTTCGCATTGTATTTCGTATTCCTAAAGTAAATAGGCGGTAACATTCTTTTGAAAATTTGCAAATTCTTTATACAAAGTTACCGCTATAAATAGTTAAATTACTGTTATTTCGTATTAATATTTAGCCAATCAGCCATCATTTTTTCTGTTTCTTTTAAAACAAAATCAGGGGCTTCATAATCTTTTGGCAACGCCTCTAAGTTTTTCAATGGTTTTTTACCTTCACGTTTGAAACGTGCATTTAGATGACGTAAATCACGCTGTTCATCTGCTTGGCGTCTTTTTTGACGTGCTTTTAAATTGAGCGATAAAAATTTTTCATTATCTTCTTCACGTTCAATGGCAATATCTTCTGCTAATGCAATAAATTCAGGATCTTTAGCAATTCGCTGAAGATGATTTTTCGTTAAGTAAGGCACCACATCACGTGCATTTGATGTAATTTTATACTCAGCTGGTGTGATTCTATCCCAAGGAAGAGCATTATCTTCAAAACGTTCACCGACTTCTTTCGCATTGATAATTTCAGGGTAATGAATATCTGGTTCTACCCCTTTTTGCTGCGTACTTCCGCCATTAATACGATAGAATTTTTGAATCGTATATTGTAACATTCCAAGTTGTTTATTTGCTGTATCAAACATACTCTTTAAGGAGCGTCCTTGTTGTACTGTTCCTTTTCCAAAAGTTGTTTGTCCAACAATAATAGCACGATTATAATCTTGCATTGCGGCTGCAAAAATTTCTGATGCCGAAGCACTATGGCGATCGATCATCACGATAATTTTTCCGTTGTATAAAATACTTGGATCACTATCCACATAAACTTTAATACGATCAAACGCATCTCGTACTTGTACAACAGGTCCTTGTTCAATAAACAAACTAGTCAAACGGATAACTTCTTTTAATGAACCACCACCATCCGCACGTAAATCAATAATTAATCCATTAATATTTTTTTCATTTACTTCTGTTAATAATTTCTGTACATCTTTGGTTAAACCCATATAAAACGTTGGAATTTCAATCACCGCAACTTGTTTACCATTAATTTTATTCGTAGTCAGTTTTGCTGCACTTTCTTCTAAGCGGATAGTATCACGAATAAGGGTCACAATATGGTTTTTTCCGCCTTTTGCTGGCTCAATTTCAAGGCGTACTTTGGTGCCTTTTTTTCCTTTAATTTTATCCACCACATCATTAATCCGCCAACCTACAACATCTTCAATTTCACCCGTCGCTTGTCCAACACCGACAATTTTATCATCAATATGAATTTGTTTACTACGTGCAGCTGGCGCACCTTTTACTAAAGATTTAATTGTGGTGAAATCATCATCCATATAAAGTGTTGCACCAATACCTTCAAGAGACAACTTCATACTTTCTTCAAAACGTTGTGCACTACGAGGAGAAAGATAAGTCGTGTGCGGATCAATTTCTCTTGTAAAAGAATTTAAGTACGTTTGTAAAATATCATCTGCATTGGTTTGAGTTAAACGACGAATAGAAATATTGTAACGTTTGGTTAATTTTTTTTGTGTTTCTTTCCACGTTTTATGTTTAAGATATTGAGTGATCACATCATATTTATAACGTTGTTCCCATAATTTTTCAGCATCTTCGGTTGTTTTTGGAAACGGGGCTTTTTCACGATCTTTTTCAATTTTATCATTCGTGGTTAAATCAGGCTCTTTTTCAACTAATTTTAGCAAATAACGGTAACGCTGATAACGACGTTTTGCCATTAGATCATAAATTTTATAAGCTGCATCCAGTTTTCCATAATAAAGTTCATCATCAAGTTGATCAGCATATTTTACACGTAGCATATCCACATCAGATTGTAAAAAAATCTTATGACTACCATCTAACCAATCAATATAACGATCAAATATTTGATTTGAAAAATGATCATCAAGCTCAAATTTACGATAATGAGATTGAACCAAACGGCTCGTCACTCGCTTCGTAGAAACGAGGTGATCGTCTGTTGGTTGTGGAGTGATAATATCACTCTCTTTAATTTGAGGTTCACCAGCAATACTCAAGTTACTCGCAAAAGTAGTAAAACAACAAATTAATGTGAAGGTTATTGTTTTAATCAATTTCATAGTGTGAATTAAACGAAGAGAGTATTAAAAGTAACGTTTAATATAAGCCCTGAAGTAAGTTGTACTCTCGCTTCTTGTTTTTCAACAGCTAAGACTGTTGCTGCTTGCACCGTACTTCCAATTTTCACTTTAACTTTTGTACCTTTGGTGATTTCTGTCGTATCTATAGCGGTTAGATTTTCAGGTTTTTTTACCTTTTCAGTACGAGGTTTTCTTTGTGCTGTTGCATTATCATTTTTTCTTTCTTCAAGCGTTTTTTTCTTAAAAAACTCTTTACGCTCTGCTTTACGTTGTTGTGCTTTACGCTCCGCCACCATTTTCTTTGATTCCGCCAACGTTTGGGCAGCGTGTAGAGCTTGATCAGCATCAATAACACCAGCAGGATTACCCTCTAAATCAACACGTTCTGCCCCTTCTTTACAAGCATTAAGATAACGCCAACCCATAGTATAACCACGCATTGCCTGGCGGAGCATTGTTTTACTTACTTTTTCATCACCTTCTAATGCAAGTGCAAGATCTTGGAACAAACCAACTTTAAGTGGTTTTGCTTCTCCTTCAATAGAAAAGCAAAGAGGAAATTTTTCAGCTAAGTATGCAATCGTTTGTTTTACACTCATCGTTGTTTTGGTGGTTTGGGTTACTTGTTCTTCAATTTGTTGTTCAGACATAGTTTTTCCGTTAAGTTATAAGTAATTTATTTAAATTGGTGCAATTATATTTTATTTGTCTTCATTCATCTATATAAATTCAAAAGAAATGCGAATTTTATCAAAATAAAACCGCTCACAGAAATGTAAGCGGTATGATACCTTTAAGTTTTTGCATTTTTAGATTAAATTCAGTATAAATGTAAATTATGCAACAAATCCGACCGCTTGATACACCTCTTTTAAAGTCTCCTGTGCTTTTGCTCTCGCTTTTTTTGCACCATCACGATAGATTTGCTCTAATAATGCTTCATTATTACGAAAATGATGGAAACGCTCTTGTAAATCAGTCAGCAATGTAGAAACCTCATCTGCCACCGCTGTTTTTAAATGACCATACATTTTGCCTTCAAATTCAGCTTCCAACTGTGCAATAGTCTTACCTGTAACTGCCGATAAAATATCTAATAAATTAGACACGCCTGCTTTATTTTTTACATCATAACGTACCACAGGTGGCTCATCACCGTCCGTCATTGCTCGTTTAATTTTTTTTGCTACAGCTTTTGGATCTTCTAATAAACCAATCACATTTTTACGGTTATCGTCCGATTTTGACATCTTTTTGGTTGGTTCAAGTAATGACATTACTCTTGCACCTTGTTTTGCAATAAAGACTTCTGGCACTTCAAAAATCCCTTTAGTGACATTACCCTCTGTATCTTTTTCGCCATAAATCGCATTAAACCGCTCAGCAATATCACGGGTAATTTCTAAATGCTGACGCTGATCATCGCCTACAGGCACTTGATTGGCTTGATATAACAAAATATCTGATGCCATTAAAATAGGATAAGTAAACAACCCAACATTCACATTTTCTTCATAACGTGCTGATTTATCTTTAAATTGCGTCATTCGGTTCATTTCACCAAAGTAAGTGTAACAATTTAACGTCCAGGCTAATTGGGTATGTTCAGGTACGTGAGATTGAATAAAAATGGTGCTTTTTTCAGGATCAATACCACAAGCAAGATAAAGTGCTAACACATCTAAGGTTGCTTTACGCAAGGCTTCTGGATCTTGGCGAACTGTAATTGCGTGTAAATCCACGATGCAGTATAGACAGTCATAATCATCTTGCATTTTCACCCACTGACGTAACGCGCCTAAATAATTTCCTAATGTAAGCTCACCTGACGGTTGAACACCACTAAATACGACTGGTTTTTTTGTTGTCATTTTAATTTCCTATTTCTTCCTGTTAATTCTAGCTATGATTATACAATGTTTAAAATTTCTGCAAAGTCTTCACACACATAATCTGGCTTCGATTCACTAATTGGTATATTGTAATTGTAACCATAAGTTAAGCCAACACTTTTACACCCAGCAGCTTTTGCCACCAAAATATCATTTTTAGAATCCCCCACAAATAACACTTCATTTGGATAGCACCCAAATTTACCGAATAAATAAAATAGGGGAGCTGGGTGTGGTTTAACTAAAGGTAGCGATTGCCCACCTAAGGTTTCTGAAAATAGATGATCAATCCCAAAAGCTTTTAATACAGGTTGTACGTGCTTAGTTGGTTTATTGGTTACCACGGCTAAAATATAGCCTTTCTTATGCAAGGCTTCTAAGGTAGATTTTACATTATCAAACAACACGCTTTTATTACACACATTTTCACCATAAAAATAATCAAAACGTTGTTTAAGTTGTGCGATTTGTTCAGCATTAAATTGCTCCGCCTTGCCTGACCATTCTAAGCCTTTTTGAAATAAAACATCTGCCCCTTTACCGATCCACGTAAGCACAGTTTCCTCTGGTGCTGGTGGTAATCCAACTTCTGCAAAAGCAGAATTTAATGATAAGGTTAAATCTGGCAGACTATTCACTAATGTACCGTCTAAATCAAATCCGATAAGTTTAAATTTGTTGTTCATTTTATTATCCTTTTTATTTTTAATATAAATTTTAAAAAATATTGTCATTATTATCGCTTTTGCTATAATGAAGTCATAAATGGATTGGGAGTTCCTAGTCGGCGTTATAGTCTTGGTGGTTTCATCGAGACTTTTCGCTTTTTTATACTAAGGAAAATGCTTTAATCCCTTTTGATCAAACCCTTTACCCACATTTTCTCGTCCTCCAGAGCAATAAAACTTATTTTTCAAAATATCCATAGCTTGATTAGGCTGAGTTGAATCCAAAATATAGCGTCCTATTGGTCTTGCAACAAGATCAGCAAGTTGTAATCCAACTGAATTTGTTTGTTTAGAAGCTATTCTAACTCTAAAAGGTAATACTTGATTAAATTTATTTTCACCATTACAAATTCGCAAAAACTCAATTTCTAATGCTTGATCTTCTTTTTTACCCCTACTTTCCACCACAACAAAAGTAATTTTATCCTGCTGATTTTTCTCTTTCACAAACTCATAAAGTGTTTCTAAACAATGTTTTAATGAAAAGTGATAGGGGTGCATTTCTCGTTGCTGTTGCTGAATTTTATTCTTTTCTATCACACAAGATGCCAAAATAAAATTACTATTTTTCATTATTCCTGATAGAGAATTAAGAAAAATATTTTTTTCTTCCCTTGACTTAAACAATGTAAAATTGCCTTTTTCTTTACGAATGTCGTGTTCATGGAAAACAACAAGGTCATGTCCAAAATAATCAAACTTTAATTTTTGGATTGAAGTAACTACATTCTTTCTGTAATGATCTTTATAAAAAATACAAAATGCCAGAACAAAAATAGGATAATTTCCATCTATTGAACTCAGACTATGATCTCCACTCTCATCAACATACACAATAAAATCACTAAATTCATTCATAATTTACTCCATATTACTCAACTAAAACCAACTCTCACTAACACCTCTTCGTAACCTACTGACTCTAAAAAAATTTAAACAGTTTAAATCACAAACGAAATAAACATTACTCCATATATAAAAGAGTTTTTAAAAATGCACCTTTTTATGGGCAATCATTTAATCTTTTTCTAAGATACAGTAATTAATACTAAGAAGGATTTTTCCTAAAGTTGGAAGATATTATATACTAAATTAAATTGAAATCAGTACTGGACATTTACATAAATAGTTATTTGGTTCGTAGGGGTGGCATTAGCAAACGTTAGTTTGCGTATATCCACCCGTTGCTCTAGAAAAAATAATCTAAAACCCTATAAAGTCTAAAAGAGAGCGGTCAAATAAAATGAATAATTTGCAAAATATGTTATCCCGTGCATTTGGGAGCATATACGTAAACTACGTTTACTAATACTCCCCGACAAAATCATAGTACTAATTTAAGTTTGGTTTACTATATTTGCAAAAATTTGTGATCATCTTACCGCTATTAACTGGCTTTATAAATAAAAGAGTGGATTGACTGTTGAATATTTGGGAGCACTGAAACGATGGGGATTTATCAATATTATTAGATACTACTTAATTTATTTCTCTTGTTATTACTCTGTACCAAAACAAGCTTATTTTTATAACTTGTAATTGTTTCATAATCATTTTCCTTATTTGGATATTTACAACATGCTATTCTAATTAGACTCCCCTACTATAAAACAATACGCCTTTTTGCTCTATATGTTCTTTTAATAAAGGATTTTCTATATTATTTATATCTACAACATCGACCATATAAGGAATAGATATTTCTTCATTCAACGTGCCATATAAGGCTGTAACAGTGTCAAAATTAATATTTTGACCTGAGATTGCTAAATCTATATCAGAACCTTTTTTGTAATTTCCTAATGCACGAGAACCAAAAATCCAAGCTTGTTCTATTTCAGGAAATAACTTAAGAGCATCACAAAGTAATACATAACTATGCTCATACAATCCAAACTGATTATTCATCAACGAAACTCTTTTAATTGAATATATAATTTTTCAATCTGTTCAAAATATTGATTAACAATACTTTCAAAAACTTGCTTAAAATAATCTTCATTATAAGTATGAGCCATTAGATTTCGTTTATCTAACATTGTGATCCATAGTTCTCCATTATCTAATAAATTCATTTTAAAAGCCTGTTTAAGTACTTGACGAGGCGAAGTAGTAGTTTCTCCTTCTGACTCCAAATAATCTTTTAGCGTTTTCCAAGCCAACTCAAAAGTATATTCAAATCGCTGAATTAAGCCTTCTTTTGAGAGATCGTCCAGTTCATCTGCTCGGCTTACTGCTTTTTGTAATTGTAAAAAAGCTTTCTCAAAATTTTCTAAGCGTTGTTTAAATCGTGTATTTTTCAGGTTTTCCATTTTATATCCTTGCCTTGAAATTTAGCGCATATTACTTTGTATAATAATAGGAATATTGTTAGTTAATTTATACTCAATCAAATTTATAACAAACTTCCATACTATAATCGATATTTTTTTAATTATTTTCTCAGCTGTAAAAATTACTTTTCTAAATTCATTAGCATAACGAAGTTGTCGATTTTTTCTAGAACATTTATGAAAGCTACTCCATAATTTTTTGTGTTTTTAATCTTTTTTCCTTTTGGAAAGTTCCATCGTCTTCCAGACATTTTCACCAATAACCTTGATTCTATTCTTTTCTATTTTATAAATAAAAGCTACTGATTTTTGATTTTTGATTTTTGGATAACTCTGATATAACAAAATACAAATAGTATAAATATTTTTATATGAGTCTTAAATATATTTTTGTATTGGATCTAAATCTATTTTTACAATTTTATTACTAAAAAATAAGATTTCTTTTCCTTTTCTCGATTTATTAATTGAATGAGTTAAAGTAAATTCTACTTTCTTTTCTACCCAACTATATAGTTCGTTGATTCTTTCAGTATTATCATAAGAAATAATCCAATAACAATCATCTATATTCTTTATTTCATCTGCAACTTTAACATGGTCAATATCTAAGTAAGAATTTAAATATAGTCCTGGACCATGTACATAGTATGGAGGATCAAAATAAAAAATATAATTTGAGGTATTTTCTTGTTTATTAACTTTCTTTATTAACTCAATTGCATCTAAATTTTCTAATATAATACGCTCCCTAAATTGTGCTATTAATCTAATCCTTTTTATTAAATCAATCTTATTAAAACGACAATCTATTTTATAATTACCCTTTTGTTCAAGCCCACCAATAACCCCAGCATTTATAATACCAGAACGATTAGTTCTATTTAGAAAAAAAGTCGAGAAACCTAATTCTAAAACTTGTTTCTTAGCACTGAGTGATATCTGATCTTTTTTCTTTTGAACATCTTTTGCTTTATTCCAGTTTGAAATAGTAATATCTGTTTTCTCAATTAAATTACAAAAATCTTCAGTATAATGAACGACACAATACCAAAAAGCATAAATTGCTTTATCAAAATCATTAATAGTAATTTTTTTTACTCTATTTTGAAAAAGCAGATACAAAGCAACTGAAGCTCCCCCAGCATAAGGTTCTATGTAATGGCCATCAATATTATTATCAACACAAATTTTAGCAATAAATTCTGCTAATCTTTTTTTCCCGCCAGGATATCTTAAAGGTGAGTAAAACATATCCTAAAACCTTTTAAATAATTCATCAAATTCATTTAAGAAATTATCAACAATTTCTTTATTTCGTTTTTTCCAAGGATTTAATACCTTATTTGCTTGTCTACCCCACTTAGGTAAGAGCTCATTAAACCATTTTTTTGCTTTATCTCTATTTTTTTGTATTTCATCATTAGGATAATCCTGAAAACAATACTGTTTTGTGAAAGTTGTATCTATATCTTTCCATAAGGAGTCAGTATCGGATAAATCATACAAAAACTGTGCAATAATCTGCTCTGGAGAATTTCCACCAGGTAAACATACAATATTCTTTCTCTTATTACTTTTAATCTTTCTTAACTGTTTTGGTTCTACATCACCGTCCAATATAATAATAGAATTTGGAAATTGAAAATAAGGCACCTTACTTGATAACTCTATTAAATTATTACAACCAAGTTTTACATTACTATTAAAATTAAGATATCTTGTACGTTTAGTTCCAAGTAATGATTTAGCAAATAATACGCCTTCAGCATCTTCAGTAAACACCTCAACTTTATTTGGTTTTAATGTTTGATTTGTTAGAGATACTTTTAAATGATTTTCTACAAACTGATAATCTACATCATCATTTGCAATAATATTGTTATCCTGTCTTTGCAAATAAACTAAGTTTATTTGTCCTTTCCTATTTATATCATTTTTCAATTTTGAAACTTCTTCTAAAAGAGTCAAAGAGTGTGTTGTAAAAATAATTTGAATATTAAATTTAGATGCAAACTGATTAAGGGCATTTAATAATTTTACTTGAGATCCTGGGTAAAATGTCGTGTCAACTTCATCTATTGCTAAAATACCACCTTTATAATCATTTTGATACTCATCTTTCAGACGCTTAAAAGAAAGCACTGCAAGTAATATTTTTCCAATACTATCTTGTCCAGCAGAATTCAATTGCCAATCATAATATTTAGTATTTGCTGCTAAAGTTTGTTTATGTGGACTCTCCAAAGGAGTTGCATCAGTTATTTTATTATCATCTCCAACTAAAATTAAAATTTTATTATGCCACTTCTCATAAAATTTCTTTTCTTCCTTAGTTAAGACAATAGATTTATCACTTTGTAACTGATTATCCTCTCCAATAGGTAGAAGTCTTTTGAGACTTAAATAAATAACAGGCAACTGAACATATCCAGAACCTTTTTTAGCATCTTTTTTACCCGTTTCCTTATTTACTTTCCATATACGAAGAGATTTTTCTTTACCTGTTTCTATTCTTTCAATGGTTCCAGCCGTATAATCTGTATTATTATCAAAAAATAATGTCCATTGATGATTACCTACTCTGTCAAATACTTCAGAAAATTTAAACTTTTCTGAAAAATCTGATCTAAAACTTTCACCAGACAAGGGCTTTTCTCCATACATTGGATTATTTTTATCAGTAATAGTAAAAGGTTGCGTTAATAACCCCAACAATGTGGTTTTTTGAGTTCCATTCTGCCCTGCTATAACAGTTATTTGAGAACCTAACTTAAATTCTACTTTCTGAAACCCCCTAAACTTTTTAATAAATAGTTTGGTTATTTTCATAATGTATTATCCCTTTTGAAATAAAACTCCAATATATCTCCAACAATATAAGATAATTGTAATATATCTTGCTTAGATGTTGGTAGAGTTCCGTGAGCCCACTTACCTAATGGAGCTTCAAAATTAGTACCACTTTCTAACCAACCTTGACTGAGTGATAAAAAATTTAATTTTTCTATATCATTTAAGCATTTAAAATCCTTTTTTGCTACCGAAATAAAATCTTTCCACAACTGATCTTTATTCGCTTTTTCAGCATCCTTTTTAAAATATTCTCTTCCTGCTACATCTAGGATCAACCGTAAAGACATCCCAAAAACAGGTAATGTTTTAAACAAATTCTGATCATTATTTTTTACTTTATCATACAAACAACAAATACCTGAATATAAATCATTAATAGCACTACTCCTTAATACTAACGTTCTTCCAAATAAAATATCTCTTTTATGCGGATTCGAAACTGGCGTTTTTCTTGATGTTTGTCTTACATAAGAGTTTTCATTTTTAGGATAATTACTTATATTTTGAGATTTTTTAGGATTAAACTCTTCTATTTTTATTGTTGTATTCTTTTCAAGAATACTTTTCAAAACACCTTTCTTACTAGGTCGATTATTTCTTGTTGAAACGATATTCTTAGCAATTAACTCCACAACTTTATTAAGTATATCATTTGATGTTTGTAAGTCATATGAAGAGAGTATCTGCCCTTTATTAATATTAAAACCGATACTCCTTAGATTCTCCTCACTAAAAACCTCATCTTTTACAAATCTCTGATTTAGCTTACTATTAGTACTTATAATCCCTGTATTTTCTTCAATAATTAAAAAATTACTTTTTGCTTTACCTCTATGCTTATATAGGAAATAATCCCTATCTAATGCTTTCCAAGTACCATTCTCAACATGTTTTCTTTCTATATTTATTAAAGCAGTATACTTATCACAAACATTACAAGGAATATTTTTCAATTCTTTAAGTTCTAAAGGTTCGTCTTCAAAGAAAAGTCCACCACCAAGAGATTGATACAATTCCTTATTCTGCAAGTATTTTAAAACAGCAATTCTTCTATTACCATCATAAACAATATACTTTCCATTATGCTCAACTACTGTTGGTAATTCACTAAAATCATAATACTTACCCATTTTATTCACTAATTTAGGCAATTCCCATTTTAGATTTTTATCTTCAACTGCTTTTTTAATAATCTCATAATCAGAAAAGGATGTATCTACAGGATCCCGAGGGTTTTCAGTCCATAGATATAGTTTATCAATAGGTATCGTAATAATTTGTTGTTTCATATTTTTATTATCCTTCAATAAATCAAATTAAGTAGTAAATATGAATTTTAGTGCTTTCCTAAACCTTAATTAATTTCAAGTGGCAAGGTTTTTAGGATTTTTGCAACTTTTCTCTATTGTTCAACAAATACACTTCATAAGTGTATTTACCATCCTCAGCTAAAACATCAGAACCAATAGAGGAATGTTTAAGAAAATGGAACCAGTAGAAATTTTTCACCAGTTCTTTTTTGTCTTCTTTTGAAATAATGATAACATAATCAGAGGGGAATTTATCAGGATTATTTTTAACCGCTTTATTAATATCTCGAATGTTTTGCTACACCATCATATGCAACATAACTATCTTTATTACTCAATTCTACTATAAAACAAGACTGCTTTCATTCTATATACTCTTGATAATAAATATTAAATAATCATTAACCGTTCATTTTTCCTTGCTATATTTGGTCGAAAACTCTCAGGAATGGCATACTAATCCATTACTTGGACAAGAATAGGAATATTAGACTCTTGCAATCTATTTTTAAAATTTACAAACATCTCACTGTCTATAGCACATTGCTTTTGAGAAATAATAACAAGATCGAGATCACTACCATCATGTGCATCGCCATTGACTCTACTACCAAAAGCTAAAATCTCACAGGGTTCAGTAATCGTATTACGAGCAATTTCTATAATTGCCTGTTTATGCTTGTTTTGTATTTTCACTTTCTATCACTGCAATTACTTTTTTTGTATCATCGATAAAATTTGGTATCATCACCAATGTCTTATTTGCAAAACCGACACCATAATCATGAGCAGTACTGTTTCGATTATCTCTATACTCCAACCACCTCTCAACTTCATCAGATGTTAATAGTTATCGTCATATAATTATCTTCTTTTCAGATCTACTTACACAAAATATCACAAACAGGATCACTTGGCTTAAAATCTGTTGGAGCTGATAATAAAATTTCTCTAATTTCATCTGGCTCAAATGATTTACAAGCATCTTCTAATGTTAAGAGAATTTGCTCTAAGTCTTTCCAGTGCAACATTTTTTCTTTGGTTGTCATAATTCTTGGATGTGTCGTACCTTGTGCATTTTCTCCAATCAACAGCTCTTCATAAAGCTTTTCGCCAGGTCGTAATCCTGTCACTTTAATCTCTATGTCACCATTTGGCGAGTTTTCATCTTTAACCTCAAAACCACTTAGATTGATCATTTGACGAGCTAAATCAATAATTTTAACTGGCTCTCCCATATCTAATAAAAAAACATCGCCCCCTTTTCCCATAGCTCCCGCTTGGATAACTAACTGTGCAGCCTCTGGAATGGTCATAAAGAAACGAGTAATATCTTTATGCGTAATAGTCACTGGACCACCATTTGCAATTTGTTTTTCAAATAATGGAATTACGGAGCCTGAAGAACCTAATACATTCCCAAATCTCACCATACAAAAACGTGTGTTGTGATCTTTTTGCTCTGCTAATGCTTGTAATACAAGCTCCGCCATACGCTTAGTTGTTCCCATTGTATTTGTCGGGCGAACCGCTTTATCGGTAGAAATTAAGACAAAAGTTTCAACTTTAGCTTCAATCGCTGCTTTTACACAATAAAGCGTACCGAAAATATTATTTCTCACGCCTTCAAGCGTATTATATTCCACTAATGGAACGTGTTTATAAGCTGCAGCGTGATATAAGGTTTGTACATTAAAGCGGGTCATTAACTCAAATAATCGACGTTGATGCTGTACTGAACCCATTGCAGGAATAATCTCTATATCTAAATTATTTTTTGCTGTATAGTCCGATAATTCTTTTTCAATACTGTATAAAGAAAATTCTGATAACTCAAATAAAACTAATTTCTTTGGTGATTGTTGAATAATTTGACGACAAAGCTCAGAACCAATAGATCCCCCCGCCCCAGTTACCATTACCACTTTATTTTGAATATCTTTAGACATCAATTCTGGTACAGGAGCAACCGCATCACGTCCTAGGAGGTCAATAATTGAGACTTTTTTCAAAGCACTCACACTCACTTTACCTTCAACTAAATCTTTTAAACCTGGCATCGTTAATATTTTACAAGGTAAATGCTCTAAATTTTGGATAATTTCTCGTTGCTGTAACTTTGTCGCACTTGGCATTGCCAATAAAATAGACTCAACCTGATACAGTTCTATTAACTCAGTCAATTTTGAAGGGCTATAAACTGTTTTATTATAGATAACCGTATTTTGCAAACTGATATCATCATCCACAAAAGCAACAGGATAATAAGAAGTCACTTGTTTCATAGATAGCAATAGTTGTCGACCTGACTCGCCTGCTCCATAAATCACCACAGGATGATGTAATCTTTTATCTTTAGTTTGCAACAACCCTTTAATCGTAAAACGAGAACCGATCATCAACACCAGTACCAATAAAAAATACATAATTGGAACACTACGAGGAAAAGGGATATGTAAATAGAAAGCTGTAGATAGCATTATGGCAACAGAAGAAACGCTTCCCCAAAATACAATATTGATGATTTTACCACCCGCATATCGCATCACTGCTCGATATAATCCCAGATAGTTAAAAATAACAAGACTAAATATTATAGTTGTAGCTAAAATTTTCCAATTAGCGACATCTTTCCATTCACCTTTAAATGGTACTCTTGCCGCAAGAGCTAACCAAAATGAACAGAAAATTAATATAATATCGTGTAATACAAAAATCAGTTTTTTCAACCAACGAGGTTGTTTTAGTAGTAGGTTTATCATTGTATTTAATTACTCTTTAGTCTTTTTTTAATTCAAGGTAAGCTTTATCGAAATTTAGGGAAAGTTTGTCATTATTCTAATTTGTAGAATAGTCTAATTATCTTACCTGGTTACCACTTTTTTAAACGTCAGAAAAATAAGTTTTATATCGCCTAATAAAGAATTATTATCCACATACTCTAAATAATATTTCACTTTCATCGGCATAATTACATCAATATAAGCCTGTCTAGCATCTTCATATTGACCTAAAATTTCATTTTCATCAACCATTTCAATTGATGCCTTATCGGTAATACCTGGACGAACTGATAGAATTTTTTTTCTTTGTTCCTCGGGATATAAATCAATAAATTCAGGGACTTCTGGTCTTGGTCCTACTAAACTCATTTTACCCATTACTACATCAATTAGCTGGGGTAATTCATCAAGTTTACTTTTTCTTAAAAACTGTCCTGAACGAGTAATCCGATTATCAGCACCGATAGTTAAACGGCTTTCCTGTTCGGTATTTTCTCGCATCGTTCTAAACTTATGAATAGCAAATAACTCTCCATTTAGCCCAACTCTTTGTTGACGAAAGAAAACACCACCTTTGGAATCTAGCTTTATCCAAATGGCTACCACAACTAATATAGGTGATAGAATTATTAAACCTAACAATGATGCTGTAAAATCAAAAAGTCGCTTTAACATTATGCTAAAACCTCTTTAATTTGAGCAATCACATACTGCTGATCTTCATCGGTCATTTTAGTAAATAATGGAATAGACACTACATTCAAAAATTGTTTTTCCGCTACTGGGAACATTTCATTTTTTAACTGATAAGTGTCACGCCACACAGGGTGTCTATGTAATGGAATAAAGTGAACCGAACAACCAATATTACGTTTTGCCATTTCTTCAATAAATTCATCACGCCCAATTTTACAATTTTCAGTTAAGCGGATCGGATATAAATGCCAAGCGTGTTGATTGCCTTCTTCTATTGTATCCCTAGGCGGTAAGATTATCGGTAAATTTTGCAATTCTTCATCATACACTTTTGCTAATTCTTCACGGCGTTGCTGGAAAGTATCAATTTTTTTCAACTGATGTAACCCAACTGCCGCACAAATATCTGGCATATTATACTTAAATCCAGGTTCAATCACTTCATAAAACCACGCTGGTACTTTTGATTGATAACGATCAAATGCATCTCGGCTAAAACCGTGTAATCGCATTACTTTGGCACGTTTGATAATGTCAGGATTTTTTGAAACCAACATACCACCTTCACCAGTGGTCATTGTTTTATTTGCATAAAAACTAAATACGGTTACATCGGTGTCTAGCGTACCGATAAGCTTCCCTTGGTATTTACAAGGAAAAGCGTGGGCAGCATCTTCAATGATTTTTAAATTATGCTTTTTAGCAATAGCGATAATCTCATTCATCTGTGCAGACATACCTGCAAAGTGCACAGGTATAATTGCCTTAGTCTTATCGGTAATCGCTTGCTCAATTAAATCTACATTGATACAAAACGTATCAGGATTTGAATCTACAAATACTGGATTAGCCCCCAAATAGCGTACCACTTCTGCCGTTGCTGTAAATGTATACGTTGGCACGATAACTTCATCACCTGCTTTTACACCAACAGCCTCTAATGCTAAATGTAGCCCAGAAGTAGCTGAATTTACAGCAATCGCCTCAACACCATCACCCAAATAATTAGCAAAATCTTGCTCGAATTGTCTTGTCTTTGGTCCTGTGGTTAACCAACCAGAACGCATCGTATCAATCACTTCATTGATTTCTTCTTCGCCGATTTCTGGTAAAGAAAATGGTAAGAATTTGTTCATATTTACTCCATTTTTATTTCTTTATTTAATTTCTTTATTCAATTTTTGTTCCAATTCTTCTATCGTTGGTAAATCAGATTTTAAATTATCTGGTAAAGTCTCTGTTAATGTAAATTCGCTTACGCCTATCGGTTTTGACATTCCTCGCAAGGCAAATTCAGTTTCAATTTTCTTTTTATCTCGACACAACAAAATTCCAATCGTTGGTTTATCATCATTGGCTTTTATCAAACTATCTACTGCAGAAAGGTAAAAGTTTAATTTCCCTGCATATTCTGGTTTAAACTTCGTGTTTTTCAGTTCAATAACCACATAACATTTCAACCTTGTATGGTAAAACAACAAATCCATATAATAATCGGTTTCATCAACTTCAATATGATATTGTCGCCCAATAAACGCAAAACCTTTGCCTAACTCTAACAAAAATTTTGAAATATGTTCAATCAGTTGCAATTCAATATCTCGCTCATTATAGGATTTTGAAAGATCGAGAAAATCAAAGCGATATGGGTCTTTTATGGTTTGCTCTGCCAAATCAGATTGCGGACTTGGTAAAGTATTTTGAAAGTTGGTAATTGCCTTACCTTGTCGGCTATACAAATCTGATTTTATTTGCAAAGCTAATACCTCCCTACTCCAACTATTTTCTATGGTTTGCTGAATGTAAAAAATTGCCTCTCTTGTGTTTTTTACTTTACCGATAAGGTGCTTAATATGCCCCCACGGAATGCAACACATTTTTTGATATAACTCATTATTTATCAAAGGAGTAATTTCGTCCCCAAGCTGGGGACGAATTTCATTTTGTAATTGGTCAACAAGCTGTTGACCAATTTGATTTTCTAATTCGCCCTCAATTTGGGGGCTAATTAAAAGATACTCATAAAACTGTTTGCAATATTTTAAATTCGTAACCGAAAAGCCTTTCATTTCAGGAAATTCTTCTCGTAAATCCTCTGATAATTTTTGTAAAAATTTACTTCCCCAAACAGCATTTTTTTGGCTTATCATTTTTCCGAGGGAACAATAAAATTCAATCAAAGAGGCGTTCGCCACCAAAGCCGTTTTGACCTGTGCCTTGCGAACGCTGGCTTTTATTTCTTTTAGCCAATTGATATACTCTTTGTTATATTGAATTTGTTTCATTTATTATCCTTTATCTAAATATTTTATAAGCAATTTTTTTTACAAAACTTGGTGAAACTGACATTAAAAAATAAGCAATAGCATAAATATCAGCCATTATGCCATAGTTTAAATCTCGGTTGATTTTTGACAATCTAAATTTTAACAATCCTATTGATTTTTCCCAATTTGCACGGCGATAATAAACACCTTCATCTCGTCTAAACAGCAAACCTATATAATCAATATTTGCCAATTTACAATTATTCAAATATCCGTAATACCAAAGTAAGGTGTCTTCTGCTAAATGCAACTCACTTCGATAGTTACCAATTTTATTAAGAAACTCTTTTCTCATCATTGCTGTTGGATGTGCAATAGCATCTCTTTTCTTAAAAAACTCAAAAAGTTCTTCGTTTGTTAAGGGATATTTAACGACTTCTTTTATAATTTCGCCATCATTATTTATCTCTGAAAGCCAAGTTCCAACAGCATCTATTTCAGCATTTTTATTTAAGAAATCTACTTGTTTTGCAAATCGTTCAGATGTACAAATATCATCGGTATCAACAACAGCAATATAATCTCCTGTGCAGTTTTCAACTCCAACTTTTTTAGCACCGCCTGTACCAATATTTTTAGGCAATGCAATCACTTTCAATACTTTCCCTAATTTTTCTTGCCATAACTCTATTACCTTATCAAGCTCTTGCGTTAAAGCACCATCTTTAACCAAAACAATTTCATCAGGTTTTAATGTTTGCTTATCCCAAATACTTTCCAATGCTATATTGAAGTATTTAGAATTTTCTTTATGATATATTGATAATAAGGCTGATAGTTTCATATTAATATTTTACCAAAAATTCTTTTAAGTTTTCTTCTATGTACTCTATCTCTTTTTTGTACTCTATACAATTTATCCATTTTTTTGTATTTTTTATTGAAATATTAGGGTTAAAAAACTCACCTTTTTTAGTCCAGTCATCAATATCAATATTTAAAAATGCACAAATCTTTTTAACCGTATTTTCATAATCATAAATAAAATCTTCAAAGTTTAAATAACAAACATTATCAGATTTTTTTTCTGCTTTTTGATGCTCCCTTAATAGTCTGAACCAATTACAATACTGTTTAACATCTTCGGTAGGAATCCATTTAAAATAATACTGATTTCTATTTAATACAAATAAATCCCTAGGGTCTCTATCTACAACAATTATTTTTAAATCAGAGAAATAATTAAGATATGTTTCATTATGATCAGCTGGGACGAGTTGGTCAAGAACTACAAATTCACAATTTTTATCAAATTCCATATTAGCAACTAACTTATCGGTATAGTTTTTTACTTGCTTATAGAACTCTTCTTTTGAGGTAGGCTTTGCATAATACATCACATTATTATAATATTGTGCGCCTCTATCTTTTCCCACGCCCTGTTGTTTTAGAATTTTCTTTTGAACAAAACGCTCTAAATAATAAAAAAACTTTCTAATCGGTGTTTCATCAATAATGTCTTGATGCCAAAAACCTTGCCATTTTTCATCAACAACTTGTTTGATAAATTCATCAGATATTCCTTTAAACTTACCATTAAAGTGTGATTCATAGTTATAATGCCAACTTTTTGATAAAAAAGTGTAGTATTTTACAAACTGCTTAATATAGTAATCGGTGTTACATCTATTATTATTTTCAAACAGCCCATATTCTAAATCTCTTAATCCATGAGGGTCTGAGATAAATCTAAACTCATAGTCCCCATAAGACTTGACCACATCAAACTCTTTGAGTAAATCTGAAACTACACTAGAACCTGTCGCTCCGTATCCTGTACAAGTAATTATTTTCATTTTATATCCCTTTTATAATTCAAAAGATGCTTTTTGTGGAAATTTCTCTTCAAGGTATTCTTGTAATCTTTCTTTAATCTTATTATATTCATCTTCTGACAATTTTAAATTATCGTTAAAACAAGTAAATCTGATATTTTCATCACTTTCAATACCACTAATAATATCATTCAAACTTTCCAAAGAAACAGGACTGATATTTTTATATGCATCGTTGCAGTTTTTAGGATAAAAATCACCGCTTAATAAATGCCAATAACGATAAATATAAGGCATAATATCATCTTTTGTTCTAAACTTATGAGTTGAAGTTTCTAACATCTGTGAAGAAAATCGTTCATATACTTTTTCAAGTGTTTTTTTAGTGTATGGTTGTGCATAATGCCAATGACTTATTCTTAATGCTTTTTTATACACATATTTCATTAAAAAGTTACTTATTTTTTCTTTTATAGAATAACTTTTATCAAATAAATGCTTATACTCTAAATGCCCAACACCCAATTCTTTGTTAATTAGATTTAATGTTTTTCTTACAGAATACCCCCAAACACCAATAGGCTTTATCTTATCAAACAGTTCATTTCTCGCAAACCACCCATGTGATAAAAAATCCACAACTTTCCCATCTACAAAAAATCTAGATATATCAGTTTGTTTCATAATAAAAAGGTCATCATTTAGATAAACAAAATAATCCGATAAATTAGGAATATTTAACAGATTCATCTCAATAGAATTTGAGTTAAAGGTTGGTAAATGACTCTTATCAAAATATAACTTACTGTGAGAAACTAAAACTAACTTATCTGATTCTAAATCCAACCATTCAGGATAATGACCTTCAGTAATTAAATATATTTTGTTATACCAAGGACAATTTTGCTCAATAGATCGCAAAACATACTTCAATGTTTCCATATCCCTATATCTAGCACTAGATCCTTCTATATCTTTATTAACTTGTTTTGAATAAAACTCTTTACTTTTCTGCCATTCTTTATCCATAGGGTTAACCCATGGTAATACAAAATCTATTTTCATATACTACTTTCCTTTAATTTATGTACATTACTTATTTTTATCAGTACTTTTACAAACCACCAACATATTATAAACATAAGTATTTCATAAAAACTACCAAATAACTCCCCACGCGGTACAAATGCTATGGTAGAAACAATTAAATAGGATAATAATTTTACAAATGGTTTATATCTATAATGTTCAAATACAACAATAAACCACCCCAACAAAAACATACCAACAAACACACCAATTTTGCCAAACTCATACAAATCAGTAATATAGCTCCCTCCCATACCTTCACCATTAAAAAATGCCTTTGGACTCACAGCTGCCGTAAGTTCGGTTCTTAAAAAGTTCGTCTTATCTAACATTTCCTGAGTTGGCCCTAAACCTTTATCTGCTCTATCTACAATAGGTGCTAATAAATAAGGATAAGTGTCGTTACCGATAGTATCCTTATAATCAATATAATAAGGCAATATAATCCCTGACATTCCCTGACTTATAACAATTCTAGTCGGTATAATATTGAATTCTTTTTTATGATTTCGAGATGCGTTAATGTACTGAAATAAACTCATTGAAACAAAAGCCAATAAAAAAATTAACAATATAAATTTACTCGATATTTTTTTATCCACCCTTATAAAATAAAACCAATACCAAAATATAAAAACTAATGCTGTACCAAAGGCGGCTCGTTGTCCTAAAATTAAATTAACAGAAACAACACTCATTAAAACACAAACTATAAATAAAAATTGTTTTTTAGTTAATTTGTTTATTAAATAAAAGCCTATACCTAAAATAAATATCTTATAGCTTGCAAATTCTATAATCCGAGTTATACCACTACCTACATGTGGATTAAGATAAAAGCCAACATAACCATACTGTATAATATTTTTTATTGTCAACGATAATTTAAAAATAACCCCTGGAGACGCTATCAATATTAGAAATAATCCAAATCTCCTATAAAAATTAATATCTTTGTAGTTTTTTTCTTGTTTACTAATAGGTAATATACTTTTTGTCAGTACAAAACCTAAAAATAAAGCATAAATAGATATACTATAAGTCCACAATGTTTCTTTTATTGTTTCTTCTGGAAAAATATAACCAATAAAACGAGTAGCTGTAGAGACATCATAAGGCATCAAACCAAAAGTATCTAATATAAAACGAGAATAATTAAATAAACCAAATAACCCCACCATACAAAAAAAGAACAAATAATTTTGTAAATTTTTAAAAGCATAAAAAAGCATAACAAAAAATGAAATAGTTAAGAATATTTCACCTTGCTCAATACTTAAATTACCAACAACTATAGAATATGACCATACTATAAAAAAGGATATATTATATAAAAACAACACTAAATAATTCATATTAACCACTTTATTAAATTATATTTCCTACAATAATATACCCTTAAACAAAGCTCAAATAACACAGAAAGATTATATACTATTGCTAAATTAAATAATGAGATAGAATCAGCTACAAATAAAACAGCCACCATTAAAACATAAGCCAATATGGCATAAAGCATTGAGTTTAAATATTCTTTAGTCTTTTCATTAGTAACTAAAATAAATAATCCTATACTAGAACTTAGTGTTGCAGTAATTATAAAAAATGCCATTATCCATAAGAAATCTTTAATCACTAGCATACTTTCATTAGACAAAATCTTAATGATAAAATCAGAGAAATAATATAAAAAGATATATGCAAATAAACTAAGTATAGCAAATAACATAATAATAAATTTACTATCTTTAGGATTCTTACTTTTAGAAATCATAGGAAAAAAAGCAGAATTCGCATTTGCAAACAAACTTCTAAATGCCCATACAATTTTAGCAGCCAAATCATACAAAGCGACATAACTCATACCAACGAAAGAACCAATAATGAGTATATTAGCATTATCTTTCAGTACGCCAGAAAAATCAGAAATAAAAAAACTAATAGATTTTTTAAAGTGTATTTTTAATACTCTCAACTTTTGAAACTCAATCCTAACCTTTTCATTTACTAGCAATATATACATCGCAATAATAGCTCCAACCAAAGAACCTAACGAATAAAAAATAGGTACTAGAATGTAGTCTTCCTTATCTTGAATAAAAATAAAAATTAGAAATGCAGATAAAATTTTAGACATAGTAACAAACATTGTTATATATCGCATTTTTTCAACACCTTGATAATACCAAACAGGAAAGAATATATTACCAATACAAACGGATAATGAAAAATAAAACAATAAGTTATTTTCTTGTAAAATAGGAAAGAATTCACATAAAATAAATAAAATAAAAAAAGAAAACAATAATAGCAATGTTTTTATTTGTAATACTGATGAGACTATCTCTGTGATTTTTTTAGGATCATTTCTATTTTGTGAAATATCTTTTGTAGCAGATATATTAAATCCAAAATTTATAAATATAACAAAATACCCACATACAGTTTGGGCAAATACAACTAATCCATAAGTATCCTTCCCTAAATTATTCAGTAAAATAGGAAGTAGAACTAGCGGAATAACAATATTTACTAACTGTATAACTGTAAGATAAAAATAGTTAAATAATTGCTTCTTGTATGTTAACAATTTTGAAAAAATTTGAGATTTTATATCTTTCTCCTATATTATTATAAATAATGTTATAATTCTTCGTAAAATTATACTAATTTTACACAAGTTTAATACCGCTTATCAATACCATAATCATTAAAATCAGTTGAAACACCTACATTATGCAACATATTTCTTAATTTATCCGAAGATAATTCTCCAAATATTTCCTCCAACGCCTCATCTATAAAATCATATTTTCCTTTTATAGCATCTATAATCATAGGTAAGGTAAAACTACACGCTATTCCGTGGTCTATACCTTTGTTAGCAGTGATATAATAACTCATTGCGTGTGCTATGGCGGTTTGCGTATTTGAAAATGCAAGACCTGCATACATACAAGCTCTCATAATCATCGTTCTATATTTAATATTATCCAATATCATTTGCTAATAATGGCAAATATTCTAATATTATTTTTGATGCTTTTATTGCATAAGAAACCGTTATTTCATTGGCATTTTTATTCCAAATAGATTCCAACGAATGCGAAAGCGTATCAAGCCCTGTTTGAATAGTTATTTATTTTAAATGCCATATAAACTAAAAGATATAGAATTTTGTTCTTATACCCCAAAACATATACTATATTTAAAGCTGTAATATATTTATCATCAATATAATTAAGAATGTCTTTAACATAGTTCCACCTCCTCATTCTGATGACGTACTTTAAAGAATTTAAAAGACCATAATTTAAATAAAATTTACTAATATTTTTTTGATTTATTTTAGTAATTTTCTGTATTTCTTCACAAGATTTTATTCTAGCTAATACATATTTTTTATTAAAACCTCTTGATATTGAAACAGATGATTGCCTATAAAAATAAGTTGCATTTCTTGTATAAGCTATTTCTTCTGAGTCACAAAAAAATTGGATATTAAAAATCAAGTCTTCTCCAACTGTTAGCTTACTACTAAATAACAAATTATTTTTTAAAATAATTTCCTTTCTATACAATTTTCCCCATATATAAAACATATTTTTTTGAGAAAATAGCTTATCAAATCCACTAGACTGATTAACCTTAGATATATTCCATTTTATGTCGACTTCATAAACTGATTTTTTAAACTCGGAAATATCTCTTGTTTGCACCCAGTCAATATCATTATTATCTTGTATTAGTAAATACATATTTTCCAAATAATTATGAGAAATGACATCATCAGCATCAATAAAACAGAGCCAATTCCCCCTAGCTAAAGCAATGCCTATATTTCTTGCTTCACTAACACCCTTATTTTCTTTGTTAACTAGTTTAAATCGTTTATCGCTTTCAATAAATTTTTCTATAAGAGCTTGAGAGCAATCAGTAGAACCATCATTTATAATAATGACTTCAAAACCAATAAATGTCTGCTTCTGTAAAGAAGACAAGCACTCTAAAATATATTTTTCACAATTATACACCGGCACAACAACGGAGATTTTAACATTCAATTTACTCATACGATTTAAATACCTTTCCTAAATATCCCTTTTTCATATTTACAAATAACAATATTGATATACTTATTATTTCTGTTATTAAAATTGCAATACTTGCACCAATTGCACCATAATAGTAAGACAGTATAAAAACATAAGATATATGACAAATAATGGTTACTATAGGTATTTTACTAAAAAGTTTATCCTCACCTAACGGTAATAATAAGTAATTTGCTAGAATCACAGAAATAGGAACTAATACGATAACTGGAGCCATTATTTGCATTAAAATTGTAGCATTACTGTACTTTGAACCTAATATAACAACAGCAATATCACCCGCAAAAGTATAAAATACCAAGCTTGATATCGCCAGACACGGTAAAGCATAAGTAAGTAATTTTTGAACAAAATAAAAACCTTTATCTTTATCTTTATCAAATAAAGCACTAACTCTAGGATATAAAGCCCCACTCATTGCAAGAAATATTCCTATAAATGCTCCTCGTAATCTAGCAGCAGCTGTAAAATAACCAACCTCAGATACTTCATTCATCAAGCCTAAAACTATAGGGAGTACTTAAGGTATATAAACTGACCGCTATTGTTCCAACAAAAATTACACTGCTATTTTTTATAGTATCCTTAATATACCTAAGCCGAACTAAAACAAATGATATTTCAAACTTCTTAAATGCATAAAAAATAGAAAAAACGCCAGTGAATAAAAATACGAATCCTTGAATAAAAATTGTGATATCAGCATCACTATCCGATTTTACAAATAAAAAAACTAAAGGTATTGTTAATATTTTAAATACTGTCGTAAATACTGAAAATATAACTACCTTTTCTAATCCTTGAAATAACCAAATAGGTGTTAAAACCGAACCAAATACATAAACTAATCCACAAAAAACCACCCACCTAATTTCATAAAACACACCTATACCATAAATTAAAAATACTAATAAAATTATCGATAATAAAGAGAAAAATAATTTAATGCATATCGTTGCAGAAAATACTTGATTCACATAATCAATATCGTATTTATTTCTTGCTATATCACGAGATGATCTAAGATTGAAACCAAAATCAGTAAATAGTAAAATATATTGAACTATCGTAAAGGAAAGTCCTAGAGCCCCATATTCAGAATGACCTAACACTCGTACTAAATAGGGTAATATAATCAAAGGAATTAAATAATTGATTCCTTGCTGTCCTACAGGGCAACCGCGTACTTTGTCTATAAATTAATCACACACACCAAAAATAAGCTCAGACCTCATTTCATCAGACCAGCCAGCTGATTTCAGCTTGCTTTTCATACTATTTTTAGCTGGATGTAGTCGTGCTAAATTAAGCCCTAAACGCCTAATTATTGCCATATTTTCAACGCCATCCCCCAAATAAATCGTACTATCATCTTCTTTAAAAACAACATCAAGTACCCAATGCGCTTTATTTTCAACTTCCCAATGACCCCTAATATATTTCGCAAAGTCTTCGCAAGGAACATCTAAGCTACTGATATAAAATACTTTTTCTTCACTTTTCTTGCCATTGTCTTCTCTTATCCTATGAACTTGAATAAGGCTTTTAATTCCTGTCCAACCTTGAGATTCCAAAAGCCAATCACTTATTGGTAATTTTGAATAATACCGTTGATCTATTCGACTTCTTTCACAGTTAACTTCTTGAAACTTATCTATTTTTATTGATTTTTCTCGCACTACTTTATGAAAATAACTTTCTATTTCGTTTCTAAATTTCTTATGATTATTTTTCAATGGCATCACATAATCACTCTTCTTTTCTATGATTTTCTTCGCTATTTTCTTTTGCGTATTCATCGCATCTACCGTAATGACGGCTTGATTTAGCTCTAAAATATCTATCATTTCTAGAATGCTTTCATTCTCATTTTTCTTACTTTTGGACTTATTTTGAGCTAAAATTAATCCTCTTGAACAGCTCCAAGCCGTAATACTATGTAGCGCATTATGAGGCTCTAAATGTGAACTATTTTTTAATGTTTTACCATCTATTGCAATACACTCTTTACCTTGTGATTTTCGTATCTCATTGATAAAATTAATAAAAATATAATTTAATTTCTCAGGATTTATCCGTCTTACAATACGAGCAATCGTATCATCAACAGGAATACCATTTTCAAAATCTCGGTATTTTCGTAACCATTTTATATTCAATTTACCAAACTGATGAATTTCACTCCATCCTTCTGCACCTGATATTACCGCACTTACGACAAGAAAAATAACATCTAAGAAGTCATATTTTTTGTTTATATCTTTGCGAGGGTCTTCTAAATCTTTAAAAGCTGATAATATATTCATTTTTACACCTATTTGTTATTGAATAATAGGTGCTATTAGATCATATTTTTAAGAAAAGTGCGATCTTGCCCTGTGCTGTCCTATTAAAAACACTACATTAGTCCGTAATTTACTCATAGAAACTATATACTCTTATTAATAGATTTAATTAATTCCAAAGTAGCATGCAGGGACTCTTCTAAGCTAATACATTGCTCTGGGGTAATCAAAGATAAAGATTTTTTAATATCTGTAGTTGAAATATCTTCTGTTCTCGGTAAATAAATAACTTCACAAAACTCTTTAAGTTCATCAAATTTACCTTCCCAATCATGCCCCATACCAAAAATATCGGCTTTATATTTTTTTACATCATCTGCTTTCTGCTCCCAAGTATGTTCAGGGAAAACCTCATCTACATATTTACAAGCAAGTAATATTTCCTTTCTTTCCTCATAGGAGAAAAATGATTTTTTGCCTTTTATAGCGTTAAACTCATCACTTGAAATCCCAACAACAAGCCTATCACCCAATGCTCTTAATCTTTTTAAAATTCTCACATGCCCAACATGAAACAAATCAAAAGTTCCGTATGTGATTACTATTTTTTTCATAATTATATCCTATTTTTATTACCCAAATACCACTCAACGGTTCTACGAATACCCGTTTCAAAAGTTTCCCGTGGTTTCCATCCCAATTCTCGTTGAATTTTAGTTGCATCAATCGCATAACGCACATCGTGTCCTGGTCTGTCTTTGACAAAAGTAATTAAATCAGGCTGATATTTTGCAAAAACTTGCTTCAATGTAACCGCATCACAAATATCAACTTGTTCAAAATGATATCTTTCGCTTTCAGACACACTATCAAGAGATTCTAAATTTCCTGCATAAGTTAATTTATCTACATTGATGACACTATCATCCGTACTCTCAATAATATGACGAATAACTGCTGAGCCAATAAATCCAGCACCACCTGTGACTAATATTTTTTTCATTTTATTATCCTACTAATACGATTTTATATTTAAGTCTTTTAAATCTAAGAATACGTAAATTAAATCTAACATTGTAAATCTACAAATTCTTTCTTATAAAACTCTATATCCTGAGTTATTATTTCGTCATAAAAATTATTCAAATGTTTATTTTCTTCACTAAACTAAATTTAGTTAAATTGGCTACAAAATGAGAGTAATCAAAATATTTTGGTTTACCAGAAGATTTATATACAACACAAAAAATAAATTTGTTATCTTTTGGTTTTTCAAAGTTTTTTAATAACTCTTTTAAAATTATTGTTCCTGATTTAAATTTAGATTTAGATTTAGATTTAGATTTAGATTTAATATTATCAACATTAATATTCTTAACTTTAGGATTTTTAAACTCCACAAAATAGAGAGAGCCTTTGTATTTCTTTTAAGTTTTCTTGTGTTCGATTTTTAACATTTTTTTGTAAGCATCTAACATTTAAACTAATTTTTTTCACCATTATCAATCAATTTATTTCTAATATACAAATAAATTGACTCTAAAATGTTCTTATAATACAAAATATCGTTTAACGCCTGAACCATTTCATAAGGTTCATCATCATATTGATGAGCGATCCTATTTCTTTTTTCTCTTAATGCAAGCCACTCATTCTTATCTTCTAAAAAATGTAATTTCTCTAACCGATTTAATATATCTAAAAAGGGAAGTGGTTCAATATTTGGTTCATAGATAGCTAAAATAGATTTAAATATTTTTTGTCCTAATGTGTCCTGTAATTTTGAAAAACGGTAGAGATATTGGTCAATATTTCGCACTTCATTTTTATTCAAAGTTGTATATTTACTTACACTTAAAGGAATAATATCCTTTATATCTTCATAAGCCTCATTTATTCTCAACAGGTGCTTGTCACATTCATTAAGGTATTTTCGTAATTTTATTTGTCCAATATCTAGTTCCATTCCTTTCATAGCCTCTCTCTCAATTACTCTATTTCTATCTGAAGCAATAATAAGATCAATTTTTTGCTCACCGATCTCATTTTGTAAAGCAATCAGAAATTTACTTTTTAAAGAAAAAGGATTTTCACTATTTTCTTCTGGGATTAAATATAAATCTATATCCCCCCCTTTTACCTGGTCATCTAAACGACTTCCAAAAAGAAAAATTTTACTTTCAAAACCAAAATATTTATTTTTTAGTGCGATAATACACTGTACTTCATTAAGCGTTAGCCTCATTCAAATTTTTACCTATTATGATACTTTTTATGTATTCTATTCCAAACTATTCTAATTCAAAATTACTACATTAGTTTGATTATACTACGACGAACTAACATACAACAAGCTCTATTTTCAATCACATACTGCTTACAAAACATCACATTTATTTAACATCACTCGTTTGTATCACTGGAAAACCACCTAACTCTTTGAACTTATTCACCATTTTACAAAATAATTCAGCGGTAATTTCAGTATCGTATAATGCACCGTGCGCTTGTTTGTTATCAAAAGGGATTTCAGCCATTTGGCAGGCTTTCACTAACACAGTTTGCCCATAAACAAAGCCTGCAAGAGTTGCGGTGTCAAACATTGCGAACGGATGGAAAGGATCACGTTTTGCACCAATACGTTTTACTGCTTGTTGCAGGAACTGTTGATCAAAAGTGGCATTATGTGCCACAATTATCGCTCGCTGACAACCTTGCTCTTTCATCGCTTTGCGTACCATTTTAAACATTTCTGGAATAGCAACAACCTCAGCGATTGCTCCACGATTTTCGTCTTCTAAATTTATCCCATTTATTTTCAAAGACTCAGGGTTAATATTTGCCCCTTCAAAAGGTTTGATGTGAAAATGACATTTTTGATCAGCGATTAAATACCCTTTTTCATCCATTTTTACGGTAATTGCAGCCAACTCCAATAATGCGTCTGTTTGTGCATTCAAACCAGAGGTTTCCACATCAATCACTACAGGTAAATATCCTCTAAAGCGATTTTTTAATAAATTGTAATCTATTGTTTCTGTTTGTTTTTCTGATGGTTGTTCTGTTTTTTCTGACATTATCATTTGTGTTTAAATTAAAATTCAAACACATTATAGCAAATATTGTACAGAAAAAATTGCAAAAAATTTGTTAAATGTGACCGCTTTCCTTTTCAATTTATGTTGCTTTCAGGTAAAATTCATCGGTTATACTTTTATCAACTGATTTACAGGAAAATATTCCTTATAAAAAATAGAAACGGAAATATAAAATGGAAATGAAAAATATTCGTAACTTTTCGATTATTGCCCATATTGATCACGGCAAGTCGACACTTTCTGATCGCTTAATTCAAACTTGTGGTGGTTTAACAGAGCGTGAAATGGAATCTCAAGTGCTAGATTCAATGGATTTAGAACGTGAGCGTGGTATTACCATTAAAGCTCAAAGTGTTACCTTAAATTATAAAGCAAAAAACGGTGAAACTTATCAACTTAATTTTATCGATACTCCTGGACACGTGGATTTCTCTTATGAAGTATCTCGCTCACTGTCTGCCTGTGAAGGTGCATTATTAGTCGTAGATGCAGGGCAAGGCGTGGAAGCACAAACTTTGGCAAACTGTTACACTGCAATGGAAATGGATTTAGAGGTTGTTCCTGTTTTAAATAAAATTGACTTACCTGCTGCTGAACCTGAACGTGTCGCAGAAGAAATTGAAGATATTGTAGGTATTGAAGCCATTGAAGCTGTTCGTTGTTCTGCAAAAACAGGTCTGGGCATTGAGGATGTTTTAGAAGAAATCGTGACTAAAATGCCAGCACCAGAAGGTGATCCAAATGCAAAATTGCAAGCCTTAATTATTGATTCTTGGTTTGATAATTACTTAGGCATTGTATCATTGGTACGTATTAAAAATGGTACGTTACGTAAAAATGATAAAATCAAAATGATGAGTACAGGGATTAATTATAATATTGATCGCTTGGGTATCTTCACACCAAAACAAACAGATACTGATGTACTACATTGTGGTGAAGTTGGCTGGGTTGTTTGTGGAATTAAGGATATTTTAGGTGCCCCTGTGGGTGATACCATTACCCATCAACACAATGCAGCAACGGATATTTTACCGGGTTTTCAAAAAGTAAAACCTCAGGTTTATGCGGGTTTATTCCCAATTAGCTCTGATGATTATGAATCATTCCGTGACGCATTGGGTAAATTAAGCTTAAATGATGCTTCATTATTCTACGAACCAGAAACCTCTTCGGCTTTAGGCTTTGGCTTCCGTTGTGGTTTCCTTGGCTTATTGCATATGGAGATTATTCAGGAACGGTTAGAGCGTGAATATGATTTAGATTTAATTACCACTGCTCCAACTGTAGTTTATGAAGTAGCACTGAATAATGGTAATGTGGAATATGTAGATAGCCCTGCAAAATTACCACCATTAAATAATATTGCAGAAATTCGTGAGCCAATTGCTGAATGTCATATTCTTGTACCACAGGAATATTTAGGTAACGTCATTACCCTTTGTATTGAGAAACGTGGTGTACAAACCAATATGGTTTATCACGGTAATCAAGTTGCTTTAACCTATGAAATTCCAATGGGTGAAGTGGTATTAGATTTCTTCGATAGGATTAAATCAACTTCTCGTGGCTATGCATCTTTGGATTATAATTTTAAACGCTTCCAAGCTGATGATATGGTGCGAGTGGATGTAATGATCAATGGTGAACGTGTTGATGCTCTTGCTCTCATTATTCATAAAACTAATGCAGCTTTCCGTGGTCGTGAATTAGTTCAAAAAATGAAAGATTTTATTCCTCGTCAGCAATTTGACATTGCTATTCAGGCGGCGATTGGTAACCAAATTATTGCTCGTTCAACGGTTAAACAATTACGTAAAAACGTATTAGCAAAATGTTATGGTGGTGACGTCAGCCGTAAGAAGAAATTATTACAAAAGCAGAAAGATGGTAAAAAACGAATGAAATCTGTGGGTAATGTTGAATTACCACAAGAGGCATTCCTTGCCATCTTACACGTCGGCAAGGATTAGTTTTTAATCTAAAAATAAGCGGTGACATTTTGTTTGAAATTTGCAAATTTTCTTTAGAATGTTACCGCTATATTTTATTTTTTCAGTGAGAAATAATTGATATTTCTTAGTAGATCGGTTATTTTTATCACAAAATATAGTATTGCATATTTTTATAAAATTGTGATATTTAGGAAATTAAGGAGAAATAAATGGAATGGTTTACTGCTTGGAATAGTTGGTTAATTGCGGGTTTTGTATTACTTATTTTAGAGGTGTTTTTATCTGGCGTATTCTTTATGTGGTGGGGTTTTGCCGCAATGATTATGGCAGGAATAGTCGCTGTTTTTAACATTTCCATTTCGTGGCAATTTGCAATTTTTGCTGTGTTAGCCTCTATTTTTAGTTTTCTTTGGTGGCGTTATCAACAAAGAAAAAATTTAGAACCCGATGAGGCTTCTTTTCTAAATCAGCGAGATCACGCAATGCTTGGTAAACAAGGGCGTGTGGTTGAAATTTTAGATAGTGGTGCTGTGCGTGCTAAATTTGCCGATACCACTTGGAAGGTTGAAGGTATGCAATTAAACGTCAATGATTTGGTTAAGGTGGTTGATGTGGAAGGAATAACGTTAAAAGTAGAAAAACTTTCTGACTAAAAAAACGACAAAGTTGCAACAAATTTCAGATTGTTTAAAATGTCTCTCTTGCCTCTCTGGTTTGAGAGATTTTTATTTTTTTATAGTGGGTTAAAATGACAATTCTTGTTGTGGGTATCAATCATAAAACTGCCTCAGTAAAATTACGTGAGAAAATTGCTTTTGTGGATGAGCATCTTGCTGTTGCTTTAACACAAATTTCACAACAAAAATTAGCAGAAAGTGCTGTTATTTTATCCACTTGTAATCGTACAGAAATTTATTTTCATCATTCACAAATTCCTCCTCAGTCTGATAATCCTGTAAATATTCAATGGTGTAATCACTGTGTCACTTGGTTATCTAAATTTCATCACTTTGATCTAGTTGAATTACAGCAATCCATCTATTTTAAGCAAAACTTTGATGCTGCAGAACATTTAATGTCTGTTGCTTGTGGCTTAGACTCTCTGGTTTTAGGTGAACCTCAAATTTTAGGACAAGTGAAAAAAGCATATCAACAAAGTGAGCAATTTTATTTAACACAAAAAATGACTTTTTCAATTAAGTTATCTCGTTTATTTCAGAAAACATTCAGTACCGCAAAACGAGTTCGTTCAGAAACGGATATTGGTGGTAGTGCTGTTTCTGTTGCCTACGCCGCCTGTGGGTTAGCTCGTCAAATTTTTGATGATTTTTCAAAAATTCATTTTTTAATGGTGGGCGCGGGGGAAACCATTGAGTTAGTCTGTCGTTATCTTGTACAACATAATGCGAAAAATTTGATGGTTGCTAATCGTACAAAAGCACGAGCTGAACAGTTACAAGAAAAAATAGGTGAAATGGAAATTTTATCTTTAGATCAGTTACAAATAGGATTAAATAAAGCCGATATTGTGATTAGCTCAACAGGAGCCAGTGAGCCTCTTATTTCTAAGGAGATGATTACGCAGGCTCAACAATCTCGCTATTTTGCTCCTTTATTATTAATTGATATTGCCGTTCCTTGTGATATTGAAGAGGGCGTTGATAAGTTAGAGGGTGTGTATGCCTATAATGTGGATGATTTAGAGGCGATTATCAATCAAAATTTAGCCCAGCGTCAACTTGCAGCAGAGCAAGCTAAAAATATTGTTTACCAAGAGTGTCGAGCTTTCTTTGAATGGCTAAAGCAATTGCAATCTAGGGATTTAATCAAATTTTATCGTCAAAGTGCAGAACACATACGTTTACAATTATTAGAAAAAGCACAATATTCCCTTTCCCAAGGGGAAGATCCTCAAAAAGTGTTGACTGAGCTAAGCTATAAATTAACTAATCAATTATTACATTGTCCAACCGCCACTTTGCAAGATATGGCAAAATCAGATAATGTGAAAGGGTTACAATGTTTTTCAAGGAATTTAAGGTTAGATAAACCTTGTAAATAAATGACAGATAATATAGAAATAAAAAAGCACCTATTTTGGTGCTTTTAATGTACTGAAAATTGGGATAAACCCACTTTCTAGGTGTCATATTTTTACTTACAAAATCATCGCAGCAATCCAGCCAAATGCTAACAATGGAATATTAAAGTGTAAAAAGGTAGGAACCACAGAATCCCAGATATGGTCGTGTTTACCATCCGCATTTAGACCTGATGTTGGACCTAAGGTTGAATCTGATGCTGGAGAACCCGCATCACCAAGTGCCGCAGCAACGCCTACAATAGAAACAGTTGCGAGTGGAGAAAATCCAAAGGATAAACAAAGTGGCACATAAATGGACGCAATAATAGGTACTGTTGAGAAAGATGAACCAATCCCCATTGTAATGAAGAGACCCACTAACAACATCAAAAATGCGGCTAAGCCTTTGTTATCTGCTCCAATAGTATTACTTAATACCGTCACTAACTCAGGAACACCACCAGTTGAATTTACAACATTGGCAAAGCCTGAGGCAGCAATCATCACAAATCCGATCATCGCCATTAAACGTAAGCCTTGCTGAAATATATCATTACTCTCTTTTAGTTTAAAGATACCGCCAAGTGCAAAAATAATTAAACCTGCAAGCCCGCCCATAATTGTTGAGCCAGTTATAAGTTGTACCATACAAGTAATAACAATAGCTGCAATGCTTACGCCAATATGGAAAGGTCGCACTCTTGCTACTCGCTCTTCAATACTTTCAGCGGTTGGTTCAGGAGCATCTTCTATATAAGTACGTGGTTTACGATAGCTTACAAAAAAGGCAAATAACAAACCTAAAATCATACCTAGAACAGGAATTAACATTGCTTTTGATACTTCTATTACAGAAGTGGTTATTCCCAAATCTGCTCCTGCCATATTAATATTCTTAACCAATACGCTTTGAATAAAGATTTGACCAAATCCAGCAGGAATTAACATATAAGTTGCAGTTAGACCAAAAGTTAATGCACAAGCCACTGCTCGACGATCCATTTTCAGTTGATTCATCACACTAAGTAATGGAGGCACAACAATTGGAATAAAGGCGATATGGATTGGGATAATATTTTGTGATGACATAGAAAATGCTACTAACACAAATAGTAGAATATATTTAAACCAAAATACTGAACGACCAGAAGGTTGCTTTCCAAAATGTTGAATGATTTTATAAGAAAGTAAATCTGTGACACCAGATTTAGAAAGTGCAACGGCAAAAGCACCTAAGACGGCATAATTCATTGCAGTTTCAGCACCTCCACCTAGACCACTAGAGAAACTACTGATAGTTTTAGATACGGCATCTGAAAACGCGATACCATCAACACCATAATTTCCGATAATACCGCAAATTAAGGCTGAAATAATAAGTGCAATTATTACATTTATTCGCAACAAACTTAAAACAAGCAATGCAATAATTGAGATAACAACTTCATTTGATAACATTGTGTTTGACCTCTTTTTTATTAGAATTAAATTAATACTGTAATGAAAAAATTACAATTGTCTAGTATTTTTTAAGCAACATTAAAAATAAGAAGTATTTAATTCTTAATTTTTTATTCTGCGAGTAATACCCGTGCTTTAGAAAGAGGAGTTTATATTAGTGAGCATCAAGAAACTGTACTTTTTTAATACTTGAATTTAATATTGGAGTAAAAAAAGAGCAAATTTAAAAACTAACTTTGCTCTTTTTATCTAAACGGTTCTTTTACTTTTTATCATCTATTGATGTATCTTGAAGAAAACCAAATTTTACTGCTAATTTGGTTTGGATTGTTTGAAGAGCTTGAGCATTGGTAATTAATGAATTTTTTTCCATAATTAATGCGTTTTTCTCTTCCTCACTTTTAATCTGTTGTGCTTTTTTAGTAAAATCAATGGTTTGCTGTAATACAGATACCATCTTATCACGTAAGCCTTTTACTTCTGTATCTTGAAGATTAAGATTACTATATTTTTTTATTGTATCTTCAATTAAAACAAAGAACTTTCCAGAAGCTACATTAAGGGCTGCCTTATCTTTGTTTGCTGCCGCTTGCATAACTTCCTTCTGAACGGTCTCTAATGCAGGATTAAATGCTTGATCTAACTCCATCAGTTGTTTAAATTCTTCCTTTGGTTCAACAACAGAAACCTCTATATTTTGTTTGTTATCACTTGATGTTTCTGTATTATTTGTTTTGTCACACCCTATCAAAAAAATAGACAACAAAGCAACGATACTAATTTTCTTAACATTATTCATTTAACATTCCTTAATTAAAAATCAAATTAATCAATACGTAGATTGATTATCACATTATATCTTAGAGATAGATGGTAGTCCAACCGCTTGTTTTATCAATGTGCTTTTCACTAAAGGTAATTGATTGGTTAAATTGAGTCCAACTCCTCGTATCAATTTTTTAACGGGGTTATTCCCTGAAAAAGTCTCTTTTAAGACGCCCATTGCACCTAAAAGTTTCACAGCTTCTACCTTTCTTTTTCTTTCATACTCTCGCAAATGACGATATTCACCAATATCTACACTTGTTTCTAAATTAGTTTTAATCTGGGTTGCCATTTCCATTGCATCAGCAAAACCTAAATTAACGCCAAGACCTGCCAGAGGATGAATGGTATGTGCAGCATCGCCCACTAAAGCAATTCTATTTTGTGCAAAATCACGGCAATAACGAGCGGTAAGCGGGTAGATCCCTCGAGGATTTTGCAAATCTGTCACTAGTTCACACAAACCCAACTTATTATCAAATGCAATTGTTAAGGCTTTATTAAACGCTATAACATCACAGTTTAATAAGGTTTTGGCTTTTTCTGGAGGAAGTGACCATACAATAGAACAATGATATTCATCATTCAAAGGCAGAAAAGCCAGAATGCTATCAGGTGAGAAAATTTGCCACGCTGTTTGTTGGTGGGCTTCTTGTGTTTTTACATTACAAACTAAAGCAGTATGTTGATAATCCTTTGAAATTAAAGGCATATTCATTTGTGAACGAACCCAAGAATTTGCACCATCCGCACCAATCACCAATTTAGACGTCAACATTTCATTATTATCTAAAGTTAAAAATGCACCAGTTTCATTAATGGAGAGAGTTTGTGGTTGAGCTAAGATAATTTCTACATTTGGCTGCTTGCTCACTTGTTGCCACAATGCATTTTGAATATGCTGATTTTCAATAATAAAGCCGAGCTGCTCTAAACCCAAAGATTTAATTTCATTTGCGGTATTATCAAATTCAATTTTAGCAAAGCTGTCTTTTTCCCAAACGTGCATTTTAGAATAAGGGGATTTTTTATTCTCTGGAATAAACTGCCATATCCCTAATTTTTCTAGCATTGTCTGGCTTGCAAAATTAATGGCACTGACTCGATGAGTCAATAAATTAGGATCAAAAAAAGGTGTGGAACGTTCAATAATAGTAATTTGACAATTCGCATTTTCTAACAGTGCAGCTACTGCCAACCCCACCATTCCACCGCCAATAATGGTAATATCGGTACTTTTCATTACTTTATTCCTATCTAAATAAATTGGATGTAGTTTAACAAGCAATAGCTTAAAGCGGAATAAATTTAGATCAATTATTTGCTATTTTATTCATATTGTATGCTGTCACCAACTTTTAGTATGCCTAATTTAGAACCATAACCACAAACGCCAAACATCGGCTTTTTATCAATAATCCGATATTGTTTAAGATAATGATCTACTGCCCTCTCTTTCTCTAGTGTTTGAGGATTAATACTTGGAATAGCACAGCGTTCACAAAGCTTTGTAATGGTTAATTCAATTTATTTTGTATGTATTTTCTGCCAACTATCTTCTATAAAAGCAGTTAATTGTTCATCAGGTGTACTTTTGCCAATCACAATATTAGGACGAAAACGTTGTACATCAATGTGAAAATCAGCGAGTGACTGTTGAGCGTGTTCTAATGAAGATTCTGTTAATAAATGCACTGCTTGACCATCTTGAAAAAGAATATTCTTCCGTGTATTAAAAGTATCCTCTGGACGAGTGGCAAATAAACGAACAGGACGTCCAATAATCTCACTTAGGAAAATGGCAACATCATCGCCTTGATCAAATGCAGGCACGTCTCGTCGCCACACTGTTGTATTCACTTTGTTAATATATTGTTTTTCAAATATCACTGAACGATGGTTAAAATAAAGTTTAACTTTTGTTTGATCAACTAACTCCACGTCAATATGAGCCAAGATTTTATCACTTCGTTGGGTAACAAATTTACCTGTTTCATCAACAATCATCATTTCACGATCATAACGCAAACCACTTTTTAACAAATCAATGGAAGAGACTGAAATACCTTTACAAGATTTTATGGGATAAATCCATAATTGAGTAATAACCATATTTTCCTCATTTAATAAAAATTATTTTAGTGAGCGGTCACATTTTTTTAAAAATTTGTGAATAACAAAAACTATTTACTCACATTTAAGATCTGCTCGCATAATCACTCGAACAGACCCATTTGTAAGTTGTCAAAGCATCTAACCCCATTGGTCCTCTCGCGTGCAGTTTTTGAGTGCTTACGGCGACTTCTGCCCCTAATCCAAATTGAGCACCATCAGTAAAACGTGTACTGGTATTCACATAAACACAAGCAGAGTCTACTTGACGAATAAATAAATCTGCTAGTTGAGGGTTTTGAGTTAAAATTCCATCTGAGTGTTGGCTCCCATATTCACGAATATGAGTAATCGCTTGTTCAAAATTTTCCACCACAACAATATTTAAATCAGTAGAAAGCCATTCTTGACGTAGTTTTTCATCATTGGTTGCTTGAATTTCAATCCCCGCTTTTTCTAATATTTTATAAGCGGTAGGATCGCAATGAAATTTTGCAAATTTTTGTTGTAATCGTACCGCTAGTTTTGGTAAAAATTGTTCTGCAATAGAATGTTGTACTAATAATGTTTCTAAGGTATTACAAGTACTTGGACGTTGTGTTTTTGCATTTTCAATAACAGGAATGGATTTTTCCAAATTTGCCGTTTCTTCTACAAATAAATGACAAACCCCGATACCTCCGATAATCACAGGGATGGTTGAATGCTGTTTACATAGTTCTTGTAATTTTGCCCCACCACGAGGGATTATCATATCCACATATTGATCAAGTTTGAGTAAATCTAGTACTAATTGGCGATCGGTATCAGTAATAAGTTGCACGGAGTTTTCAGGCAATTCTGCCTTTTTTAATGCCTTTTGAATAACCTCAACTAATACAATATTAGAATGTTGCGTTTCACTGCCACCACGTAAAATAACTGCATTTCCTGTTTTTAAACACAGTGTTGCAATATCAATTGTTACATTAGGTCGTGCTTCATAAATAGCACCCACTACGCCAAGTGGTACACAAACACGTTTGATTTCTAAACCACTGTCTAAGCGACCACCATCTAAAATTTGACCAACAGGATCAGCTAATGAAATTATATTGCGTACGTCATTAGCAATAGCAATTAAACGTTCTTCTGTCAGAAGCAAGCGGTCAATTAAAGCATCACTTAACCCATTTTGTTTGGCTTTTTGTATATCAAGCGTATTAGCTTTTAATATAGAAGCGGTATGATCTTCTAAACTTTTTGCAATAATCTCAAGAGCATTATTTTTTTGTTGCTGTGAGAATTGAGCAAGTTCAAAAGAAGCGTGTTTAGCTCGCTTTCCTATTTCAATCAGTTTTGTTGTCATTTTATATCCTCATTTATAGAAGTACCATATCGTTGCTATGAATAGCCACTGCACCATATTGATAACCTAAAATACTTTCAATATATTGTGATTTTTTACCTTTAATTAAATCCAGCGCTTCACTGTTATAACGCACCATACCTCTTGCAACAGGTTGGTCTTGTGTATTTTTTATTAAAACAACTTCACCTCGTGAAAATCGTCCATTAACAGAAATAAGACCCGCGGGAAGCATAGATTTATGTTGTTTTAAGGCATTCTCTGCGCCATCATCAACTTGTAATGCCCCCATAATGGGTGCTGCAAATAACCACTGTTTACGGCTTTCAAGTAAATCATTTGCAACTGTAAATTTTGTCCCAATATCCATACCATTAGCCAAGTTAATAATCACATTTTTATCACTACCAGATGCAATAATGGTTTCAATCCCTGAACGAGTGGCAATATCCGCAGCCGTAATTTTAGTACTCATTCCTCCTGTCCCCAATCCTGATACACTTCCCCCCGCAATTGCTTTAATTTCATCCGTAATCTGATTTACCACAGATAATAATTTTGCATTTGGATTTGTTCGAGGATCACTATCAAATAACCCTTGTTGATCAGTTAAAAGATAAAGTTGTTCAGATTGTGCAAGAATAGCAGTCAGCGCAGATAAATTATCATTATCTCCAATTTTAATTTCTGCCGTTGCAACTGCATCATTTTCATTAATAATTGGAATAATGTGGTTATCCAGCATTGCATTTAGAGTATCTCTTGCATTTAAAAAGCGTTCACGATCTTCTATATCTGCACGACTTAATAAAACTTGTCCAATTTTTATATTATAAATATCAAATAATTTTTCCCAAGTTTGAATAAGTTGGCTCTGTCCAACTGCAGCAAGTAATTGCTTTGACGCAATAGTGGATGGGAGTTCAGGATTTCCTAAATAATGTCGCCCTGCTGCTATTGCTCCTGATGTAACAATGACTATTCTCACACCCTGTTTATGCAGTTCTGTACATTGACGAACAATCTCCAACATTTGAGGACGATTTAAGTTTAATGATCCTTGAGTTAAAACACTCGTACCAAATTTTATAACAATAGTTTTTGAAGAAATTTTTTTATATACCATCTAGTCCTCATTCAATAAAGTTAAAACTACTCTTTTCTCTTGGCTCATATTGTACACTATTACTGATATTTAGTGTGTCTAACTTAATACTATAACGTCAAACCTAAACAATAATTTTAAAAAATATTCATTGATTCTATTTTTTAACTATTTAAAATATAGATAGTATTTAATACTATATTGATCTTCTAATCTAATAAAAAAATAACCTAATTAGGGAGTAACCAAGTGAAAAAATTAATGTTTTTATTAATAGTAATCGGCGGATTTATGCTTACAGCTTGTGATAAAAAAGATGACTGTTTAGACGCTGGCAATAGCTATAACGAAACGACACAACAATGTGAGAAATAATTAAGTGACATCATCTTTATTCTAAATGAATGAAAATGATGTCAACTTTGGTATATTTTTGATTTAATGTCACCGCTAAATAGTATATAAAATTTCTCTCTATGTGAAATAAGCCTACCTAATCATCCCTTCAAACATCACACTTTTTTACTAGAAAAAACTACCCATCCAATTTAAAAATGCGTACAATAAGAGCTATATTGATCCTGCCCATCTTACTATAAAGGAGAACGAAATGTTAAGTCGAAATATGAATATTGCTGATTATGATCCTGTTTTATGGCAAGCTATTTTAGATGAAAATTGTCGTCAAGAAGAACACATCGAACTTATTGCTTCTGAAAACTATACCAGCCCACGCGTAATGGAAGCACAAGGTTGCCAATTTACCAATAAATATGCCGAAGGCTATCCGGGTAAGCGTTATTATGGTGGTTGTGAATTTGCTGATATTGCGGAACAGCTTGCGATTGATCGAGCCAAAGCATTATTTGAGGCTGAATATGCCAATGTTCAACCTCATTCAGGTTCTCAAGCTAATGCTGCTGTCTATATGGCATTATTACAACCTGGTGATACGATTTTAGGAATGAGCCTTGATCACGGCGGACACTTAACTCACGGAGCAAAAGTGAGTTTCTCTGGTAAAATTTATAATGCTGTACAATATGGTATTACTGCTGATGGTGTGATGGATTATGAAGATATCCGTCGTCAAGCTATTGAATGTAAACCAAAAATGATTATAGCAGGTTTCTCTGCTTATTCTCAAATTGTTGATTGGGCAAAAATGCGTGAAATTGCCGATGAAGTGGGAGCTTATTTATTTGTTGATATGGCTCACGTTGCAGGATTAATTGCAGCAGGTGTTTATCCTAACCCTGTTCCTTATGCTCACGTGGTCACTACAACGACGCACAAAACCTTAGCTGGTCCTCGTGGTGGTTTAATTCTTTCAGGTTTAAAAGATGAAGAGTTACATAAAAAATTGAACTCTGCTGTATTCCCTGCCAATCAAGGTGGTCCATTAATTCACGTAATTGCTGCAAAAGCAGTTTGCTTTAAAGAAGCAATGGAAGATGATTTTAAAGTTTATCAAAAAGAAGTAGTAAAAAATGCTAAAGCAATGGTGAAAATCTTCCAGCAACGTGGTTATGACATTGTCTCAAACGGAACAGAAAACCATTTATTCTTAGTGAATTTAATCAAAAAAGGCATTACAGGAAAAGCCGCTGATGCCGCATTAGGTGCTGCAAATATTACTGTGAACAAAAACTCTGTTCCAAACGACCCACAAAGTCCATTTGTGACATCTGGTCTTCGTATTGGTACTCCTGCGGTCACTCGTAGAGGTTTTAAAGAACAAGATGTGATTGAGTTAGCAGGTTGGATTTGTGATGTGTTAGATGCTGTTAGTAAAGACAATGAGCAAGCAGTAATTGAGAGTACAAAACAAAAAGTATTAGCTATTTGTAAAAAATTACCTGTTTATGCTTAAACATCGTTAATAAATCATTAATAAAAAAAAAGAGGTAGCCTATATGATATAAGCTACCTCTTTTTTATTACGCTATATTTTTACTCTTCTTCAAATAATTTTAGATCTCGATGACGTACTTGTGTTTTCAACATTTGAACAAATTCATCAACACTAATTGAACCTAAATCTTTCCCTTTACGAGTACGCACAGCCACTTTTCCTTCGGCAATTTCTTTATCGCCACAAACTAGCATATAAGGGACACGACGTAAGGTATGTTCACGGATTTTGAATCCAATTTTTTCATTACGTAAATCTGCTTTTACTCGTAAACCCGCATCAGACAATTTTTTCACAACACCATTTACATAGTCAGCTTGGCTCTCAGTAATATTTAATACTACCGCTTGCATTGGTGCTAACCACGCAGGGAAGAAACCTGCATACTCTTCGGTAATAATACCGATAAAGCGTTCTAGTGATCCTAAAATAGCACGGTGGATCATTACAGGTGTTTTACGATCATTATCTTCTGCCACATAAGATGCATTTAAACGACCAGGTAAAGCAAAGTCTAACTGAATAGTTCCGCACTGCCATTCACGACCTAAACAATCGTGTAGCGTAAATTCAATTTTAGGACCGTAGAATGCCCCTTCACCTTCTTGAATTTCATAGCTTAAACCATTCGTTTTTAATGCCGCCGCTAAGCCTGCTTCTGCACTGTCCCACATTTCATCAGAACCGATACGGCTTTCAGGACGAGTAGATAGTTTGACTTCAATATCATTAAACCCAAAAGTGCTGTAAATATCATAAACCATTTTGATACAGCTGGTTACTTCACTTTCCACTTGATCTTCAGTACAGAAAATATGGGCATCATCTTGGGTAAAGCCACGTACACGCATTAAACCGTGCAATGAACCTGATGGTTCATTACGATGACAAGATCCAAATTCTGCCATACGCAATGGTAAATCACGGTAAGATTTTAACCCTTGATTAAATATTTGTACGTGACCAGGGCAGTTCATCGGTTTCACACAATATTCACGGTTTTCTGATGAAGTAGTAAACATTAATTCACCATAATTTTGCCAATGTCCTGTACGTTCCCAAAGTACACGATCCATCATAAACGGACCTTTTACTTCTTGGTAATCATATTCTTTTAATTTAGTACGCACAAAGGTTTCTAATTCACGGAAAATTGTCCAACCGTCATTGTGCCAAAACACCATACCTGGTGCTTCTTCTTGCATATGGTATAAATCTAACGCTTTCCCAATTTTACGGTGATCACGCTTCGCTGCCTCTTCTAAGCGTTTTAAATAAGCATTTAATTGTTTTTTATCCGCCCAAGCTGTCCCATAAATACGTTGTAGCATTTTATTGTCACTGTTTCCACGCCAGTATGCTCCTGCCACTTTTTGTAATTTGAAGTGTTGGCAAAAACGCATATTTGGTACGTGAGGACCACGACACATATCAATATATTCTTGATGATGATACAACGCTGGGGTGTCACATTTATCAATATTTTCGGTTAAAATTTCTAATTTGTAAGATTCACCACGTGCGTCAAAAGCATCATAAGCATCTTGCCAACTACCCACTTTTTTAATCACTTCATAATTTGTTTTAGCAAGCTCTAACATTCTTTTTTCAATTTTTTCTAAATCTTCAATGGTTAAAGAATGATCTAAATCTATATCATAGTAGAAACCATTATCGATCGTAGGACCAATCGCCATTTTTGCATTTGGGTACAGTTGCTTTATAGCGTGTCCTAAAAGATGAGCACAAGAGTGACGAATAATCTCTAAACCATCTTCATCTTTTACGGTAATAATTTCTAATTTACTGTCTTGTTTAATCATATCGCACGCATCAACACGGACACCATTTACACGACCAGCAATAGTTGCTTTAGCAAGACCTGAACCGATACTTTGAGCAACCTCCAAAACAGAAACTGCTTGTTCAAATTGACGTGTTGAGCCATCTGGCAAAGTAATAATTGGCATAATTTTTTTCCTTTACAGTGGTCGCCCATACAAAAGGCAACTTGTTATTAATAAAATAAAAAAGGCAGATTTCCCTCTGCCCTACAAATTCTTGCTTATTGTCACCTTTACAACAGGTAAATAAGCGGTAAGATTTTATCATAAATTTGCAAATTCTCAAATTAGATGCGATGATTTGGTTTTAATTGTTTTTATAGGAATGTACTTATGTTTATTGAAATTTACGGACGTTTAAGCTGTCCTTATTGTACTCGTGCTATCGCACTAGCTAGAAAAATGAAAGTAACATTAGATGATGTTAATTTCAAATTTGTTGATATGGAAACAAATAATATTTCAAAATCTGATTTAGAGCCAAAAGTGGGCAAACCTGTTAGGACGGTACCACAAATTTTTATTGATGATAAATATGTTGGTGGCTGTACCGAATTTCAAACTTTAGTGAAACAACAGTTTGGTATTAAATAAGTATTTCAAATACATAATATTGTGGATACAACAAATACCCTTTATACCGCTCTAAAATATGACAAATAACAATATTATTCACAAACAACAAAATAGTACACAAAACTACTGAACAAGGTAAAGTTTTGTCACAATTTAATTTATCTATATATTTAAATTAAAAAAAGCAGAACTTTTCTGCCTCATAAACTCTTTGTTTATTTTTCCCTTACATATATAGGTGAAAAAATGGTTTATTTCTAACATAATTTTTCAAATCAGATGTCATTATGTACAAGAATTTTTAATTTAAAAAAATGATAAAGTGTAGAATTTTGTAGCTACCTAACCATTTCTTCATTCACATAGAAAATAAAGACTTGTTAGTAATATTTACTCAATAATAAGAAATGGCAGGGGCGGAGAGACTCGAACTCCCAGCATTCGGTTTTGGAGACCGACGCTCTACCAATTGAACTACGCCCCTAAAAAGAGTTGGCGGAATGGACGGGATTCGAACCCGCGACCCCCTGCGTGACAGGCAGGTATTCTAACCAGCTGAACTACCACTCCGCAAATTTGGAAAATCTAACAGTGTCCTACTCTCACATAGGGAGACCCTACACTACCATCGGCGTTACAGCATTTCACTTCTGAGTTCGGTATGGAGTCAGGTGGTACTACTGCACTATTACTGTTAGAAAAATTTTTATTAAGTTAGTCTACTCATAATGAATAAACTAATGTAATAAAACCCTGATGGTGTCCTACTCTCACATAGGGAGACCCTACACTACCATCGGCGTTACAACTTTTCACTTCTGAGTTCGGTATGGAATCAGGTGGTTCCGTTGCACTATGGCCATCAGGAAAATCTGTCGATATTTATATCTAATCTTTTCTTCATTCTTTAAATTAAAAACAAGCTTCTACTTTAACTTTCTTAAACTTCAAACTCCAACCTTACAGTCTTCTGTCTTCCGTCCTCTGTCTTCTGAAACAAAAACACTTGAGTGTTGTATGGTTAAGTCTCTCGGGCAATTAGTACAGGTTAGCTCAACGTCTCACAACGCTTACACACCCTGCCTATCTACGTCTTAGTCTCAAACAACCCTTACAATCTTATAGATTGGGAGAACTCATCTCAAGGCTAGTTTCGTGCTTAGATGCTTTCAGCACTTATCTATTCCGCATGTAGCTACCCAGCAATGCTTCTGGCGAAACAACTGGAACACCAGTGATGCGTCCACTCCGGTCCTCTCGTACTAGGAGCAGCCCCTTTCAATTCTCCAACGCCCACGGCAGATAGGGACCGAACTGTCTCACGACGTTCTAAACCCAGCTCGCGTACCACTTTAAATGGCGAACAGCCATACCCTTGGGACCTACTTCAGCCCCAGGATGTGATGAGCCGACATCGAGGTGCCAAACACCGCCGTCGATATGAACTCTTGGGCGGTATCAGCCTGTTATCCCCGGAGTACCTTTTATCCGTTGAGCGATGGCCCTTCCATTCAGAACCACCGGATCACTATGACCTACTTTCGTACCTGCTCGACATGTCCGTCTCGCAGTCAAGCTTGCTTATACCATTGTACTAACCTCACGATGTCCGACCGTGATTAGCAAACCTTCGTACTCCTCCGTTACTCTTTGGGAGGAGACCGCCCCAGTCAAACTACCCACCAGACACTGTCCGAACACCCGTTTCGGGCGCTTCGTTAGAACATCAAACGTTAAAGGGTGGTATTTCAAGGTTGACTCCACAATAACTGGCGTTACTGCTTCTAAGTCTCCCACCTATCCTACACATTAAAATTCAAGGTTCAGTGTCAAGCTATAGTAAAGGTTCACGGGGTCTTTCCGTCTAGCCGCGGGTACACCGCATCTTCACGGCGATTTCAATTTCACTGAGTCTCGGGTGGAGACAGCCTGGCCATCATTATGCCATTCGTGCAGGTCGGAACTTACCCGACAAGGAATTTCGCTACCTTAGGACCGTTATAGTTACGGCCGCCGTTTACTGGGGCTTCTATCAGAAGCTTCTCTTTCGATTACATCATCAATTAACCTTCCAGCACCGGGCAGGCATCACACCCTATACGTCCACTTTCGTGTTTGCAGAGTGCTGTGTTTTTAATAAACAGTTGCAGCCAGCTGGTATCTTCGACCGGTTCAACCTTCACCCGTAAAGGGCTACAATCTACGCCGGCGCACCTTCTCCCGAAGTTACGGTGCTATTTTGCCTAGTTCCTTCACCCGAGTTCTCTCAAGCGCCTGAGTATTCTCTACCTGATCACCTGTGTCGGTTTACAGTACGATTTATAATAACCTATGCTTAGTGGCTTTTCCTGGAAGCGTGGTATCAGTTACTTCAGCTCCTTAGAGCCTCGTCATCACTTCTCGGTGTTATTCAGAATTCCGGATTTGCCTAGAATTCCCACCTACCGGCTTAAACAGGGATATCCAATACCCTGATAACCTAACCTTCTCCGTCCCCACATCGCAGTTATTACAAGTACGGGAATATTAACCCGTTTCCCATCGACTACGCTTTTCAGCCTTGCCTTAGGGGTCGACTCACCCTGCCCCGATTAACGTTGGACAGGAAACCTTGATCTTCCGGCGAACGAGTTTTTCACTCGTTTTATCGTTACTTATGTCAGCATTCGCACTTCTGATACGTCCAGCAAACCTCTCGATTCACCTTCATCCGCTTACAGAACGCTCCCCTACCCAATGAATAGAATTAACTATTCAATGCCGCAGCTTCGGTGCTATATTTGAGCCCCGTTACATCTTCCGCGCAGGCCGACTCGACTAGTGAGCTATTACGCTTTCTTTAAATGGTGGCTGCTTCTAAGCCAACATCCTAGCTGTCTAAGCCTTCCCACTTCGTTTCCCACTTAATATAGACTTTGGGACCTTAGCTGGCGGTCTGGGTTGTTTCCCTCTTCACGACGAACGTTAGCACCCGCCGTGTGTCTCCTGAGTATCACTCTTTGGTATTCGGAGTTTGCATCGGGTTGGTAAGCCGGGATGGCCCCCTAGCCGAAACAGTGCTCTACCCCCAAAGGTGTCCGCTCAAGGCTCTACCTAAATAGATTTCGGGGAGAACCAGCTATCTCCCGGTTTGATTGGCCTTTCACCCCCAGCCACAAGTCATCCGCTAATTTTTCAACATTAGTCGGTTCGGTCCTCCAGTTAGTGTTACCCAACCTTCAACCTGCCCATGGCTAGATCACCGGGTTTCGGGTCTATACCTTGCAACTAAACGCCCAGTTAAGACTCGGTTTCCCTACGGCTCCCCTATTCGGTTAACCTTGCTACAAAATATAAGTCGCTGACCCATTATACAAAAGGTACGCAGTCACAACACGAAGTTGCTCCTACTGCTTGTACGTACACGGTTTCAGGTTCTATTTCACTCCCCTCGCAGGGGTTCTTTTTACCTTTCCTTCACAGTACTTGTTCACTATCGGTCAATCAGGAGTATTTAGCCTTGGAGGATGGTCCCCCCATCTTCAAACAGGATATCACGTGTCCCGCCCTACTTATCGTTAGCTTAGTTCCACAATTGCATTTTCAGATACGGGATTATCACCCTCTATGATTGAGTTTCCCAACTCATTCTCTTAATACAAATGCTAAAACTAACTGGCTCTTCCACTTTCGCTCGCCGCTACTCACAGAATCTCGGTTGATTTCTTTTCCTCGGGGTACTTAGATGTTTCAGTTCTCCCGGTTCGCTTCAATGACCTATGTATTCAGTCATTGATAATAGGTTCTTCACCTATTGGGTTTCCCCATTCGGAAATCTTGGAATTATCACGTTTCTTATCAACTCTTCCAAGCTTATCGCAGATTAGCACGTCCTTCTTCGCCTCTGATTGCCAAGGCATCCACCGTGTACGCTTAGTCACTTAACCATACAACCTCAAGTATTCTTAAAATAAAGAAAACCCAACATTGTTACATTAAACAACTCAAGTTCGTATGTTGCTTTTGTTCAACATACTATTTTTTAGTTTCTTACTCAGACTTCTTCTCAAAAAACAGCCACTTTAACAAATTACAGTTTTAATTCCTGTCATCTGTCTTCCGTACTCTGTCTTCTGAACTTGAAAGTCTTCAGTTTTCAGCTTGTTTCCAATTTTTTAAAGAACAATAAGATAATAAATATCTTTAAATGGCGTCCCCAGGGGGATTCGAACCCCCGTTACCGCCGTGAAAGGGCGATGTCCTAGGCCTCTAGACGATGGGGACAACATTTAGAGATACTCTTATCTCTTTTTTGTCTCTTATTTCTCTATCAAACAATCTGTGTGAGCACTCATTGTCGCTTATTCAGGTAAGGAGGTGATCCAACCGCAGGTTCCCCTACGGTTACCTTGTTACGACTTCACCCCAGTCATGAATCATACCGTGGTAAACGCCCTCCCGAAGGTTAAGCTATCTACTTCTGGTACAACCCACTCCCATGGTGTGACGGGCGGTGTGTACAAGGCCCGGGAACGTATTCACCGCGACATTCTGATTCGCGATTACTAGCGATTCCGACTTCATGGAGTCGAGTTGCAGACTCCAATCCGGACTTAGACGTACTTTCTGAGATTCGCTTACCTTCGCAGGTTCGCCGCCCTCTGTATACGCCATTGTAGCACGTGTGTAGCCCTACTCGTAAGGGCCATGATGACTTGACGTCGTCCCCACCTTCCTCCAGTTTATCACTGGCAGTCTCCTTTGAGTTCTCAGCATTACCTCGCTAGCAACAAAGGATAAGGGTTGCGCTCGTTGCGGGACTTAACCCAACATTTCACAACACGAGCTGACGACAGCCATGCAGCACCTGTCTCATAGCTCCCGAAGGCACAAGACTATCTCTAGTCTCTTCTATGGATGTCAAGAGTAGGTAAGGTTCTTCGCGTTGCATCGAATTAAACCACATGCTCCACCGCTTGTGCGGGCCCCCGTCAATTCATTTGAGTTTTAACCTTGCGGCCGTACTCCCCAGGCGGTCAATTTATCGCGTTAGCTACGGGCGCCAGGCTTAAAGCCCAACCCCCAAATTGACATCGTTTACAGCGTGGACTACCAGGGTATCTAATCCTGTTTGCTACCCACGCTTTCGCACCTCAGCGTCAGTCTCTCTCCAAGGGGCTGCCTTCGCCTTCGGTATTCCTCCACATCTCTACGCATTTCACCGCTACACGTGGAATTCTACCCCTCCCTAGAGGACTCTAGTCGCCCAGTCTCAAATGCAATTCCCAAGTTAAGCTCGGGGCTTTCACATCTGACTTAGACAACCGCCTGCGTGCCCTTTACGCCCAGTTATTCCGATTAACGCTCGCACCCTCCGTATTACCGCGGCTGCTGGCACGGAGTTAGCCGGTGCTTCTTCTGCGACTAACGTCAATGTTTGCACCTATTAGATACAAACCCTTCCTCATCGCTGAAAGAACTTTACAACCCGAAAGCCTTCTTCATTCACGCGGCATGGCTGCATCAGGGTTTCCCCCATTGTGCAATATTCCCCACTGCTGCCTCCCGTAGGAGTCTGGACCGTGTCTCAGTTCCAGTGTGGCTGGTCATCCTCTCAAACCAGCTAGAGATCGTCAGCTTGGTGAGCCTTTACCTCACCAACTACCTAATCTCACTTGGGCTCATCTCGTGGTATATGGTCCGAAGATCCCATACTTTAATCTTTCGATATTACGCGGTATTAGCTACAGTTTCCCGTAGTTATCCCCCTCCACAAGGCAGATTCCCAAGCATTACTCACCCGTCCGCCACTCGTCAGCAAGAAAGCAAGCTTTCTTCTGTTACCGTTCGACTTGCATGTGTTAAGCCTGCCGCCAGCGTTCAATCTGAGCCATGATCAAACTCTTCAATTAAAAGTTTAATCGCTCAATAAACTGACATAGAATTTTTATTAAAAAAATTTTCAGTGACACTTATTAAGACTTCTTTATTTCAAATATTTTTTTCAAATAAGTCAATCAACAAGTGCCCACACAGATTGTCTGATAAATTGTTAAAGAGCAAAAAACAACGACGCACCTAGCAAAATCTTTCACAACAGTGCGTCGTTGTGTGTGGCGTATTATAGAGATTTCAAAATACAACGCAAGTACTTTTTGGAAAAATATTTAATTTTTTTGCTATTCGATGTTTTTTAATTCAATTTGAATGTTTTTTGTAAATTTTTATTAAAATGTGACCGCTTATTTTTGACAATAATCACAATAAAACGTATTGCGTTGCCCGATGATTTTTGTCTTAATTTGGTTTTGGCACTGATTACATTCTTCGCCTTTGCGTCCGTACACCTGTAAAACTTGTGTAAAATAACCTGGTTTGCCGTCTGGTTGGACAAAATCTTTCAAGGTTGTACCACCCTGCTCTATCGCTTTGATTAAAACTTGCTTAATTATCGTTACTAATAAGTGAGATTGTTCCTTTGTTAAGGTGCAAGCTAATCGCTCAGGCAGAATTTTTGCTAAAAATAAACTTTCACACGCATAAATATTCCCTACGCCCACCACAACGGCATTATCCATTATGAACTTTTTAACTGCCACTTTTCTCTTTCTACTCTTCTTATATAGGTAATCGCCATTAAATTCTGCTGAAAGGGGTTCTAATCCGAGTTTTTGAAAAATGGGCATTTGTGAAATTTTTTCCGCCCATAGCCACGCACCAAATCGGCGTGGGTCGTTATAGCGTAACACAATGCCATCTTGTGTAATTAAATCAACGTGATCGTGCTTGCCAACGTCTTTGGTTTCTTTTTCTAAAATACTCAATGAACCCGACATTCCAAGATGAATAATAATTTCGCCTTTTGTGGTGTGAATAATCAGATATTTAGCTCGGCGTGAAATTGCGGTAATTTGGGCATTTTGCATTTCGCTCAATTCATTACTCACCAACCAACGCAGCTGCTTTTGGCGAATAATAATCTCTTTTATGGTTTTTCCCACAAGATGAGAGGATATTCCTCGCACGCTAGTTTCAACTTCGGGTAATTCTGGCATTTTGTTTTCTCTTCTATATATAAGGATAAGATTTTGCAAATAGTAAATAAAATCTGACCGCTTACTTACTGTAATAAAAAATCAATAATATTCTGATGAATGATTCCATCTTGACTGAAATCGAGGTTATCCATTGAAAGGACATATTTTGGATAATTATCGCTGATATTTTTATATACCCCAAATTCTCGTTCTCTGGTTTGTTCGGTTGCCATTAAATAAGAAACTTGATAATAGATAATTTCTTTATCTTTTCTCGCAATAAAATCGATTTCTTTCGTACCAACCTTACCGATTTCAACTTGGTAGCCCCTAGAAATCAATTCTATATAAACAATATTCTCTAAGGTTTTTTCAATATCTTTAATATTAGAATATCCCTTAGACTGTCGAAAACCGTGATCAGTAAGATAATATTTTTCATCTATTTTTAATGTTTTTTTACCTATAAGATCGTATCTCGGCACTTTTTTAATAATAAAAGCCATTTGGCAATATTCTAAGTAATTTAAAACGGTATCGACGGACACTTCTCGGCTTTCACTTTTTAAATACTTTTTAATGCTACTGGCTGAAAAAGTTGCACCGATATTTTGAATGACAAAATTTAGAATACGATTAAATATATCAACATCACGTATTTTGTTATAATTTAAAACATCTTTTACTAAAACTGTATTATAAACATCCTGCAAATATTTATAGCTCGTTTCTTCCTCTAAATTAAAATACCTTAAAATTGGCATTCCGCCAACTTGTAGAAATTTATTAAATAATTCATCTCTATTTAAGTTTGTTTCAGTATAAACCATTAAAAATTCATCAAATGTAAAGGGCTGTATTTCAAATTCTACATATCTCCCTGCTAATAATGTGGCTAATTCTCCTGAAATGAGTTTTGAATTTGAACCTGTAATATAAATATCACAATCTCTATCTACTCTTAAACCATTGATGACTTTTTCCCAATCTTTTACTAACTGAATTTCATCAAAAAAGAAATAAACTTTGCCTTTCATTCCTTTTAAGTTTTCAGTCAAATACTTAGCTAACGCATTAGCATCATTAATATGTAAAAACTCTAACGACTCAAAATTAATATAAATTTTTTGCTCAGTAGGAATTGTCGCTAATATTTCATTTTTTATAATCGTTAAAATTGTTGATTTTCCTACTCGTCGCATTCCAGTTAATACTTTGATCACGGATTTATCAACAAATTTCTCTATTTTTTTAGTATATTTTGGTCTAACAACATATTTCATAGATAACCCTTATTACATTACTTTAATGCTTAGACTATAATAGAAAAAAATACAAAAATCAATAACGATTTCTATTATAATCGATACGTTTAAAATTTTATGATTTATATAGATTATAATAGAAACAAGCCATTTTTTGTATTCAATTGCTATTTAGTAAACGGTCGGATATACGCAAACAAGTTTGCTAATCCAACCCTATAAATTTATAAATAAAAAACCTGTCGCAAATCATCTGCAACAGGTTTTTGTTAAGTATGAAAAACGGTAAATTTTTATAAAAATCTGACCGCTATATTTTAACCTTAGTTACTGGTTCTTAATTTATTCCAGTATTTTTCATACACTTCAATCGCATCGCCTACATCTGCTTGGGCAATGCCTTTTTCAAGCTCTTCTTTTGGTGGGAATAATACTTTATCTGCTAATTGTTCTGGGGTTAATAAATCTCTTACTCCTTCGTTTGGCATTGAGAAACCTAATTTTTCAATCACAACTTTTGCACTTTCTGGACGTAGTAAGAAGTCAATAAATTTATAAGCTGCTTCTTTATTTTTAGCAGTATTTGGAATAGCGTAGTTATCCATCCAGACAATCGCTCCTTCTTTTGGGTAAATAAAGGTTAAATTTGGGTCTTCTTTTTGACCTAAATATGCCGAACCATTCCAAATCATTCCGATTGATACTTCACCTTGTAAAAATGGCATTTCAGGTGCATCTGAATTGAAGGTTAATACATTTGGAATTAAGGTTTTTAAACGCTCATAAGCGGTTTTGATTTCTTCTGGGTTAGTGGTGTTTGGTGATTTTCCATCTAATAATAGTGCCATATGGAACACTTCACGAGAATCATTCATTAACTGTAATAAGCCTTTATATTCAGGTTTCCATAAATCTGCCCAGCTAGTTACTGTGGTTAGATCAATTTCTTCTTTATTAACACCAATACCTGTTAAACCGAAAATATAAGGTAATGAGTAATCATTTTTAGGGTCAAAACTTTGCCCCATTAATTCTTTACTCACATATTTAAAATTGGCTAATTTTGTTTTATCTAATTTTTCTAACATTCCTTCTTTTGCCATTTTGCTCACATAATAGCTTGAAGGGAACACGATATCATAACCTGCACCTTGAGTAAGCTTCATTTTTGAATACATTTCTTCATTACTTTCAAACGTAGAATAGATCACCTCTATCCCTGTTTCTTCCGTGAATTTCTCTAATAAGCTTGAAGGTACATATTCAGTCCAGTTATAAACATATAATTTTTCTGTAGCTTGTGCAGAAACCGCCACACTTAAAGTTGTAATTGCAAAAAAGAGTTTTTTAATTAATTTTGTCAATTTAATATCCTTAACGTTTAAAATTGTTATACTAATAGGGGAACGAGTATAACGTTTTATAAACGAATTTACCAACAATAAAAGGGACGGTTTTTTATTCTGCAAACCGAATAATATGCAAAAAACAAATTAAATCATACCGCTTGTCATATTAAAACTATTCTTTTTCTCCACCAAATTCTTCGTATGCCATTAATGCTTCTGCAGCAGTCATCACTGATGGACCACCACCCATATAAATAGCAACTTGTACCATTTCCATAAATTCAGCACGAGTACAACCTGCTTTAACGAGAGCTTTTGCATGAAAACCTAAGCAACCTTGACAACGCATTGCAATCGCAATAGACATTGCCATCATCTCTTTTTGTTTAAATGAAAGCGCATCTTCTTTTAATGCAGATTGTGCCATTTGGCTAAAACCTTGCATTGTATCTGGGATAGCAGAGCGAAGTTGTGCTAATTTTTGATTAAGGGCTTGTGTTAGTTCTGTGTAATTGTGACTCATTCTTTTTCTCCTAAATTATAGTTTATAAAAACAATATAAATGATATCAGGTTTTTATGTTATGTAAAAGTACTCACATCAAATAAAATATGTTATTATAAATAAAACAATGTTGTTTAGTATGGAGGTTTAAGGCGTGCAAGAAATGATACAAAATGCTGAAGATACAGCTTCTCAATTAAAAATTATTGCTAATCCTTATCGACTAATGGTGCTATGTGCGTTAACAGAAGAGAGTAAAAATGTCTCGGAATTAATGAGTTTAACAAATGCTCCACAGACGCTAATGTCTAACCATCTAGCGGTTCTTAGAAAAGCGGGAATTATTGATTACAATAGAGATCACCGCACTCTAAATTATTATCTTAAAGATCCTCGAATGAAAACATTATTAGAAACATTACATAATGTTTATTGCAATAGCTAAGGAGCAAAAATGAGTAATCTGAAAACAGTTGAAGCAACACAATTACAACAATGGTTAGCCTCTGGTGAAGCCATTTTGGTTGATGTGCGTGAACCAAACGAATTTACCGAGTGGCGTATTCCTCAAGCAATGTCTATGCCACTAACCTACATTGATAAGCATATTCCACATCTTACTAATGAAAAACGTAAAATTGTATTCCAATGCTTAAAAGGTAAACGTGGAGAAATGGCAGCAGAACAAGCGATCAAACAATTACCTGATGCTGAAATTTATAATTTAATCGGTGGTATTGAAGCGTGGGATAACGCCAACTTAGACGTTATTCGTGATCTTGATAAAGGAAAAATGCCAATGTTCCGTCAGGTTTTAACTGCCGCAGGAACATTTAATATTGTATTCTCTTTACTTGGTTTTAGCTCAAATTTAGGAACAACTTTGACTCTTTTCTTAGGCTGTGGCTTAGTATTCGCTGGAGTAACGGGAAAATGTGGAATGGCAATGTTATTACAAAAAATGCCTTGGAATAAATAATACAATAACGCAATAATAAAAAGCGAGATCTAAAAGGTATAACCCTTAATGATCTCGCTTTCTTTTTATCTATTTAGTCGTTTGACGTAATAGTATATAACCAAAGATGGCAGAGACTATTGAACCAATTAAAATCCCTACCCTAGATAAAATATTTAAATTTTCTCCTGCTCCATCAATAAAAGCAAGGCTGGCAAGGAACATCGACATTGTAAACCCAATACCACATAAAAATGCAACCGCTAAAATCTGTTTAAAATTAATTCCTTCTGGCAAGGTGGCAATACGGAATTTTACAGATAGATAGCTAAATAAGAATACCCCTAATGGTTTACCAACAATTAGACCAAAAACAATACCGAGTGGCAGAGCTGATGTCACCATTGATAAACTCACTCCATTTAAATTTACTCCAGCATTCGCAAAAGCAAATAATGGTAAAATAAAGAGTGAACACCAAGGTACTAAGCTATGTTCCAATTGATGTAATGGACGTTCACCATTTCGTCCTTTTAGTGGAATACAAAAACCGATAATTACACCTGCTAAAGTCGCGTGTACGCCTGATTTTAATACGGAAGCCCACAATACCAAACCCACCAATATATAAGCCCCAATAGAACTCACTTTACATTTTCCCATTATTGCCAATATAACAATAGCAACACTTGCTGAAATAAGAGCTGTCATACTCAAGGTATCAGAATAAAAAATCGCAATAACAACAATTGCCCCTAAATCATCAATAATAGCCAATGCCAATAAAAATACTTTTAATGCTAACGGCACTCTCTTTCCTAGCAATGCAACAATCCCCAATGCAAACGCAATATCTGTTGCCATTGGAATTGCCCAACCTTTTTGCAATTCAGGACTGGTATAGGTAATCATATAAAAAATAAGGGCGGGGATAACCATTCCACCAATAGCTGCAATGGCAGGAAAAATAGCTTGTTGATAACTTGAAAGAGATCCCTCAAATAACTCTCGCTTCACCTCTAACCCTACTAAGATAAAAAATACTGCCATAAAACCATCATTGATCCAATGTAATAATGATTTATCAATTTCAAAATGCCCTACTTGAATAGAAACAGGCATATTCAAAAAACTAGTATAAAGTGAATTTAAACCCGTGTTTGCAAATAGCATTGCCACAAGAGCTAATACAAATAATAAAATCCCACTGATTGGCTCTTTTTTTAAAAGAGATTGAATTGCTAACAGCATTATATTACGTCCTTTTTGTATGTATTTATCAATAAAACTTTTCTTTTATCACAAGAATAGTCTCAATAGAGAGAATATTTGACATTTTATTTTTATTGTTCGATTATAGCCTTTTTATCATAGATAGCATAATAATTAAATAATAGGGGAATTTTTATGTTAAATATCGTATTTTTAGAAAGTACAGCCATACCTAGCACGCACAGCATTCCACGTCCGCAATTTCCACATAATTGGATTGAATATTCTCATACCTCCGCTGATGAGCTTTACGAAAGAGCCAAAGATGCTGATATTGTGATTATGAGTAAAATTATTTTTAATCGTGAAATAATGTCAAAATTACCCAAATTAAAACTTATTGCTGTTACAGCAACAGGTACAAATAATATTGATTTGGTTGCCGCTAAAGAGTTGGGAATTGAGGTTAAAAATGTGACAGGTTATTCCAGTGTCACCGTGCCTGAACACGTACTTGGTATGATTTTTTCATTAAAACATCAACTTATTTCTTATCATAAAGACCAAGTTTTAACCGACCGTTGGGCAACCTGTGGACAATTTTATTATGCTGATTTTCCAATTACCGATATCCGTGGTTCAACCATTGGTATTTTTGGTAAAGGTTGTTTAGGAACAGAAGTGGGACGTTTAGCCGAGCTTTTAGGAATGAAAGTACTTTATGCAGAACACAAAGATGCAACAATCATACGGGAAGGATATACACCATTTGAAACAGTATTAAAAGAATCGGATATTGTTACTTTACATTGCCCTTTAACAGAAACTACACAAAATCTTATTAATGCAAAAACCCTAGCTTTAATGAAACCTAATGCTATTTTAATCAACACGGGGCGTGGTCCTTTGGTTGATGAAATAGCATTACTTGACGCATTAGAAAATGGCACAATTTCAGGAGCTGGCATCGATGTAATGATTCAAGAACCCCCACAAATTGATAATCCATTAATGCAAGCAGCAAAAAATTTACCTAATTTGTTAATCACTCCACACGTTGCTTGGGCAAGCCAGTCTGCAACTGCAACATTATGTAATAAGGTGGCTCAGAATATTGAAGATTTTGTGAAAACTTTGTAGGCAAGATAAAAAGGTAAGATTTTTGTAGATCTAAGAAAACAAAAAGTATTTTACCACTATATTTTATCTACTATGCCAAAAAATCAAAAAACCTCTTCTAGATTTAGAAGAGGTTAAATGTTTTTATTTAGCAGATCAAAAATTATTATTTTGTACCAAATATTTTATCTCCCGCATCACCTAGACCTGGAATAATATAACCTTTTTCATTTAAGTGATCATCAATAGAAGCAGTATAAAGTTCAATATCAGGGTGTGCTTTCTCAAGAGCTGCAATCCCTTCTGGTACCGCAACTAACACTAAAACTTTAATATTGTTACACCCTGCTTCTTTTAAAAGATCGATAGTTGCAATCATTGAACCACCTGTAGCTAACATCGGATCAACGACAATTGCTAAACGTTCACTTACATCATTAGTTAATTTTTGAAAATAAGGAACTGGCTCTAAAGTTTCTTCATTGCGATACATACCTACAACACTAATTCTTGCACTTGGCATATGTTCAAGTACCCCATCCATCATTCCAAGACCTGCTCGTAAAATAGGGACAACTGTTACTTTTTTACCTTTAATTCGATCAACTTCCACATCACCATTCCAACCTTCAATAGTGACTTTTTCTGTCTCTAAATCAGCGGTTGCTTCATAAGTCAGTAAGCTACCAATTTCAGTAGCAAGTTCTCGGAAGTGCTTTGTGTTTACATCAGCGGCACGCATTAAACCTAATTTATGTTTAACGAGTGGGTGTTTTACTTCAACAATTTTCATAATTAACCCCTTTGTCTTAGAAATAAAATAATACTCGATCGAATATTCTAACAGACTTTTTAATATAAGGGGAAATAAAAGAAATAAAAAAAGCAGAGATTGCTCTCTGCTTTTGGAAACGAAAATATAGAATTAACGTTTTGAGAATTGTGGACGACGACGTGCTTTGCGGAAACCCACTTTTTTACGTTCAACGCAACGAGCATCGCGAGTAACGAAACCTGCTGCACGTAATGCTGGGCGTAAAGACTCATCATATTCCATCAATGCACGTGTAATACCATGACGGATTGCACCTGCTTGACCAGAAATACCACCACCTTTAACCGTAATGTAAAGGTCTAATTTATCAGTTAATTCAACTAACTCTAAAGGTTGACGAACAACCATACGTGCGGTTTCACGACCAAAATACACGTCTAATGAACGGTTGTTGATCTCAATTTTACCGCTGCCCGGTTTGATAAATACACGAGCTGAAGAGCTTTTGCGGCGACCTGTGCCATAATTTTGATTCTCTGCCATTTTGTTTGCTCCGTGATTAAATGTCTAAAACTTGAGGTTGTTGTGCTGCGTGGTTATGTTCTGAACCTGCATACACTTTTAATTTACGATACATTGCACGACCTAAAGGTCCTTTTGGCAACATACCCTTAACCGCAATTTCAATCACAGCTTCTGGACGACGTTGAATCATCTCTTTAAAGGTAGCTTGTTTGATACCACCGATATAGCCAGTGTGCCAGTAATAGATCTTATCGCTTTCTTTTCTACCTGTTACTGCCACTTTTTCTGCATTGATTACTATAATGTAATCACCTGTATCCACGTGTGGAGTATATTCAGGTTTATGTTTACCACGAAGACGGCTAGCGATTTCAGTCGCTAAGCGACCTAAAGTTTTGCCTTGTGCATCTACTACATACCAGTCACGTTGTACGGTTTCTGGTTTTGCTACAAAAGTTTTCATTAATTTAATACCAATATTTAATAGTTATTAACCCAATACTCGAAATGAGTATTACCTAAAAGTTCAAACCTAACCCCTTCGAGTTCGCTTAAACAAAACTTGCTTGGCGGGAAAACCAAGCAAAACAGGGTTCGGCAATTGTACAGATTTTAAGTTTAAAACTCAATAAGTATTTTTTTATATTAATGATAACATTACCCTGTATTACGCATTCCTGCAGCAATACCCGTAATCGTAATCATTAGAGCTTGTTCTAAAATTGGATCTCTATTTTCTTCATCTTGGTTACGCAAACGGTGTAATAATTCCACTTGCAACAAATTAAGAGGATCAGTATAAACATTACGCAAACGAATGGATTCCACGACTTCGGGCAAGTCTCCCATTAAACTATCGTGATGAGCAAGCTCCATAATGGTGTCTATATCTGATTGAAGTTGTGCCCTTAATGTTTTCCCTAAATTATGTAATTTCGGATCCACAAGACGTTGATCGTAATGCTCCGCTAACCATAAATCTGCTTTAGTAAAGACCATTTCCAGCATTCCAATACGAGTTGAAAAGAATGGCCACTCTGAACACATTTCACTTAACAATGCTTTATCTCCCTCATCCATTAATTGACGCAATGCTGTTCCTGCACCTAACCAAGCGGGTAGCATTAAACGATTTTGCATCCAAGCAAAGATCCAAGGAATTGCACGCAAGCTTTCTACTCCTCCATTTGGATTACGTTTTGCAGGACGAGAACCTAGTGGTAATTTGCCTAATTCTAGCTCAGGGGTTGCACTGCGGAAATAGGGCACAAAATCCGCTTCACCACGTACAATATTACGGTATGCTTCACACGAAATATCTGATCCTTTCTCCATCATCTCTCGCCACACTTGTTTTGGTTCTGGTGGTGGGAAAATATTCGCTTCTAAAATCGCACTCGCATACAATTCTAAACTTTCTAGGGCAACGATAGGTAAACCTAATTTAAAGCGGATCATCTCACCTTGCTCAGTTACACGTAAACCATTTTTCAGTGAGCGAGGTGGTTGTGAGAATAACGCTGCGTGAGCGGGTGCACCACCACGACCGATTGTACCTCCACGTCCGTGAAATAAAGTTAATTCAATGCCATTTTTCTCTGCCAAATTTACAAGAGCTTCTTGTGCCTTATATTGTGACCATGAGGCAGCTAACATCCCCGCATCTTTTGCTGAATCTGAATAACCGATCATTACCATTTGTTTATTAGCAATAATGCCACGATACCAGCCAATATTAAATAATTGTGTCATTACTGATTCGCAACGATCTAAATCATCCAAGGTTTCAAACAATGGCGCAACTGGAATAGAAGGTTTACAACCTGCTTCTTTTAATAATAAATGTACCGCTAACACATCAGAGGCTTCACGTGCCATTGAAATAACATAAGCAGAAATCACACCTTCTGGTTGCTCGGCAACCACTTTACAAGTATCTAAAATTTCTTTGGTGTCTGCACTTGGTGTCCAATTTGTTGGAATAAGTGGGCGGCGAGAGTTTAATTCTCTTACTAAAAAGGCTTGTTTATCTTCTTCTGACCATTGTGAATAATCGCCTAAACCAATATAACGAGTAATTTCAGCAATCGCCATTTCGTGGCGTGTACTTTCTTGACGAATATCTAAACGAGATAAACCAATACCAAAACAACGAATACGACGTAATGTATTTAATAATTCACCATTTGCTACAATTCGCATTCCACAACTATGCAATGATTGGTAACAATCATACAAGGGTTCCCATAATTGCTCATCACTGGAGATAATTTCATCTTTATGAACAGTTAAATCTTTACCGTCTAACACTTCGGTATAATAAGCAACAGTGTTAATCAATTTTGCACGTAATTCTTTTACAACAACACGATAAGGTTCTAAATGTAAACCGTATTTTTCGCTAAATTCAGGGGTACATTCTACGATTGAAAGCTCATCGGCTAATTCTCTAATATCATTTAAAAATAGTTCTGCAGCTTTACGACGACTCATTGCAAGCACAGTGCGAGTGGTTTCGTGTGTAACAAAAGGGTTTCCATCACGATCTCCCCCCATCCAAGATGAAAAACGAATAGGCGTTAAACCTACGTTATGTTGCACACCAAAATTTTTCTCTAAATGAAAATTTAATTGACGACAAAATTCTGGCACCGCTTTCCATAAGCTACTTTCAATCACTGCCATTCCCCATTTTGCTTCATCAATCGGCGTTGGACGTTGCGTACGAATTTCATTGGTATGCCACGCTAATGCGATCATTTGCATCAAACGACGTTTTAAACGAATAACCTCAGGTTCTGGCAAATCATTATGTTCTAAACGGCTCAAACAACGGTTGATTTCAACGTGTTTTCCAACTAAAGAGCGACGTGTAACTTCTGTTGGATGTGCTGTTAAAACTAACTCAATCAATAGTTTTTCGACTGTTTGCACGACTTTTTCAACGGGTACATTCTCTTCTTTTAAACGTTCGAATAATTTTCCTAATGAACGTTCACCAAATGAGGATTGATTACTATTACGAGCAATCATTTGGTACTGTTCTGCAATATTAGTTAAATTTAAGAACTGGTTAAATGCACGCGCTACTGGTAATACATTCTCCGTTGAAATAGTAGAAAGAGTATCTAATAGTTGTTCTCTTGATTTCTCATCTCCAGCACGAGAAGCTCTTGAAAGCATTCTAATATTCTCAATTAGATCTAAAATTTCACTTCCCTGAGCATCTTGGATAGTTTCCCCTAAAAAATTTCCTAGCATATTTATATTACTGCTTAGTGTATTTTTTACTGATGTGGTATGTTGCTTCATTATTTTGCTTCCTTATAATAAAAAATTTACTGACTGTAGGTATACCGTAAAATGCTTTTAAAAGCAAAACCAAACATTAAGAAATTAACACTATACTGATCTCTCTCAACTAAAACGGTGAAATGATTAAGCTTTATTTAAAATAATTACTTTAAACACAGGCTATGTTAATCTGATGTTTTAGTTTAAAATACCACAATATAACTACCAATGTAGTAGCATTAATTATAAAAGGAAATTCATAATGATTTATAGTATGACTGCTTTTTCACACCTTGAAATAAAAAAAGAGTGGGGATCTGCCGTTTGGGAGCTTCGCTCTGTAAACCAACGTTTTTTAGATACTTATTTTCGTCTACCAGATACTTTTCGTCATTTAGAAATGACCTTACGTGATCGTTTAAAAGCCAGTCTAACTCGTGGTAAAGTAGAATGTAGTTTAAAAATCGAGCTTAATAATAATCAAAATAATGGGTTAGCTCTCAATCAAGAGTATGCCACTCAAGTTATCAATTCCTTAAAATGGCTTAAAGCTACAGCTGATGAAGGCGAAATAAACCTTGTTGATGTACTGCGTTATCCTGGTGTCGTTGATAATGCCAATCAAGATTTTGATCAAATTGCTGAAGATTTATTAACTGGCTTTGAACAAATTCTTAGTGATTTTATTGCAATGCGAGGGCGTGAAGGTGAAAGTTTACATAGTTTAATTCAACAGCGTTTAGACGCAATTTCCATTGAGGCGACCAAAGTACAAAATCAAATGCCAGAAGTATTACAATGGCAAAAAGAACGTTTGCAACAAAAATTTGATGAACTGAATGTACAGTGCGACCCACAACGTTTGGAGCAAGAAATGGTGTTAATTGCTCAAAAATCTGATGTCGCAGAAGAATTAGATCGTCTACAATTACATGTAAAAGAGACAACCGCAATCTTAAATAGAGGCGGAGCTGTTGGGCGTAAATTAGATTTTATGATGCAAGAATTAAATCGTGAAGCGAATACGTTGGCATCAAAATCAATCAATAATGAAATTACGAATTCTGCAGTAGAATTAAAAGTCTTGATTGAACAAATGCGTGAACAAATTCAGAATTTAGAATAAAACGGAAAAGTAATGATTTATCTAAAACAATATAAAGTAATTGAAGTTGCAGGACTTGATGCACAAAAATTTCTACAAGGACAACTCACTTGTGATGTTGCAAAATTAGAAATGGGTAAACAAACATTAACGGCTCACTGCGATCCGAAAGGTAAAGTCAGTGGCTTATGGCGTTTATATCGACAATCAGAAAATCAGTTTTTAATCATTATTCATCAAGATTTGTTACCTGAAGCGATAGATCAATTAAAAAAATATGCCATTTTTTCAAAAGTGACTTTTACTGAAAAGCAAATCTTTGTTTATGGTTGTATTGAACAAAATATAAGCGGTGAGATTTTTGCAAAAATTTACCAAAATCATACCGCTTGTCAATTGGAAGAAAATTCATCTCGTCATATTATTTTAAGTGAACACCCCCTTGATGCAACTGAAAACAGTGAATATTGGGATCTGCTTGATATTCAAAATGGTATCCCTATTTTATTAAAACAAAATAGACTCACTTTTATTCCTCAAGCCTTGAATTTACAAGATATTGAACAGGCGATTTCATTTAAAAAAGGCTGCTATATTGGGCAAGAAACCGTTGCAAGAGCCAAATATCGAGGAGCAAACAAAAGAGCAATGTTTACTCTCGTTGGCACACTTTCTGAAAATTCCTCATTACCTGACATTGGCTCAGCGGTTGAAATGCAATTAGGTGAAAATTGGAAATCTACGGGAACAATTTTATATAGTCTTATTGCAGATAACCAACTTTGGGTGCAAGTGGTATTAAATAATGATATAAGTACAGAAAATATATTTCGTATCAACGAAACAAAATTATCTTTGTTTAAAAATAATTAGATAGGCGTCCCTTTTAACTGTTTTCTTAACCATACACGATTAGGATTTAAGGCGTGCCATAAATCTTCACTTAACGGAATAGGTTCATTGCAAATTTGACTAGCAAGTAGTTCTCCAAGCAATGGGGCGGTAGTTAAGCCACGAGATCCTAAACCAACAATGGTATAAAGTTGTGGATAAACAGTAGCAGTTTCAATCGGTTTTCTGCGACGGCGAAGGTTAAATAAATTATTATATTGCTCTCGCTGTTTGCCTAGATGACCCACTAAGCCTACCATTGGAATACGATCTCTTAATGTCGCTCGCACCCCCATTCTGGCGAGATTTTGTGAATAATCAATTTCTTTATTCCAATCACAAGCGGTGACATTTTGTTGTAATTTTGCAATATTTTGCTGATGTTCTTCTAAACTAAAATGGGTATCTGTATTATCACGTACGTGGCTTGCACCGATACAATGTGTTCCTTGTGCTGAAACAGGGGTTAAATAACCGTCGTAACATAAAACGGTTTTTAATTTTTGTAGCTCTGGGGTTGTAGGAAATTGGCTAACTTGCCCACGTACTGCATAAAGAGGAATACCTTCTGTCTGAGTGAAGTCTTTGAGTTTATGTCCATTGGCTAGCACTAAGGTTTGATGAGCAAAGGTTTGACCATTATGTTGCCATTGCCAAAGGTTATCTTTAAAAACAGGGCTAGTTACTTCGTGATTAAGTACGATTTTTAAGCCTTTTTTCTCTAAATACGCAAAACTGTTTTGTACAAATTGAATCGGCGATAGCCAACCTGCACGAGGAATAAAACCTCCACCATTGGTGACAGGTAATCCAATTTTGTCACTTAATTGCTCAGCATTACATAAATGAAAGAGTGAATGATCATAGTTAAGATTGGCGAGCTTTTGTAGTTTATTCTGATTTTTTTGATTGTAGCCATAAATTGCCACGCCACTTAAATTATGTTCAAAATCAATATGGGGTTCTAGTTGTTGAATTCGTTGCAACGCATAATCAAAGCTATGCACATAAAAACGGATATTTCGTTCATCATCATCACTGAGTTGCGGATAAATAGCACCTTGTTTATTGCCAGAAGCATTTTGAGCTAAAGCACTATCTTTACAGTATAAAGTGACTTTTTTACCTTTTTCTAATAAGGATAAACTTAAAAATAGGCTTGCAATTCCGCCCCCAACAATCGCAATATTGTCCGTTTCAGGTTGTGGTTGCTGATAATAATAAGGGACTTTAATCGCTGATCTTTCACTTTGTGGTGGTTTTTCACCCCATAACATTTCCCGTTTTTTACCAAAACCTTTACGTTTTTTAACATCAAATCCAACTGCCTGTAATCCTCTACGCACAGTACTTGCCGCAGTGAAAGTCGCAAATGAGCCACCATTTTTGGTTAAGCGAAACATTTGCTGATATAAGCTTTCACACCACATTTGTGGATTTTTATCTGGTGCAAAACCGTCTAAAAACCACGCATCGATTTTCTCATTATATAAATCACCAAGTTGTGGCAGGTTATCTAAAATATCTCCAAACCAAAGATCAAGATAAACATTATCAAAATGATAACGCTGACAACCTGTTTGCCAGACATTCCAACAAGCGGTCAGATGTTGTGAAAAATTTGCAAATTGTGGATAATTGCTATGAATTTTCGTTAATTGTTGTGAAGTTAAAGGATATTTCTCAAAAGAGATAAAGTATAAACGTTGTAATATGTGAGTAGGATTTCGTTGTTTAAATTGCTGGAATTTTTCTGCCACTGCAAAAAAGTTTAATCCTGTTCCAAATCCTGTTTCTGCGATAACAAAGGCTGATTGAGTGTGATTTTGCCATTTTTCCCACAATTGATTACCTTCTTGGAAAACATAAAGACTTTCAGCAAGACCATCTTGAGTCGAAAAATATATATCATTAAATTGCGTTGAAAAAGGTGTGTTATCCGTATTAAATAAAATGGTGGCAAAAGTAAGTTTAGACATTTTTGGTAAATTTCTATCAGATTAAAAATAAGGCAAAAAGAAAGTGGGAAAATCCCACTTCTTATCTAATTTCTTAATATCAATATTTATTAAAAAATATTATATGCAAAAAGCACAATCATACCTAGAGATGCACATACTGTTAGCATTGAATAACCTAAAGTCCCCATAAAAACCTCCTAAAAAGTAAAAAAGACACTTTCATTTTAAAACTATTTTTTCAAAATGCAATCAAAGGTGTAATTTTATTTAAAAATTTTATAAAAAGTCAGCTATAATAGACACAAATTTACATTGAATTCAGGAAAAAACCAATGGCAACCATTAAAGATGTCGCAAAATTAGCTGGAGTTTCAACCACTACGGTTTCTCACGTAATTAATAAAACGCGTTTCGTTGCAGAAAAAACAACGCAATCTGTTTGGGATGCCATTTCTGAATTAAATTATTCTCCCAGTGCGGTTGCCCGTAGTTTGAAAGTCAATACCACAAAATCTATTGGAATGATTGTTACCACCAGTGAATCCCCTTTTTTTGCAGAAATCATTCTCGCAATGGAACGTCATTGTTATGAAATGGGTTACTCACTGTTTTTATGTAATACTCAAAATGATCCTGAAAAAATCCAAAACCATTTAGATATGTTAATGACGAAACGTGTTGACGGTATTTTGGTTATGTGTAGTGAATATACTGAAAACTCTCTTGCACTGTTAAATAAAGCGAATATTCCTATGGTAGTAATGGATTGGGGATTGCGAGATAATAGTAATGATCTTATCGCTGACAATAGTTTTATTGGTGGCTATTTCGCTACTCAACATTTAATTGAGAATGGGCATAAAAAAATAGCAGTTATTACAGGAGATTTGTTTAAAACAGTATCAAAAAATCGTTTTCAAGGTTTTAGTAAGGCAATGGATGAAGCAAATCTATTGATTGAACCACAATGGATTCAGGAAGGTGATTTTGAACCAGAAGGTGGCTTTGAGTGTATGAATAATATTCTTGATTTAGATGAATTACCTACAGCAATTTTTTGTTTTAGTGATGTAATGGCATTAGGTGCAATTTCAGCAATTAATCTTAGAGGATTATCTGTACCACAAGATATTTCTGTTATTGGTTATGATAATATTCATAACTCTCGCTTTTATGCCCCTCCTTTAACAACAATGCATCAATCCAAATCACGACTTTCAGATAGAGTGCTAGAATTATTACTTGAGCGAATTTCTTCAAAAGAAAAACGAAATGAACCACAAATATTAGAGTTTATGCCTGAGTTAGTTGTGCGTGATTCAGTTCGTAATTTAAATAAAAATTAGATAGGTTTTTTAATGGAATTTTTAATTGATTTTTTTAGTAGTTATGGCTATTGGGCTGTTTTTTTAGTATTACTCGCTTGTGGTTTTGGTTTACCTATTCCTGAAGACATAACGTTAGTCTCTGGGGGGGTTATTTCTGGTTTAGGCTATACTAATGTACATATTATGCTGGTAGTAAGTATGATAGGAGTATTAGCTGGTGATAGTACAATGTATTGGCTTGGACGAATTTATGGTAAGAAAATTTTACGCTTTCGTTTTATTAAGCCTTTAGTTCGTCGAGGACGATTATCTGCAGTAAGAAAAATGTTTGATAAATATGGAAATCGCTTATTATTTACTGCTCGTTTCTTACCTGGATTAAGAGCGGTAGTTTATCTTGTTTCTGGTATTACCAATCGTGTTAATTATTTTCAATTTATCCTTGTTGATTTTTGTGCTGCCATTATTTCCGTTCCAATTTGGGTTTATTTAGGTGATTTTGGTGCTTCAAATTTAGAGTGGCTAAAAGAACAAATACATAAAGGACAGGCTATTATTTATGTCATTTTGGTTACTGTCATCTTATTTGTTGTTTGGAAGATTTATCAAATGCGTAAAAAACAAAAGGTAAAAATTAATGAAGCACGTTGAAATTTTTACTGATGGTTCCTGTTTAGGTAATCCAGGTAAAGGTGGTATTGGTATCGTATTACGCTACAATCAGCACGAAAAAAAAATAAGTAAAGGTTATTTTCAAACGACCAACAATAGAATGGAATTACGTGCGGTCATTGAGGCATTAAGTTTACTAAAAGAACCCTGCTATATTACATTATTTAGTGACAGCCAATATATGCAAAATGGAATCCAAAAATGGATTTTTAATTGGCGAAAAAATAACTGGAAAACCAGTGCGAAAAAACCAGTTAAAAATAAAGATTTATGGATTGCACTAGATCAACAAATCCAACAACATAAAATTGATTGGCGATGGGTTAAAGGGCATTCAGGACACCGTGAAAACGAAATTTGTGATGAATTAGCCAAATCAGGGGCAAATAATCCAACATTACAAGATGTTGGTTACGAAAATTTAAATTAATTATTCTGGCAACTATTTATAGAATAAGGAATAGAAAAAAGAGGTATTATGATTGATTATATTATTATTGGTATTATTGTTTTTTCTTCATTAGTGAGTTTATGGAGAGGATTTATTAGAGAAGTAATGTCCTTAATTGGTTGGGTAACTGCTTTTTTTGTAGCAAGCTATTTTTACCCCTATTTCAGTGGATATTTCACACAAGTAAATTCGATTTATCTACAACAATCTGAGTTAATAAGAGACGGACTGGCTGCGATATTATTATTTATTGGTACACTCATAATAATGAGCATTATTAATGCTTTGTTAGGTAAACTCGTTGATCAAACAGGATTAAGTGGTACAGATCGAGTACTTGGAATGGTATTTGGTGCGTTACGTGGCATATTAATTGTCGCAGCAATATTATTCTTCTTTGATTTCACTCAAGCTAGTGACAGTGAATGGTGGAAAGAATCCCAATTAATTCCCCATTTTGGTTTTATTGTTAAGTGGTTTTTTGAACAACTTCAAGCAAACTCTAGTTTATTACAGTAACGATATTAAAATAGTTTAATGAAAAGAAATTGTAAAAAATCACCAAAATCTCACCGCTTGCCTGAACGTTTAATTATTGCGATAACAGGGGCGAGTGGTGTCATTTATGCGATTCGATTACTCGAAGTGTTACAAAAAACGAATATAGAAGCACATCTAATTATTAGCAATGCGGCAAAACAAACCATTGCAATAGAAACGGACTATTCTCTTAATCAAATAAAATCATTCGCTCACCAAATTTATGATATACGAGATATTGGTGCCGCAATTTCATCAGGTTCATTTATTACAAAAGGAATGATTATTGTCCCCTGCTCAATGAAAACATTATCAGGTATTGCACATAGTTATACTGATGATTTAATTACTCGTGCCGCAGACGTTATTTTAAAAGAGAGAAAACCTCTAGTGCTTTGTGTACGTGAAACCCCCTTACACTTAGGGCATTTACGCTTAATGACACAACTGACTGAAATTGGTGGACAGATCGTACCTCTAATGCCTGCTTTTTATCATAAACCACAAACTGTTGCAGATATTGTGGATCAAGGGGTAAATCGCCTACTAGATCAATTTGATATTTATCTTGAACAAGAGCTATTTACACGCTGGAAAAGTGAATAATAATATTTTAGTTTAAATATTAAATAGAAATATGTATTATCTTTTATTACATCATACAGTTAACAGTTATAGGAGGAACTATGGTTGCAATTCGTCATTCCCATATTCTGGACCCAAATGATTTCGAATTAGTAAGTTGGGGCACTTCTTTGCAAATGTCACCTGTAACTTTTGAAGAAATCCAAATTGTTTGGCGTTATGCACAAGAAAAACTTGATATCGAACAATATCCATTAATGTGGTTTGGTATTGAAATGATTGAAATCTTGCATAGTTTAAATATGGATGATGATAGTCTAGTTGCCGCTTTTTTAGTTCCTCTCGTTAAGCATAAAATTATTGATTTAATTGAAATTAAAGATAATTTTAATGCGAGCATTACCGAGCTTGTTAAAGGTGTGTTAGAGATGGATAATATTCGTCAATTAAATGCAGGTTACTCTTCTGATATTCAAATTGATAATATCCGCCGTATGTTGTTAGCAATGGTAAAAGATTTCCGCTGTATGGTTATTAAACTTGCTGAACGCATTACTTATCTACGAGATAAAAATCACACAGAAGAAGAACTTGTTTTAGCGGCAAAAGAATGTTCTCAAATTTATGCCCCACTTGCTAACCGATTAGGAATTGGACAGTTAAAATGGGAGTTAGAAGACTACTGTTTTAGAGCTTTACACCCTAGCAAATATAAACAAGTTGCAAAATTCGAACTCAATGAACGACGTTTAGATCGTGAAAAATATATTGCAAAATTTATTAAAAATCTGACCGCTTTACTTGAACAAGAATTAGATGGTTTTCATATTTATGGTAGACCAAAACATATTTATAGTATATGGAAAAAAATGCAATGCAAAAACCTTGCATTTAAACAACTATTTGATATTCGAGCAGTGAGAATTATTGTACCAACCTTAGAAGATTGCTATACCGCTTTGGGAATTGTTCATACTCATTATCAACATTTATCTGAGCATTTTGATGATTATATTTCAAATCCAAAACCTAATGGCTACCAATCCTTGCATACTGTTATTTTAGGCAAAGGTCACAAACCCATTGAAATACAAATTAGAACTCAAGAAATGCACGACAGTGCGGAACTTGGCGTCGCAGCTCACTGGAAATATAAAGAAGGAGGTGCTGCTGGGCGTGCTGGCTATGAAGATAAAATTGTATGGTTACGTAAACTATTAGATTGGCAGAATGATATTGCAGAATCGAATGAATCTATTAGTGAACTACGTAGCCAAGTCTTTGATGATAGAGTTTACGTCTTTACTCCTCGTGGTGAAGTAATAGATCTTCCTAAAAATGCTACACCTCTTGATTTTGCCTATGCTATTCATAGTGAAGTAGGACATCGTTGTATTGGTGCAAAAGTAGCAGGACGAATAGTTCCTTTTACCTATTTACTACAAATGGGCGATCAAGTTGAAATTATCACTCAGAAAAACCCCAATCCAAGTCGAGACTGGTTAAATCCAAATCAAGGCTTTATTAATACAGCACGAGCCAGAGCTAAAGTTATCAATTTCTTTAAAAAGCAAGATCGAGATAAAAATATTCCTCTTGGAAAAGATATTCTCGATGCTGAAATGACAAAATTTAACTTTACACAAAAGCAAATTGAACAATATGGATTACCTCGTTATAACCTAAAACATATTAGTGACCTCTATGCCGCTATTGGCAGTGGTGATATTAAATTAAATCAATTTAGTCATTATTTACAAAGTAAATTGATTAAACCCACAGCCGAGCAAGAAGATGAAGCAGTACTAAAAAGTGTTCAATTTAAAGCCTCAAATACTATCAATAAAGGAAAAAGTAGTGATATTATTATCGATGGTGTAGGTAATTTAATGCACACTGTTGCACGCTGTTGTCAACCTATCCCAGGAGATAAAATTGTGGGTTATATTACTCAAGGACGAGGAATTTCCATTCATAAATCGGATTGTGAACAACTTTTTGAATTAAGAAGCATTAATCCAGAACGCGTTGTCAAAGCACAATGGGGAGCAAATGATACTAGAGGCTTTAGTTTAACCATTCGAATCATTGCCAACGATCGTAATGGTTTATTAAGAGATATTACCAGTATTATGGCAAATGAAAAAGTGAATGTACTTGGTGTATCGAGTAGAACAGATATTAAATCAAATATTGCGACCATTGATATGGAAATTGAATTAACAAATGTTGAATTTCTTGCAAAATTGCTTTCTCGTATTACACAGCTGAGCGATATAATTGAAGCTAAACGCTTCGCAGGTTAACAATGACAAACAATACAATAATTTATGATTTACACAGTCACAGCACTGCCTCGGATGGACTGCTTACTCCTACAGAATTGATACAACGTGCGGTTGAAAAAGGTATTAATATTTTAGCCTTAACAGATCACGATACTATCAATGGTTTAGAAGAAGCAAAGCAAGCGACACAACACTTGCCAATTAAACTTATTTCAGGAGTAGAAATTTCTGTCATATGGCAAAATAAAAATATCCATTTAAGTGCCTTAAATTTTGATGAAAATAATGAAAAATTGGTAAATTTATTACAAAATCAGACCGCCTTAAGAGAACAGCGAGCAATTCACATCGCAGAAAAATTAGCCAAAGCAGGTATTCCAAATGCCTATGAAGGGGCAAAAAAATTGGCACAAGGTGAAATCACACGTGCTCACTATGCCCGTTTTTTAGTTGAAATTGAAGCCGTCAACAATATAGAAAAAGCATTTAAAAAGTATTTAGGACAAGGTAAATCTGCTTACGTTAAACCAATATGGTGTTCAATGGAAGAAGCCATTGATGTAATACATCACGCAGACGGAGTAATCAACATTGCCCACCCTCTTAAATATAAACTCACTGCACGTTGGATACGCCGTTTAATTACCGCCTTCAAAGAAGCAGGAGGAGATGGAATTGAGGTCGCAGGTTGCGGACAGTCGCGAGATCAACGCCAACTTCTCGCCCGTTGGGCAGAAGAGTTTGATCTCTACTCCTCTGTTGGTTCTGATTTCCACTATCCAACCCAATGGTTAGATCTCGGTAAAGATCTTACCCTTCCCACAAACTGTAAACCTATTTGGGAACTATGGAAAGAAAAATGACCATATGACCTCTTGGTACAAAAATATTTTTAATTGTAAAAAATAACAAAGATCATACCGCTTATTCAGAACAACCGCATACATTACTGGTATTATTTGTTAGAATAGATTAACTTTTTAATTTTAGGAGAATGTATGCGTCCAAATAATCGCACAGCAAACCAAACTCGCCCAGTAAAAATCACTCGTAACTATACTAAATATGCTGAAGGTTCAGTATTAGTTGAATTTGGTGAAACCAAAGTGTTATGTAATGCCTCAATTGATGAATCTGTTCCTCGTTTTTTAAGAGGTAAAAATCAAGGTTGGGTAACCGCAGAATATGCAATGCTTCCTCGTGCGACACACTCACGCACACAACGTGAAGCATCAAAAGGCAAACAAGGTGGACGAACCCTTGAAATCCAACGTTTAATCGGTCGTTCATTACGTGCAGTTGTTGATTTAAAAGCCTTAGGTGAACGTACTATTACCGTAGATTGTGACGTTATTCAAGCCGACGGTGGTACTCGTACCGCGGCAATTACAGGTGCAGCGGTTGCTTTACAAGATGCGTTAAATAAGTTAATCGATACAGGAAAACTAAAAACAAATCCGATGAAAAGTCTTGTTGCTGCAATTTCTGTTGGGGTGGTAAATAATGACGCTATTTGTGATTTAGAATACATCGAAGATTGCAACGCTGAAACAGATATGAATGTCGTTATGGTCGAAAGTGGTCATTTTGTCGAAGTACAAGGTACTGCAGAAGGAACACCATTTTCTCATAGTGAATTATTACAATTATTAGATCTCGCAAAACAAGGTATTGAGCAATTATTCGAGGCACAGCATTTAGCATTACGAAATGCTCAATAATACTTCACTTCCTACAAGGCAATATCATATTTAAAAAATCCAATTACTTACGTAGAGACAGGGCATGTCCTGTCTCTACAATATATTTATACATCAATAGGTAAAAACTTACGGTTGCCCTTGATAATATCAGTAATTTACCAATACATCTTAATTAAACTAAAATATGACCCTTTTTCTGATAACCAAAAGGCACTGTTGCTTTATCATCGAAAGTCACAAATTCCCAAGCTTTCTCATTTTCAAGCACCGCTCTTAATAATTGATTATTTACGCCATGCCCTGATTTATAGGCAGAAAATTCACCGATAATATTGTAACCACACATAAATAAGTCACCAACAGCATCTAACATTTTATGACGAACCAATTCATCAGGAAAACGTAACCCCTCTTCATTTAAGATACGATAATTATCTAGTACAATCGCATTATCCAAACTTCCACCTAGTGCTAATCCCATCGATTGAAGTAATTCAATATCTTTCATAAAACCAAAGGTTCTCGCACGACTTAACTGCTGAATAAAGTTTTTTGTTGAAAATTCCATTTGGTAATGCCCAACATCTTTACTGATTGCAGGGTGAGAGAAATCAATTGTAAAATCAAGTTTAAAGCCATTATAAGGTTTTAATTCTGCCCACTTGTCTTCATTTTCTACTCGCACTGTTTCTTTGATACGAATAAATTTTTTCAATGCATTTTGTTCTTCAACTCCTGCATCTAACAATAAATAGATAAATGGACTAGAACTACCATCCATAATAGGAATTTCAGGCGCATCAATTTCTACAATTACATTATCTAATCCAACAGCAGACATAGCCGCATTTAAGTGCTCAACCGTTGAAATACGCACACCATCATCGTTGATCATACAAGTACATAACGTCGTATCACGAATAAAATCGGCTCTCGCAGGAAAATAAACAGCAGGCTCTAAATCAGTACGAGCATAAATCACACCTGTATTTTCAGGAGCAGGACGCAACGTAAGGGTTACTTTTTTACCACTATGCAATCCGATTCCCGTTACTTTTATTGATTTTTTCAGGGTTCTTTGCTTAATCATATTTACCTTACTATTTCTTTAAAAAACCAGGAATTGATGAAGGCGAGAATAATCTCTGTTCATCAATACGATGCGGTTGTTGGTTATTCACTTTTGTCGTTTCATTTTCTGTTGCATAAGCGTTTCTCTCAGAAAAACTTGCTGCTGGTTTTAATTCTGGTTGAGACGTTTCTAAATGAGAAGTAATTGAATGCTGCACTCTCATATTATTTGCTCTTAACATTTCTTGTTCAGAAGGACCAATACCTGTTGCAACAAGAGTCACCCGAATTTGCCCTTCCATTTCTGGGTAAATCGATGTTCCAAATACAACTGTCGCATCAGAGGCTGCATATTCGTGAATATAATCCATTACTTCATATACTTCACTTAATTCAATATCCATTCCTGAAGTAATACTAACTAGAATACCTTTTGCTTCAGACCAGTCAACATCTTCTAATAATGGACTAGCGACAGCTTCTTGTGCGGCTTTTTCTGCGCGACCTTCTCCATCAGCAATACCTGTTCCCATCATTGCTCGTCCCATCTCAGACATTACGGTTTTAACGTCCGCAAAATCGACATTTATTAAACCTGGAGAAGTAATCATATCAGTAATACCTAAAACAGCATTACGTAACACATCATTTGCTGCTTTAAAAGCATCTAACATTTTAACGTTTTTAGGTAAAACTTTTAGTAATTTATCATTAGGAATAATAATTAAAGAATCGACATGCTTAGATAACTCAGCAATACCTTGTTCTGCATAGTTCATTCGCTTAGCGCCTTCAAATCGGAAAGGCTTAGTCACAATGGCAACAGTCAATGCGGGTGGTTCTGCATTTTTTGCAATTTCGGCAATAACAGGAGCGGCACCTGTACCAGTCCCTCCTCCCATTCCTGCAGAAATAAATACCATATCTGCACCAGATAACATATTGGTTAATGCATCTCTATCATCTTCTGCAGCTTGGCGACCTACATTGGGATTTGCTCCAGCACCCAATCCTTTAGTAATTTTATCCCCAATTTGAATAGTTTGACGCACTGCTGTTTTACGCAATGCTTGAGCATCTGTGTTAACAGAAAAAAATTCAACACCGCCACTCAGCTCACCATTTTCATCGGCTTGTCCTTCAACCATATGATTTAATGCGTTACCGCCACCACCACCAACACCAACGACCTTGATCACGGCATCAGGTGTTACTTCATATACTGGTTCAAACATTATTTATTCTCCCTAATATGCAAGTCTAAAACCTACATTTCTATCTAAAATGTGACTTACATAAATTATATAAATTTTTCTTTTACTTATTTTAAGACTATATTAATTAATATATTACCACAATCATAGTACAATTGCATACTAAGTATTATGCATTACTGCCCTATTAACAATACAATACAATGATTTGTATATAAATTATGCGATTTCATTATTTTAAATTGAATTTCAAAAATTTGATTTTATCCAATTATATGATTTTTTAAGCACACTCAACATACCTTTATCATTTGAAGGTAATGGTTTATTATTAATGTCATCACTATTTAGATAACTATATTGTAATAAACCCAATGCTGTTGCATACTGAGGTTTATTTACATAGTCTGTTAAACCTGTAATATTTAAAGGATAACCAACTCGAGCAGCCATTCCAAATACATTTTTTGCACATTCAACAATATCTTCTGCTTGAGATCCTCCTCCAGTTAGTACGACGCCAGCGGTTAAATCAAGCTTAATTCCTCTTTGAGTCAATTCTTCCTTCAAAAGTTCCAATTCTGTTTGTATTAATTTTAATAAATCTATATAACACTCAGAAATTACACTAGAAAAATCCTGTTTAGTAATATTTTGAGGTCTACGCCCACCCAAACCTGGAATTTCAATTTTTGTATCAACAAAAGTAGAAGGTGGTGAAATCGCACTTGCATATTTCACTTTAATATTTTCGGCATCATTAGGAGAAGTTGTAAATACTTTAGAAACATACTGAGTGATATCATTTCCTGCAAATGGAATAACCTTGCTATAACGCAATGCACCACCAGAATAAACTAAAATATCCATCGTGCCTCCGCCAATATCCACAAGGCACACACCCAATTCCATTTCATCTTCAGTGAGCACTGAATAACTTGATGCAATTCCTGAAAAAACAACCTGATCAATATTTAATTTATTATTTTCAACGGCTTTACATAAATTGCGTAACCAATCTTTATGACAAGTGATCAAATGTACCTGTGCTTGCAAACGCATACCTTGTAAACCCAGTGGCTTTTTTGTTCTTTCTAAATGATCCACTTTATATTCTTGTGGGATGATATGTAATGTTTCAACACCTTCTGATAATTTTACCGAACGAGCAGTATGAATAGCTGCTTCAATATCATTGTGAGTAACCTCTCCACTTCCCAAAGCAACACTACCAAGTTCATTAAGTGTTTGGATATGTTCTCCTGTAATAGCCAAGGTTACACCTTGAATATCACAATTTGCAATAGATTCTGCCTGCTCAATCGCTCTTTTAATTGCACCTGTGACCGCATCTAGATCAACAACACTTCCTCTTTTGATCCCTTTAGAAGGACAGACGCCCGTACCTAATACATTCACAACAGCATCAGGTAAAACCTCTCCAACAACAGTGACGATCTTTGATGATCCCACCTCTAGACTTACTATAATTTTAGATTCTGCAATTTTTGACATATTTTTTCATCTACTATTTTTTAGAAATAAACCCTACAGCGGCACCATATTTATAACGTAAATCTATATAAGAAATTACTTTTCCTTCTGGTACATTAATTTGTGGAAAAATTTTTACAAAACGATCAATTTTGGATGCCCAATCACCTCTTCCTAAAAGTAATTCAAGCTCATTTGATAACTTAATTTTCCACGATCCTCTTCCATCTATATAAACTGATTTTAATATTAAATTTCTGACTCTCAAATCTTGTTTAATTTTCCACCACGCACTCAATACTTTTTTTCCTTCTGTATCTGGTCCATATAATACAGGAAAGCCTGTACGATTGACACGATCAAAAGGTAAAGTAAATACAACTCCTCGATCAGATAACAATTTAGTATCATTCCATAATGCAACAGGGCGATGTTCCAAGATAGTTAAACTCAGTTTATCAGGCCATAGTTTTCTTACTACAACGCTATGAACCCAAGGAATTGTCAATAATCTTTCTTTCACTTGCTCAATATTTTGCCCAAAATATCCTTTTAGAGGCTTACCTGTTGAAAGTACATCTCGAATATCAGTATGCGTAGTAAATTGAAGTTTATGTGTAAGGGCATAAGATGTAATGGAAGTATCGTTATCTAACCTTTCAAGCCAATAATCTCTATTACTATAAACCACATAAGCCAATACTACGCAGAGCAATACTACCAAAGGACGAATAAAAATAAAAACAGAATATGAACTACTTTTATATTTTGTACGTAATCTCTCCCTTGCTGAACGATTTTTTTTCTGCTTAGCAAATACTTGATTACTTTTTCGCCACCACATTAAATACTTAGCTCCAAAATACGTTCAACCAATTTATCAAAACTATATCCCACTTTCGCTGCAGCAAAAGGAAAGTAACTGTGCGTTGTCATCCCTGGGCAAGTATTGGCTTCCATTAGAAAAAACTCACCTTTATTATTTTCCATTACATCAATTCGACTCCATCCACGACAACCTAAAACTTGATGAGCTCTCATCACTAATTCTGCAATCTCTGCCTGACGATTATCATCTAATGCAGGACAAATGTATTGTGTTTTATCAGATATATATTTAGCGTGATAATCATAAAACTCACCATCGGGAATAACTTGTACTGTTGGTAATACTTCATCACCTAATACGGGTACAGAATATTCTGCCCCTGCCAAAAATTCTTCAATTAATACGGTATCATCATATTTTAATGCTTCTTCAATTGCTGGAATTAATTGTTCTTTTTCTTTTACTTTTACCACGCCAACACTTGACCCCTCACAAGCAGGTTTGACAAAAAGAGGTAACCCTAATTTTGCAAAAATTTCCTCAGATCGTACCGCTTCCCCTTTATGTACAATTTCCATTTCTGCTGTTGGTAAACCAACCGCTTGCCATAAAAGTTTAGTTCGAAATTTATCCATTGTTACTGCTGATGCCATTACACCACTACCCGTATAAGGGATTTCTAATTGATCCAATACACCTTGTAATACACCATTTTCACCCACACCACCGTGTAAAATATTAAAAACACGTTGAATGCCCATTTCTTTTAATTTTTCAACTGGGGTAAATTTAGTATCCACGGCTTCCACATTATAACCAAGATTTTTTAACGCATTAAATACGGCTTCTCCTGATTTTAATGAAACTTCTCTTTCTGAGGATACTCCACCAAAGAGTACCGCTATTTTTTCATCTTTTAAACTCATTCTATCCTCTCCAACTTTCTGCTAGATTACGAGAAATTTTACTAACACTCCCAGCCCCTTGAGCTAATACCAAATCACCATCTTGAATAACCTGATCTAATACCTCACCTAATTTATCAGTATCAGAAACCAAAATTGGATCTACTTTACCCAAATTACGAATAGAGCGACATAATGCTCGACTATCTGCTCCTGCAATCGCTTGTTCACCAGCAGTATAAACCTCAAGCATAATCAATACATCCACATTTGACAAGACATTCACAAAATCATCAAACAAATCACGCGTTCGAGAATAGCGATGTGGTTGGAACACCATTACCACACGTTTACCTTTCCACCCACTACGAGCAGCTTTAATCGTGACATCCACTTCTGTTGGATGATGCCCATAATCATCAACTAAAGATACTTTACCATTAGGACGAATAAACTCCCCTAGCTGATCAAAACGTCTACCTGCTCCTTGAAACTCTGCTAATGCTTCCAAAATTGCTTCATTTGAAATATTTTCTTCTTTTGCAACGGCTAATGTTGCAGTTGCATTTAATGCATTATGTTTACCTGGAACATTAAGTAATACATTCATCTTTTCACCTGTTGGACAAACAACGGTATAATGCCCTTGAAAACCAGTCTGTTCATAATTTTCAATGCGATAATCCGCTGTTTCACTAAAGCCATAAGTAATCACTTGTCGTCCAACTTGTGGCACTAGTTCCATTAAATCTTTATCATCAGCACACATTACTGCAAGACCATAAAAAGGCAAATTATGTAAAAATTTCACATAGGTTTGTTTCATTTTATCAAATGAACCACCGTAAGTATCCATATGATCGGGTTCAATATTAGTGACCACAGAAACCATCGGTTGTAAGTGTAAAAATGATGCGTCACTCTCATCTGCTTCTGCAATTAAATAACGACTCGCACCAAGGTGGGCATTTTTACCAGCTGATTTAATTAAACCACCATTTACATAAGTTGGGTCAAGTTTAGCTTGAGCATAAACCATTGAAAGCATTGCTGTTGTTGAGGTTTTACCGTGTGTCCCCGCTACGGCAATACCGTGACGAAAACGCATAATCTCCGCTAACATTTGAGCACGTTGAATAACTGGTATCCGTTGCTCTTTAGCTGCAATAATTTCAGGATTTGTTTCATCAATGGCACTTGAAACCACTACTACATTTGCTCCGTCAATATTTTCAGCTCGATGTCCAATAAAAATCTTTGCTCCATTGGTTACAAAGTTTTTTGTTACTGGACTTTCAGCAATATCTGAACCCGAAATTTGGTAGCCCTCATTTAATAAAATTTCAGCAATACCACTCATTCCAGCACCACCAATACCAATAAAATGAACTTGCTTAACACGACGCATTTCTGGAATGATTTTTCTTACTTGATCTTGATAATTTTTCATTATTATTCTTTATCCTTTGCTTATTTCGCTACTTCAACGATCACTTCTGCCACTCGTTTCGCAGAAAAAGGGGTGGCGACTTCACGAGCATTTAATGCCATTGCTAATAATTGTTGACGATCGGTGATTAAACACTGTAATTGTCTTACTAAATTGTCAACAGTAAAGTCTTTTTGTTCAATAATAATTGCTGCTTTTACTTGTTCCAAATATTTTGCATTTAAGTATTGTTGACGATCTTTGTGTTGGAATGGTACAAAAATCGCAGGTACTCCAGCAGCAGCAATTTCACATACCGTCAATGCTCCTGAGCGACAAATCACAAGATCTGCATCACCATAAGCCTGTGCAACATCATCAATAAATTCAGTCACAATCACATTTTCTACTGATTGTTTCGCATAACGTTGTTGCACATATTCTAAATTACCTTTCCCTACTTGGTGTACAATTGCAATTTTTTCTCCAAATGTACCCGCTATCTGTGGCAATGTTTGGTTTAAAATTCTCGCCCCTTGTGAACCACCCATTACTAGAATTTTTATGGCACCTTCACGTTCTGTGAAACGTTGTTCTGGTGAAGGAAGTTGGAATAAATCTTGTCTAACTGGATTGCCAACTACTTCTTTATGCTTAAACGCATTTGGGAAAGCTTGCAACACACGAGTTGCCACTTTTGAAAGCCAAACATTGGTCAATCCTGCCACCGCATTTTGCTCGTGTAGAACAATTGGTACACCGCACAATTTTGCAGCAATGCCACCTGGTCCAGAAACATACCCTCCCATTCCTAGCACTGCATTAGGTTGAAACTCTTTAATAATTTTACGAGCTTGCCATACAGCGCGTGAAATGGTAAAAGGTGCCTTTAACAAAGCTTTAATCCCTTTGCCACGTAATCCTGAAATTTGAATAAATTGAATGGGAATATTATATTTTGGCACGAGTTCTGCTTCCATTCGATCTTTTGTTCCTAGCCAACAGATTTTCCAACCTTGTTGTTGTAATTCTGTTGCCACAGCTAGAGCAGGAAAAACGTGTCCCCCAGTTCCACCCGCCATTACTAATAATCTTTTTGTCATATTTTTATTCACTTTTTAATTATTTATTATAGATATACTCTATAAAGTCGTCATTGTACCTCAAACAACTAAATACAAAAATAAAGGATTAATTTTTGCAAAATTTTTACTCAACCCTACCGCTTTCTTCATTTTTATTTAGATTTTCAGATTGTAAATTTGCTAAGCGATTTTCATAATCAATTCTTAATAAAATCGCAATCGCAATAGACATAATAATCAAACTCGAGCCACCGTAACTCACAAGAGGAAAGGTTAATCCTTTAGTTGGAAGTAAACCTGAAGCCACACCTAAATTAACAAAACTTTGTAAAAAAATCCAAATTCCAATACCAAAACTAAAAAAGCCTTTAAAACGCTCTTCTAATAACAATGACTCTCGGCTAATTTTTAACGCTCTTAAAGAGAGTAAAACAAATAATAAGGTAATACTTAAAATACCAATAAAGCCTAATTCTTCTCCAACAACAGCCATAATAAAGTCAGTATGAGCCTCTGGTAAATAGCCTAATTTCTGAACTGAATTACCCAACCCTTTGCCAAATAACTCACCTTGTCCAAATGCCATTTGTGAATTGGTTAATTGGAAACCATCACCATAAGCATCTGCCCAAGGATCTAAAAAAGTTTTTACTCGCTTTAAACGATATTCAGAGGTTAAAACAAAAAATAAGAAAAGACCACCACCTGTAATACCTAAAAACAAAAATTGAAAAATTCTTGCACCAACAATAAATAGCATTGCAAAAGTGAGAACAAAAATAACAACAGTACTTCCTAAGTCTGGCTGTAAAATCAATAAACTGCCAAATAAACTTAAAATGATCATTGGTCGTACAAAGCTCATCATTCTATTTCGCATTTCATCAAATTTTCTTACATAAAACCCTGCAAAATAACAAATAATGGCTAACTTCGCTAACTCCGCAGGTTGGAAGTTCATCATTCCCAAACGGATCCAGCGAGTTGCACCATTCACGTTATGTCCAACAAATAACACGCCAATTAATAATGCAAGAGCAATAAAAAACAATCCTATATTGTATTTTTCCCATTTTTGAATTGGAATTTGAATAAAGAAAAATAAAATACATAACGAAATGAAAATATAAACCACATCTCGTAATGCAAAATAAATAGGATCATTTTTTAATCTTAATCCAGCAGGAATAGAGGCAGAGGTCACGACTATAAATCCAAAAACCAATAATGCAAAAAATAACCACATTAATGTGCGATCATATAATACATTTTGAGGAGTAAGTTCAAACCATATTTTCTTATCTTTTGCCAACTGTTCACTCATTATCTAACTCTCCTAATGCTAATTTTATAAATGTCTCTCCCCTTACTTCAAAATTAGGAAATTGATCTAAACTAGCACAAGCGGGTGATAATAGAACCCTATCATTTTGTTTTAATTGTGGACGAATTCTTTTTATTGCTTCTTCCATTGTGTCTACCACCAGACTATTAGGTGTAAGTTCTGCTAGTTTATTACTATCTTTTCCAAAGCAATAACATACAATATTTGATTTATTGATAAAAGGTTTTAATTCTGAAAAATCTGCACCTTTACCATCACCACCGAGTAATAAGTAACATTTTTGTTGTATCTCTAACCCATTTAATGCGGCGACAGTACTTCCTACATTGGTTGCTTTGGAATCGTTAATCCAAAGAATGCCATCATTAGTTGGTACTAATTGAAAGCGATGCGCTAATCCAGTATAACTTTGCAACGCTCTTACAATTCCATTTTTAGGGATATTAGCTGCTTCCGCAAGTGCAATAGAAGCAAGAGCATTTAACATATTATGACGCCCTGTTATTTTTAACTTATCCGCTGAAATAATAGCTTCATCCCCAGAATATAACTGTTCATCTCTCAATGAATATCTAGCATTATTTTCTGCAAAATCTATCAAAGAAGTGACCGCTTGCTCAGGATACGTTTGTGTATCTTCTGCATTTACGATCACATTTTCAGCATTATTATAAATTCGTAATTTAGCTAAACGATAATCGTCTAACGTCACATAACGATCCATATGATCTTCACTAATATTTAATACTGTCGCAGCTTTTGCTTTAAGTGAAAAAGTTGTTTCTAATTGAAAACTAGATAATTCTAATACATATAATTCATAATCTTGTTTTAATAAGGTTAGCGCTGGTACACCAATATTCCCCCCCATACCAACTTTTAACCCTGCTTGTTTTGCCATTTCAGTCGTTAATGCGGTGACGGTACTTTTACCATTAGACCCCGTAATCGCAATAATGGGTGCTATTGCTTCACGACAAAATAATTCAATATCACCAACAACTTCAATGCCAGCTTTTAATACCTGCTGAATTTCAGGTGTTGCTAATGCCAACCCAGGGCTTATTACCACTAAATCAGAGCTTAATAACCAATCTAAATTTAAACTGCCTGTATGTAATGCTACATTTTGTGGTAATTGATCAATACCTGCAGGTTCTTCACGAGTATCAATCACTCGTAATTGTACTTTTTTATCTAAAAAATAATCAACACAAGAAAGCCCTGTTTTACCTAATCCAACAATAGTAACTCTTTTTCCTTGATAACAAGTTTGCATAAATTTACGATCCTAAAATGGTAAAAAAATCTTTTCAATTATCGCATAAATAACCTTATAAGCGGTAAGATTTATATAAAAATTTGCAAAAAAAGCCATTAAGTGTTGAAATATACCTATAATTTTTTCTAAAAACATATTTATGAAACTCTATCCTTGGCAATATAATTTATACCAGCAATTAAGCAATGCATTCCTACAAAATCACCAACATCACGCCTTACTTTTTAAAACAGAAATAGGGTTAGGAACAGATGTACTTATTCGCCATTTTGCTCATTGGCTACTATGTCATCATCCACAAGGAGAACAACCTTGTTATCAATGTAAAAGTTGCCTTCTAGTCGAAAGTCAAAACCATCCTGATTTCCATATTTTACAATCTATGGAAAATAAAGAAATCGGTATTGATCAAATTCGAGAATTGAATAGTCAATTACAACAATTTGCACAACAAGATGGTAATATTGTCATTTATATTGCAGATACAGATAAACTCAATGAATCCAGTGCCAATGCATTACTAAAAACCTTAGAAGAACCTCATAATAACGTTTATTTTTTATTAAAAGCACCGTTACAGTCCACTGTTCTTGCCACTATTCAAAGTCGTTGTCAACAATGGGTTATCTATGCACCTGAAAGTACTTTATCATTGCAATGGCTACAAAATATTTATCCACAAAAAGAGAGGGAAGAATTAAGTACTGCACTGCGATTGTGTCACCATCGTCCACTTTTTTGCAAAAAGTTTATTGAAACTGACCGCTTATCACAGCGTAAAACCTTTTTACAAAATTTCTGGCGATTTTATAAAAGTAAAAATATTCTATTGTTGTTAAAAAGTTTTGATAAAGAGAAAGAAAATATATCAGAACAACTCGATTGGCTGTCATCATTCTTTAGTGATGCTCTCAAAGCCCAAATGAATATTACCACCAACTGGATAAATTCTGATTTACAAAAAGGTATTTTAATTTTTGGACAACAAATTACTGCTCAAAAATTATTAAAAGGACATAAAATTATTCAACAAACTCAGCAAAATCTTCATATCAATGGTGTAAATTTAGAATTGATGTTACTCGATTGTTTAACTAAACTTGTTTTAGAGGTTTTTGAATAAATTTTATGGTACAAGATATTGGCTATTACTAGTTTATATATAAAAAAACCCTACTTAATTAAGTAGGGTTTTATAAAAGTATTTACTCAGGTAACTTATTTTGTACCATCTGTTGCTTTAATTACTTCTTGAGTTTCAGTTGCTTTTTCAACTGCTTCACCAACAACTTCTTTAGTTTCAGTTGCTTTTCCCATAACAGAATCTGTTACTTCAGTTGCTTTGTTCATAACTGCATCTGTTGCTTCTGTAGCTTTCGCCATAGCTGCATCTTTAACTTCAGTTACTTTTTCAACTGCTGCATCTTTAACTTCAGCTGCTTTTTCAACTGCTGCATCTTTAACTTCAGTTGCTTTTGAAACTGCTGCATCTTTAACTTCAGCTACTTTTGCAACTGCTGCATCTTTAACTTCAGTTGCTTTTGCAACTGCTGCATCTTTAACTTCAGTTACTTTTTCCATCGCAGTATCTTTAGCTTCATTCATTTTTTCTGTAGCTGAATCTTTACCTTCAGTCGTTTTTTCTGCTACTGAATCTTTCGCTTCTGTTACTGTATCGGTAACAGAGGCTTTTAATTCTTCAACTTTATCACAAGCAGTTAAAGTAACTGCTGAACCTAGTATTAATGCACTTAATAGCATTTTTTTCATAGAGATGACTCCTAATATTGTTTATCTCAAAATAATTCATTCTGTCTTGAACGAAAGCAGAATTATCCCATACTTTTAAATAATAGTAAAGGAACCTTCCATTATGCAGTATTTAGTAATCTTAAGGAATTAGCTTTTTTCATTACTAAATAATGCGTCAATAAATTCATCTGCATCAAATTGACGCAAATCTTCAATGCTCTCTCCAACACCAATAAATCGTATTGGAATATTAAATTGATCTGCAATGGAGAAAATAACGCCCCCCTTTGCTGTTCCATCTAATTTAGTGAGAGAGATGCCTGTTAGACCAACGGCATCGTTAAAAAGTTTCGTCTGGCTGATGGCATTTTGTCCAGTTGAGGCGTCAAGTGTTAGCATAATTTCGTGTGGTGCAGTTTCATCATATTTACGTATCACTCGGACAATTTTTTTTAATTCGTCCATTAAATTATCTTTATTTTGTAAACGCCCTGCGGTATCAGCCAGTAAAATATCAATACCTTTGGCATTAGCTGATTGCATCGCATCATAAATCACAGATGCAGAATCTGAACCCGTAGATTGTGCCACAACAGGAATCTGGTTACGTTCCCCCCAAACTTGTAATTGTTCCACCGCAGCAGCTCGGAAAGTATCGCCCGCAGCAAGCATTACTGATTTACCTTCGTCTTTAAATTTGCGTGCTAATTTCCCAATAGTGGTGGTTTTTCCTACCCCATTAACCCCCACCATCAAAATTACATAAGGTTTTTTCGTTTCATCAATCACCAAAGGCTGTGCCACAGGTTTTAGTACATCAGCCAATTCGATTTTTAATTGCTGATAAAGTAATTCTGCCTCTTTCAATTCTTTCTTAGAGGTATGCTGAATTAAATTATTAATGATTTTTGTAGTAGTTGGCATACCTAAATCGGCAATTAATAGTTTTTCTTCTAACTCTTCAAACAGTTCATCATCAATTTTTTTACCTTGAAAAAAACCCAAAAATCCCGAACCAATATTTTGTTTTGTTTTTACTAATCCATTGATAAGACGATTGAAAAAGCCATCTTGAGTAGGTTTGTCTTGATAATTATCGATGATTTCAGATTGCAATTCAGCTGTTACTTCAACGTCAGATTGATGAATAGCGGTAACATTTTGTTCATTTTTTGCAAATTTTTCATCACAAGTAACCGCTTGCTCTTCAACTTGTCCTTCTGTTTCTTGTTCTGCGATAATTTGCTGTTTATTAGTTTGTTGTTTATCACCAAATAGTGATGACCAGAATCCTTTTTTCTTCGCCATATTCTTACTCTCTTAATAATTGATAAAATAGAGCTTTATTCTACTTTATTTTTTTGCCTTTTTGTTATGAAAAAGAGAAATTTATAATAAGTGTTATAAAATAAGATCGATAAGAGTATATTTAGTCTTATTTTGAATAGAACAATAATATGTGACTTCGATCACAATCTATTATTGTGGATATATATTATTTTTATAAAGTGGAGTAAATTATGTGAATTCTTACTTGGTAATAAGGAGTCTGTTATGTTTAAAAAACTTCAACAAATTGGTAAAGCATTTATGCTACCAATCGCTATTTTACCGGCTGCGGGGCTTTTACTAGGGATTGGTGGAGCATTATCAAATCAAGCCACCGTTCAGGCTTATCCAATCTTAAATAATCCGGCATTACAAAGTATCTTTAAAGTGATGTCTGGTGCGGGAGGTGTGGTCTTTTCTAATCTTGCATTATTGCTTTGTATTGGTTTAGGTATCGGTCTAGCAAAACGAGACAAAGGAGTGGCTGCTCTTGCTTCTGTTGTTGGTTACCTAATTATGACTGGTACTATTGCGGTATTAATTCCAATTTTTTCACCTGAAGTAAAAGGCATTGATACTGGTGTTATCGGTGCATTGGTAATGGGATTAATCACGGTAAAATTACATAATCAATATCATAATATTCAATTACCACAAATATTAGGCTTCTTTGGTGGTTCACGTTTTGTTCCAATTGTTACTGCGTTTGCTGCTATTTTTGTTGGATCATTATTTTTCTTAATCTGGCCGACATTTCAAAATTGGTTATTAGAGGCAGGAAAAGACATTGCCGCAATGGGAGAAATTGGTACATTTTTCTATGGTTTCTTAATGCGTTTGAGTGGTGCAGTTGGGCTACATCATATGATTTATCCATTATTTTGGTACACCGAATTAGGAGGAACAGAAATTGTAAATGGTGAAACTATCATTGGGGCTCAAAAAATCTTTTTTGCTCAATTAGCCGATCCAAATCATCAAGGCTTATTTACCGAAGGAACACGTTTCTTTGCGGGACGTTTTGACACAATGATGTTTGGTTTACCAGCGGCTTGTTTAGCAATGTATCACGCCATTCCTAAACAAAAACGTAATTTAATTGGTGGATTATTTTTAGGTGCTGCATTAACCTCTTTTATCACGGGAATTACTGAACCGATTGAGTTTATGTTCTTATTTGTCGCTCCTTGGTTATATGTATTCCACGCTTTCTTAGACGGTGTTTCATTCTATATTGCTGATTTCTTAAATATTTCGATCGGTAATACTTTCTCTGGTGGTTTTATTGATTTCTTCCTATTTGGGATCTTGCAAGGCAATGCAAAAACAAACTGGATTACGGTGGTAATGGTTGGTTTACCTTGGGCTGCACTTTACTATTTCTCATTCTTATTCTTAATTCGTAAGTTTAATGTGATGACACCGGGACGTGGCGATGACCAAGAAGAAATTATTGAACAAAAAGAGACATCGTTAACCGAAAATGCTCATAAAATTATTGAAGCATTAGGAAAAGCAGAAAACATTGAGAATGTTGATGCTTGTATTACTCGTTTACGTGTTTCTGTAAAAGATGTCAACGCTGTGAATAAAGCTGTCTTAAAATCTCTTGGAGCCATTGAAGTGCTAGAAGTTGGCGGTGGTATTCAAGCAATATTTGGTGCAAAAGCCGTACTTTATAAAAGTGAAGTTAATCAGATTTTAGGGAGAGAAGATTAATTTATTCTCTTTTTGGAATTTGCCCTTGTATTTAATCTTTAAATATAAGGGCTTTTTATTTCGTTCCTCTTCTAATTAAGATAAAATGCCCCTTCTATATTTCTTTTGAGTACCTTTTGTTATGAAAAAACCACAAATTTCAGGTAAATCTCGTCAAATGGGCGAAGTGAGGATTATTTCAGGGCTATGGCGAGGCAGAAAATTACCTGTTTTAAATGCCGAAGGATTAAGACCGACCACAGATCGTGTTAAGGAAACCGTCTTTAATTGGTTGATGAATGATGTGGCAAACGCACGTTGTTTAGATTGCTTTGCGGGAAGTGGTTCACTTGGGTTAGAAGCCCTTTCTCGTCAGGCACAAGCGGTCACTTTTTTGGAAAAATTTGCAAAAGCATCACAACAATTAAAAAGTAATTTAGCCTTGCTTAAAACCGATAAAGGCATAGTTATCAATACCGATACTTTGCAATTCCTTGCTCAAAAAAATAATGAATTGCCCTATGATCTGATTTTTATCGACCCCCCTTTTAATAAAGGCTTTGTGCCACAAGTATTGGATTTATTGATTAAAAATAACTATATTGCACCCAATGGACTGATTTATGTAGAAACGGAAAAAAATCATACCGCTTTAGTATTACCAGAAACGTGGCAAATTCTCAAAGAAAAAACCTTTGGGCAAGTGACCTGTCGTCTTATTCAAGTTTGCGATTAATCATCACTTTCTTTACAATACGTAAAAATTAATTTAATTATTTATAAGGATTTTCAATGACTCAACTTAGTGTTGTAATTTTAGCCGCAGGCAAAGGCACTCGTATGTATTCTGATTTACCAAAGGTGTTGCACAAAGTAGCAGGTAAACCGATGGTTAAACACGTCATCGATACTGCAAAATCATTAGAAGCGGACAATATTCATTTAATTTATGGACACGGTGGCGAGTTAATGCAACAAGTGTTAAAAGATGAGCCACTAAATTGGGTGCTACAAACCGAGCAACTCGGCACAGGACACGCAATGCAACAAGCAGCACCATTTTTCAATGATGATGAAAATATCGTAATGCTTTACGGCGACGCGCCTTTGATTACCAAAGAAACCTTGCAAAAATTGATTGCTCAAAAACCACAAAATGGCATTGCGTTATTAACCGTAGAGCTTGATAACCCAACAGGTTACGGACGTATTTTGCGTGATCAAGGTTCGGTAGTGGGCATTGTGGAACAAAAAGACGCAAATCCAGAGCAGTTAGCGATTAAAGAAGTGAATACGGGCGTAATAGTCGCAAGTGGCAAAAGTTTCAAACAGTGGTTGGGGCGTTTAGATAACAACAACGCTCAACAAGAATATTACATTACAGATATTATCGCTTTTGCAAATCAAGACGGTTTCAAGGTTCAAGCGGTACAAGCCGATGAATTTATGGAAGTGGAAGGGGCAAATAACCGTTTACAACTGGCAGCTTTAGAGCGTTTTTATCAACAAAAACAAGCAGAAAAACTTATGCTGGGTGGCGTACGAGTGATTGACCCTGCAAGAATTGACGTGCGTGGCACAGTGCAACACGGTAAAGATGTTGAAATTGATGTGAACGTGATTTTTGAAGGCAATGTAGTGCTTGGAAATAATGTCAAAGTCGGTGCGGGCTGTGTTTTAACAAATTGTCAAATTGGCGATAACGTAGAAATCAAACCTTATTCTGTGATTGAAAATGCGGTTGTGGGGCAAAAAGCCATTATCGGACCTTTCTCTCGTTTACGTCCAGGGGCAGATCTTGCCGCTGAAACTCACGTTGGAAACTTTGTTGAAATCAAAAATTCTAAAATTGGCAAAGGTTCAAAAGTAAACCATTTAAGCTATGTCGGTGATGCTGAAATCGGCGAAACCTGCAATATTGGTGCAGGAGTGATTACTTGTAATTATGACGGTGCAAATAAATTTAAAACCATTATTGGCGATGATGTTTTTGTCGGTTCAGATTGTCAATTAGTTGCTCCTGTAACCATTGAAAACGGTGCAACGATTGGGGCTGGTGCGACTATTACTAAAAATGTTGCAGAAAAAGAGCTTGTAATCACACGAGTTGCACAAAGACATATTCAGGGGTGGCAACGTCCGACTAAGAAGAAATAATCTTTCATTGTATTTTTTAATAGGGTTCAAACTGGTTTTTGAACCCTATTCTTTTGAATGTTAAGAAAAAGTTAGACCTAGAAATATCAATGTTTCGATCGAGATCGTAAAATTAGTTTATAAATCAACTTGGCAAATTCTATTTATATATAATGCTCCTACGTAAAAAGTAGGAACAAAAATGGTAAATTTATTTAAACTTTCAATAAGAGATGAAACATTAACTGCTTGGGCAAAAATTTCAGATGATATAACCAAAGTTGCTATTTTGACAGTTCCTGTGATATTGTACGATAATAATTTTCTTGAAGATAAGATTATTAGAATAGGGTTATTATTGGTTATAATATGCGTTAGTTTATATATTGGAATTATTTTTCGAAATGCTATTAAGGAGTAAAAAATGATCTCAACAACAGGACTTTTTATTGTTGCAGTAATTATGTGTGTATTTGCATTGGTGGCTCGTCATATTGCAAAACAAGCCGACCAAGAAAAATCTAAAAATCATCACTAGTTAAGTAATTATAGCGGTCTTTTTAGGCTTATATTTTGCATAAAATTGATCGCAAATTTCATCAATTAATGCTTTATTTTGTAAATCATCAATCCATTCTTTTGGAATAGAATCTAATCCATAATAAAGCCCTGCAAGTGAGCCTGTAATTGCTCCGATAGTATCGGTATCTTCTCCTAAGTTAACCGCAGTTAGCACCGCTTCTTTATAATTTTTTGTATTATATAAGCACCAAATACTTGCTTCTAAACTATGAATAACAAAACCTGTACTTTTTAGCTGGTTTTTAGTTAAAGATAAACTTGTGAGAAGATTTTCACTTTGCATATAGTTATAAATGGTAATATCTTCATAATTTTGGTGATAATACTGGTCAATATTTTGGATCGCTTTTTCTATAATTTGTGGCAAGGTCATTGTGTCCGTATATTTTAAAATATAGCCACCGATATAAACGTAGTATAAACACGCCATTTTGCTTAGCTCGTGAGCGTGTGTTAAAGCAGAAAGATTATAGATAAACTCCCTTGCAAAAGGTGTTATGTGGTTGTCGTCTTCCCAATGCTCAAGATAAATAAAATGTAATACAGGTAGCATTCTCATTAGTGAACCATTGCCATTACTTGTTTCTTCACTAAGCCCACATTCTAGTGGTTTTGCACCCAAAAGATAATGATATATCGCTTGTACTGTTGTATTTCCAATATCAAAGGTTTCACCGTGTGGGGTAAACTTCGCATTTTGATACCAATTTGTAAATTCATCACAAATTTTGCTATAAGAAAAATATTTTTCACTCAATACTGATAAAGTTGCGAGGCTCATACTGGTGTCATCACTCCACGTGCCTTTAGGTTGTGAATATGTACCGTACTCTCGCATATCTGTAACAGGATCTTCCTGTAATTCTTCTCGAGTCATAAACTCAACGGGTACACCTAAAGCATCGCCAATCGCTAAGCCGTAGAAACTTGCATAAAATTTATTTTTATTAATTGAGTTAGTCATCATTTCTCCTTTTATTTTTTTATCTTTTTCTTCATTTTAAAATATCCCCAAAATGTAGGGTATATTTTGATTATGTCAAAATCGTTCTCTTTCCTCGATTATCAGGTGTTGAAAGAATGCCTTTTTGTTGTAGTTGATCCAGAATTCGTACAGCACGTGGAAAACTTATCGAAAATTGACGCTGTAGTCCGCTAGCAGAAGTCACCTCTGACTCAATAACAAAAGCAACCACTTCATCAAAGAGTGGATCTAAATCACCATTATTTGATGATCCTGATTTTTCGTCATTTTTAGCGGTTTCAATAATTGTATCAATATAATTTGGACGGCTTTTTGCTCGCCAATCATCTGCTACTTTTTTAATATCACTGTCTTTTATAAAAGCACCTTGAATATGCATTAAATTTGGAGTGCCAGCTGTGGAATAAAGCATATCCCCTTGTTCTAATAAACTTTCAGCGCCGTTTTTATCCAAAATCGTCTTTGAATCAATGTTGCTTGTAACTTTAAATGCAATTCGACTGGCAATATTCGATTTAATTAGTTTTGTAATGACCTCTTCAGATGGTCGTTGCGTTGTTAAAATCAGATGAATTCCTACCGCTTGGGCTTTTTGTCCAATTTGCACGATATAGTCTTCAATCCGTTTACCGTGAACCATTAACAAATCAGAAAACTCATCAATAATAATCACAATATAACTTAAATTTTCTCCCATTCCTGATTGTTTGAGTTTATCGCTATACTCTTCAATATTACGTACATTTAAGCGATCTAAAAGTATATAACGGCGTTCCATTTCATTAATAACCCAATGTAACGTATTTCCCGCTTTTTTCATCTCTGTTATAACAGGTGTTAATAAGTGTGGAATATTATCGTAGATACTTAATTCTACAATTTTTGGATCAATCATAATAAAATGTACTTGTTCAGGGGAAAATTTGTAAAGTAAGCTTAAGATCATTGTATTTACAGCCATTGATTTTCCGCTTCCACTTTTTCCTGCAATAAGTAGATGTGGCATTCTTGCTATATCTAGTATAACTGGCTGACCACTAAGATCTTTTCCCAATACTATTGGTAATTTTGCTTTAGTATTAAGGAATTCATTGCTTTTAATAATATCTTGTAGATATACGGTTTTATGATGAGAATGAGAGGTTGAAGTATGCTTATATAAAGTACATTTAGAGAAAAATGCTTTTATTCTATTTTTTAGATTAACATTAGACATTATGTTTTTCCTTAATTTAGCTATATTTATTTTAAGATTAGTTAGTATGATAAAGATGAATGCGACAAATTGTGTCGTTGTTAAAAAATAAGCGGTAAGATTTGTTGAACAATTTGCAAAAAATACCCTTTAACTTTTTTGAGGTAAAGGGTATAAAAAACAAAATTATGAAAAATAAAAAATTACTTTTTAATAAATATTATACGGTTTAATACAATCATCATATCCCATTCTAGAGGGATGTCTTTCAGTTTGTAAAAGAAGTTTATCGGTATTTTCTAACCACGAATTAATTTTATTGATTTGTTCTTGATAAGGATTACTTTTACCCCAAGCAATTAAGATTATATCTGATGAATCAATAGCTTCTCTTACAAATTGGTCATTCTCTTTGTTTGGTACACTATTAAAACCATTAAAATCAGTGGTTTGAATATCTGCAAATTGATTAACTATAATGATTTCATTAACTTCTCGAAATTCTTCATAGTTATCCATAGTAAAAATAAGTTTTTCTAATTTCTGTACAGAAAGATCTGCTATATCTTCACCTGCAATACTGGGGTTTTGCATAATTACACAAACTTTTTTAGTTCCTAAAACATCATTTTTCTTTATAGAAAGACGATATCGATAGTTTTTACAATTTGAAAAATTAGCTGTTACAGTAACACCTTTGATATGATAGAAAGTACTCATAATATTCTCCTATTAATTAATTCTAGGCATAGTCTACAATTAAATTAAATTAAATTAAATTAAATTAAATTAAATTAAATTAAATTAAAGCAATTTTTTGTGATTTTGTGACATTTATCTATCTTTTTATTTCTCCTTATTAATTATAAAAATTCACAACAAATAATAGAAAAGTCGTCATAATACTTTTGGTTTAAAAGTATCTTATGAAACGCATTTAAACGCTGTTGATTAGTTGCATATTTTTGCCAAATTTCACTGCATTGTCTAACAGAAAGAGTATCAGTTAAACCATCAGTACATAATAAAAGAGTTTCACCTTTTTGAACGGTTATTCGATCGCAAAAATAAGCCGTTTGAAATGGTTGAAAATCTGCCACCAAATAAGAGGCTAAACCACTATAAATAGATGCATAATCATTTTTATTAGCGGTTGGATCATTCGTTAATTCAGATAACAAAGTATGATCATAGCTAAGTTGTCGCCATTCGCCTTGTGAGTTAATCAAATAAATTCGACTGTCACCGACATTTAACAACTTAACTTGTTGGACTTTTAAATCAATCTCTACGGCGGCAAGAGTCGTTGTTGCACCAAAATAATGCTTCGCTAATTCTGTATTAAATTTTTCCTGCGTTTCACAAAGCCATTTATAAGTTAAAGATCCTTTATTTTGCTGACATTCGGCTAACTGCTCACACCAAAATTGACTTGCTTTGGAAGAGTTTCCACTGCTATATACACCGTCTGCGACACCTAATATAAAATGGGAATAGTCAGGAATAAATGTGGTTGCAATTTTACGATAGCATTGCAACACTTCTTTACCATTAAACAACGCATCTTGATTTCTTCGCTTTTGACTTTTTCCTTTGGCTTGCTGACAATAAGTAATCTGACAATTTTGCATATTTCCTCCTTTATTATTTACTGGTTTTCACTAACACGTTTTAACCTCGTTTAAGCGCCAAATTTAAAAAATGTCAATTTAAACAACAAACTACATAGGAGCTTTTCAAACAACTGGTGTTTTTAAATAATACTCAAGAAATAAAAAAAATGATTTATACTAGATTTTATACTCAATATCCCAAATATTCTCATCAAGTTTTTCTTTTAAATATAGTGAGACAAATTAAAATTTTGTAAAAGGTAAAGGTTGAGAGGAAAAATTGAATCAAGGGTACGTTGAACGGTGCGTAATGAACGCTCAAAACCGAGATTGCTCATTTTCTTTTGTAACTCATCGGCGGTGATAGAATAACTTTTTGGAATTTGGCGTAATACTTCTAAATGGAATTGCACTGTGGTTGGTTTTTCAATCGTCATTTTAATTACTTTTAATATCTTAAATATTAGTGAAGTATAAATCAGTCAAAAATTATTTCACAATATTATTTTTTGCACTCTATGAAAAACCAACATCATTAAAAATTAATATTTATATCGCTAAGATAAAATGATTTTACTTAATCAAACAGTAAATGACGATCCACAACCACAAGTGGAACTTGCATTTGGATTATTAACAACAAAACGAGAACCTTCTAACCCTTCAATATAATCAACTGTTCCGCCAATTAAATATTGTAAGCTCATTGGATCGACAACTAATCCAACATTTTGATTTTCAATCGTTAAATCACCCTCGTTTACTGCTTCATCAAAGGTAAAACCATACTGGAAGCCACTGCAACCTCCACCTGTAATATAAACTCGCAAGCGGAGGTTTGGATTCTCTTCCCCCTCGATTAGACTCTTTACTTTAGCCGCAGCTGCATCTGTAAAGATCAGAGGAACATTGATATCACTCATAAAAAACCCCACTAAATTAAAAAAATAGTGGGGTATTATCTACTAATTAGGCGTATCAATCAACTTGTTTGAATTAAATTAATATGCTACTTAATCCCACACCAACGAAACAGGCAACAACAACCCCAATTAGTCCAGGAACCATAAAGCTGTGGTTAAAGTAATATTTTCCGATTTTAGTTGTACCAGAAATATCAAAGTTTACGGTTGCAATATCAGAAGGATAGTTTGGAATAAAGAAATAACCATAAGTTGCTGGCATTAGCCCAACTAATAATGGTGCAGGTAAACCGATTGCAAGTCCAACTGGAAGTAACATACGAGCTGTTGCCGCTTGGCTATTGATCACAACTGAAACCGCAAATAATGCAAAGGCAAATGCCCAAGGATAATCGGTAACCATATCAATAATGCCCGCTTTAAATGATGGCATTGCATATTTGAAATAAGTATCACTCATCCACGCAATACCAAAAATTGCTAAGGTTGCCACCATTCCTGATTTAAACACTACGCCATTTGGTACTTTTTGCACGTCAGTTTTAGTGGCTAATAAAATAATTCCCCCAAAAGCGAGCATAACCATTTGGATAATTGTCCCCATTCCAATGGCTTTTTTGGCATTGCCAATGGTACGAATTTCAGGAACAAGAGCAACAATCACAATAAAGACTAAAGCAAGTAAGAAAATTAATACTGAATTACGTGCTGCGGGAGGTAGCTCTTCATTTAAAGTGGTACTCGTTGTATTTGCAATACGTTCTTTCCAAACAGGATCTTGTAAACGACGTTGATATTCAGGATCATCTTGCAATTCTTTACCACGACGTAAGCTATAAAGCGAAAGTGCGATTGTTCCTGTAAGTGTGGCGGGAATAGTTACTCCCACGATACTTAACAATGTAACGTGAGAGAAACCTTCTAAGGCGACAATTTGTCCCAAGTAATAAACAACTGCCGCTGAAATAGGGCTGCCTGTAATCGCCAGTTGTGATGCTACCGAAGATGCAGCCATTGGACGCTCAGGACGAATTCCATTTTTTAGAGCTACATCTCCAATGATTGGCATTATTGAATAAACAGCGTGTCCTGTTCCAAGCATTAATGTCATTGTATAAGTCACTAATGGTCCTAAAATAGTGACTCGTTTTGGGTTGCGACGTAAAATACGTTCTGCGATTTGTAACATATATTTCAACCCACCCGCAGCTTCCAAAATAGATGCACAGGTTACAACGGCTAAAATAATCAACATCACATTGATAGGTGGCGAAGTAGGTGGCATTCGTAAAATAAAGACTTCAACCATTAAACCAATACCAGAAACAACGGCTAAACCTACACCACCATAACGACTTCCAGCATAAAGGAAACCAAGCAAAAGTAGAAATTCAAAGTACAGCATAAAACACCTCTAATTTAGGTTAAGTAAGACAATTTTTCTAACTATAATTCGTTTTAATTCACGTCATATAGCTTAACTGAATAATCTCATTTTTTGAACTATTTTTTATTAATTTCAAACTAAATTAACCACTTCTCAACAACCGTTCTAATTTCTTCTGAAACCTTTTCTAAGCACTGTTCTGCATTAATTTTTATTGCTTTAGAGTTTTGTTCTACTAATTCCAAGTAACGTTTTCGAGTACGATAAAAAAAATCGATATGTTGTTGCTCTATCCGATCGAGTTCGCCACGTCCTTTTGCTCTCTCTAAACCAATTTTAGGATCAAGATCCAAATAAAGCGTTAAATCGGGTTCAAACTCACCTAAAATGGCATTTTTGATTGTATTGAGCAATGGTTCACTTAATCCTCGCCCACCACCTTGATAGGCTAAAGTAGACATATTATGACGGTCACCTACAACCCATATTCCATTGTCTAATGCAGGTTGAATAATGGTTTCTACTAATTGTGTTCTTGACGCATAAAGCATTAATAATTCTGCTTTATCTGTCGTATATTCTCCTTCAACACCTTCTTTCCAAATTCGGCGTAATGCTTCAGCAATAGGCGTTCCACCGGGTTCACGAGTAGTAATAAACTGAATATTATGTTTTTGTAAGCTATCTATGACAATTTGCTGTGCATTACTTTTTCCTGCACCTTCCAAACCTTCAATAACAATAAATTTTCCCTTTAACATTTTAATTTCCTTTCTTGGATCTTAACCATTTTAGATATTCTTGCACTGCTTGATTATGTTCTTTAAGTGTACGACTAAATTTATGCCCCCCCGTTCCATCTGCCACAAAATATAGATAAGTAGTAGTATCGGGATGAGCAACCGCATTAATTGCTGCTTCGCTTGGCATTGCAATAGGCGTTGGAGGCAAGCCTTCTATCACGTAGGTATTATAAGCTGTTGGTTTTCGTAAATCTCTTTTTGTAATGTTGCCTTTATATTTATCTCCCATTCCATAAATTACGGTTGGGTCGGTTTGTAAACGCATTTTTAAACGTAATCGATTAACAAAAACGGAGGCAATTTGAGGTCGTTCCTCTGCTTTGGCTGTTTCTTTGTCTATGATAGAAGCAAGAATTAACATTTCATAGGCTGATTTAAGTGGTAAATTTTCATCCCTATTATTCCAAGCGTTATCCAAGATAGTTTTTTGTCTTTTATAAAGGCGTTGTAATAATGCCAGATCCGTTGAATAAGGAATATAATTATAGGTATTTGGAGCAAACCATCCTTCTAATTTAGAATGTGGAATGCCTAATAATTTAGCAATTTCTTCTTCTGATTTTCCTTTTAGCGTTTGTTTTAAAAACGAGGCTTGTTTAATTGTTTCTAACCAATCTTTAAATGTTTTTCCAGAAATAAAACGCAACGAAAGTTGAACTTGTTGATAGCCCGTTATTTGCTCTAATAATTGACCTAATGTTGTTACCTTATCAAGAGAAAATACCCCTGCTTTAAAATCTTTAAATTTAGGGTCGAAGCGAATAATATAAGGTAATAAAAATGATTTCTTAACAATATGTTGCTGGCTAAGTAAGGTGGCTAATTGTTTACTAGAAGTGCCTCTCTCAATAATTAAAAATTGCTGAGGTTTACTTTCAATAGGTTGATTAATAATTTGAAAATAACGATAGCTTACTAATGAGACTAAGCAAATAGGAAGCAAAAATAAAATAAATATAATTTTTTTTAACATAACTAAAATGGAAGAATAAATAAATTGATGTAACTATACCAAAAAGCGGTACGATTTTAAGATTTTTTTGCAAATTTAAGAAAATTAAATGGTGGGGCATGAAGGATTCGAACCTTCGACAAATGGATTAAAAGTCCACTGCTCTACCAACTGAGCTAATGCCCCTAATGATATAGAGTAAGAAGTGGTGGGGCATGAAGGATTCGAACCTTCGACAAATGGATTAAAAGTCCACTGCTCTACCAACTGAGCTAATGCCCCTTATTAAACTACTAACATAATATAGGGTACGTGAATGGTGGGGCATGAAGGATTCGAACCTTCGACAAATGGATTAAAAGTCCACTGCTCTACCAACTGAGCTAATGCCCCGTCACTATTCAACGAGGGGTAATCATACTGATTTTAAAAATCTAATCAACCCCTTTTTTTAAAATTTTTACATAATTATAGATTAACTGGATAGTTTCCACTCGATTTTGTAAATTTTCATAATAATCCTACCGCTTACTTGGTCATTTAGTAAACTTATGCAATTGCCCAAAGCCCACCTAAATGACTATACAAAAATTGGTTTAATGCTAATAAAATAAATGCCAATACCATTACAGAAAAATCAAGCATTCCTGTTTTTGGAAGAAAACGGCGAATTAAACCCAATACGGGCTCTGTAATTTGTGCTACGGTATAATCTAAAGGATGATTACCTTGCGTTACCCAACTCATTAATGCTCGAATTAATGTAGTAAAAAATAAAATTTGTCCAAAAGTTTTTAACACACTTAATAAACCAATCAACACCGCTGTGGTAATAGAAATAGTGTCAATAAAGAAAAAATAAAAGAGTGTTACTATCACCATCGCAATCAAAATAGCGGCGACATTAATATTTCCACGTAGATTAGGAATAACCTTGCTTACTGGATTAACCAAAGGCTGAGTTAAACGAAGAAGAGACTGAGAGATGGGTAGCTGAGGGCTAACTCTACAAAACTCCAACCACGCTCGTAAGATAAGAACAAAACTAAAAAAACTAATCACAATGTTCAAAAGACTAATAATAAATTCCATAAATTTAACCACGCTATAAATTGATATAATATAATCCGTTCAGATTGACATAACTTACACTTTTTGTAAATAGTTTGAATGAACTAACCGCTATTCCAAGCATAATATAAGCGGTATGATCCTATCAAAAATTTACAATTTTGTATTATCTTTTTTTCTGATACACTTTTGATATCAGGGCAAGAGCATTTTAATTTTTACCTAAAAGTAACAAAGCTCTAAAATCATCATCCAATGCAGCCATTTTGAATTTACGTTTCATACTCGCATTACAACTTGTGTCTGTAATATTTGTGAAACCAAGCCTTAACTTCTTTATTTAGCTATCTTTGATTACCTTTTAATGACACAACATAATCAGCCCCTTTAGATTGAATTTACTTTTTACAGCGTTCAATTCTAGGATCTTTGATAATTCAAAAGTGAGTAATAAAATTATTTGTCATATCAGTAAACATTTTGTTATTCGTTACTGATCTGATCGTAAAAATAGTATTTCGTTCAATTTAAAATGATCTTGCCCTAAATCTTATATATGATGCAGGATGATCTTGTCCGAACCATAAAAAAACCGCTCATATCTCTATAGTATGTGCCCTCGTTTTTGCCCTTTTCTAAGTGAGGGATCACTTGAGGGATCATTAAAGGCAGATTGTAATGAAATTTAATGAAACGCTATAAAACTCTATGAAATGCACAAAGCCTTGTTATAACTGGCTTTGTGATACTTTATGAAACGTTGGCGAACGTTAAAAAATGATATTCTGGTGGAGCTGGGGGGAGTTGAACCCCCGTCCGAAATTTCTCTACCGTCAGTACTACATGTTTAGTCTAATCTTTAATTTAACTTACTCACTGCGGATAGACACGCGATAAGTAAGCGAACTTGGTTTAATTTAATGCTTCGATCCTCAAGTTGCGGCTTCCACACGATCTTGTTTGGTTTTGACTCCTCTTGATCCCCGTCTTACAAGCTAAAGCTAGGGAGAGAAGGCTCTAAGCAGGTTATTAAGCTGCTAGTGCGTAGTTTTCGTCGTTTGCGACTATTTTTTTGCGGTTTATTTACGAGGCCTACCGCACCTCGACATGCACTTTGGGCTTCGCTAATCCCGTCGAATCCTGAATCAGCCCCATTCTTAAAAAATCTTAAGAAAAACAATTCTATCAGAAGCGGTAAGATCTGTAAACTTTTTTGCAATTTTGTTTTCTATGTTAATATAGCTACTTGATTGCAAATTAAGGAAATAGAATGAGTGATACCCAAGAAACTAAATTACTTGAAGCAAAAGAAAAACATTTACCTGCAAAACGTGATGATTTTGCAAACAGTATGTTAATTCCTCAAGGTAATTTGGATAGTTATATTCGTATGGCTAATCAATATCCTGTTTTAACCGCTGAAGAAGAAAAAGAGCTAGCAGAACGCTTATACTATGATGAAGATATTGAAGCAGCAAAACAATTAATCCTTTCTCATCTTCGCTTTGTGGTACATATTGCTCGTGGTTATATGGGCTATGGTTTACCACTGGCAGATTTAATTCAAGAGGGCAATATTGGATTGATGAAGGCAGTAAAACGTTTTAATCCTGAAGTAGGCGTTCGTTTAGTTTCTTTTGCCGTACATTGGGTAAAAGCAGAAATTCACGAATATGTACTGAAAAATTGGCGAATTGTAAAAGTTGCCACCACCAAAGCACAACGTAAATTATTCTTTAATTTACGTAAAAATAAACACCGTTTAGCGTGGTTTAATGAAGAAGAAGTTAAGCACGTTGCTAATGAGTTAGGAGTACAGCCTTCTGATGTGAAAGAAATGGAATCTCGTATGACGGGTCAAGATATGGGATTTGATTTACCTACCAATGAAGATAGTGATGAGGCTTATGTTCCTTCTATGTATTTGGAAGATGATAACTCTAATTTTGCTGATGATATTGAAGATGAGCAATATAGCGGACAAGCAACAGCCAAACTTGCCTATGCGTTAGCGACTTTAGATGAGAGAAGTCAAGAAATCATTAAAACTCGTTGGTTAGACGACAATAAAGCAACATTACAAGATTTAGCAGATAAATACAGTATTTCTGCGGAAAGAGTACGTCAGCTAGAAGCGGCAGCACTGAAGAAAATTAAACAAGCTATTACATTAGAGTAGTGTTGAAGCGGTAATATATTATTCAAAATTTGCAAATTTTGATCAAAATGTTACCGCTTGGTTTATTTTTATACCCAATAAAAATGGGAACTCATTCCACAATAACTCATCCAAGCAAAACCAATCTTAAACGATTAAGGAGTACCAATGAAATTGCAAAAATATCTTATTATCTTACCGCTTATAATTGCTAGTTTTAGTGCTTTAGCACAAGAAAAAAAGAGTAATGATGAGTATAAATCCACTTTCCAGTTTTCTACTGAAGTGCGTCGTACGGTGGATAAAGATTTAATGTCTGCTTCTGTGTACAGTCGTAAAACAGGAAAATCTTTAGTTGAATTAAGAGCCTTTGTTTCTAAAAATTTAAATGAAGTACTGGAACTAGCAAAGAAATACCCAACCATTGAAGTGGAAGCAACAGGTATCCAAAACTATCCTCATTACAAAAAAGAAAAAGTAAAAGGATGGGAAGCTCAAGGAGATATTCGATTTAAAAGTAAAGATTTTGAGGCAATGGAAAAATTACTTAATGGGCTAGGTGATGAAATTGCATTAAACTCTATCGATTTTAGTGTTTCTCCTGAAAAGCGTGCAGTGTTAGAAGATGAAATGACGGCGGAGATGATCAAAAAATTACAGCATAAAGCAGAAATTATTAAAAAAGGATTAAATGCGGAAAGTTATCTTTTAGTTAACATTCAATTAGATAGCGTTAATAATACGCCTAGACTTTATCGTGGTCAAATGGCACAAATGACTTATGCTTCAAAATCAAGTTTTCAAGATGAAGATAGCTTACCACTAGAAGCGGGGAAAGAAACCATTATTAGTCACGCCTCTGGAACAGTAAAGTTTAAATAGTTGCGTATCAGATAAATTAAAAACAGCAAATGGTATAAATAAACCGATTTGCTGTTTGTAAATTTTGATAAGAAAGTAACCGCTTACTTGTTATAGATTAGACGCCTTAATTAAACGTTGAGTATAAGGGTGCTGAGGGTTATGGAAGATTTGTTGTGTATCTCCACTTTCGACGACTTCACCTTGTTGCATTACCATTACGTGATTACTTAATGCTTTAACCACAGACAAATCGTGACTAATAAATAAATAGCTCAAATCATATTTTTTCTGCAAGCTGTTTAATAATTCAATCACCGTTAATTGCGTTGAGCGGTCAAGCGCAGAGGTGGGTTCATCAAGTAAGACAAACTTTGGTTCTAAAATCATTGCTCGAGCAATAGCAATACGCTGACGTTGTCCTCCTGAAAATTCGTGAGGGTAACGGTTAATCATAGAAGGCGATAAGTTAACCTCTTCTAACATTTTCATTACTCGTTCACGGCGTTCTTGTTTACTCATTTTAGGAAAATGAACCAATAATCCCTCGCCAATAATTTCTCCTACTGTTAAACGAGGAGAAAGGGAATTAAAGGGGTCTTGGAAGACCATTTGCATATCTTTTTTCAGCGCTTGGCGATCTTCTTTTGAAAGTAATGGAATATCACGGTTATCAAAATAAATATCACCTTGATAATCTAAAATTTGCATTACAGCACGCCCAAGAGTAGATTTTCCAGAACCTGATTCGCCCACAATACCCAGCGTTTCCCCTTTTTTGAGGTTTAAAGAGATATTTTTAACGGCATTAAATACTTTTTTAGGTTTACCAAACCAAGAGCGTTGTACGATGTAATCTACGTCTACATTTTTAAGCACGATCAGATCCTTCGCATTTTCATCTGGTGCAGGTTTTAAGGTGTCAGGAATAGGATTAAGTAATTCTTGAGTATAGGAATGTTGAGGATTATTAAATACTTCGTCTGTATCACCTCGCTCAATAATTTTTCCATTTTGCATCACACAGACATTATCGCTGTAATTATGCACAAGGCGTAGGTCGTGTGAAATTAAGATGATTGCCATCCCCATCTCTTTTTGAAGATCCATTATTAAATCAAGAATTTCAGCTTGAGTTGTAACATCAAGAGCAGTAGTAGGTTCATCAGCAATCAATAAATCTGGTTTATTAATAATTGCCATTGCAATCATAATTCTTTGTAGTTGACCACCAGAGAATTCGTGTGGATAGCAATCCATTTTTTTCTCTGCATCGGGAATTTTTACAATATTTAAGGTGTCTAGCGTTAATTGTTTGGCTTCTTTTTTAGAAAGTTGGGGTTGGTGGGTCATCACAGATTCCACGATCTGAGAACCAATTCGCATAAACGGATTCAATGACGTCATTGGTTCTTGGAAAATCATTCCAATACGCCCACCACGTAAATCACGCATTGCTTTTTCTGAAAGGGTTAAAATTGATTTATCTTCAAAAATAATTTCAGCGTTATCACCATAAGAGACGATATTTTCAGGTAACAGTTGCATAATAGACATAGAGGTAACAGATTTTCCTGAACCTGATTCTCCAACAATGCCCAATGTCTGTCCTTTTTCTACCTCAAAAGAGATACCTTGCACTGCGTGTACTAATGCATCATCAGTCTTCAGGTAAACATTTAAGTTTTTCACTTCAAGTAATTTCATTTTTATATCCTGTAAATTTGCATTAAATTATATTTTTATTGTTTATCTTTTGGATTCAATACATTTTGCAATAGCACAAATGATGATATCAAAACAACATTTCTACTACAAAAAAATCATTTTGTAAATAGATAAAATTAAAGCTGATGGAGTAATGATGTGTTGTATTTATAAGCAAAAATAAGATAAAACGAGAGTTATGCTCAAAATATGTTATTTTTTGCTTGTTTTTTATTATAAAAAACGATAATTTACGTAAGTTTTTTTATTATTAGGAGGTTTAAATTATGTCGGAAGTGACTATTGATAATAAGATTAATCCTAAGGTGTTAAATCACCCAGCGGGATTATTTGTGTTATTTTTTACTGAAATGTGGGAACGTTTTAGTTACTACGGAATGCGTGCATTGTTAGTACTTTTCTTAGTTTCAGCCCTTGATGAAGGTGGTTGGGCTTGGTCTCGTGAAGATGCGGGTGTGTTATATGCGTGGTACAGCTCATTAGTTTATTTTACACCCTTAATTGGGGGTTATATTGCTGACCGCTTAACGGGTGCAAGAGTTGCCATTGTTGGTGGTGCATTTTTAATGACCTTAGGGCATTTATCTCTTGCCTTCGAATTTATGGGGCAATGGTCATTCTATCTTGGTTTAACCTTGCTTGTATTAGGTAACGGTCTATTTAAGCCAAATATCTCGACAATGGTCGGTGATCTTTACAAAAAAGAATCGAAAAAAGACAGTGCTTATACCATTTTCTATATGGGTATTAACGCAGGTGCATTTTTAGGTATTATGCTTTGTGGTTATGTAGGTGAAACTGTGGGTTGGTCTTACGGCTTCGGTTTAGCGGGTATCTTTATGTTATTCGGTTTACTTCAATTCTACTTCTCAAAAGCATTATTCGGTCAAATCGGTTCACTGCACAAAAAAGTCGTTGCTGAAAATGCAGAAAGCAAAGAAGTAACAAAAGAATCTCTTACTGGAACAGAAAAAGATCGTTTAATTGCAGTAGGTGTATTTGCATTATTCACTATTGTATTCTGGTGGGCATTTGAGCAAGCGGGTTCATCAATGACCATCTTTGCAAAAGACTATACACAACGTGTTTTAACGGGTGAGTGGGCGACTATCTTTGTATGGGCAAACTTCTTCTTAACGGTTGTACCAGTGATTATTGTCACTTGGGTTTTAGGTTTATTAGTTAAACAAACTTTCTCAAAAATTGCACTATCAAACAGTTTCTTAATGACCAGTTTTGTGATTATTTGGGGGATTGTGATTTGGAAATTATACGGTGAATTTAGCTCAACGGATCAAATTGAAGTACCTGCTTCTTGGTTTGGTATTTTAAATTCATTCTTTATTATCGCATTTGCACCATTAGTTTCTAAAATTTGGGATACTAAATTTAATCCATCAGGTCCAATGAAATTCGCAATTGCAATGATCTTACTCGCAGCAGGTTTTGGTTTCTTAGCTTATGGTTCAATGAGTATTAAATCAGGTGTTGCAGAGGCATCAGTTTCAATGTTCTGGTTAATTGCAGCTTACTTCTTACATACAATGGGCGAATTATGTTTATCACCAATCGGCTTATCTTATGTAAGTAAATTATCACCAAAACGTTTCGTAGGCTTAATGTTCGGTGTTTGGTTGTTTGCCGCATTTATCGGTAATTTATTATCAGGTTACACTGCAAGCTCAATCGATGCATTAAATGAAATGATGGGATTATCAGGCTTCTTCTTGCTATTTACATTAATTCCAGTAGGTGCAGCAGTGATTATCGTATTAATGTCTAAATTCTTGAAAAAACGTATGCACGGCGTACACTAATTAAAGGATTAGTAAAATCTTATGAAAAACCCACCGCTTTGGTGGGTTTTTTTATGGATATTTTTAATCTTTAGAAAAAGTAGGTAAAGAAAGTTGCCATTTTATTGCAGTTAAACGAATAGCTAATACGACAGCTATGCCTACCAATACATTTACAAAACGTGGTAAGTGAGAATAATCTAATAAACAGTATACGGTAGCGCCCATAATACAAGCAGAGGCATAAATTTCTTTTTGAAAAATAAAGGGAATTTGACCTGCCAATACATCTCGAATTGCACCACCACCACATCCTGTGAGGGTTCCCATTAACACTGCAACAGTAGGAGAAAATCCATAATGCAGTGCCTTTTCAGCCCCCATAATAGCAAAAAATGCTAATCCAAAAGCATCAGAAACGGGCAAGATATACCAAGGTAGACGGGTAGGTTTTTTAGTGAATACAATCATTAGTATACAAGTTGCAATGACCACCCAAATATAGTTATTATCAGTAAGCCAAAAAACAGGAACATCTAATACAATATCTCGAATAGTTCCCCCTCCAATGGCAACAACACTCGCCAACACTAAAACCCCGACAGCATCCATTTTTAATCTAAATGCCATTGAAACACCAGAAACCGCAAAAATAGCCGTACCAAGCAGATCGACAATATATAGAAACATTTATTCTCCTTTAAAATCAAGCGGTAAGATAGTTATCAAAATTTTCAAATTGATTCTTTAGTATTGCCAGTCTTTTGGATCAATACCTAGTTCTTGCATTTTTAACTTCGCTTCTTCTGGAATTTCATCGTGACGGGCTTTCATTAAATCTTCATCTGTTGGAAGGGGTTGCCCTGTAAAAGCATGTAAGAAAGCCTCACAAAGCAATTCACTATTGGTTGCGTGGCGGAGATTATTTATTTGACGACGAGTTCGCTCATTCGTTAAAATTTCTAGTACTTTCACTGGAATAGAAACGGTGACTTTACGAACATGTTCACTTTTCTTACCATGCTCAACATAAGGGCTAATATATTCGCCACTCCAATCTGCCATTTAAGGGATCCTTATAATTAATAAATTTCAAGGTTCATTCTAACAAATAATGAATATAGCCGTCTAGACTTCTTATTTGTTTTTTAATAATAAATTCATTGCAAAATGCCTAAATATTGCCATATATTCAGGGGCATTTTCTAGACAAATTCTTGATTCATCTTCTTTAAAAATTACATCAAGCACCCAGTATGAACTGTTTTCAATACTCCAATGACTTCTTATTGCTTTTGCTACCATCTCAGGTGCAATAAGCAAAGAGCTTATAGTAAGAAACTTCTTCACTTTTTTTCTTTGATTGTTCTTTTCCTTACCACTTCTATAATTGTGCTCAAATTTACCTTGCTCAATTAAGAATGGCGTATCTCGGTGAGTTTTACGGTAAATAACCTATCTAAATGGAGAATCCAAGCAAGCGTAGAATTTGCAGATTTTATCGCAAAAGAAGAACTCGGTTATGAGTTCAATGAAGAGGAATTTGTTGCGGTTAAAGTTCGTAAAACCAATACCAATACCTTAATAGTATCTATATCAACAATGTAATTTATTGGTTTTATTAGATTCTGGTTCCTATCTTGCTTTAATTAAAGTATGACCTTCCCCCCCCTTTTTAAGAGAGCTATTTTTTAACAATATAGCTTTTAGTCTGTTTGTAAATTATTGTACTCTTCGTATGTATTCCAAGTGAGATTGTTTGTCAAATAACGCTTGTTGGTCATTCAGCATAAATCCGCCGAGTGATTTAGATAAGCTTTCTACTGTGCTGATCATCAATCGTAAATTTGTAACATCATTTCCAGCTGATGGAATATACATAAAAAAGAGAAGACCAATTGTTGAAAATGAGTGTATTTTATCGAGATCAAATACCCCAGGTTGCATCATATTAGCAACACTGAAGATAATTGGACTCGCACTGTTATCAATATGACGATGAAAAATTTTATGTTCACCATATTGAAACCCCATTTCTTCGAGCTTTTGAACAATTTCTTCACCAGAAAATTCTTTATTTTCAGGAGCAACAAGATAAAGGGTAATAATTTTCTCTTCTGTTGTCTTCTCTTGAGTCTGTGTTACCTCTGGTGCTTGTTTTTCTACCTCTACCTCTTCTTCCTCATTTTTAATTGTGTCTTGAGTATTAAATAAGGATAATTGTCTCTCTTCTACTTTTTGTTTTTGCTTCTCTTTTTCTTTCGCATTTTTCTTATTGTTTAAACGTATTTTTATTTTATTGACAGACTTTTCAACTGTAGAGTTTTCATTATTTTCTGACAATTGTTTTGTCGACGTGTCATCTTGTACATTGTCATACTTCTCATTCTGAGATAAATGAGAAAAAGAGAGTTCATTTAATGGTGTGATGGGTTGTTGTGGACGACTAGCAAAGTCATTTTCAAATATATGGGATTTTTCTCTGCGAGAAGACAAGATTGAATAACCAATTAACAATGTAATCAGTATTCCAGCTAAAATAAAGAAAATAATTGAGAGTTCCATTGCATCCTCTTTTGTCTTATAGTATGTACTTTGAAAAATGATATGAATAGCTTACCATATTTCTAAGAATATTTTAAAAATATAAGGAAAAATATTATGATTTTATTACTTCCACCTTCTCAAAATCAGTTTGAGGCAGGGATTTATTATTTTACTTTTGGATGGCGTTTGATTTTTCAGCGAAAATTACTTCCTTTTATTTTGTTTCCATTACTGATTAATATTACGCTGATTATAGGTTTAGTATGGTTATTTATTGTTAACCTTAATGATTGGTTAAATTCTCTTGTAAGCTTTATGCCTAGCTGGTTAGATTGGATAACCGTGATATTGATCCCTATTGCAATTTTGGGTTTAATGCTCTTTTTCTATTTTACTTTCACAACACTAGCCAATTTTATTGCTGCGCCTTTTAATGGCTTATTGGCAGAAAAAGTGGAACTTCAATTAACGGGGGAACTGTTATTAGATACTTCTTTTGCCGATATATTAAAAGACATTCCAAGAATGCTTAAACGAGAATGGCAAAAAATGATGTATGCACTTCCTAGATTAGTTATTTTATTTACATTAGGCTTTGTACCTCTTTTAGGACAAACGGTGATCCCTATATTATTATTTATATTGGGATGTTGGTTAGTTGCAATTCAATATTGTGACTATCCTTTTGATAATCATAAAATTAGCTTTATTAGGATGCAAAAAGCATTATCTGAACATAAAGTAATGAACTTAACTTTTGGTACACTGATAAGCATTGCCACATTAATTCCAGTAATTAATTTAGTTATTATGCCTGTTGCGGTGTGTGGTGCAACTGCAATGTGGACACAAGAATACCGTACTTTCTTTTTAAATAGTGATTTAGGGGAGTTTTATGATAGAAAAAAAGAGTAAATTTATAAATAAAATATAAAATGCTATTTAATTAAACAGGATAAGCGGTGCGATCTTAATTAAAATTTGCTAAAATACTCTCCTATATTTAGATTAGAGGCTTATAATGGAAACAATAGAGAAAATCAAAAAACAAATTACAGAAAATCCTGTTCTTATTTATATGAAAGGATCACCAAAATTTCCTTCTTGTGGTTTTTCAGCTCGAGCAGTAGAAGCATTGATAGGATGCAAAGTTCCTTTTGGATATGTAGATATTTTAACTAATCCTGATATTCGTTCAGAATTACCAAAATATGCACAATGGCCAACTTTTCCACAACTTTGGGTTAAAGGTGAATTAGTAGGTGGTTGTGATATTATTTTAGAAATGTATCAAAAAGGTGAGCTTCAAAAACTATTAAAAGAAGCGACTGAAGAAAATCCAGCTTAATTTTAGTATTTATAACCCCTATTACTTTACAAAAGAATAGGGGTTTTTAATTACATAAATTATATTACTCAACCGTTACTGCTTTTGCTAAATTACGAGGTTGATCAACATCAGTGCCTTTAATTAAGGCGATGTGATAAGACAATAATTGTAATGGCACGGTGTAGAAAATCGGTGCCGTAACCTGATCGACTTTTGGCATTACTAACGTTTTGAAATTATCTGAATCCGTAAAACCAGCATCTTTATCCGCAAAGATATAAAGCTGTCCGCCTCTGGCACTCACTTCTTCAATATTTGATTTTACTTTTTCTAATAAATCATTTTCAGGAGCAATTACCACCACTGGCATATCGCTATCAATCAAGGCTAATGGACCGTGTTTTAATTCACCTGCGGCGTAAGCTTCTGCGTGAATATAAGAAATCTCTTTTAATTTCAATGCTGATTCCATTGCGATAGGATAAAACTCACCACGTCCTAAGAATAGAGTATGGTGTTTTTCGGCGAAATCTTGTGATAATTTTTCAATTTCTTTGTCAAACACTAACGCACTTTCAATTTGTGCGGGTAAGCGTTGTAAAGATTGCACGATTTGCTTCTCTTCTTGTTCGCTCAATGTCCCTTTTAAACGCCCAATTGCAGTATTTAAAAGTAATAAACAAGTTAATTGAGTGGTAAAAGCTTTGGTTGACGCAACACCAATTTCTACGCCCGCTTTTGTCATAAAGGCAAAGTCAGATTCACGCACTAATGATGAACTTGCCACGTTACAAATCACCATTGATGACATAAACCCTGATTCTTGTGCTAAACGTAATGCTGCCAACGTATCTGCGGTTTCCCCCGATTGTGAAAGGGTAATCAATAAGCTATTTGGACGAGTCACAAATTTACGATAGCGGAATTCAGAGGCAATTTCCACATCACAACTTACGCCAGCAATAGACTCAAACCAGTAGCGAGCCACCATTCCAGCGTTATAAGATGTACCACACGCTACAATTTGGATATGCTCAACTTTTGCTAAGATTTTATCGACATCTTTACCCATAGCGTCAACATTCACTTTACCGTTGGTAATACGACCTTCAAGAGTATTGATAATCGCAACTGGTTGTTCAAAAATTTCTTTTTGCATATAGTGGCGATACTGCCCTTTATCTGCCGCATCATTTTCAAAATGCGATTCGTGAATTTCACGTTGCACAGGCTTATCTTCACGATCAAAAATATCGACTGTTTTGCGTGTAATCTCCGCAACATCGCCTTCTTCTAAGTAAATAAAACGGTGGGTTACGCTTAATAACGCCAAAGGATCTGAACCGATAAAGTTCTCGCCTACACCTAACCCAATCACTAATGGACTGCCTGAACGAGCCACGATTAAATGTTCTGGTTCATCTTGATTCATCACCACAGTACCATAAGCACCACGCAACTGTTTTACGGTTTTCTTCACTGCTTCTAGTAACGTTTCAGATGTGCGTAATTCCCATTCTACTAAGTGAGCGATAACTTCGGTATCCGTTTGTGATAAAAATTCATAGCCCTTTGCTTTTAATTCTTCACGTAATTCTTCGTAGTTTTCAATAATACCATTGTGAACTACCGCAATTTTACCACTGACGTGAGGGTGTGCATTGATTTCACTTGGTTCGCCGTGTGTTGCCCAACGTGTGTGAGCAATGCCTGTTCCACCAATTACATTACTTTCCGCCACTGCATTTTCTAATTCTTTTACTTTACCGACTCGGCGAACGACTTGCATCTCTTTGGTTGTCGCATTTAGCACAGCAACGCCCGCTGAATCATAACCACGATATTCTAAACGATGTAACCCATCAACCAAAATGTCTGCCACATCACGCTGTGCTACTGCACCTACTATTCCACACATAGTTTTATTTTCCTTTTATGTATAAATTTAAAATCACTAAATTTGAGCAATTAGAACGTCAATACCTTTTTGTTCCAACGCTTTCTTCATTTCTAAATCAATTTGATTATCGGTAATCACACGATCAATTTGATCCCAATCTAATTCCACATTAGGCATTTTTCTTGCCATTTTGTGAGATTCAATCATCACATTCACTTCACGAGATACTTCCGCCATAACCTGACTTAATCCAACCAACTCATTAAAAGTCGTTGTACCCCGTGCTAAATCTAATCCATCAGCACCAATAAATAACTGGTCAAAATCATAGGATCGCAATGCGGTTTCCGCCACTTTTCCTTGAAAAGATTCCGAACGAGAATCCCACGTTCCCCCTGTCATCAATACCGTTGGCTCAATTTCCAAAGCGGTTAATTCTGAAGCAAGTGCAAGAGAATTTGTCATCACAACTAGCCCTGCTTGATTCAAATAAGGAATCAATGCCCCAGTCGTACTACCACTATCAATAATGATACGATTATGCTCACGAATACAATTTACCGCCAATTTTGCAATCGCTTTCTTTTGTTTCGAAATATCTTCAATATGTTGCTCATCAATAAATTCAGACGGCATTTTAATTGCCCCACCATAACGGCGTAACAATAGCCCACTCTCTTCAAGTATTGTTAAGTCCTTGCGAATTGTTACTTCTGAGGTTTCAAACTGTTCTGATAACTGTTCCACACTCACTTCCCCTTGTTCTTGAACAAGAGTAGCAATTAAATGACGACGTTGTTGAGTGTTTCGTTTTGACATAAAATGTTTTGATTGCCTTTAATTAAGTTTCGTTTCGTAATTATATAATAAAAAAGAGATAAGCGGTAAGATTTTTGTGGGGATTTGTAAAAATAAGATGATGGGCAGTATCAAAAGTTAGAATATTATATTTTTTATGACTTAAATATAATAAAATCAATAAGATCACTAAATCGCATATTCTATTTTATAAAAATCTCACGATTTCAGGTGTTTTATTCTCAATTAGCTTAAAATTGTACAAAATAAGTGGTAAAGAGGGGGTTATGAAAATATCCCTCTTTACTTTTAAGCTATAAAAACATAGCCATATAAATCGGTAAATGCAAAACATTATCTTTTATCATTAAATCTTTTTGATAAAGAATGATTGATTGTTCTATTTTATGGTTAAATTTCAAATTAAATTTATCCAAAGAACTATGTTTACGATAACTTGATGACTTTACTTCAACAGCACTAATTTTTTTATTGTGAGATAATAAAAAGTCTATTTCCATATTATTTTTAGTATTTTCTTTATCTCTTCTAGAATAGAAAAATAAACGATATCCTTGCGTTCTTAATATTTGAGCTACGATATTTTCCATCAACATTCCTTCATTTATATTTAATTTATCAAATAAAATATTTTTATAAACTTCTGAATGTAATTGCTCATTATCATAAAATGCCAGTGTTAATAGTAAACCTGTATCTGCCATATAGCATTTTCTTGTACTAAAATCACTGCTTAGTGCCAACCCCACATTAGGATCTGTTGTATTGAAGCAAGTATTAACAATCATTGCATCAGATAACCACATAAATGCGTCTTCATATTCTCGTAAACGTGCATTTTTAGATAATGCTGATAATGTATATTTTTTTTCTTTTTTAGATAATTGTCCTGGAATTTCATCAAAAATAGCCAATACCTTATTCTGATAATTCCTTGCAAACTTAGCAATATCATTACGATATAAAGTTAAAATATTTCGCTTAATTTTATCAGCCGCAATAAAATCTTTATTTTTTATATAATTATCAACAACCTGTGGCATTCCACCTATTAACATATATTGTCTAAAATAATTTAAAGTTTTACGATGTAAAGCCTGTCCTAATGGCTGTTTTTTATGAAAAAAAGTTTTTAGCATCGGGATTGTGGTTTTGTCGCCCATTGCCCATAAAAATTCTTCAAAATCTAGTGGATAAAGAAAAATATGCTCTTCTTCTGATGGAATAACAATATCTTGAACATTACGTTTTATTGATAACAAAGAACCAGTTTCAATATAATCATAACGCCCATCTTGAACCAAATATTTAATTAACTGCCTTGCTCTTGGGTATTGTTGTATCTCATCAAAAATAAATAACGTTTCTCTTTCATAAAGAATAACACCATAAAATGCAGATAGTTTGAGAAAAAACAAATCAAGATCATAGCTTTCTTCTTCAAATAAATTTTTAATCTCTTTTGGAACATTAGCAAAATCAATAATTAAATGACTTTTATATTCATTTTGAGCAAAGACTTTACACAAATAGCTTTTGCCGACTCGTCTAGCACCATTAATCAAAAGAGCAGTTTTACCTAATGATTGCTGCTTCCATTCAATCAATTTATCATACGCTTTTCTTTTTAGCATTACTCTGTCCTTTCATAAAAATAAAGCTAATAATATCAACAGGATCACAAAATAACAAGTTTATAAGCTTAATTTTATCACGAAATAGCACATTCTTTTTTATAAAATTATCACGAATTTAGATGTTTATTAAGTAATCCAAACTAGAATGAGTAGTGATATTTTTATAATGATTTACAAAAGGACGTCATAAAAACGTGATCCATATCATGCTTTTATTAATATATATTTAAAATTGTGATTTAGATCACACTTTAAAAATATCTATAAAAAATTTTATGTGACATCTATCACATTTTTAAAATAAATTCTTTTGTTGTTAAAAAAATAAGTGCTAATTTAGTCACTGATTTTTAATCAATGTCTTTTTATTCACAGCATTTAATGAGGTGCTATTATGTCTTCAAATTTTAAAGTGAAAGTTCAAGGTTTTGGACGTTTCTTATCCAATATGGTAATGCCTAATATTGGGGCATTTATCGCATGGGGGTTTATTACAGCCCTATTTATTCCAACAGGTTGGTTGCCAAATGAGTATTTAGGAAAACTTGTTGGTCCTATGATTACTTATTTATTACCACTTTTAATTGGTTATACTGGTGGTCGTTTAGTTGGTGGTGAACGTGGTGCCGTTGTTGGTTCGGTCGCAACAATGGGAATTATCGTTGGTGCATCAATTCCAATGTTCTTGGGAGCAATGATTGCAGGTCCACTTGGTGGTTTAGCAATTAAAACTTTTGATAACTGGGTTGAAGGAAAAGTAAAAACTGGCTTTGAAATGTTAGTAAATAACTTCTCCGCTGGTATTATCGGTATGATTTTGGCTCTTTTGGCTTATAGTGTTATCGGTGGAATTGTCACTCAAATTTCAGAATTATTTGCTGCTGGGGTTGATGTATTAGTTAAAGCGAATATGCTTCCATTAACATCATTACTTGTTGAGCCAGCAAAAATTTTATTCTTAAATAATGCGATTAACCACGGTATTTTCTCTCCGCTTGGTATTCAACAATCCCAAGAAATTGGACAATCAATTTTCTTCTTAATTGAAGCAAACCCAGGTCCAGGCTTAGGTATTTTACTTGCCTATATGTTCTTTGGAAAAGGCTTGGCAAAACAAACTGCAGGTAGTGCAACTATTATCCATTTCTTTGGTGGTATTCACGAAATTTACTTCCCTTATGTGTTAATGAACCCACGTTTAATTCTGGCTGTAATTGCTGGAGGTATGACTGGTGTGTTTACCTTAACACTGTTTAATGCTGGTCTTGTAGCACCTGCTTCTCCAGGTTCTATCTTTGCAGTATTATTAATGACGCCAAAAGGTGCAACATTAGGCGTGTTATTATCAATTGCACTTTCTTGTACTGTTTCTTTCCTTATTGCATCAGTGTTATTGAAAACACAAAAAGTAACAGATGAAGAGGGTGATGATTTAGAATCAGCTCAATCTAAAATGCACTCAATGAAAGCACAAAGTAAAGGTGTTTCATCAGCTTCATTACAACAAGTAAATAAAATTTATGTTGCTTGTGATGCAGGAATGGGATCAAGTGCAATGGGGGCGAGTATGTTACGTAAGAAAGTTGAGGAAGCAGGCTTAAATATTGAGGTAAAAAATCTTGCCATCAATGATTTACCTGATAATGCTCAACTGGTTATTACGCATAAAGATTTAACCACTCGAGCAAAACAACAAGTACCAAATGCACAACATTTGTCATTAAATAATTTCTTAGATAACACTTTTTATAATCAGCTTGTACAAGATCTAGTTAATGATGAAGGAGTAAATTCGAGCCTAACAAAAAAAGCTAAGCCAGCTCACTGCTTAGAATTGAAAGAATCGCAAATATTCTTAAATCTAACTGCGACAAATAAAGAGCAAGCCATTCAGTTTGCTGGCGAAAAACTTGTTAAACTTGGCTTTGCTAAAGAAGATTATATACCTGCAATGTTTGAACGTGAAAAACAGGTTTCCACTTATCTTGGAGAAGGAATTGCCGTACCACACGGAACAATTGCTGCTAAAGAAAGTGTGTTAGAAACAGGTATTGTATTCTGTCAATATCGTGATGGTGTACGTTTCATTGATGATGAAGAGGATGGTGTTGCAAAATTGGTCATTGGAATTGCGGCTCGTAATGATGAGCATATTCAAGTTATCACAGCAATAACCAACGCATTAGATGATGAAGAAAAAATGCACACATTAATGACGACAGATGACCCACAACAAGTATTAAATTTACTACAAGGTAAATAATCAAAGAGACCCCCTTGCAAAAGGGGGTTTTTAAGCGGTAAGATCTTACCAACATTTTACAAAAAGGATTTAATCTTATGAATGCATTACATTTTGGTGCAGGTAATATCGGGCGTGGTTTTATTGGTAAATTATTAGCTGACTCTAATATTCATATTACCTTTGTTGATATCAACCAAACTCAAATCGATCAAATTAATCAGCAAAAACAGTACGGTGTAAAAATTGTTGGTGATAATAGTCGTGTAGAAATAGTGAGAAATATAGAGGCTATCAATTCAGCAGATGAAGTCGCGCTACTAAACAAAATTAGTACCGTTAATTTAATCACTACAGCTGTTGGTCCAAATGTATTAAAAATTATTGCACCAACGCTTGCCAAAGGATTAGTAAAACGTTTAGAAAATAATAATTCTCAACCATTAAATATTATCGCTTGTGAAAATATGGTAAGAGGTACTTCTTTTTTAAAAGAGAATGTATTTCAATACTTAAATAATGAACAGCAACAACAAATTGAACAAATAGTTGGTTTTGTTGATTCAGCGGTTGATCGTATTGTTCCACCTACTCAACCAAATTTAGATGACCCACTTGAAGTAACTGTTGAAGAGTTTAGTGAATGGATTGTCGATCAAACTCAATTTAAAGGTACTATTCCAGATATTCAAGGTATGGAATTAACTGATAACTTGATGGCGTTCGTAGAGCGTAAGCTATTTACTCTTAATACAGGACATTTAGTCACTGCTTATTTAGGTAAACAAGCGGATGTAAAATATATAAAAGATGCCATTATTTTAGAAAATATCAAATCTAAGGTAAAAGCAACAATGGAAGAAAGTGGCGCAGTTTTAATTAAACGTTATAATTTTGATCCATTAGTACATTCCGCTTATATAGAAAAAATTATCAAACGTTTTGAAAATCCTTATTTAGATGATGATGTAAATCGAGTTGGACGTGAGCCTATTCGTAAACTTAGTCAAAATGATCGCTTGATTAAACCTTTATTAGGTACGATAGAATTTGATTTACCTAATCAGCATTTAATTGAAGGTGTGGTGATGGCATTACAATATCGTAATCAAGATGATCCACAAGCCATAGAATTGGCGGAGTATATTGATCAGAATGGTCTTTATGATGCAGTTAAGCATTATACAGGATTAACGAATGAAGATATTATTTCAAAAATTATAAAACTATATAAATAATGGCATCTCAAGATAATTTTATTGAAAAACTGAGCGATGCACCTTCATTAAGAGGGTTTCTCGCTCTTTCGGTTAACCAATTTTCTCACGCTGTTGAGCAATTGATTAACCGTGTTTTTCGTAAAAAAGACTTTGTGGTTGAATCTGTGGTTAATTCGCTCTTTGAACATCAAGGTCCACTCGCTGAATTACCTGTCAGATTAAAAGTCCTAGTTAGTTTAGGTGCTATTTCTATGGAAGTTTTTCAAGATATTAATCTTTTTATTGAATTAAAAGAATACCTAAGTAATGAAGTTGAAGAATTTGCTTTTTCAGATCCTAAAATTATTGATTTTATAAAAAAACTTCATCATATTGATTTAACTATTATCTTAGCGTTACTTAAACAACAACCAGCTTTAAATAATAACAATCCGATACAATATCAAATGCAACAAGCCCGTCTTGATAAAATGATCCGCTCCACTCTTATTTTAGCGGTAAGTAGTATTAGTGAAAAACTAGATATTGAGAGTCCTTTGTAAATTTTACTCAACATCTACCCGCTTATTTTGTTCTTTATGTTTCTTGTGTATTTTCCATAACATTTTGGCATCTAAATTTGATGATGAAATCATTGTTAAAAAGACGGCGGCACCAAAGAATACAGCAGCACTGCCGACAGAAAAACTGATGATTTGTCCTCGTTCTACGAGCGACATCATTAAAGCAAGCACAAATAAATCTAACATAGACCAGCGTCCTACAAAATGAACATAGTGCAGTAGCTTTAATTGAAAGTGAATATTGTGTTTAAAACGATAGTGAATCGCCAATAATAAATAAGTGATAATGATAATTTTACTGAAAGGAACTAGGATGCTCGCAACAAAAACAATCATTGCGACTAAGTAGCTTCCCATTTCTATAAATAGTAGAACGCCTGAAATAAGAGAGTCTGCAGAAATTGAACCTGCCGAATTGGTGATTGAAATAGGTAAAATATTTGCTGGAATAAGCATTATAGTACCAGCAACTAGTGTTGCCCAAACTCGTTGTAATTTTATACTATCAGAAATAGTTAATTTACTTTCACAACGTGGGCAACGTAATCGCCCTTTTAAATCAATGATGTTTTCATCAAAGGTATATTCGCATTCTGCACAAAGTGTGGGTGAACAAGGGTGAGCTGGAGGTAGGGTATGATATTCAGGATAAAAATCAGACCATAATTGTTGAGGATTGATTTTGATAAATAATAGTGTAGTTAGTAGGGTTGTGATAACAAAAGCAGAGAGATAAATATCAAAATGTAAATCTGCATATTCGTGTACTTTAAATGCAGCTACAGCTAAAGCAACAAAATAAACATCTAGCATTACCCAGGGTTGAATTTTGGTTAGTAGCAGTAATGTATATTTGGGGCGTTGTTTTAATAAACGTTGTATTGCTAATGTAACAACCAGTGAGGCAAAAAGGCAAGGCATAATCACAGCACAGATAAGTACCATAAAGGCAGTAATCGCATAGCCAGAAATAGCCATTTTCCAAATGCCTCCCCAAACAGAGGCATAGACTGGCATTCCTAATAAATCAATACGCATTAGGGGAAAGGTTAATGCAAAAGGAAGTAAAATAAGAATAGAGATAGCAATAATTGTGCATTTAATGAGCTTCCAGCTATGTCCTTGATGTAACACTTTATTACAATTCGGGCAACAAGCGGTATGATTATGGTCAGTTTTTGCAATTTTTACTGTGATATCACACTCTTTGCAACGTTGTAAGTAAGTTAAGTCTTGTTTCATTCGTGTTTTTTATTCGGAATAATTAAGACTATTGTCTATAATATAATGAGTTTTGCAAGTAAGTTTCAGGGCAAGATCATTTTAAATTGAACTAAATACTATTTTTACGATCAGATCAGTAACAAATGTAAAAAAGGTTTACTGATATGACAAATAATTTTATTACTCACTTTTCAATTATCAAAGATCCTAGAATTGAACGATGTAAAAAGCATGCACTTATAGATATTTTATTTCTATCTATCTGTGCAGTCCTATCTGGTGCAGAAGGTTGGGAAGATATAGAAGACTTCGGTCACGTAAAACTAGACTGGTTGAGACGTTATTTACCTTTTCATAATGGAATTCCTAAACATGATACTATAGCAAGGGTAATGAGTCGCTTAGAACCTGAAGCTATTCAAACTTGTTTTATCAATTGGGTTAAAGAACTCATAACAGAAGTAGATGGAGAAATTATTGCCATTGATGGAAAAAGTGCAAGAGGCAGTTTTTCTACAAAAAATAGAAAAGATAGTCTACATATGGTTAGTGCTTGGAGTTGTGAAAATGGCTTAGTGTTAGGACAACAAAAAGTAGAGGGTAAATCAAATGAAATTACAGCAATCCCTAAACTATTAGATTTACTTGATGTAAAAGGAGCCACTATTACACTTGATGCAATGGGATGTCAGCATGCTATTATCAATAAGATTCATTCTAAAGGTGCGGATTATGTGGTGTCATTAAAAGGTAATCAAGGACAGTTAAATAAAGAAGTTAAGGCTTGGTTTCACAAATGTCATAGAGAACAGTTTGCAAATGTTGGTCATTCTATTTATGAGCATATTACTAGTGGTCATGGACGAATAGAAGAGCGAAGATGTATTCAATTAGAAATTGATAAAAATTGGCTTACAGAACATAAAAAATGGGCGAATATCCAAACCGTAATTTGTATAGAAGCTAAATGCCATATTGGTGAAAAAGTGACAATAGAAAACCGTTATTATATAAGTTCTCTTAGCCTTAATGCAGAAAGATTAAATAGTATTATTCGTAATCATTGGGCGATAGAAAATAGCTTACACTGGACTTTAGATATGACTTTCCATGAAGATAATTCAAGGATTAGGCGAGGGAATGCAGCTGAGGTAATGAATGCTTTTAGAAAACTAGCATTAAATATTGTTAAAACTGATACAACTCGTAAAGCAAGTATGAAACGTAAGCTAAAAATGGCTGCATTGGATGATAATTTTAGAGCTCAATTACTTCTAAATATAAATTAAAATGCTCTTGCCCTGAAGTAAGTTTTAAAAAATACAATTTTCCCTTTGACTATTTTACTTTCTATCTGTAATATCTGCACCCTATGAAAAAGGTAAAACTACCCCTAACAATTAATCCTAAAAAAGATGCGCAGCATCGTATGGACTACAAAGGTTTTTTTCTAAAAGATGCTTTAGGTCGTTTGGATGAACTTGTTGGTAATGTGCAAAGTGATGCACAAGTTACACTTTCGCTTGATATTGATTCTCAAGGCTTGACGGTGATGAAAGGCACCGCAAATGTTGAAGTAGAGTTAGAATGTCAGCGTTGTGGTAACCCATTTTCACAAGTACTCGACTGTACGTTTAGTTTCAGTCCAGTATCTAATATGAATCAGGCGGACAATTTGCCCGAAATTTATGAACCACTTGAATTAAATGAATTTGGTGAAATAAATTTACTAGATGCTATTGTGGATGAATTTATTCTCAATTTACCCCTAGTCCCGAAACATAATTATGAACACTGTGAAGTGTCCGTGGCGGAGCAGGTTTTTGGTGAAATTCCTGACGAGGAAGAAGAAAAACCAAATCCGTTCGCCGTATTAGCTAACTTAAAAAAATAATCTAGATTAGGAGTATAGCCAATGGCTGTTCAAAAAAGTAAAAAAACTCGTTCAAGACGTGGTATGCGTCGTTCACATGATGCATTAACAACTGCAGCAGTATCAGTAGATGCTCGTGGTGAAACTCATTTACGTCATCACGTAAGTGAAGATGGTTTCTACAAAGGTCGTAAAATTAAGTAATTTAATTTAACCACTTTAAGAATGAGAAAACGAGGACTTTTGTCCTCGTTTTTTTTATTTTTAAAAATTAGTGAAAGCCTTTGCAATTCTTGTTAGAATTGCCAAAATTAATCGTTTTAAATTTTAGAGAACAAAATGTATAGCAGAATTCTAGCAACAGGTAGCTATTTACCTGCGCAGGTACGCACCAATGCAGAACTTGAAAAGATGGTGGAAACCTCTGATGAGTGGATTACGCAACGCACAGGCATTAAAGAGCGTCGTATTGCTGCAGAAAATGAAACAGTTGCCACAATGGGTTATGAAGCAGCAAAAAAATCATTGGAAATGGCGAACATTGATCCTAATGAGATTGGCTTAATTATTGTGGCAACTACTACATCCAGCCACGCTTTTCCAAGTTCTGCTTGTCAGGTTCAGCAAATGTTGGGCATTAAAGATACGATTGCCTTTGATTTGGCGGCTGCGTGTTCAGGCTTTGTGTATGGATTAAGTGTTGCCGATCAATTTATTAAAACTGGGCAAGTGAAAAAAGCATTAGTCGTAGGTTCCGATCTATTCTCTCGAACTTTAGATCCAAAGGATCGTACAACGGTTATTTTATTTGGCGATGGTGCTGGTGCTGTGATTTTAGAAGCATCGGAAGAAGCGGGTATTTTATCTACTCATTTACACGCTAATGGTGATAATGCTCAAGTATTAATGCTTGAAAATCAAGGTCGTATTGCACAAAGTGATCCTGCGTATTTAGAAATGCAGGGCAATGAGACGTTCAAAATTGCGGTTCGAGAATTGGCTAATGTAGTGGAAGAAACCCTTGAATATAATCAGTTAAAGCGGGATCAAATTGATTGGTTAATTCCACATCAAGCCAATTTACGTATTATTTCAGCCACAGCACGCAAATTAAAAATGGGGTTAGATCAAGTTGTTTTAACCTTAGACCGTCACGGTAATACATCAGCGGCCTCTATTCCTGCCGCTCTTGATGAAGCGGTACGAGATGGACGTATTCAACGTGGACAAACGCTATTATTAGAGGCATTTGGCGGTGGTTTAACTTGGGGTTCAGCCTTAATTCGTTTTTAATTTGAATAATATAGAATAGATAATGACACAACAAACTTTAGCAGATAAAAAACGTAAAACAGTGGAGCAGGCTGAGTTTACTGAAGATGGACGTTATAAACGTAAAGTTCGTAGCTTCGTACTGCGTACAGGGCGAATGAGCGAATATCAACGTAACACAATGAATAATAACTGGACAACCTTTGGGCTAGATTACCAAACCACTCCCTTTGATTTTAAAACTATTTTTGGAAATGATAACCCTGTTATTTTAGAAATTGGTTTTGGAATGGGTAAATCTTTAGTTGAAATGGCAGAGCAAAATCCAGATAAAAATTATATTGGAATTGAAGTTCATACACCGGGTGTGGGGGCTTGTATTGCTTATGCGGTGGAAAAGCAAGTGAAAAACTTACGTGTGATCTGTCACGATGCAACGGAAATTTTACGAGATAGTATTTCAGATCACTCATTGGCAGGTTTACAACTCTATTTCCCTGATCCTTGGCATAAAACAAAACATCATAAACGCCGTATTGTTCAATCAGAATTTATTGTAAAAATCTTACATAAACTAACCGCTAATGGCTTTATTCATTTTGCTACGGATTGGCAAAATTATGCAGAGCATATGTTGGAAGTCTTGCAACAGTTTGAGTCAGAATTAGAAAATCAATCCCCTACTAATGATTATATTCCACGTCCAGATTTTCGCCCTTTAACCAAATTTGAAGAGCGAGGAAAAAATTTAGGGCACGGTGTATGGGATTTGTATTTTATTAAAAAATAAAAATGCCGTAAGAGAAGATCGCCTTCATCATTAAGGCGATTTTTTTATTTTCAGCTTTTCATTTAAGCACACTATTATTAATGCAACTATTCCTGATGTTATTCCACTAACGATAATATCCCCATATTGAGTCAAATTTTGCAGAAAATATATTCTTATTATAAAAATGCTGCTTGCGAATATTATCATTTTAAACCAGAAACTTAATTTAGGTTGAGTATATTGGCAGGGTGCTTGTTTCATCATTAATAAGTAACTAAATATAAATAACATCCCAACAACACTGCTCAAATGTTGTAATAATTTGAAAAAAGGAATAGTCGTGTTAGCAATAGTTTGATGAAGTTCAAAGTAATTAACCAAACAAGTATTATGATGAGTAAATAGATCCCAAAATAAGTGTGAATAAGCCCCAATAATAATAGAAAAAATAACAATAAAATAATGTCGTTTAAAGTAGCCAAACCCATCATCATTTTTAAATATGGCTAAACGACCTTGAATAAATCGAGGAGAATTTTCTATTAATGGTTTTTTTATAATGCGATGAAAAATAAGGTATAAAATAATACCTAAAGGCAAATCAAACCCTAGTACCCCATAAAATGTGTGTCCATATTCGCCATACATCTTCATTCTTAAAAAATATTCAAAATCGGGTGTTAAACTACCAATAATCAGAGCAATTAATGAGACGTGACGCCCTAAAATATTTTTTAGCGGTAGCACAATCGCAGGATGTGAAAAAGTAAATGGCATTTGATTTTATAATATGAATAATTGATACCAAAAGTGTATCAGAAAAAAAGATAATACAAAATTGTAAATTTTTGATAGGATCATACCGCTTATATTATGCTTGGAATAGCAAGGCAAGAGCATTTTAATTTTTTCTTTTGTTTCAGTTGCTCCCTAAATAAAAGTATGAAACAATCTATACCATTCAAAATTATTCAAAATAAGGCGGTCAAATTGATCGATTCTGATGGATACCGCCCAAATGTTGGTATCGTTATTTGTAATAAAAATGGACAAGTTCTATGGGCAAAGCGGTTTGGTCAAAATTCTTGGCAGTTTCCACAAGGAGGCGTAAAAGAAGGTGAAAACATTGAAACAGCAATGTACCGTGAGCTTTATGAAGAAGTTGGTTTAACAAAAAATGAGGTACGATTACTCTGGGCATCCAAATATTGGTTAAGATATAAATTACCTAAACGTTTAATTCGTAATGAAGGTACGCGTCCTGTTTGTATTGGGCAAAAACAGCGTTGGTTTTTATTACAACTGGTGGCACCAGAAAGCAAAATACGTTTAGATACAATGAAAAACCCAGAATTTGATGGATGGCAATGGGTTAGCTTTTGGTATCCCGTGCGTCAAGTCGTCTCTTTTAAGCGTGAGGTATATCGCAAAGCGATGAAAGAATTTTCCCAAATTCTAATGATAAATAATACTGAGCAAACAGATAATATCAATAATAACTACCATCCAAAACGTAATACTCACCGAAATTCGTGGAGGAAGCGTTGATGTCAGTAACACTCTTTATTGCATTTATAGTACTAGGTGCAGTATCTGGAATGTTAGCAGGGTTATTTGGTATTGGAGGCGGAATGGTTATCGTTCCTGCCTTAGTTTATTTGTTGCCTAAAATGGGGATTCCAGATCAATTGATTATGTCAATGGCTCTTGGTATCTCTTTTTCTACTATTGTAGTCAATACCTTCTCTGCTGCTCAACACCACCATAAATTTGGTAATATTGATTTTTCAGTGGCAAAATTTTTTATTCCACCTTTGATGATTATGGGCTTTTTAACAACTTCAATAGTAACAGGCTTACCCAAGCATATTATTACCAAAGCTTTTGCTATATTAATGCTTTATTTATCGATAAAAATGTTTTTATCAATAAAAAAATCCCAAAAGGTAACAAAAGAATTAACCAAATCATCAATGATAATTGCAGGGGGAACTATTGGGGTTTTAGCAAGTATTGGTGGCATTGCGGGTGGTGGTTTTACCGTCCCTTTTTTAGAAAATAGAGGGCTTCCTCTCAAAAAAGCGATTGGCACGTCCGCATTATGTGGTTGTTTGCTCGGCTTAACAGGAATGTTTAGCTTTATTTTTCACGGCTATAATGCCCCTAATTTACCTGATTATTCATTAGGTTATGTTTATTTACCCGCTTTGCTATGTATTGTCTCTATTTCATTTTTTACCTCAAAATTAGGGGCAAGATTAACGACAAAATTACCCGTAAGCATATTAAAAAAGGCATTTGCATTATTGTTAATTGGCATTGCAATTAATATGTTTTTTAAATACTAAATTTCAAATAAAAGAGCAAAAATGTACGAAAATTATTTAATTTATCCAAATATCGATCCAATTATCTTTCAAATCGGTCCTCTTGCGTTACGATGGTACGGTTTAATGTATCTTATTGGTTTTGCTTTTGCCTATTGGTTAGGTACTCGCAGAGCCAAAAAATCTAATGGCTTATGGACAGTTGAGCAAGTCGATCAATTGCTTTATAACGGATTTTTTGGTGTTATATTAGGTGGTCGAATTGGTGATGTATTCTTCTATAGCTTTGATAAACTTCTTCAAGACCCTCTTTATCTATTCCGTATTTGGGAAGGAGGAATGTCGTTTCACGGTGGTTTGATTGGGGTAATCATTGCAATGCTTTGGACAGCTCGTCGCCAAAAACATACATTTTGGGAAACCGCTGATTTTGCCGCACCACTGATCCCTTTTGGTTTAGGAATGGGGCGATTAGGTAACTTTATTAATGGTGAATTATGGGGAAGAACTACTGATGTGCCTTGGGCAATGATTTTCCCACACGTTGATTATCAACCACGCCATCCATCGCAAATTTATGAATTTTTACTCGAAGGCGTGCTGTTATTTACAATTTTAAATTTCTTTATCCGTAAACCTCGCCCGCTTGGAGCTGTATCAGGGCTATTCTTACTGTGCTATGGTATTTTCCGCTTTATCGTTGAAAATTTCAGAGAACCAGATATGAGCCTAACCCTTGATTTAGGTATCATCACGCGTGGACAAACATTGTCACTACCGATGATTGTTTTGGGAATTTTAATTATGGTTATTGCTTATAAACGCAACAAAAAATAATCCTAAAATATCACACATAAGCGGTCATTTTTTCCTGAATATTTACAAATTCTTAATAAAAAATGACCGCTTTATTTTTCTTATCAAAAAGATTAAAATTTTGCTACACATTTATTTTGAGGATAGTATAATGCAACCAGCAACCAGCAACCAGCAACCAGCAACCAGCAACCAGCAACCAGCAACCAGCAACCAGCAACCAGAACAGCATAGCTGTACAATCCTTTCTTAGCAACCTTGATAACACACTTTGGAACGCTGCCGACAAACTTCGCAATAATTTAGACGCTGCCAACTACAAACATATCGTTCTCGGTTTTATCTTCCTAAAATACGTCTCCGACACCTTTACCGCCCACCAAGCCAAACTATTAACACAATTTCAAGATCCTAATGACGAGCTTTATTTAGATCCTGAATTTTTTGATGAATCAATGCAACAAAGCGAACTCAATCAGCGTGAATATTACACCAAAGATAATATTTTCTGGGTGCCTGAAAAAGCCCGTTGGGAGACCATAAAATCCCTGTGTAACACAAATATCGGTGATGAATTACCGTGGGGAAGCAAATTTAAAGGGGTAGCGTTACTGATTGATGACGCTTTTGAAGCCATTGAACAAGAAAATCCCAAACTCAAAGGGGTATTGCAACGTATCGCCAGTTTTGGGGTGGCAGAGAACACGCTGATCGGCTTAGTTAATACCTTTTCAGATACCAACTTTACCACGCCAACCCACAATGGCGAACCGATCCACCTACACGCCAAAGATATTCTCGGACACGTTTATGAATATTTTTTAGGACAATTTGCCCTTGCGGAAGGTAAAAAAGGCGGACAATATTTCACCCCAAAATCTATCGTAACCTTAATTGTTGAAATGCTCGAACCTTATCAAGGACGCATTTACGACCCAGCAATGGGCAGTGGCGGATTTTTTGTATCAACCGATAAATTTATTCAATCCCACTCGGGCAACCGCAACGCCATTTCAATTTATGGGCAAGAATCCAACCCAACCACACGCAAATTAGCGGTAATGAATATGGCAATTCGTGGCATTGATTTTGACTTCGGCAATCGCAACGAAGACACCCTAAAAAATCCGTTACATATTGATAAAAAAATGGATTTCATAATGGCAAATCCACCTTTTAATATCAAAGAATGGTGGAGCGAAAGTTTGGCGGACGATCCACGCTGGAAATTTGGCACACCGCCAGAAAGCAACGCCAACTTTGCGTGGCTTCAACATATGATTTACCACCTATCCGAAAAAGGCAAAATGGCACTACTACTCGCCAACGGCTCAATGAGTAGCCAAACCAACAACGAGGGGGAAATCCGCAAAAATATCATTAACTCTGATTTGATTGATTGTATGGTTGCCTTACCGGGGCAACTGTTCACCAACACCCAAATTCCAGCCTGTATCTGGTTTTTAAACAAAAATAAAACCCGCAAAGGCGAAGTGCTGTTTATTGACGCTCGCAATATCGGTTATATGAAAGACCGTGTACTACGAGATTTTTCTGATGACGATATCCAAAAAATCGCCGACACCTATCACAAATGGCAACAATCCACCGATTATGAAGATATCGCAGGCTTTTGCAAATCTACCACATTAAACGACATTGCCGACAATAATTTTGTACTTACCGCAGGACGTTATGTTGGAGCGGAAGAAATCGAAGATGACGGCATACCTTTTGCAGAAAAAATGCAAAATCTGACCGCTTGCTTGCGTAAACAATTTGCCCAAGGACAAGAGTTAGAACAACAAATCGAACAAAACTTAAAAAGTTTAGGGTTTTAAATATTTTGAAATATTATCGAAATGTAGGGGCGGATTGAGTGAGCAAAGCGAACGGAATATCCGCCCGTTATTGAATAATAAACAGGACGATAAGCGATTAAAAAATAATGAAAATTTACGAAAATGAAGGATTTATGATATGAGTAATTGGACAACTTATAAACTATGTGAAATAGGAAATATATATACAGGGAAAACACCACCATCTAAAATTAGTAATGCTTTCTCAGATAATGGAGTTCCGTTTATTACCCCAAAAGATATGGATGGAAGAAGGGAAATTTATTCAACTGAACGGTTTTTAACACTAGAAGGTATTCAATCAGTTGCTAGATATATAATGCCTAAAAATAGTATTGCTGTTTCTTGTATTGGCTCTGATATGGGAAAAACAATAATTATTCCTTGTAAAGCTGTAACAAATCAGCAAATAAATACAATTATTGTTAATGAAAAATTTAATCATAAATATATTTATTATATTTTATCTACTAAACAAAATGAGTTTAAAAGTATAGCTAGTGGTTCAGCGACCCCTATTTTAAATAAAAAATATTTTGGCGAATATGAAGTTTCTATACCGAATAAAGATTATCAAGATTGGGTTGTAAATATTCTTGATAAGCTAGACCAAAAAATCCAACTCAACACCGAAACCAACCAAACCCTAGAAAATATCGCACAAGCAATATTCAAAAGCTGGTTTATTGATTTTGACCCTGTACACACCAAAGCAAACGCACTCGCAAACGGCGACGATATCCAAACCGCCAACCGTAAAGCGATGATGACCCTATCAGGCAAAACAGACACCGAGCTTACCGAAATGGCACAACAATCCCCCACCGAATACGCCCAACTACACCAAACCGCCCAAGCCTTCCCAAGTGAATTTGGCGAAAATGGGTTGCCGTTAGGGTGGGAGATGAAACCTTTTGGAAACCTATTAGATAAAACGATTGGTGGAGATTGGGGAAAAGAAATACCTGATGAAAAACATACAGAAAAAGTTGCTATATTTAGAGGAACTGATTTACCAAAAGTTTATGAGGGAGCAATAAATGATGTGCCTATTCGATATGTTGAAAATAAAAAATTACAGGCAAGAAGATTACAGCACGGAGATATAGTTATTGAAGTTTCAGGTGGAAGTAAAAATCAACCAACAGGTCGTTCATTATTAATTACAGAAAAATTATTATCACAATTTGAAATACCGATAGTACCTGCTAGTTTTTGTCGTTTGTTTAGACCCCAAACAGTGGAATTAGGTTATTTATCATCTATTCATTTGCAAAATATCTATAAAGAAGGAAAAACGTGGGAATATCAAAATCAAAGTACAGGAATTAGTAATTTTCAAACTAAAATATTTCTAGAAAAAGAACTTGTTACTATTCCCCCAAATGAAATTTTAGAAAAATTTCATAATATTATTGTTTCAATTTTAGATAAAAGATATAGTACAGAAAACAAACTCTTACAAGAAATAAGAGATATATTATTACCTAAATTAGTGAGTGGAGAGATTGAGGTATGAAGTTAAAAAAATTAATAATAAAAAATTTTCGTAATTTTGAAGATTGCTCTATAGATTTATCAAATAAAAATTTGATCTTTGGAATGAATGATGTTGGTAAAAGTAATTTAATTTATGCATTAAGAGTTTTGTTTGAACAAAAAATTAGAAATACCAATTTACAAGTTACCGATTTTCATAAACAAAATACAAATAATAATATTGAAATATCATGTTTATTTGATATATCTGATGATTCAGAGTATAGCCAACTTCTTATTGCTAAAGCTGAATCTGCTTCCATATCTGATGATAAGTTATTTAAAATTTCATTATTAGCAGAATGGAATAATGGAGAACCAATTATTGATTTACAATGGGGAACAGAAACTGAACCAATGATAAATATTCCATCAAGAGGTGTTAGTCGAAGTCTTTTAGATGATATTTTTCATTGTATATTTATACCTTCACAGAATAATATTAACTCAAGTTTTAAAAACTTTAAAAAAGAATTATTATCTACACATGAAGCAACAAGTTCAGATAAACAAATTCTAAAGAGTATATCGAATGCTAATCAGGATATTAATACTGAGATTTCTACTCTCTCTAGTGTTCAAAAAATGGAGGAGGGGATTAACGAAGTACTTTCATTATTCGATCAAGATTACCAAGTAAAAATATCACCCAATCATACTTTTGGAGATTTGCATAATAACCTTGAACTATACATGCGTGATAATAATAGCTCAGATGTTTATCCAACATCAGGAGATGGTCGTGTTAGAAAAGTAATGTATGCTCTTATTAACTACTTATTACAAAATGGAAAAGATTCACAAAGGAAAATTCCAATTTTATTGATCGAAGAACCTGAAAATCACTTATTTTTATCTGCTCAGATTGAACTATCAAAAACAATTTTTAGTGAAGAATTTTCTCTTTTTTTATTTTTAACAACTCATTCTCCACAATTATTTTTTAGAATTAGTGATGATGCTAATTTAATTAGATTACATAAAGAAAATAATGATATTAGCACGAAATCAGAATATCTAATTGTTCCTGATGAATATAAAAAATCAAAGAATATATTATTAGAAAACTTAGCTCAGTGTTTATTTGTAGATAAAGTTTTACTTGTTGAGGGAGAATCTGAAAAACTTTTATTTGAATGGGTACTTGATAGTTTAGGAAAAGATAGGCAAAGAATTCTTATTCAACCTATTTTAGGTGTTCATTTTGAGAAGTATGTAAAAATACTAGTTGGTTTAGGCATTAAAGTATTAATAAAAACAGATAATGATATTAAAAGAAATCGAAAATCTAAAAATAGTGATGTAATAACATATAGTCCAATAGGATATAATCGATGTATTAATATTCTTAATATTATAAGCGATAATCCAATAGAAAAGATTGATTCAGATGAAAAAGAACCTGAAGAACTTAGACATTATATTCGTAAATGTTATTCAAATGAGATTAAAATTTTAAAAAATAAAGGAATTTATCTGTCAGAAGTAGATTTAGAAAATGATTTAGCTGATAGTTTAGAATTAAGTAATAAGAATAAATTTATAGAATGGCTTCAAGAAAAAAAATGGCAGAATATGTGGAGTTTTATAAACTTAAATCACAATGAAATTAAAGAAGAAATATATACTGAGTTAAAGCTCATAAATGATTCAGGCAATGATATTGCTCAAAAAATTTATGATAGTGAGGCTTTCATTTGCTTAAAAGCACTGAATAATGAGGTATAAATAATGTTTAAGTTAACTGATGAACAAAATGCTATTATTAACCCTGAAAAATGGAGTTCAGCAATAATTGTTGCTAAAGCAGGCTCAGGAAAGACAACAACAATTATTCAAAGAGCTATTAATCAATCAGAGGTAATAATAGATTGGAAAAGTATTGCAATTATTAGTTTTACCAATAAAAGTGTTGAAGATATTAGAAAAAAACTAAAATTTTCAAATGCTAAAAATATTATCTCTATGACTTTTCACTCTTTTTTAATGCATCATATTCTTTCATTTAGACCATTATTTAGAAATAAAAATATATCTTTTGATTTTGATAGAAAAGTATCTAATTTAAAAGAGTGGGTTAATTATGTTAATACTAATAATAAAATACCTGTATCAAAAGATCCTAAAAAAGATTATTTATTAGAAGGTGCATTATTGGCTCTTAAACAATATCCTTATATACAAAAATATTTAAAGTACAAATTTACTGCAATATATATTGATGAGGCACAAGATAATAATAAACTACAATATGATATTGTTAAAATATTACTTGATTTAGACATTCAAGTTGTACTAGTTGGAGATGAAAATCAAACTATTTACCAGTTTAGAGGAGCAAGTGCAGATGCTTTTTTAAAAATGAAAGAGCATCCTAAATTTCAAGATAATATTTACCACTTAACTAAAAATTTTAGATGTCATGAATTAATTGATTTTTGTGCGAATAGTTATACGGTTCCTACAGAACAAAATACAGATGAGAATAAGAATGGAATATATGCTTGTAAACAAACTGAACTAACTAAAATAGTTAGTTATTTTGAAAGAAAAAAAGAAGGTATATGTTTTTTATTTAGAGGAATTAAGGGACAAAATAATGAGAGTAATAGACAAATAATTAATAATTATGGATTACCAATTATTACATTACCTGATATTATCGTCAAAAGTAACAACCCACAACCATTAACTTTACTATTTCATATGTTCTTTGGCTCTTTTAAAGAAGAGTTAGATTTTATAGAGTATGTATTTCCCAATTTACCAAATCAGCAGGCAAAGAAAATAATAAAAGACTTAAAATATACTCCTAGTGCAGAAACTTTAACTCAATTAAATAAATATGCACTGATATATGAAGAAAAAGATTTTGATGAAATTCTGAATGTATTTCAGAATGATGAGGCTCGACAGTTTTATACTTTAGATTCTATAAAAAACTTTGCGATGACGATTCATTCTGCAAAAGGCTTAGAATTTAAAAATGTAATTGTTATGTCTAGAGATTTTAATAATTTAAATTATGACAATAGCAAAGAATTATTTTATGTTGCTTGTACTAGAGCTAAAGAAAAATTAATTTTTATAAACTGATTATACTATGCAAAAACCCCCTTTTGAAATAACCAACATTGCCCTTAATCTCGCAATCCAAATATCCGAGAAAATCGGACGTTTGCAGGCAGATTATGATAAGCAGTTGCATTTGCGAAAAAATAACCGCTTACGCTCAATTCAAGCGTCACTGGCGATTGAAAATAACTCAATGAGCCTTGAACAAGTTACCGATATTATCAATGGTAAACGTGTTTTAGGCGAGCCGAAAGACATTCAAGAAGTGAAAAATGCCTATGAGGCGTATGAAAAAATATTGCGTTTCTCGCCTTACTCAGTGAAAGATTTTCTTACTGCTCATCGTTTAATGACACAAGGTTTGATCAAAGATGCAGGAAAATTCCGTTTGGGCGATGTGGGGATTTTTAACCATAAAGGGGACGTTATTCATATGGGGGCAAGACCTGAATTTGTCCCTAAATTAGTAAAAGATTTATTTGCTTGGGCAAAAAATGATGATACGCCTGCGTTAATTAAAAGTTGCGTAATCCATTATGAATTAGAACTTATCCACCCTTTTGCAGACGGCAATGGGCGAATGGGACGCTTGTGGCAAAATGTGTTATTGAGCCAAAGTAACCCTGTGTTTGCGTGGCTACCGATTGAAACGATCGTGTATGAACATCAAGATGAATATTATGCAACATTAAGACAAGCCGATAAAACAAGCAGTGCAACAGTATTCATTGAATTTATGCTTTCTATCATTTTGAAAACCATTCAGTCTTACCCTGAAAAACAAATGAGCGATATAGTGAGCGATATAATGAGCGATAAATTTTCACTTCCTGAAAAAGAGGCTTACTCAAAAATTATTCATTATTTAGAAAGCAATACAACGATCAGCAACCAACAAGCTCAACAGTTATTGAAAAAATCCGCCCCAACTGTAAGACGTTATTTGAATAAATTTGTGCTTAATGATTTGTTAAATGCAAGGGGGGAGAATAAAGCGAGGGTGTATTTTAAAAGTGAGATATAAAAACCACACCGATACAAAATCCCCATTTTCTATTGGTGTTGATTGTTTTTTATTAAACAAGCGGTCAATTCCCCACAAAAATTTACAAAAACAGGACAGATTATGAAACTAAACACACCGATAAATGAAGATCTTATTGAGCAAATGGCGATTAAACAATTAAAAATGCTCGGTTGGGGGTATCAATATGGTAAGGATATTCCGATTGATGAGCAGTTATCCATTGACGGTGCGTGGCGTTCTCGTGGGTCGCAGGTGGTATTTAAGCCGTTGTTGAAGCAAGCGTTGCTACGTTTAAATTCGGATATTCCTGAGCCTGTGATTGAAGAAGTGGTGCAGAAAATTTGCTTTTCCGATAGTAGTGATTTAGCGTTACAAAATCAGATGGCTTATGGCTGGCTGCGTAATGGGGTGGCGGTGAGCTATCAAAAAGAGGGCGAGCAAATCAGTGATGTGGTGCGTTTGATTGATTTTCAAGATGTAGCGAATAATGATTTTTTAGTGGTCAATCAATTAACTATTGCGGGGCGAAAAGGCAATCGCCGTCCTGATGTCATCGCTTATATTAACGGCTTGCCGATTGTGGTGTTTGAGTTGAAAAATCCTCTTATCGAAGAAGCGGATATTAGCAAGGCATATTCTCAGTTACAAACCTATAAAGATGAAATTACGGATCTGTTTATTTTTAATCAGGTTTTGGTGATCTCGGATCACACCCAAGCACGAGTAGGATCGGTTACGGCGGATTTTGATCGTTTTACACCGTGGCGAGTGGTGGACGAAAAGCAGAACAGTGTGCGAGTACAGTTTGAAAATGAATTAGAAAGTTTGCTCAATGGTTTATTCTCGCCTGAGATTTTGTTGGATTATATCCAAAATTTTACGGTGTTTGAGAAGAATGAAAAAGGAAAAATCATCAAAAAAATCGCCGCTTATCATCAATATTATGGGGTGAATGAGGCAGTGCAATCCACTGAAATTGCGATCAAGGGGAATAAAAAAATCGGTGTGGTGTGGCATACCCAAGGCAGTGGCAAATCTTTATCAATGCTGTTTTATACGGGCAAAGTGTTATCTCAAAAAGTGTTAGGTAATCCGACCATTGTGGTGGTCACAGATCGTAATGATCTTGATGGTCAATTATTTAAAACCTTTGACGAAGGGAAGGCGATTTTAAAACAAACACCGATCCAAGCTAAAAATAGCGAGGAATTACGTCTAGAACTTGCCAAACGAGAAGCGGGCGGTGTGATTTTTACCACTATTCAAAAATTTGGGTTAAGCGATGAAGAAGAAAGCCACCCTGTTTTAAATTCTCGCTCGAATATTATTGTGATTACCGATGAAGCCCATCGCTCGCAATATGGCTTTAATCAAAAAATTAACGCACAAGGGCAATATCGTGCAGGCTTTGCCAAACATTTACGCAGTGCCTTGCCGAATGCGTCTTTTTTAGGTTTTACAGGGACGCCGATTGAAATGGAAGATCGTGATACGCAAGAAGTTTTTGGAAAATATGTGTCGATTTATGATTTTCAAGACGCGGTGGAAGACGGTGCGACAGTACCGATTATTTATGAGGCACGTCAAATCAGTTTAAATGAAAGCAACGAGTTTGATCGCTTGATGAGAGAGGCAAGGGATTTGCTTGATGATGAGGATAGTCCTGAATTTCGCTTGCGTGAAAAACTGATGGGGACGGACGAGCGTTTGGATAAATTAGCGAATGATTTTATTCATCATTTTTCAGAGCGTAATGCAGTCTTTGAGGGTAAGGCAATGTTAGTGGCGATGAGCCGTGATATTTGTGTAAAACTTTATCAAAAAATAACCGCTTTACGCCCTGAATGGCACAGTGAAGATGTTAATCAAGGGGCGATTAAAATTGTAATGACCAGTAATGCCAGTGATCCACAGGCGTGGCAGATCCATAATCAAGATAAGAAAGTGTTAGAAAAACGCTTTAAAGATCCTGATGATCCGTTAAAAGTGGTGATTGTGCGTGATATGTGGCTCACAGGATTTGACGCACCTTGTTGCCATACAATGTATATAGACAAGCCGATGAAAGGGCATAATTTAATGCAGGCGATCGCAAGGGTAAACCGTGTGTTTCGTAATAAAAGCCGTGAGAATGGTGGATTGATCGTGGATTATGTAGGGCTGACGGAAGAATTGCGAGAAGCAACCGCAAATTATACTAATGCAAACGGCAAAGGCTCGGTTAAGCAGGATATTGACGCTATTTTTGACAAAATGTGTGAGTATATTTCTATTATTCGTGGGCAATTTGCAAGCGTGGTGGACGGTAAAAAATTCAGCCTTGATGATGTGTTAAAAATCACAAATCCACCGCAATTATTGACGGAAATTCTAAATGGTGCAAACCATATTGTTGGGTTAGATCGTGTTAATTCATCGCCAAATGATCCAAATAAAAAAGAGGCAACACCACGCAAAAAAGCCTTTTTAGAGGCGGTACGATTAGCCAAAAAAGGGCTTTCTTTATGCGGTGCATTGCCCCAAGCCACACCTTATAAACAAGAACTTGCGTTTTATGACGCTGTGCGAGCAACCATTATCAAAAACAGTGCCACTAAAGATCCGAAAACAGGTAAAAATGAACAGCAATTAAAATTAGTCTCCTTGATCAACCAAGCGGTTACTTCTGATGGTGTGGTGGATCTTTTTGATTTACTCGAACAAGAACGTCCAAATATCAACTTGTTATCCGATGAGTTTTTAGATGTGATCCGCCAAAGCCCGACCAAAGATTTGTGGACGTCTGCGATTGAGCGTTATTTGAAATCTAAAATCAATGAATTGAGCGGTGCGAATTTAACTACTAAAGCGGATTTTGAGCAACGTTTAAAAGAAGCGATGAATCAATATCACAACCATAATTTATCGGTGTTAAATATAATTGAAGAACTGATCGGCTTGGCGAAAGAATTTGATGAACAAAGCAAACGTGGGCAAAAATTAGGATTAAGCGAGGCAGAATTAGCTTTTTATGACGCCCTTGCTAAAAATGACAGTGCCAAAGAGCTAATGGGTGATTTAACCTTAATCAAACTGGCACGAGAAATTACCGATAAACTACGAAAATCCGCTACCATCGACTGGCAATATAAAGAAGGCGTAAAAGCCAAAATGCGAATTTTAGTGCGTCGAATGCTGATGATTTATAAATATCCCCCAGATAAACAGGAGGACGCAATTAAATATGTATTAGAACAGGCAGAGGCGATTGCGGAGATGCTTTAATCATATAACATTATTGCTCCTTGTATAAAAGTATGAAACAATCTATACATATTAGTTTTTAAGTTGATGACTGCTTTAACAAAATAAAACAAGCGGTAAGATCTTAACAAAAATTTACAAATTTTATTAATAAGGAACGTAAATGAAAATTTTAATCAGTAATGATGATGGTATCCATGCGAAGGGTATCAATGTATTAGCAGAAACCTTACGTGATGCAGGACATAATGTAACAATAATCGCACCAGATAGAAATAGAAGTGCAGCATCAAGTTGTTTAACCTTAGTTGATCCATTGCGAGTAAAAAAACTCTCTGAACAGAATTATACTGTTGTCGCAGGTACACCAGCAGATTGTGTACACTTAGCATTAAATGGTTTTTTTGAAGAAGAATTTGATTTGGTTGTCTCTGGGATTAATCACGGTGCTAATTTAGGTGATGATGTAATTTATTCAGGAACAGTTGCCGCTGCCCTTGAAGGTCGTCATTTACCATTACCTTCGATTGCGGTTTCTCTAGTAGAAAAAAATGATTCAACTTATCTTGTATCAGGCGAGCATTATTTTGAAACTGCGGCTAAAGTGGTTCTTGATTTACTGCAAAAAATACAAGTCAATCTTCTTCCGAATAAACAAATTTTGAATGTAAATGTTCCAAATGTTCCTTATTCAAAATTAGCAGGTATCGAAATTACTCGCTGTGGAAATCGTCTTGCTGATGCAAAAGTGATTAAAGAAAAAGATCCGAGAGATGCAACTGTTTATTGGATTGGACCAAGTGGTACTCCGAGTGATAATGGAGAAGGAACAGACTTTTTTGCTGTCAAACAAAATAAGGTATCTATCACACCAATCCAAGCAGATATGACGGCTTATCAATCTATTTTAGCGTTAAAAGAAAAATTTTAAATGAAACTATTTGGCACAATTTATGATAAGGTAATGGAATGGTCATCACACCGTTTGGCGTGGCTATGGTTAAGTCTTGTCAGTTTTATTGAGGCAATATTTTTCCCTATTCCACCTGATGTAATGCTTATTCCAATGTCGATGAGTCAGCCTAAATTAGCAACTCGTTATGCAATTTATACCACGATCGCCTCTGTAATGGGGGGAATGATCGGTTATGGCATTGGATTTTATGCCTTTGATTGGGTAAAAGACATTATTTTTGGTTGGGGTTATCAAGCTCAATTTGATAAAACACTCACTTGGTTTGAACAATGGGGCATTTTAGTTGTCTTTTTAGCAGGGTTCTCACCAATTCCGTATAAAATATTTACGATTTGTGCAGGTGTAATGCAAATGTTGTTTTTACCTTTTGTATTAACAGCGACAATCTCTCGTTTTCTACGTTTTTTGTTAGTAGCAAGATTATCAGCGTGGGGGGGAGAAAAATATGCACATAAAATTCGAAAATCTATTGAAATTATAGGCTGGGCGGTTGTATTATTCGTCGTCATCGTTTATTCTTTCTACCAATTTTTTAAATAAAAGGTACAAATACAATGAAAAAATCATTTTTATTATTTCCGATTATGGCACTGACTTTGACCGCTTGTACAACGTATGCTCCAACAATTGAAGATGATATTCCACCGCCGGCAGAAGTTGGAACAGTAAGTGGCGGTTGGCAGAATACTGACACCATTGAGCAACCCGTTCCTCCAGTATATCAACAAGAAATACCTGTTAGTCGTCCCGTATCTCAAGTGAATAATACTTTTAATATTCCAAGAGATGCCAATGGTAAACCTGATTATAGTCAAATTGCTAAAGGTTCTTATACTGGAGACGCTTACACAGTTCAAAAGGGTGATACTTTATTCTTTGTTTCTTATTTAGCAGGAAAAGATAAAGAAGAAATCGCACGTTTAAATAATTTAACTTATCCATACACTTTATCAATTGGACAAGTCTTAATGCTTAAATAATAAATACAAAATAGAGATTGATGTAATGAAAAAACTTGTTTTATTTTTTCCACTCACGATGATTGCATTGACAGCTTGTAGCTCTAATCGAGCAGCACCTGTTGAATATGCTTCTGGTTCAGGACGCAATATACAGCTTCCACCACCAGTAAATGTAGTTAATCACAATGTAAGACTTCAACGTGCAAAAATGCCGTCTTCTATGAATACCGCATCAAAACCTATTCAGAAAGAGATTTTAAAACCATCGGCTATATCTACAAAAAAAGTAGTAAAAAAAATAACCCGAAAAATAAAAGTGAAAGAGAAGGAAATTGAGAGAAAAATAAAAATCCCTCGTGATAGTACAACACATAAACCAATTTATAGCCAAATTGATAAAGGCTCTTATGATGGCAATGTGTATACTGTTCGTAAAGGTGATACTCTGTTTCTTATCGCCTATATAGCAGGTAAAGATGTAAAAGAAGTCGCTAAATTGAATGGATTAAAAGAGCCTTACTCATTAAGTATTGGTCAAAAAATTAAACTTTCTAGTGGTTATACCGAAAAAGTAGTGACTAAAAAAGTGGTAGTTGAAAAACCTGTAAAACAAGAACCTAATGTTACTTATACACAAGCCGCTAATGGTACTGCTTATGGTTCAGATGGAACAGTCAAAGGACCAATAAAAGCAACCACAAATACAGCAACACCAACACAAATAAAAGTCTCAAATAGTCACTCACTACCTGTTGCTGACACTGAATCCATAAAATGGCATTGGCCAACAGCTGGACGTGTTATTTCTTCTTTTTCTTCAGTAGATGGGGGAAATAAAGGAATTGATCTTACTGGTTCCAAAGGGCAAGCCGTTAAAGCAGCAGCGAAAGGTCGAGTAGTTTATGCCGGTAATGCACTACAAGGTTATGGCAACCTAATAATTATCAAGCATAGTGATAATTACTTAAGTGCTTATGCACATAATGATGAAATTTTAGTGGATGAAAACGATACTGTAAAATTAGGACAACGTATTGCAACAATGGGTAATACAGGTACTAACACCACAAAATTACACTTTGAAATTCGTTATAAAGGTAAGTCAGTTAATCCAATAGGATATTTACCTAGACGTTAATTTGTAAATTATTGATGAGATCTTACCGCTTGCACTTTCTAGTGTTAGCGGTATTTTCATATTAGAAAATCATAAAAAATTAAGGATTAAAAAATGAATTTAGCCTATCTAAATGGTGAACCCAAACAAGCGGGTCGATTAAAAGCAGAATTTGCAGATTTTATTGTGAGAGAAGAATTGGGTTACGATCTTGCTAATGAAGGAGAATTTGTTGCGGTTAAAGTGCGTAAAACCAATGCCAACACCTTATTTGTAGGGGAAAAATTAGCAAAATTTGCGGGTATTTCTGCAAAAAATATGAGTTATGCTGGCTTAAAAGATCGCAATGCCATCACAGAACAATGGTTTTGTTTACACTTAGCAGGTAAGGAAACACCAGATTTTAGCCAGTTTTCAGAAGAAGGTGTCGAGATTTTAGAGGTGACTCGCCATAATCGTAAAATTCGTGTGGGGGCGTTAGTGGGTAATCATTTTGAGCTTTTATTAAGAGAGGTAAAACAAACGGATGATTTAGAACAACGCTTAACCCAAATTCAAGCGGTTGGATTTCCTAACTATTTTACCGAACAACGCTTCGGACGAGATGGCAATAATTTAATTCAAGCTCAACGTTGGGCGAATGGTGAAATTAAGGTGAAAGATCGTAAAAAACGCAGTTTTTATCTTTCAGCCGCACGTAGTGATATATTCAATCAAGTGGTTTCAGCTCGTATTCAAGAAAACCTTATTTCACGAGTTGTAAATAATGATTTACTACAACTTGCAGGCTCAAATAGTTTCTTTCAAGCGACAGAAAATGAGTTAGCAGAATTACAACAACGTTTAACAGATAATGATTTATTGCTGACTGCTCCACTGATCGGGGAAGATTCCTTAGACAAATCAGCCCCACAACCTGAGCAACAAATTATTGCACAACACCAATCTTTTATTGAATTGATGAAAGAGGTAAGAATGAAAGCCGCTCGCCGAGCAATGTTGTGTAAACCACAAAACTTTGAATGGCTATTTATTGATGAAGGACTAAAATTAAACTTCTTTTTAGAATCAGGGAGTTATGCAACTGCGTTAGTGAGAGAGTTGGTTCTAACGGATTAACGAGTTGATTATGCAGTCATTTATATTTTAAAAATATCAGGAGCTAATAATGAAAACATTAATAACTTGCATATTTGTACTATCAAATTTTTTGATCAGTTATGCAAATGCACAAGAAAACCCATTAATGGATAAAGTTAATAGTGAAATCTTAAAGTTAGAAATGATGATTGATATTTCTAATATGCAGTTTGAAGTTGCGCCAATACAGGGTAAAAAATCTTTTTCTGTAAATGATGCGCCTACTTTTATAGATTTAAAAAGAAAAGTAAGTATTGATAAAAATAAAATTCAGCATTTCTTTGACGCTCTTGATGTTTATTCTAAAATATATTATCCCTACAATATCATTATTTTGAAACCTCATTTGTATGATTTAGTGAAAGTGATTAATAAAGATAATTCTTATTGGAGTCGTAATTACAATAATATCCCTATTTTTAAAGCAATATCTGTGGAATATCTTGATGGTAGTCATAAAAATATTGAAACTTTGGTGCTATCAAAAAGTTCGGTTGAGAAAAAATATATGGTTACTGACAAAGATAATGGTAAAGAATATTCCTACTCAAAAACTGACAATGCGACTGAAATTGAAAAAATTGTATTAAACAGCAGTTTTGCTGAAAAAAACTTTGTGTTAGAAAATCCAAAACCAATTAAATCAATAAAATTTACTATTGATTTTCCATTAGAAAATGTAGAAACAAAAACATTATCAGAAAAAAATAAAATCATTCATACTGAATTTGGTGATATTAAATTAATACAGATGGTAAATAACAAAGTGGTGCTTGAATATCCACAAACATTAAGTAAATTAATTAAGATTAGAGGTATTTATAAAGATGGAAGGATCTTAAGAGACAGAAGTGCTTCTTCACATACCGTGTTATCTGAAAAACAACAACAGTTTGTTCATCAGTATTTAGAGATGCTAAAAGAGGCAAAAAAACAGATCATTAATAAGACGATTAAAACGGAAAAATTATTACAACAATATATTAATAAACACACACCAATACAAGCACCTTTAAAATTAAAAATACGTAAAAGTCTTACATTTAGTGGGGAGTTGAATGAAATTGATGTGCTGATTTCAAAAGAAATGAAGATAGAAAAATTTACGAGCACTTATAAAATCAAACCCTTAGCGAATAAAAATCATCATCTAATTGCGATTGATTTTAACACAGGAAAGCAAGGCATTCTCAATAGCAAGGGTAAATGGGTGGTTAAGCCAACCTTTATAAGACTTTTTCATAAAATAGCCAATATTTATTGTGGAAAAATGACTGAAAATTCAGATATAGCTTATTTTTATCTTAATCCTAAAACTTCAAAAATGGAAAAATTGCCTTATTTTATCCCTTTTAATACTTATTATAATGATAAAAAATATGTACAAATTGCAGGTTCTGATATTAGCAATGATAAACGAGGTTTGTTAGATATAACAAATATGAAAGTGTTATTAAGTCCTACTGTAAGAGATTTAGATGTTAATAAATATTTTTATGTTGAAACAATAAAGGAATCTTCTAATAAGATCACTAATTTATATCGTTTTTCTGATAATAAGAAAATCTTAAGTTTCGGTCAAAATGAATATAGTAGAATCGAATTAGCTGATGACAGAATAATTTTAAAGAAATTAATACCTACTGCTATAAGTAATGCATATTCAACAAAATATTATCTCTTAGATCAGAATGGGAAAAGACTTAATAAAATGACTATCAAAGATATTGAGTCTTGGTCAATGAAATTTCATAATGGTTATTTACTGGTTAAAGACAAAAATGATAAGTTTATGTTTATAGATAAAAATGCTAAAAAAGCACCTTTTGATGTTTCAAAATACAAAGATGTTGAGCCATTTAGAGAAGGTTACGCAAGAATTTGTAAGAAGTTTAATAAAGAGTGTGGCTTTATCAATACAAAGGGAAAGCTTGTGATACCAATAAAATATGGTTGGGGAGATAGAACGTTTTATAAAGGTTATACAAGAGTAGCTTTACTAAATGGACAAAATTTATTTTTAATTAATCAAAAAGGGGAAAAAGTCGCTGACTTTCCAAAATTCACAGAGTATGAACAAGGAAGGAGAAATACAAAAGATGATAATAAAACATATTGGTTTGATAACCGAGTTTTTAATTATAAAGGTGAAGAAACAACGGAAAGAGACAGTCAGTAAAGAGATTATTTATCAATGATAGCGGTAAGATGATCACAACTTTTTGCAAATATTTTAATAAAATAAAAATTTCTACCTTTATCAATATTGCTTTAAACTTTTAGGAGGAAACAGAATGAGAAGAAAATGTGGTGTAATCAGTTTGTTCTTTTTAATAGGAGCTATCACATTCATTTTTTATAAAGATAAAAATAATTTAGAAAATTCTGTATGGAAATATTGTGGTAATGGAAAGGGACATATTGCAGGTGTACTTGACTTTAGAAAGCAAAACTATTTTATTATAAAGAATAACGGTATTTATGTTAAAGAGACTTTAATTGGTATGATTGATAGAGTTGAATATTACTATATAGAACGTAGGTTATTTGTTGAGAGTCTCGCAGGAGATATAGGTAGATATTGTGAAAGATAAGTTGATTGGAATTAAATAAATTACATAACATGAGACAAAAAAGATCTTAATGGTGATTTGTTGATGAAGAGGGGGGGGAATTAAACTTCTTTTTAGAGTCAGGAAGTTCTGTAACTGCATTGGTGAGAGAGTTGGTTTTGGCTGACTAAAAAAGAAATACACATGCACACTGAATATTGGAAAGAGGGAGACGTTTATGGTAAGGTTAAAAATAACGGTAAGATAGTTATAGTTTTTGCTCAAATTTAATTGCTAAAAGAGACTATAAAAATAACTGTGTATCTGCTTTAATATACAAAAAACATTAAGGTGGATACCAATATGAAAAAAGCAAATTTAACCAACCAAATCGATGCTCTACTTGAGCAACTAGATTCTCAAGAAGATATCGCAAATGCGACTCAGCTATTGCACAAACGTTTCTTTGAGAAATCTCTCAATGCTGAATTAGATGCACATCTAGGCTATCAAAAGAATGGCACACGTAAAGGAAGTAACGCTAGAAATGGCGTTACAACCAAAACAGTATATTCTGAAGAAGGGAAGTTCTCTATCGATACGCCACGTGATAGAGAGGGAACTTTTGAGCCTGAAATTATCAAAAAACGACAAACAAGAGTGCCTACACTAGACTCAAAAATTATCTATTTATATTCACAAGGAATGAGTACCCGTGAAATCACTGAAACCGTGTCAGACCTGTATGGGACTGAAGTCTCACCTACACTGGTATCACGTGTGACAGATGCTCTATTAGATGATGTTATAGAGTGGCAATCTCGCCCCCTTGATGAGGTCTATCCTATTGTTTATTTAGACTGCATTGTTGTTAAAGTCCGTCAAGATAAACGTGTGATTAACAAGGCTATTTACCCAGGGCAAGATCATTTTAAATTGAACTAAATACTATTTTTACGATCAGATCAGTAACAAATGTAAAAAAGGTTTACTGATATGACAAATAATTTTATTACTCACTTTTCAATTATCAAAGATCCTAGAATTGAACGATGTAAAAAGCATGCACTTATAGATATTTTATTTCTATCTATCTGTGCAGTCCTATCTGGTGCAGAAGGTTGGGAAGATATAGAAGACTTCGGTCACGTAAAACTAGACTGGTTGAGACGTTATTTACCTTTTCATAATGGAATTCCTAAACATGATACTATAGCAAGGGTAATGAGTCGCTTAGAACCTGAAGCTATTCAAACTTGTTTTATCAATTGGGTTAAAGAACTCATAACAGAAGTAGATGGAGAAATTATTGCCATTGATGGAAAAAGTGCAAGAGGCAGTTTTTCTACAAAAAATAGAAAAGATAGTCTACATATGGTTAGTGCTTGGAGTTGTGAAAATGGCTTAGTGTTAGGACAACAAAAAGTAGAGGGTAAATCAAATGAAATTACAGCAATCCCTAAACTATTAGATTTACTTGATGTAAAAGGAGCCACTATTACACTTGATGCAATGGGATGTCAGCATGCTATTATCAATAAGATTCATTCTAAAGGTGCGGATTATGTGGTGTCATTAAAAGGTAATCAAGGACAGTTAAATAAAGAAGTTAAGGCTTGGTTTCACAAATGTCATAGAGAACAGTTTGCAAATGTTGGTCATTCTATTTATGAGCATATTACTAGTGGTCATGGACGAATAGAAGAGCGAAGATGTATTCAATTAGAAATTGATAAAAATTGGCTTACAGAACATAAAAAATGGGCGAATATCCAAACCGTAATTTGTATAGAAGCTAAATGCCATATTGGTGAAAAAGTGACAATAGAAAACCGTTATTATATAAGTTCTCTTAGCCTTAATGCAGAAAGATTAAATAGTATTATTCGTAATCATTGGGCGATAGAAAATAGCTTACACTGGACTTTAGATATGACTTTCCATGAAGATAATTCAAGGATTAGGCGAGGGAATGCAGCTGAGGTAATGAATGCTTTTAGAAAACTAGCATTAAATATTGTTAAAACTGATACAACTCGTAAAGCAAGTATGAAACGTAAGCTAAAAATGGCTGCATTGGATGATAATTTTAGAGCTCAATTACTTCTAAATATAAATTAAAATGCTCTTGCCCTGGCTATTTACCTTGCCTTAGGCATTAATATGCAAGGACAAAAGGAGCTTTTAGGCTTGTGGATGTCTGAAAATGAAGGGGCTAAATTTTGGTTAGGCGTACTGACTGAATTACAAAATAGAGGTGTAAAAGACATCCTTATTGCTTGTGTAGATGGTTTAACGGGCTTTCCTGATGCGATTAATGCCGTTTATCCAAAAACCAAAATCCAGCTTTGTATTGTCCATATGGTGCGTAATTCAATGAAATATGTACCTTATAAGGATTATAAAGCGGTAGCTCGAGATTTAAAGAAAATTTATCAATCCGCAACGGAAGATGAAGCCTTACAGGAACTAGAGAATTTTGCGAATACTTATGATGATAAATATCCGCAAATATCACGGTCTTGGTATAAACACTGGGATAAGCTGAATACCTTGTTTAACTACCCTGAGGATATAAGAAAAGCCATTTATACGACTAATGCTATTGAGTCTGTAAATAGTGTTATTCGCAAAGTCATCAATAAGAGAAAATTATTCCCAACGGATGACTCTGCGAAAAAAGTCGTTTATCTGGCTATTCAAAATGCCTCTAAAAAATGGACAATGCCAATTAGAGACTGGAAATTAGCACTCAATAAGTTTATGATTGAGTTTGATGATCGCTTAGCTGATTATCTTTAACTAAAAAGTGCAGTTACACAGTTTAAGAGACAGTCTCTGCTAAAAGCACTCACTGAACTTATAAAAATAAGGACGTATAATGAAAAATTTTAATAAACTCATTCCTCAAAGCTTAAATTCTTTAATTGATGAAAAGGATTTTTCTAAGGCTATTGCATTTATTTTGAGTGAGCAGCAAGTAGTCAGCAATGATACGAATATCAACCACTACGAACGCAATCAGCGTTTGGGACATTTATGTTTTCAGCGTGCAGTAATTGCTTTTGCTCAAAATGAACCTGATCAAGCATTTGAATTTGCAAAAAAATCGTATCAATACGATGCATTTGCTTTTCCTTGTCACCCAGCATTAATTACATTAGCACTAACGATAAGAACAGAAGAGACACAGACCTTTGCAAGTGAAGTTGCTTGGAAATTTCTTACTTCTTATGAGTTCTTTGAATCAACTGATTTTATTAGTTTTTGGTCAAAAGAAGACCAAGATTATGTTGATAGAAATGGTCTGTTTCCATACGAAGATGCAAATGCAATCACTAAGGCACTAGAACAATATCAGGATTTACCTATTGTTAAGCAACGATTGCTTGAAAATGAATTGTTTTTTGCACGCATTAGATTAGATGATTTCAATGAAGCACTCAGTTTAATTGATTTTTATGAACAGAAAGGTTTAGAAAAAAAGCGAGCGAATGAACAGCGAACTGCTGTATTATTTAATGCTGAAAAATATGCTGATGTTCTATCTCTGTGGGACAACTATGACTTAAATAACATAACTAATGACTGGGTGTATTTACGCCTAATGATATCGCGCATTTATCGGGGAATTGGCTTACCTGAAAAACTTATGCTACCTAATGGATCTCAGGTAAAGGAAGGCTATGATCAATTGACAACTTTTATGACAAACTTAAAAGTTGCGTGTAACGATGTCAAAGAATGTGAGAAACCTAGCGTGAAGCAAATTCGTGAGCGCGATGAATTAGCACATTTATTATTGTGGTTAGGTGAGTTTGTCGATTCTATTTTTCAAAGTGTTGAGCAGGGAAAAATAATCAATGGGTATGCTAATAGTGCTCATTTGTATGCAATGTTTTGTCGCAATTTTTCATCAGTTCACCGCTATTTAGATAACGAAGAAAAAGCACTACTTCTGTGTGAAAAAGGTTTTTATTTGTCCCCTTTTATAGAAAATGGCGCAGGTATGATCAACTGTGCGATCAATCTTGGAGAATACGTACGTGCTGAAAAAAATATTGATACAGTTCGTCAAACATTGGATGGTTATTTAGATTTTGATTCACTACTTTATTTAGATGTTTGCTATTTAATGATACAAGCAACTAAAGGTGTTGTTCCATATTTCGATGCACTTAATGCATTTAATGCTCGTTATGGAGATTTCTTACATGCTATGCGGGTTAATGCAATGACAGAATCTGATCTACGCCCATCAGCAGTTGTTGAATGGACATGTACCCACAATGTTTATATTGGTAATCTGGAAAGTGCAGTTAAATTATTATACGCAAACAATCCTGAAGATTCAGCAGTACTTGCACACTATTTTGAAGTACAAGCTCTGACGGCAAATAGATCACAAGTGGCTTGGTGCAAAGAATTTACCTCTAATTTTAAGCGTATTCTTCGTGACAATAACCACCCTGATTATAAAGCGAATTGTTTCAAGGCGTATGCAGGTTATGGTTATTTAAAACTCAAAGAAGGTGCTTACGAAAATGATATCGCAAGCTACTATGAAGGATTAACTCAACTTGAAAAAGCCGTTAAGATCAAAACCGTAGCTCCACGTGAACGAGCTGATCTTTACGTAAAAATGGGATATACATCCTATATGAAGCTTGAGGATTACGTCCGAGCCGACAAATATTTAAGTGAGGCAATCAATTTACTTGAAGAATATGGTCTTAAGTCAAATACCTTAGAAGAACTGGGGTTTATTGGTGATCCGCTGTTGTCATACGCTTATCATTTTCGTGGTATGGCTCGGGATAAATTTCCAAAACATCGTCCTGAAGATACAGTAATTGCGGATGATTTTGTTAAATTTTGTGCTATTAATGATAGCGAAGATGCATACTTGAGTGCGTATGAAGTAGCCTTTTTATCAACCCTAGAAAAATCTCGTGTCGATGAGCAATATCAACATGCTTTGCAGTACATTGATGCAGTTGAACAAATACAACCTGATTTTGAAGCTCGTGGAGATGTTATAAGCACAACAGTGATGAATTTACTTGAGTTTGGTGACAAAGAACGTGCTGAACCATTATTAGAAACTCTAAAACAGGACTTTCCGAAACATGAAGATTTACCCAAGATAGAACGCATTTTTAAAAAAATGGGGAAGCGTAAGCGATTTTTGGGAATTTTTTGAGTGCCAAAAAATCAGCTAAAGGAGAACTAATTAAAAAATTCGTATTTATCATATTTTGTTTTAGTGGAATTTGTTTTGCACAAACCCAAACTGAAATGAATCAATTAGCTTATGCTGAGTTTCAAAAATCAGATAAAAAATTAAATGAAGTGTATCAAGCAATTCTATCAGAATACAAAACCGCTTCGCTTTTTATTGAAAAGTTAAAGAAATCACAACGGCTATGGGTAAAGTTCAGAGATGCAGAATTAGAGATGAAATATCCTGTTTCTGAAAATGCGAATCCACGAGTGATGTATGTATCCAACATTGAGTGCAACATACTTAAAAGAATTAACAGATAAAAGAATTGATACTTTAAATCAGTGGTTACAGGGAGTGGAGTTTGGTACTCTTGCTGGTTCTATAAAAGTTGTTGAGAAACTTTCAACAGAAGAAGCTATGCTGAATAGAATATGGAACTTGAAAGAGGTTCAAGCAAGCAACCAATATATTGTTAATAAATCCAATGGTAAAAGGAAATTGAAATTACTGATTTCTAAAAGCCCTAGTGAAATAGAAAATACAGATTATTGTATAAAAGTTGTTGAAGATAATGGTACAAATTATGTGACACATTATAATTTTGTTATCTATCCAGAAAGTGGGAAAATAATGTACTTGGACGCCATTACAGGTGAAGAGATTGAATTGGCTGATTGGAGAAAAAGCCAAGATCAATAGCGGTAAGATGATCACAACTTCTTGCAAATATTTTAATAAAATAAAAATTTTTACCTTTATCAATATTGCTTTAAACTTTTAGAAGGAAACAGAATGAGAAGAAAATGTGGTGTAATCAGCTTGTTCTTTTTAATAGGAGCTATCACATTCATTTTTTATAAAGATAAAAATAATTTAGAAAATTCTGTATGGAAATATTGTGGTAATGGAAAGGGAGATATTGCAGATGTACTTGACTTCAGAAAGCAAAACTATTTTATTATAAAAAATAACAGTATTTATGTTAAAGAGACTTTAATTGGTATTATTGATAGAATCGAATATTACTACATAGAACGCAGGTTATTTGTTGAGAGTCTCGCAGGAGATATAGGTAGATATTGTGAAAGATAAGTTGATTTGTTGATGAAGGATTGAAATTAAACTTCTTTTTAGAGTCAGGAAGTTATGCGACTGCGTTAGTGAGAGAGTTGGTTTTGACTGATTAAATAAGAAATACATACACATACTGAATATTAAAAAGAGAGAAGTTTATAAAAAGATATCAAAATACTTTTTACAATAGGTATGTTATTCATTATTACTGCCTATCACTCTTCTATTATATGGAATTACGTTTATGGAAAACAAGCGGTAAGATGTTGATAAAAATTTGCAAATACTTAATCACATCTCACCGCCTCTAACTGATTAAGTTTAAGCTTGTATCATCACGATCTTTTTTCTATAATCTTACTGTTCTCATTGGGGTGCTGGTAAGCGGTTACATTTTAGTGACTTTTTACAAAAGCTGAGAAATACCCATAGAACCTGATCTGAGTAATATCAGCGTAGGGATTTGAGGCAGTTCAATTTAATTATTCTGTTTTAAATCCTTCTATTTTTATTTTTTAGAAGGAAATCAAATGAAACACCATCAACTCGTTATCCTTTCCACACTTGTATTATCCACTACAGTTTTAGCGAATACGCCAACATTAACGGTTTATACCTATGATTCGTTTACGGCAGAATGGGGAGTGGCACCAGTATTAACACCCCTTTTTGAAAAAGAGTGTGGTTGTAACCTGAAATTTATGCCATTTCAAGATGGTATTACAATGTTTAATCGTATCCGTTTAGAGGGTAAGAAAACGAAAGCAGATGTAATGTTAGGATTAGATAACTTTTCGTTACAACAAGCGGAAAAATCAGACTTATTCACTAAACATCAATTAAAAATCGCTGATTTAAATTTGCCACAACAATGGACGAATGACACTTTTTATCCTTATGATTTTGGTGAGTTTACGTTTGTGTATAACAAACAAAAATTAAAAAAACCACCTAAAAGTTTGGCAGAATTGGTTAATCGTCAAGATATAAAAATCATTTATCAAGATCCTCGCACCAGCACAGTTGGGCGTGGTTTATTAGTCTGGATGAACAGTGTTTATGGCGATAAAGTAAAAACAGCGTGGCAAAATTTAGCTAACCATACTGTGACTATCGGTAAAGGTTGGTCTGAAACTTATGGTGCATTTTTAAAAGGTGAATCTGATATGGTATTAAGTTATAGCACTTCGCCGCTCTATCACCATTGGTATGATAAAAATGATAATTATGTTGCAGCCAATTTTTCTGAGGGACATTTATCTCAAATTGAAGTAGCCGCTATTTTGAAAAGCAGCAAAAAACAAAAGTTAGCCCGCCAATTTTTGGCTTTTTTACACAAAAAAGAAGTACAAAAAGTGATTGCGACACATAACATAATGAAACCTGTTATTGTGGATTATATTGATCCTGCTTTTGCGACTATGCCTGTATATAAAGCCTTAAATGTATCTTTACCTAATGTAGATACATTAAGAAAATGGCAAGCAGAATGGCAAAGTGCAGTGGCTAATTAATGTAAAACGTATGATTGTACAAAATATATAGCAAATAGACAGGGCATACCCTGTCTATACAATACTTACACATCAATGAATTATATGAAAAATTGATATTATCTTAATTTTAATCTGTGATATATATCACAAAAATCAAAAAATCATCCCTAAAATGTAAAAAAATCATCCTTTTCTATGCCCTCAATCAAATGTATATTTTTTGGCAGGCCAATCTTTATCCAAAACTATATAAATCAACTAATATAATGGGGTGTTTTATGAAAAACCATACATACATACATACATACATACATACATACATACATACATACATACATACATACAAAAAATCTTCTCTTTGCTTGGCTATAGGGTTAGCCCTCGCCTCTTGTCAGGTTTATGCAGCTCCTACTGATTTTCAAGATGGTTATGTGGGGCATTATAATGATACCTGTAACGGTAAAATACCCGATACCACTTTTGTTAAAGTATTGCTCGGTCAAGGAGCGATGGTAAATACAGATCCTAATAATCCAAACAGTGATGATTGTCGTCCTAATAATGTGGTTGCAGTTGGTCACAATGCTATTGTAGGAGCAGATAACACCATTGCCATTGGACATAATGCTCAAGCAACGAAACGGGAATTTGGTCCAGAGCCAACAAGTGCTATTGCAATTGGACGAGATGCTCATTCTATGGGTATTAATTCATTAGCAGTTGGTGCAGGGGCAAAAGTCATTGGTGATCATTCGATGGCATTTACAACCTTTAATCCACTTCCTGAAAATATACCTCAAAATGCTAAACCAGAAGATATTATGAAAGGAAATAACAGTATTGTAATGAGTACAAATTCTGCTCAGAGAAATATTGTGAATGCAAATATGGCAACACTTATTGGTGGTGTAAATAATAAAATTGATGGTGGCACTTATGGTGCTATTTTAGGAGGAGAAAATAATTATGTTGCAGGAGAATATGCTTTAGCATTTGGTAAAAATAATATTGCACAGGGAAAACATTCCTTGATGGTTGGTTTAGATAATAACAAAAGTCATCGAGATGGGATTGAAAGTAATAGTAATAAAGCAACATCAGATGGCTATGTTGCAATAGGTAAACAAAATGAAGTAGATGGCTGGTATGCTTTTGGGTTAGGCGAAGAAAACCACTCCTATGGGTTTAATTCAACAGCATTGGGATATCGTAATAAAGCCATTGGTGATGGTTCAATTGCAATGGGGGGCTATAACGATAAACAACCTGATCAAACCTATAAATTTATTGATGGTGCTCAAGCACTTTCAAAAGGAGCAATTGCAATAGGTGCGGGAACAATAGCTGGTTTCGCCGATAAATCTGCATCAGAAGATATTGTTCGGCAATGGCGACAAGGTACTGAAGAAGCCGTTGCTATTGGTTATAGATCAAAAGCAGTGGCAAATAAAACAATTGCCTTAGGTTTTGATGCTGAAGCGAATATTCAAGGTGGAATTGCATTAGGATCATACGCAAAAGCCATAGGAATGCCGGGTACTAAAGGAATAGATGTAAGTGGTAGAAATGGAGCAGATGATACAGCAACTTGGAAATCTACATTAGGTGCATTAGCAATTGGTGATACTGACGGTACAAATAAATACACAAGACAAATTACAGGACTAGCGGCAGGTACAAATGATACTGATGCGGTTAACGTTGCCCAATTAAGACAAGCGGTGACATTACCTACTATCAGTTTTTATAATGGTGGTTCTTTAAATGGAGCAAACTATACGCAAGGAACGAATATCAATCTTTCTAGTCTTGCTTTTGATTTTGGTGATGGCTTAAAAGTTCAAAAAACAACAAAAGACGGTAAAGATATTGCCTTAGTCACATTAGATAAAGATGCACTTAAAAATGATCCTAATTTTAAGGGAGATAAAGGGGACAAAGGAGAAAAAGGTGATCAAGGTATTCAGGGGCTGAAAGGTCCTAAAGGAGATACTGGAGCAAAAGGTGACAAAGGCGACCAAGGTATTCAAGGTCCTAAAGGAGACACTGGGGCAAAAGGTGACAAAGGCGACCAAGGTATTCAAGGGCTGAAAGGTCCTAAAGGGGATACTGGTGCCAAAGGAGAGAAAGGCGACCAAGGTATTCAAGGTCTAAAAGGTCCTAAAGGGGACACTGGTGCCAAAGGAGAGAAAGGCGATCAAGGTATTCAAGGTCTAAAAGGTCCTAAAGGGGACACTGGTGCCAAAGGAGAGAAAGGCGATCAAGGTATTCAAGGTCTGAAAGGTCCTAAAGGGGATACTGGTGCCAAAGGAGATAAAGGCGACCGAGGTATCCAAGGAGATAAAGGTGATCAAGGTATCCAAAGCCCTAAAGGTAGCCATACTAATAATAGTGCAGCAATACCAAATAGTAAATTTGATCAGCTAAATATTGGTAATGTGATTATGAAGAAAACAGATACTGGTAAGATCACTATCAATATGGGGAAAAATCAAATTCACGGTGTAGCTAACGGTACCGCCCCGACGGATGCTGTTAATGTTTCTCAACTTAATGAAGTCAAAAATACGATTAACAATGTTGAAAAACAAGCTAATAAAGGTATTGCTGGCTCAATGGCAGTAGCAGGTTTACCACAAGCTTATTTACCGGGTAAAAATATGGTTGCTGTTGCAGGCTCAAACTACAAAGGAGCGAATGCTATAGCAATAGGTATTTCAACAATTTCTAATGATGGAAAATGGATTATTAAAGGTTCGCTTAATTCAACATCTGGTGGAAGCGTTGGTACAACATTAGGTGCTGGTTATCAATGGTAATTCTGTTGATTTAATGTAGTTTGATAGGTTTAGGGTTCAAAGATAGTTTTGAACCCTATTTTTTCATATCCCCTCTTTTGGAGAAATGAATTATTTTTTAGCTTGTAGTATATTCCCAATCAAAAATGCGATTAATCCAACGAATATCGCTGGTACAATAGCGTGGAAATTAAAGAATTTAATTTCTGTTATCACTAACATACCATAACTCCCTAAACCACCTATCATAGAGAAAATAGCCCCCATTGCATTGGCTTTTTTCCATAAAAAACCGAGTAGAATTACCCAAAAGAAAGTGGCTTCTAATCCTCCTAACGCATTTAAATTCAGCCAAATTAACATATCAGGTGGATTGAGTGCTGCAATAATAAGTAATAGGGTAAAAATTAAGGTGGTTAAGGTAGAAAGTCGTTTAATTTTGGTTTCGTTATGAATAGCTTCTGGTTTGATGGCAATGTATAAATCTTTAATTAACGTTGAAGAAGCTTGGATTAACATTGAATCAATAGAAGACATTATGGCTGCCATTGGTGCTGCCAGAAAAATACCTGCTACCATAGGAGGCATTACTTGTAGCATTAGTGTTGGAATAATTTTATCTGACACCGTTAAATTTGGATCTAAAGCACGCCCCAATACGCCAGATAAATGCATTCCTAACATTAAAAATGCGACAACAACGGTTCCAATAATAATGCCTTGATGTAATGCCTTGCTATCTTTATACGCCATACTTCTGACCACAAGGGTTGGTAATCCCATAATTCCAAAGCAAACAAGTACCCAAAATGATAACATAAAGGTAAAATCCAGTGGACGAGCTTCAATCCCATAAGGGCTAATTAAATTTGGATCAATATTTTCTAATGTTTTGATTGCAGCACTTACCCCACCAGTTGTATAAATGACTCCACCAAGTAATAAGGTGGTTCCCACAATCATTACAATACCTTGAATAGTATCCGTAAGTACGACGGCACGAAAACCACCAATAAAGGTATAAATTCCAACGGTTAACGCAAAAATTAAAATTGCGGTTTGATAGGGAATTCCTAAAGTTGTTTCAAGTAAACGTCCTGCACCAAAAAATTGCACCGTCATCATTGCAAAGAAAGAAATCAGTAATGAGAAACTGGCGACCCAAACAACAAAACGATTTTTATAACGTGCATAAAGTAAATCATTAATAGTGACACTGTTAGTTTTACGTGCCAATATGGCAAAGCGTTTCCCTAACACCCCTAAAGTTAATATAACCACTGGGACTTGGATCATTGCCAATAAAACCCAACCTAAACCAAATTTATAAGCCGCTCCTGGTCCGCCAATAAAAGAGCTTGCACCTACATAAGTTGCCGCTGTTGTCATTGCTAATACAAAGCCAGACATTGAGCGACTACCCATATAATATTCGTTTAAGAAACTTTGTCCTTTACGTTTTTGATAAGCGTAAAATGCCACACCAAATACAAATAGCAAGTAAGCAATTAAGGGAACTAACATATCAAGATTCATCATCTACCTCAAGATCCATTTCTTTGTAAACGACTTTTACAACAGTAAAGGTGATAAAAATGAATAATAGAGGGAAGTAAATACAAGCAAACTCAAACCAAATAGGAAAACCTAACATTCCTTTGCCTGCTGGAGAAAAATAACCAAATCCAACCCAACCCACAATATAAAAAACAGTAAGAGCCAACGCCCAGCGAGCTTCTTTAAGAAGCTGTTGAGTAACAGATAATTTCATTAATTGTTCCTTGAAGCGGTCATATTTTTATAAAAATTTACAAAATGTTAACATTTTTATTCTTTTTTTCCAAACCAAAATAGCATTGCTAAACCAAGCCAAGTAATGATTCCTAGTGCAATAAAATAATGAAGATTATCAAGCACTGTGCCACCCAGTTGATTTAAGCTAACACCTGCTTGAATAACACTGGTGCTAGGGAAAATCCAACGCAAATATTGTAAGGGGATTGGTAATAGATCTGCTGGCCAAGAAAACCCACTCATAAAATACATTGGCAAGGCTGAAAAAACTAAAATTTGCATTGTTCGTTCACGGTCTTTAATCAGTAACCCCAATAAGCAACCTAAAGTCGCCACACAAGGGGAGAATAATGCAATCAAAAATAAATTCCCGATTGGATTTGCTCCTGAAGGGTATCCCCAAAAACTAAACATACTCCCTGTATAACCCAAACAGATAACATAATGAATAACACTAATGGTAGTTAATCGACCCAACCATTGAGTTGCAAAAGCATAGGCTTTGTGATTTTCATACCAAGTACTCACTAACATTGCACAAGCAATGAGTAACGTTTGTTGTAGAATTAACCAAGCTACTGCAGGTACAACATAACTTCCATAACCTTCTGTTTGGTTGTAAAGAGGCTGAATTTGTAAGGGGACGGGATCTCTAATAGCGGTCACTTTTTGATAACTTTTTGCAAAAGGTAATAATTTTTTAATTTCCACTCCTGCGGATAGTGTGAGTACTGCACTTGCCATAGATTGTTGTGCGTATTTACTGGCAAGAACATAGTTTCCATTACCTATCATATTGACAGTTGCTGGTTTCCCTAAAATTACGTTGCGTTGTAAATTTTCAGGAATAACCATCAATGCCATTATTTTATCTTCAAGTAATAACTCTTTAGCTTGCCTTTCATCACTAACTACCTTTGCTGTCACTGTTGGTGTAGCGGTGATCATTCGGATCATTTTACGAGATAAACTATCGTGAGCATTATCAACAATCGCCACTGGTACATTTCGTACAATTTCAGTGCTATAAGGTAAGGGGTAGTATAACCCATAGATAATGGGGGCAATAATGAGAAGAAGTAATACTCCAGCATCCGTAAAAATACTTTTAAATGTGTCTCGTATTGCGGCAATAAATGTATTCATTTTTTTACCTCATACCCCAACGATGCTTACGTTTTAATGCTATTGCTGTAAATAGTGTTGCTAATATCATCATTATAATAATAGCAATAATAAAACCATAACTGGTTGCTAATCCTAAATGCCAATTTTGTTGAGTTTGAATTTGAGCAATTTGCAATTGTAAATAGTGAGTAAGCGGTAACATTGTTGCAATAATTTGCGCAACTTTAGGCATTGCCACTAACGGATAGGTTACACCTGAAAATGCAAAGGCAGGGGCAGTGATAATTCCTGCATTAGATAAACCCATTCGGTTAGACATTGTTGTTACAGTTAATACCACGCCAAGCCATAAGGAAATAATCATTAATAACCAGCCATTCAATATGGTGATACATAAATTTTCAAAAGATGGTGGATTGTGCCAAGTAGCCAGTATAATTGCAATGGTAATCCAAGTACAAAATATTAATGAGTGCCAAAATAATTTACCTTTTAAAGCCACAAAAAGAGCTAAAATACGAGGAACTTGCTCACTTTCGTATTTGGATACACCAGCAAACCACCAACCAAGCGTACTGTGGCGTAATTCTCGCCCTATCACACCAACACCTACTACTGTGGCTAAGATATGCAATAATGCAGGAATAATCGTACTTGCCAAGAATTGTTGATAATTAAGAGATTGATTAAATGCCATTTTGACATTGGGTTTAATAGGAATAAGACTATCGAGAGCTTGTTGTTTCATCATTCCCATTTTGGTTCGTAAACGTAATTCAATACCTGCTGAAAATGTTCTGACGGCACTGCCAACACCCGATTGAATGATCCCTGAATGTGTACCATATTGTGCATTTACAACTAAATTAACAGGGCTTACTTTAAGTTGATGAATACGATGTGAAAAATCTGCTGGAATAATTAATGTTGCATAAACTTCAGTATCTTGTATGGCAAGTTTCATTTCTTGAGCATCTCGAAAATGTGTAGTAACTGCAACATTCGGCGAGGCATCAACCATTGAAATCAATTTTCGAGATAACGTTGTATTATCTTTGTCAATCACGCCAATGGGTAAATTACGAACTTGTGAAGCTGAAAAGGTATACCAAATTAAGCCAATAGTCAGTGCTGGTAACAGGATCAATAACACTTGTTCTATTCTGTGACGTTGGATAATTCGCCATTCCCATACCGCACTACGTACAAAGATACGCCATAAACTCAACATCGATTACTCACCTATCGGTAGCTCAACTAATACACTCATCCCTGGTCGCATTTTTGCGATCGGTTTTTCAGGATGTGATTTAACTAAAAATGTACGCATATCAAAACCTTGATCAGTACGAGTTGGTCGCCACGTCGCAAAATCAGGTAAGACAGAACTTGCATAGACTTTAAAGGTCACATTTAAATTATCCAGTGCAGGAATGACCCCTTCAAAAATTTGGTTAATTGCAAAATATTTAAGGTAATCTTCACGGACGTTTAACTCTAAACGTTGCTCTTGTAAATTCACGACTGTAACAATAGGTACACCTTTAGCAATAATTTCACCTACATTTGGTATGATTTCTGCGATTTCACCATCAACAGGACTTTTTAATTGCATTTCATCTTTTGCAACAAGCGCTTCATCAAACACCGCTTGCCCCTGACGAGCTTTGGCTTTTGCAGCAGAAATATCTTCTTTTCTCGCGCCTTCTTGTGCCATTTCATATTGTGCTTTTGCTATTTCATATAATTTTTGTGAACTTAGGTATTTCGCTTTGACTTCATCGGCTTTTTGTTGGCTTAATAATCCTTCTTTTGTTAATGTATTAACCCTTTTCCACGTTTTGTTCATTACATCTAAGCCTGCTTTTGCACGTTGCATTTGTTTAAATGCCATTTCTTTTTCTTGGGTTCTTGCTCCAGCTTCCGCTTTATTTGCTACCGAGGAGGCGGCATCTCGAACAGCTTCAGCTTGAGCGACTTTGGCGGCAATTTCTGGGCTATCAAAATGTAAAATTGGTGAGCCTTTTGTGATTTTATCGCCTTCTTGAATATAAATTTTATCAATACGCCCAGATATTTTACTGGCAATATTTACCTCGTGGGCTTCCATTTGCCCCTGTAATACTACAGGTTCAGGCTCAGAAACCTTTAAATATCCACAAATAATAAAGACAATAACAAGACCTAATATAACTAATCCTAGAATAGGTTTCAGTGTTTTTTTAGTGTTTTCTTTCATTGTTTTCTCACTTTATTTTAATGCTTTAAACTTGTTGGAATATAATCGACAAAAGTGTGAAGATTTCCTGTTGATTCTAATAATTCTGCCAATGCGATTACATACTCATAAGCCACATTAGCACGTTCAGTTTGAATTTTAACTAATTTTGCTTGTGCATCATTTAATTCAATAACTGTATTGATACCCTCTTTAAAACCTGCTCGATGTAATTTAAGAACTTGTTGTGCGAGCGTTTCTTCTTTCGCAAGAGATTGATAACGTTGGCGAGTATCATCAACAGCAAGCCAGTTTTTTTCTACTAACAAATTAATATCTTTTTCTACCTGACGATAAATCGCATCAACTTGCCTTAATGTCATTTGTGCTGCTTGTTGAATTTTGCTTCTATCCACAGAACTGTGTAATGTCCAACGAGCATTGATACCAACCACCCAATTATGATCTTTATCAAGTTGATAAGAACCAAAAGCAGCAACATTTGGTTTCCAAGCGGCATCACTTAACTGCTCCATTGCTTTTGCTTGCTTTCTTTTGGCTTTAATTTGAGCAAAAATGGGGTAATGTGCCTGTGCCTTAGTTTGAAATGTGGATAGCGGTGCTAATTTATGTTTTTTTACAAATAATGTTGTTGCTGTATTAATATTTTTACCTTGTAATAAGGAATTTAATGCTCGTTGTGCAAGACGTAAATTATCTTTTGCTTTATCCAACTGAAATTCAGCATCAGAGAGTGCAGCAACTGCTTGTAAACGTTGTACTTTGGAAATCATACCCAACTGCTGCATACGTTTTGCCGAATGACTATGCCCTTTAACTGACTTCAACGCAACTTCTCGCACTTTAACAACACGTTCCGCTAACTGCACCTGAAAATAACGTTTAATCAAGGTTTTTAGTAGTTCTTCTTTGGTGGTTACCACTTCAGTGGCATTTGCATCGGCTCGTCCCTGTGCAAACTCTTGAATGGCATTGATACGTCCACCCGTATAAAGTGGTAGTAGTGCCATCAAATGAGCATTTGAGAAATTATCTTGTTTTTGTAAATGAATATTAGAGGGAATTTCAGGCATTATGCCTAAACTAGAGAGTTTTTGTAATTCAGCAATATTACCTATCATATTTGGTGCAATTTGCTGTAATTTTCCTAACATCTGAGGATTAGATAAAAGTTTTTTATAACTATCTAATCGCTCAGTCAAACCTGCTGTATTTATATCCGTTTCTACATTATAACGCCCCACCATACCACCAATCATTACCATAGGCTGATGTAAATCTAGCGAATCCGCTTGTAATTGGCTTGCTTGCCAGCCTGCTTGAGCAGCCAGTAACTTATCAGAATGTTGTAAAACATAATCTGCTGCTTGCTGAAAATTGACAGGTTTTGAAAAATCTAATGCTTTTATTTTTACCGCGGTTTCATCAACCTGAGACAACGCTTTTTGATTATTTACTTTTGGAGTAGCTACTGGTGAAATAACATCTTGAGAAGGTTCTGTTGTTTGAAAGTGACAACCTGTCAAAATGATCGCTCCCAATAATCCCCACATTTTTTTACTATACATTGTGAATATTTACCTCATCAGATATTTTCACTAAGTATAACAAATTTCTGCCTTAAATGGATATCCAAAAATAAAATAGATTATTGAGAGCAATATTTTTTAATAATGAAGTACTAATTCTAATAATTTTATACCTAAAAATGCCACACTAAAGCGTTGTTCATCATTGACACTCCAAAATTGAATAGCATTTTCATCTTTACTGATTAATTGACTAATTTGAAGTGTGTTTGTCTCTTCATCTTCACCATTTTTTACTGGTGTAATAACAGCATCTTCATTAAAAGTAAGCCAAGATTGTTGCTTCCACTGTTCGCTTAATTCAACTGCATCAAGTGGAAACTCAGATTGCACAGTTACCATTTGTGATGCACCATAAAACAAGGGAACTTGAACACTATGAAAAGTGGTACAAGCGGTAAGATTTGGCATAATTTTTGCAAGTTGTAATACAAAAGCTTTAGAAAAAGGTAACATTGCCTCATCATCTTGCACATTGCTTGGCACAGTATCAAAAGCCACGCGTGGTATATCTCTATCTAATGGCACACCATTTAATAATTGAGCAGTTTGCCCTGCTAATTGTTGCACTTTTTTCTCACCAAAATAGGCACTTGAAAGTAAAGAGGTCACAAAAACCTGTTGAATAGGTTGATCCCTTAATGGTTTTAAGGCTAAAGCCAGCTGGCTAATTTGAGGATTAGCCAATGCCACAATATTACGCTCACGTAAATTAACTAAGTCTTCATCATTCACACTAGGCACAATAACAGGCACATCACTAATTAATGCCGTTAAACCATATAAATCCAGTACTACACAACCTGCTTGAGCCATTTCAGCTAACAGTTCTGCATTACTTGGCTTACCCGCAAAAAGAACATAGCTAAACTGTGACCAATTTACCTCATCTAATTTAAGTTGCTCAAGACTTGAATGATTAAAACGTAACCCTTGCTCTTCGTTAAATACTTCAAGTTCAACGGCACAAACTTTATCAAAACTGAGGTTCGTTTTTTCTAGTGCTTCCAATAATTTTTCAGCGGTATGAAAATCACTGACAATTGCTAATTGAATATCTGACATTATACTTTCTCTTTTAAAATAATTCTTAACTATTGATTTTTAATATTCCAAAAGCCACAAAAAATACAAATAGTAATAGTGGCAAGTGAAAAAGGGAATTTTTAGTTTATGTAGTGTTGTACAGTAAATTCCGAGGCTATATTACCCTGTGTTTATTCAGGCGCAATCCAACTTACTTTCCAACTGCCCGTTCCTTCTGGTACTAGTGTTTTTGTTAAGTAAGGTAAAATAGTTTTCATTTGTTTTTCTAACTGCCAAGGTGGATTAATTATAATCATTCCACTTGCCGTCATTCCTCGTTGATCAGAATCTGGACGTATCGCTAATTCAATTTGCAAAATTTTACGAATTCCTGTCTCTTCTAATCCTCGTACCATTCGTCTAATATGTTGGCGTAATACGACTGGATACCAAATTGCATAACAACCTGTTGCAAAGCGTTTATAACCCTCTTGAATTGCTTTTACCACTAGCTCATAATCTTCTTTAAGCTCATAAGGAGGATCGATTAAAATTAAACCTCGTTTTTCCTTAGGAGGAAGTGCAGCTTTTAATTGTTGAAAACCATTTTCTCGTTTAGTAATAACTATCGCATTCTTTGAAAATTCATTACGCAATAAAGGATAATCGCTAGGATGAAGTTCTGTTAACAATGCTCTATCTTGTGGACGCAATTGTTGTACTGCAAGCAAAGGAGAACCTGTATAAAAACGCAATTTCCCTTTATTTATTTTTTTGACCTCAGCAACATATTTTGCAACCTCTGACGGTAAATCATCCCTATCCCAAAGTCTTGCAATACCTTCAAGGAACTCTCCTGTTTTTTCAGATTCTCGACTCAACAAACTATAACGCCCCGTTCCTGCGTGAGTATCAAGATAGAAAAACCCTTTTTCTTTTTGCTTTAATGATTCTAAAATTAGAGTTAAAACAATGTGTTTTAGCACATCAGCGTGGTTGCCTGCGTGAAAACTGTGACGATAACTTAGCATTTTATTTCTCTTTCTCGTAAAATAGGTTCTATTCTAACGTAATATCAGAGTAATTTATAGAATGAAATCAAATCTAACAATTAAAAATGGCTGGTTAACTCAAAGTAAGCGGGTACTTTCTCCTCATTTTTCGCAACGTTCTGATGTGAATGATATCTCACTGTTGGTTATCCATTATATCAGCCTTCCACCAGAACAATTTGGAGGAGACTTTATTGATCGCTTTTTTGAAGGAACACTAGATCCTACCCATCACCCCTATTTCAAAGAAATTAAAGATCTTAAAGTATCCGCACATTGTTTAATTAACCGCAACGGTGAAATCACTCAATATGTCAATTTCAATGATATGGCGTGGCACGCAGGCATTTCTCAGTTTCAAAATAGAGACAAGTGTAATGAGTTTTCTATTGGTATTGAACTGGAAGGAAGTAATGAGCAACCATTTACAGAATTGCAATATCAAAGTCTTGTAAAATTAACTCACATTATTATGAAAAATTATCCTCAAATTACTCAAGATCGTATTGTTGGACATTGTGATATTGCACCTGAACGAAAAATTGACCCTGGTCAGTATTTTAATTGGGATTATTATAATCAATTACTCACGATCTTTAGCAAAAAGATCTAAGAATAATATTAGATCCTATTTTTGAAACTTATACAATTTTTGAAACAATTTCGTATTTTTTGTGATCAACCTCTCGTTTCTTTAACTTTTTTGTTACATTTTTCTATAATTATATTTACAATACGACTTTAATTTTTATTTTGGAGTAGCTTTATGGCTCTTTTTCTTAGTATTTTTCCGATTGTATTGTTAATTTATCTGATGGTAAAACGCAATGCACTTCCTTCTTATGTTGCTTTACCTTGGATCGCAGCAGTTGTATTAATTGTTCAACTTATTTTCTTTGAAACAGATATAACAACGATTAGTGCTAATATTGTTTCAGCAATTATTTCGGTACAAACACCAATTACCGTTATTTTTGGTGCTATTTTATTTAATCGTTTCTCTGAAAAATCAGGGGTAACGAATACATTACGTAAATGGCTAGGTAATATTAGCCCTAACCCTATTGCTCAGCTTATGATTATTGGTTGGGCATTTGCCTTTATGATTGAAGGTGCAAGTGGATTTGGTACGCCTGCGGCTATCGCTGCTCCTATCTTAGTTGGCTTAGGCTTCCCTGCATTACGTGTGGCAATGCTTGCATTAGTAATGAACTCTGTACCAGTATCATTTGGTGCAGTAGGTACGCCAACGTGGTTTGGTTTTGGTCCAATGAATTTAACGGATTCTCAAATTTTAGAAATTGGTTCAATGACATCTCTTATTCATACCATCGCTGCAATTGTCATTCCAATAATGGCATTACGTATGATTGTTAGCTGGCAAGAGATTCGTAAAAATATTGTGTTCATTTATATCAGTATTTTTGCCTGCGTTGTTCCTTACTTCTTAATTGCTCAAGTAAACTATGAGTTCCCATCATTGGTAGGTGGTGCTGTTGGTTTATTAATCTCTGTTTTTGTTGCTCACAAAGGTTTTGGCCTAGAAAAGGTTGAAGATAATTTAGATGATAAAGCGGTAACCAAAGCAGAAGTAATGAAAGCATTATTACCAACGGGAATGTTAATTTTCATTTTAATTATTACTCGTATCAAACAGTTACCATTCAAAGGAATGTTAACTAATGCAACAGAGTGGTTTAGTGTTCAGTTAGGTTCATTAGGTCACTTTGAAGTCAGCCAAAGTTTAATTCTTAGTTTAAAAAATATCTTTGGCTCTTCAATTAGTGCAAGCTACAAAGCACTTTATGTTCCAGCATTTATTCCTTTTATTATTACTGTTTTACTGGTTGCACCATTATTTGCAATGTCTTTTGGAAAAACAAAAAATGTATTTGTGGATAGTTTAAAACAAACTCGCAATCCATTCTTAGCCTTAGTTGGTGCGTTAATTATGGTTAAATTGATGTTAGTTGGTGGCGATGAGTCAATGGTAAAAATTATCGGTAGAGGCTTTGCTGCTGCAACAGGGGAATACTGGACTGTCTTTGCCTCATATTTAGGTGCGGTAGGTGCGTTCTTCTCTGGTTCTAACACTGTTTCTAACTTAACCTTTGGTAGTGTGCAATTATCAACTGCTGAAATTACAGGTTTATCGGCAACCTTAGTGCTTGCATTACAATCTGTTGGTGGGGCAATGGGGAATATGGTTTGTATTAACAACATCATTGCCGTAAGTTCAGTATTAAATATTGAGAAACAAGAAGGTGTAATCATTAAGAAAACCGTCGTTCCTATGATTGTTTATGGTATCATCGCTGCATTATGTGCATCCTTTGTTATTCCGCTATTTTTTAACGTATAAATAGCTTTTTAATGTGTAACTAAGCGGTTAGATTTACATAAAAATTTACAAATTTTATTTACTAAAACAAAAGGTTCGCTTACTAGGTAAGCAACCTTCATCATTTATAAGAGAGAAAATATTATGAGCTTTCAAATGAATCCAGATTATCCAAGTATCGAACACCTTCGTATTAAATCAAAAAAACGTATGCCAAAATTTGCCTACGAATATTTAACAGAAGGCTGTAACGAAGATCTAAACGTATATAAAAATACCAAAGAAATTCGTGATATTGAGTTAATGCCAACTTACTTAACTGATTTAAAAGAAGTTTCTATGAAAAAGGAACTTTTTGGTAAAACTTACGATGCTCCATTTGGTATCACTGCCGTTGGTTTACAATCTTTAATGTGGCCACAAACTTCACAAATTCTGGCGAAAACGTCTGTTGATTTCAATATTCCATTTATGCTTTCAACAGTTACCACAATGTCTATCGAAGAATGTGCTGAAATCACAAAAGGTAACTTCTGGTTCCAACTTTATTACCCAAAAAACAAAGAATACCGTGAAGATATTTTAAAACGTGCTTGGGATAACGGCTGTCGTGTACTTTGCTTATTATCAGATGTACCAACTTTTGGCTATCGTCCAAAAGATATTTATAACGGCTTTGGTATGCCACCAAAAATGATGCTTCGTAATATTGTTAATGCTGCATTACACCCAACTTGGGCATTAGAGTCATTAAAATATAATGGAATTGAAAAACTAGGTATGCCAAGTTTTAAAACGTTGGAAAAATATATGCCAGGTGGTATGGATTTACGTCAATTAGGTATCTTTATGGATGACTTCTTTGATGGTAAATTAACGGTTGAGCGTATCAAAGATATCCAGAAAATCTGGCCAGGAAAAATTGTTATTAAAGGTGTTGCAAGCGTTGAAGATGTACAAACCTGTGTAGATTTAGGCTTAGATGGTGTCATCGTGTCTAATCACGGGGGGCGTCAATTAGATGCTGGTCCAAGTTCAATTTCAACTTTAGGTCCAATCGTTGAGAAATTCAAAGGTAAAATTACCATTATGATGGACGGTGGTATGCGTAATGGACCAGATATGGCTCGTGTGCTTGCAAGCGGTGCTGATTTCTGTTTCTTAGGTCGTCCATTTATGTATGGAACTGGGGCATTAGGTGCAAAAGGTGGCGATCAAGCTGCGTGGATCTTAAAACGTGAGTTCCAACAAGTGATGGAACAGCTAAACTGTGAAAAAGTAGAAGATTTACCGAGTTTCTTACTGAAAAAATAATGGGTAATAAAAATAAAAAAAGTGGAGTACTTTGAAAAGTACTCCACTTTTTCATAAATTGGGTGAACATCCTTGTTCGGTATAACTCCATTTTCTATGCTAAAATCGTATATTGCTAAAAATCCTTTTAAGCTTTATGGAAGGCATAAAATCCGTTTATACCTCATTGCCTCAGCAAAAGAAAACGCATTGTATACTCTTTTTTAATAATACCAAGATAAACATTTGTAAAGACAGTCTGGTTGTACCAGACTTTAAATAAAAATAAAATCATTTCATAAAGCCCATTAATAGGTTATCTTTCAAGAATTTAATGAATACTGATATTAATTAAAAATGGTTAAGTCATAGCGCTAACCTTAACAGTGCTTATCTCAATTTTTTAAACTAGATTTGTGATTTTATTTTAACGAACTGTAAATTTGAGGTAAAATTAGGAAAATTTTTGCAATTTGGAATAATAATGACAACTCAACTTTCCCTTGAACAAATTCAAGCACTTATAAAAGACGATATGCAAGGGGTAAACCAAGCAATTTTAGATCAATTAAATTCTGATGTTGTTCTAATCAATCAATTAGGTCACTATATTATTAGTGGTGGTGGTAAACGTATTCGTCCATTAATCGCTTTATTATCAGCAAAATCTTTAGGTTATCAAGGCTCCGATCATATCACTTGCGCTGCCTTTATTGAATTTGTGCATACCGCAACCTTATTACACGACGATGTAGTCGATGAATCGAATATGCGTCGTGGCAAAGAAACGGCTAATGCGTTATTTGGAAATGCGGCAAGCGTGCTTGTTGGCGATTTTATTTATACTCGCTCTTTTCAGATGATGACAAGCGTCAATTCGTTAGAAGTCTTAAAAATAATGTCAAACGCAACGAATGTGATCGCAGAAGGTGAAGTGCAACAGTTAATGAATTGTAATGATCCTGATACAACAGAACAAAGTTATATGCAGGTGATTTATGGTAAGACTGCTCGCTTGTTTGAAGCGGCAACACAATGTGCAGCGATTGTTTCAAAAGCGACGCCACAAATGGAAAAAGCATTACAAGATTATGGGCGTTATTTAGGTACAGCATTTCAATTAATTGATGATATTTTAGATTACAGTGCAAATGCGGAAAAATTAGGTAAAAATATCGGTGATGATTTAGCTGAAGGTAAACCTACTCTACCCTTACTTCACGCAATGCAACAAGGCAATACCGCAGAAGCATCACTTATTCGTGAAGCGATTGAGCAAGGAGGGAAAAGAGACGCATTAGATCAAATTCTTGCAATTATGCAAAAATATCAATCCCTTGACTATGTAATGCAACGTGCCAAAGAAGAAGCACAAAAAGCCGTTGATGCCATTCGAATTTTACCAGATACTGAATATAAGCAGGCATTAATTTCTTTAGCTTATCTTTCTGTTGATAGAAATTATTAAGAAAAATTTGCAAATTTTATACAAAATCATACCGCTTTCAATTGAAAGTATATTGTTATTAAAGAGGAAAAGATGACAAAATCTGTAAACTTACAAGATTTACCACAACAAAAATTAAAAGATTTATTAGAATTTCCGTGCAACTTTACTTTTAAAGTCGTCGGTGCGAAACGTGATGATTTGGCTGATGATGTAGTAAAAGTGGTTCAACAATACATTCAAGGCGATTATATACCTCGTGAACAAGCGAGTTCAAAAGGCACTTATAGTTCTATTTCTATTGATATAGTGGCAGAAAATATCGATCAAGTAGAAAGCCTTTATACCGAGCTTGCCAAAATTGAAGGCGTAAGAATGGTGCTTTAATGGAACTCATTGTTCGCCAACTTGGTATTTGTGATTATCAACAAACGTGGCACGAAATGCAACAGTTTACCGATAATCGTAATACTTCGACCACAGATGAAATCTGGCTAGTACAACACCCTGCGGTTTTTACGCAGGGGCAAGCGGGAAAGCCAGAACATTTGCTCAATCCAACCAACATTCCTGTTGTTCAGTCTGATCGTGGGGGACAAATTACCTATCACGGTTTAGGGCAACAAGTGATGTACGTGCTAATTGATATCAAACGTCACAAAGCCGAAGGTCGAGATTTTAACGTGCGACAATTAGTGACCGCTCTGGAACAATCTGTCGTCAAAACCTTAGCGGAGTATAACATTAAAAGTTATCCCAAAGCGGACGCACCCGGTGTTTATGTGAGTGAAAAGAAAATCTGTTCACTAGGACTACGTATTCGTAAAGGCTGCTCTTTTCACGGGCTTGCGTTAAACATCAATATGGACTTATCCCCTTTTAAAAATATCAATCCTTGTGGCTATACAGGACTTGAAATGTGCCAATTAAAAGACTTTATCAGCGAAGAACTGGCAGATTGTGATAAAGTTTCTCTAAAATTAGTGGATTACTTTACACAAATTCTCGGTTACAATAGCACCCAAATTGTTAAAAAATAGTTAAGAAATAGGATTTAATGAATGGGTACACCTTTCAAAATGGAAAGAGGGGTTAAATATCGTGATGCAGCAAAAACCTCTATTATTCCTGTCAAAAATATTGACCCCGATCAGGAAGTATTAAAAAAACCAAGTTGGATGAAGATCAAACTTCCAGCAAGCTCGGCGAGAATTGAGAGTATTAAAAATGGTATGCGTCGTCACGGATTACATTCAGTCTGTGAAGAGGCAAGTTGCCCTAATTTACACGAATGTTTTAATCACGGTACTGCGACCTTTATGATTATGGGCGCAATTTGTACTCGCCGTTGTCCTTTCTGCGATGTCGCACACGGTAAACCATTACCTTTGGATCAAGAAGAGCCATTAAAATTAGCAGAAACCATTGCGGATATGAAATTAAAATATGTAGTTATCACTTCGGTGGATCGTGATGATCTCCCTGATCGTGGTGCTGGACACTTCGCTGCTTGTGTAAAAGAAATTCGTAAACTGAATCCTGATATTAAAATTGAAATTTTAGTCCCAGATTTTCGTGGACGCATTGAATTAGCATTAGAGAAATTAAAAGACAACCCACCAGATGTATTTAACCATAATTTAGAAAATGTACCTCGTTTATATAAAAATATTCGCCCTGGTGCAAATTATGAATGGTCACTTAAATTACTGAAAGAATTTAAAGAAATGTTCCCTGATATTCCAACCAAATCAGGGTTAATGGTAGGACTCGGTGAAAAAAATGAAGAAATTCTCACGGTGATGGAAGACTTGCGTGAAAATGGCGTGACAATGCTAACCCTTGGACAATATCTACAACCAAGTCGCCATCATTTACCTGTTGATCGTTATGTCCACCCAGATGATTTTGATGAATTTAGAGTAAAAGCTGAAAAAATGGGCTTTGAACATGCCGCTTGTGGTCCTTTTGTACGTTCATCTTATCACGCTGATTTGCAAGCAAGCGGTGGGATTGTGAAGTAAATTTACAAAGAAAAGAATTTATTGAGATGATTATGAAAGAAACTATAGTTGCACAAGCAACCCCAATCGGTCGTGGTGGAGTAGGTATTTTACGAATTTCAGGACCTCTTGCCGAAACAGTGGCACAAGAAGTGTTAGGGAAAACACTTAAACCTCGTATGGCAAATTATTTACCTTTTAAAGATATTGATGGTTCAACTATCGATCAGGGAATTGCATTATTTTTCAAATCGCCAAATTCATTTACTGGCGAAGATGTCCTTGAATTACAAGGACACGGTGGGCAGATTATCTTAGATATTCTGCTTAAACGTATTTTACAAGTAAAAGGCTTACGCATTGCTCGTGCTGGGGAGTTTTCCGAACAGGCATTTCTAAATGATAAGTTAGATTTAACCCAAGCCGAAGCCATTGCCGATTTAATTGATGCTACCTCTGAGCAAGCGGCTCGCAGTGCGTTAAAATCATTACAAGGCGAATTTTCAAATAAAATTCATCAGCTGGTTGATGATGTGATTTATTTGCGTACCTATGTTGAAGCCTCCATTGATTTTCCAGATGAGGAAATTGATTTTCTTGCTGACGGTAAAATTGAAAATAAACTCAATCAGATTATTGCCAGTTTAGACAATGTACGTAAAGAAGCAAAACAAGGTTCGATCATTCGTGAAGGTATGAAAGTAGTAATTGCGGGTCGTCCAAATGCAGGAAAATCAAGCCTATTAAATGCCCTTGCGGGACGAGATGCGGCGATTGTGACCAATATTGCGGGAACAACCCGTGATGTGTTGCGTGAGCATATTCATATTGACGGAATGCCATTACATATTATTGATACCGCAGGGTTACGAGATGCAAGTGATGAAGTAGAGCGTATTGGGATTGAGCGTGCGTGGAGCGAAATAGAGCAAGCGGATCACGTTTTATTGATGATTGATAGCACAGAAAGTAGTAATGAAAATATTCAAGCCGAATGGCAAGATTTTTTAACACGTTTACCTGAAAATATTCCTGTTACTGTAATTCGTAATAAAGTGGATCTCTCGGGCGAAAAAGAAGGTTTTGAACAATTAGAAGATTTTAATTTAATTCATCTTTCTGCTCAAACCAAAGTAGGGATTGATCTATTACGTGAACATTTAAAACAATCAATGGGTTATCAAAGTTCAACAGAGGGGGGCTTTATTGCTCGTCGTCGTCATTTGGTCGCCTTAGAAAAAGCGGCTGAACATTTATTAAATGGGCATACTCAATTAACTGAATTTTATGCGGGTGAATTACTGGCAGAAGAATTACGAATGACACAAAACTCCTTAAGTGAAATTACAGGCGAATTTACTTCTGATGATTTACTCGGTAATATTTTTAGTTCATTTTGTATTGGTAAATAAAGTTGTTGGCATATCGTCTCAGAAAAATAATTTAGAGATCCTATGCCAATAATCCATAAGCTAGTTACTATTACATATTAAGCACTAAATTCATTGGTTAAATCAATTAAATCTTGCTCACTGAGTATTTTAATTCCAAGCTCTTGGGCTTTAGTTAATTTTGAGCCTGCCTTTTCTCCTGCAATTAGAAAATCTGTCTTACCTGAGACACTGCCAGAAACTTTACATCCATAACTTTGTAGCAATGCTTTTGCCTGATCACGTGTTAACTGTGAAAGAGAGCCTGTTAGTACGACATTCTTATCTTTTAATGGATTGTCTTTAACCTCTTGTAATACAACATCTTCCCAATGAACGCCCAATGCAATCAACTCTTCAACTACAGCGACATTATGTGGCTCTAACCAAAAACGATAAATATGATTTGCTACAATTTCACCAACATCTGGCACCTCTTTCAACTGCTCAACATTAGCTTGGCGAATAGCATCTAGTGTTCCAAAATGGTTAGCTAAATTCAGTGCGGTTGCTTCGCCCACTTCTCGAATGCCAAGTGCAAATAAAAAACGGGCAAGGGTAGTAGATTTCGATTTTTCAATACTTTGTAGAGCATTAGTTGCAGACTTTTCTCCCATTCTTTCTAGTCTAGACAAGGTTTCTTTTTCTAATTTAAACAAATCTGCAGGGGTGTGGAGCAACTCTTTTTCCATTAATTGTTCAATCAATTTTACACCAACACCATCAATATCCATTGCCTTGCGAGAAACAAAATGTTTTAAAACTTCTTTACGTTGTGCGTTACAAAACAGACCACCAGTACAACGAGCCACCGCTTCACCTTCAACACGAATAATGGTTGAGCCACATTCAGGGCAAGCGGTAGGAAAATAAATACTTTTTGCAAATTCAGGACGACGCTCTAACACCACACCAACAATTTGAGGAATAACATCACCTGCACGACGAATAATTACAGTATCGTGAATACAGACACCTAAACGAGCAATTTCATCACCATTGTGCAATGTTGCATTACTCACCGTCACTCCCGCTACAAAGACGGGTTCTAATTTTGCAACCGGCGTGATCGCGCCTGTTCTCCCGACTTGAAACTCAACATCCTTTAACACCGTCATCTCTTCCTGAGCAGGAAATTTATACGCAATCGCCCAACGAGGTGCTTTAGAAACAAAACCTAATTGCTCTTGTAATTTAATGTCATTAATTTTTAACACTGTACCATCAATATCGTAACCGAGAGAATTACGTTTTTGTGCAATAGAATGATAGAACGCCAATAAACCCTCTATTCCTTTTGCAAGCATAATTTCATTATTGACGGGAATACCAATAGATTTTAACCACTGTAAACGAGCAAAATGAGTATCAGGAAGTGGTTGCTCACTTTGATAAACACCTATTCCGTAAGCGTTTAAAACTAATGGTCTAGAACGAGTAATTTTAGGATCAAGTTGGCGTAGTGAACCTGCAGCAGCATTACGTGGATTAGCAAAGCCTTTTTCACCTTTTGCTAGTGCGTTTTTATTTAATAAATCAAACCCCTTTTGAGGCATAAATACCTCTCCACGAACCTCTAAACTGGCAGGAGGATTTGTCATATTAAGCTTTAATGGAATATTACGAATAGTACGAATATTTGCCGTAATATCCTCCCCAACTGCACCATCGCCTCGAGTTGCTGCTTGGGTTAATATTCCATCTTCATACAAAATACTGACCGCTAAACCATCTAGTTTTGGTTCACAGCAAAACTCAAGTGAGGAAGTATTTACTGCTCCTCTATCTTTAATTCGACGTAAAAAAGCCTCTAATTCATTATCAGAAAAAGCATTATCTAACGAGAGCATTGGCACTTTGTGAGTAACTTGGTTAAATCCATCTAAGGGTTTTGCACCCACTCGTTGCGTGGGTGAATCTGTTGTAATTAACTCTGGATTGTCTGTTTCAAGCTGTTTGAGTGTATTCATTAAACGATCATACTCAGCATCTGGTACAATTGGATTATCTAATACGTGGTAATGGTATTCATATTCACGTAATTTTTCTTTTAATTCAGTAATTTGTTGTATTAGTGATGACATTAATAAATCTCTCGATAAAAAGTATAAAAACACTTTTATTATAATGATATAGGGCTATAAAATAGATGGGCTATTCTAACATAGATGCTATTTTTTATAGGTAAAATTTAGCATTTTGCAAATTTTGTATAACATCATACCGCTTCAACGTTAAATTATATTAAACTCTTTTAACGCAAATAATACACCATCTTCCCAAATTGGCTTGGTGACATAATCCGCTAATTTTTTTAACTCTTCTTCACTATTTCCCATTGCCACACCAAAACCAACACTGGAAAGCATTTCAAGGTCATTTAAGCCATCACCAAATGCCATTGCATTTTTGATATCAATATTAAAATAAGCAAGCACATCTTGAATTCCTTTTGCTTTAGAATTCGTCTTATCTAAAATATCGACAGCTTTAGAATGCCAACGTACTTCTTTTAAATCATCACCAAATAATCCTGAGTTTTTTACTTCTTGAGAACGCTCTTGTGGATAAAAGGCTAACATCTGCATAATATCATTGTGTTTATAATGTTCAGGATCAACAATATAATCTTCTTTAATTGGCTTTAAGGCTTCAATCACTTCAGCAGTATTATTAGACACAGCAAACTGTTCATTAGTCACAAAGCCATATTCAATATTTAAAGCTTTCAACTGTTTAACTACAGCTTCCATTCGTGCGATTGGAAGAGCATATTTACTAATCATTTCATTTTTATAACGATTATGTTGCCCATTTATAGTAACTAACAATTCAAAGCCATCTTCATTCACAAAAGGTCTTAAAGGAATCGGAAAAGCACCAAAACAACGCCCAGTTGCAATAGCGGGAATAATCCCCTTGGCTTTTAGTTTTGGAATAACTTCTTTAAAAATACTCTCTGGAATACGGGTTTCTTTTTTATAGTAAAGGGTATCGTCAATATCAAAAAAAACAATTTTAATTGGGTAGTTTAAATTATTCATTTTTTCTCCTCGCTGAATATGGGTCTATTTTAGGCTTTTTCTCGATCTAGGTCACAAAAATTTTTACTTTTCTTGATTTTTATTCTTTATTATTCGTTTTATTTTAATTTGATAAATATGAATATTGGACAGTTTCGTTGTTTTCAGTGTGAAAAACCATTAGCAATCAGCCATCACGGTTTTTGTAGTCATTGCTATAAACAGATTGAGCAATCTCCTTATTGTGGTTGCTGTGGTTCGCTATTGTTAGAGAATAGCTTAGGCTGTGGAAATTGTTTACAAGACGAACCAAAATGGCATAAATTTGTGCAAATTTGTTGGTATAAGTCACCGCTTACCCATTGGATTGCTGATTTTAAATTTCATCAATGTTATTATTTAGATCAACCTTTAGCAAGATTATTACTATTAGCCGTTACGAAAGCCAAAAGAGAGCATTTTTTAACATTACCAGACGTAATCATCCCTGTTCCATTATATTGGCAACGCCATTGGAAGCGTGGCTATAATCAAGCTGAGTTATTAGCAGCTCCTCTTTCAAAATGGTTAAATATTCCAATGGATACTGACTGCTTAACAAGAGTAAGATCAACCATTCCACAGCGAGAGCTTTCTGCTCAAGAACGTAGAACAAATTTAAAAAAAGCCTTTTGCTATCAACCTATAAAACCCTATAAAAGCGTGGCAATTGTGGATGATGTCGTCACAACAGGATCAACGATTAATGCTATTTGTGTGGAGTTATTAAAACAAGGTGTGAAGGAAATACAGGTTTGGACGTTGTGTAGAGCTTAGTTTTAAATAAATTTTCTAAACTTATGGTTTTATTGTTAAAACAAGCGGTGACATTTTAGAAAAATTTTACATGCTTAATATCTATAATGTGAGTAAGATCACAGATACCATATTATATATCTATTATCATACAATCCATAATGAGTCCTCATTATAAAAAATTTAATTATTACATTGATGAGAATAAAACTATGACAACAAACACTAAGAACAAAATATCCATCGTATCATACTTGATGCGAGGTCTATCAAAATTATCAACCATTGGGCGAGCATTAATGCTTCCAATTTCTATTTTACCAGCAGCAGGTTTGCTACTTGCTTTTGGTGATAAATTCCAAATCCCGTTAATGCTTAGTGCTGGTGATGTTATATTCAGTAATTTACCACTATTATTCGCTGTCGGTGCTGCTGTTGGTTTAGCTAAAGAATCAGGAATCGCGGCTTTAGCTGCTGTTGTGGCAATGTTAGTAATGAATATTACAATAGGTGTCCACGTTGGAATTACTCCAGAAATGGCTCAACAAGGTGGTGCTTATGCATTTGTATTAGGTATTCCATCACTACAAATGGGTGTATTTGGAGGATTAATAGCGGGTATTTTAGCCGCCACAATGTATAACCGCTTCCATAATATTGAACTTCCTGCATTCTTAGGTTTCTTTGCAGGAAAACGCTTTGTTCCAATCGTAACGGCATTTAGTGCATTTATCTTAGGGTTAATTTTACCAAGCTTCTGGATGCATGTTCAAAGTGGTATCGATGCAATGTCCACATTGGTGAATGGTGATAACCAAGCACTATCAACCTTTATTTTCGGATTTACAGAAAGAGCATTGATTCCACTTGGTTTACACCATATTTGGTATCCTCCATTCTGGTTCTCTTTTGGTGAGTTCACAACAAATACTGGAGCAGTTATTACTGGTGACCAAACAATTTGGTTTAAAATGCTTGCTGAAGGAGTGAAATCATTTGATTCTGAAACTTATCACGGTGCTGGTAAATTTATGCAAGGCGAATTCCCGTTAATGTTATTTGCTTTACCTGCTGCTTGTTTAGCAATGTATAATGAAGCAAAAACGAAAAACAAAAAATTTGCTGCGGGTATTTTATTTTCAGCGGCTTTAACCTGTTTTTTAACAGGGATCACTGAACCAGTAGAGTTTACCTTTATTTTCGTTTCCCCATTGCTTTATATCTTTAATGCAATTTGTGCTGGTGGTGCTTATATGTGTATGCACTTACTTGATGCACACTTGGCAAAATCCTTTTCAGCAGGTTTTATTGACTATCTTTCTTTAGGAATTATGCCTTCATTAAATGGCTTTGAAACAAACTATTTAGCGGCGGTGATTGTTGGTATTCCAATGGCGATCTTGTACTACTTCGTGTTCCGTTTCGTCATTCGTAAATTCAACGTACAAACACCAGGACGCACTGATGAAGAACAAGAAGAAAATACCATGAGTATCGAAGAATTATCTCAGGCTACGCTAGGGTATTTAGGAGGGAAAGATAATTTAACATCTGTCACATCTTGTATTACTCGTCTACGTTTAGAAGTAAAAGATAAATCACTGATTAACTCAAAAGCATTGGAAGATCTTGGTGCTATGGGTGTGATAAACGTAGGAGAAAAAGGAGTACAAGTTATCTTTGGAGCAAAAGCACAATTTATTGCTGACTATATAAATAAACAATAAAATTGTGTGAAAATATTCTAATTTTTATCAAGGGACAGGCATCTAACCCTGTCCCTATTAAGCTATATCACCATATCAACTAAGACATTCTACCATTTTCAATTTCAATCACTTGATCGCAAATTGCCATTGTTGAGGCTCTGTGGCTAACCAAAATAATCAGTTTATCCTGTTTTACTTTTTGTAACGATTGTAAAATGATTGCCTCGTTTAAGCTATCTAAGTTACTGGTCGGTTCATCAAGTAAAATGATCGGGGCGTTGTGTAAGAACGCTCGGGCGATACCGATACGCTGTTTTTCGCCGTCTGATAAATTGTTGCCAAGCTCGGTAACTTTGGTGTCGTAGCCTTCTGGTAAGCTCATAATAAAGTCGTGCAATGACGCTTTTTTACTTGCCTCGATCACTTGTTCTTTGGTTGCCGAGCGGTTTGCCATTAGAATATTTTCATAAATACTTTCGTTGAAAATATAGGTTTGTTGTGTGATGTAAGCGATATGATCACGCAAACTCGCGGTGTTAATCTGTGGCAAAGCGGTCTGATTTATCGTAATTTTTCCACTTTGTGGATCGTAAAAACGCATAATCAGTTTCAGTAAGGTACTTTTACCGCTTCCGCTACGTCCGTGAATACCCACGATTTCGCCTTTGTTTATGGTTAAGTTGAGATCCGATAAAATCTTCTCATTTTCATAAGCAAAGCTTAAATTTTCTACTGTGATTTGTGCAACGTTATCTAAATCGGTGCTATTTACTACATCTTCTAAATCAGGCGTTTCATTTAATAGGGTTAAAACACGTTCGCCACTCGCGAGGGTTTGTAGTAAATTGCTCGATAAATTACTTAACGCAATCACAGGTCCGTAGCTCGACATCAATAAGATCACCGCCACTAATAAGCCTGCAAAATCAATCTGTTGGTAATAGAATAGAATTAAACCTGCGAATAAAATCACGATGTTGAAAGCAGATACCGCAATCTCGGTGTAAGAACGTACTTTGCCTTCTTGCTGTTTGATTTTTAAGAATGCTTGGTCAATTTTTTCACTGCGTTGATTGATTTCATCTAAACGTGGTTTTTCATTGCCAAAAAGCTGTAACTCTTTCATTCCACGCACGCTATCTAAGAAATAATCATTCATTTCGCCAACTAAATCACGGTATTTACGCCCGTCTTCTCGTGCCATTTTGGTGGTAATAATAGGTAAAATAAAGCCGATTGTGAGATAGGCTAAAAAGGCGATAACAGTAAACCAAATTGAAATATGAGCGAACACAACTAATAATAATGTAGAAGTTAAAAATGCGATCATTATCGGGGCGATAGTGTGAGCGTAGAAAACTTCTAACAATTCAATGTCGTTAGTGACCAGAGAAACAAGCTGTCCTGATTGCTTATCTTGTAATTTTACAAAGGCTAATTTACGCAATGCGGTAAAGACTTTTTCACGCAATAATGCAAGCAATTTGAAGGCAATATAATGTCCTGACATTTGCTCTAAGTAACGCAATAGTCCACGAGAAACCGCCAAGATAATCAAAATCATCAGCACACTACGTAATTCTAAGTGCATTTGAAAATCGAGCAAACTCGCCAAGCCCATTGCACCAAGCACCATAATAAAAATCGCAGAAAGGAAACCTAACACGCCAGTGATTACGGTAAAACTCATAATGTGAGCCAGCGGTGCGACTAATTTTAATAAATGCCACATCACAACAAATCCATTTTTACGCATTGTTATTTCCCCCGTTTCTGATACTTTCTAAATTCTGTTGCTGATTAAACATTTCAGCGTAAATACCTTGTTTATCCATTAACTGACGATGATTACCCTGCTCGGCAAGTTCGCCTTGTTGTAAAACAAAAATATTATCTGCCCACACGGCATTTGCTAAGCGGTGCGAAATCATCACAATGGTTTTTTCATTTTTGAGTTTTTGGATAAAGTTGAGAATAATCTCTTCACTTTCCACGTCAATATTACTGGTCGCTTCATCAAAAATATATAAATCCGCATTGTGTAATAAGGCACGAGCAAGAGCTAAACGCTGAATTTGTCCGCCAGATAAATTGCTACCACGACTTAACAATTCCATTTCTAACCCGCCATTTTCACGCACGAAATTCGCTAAATTGACTTGCTCTAAGGTTTGATAGATTTGCTCATCGCTCGCCTCTAAGTTTGCCATTAACATATTTTCTCGTAAGCTACCTTTGAAAATATACGAACTGTGGCTCACAAGTGAAACCTGTTGATAGAAAGAGTGGCGTTCGACGTCTTGAATATCTTGTCCGTTGAATAAAATTTTGCCTTGCTGTGCTTTATAAAAGCCCATTAGCAATGAAACTAAGGTTGATTTTCCGCAACCACTTTTACCCACAAAGACCGTTAATTGTTTTGGGGCAATGGTTAAGTTCAAACCTTTAATGGCTTGTTTTTCAGAGGAATAAGAAAAATGTAAATCTTTAATTTCAATAGAAATTGCATTTTTTACTGAGAATGTGACCGCTTGTTTATTCTCTTCTACTGGCGTATCTAATAAAGTGAAGATTTTATCGGACGCGGCTTTACCGTTCATTGCAACGTGAAAGAATGAACCGAGTAAACGTAGTGGAATAAAGAATTCTGATGATAATAAAATAAATAAAATGACACCGAAAATCCCCAAATTGCCGTCTTGATATTGCAATAATGCGGTTAAAATCCCTACCGCTGCCCCACCATAAGCCAGCAAGTCCATCAATGAAACGGAGTTTAACTGCATTGTGAGAACTTTCATTGTGATTTTACGAAAATGCTCCGCTTCTTCGTCCATTTTTTGGGATTTATGCTCATCATCTTGATAGATTTTTAAAGTAATCAAGCCCTGTAAATTATCTAAAAAGCTACTGCCTAAGCCGACATAAATCGCCCAATATTTACTTAATAATTTTTTAGCGATTTTATTGACCGCAATGATAGACATCGGAATTAACGGTACGCACACCAACAAAATCAAGGCTGTCGGTGCATTGAAAAACACCAAAAAGGCAAATAAAGTTAAAGGTGCAAGCAAGCTATAAAAAAGCTGTGGCAAATAACGACCGAAGTAGATTTCTAACTGCTCTACCCCTTCCGATGCTACCTGAATAATCGATGATGTAGATTGTTGATTAACTTGATTTAACGGCATTGATGCCAATTTTTCAAAAATTAAAGTACGTAATCTGTGTTTAACATCAGTACTCGCTTTATAAGAGGCTTTGACCGACATACTGCCCGCAAAGGCTCGTACCCCAAGTGCAGCGATCAAAATAATGGCATAAAAAACTCCACTTCCGAGTGAAAGAGAGCCATCAAAAGCCTGTTGCAATACCCACGCAAAAACTACCGCACTTACAATACCGCCAACCAGAGCAACCCAGTTCCACAGCACCGTTACCGCAATCCATTTTTTGCTATCGGTTACTGTGCCGATCAAACGTTTATCAATCATCATAGATTCATCATCCCGAAAAGTTTGTTATTAATTTGATTATTTTAGCATAGAGAAAGGCAAAAGATTATCACTCTTAATTAAAAATTAATAATATTTGGTAGGAATTTTATAAGAGTAAACCTTATCTTAAAACTAATTTTAAAATAAGGTTTGATTTTAATGAATTGAAAAAATTATGCCTGATAATCTTCTAATGGCTCTGGAGAAAGGACTATTCCCGTTAAATCAGCATAAACATAATCCTCTGGGAAAAAAGTCACTCCACCAAAATTAACTGGCGTGTCCACTTCTCCGATATCGGTATATTCAGCTCCAACAGGAATTGGAGCAAGTGCTTGAATACCAATTTCAAGGGTTTCTAAAATATCAACCTGACGAACAGCACCATAAACAATAATGCCTTCCCAACCATTATCAACCGCAAGAGTTGCTAGTTCAGCATCAATTAATCCACGTCTTAATGAACCACCACCATCAATAAGTAGTACTCGTCCTTCACCATTCTCTTTTAGTGTTTCTGCAATTAATCCATTACATTCAAAACATTTTATTGTGGTAATTTTTCCAAAAAAAGCACTATCTCCTCCAAATGTTGAAAACATTGGTTCGACAACATCAAGTTGGTCACTATAAAGATCACAAAGTAAAGAAGTATCAATATTCATAAGAAATCCTATTTAAAGATGAGTTTGAGGGTCAGTATAGATCTCTTTATTTAATAACTCAACATTTTGTTGCGTTTCCTTCATTTTGAGGCTAGCAAGTTACTAGCAACTTGTAGTATAATCGAAGATCCTTTCTATAATTTATAAATAATTTTTGGAGTAATAAAATATGGCTCGAGTGACAGTACAAGGTGCAGTAGATAAAGTTGGTAATCGTTTTGATTTAATTTTAATGGCGGCTCGTCGTGCAAGACAATTACAACTTCATATACGAGACCCTTTAGTTGAAGAAGAAAATGATAAAGCAACCGTAATTGCATTACGTGAAATTGAACAGGGTTTAATTACTAATGAACTTATGGATCAATTTGAAAATAGTGATGCCATTCAAAAAGAAGAAGCAGAAAAAGATGCGATCTCTTTCTTAACAAGTATAAAATCTACTGATATTTAATTTAGGTGTCATTGTGTATCTTTCAGAAATTTTTGAAGAGTTAAATAAAATTATTCAAACTTATTTACCATCAGATAAAATTGAATTAATAAAACAAGCTTTTGTTGTTGCTCGTGATGCTCACGAAGGACAGTTTCGTTCTAGTGGTGAACCTTACATTTGCCACCCTGTTGCAGTGGCTACGATTATTGCAGAAATGAAGCTTGATCATGAGGCGGTAATGGCGGCATTACTGCACGATGTAATTGAAGATACTCCTTATACAGAAGAAGAACTAGCAAATGCATTTGGTACAAGTGTTGCAGAAATAGTGCAGGGTGTATCCAAATTAGATAAGTTAAAATTTCGTACTCGTCAAGAAGCTCAAGTTGCTAATTTCCAAAAAATGATTTTAGCAATGACAAAAGATATCCGAGTTGTTTTAATTAAACTTGCTGATAGAACACACAATATGCGAACCTTAGGTTCATTACGAGCAGATAAACGTCGTCGTATAGCAAAAGAAACCCTTGAAATTTATACACCTCTTGCTTATCGATTAGGATTAGATAATCTTAAACGTGAATTAGAAGATCTCTGTTTTGAAGCTCAATATCCACACCGTTTCCAAGTATTAAAAATGGCTGTGGAGTACGCAAGAGAGAATCGTAAACGCTTGATTGAAACTATTTCAAATGAAATTCAAGGTTTGTTAGATAAGGCAAATATTCAAGGTTATGTATATGGACGTGAAAAAAATATTTATACCCTCTACCAAAAAATGCGTCAAAAAGATCAGCATTTTCAATCAATTTTAGACATTTATTCTTTTAGAATTGTTGTAGATAATATAGATAGTTGCTATCGTACATTAGGTTTATTACACTCGTTATATAAACCTCGTCCAACCTTAATTAAAGATTATATAGCCATCCCAAAACCTAACGGTTACCAATCCTTGCATACTTCAATGTTTGGACATAAAGGTATGCCTATTGAAGCTCATATCCGTACTAAAGATATGGATCAAATGGCAGTAATGGGCGTTTCTGCTTATTGGAGCTATAAAGATGATTCTCATACCAGTGTACAGTTACGAGTAAATAAATGGTTACAAAGTATTGTTGAATTACAGCAAAGTATTGAAAATACAGAAGAATTTATTGAAAATGTAAAATCTGATTTATTTTCAGATGATATTTATGTCTTTACACCAAAAGGACGTATTATTGAATTACCCGCCAAATCTACTGCTATTGATTTTGCCTATGCCGTTCACTCCGCAATAGGAAATAGATGTGTTGGAGCTATTGTTGATCGTAACCCTTATCCTCTTTCGAAGCCTCTTAAAACAGGACAAACTATTCAAATAGAAACACAAGAAGATCATTTACCAAGTGCAGAATGGTTAAATTTTGTGGTGAGTGCCAAAACTAGATCAAAAATTAGAAATGCGTTAAAACATAAAATTTAAGCGGTATGATTTTATAAAAAATTTGCAAAAAGTTTATAATAAATAACCGCTTAAATTTGTGATCTATATCAGAAAATCAGCATTATATTATTCCTTTCTTTTTTAGTCAGTGATACCATTTCGAGGTTATTATTTTTTATAAATTGAAGGAGTATTCTATGGAATTTCGTACTGAACACGATACTATGGGCGAAGTAAAAGTACCAGCTCATCGTTATTGGGCTGCACAAACTGAGCGTTCACGCAATAACTTTAAAATTGGCGAAGAAGCATCAATGCCAAAAGAAATTATTGAAGCCTTTGGGTATTTGAAAAAAGCAGCGGCTTTTGCTAACTGTGATCTTGGCGTATTACCAGCAGAAAAACGTGATTTAATCGCAAAAGCCTGTGATGAAATCTTAGCAAATCAATTAGAAGGCGAGTTTCCACTTGTGATTTGGCAAACAGGTTCTGGTACGCAATCAAATATGAATGTGAACGAAGTTGTGGCGAACCGTGCTCACGTTTTAAATGGTGGTAAATTAGGCGAGAAAAGTGTGATCCACCCAAATGATGATGTGAATAAATCACAATCTTCAAACGATACTTACCCAACCGCAATGCACATCGCAGCATACAAAAAAGTGGTTGAGCATACCCTTCCTGCATTAAGAAAATTACAAAAAACGTTTGCGGATAAATCAGCGGCATTCCAAGATGTGGTTAAAATCGGTCGTACCCACTTAATGGATGCAACCCCATTAACCTTAGGTCAAGAATTCTCAGCTTATGCAGCACAGCTTTCATTCGGTATCAAAGCCCTTGAAAATACCTTACCACATTTAAGCGAATTAGCCTTAGGTGGAACAGCGGTAGGTACAGGGTTAAATACACCAAAAGGCTATGATGTAAAAGTGGCGGAATATATCGCACAATTCACAGGTTTACCATTTGTTACTGCACAAAATAAATTTGAAGCCTTAGCAACTCACGATGCGATCGTAGAAACGCACGGTGCATTAAAACAAATCGCAATGTCATTATTCAAAATCGCAAATGATGTGCGTTTATTAGCGTCTGGTCCTCGTAGTGGTATCGGTGAAATCTTAATTCCTGAAAATGAACCAGGTTCATCAATTATGCCAGGTAAAGTAAACCCAACCCAGTGTGAAGCATTAACAATGGTGGCGGCACAAGTATTAGGTAATGATACAACAATCTCATTTGCTGGATCACAAGGACACTTCCAGTTAAACGTATTCAAACCTGTTATGGCGTTTAACTTCTTACAATCTGCACAACTTTTAGCAGATGCGTGTTTATCATTTGATGAGCATTGTGCAAGCGGTATCGAGCCAAATTACGCACGTATCAAAATGCAATTGGAAAACTCGCTAATGTTAGTCACTGCGTTAAATCCACATATTGGTTATGAAAATGCAGCGAAAATTGCAAAAACTGCACACAAAAATGGCACAACATTAAGAGAAGAAGCGATTAACTTAGGCTTAGTAACCTCTGAACAATTTGATGAATGGGTACGCCCAGAAGATATGGTGGGTAGTTTAAAATAACCATTTAATTACATTAACTAAAAGTTGAGTTCTATACTAGACAAAAATAGAACTCAACTTTTTTGTTGATTTCATCTACATATATATCAGGCAAATACACAAACTGTAGCGTCAAGGCATGCCTTGACGAATGGATATTTTGACGAATAAATACTTAGAAATGCTGAATATATGCAGAAATAAAAAGATGGGCATCAATCCCATCTTTTTTATTAGTGCTAAATGATACTAGATTACTGAAGTAATATCAGGATCAATAATCAACGAATAATTAGTAGTGGTATCATATATGTTAGTTGTTTTTTCTATTACTTCTGGCATATCATCTACTAAAATTAAATCTGGAGGAGTTGAGAATAACTCACGATACTCTACATTGAGTTCTTGTGATTTTTCAACTGAAGGTTCTTTTGAATCCTCAACTACTTCCGTAGCTTTATCATAGATGACCTCTCTTGGATATTCACAAATAATTTTACTATTTACCGTCATAGGTATTAATATATCCGTCAATATCCCAACAGTTTCATTTTCTTGATGTTCAGTCAGAGTTACAATTGATGTTACTGAATGTCCATTGTCTTCTGTTAACGTTTCTATATGGAATCCATTAATATGTTCTGTCACTAATTTAACAACTGTTTCACTGTTATCAGGGTTTACTACTGTTACTTTCGTTAATTCAGCTTCACCATCTAAGTTTTGATCAAAGGTTTCCGTTATTTTTGTAACCTTACCATTTGTATCTTTTTCAGTGATGATAGTTGTATCTAAGTTATCAGTATGTCTATCATCGTAAAGATGCTTAGATGCCTGTTTAGTTATTGTTGTTGTAGAACCATCATCATTCGTTATTGTATTGGTTACTTTTTTGAGAGGTTCGGCATCCTCAATTACGCCAGCAAAATCTTCTACTGCTGTAATTTGTTTACCAGAAGCATCTGGTGGATAATGTGTGTTTTTCACTTCAGGAGTTCCATCATCATTTGAGTCAATTGTTTCGATAGTGATTAATGCTCCATCATCATTAATAACAGTTTCTGTTATCTTCTCCGCTTTACCATCTAAGTCGATATCTATCGCTTCAATTGTTTTTATAATTTCACCATTCGCATCTTTTTCGGTAACAATAGTCGTATCCAGCTGATGATCACCTGTTGTATCTACTTTTTTAACTGTTACGGTAGATTTATCATCATTAGCTTTTGTAATAGAAATACTTTCCGTTGATGATTTTCCTTTTTCTTCAATATGAGTAGTTTCTATACTATATTTATCACCAAGCTTCTCATTGGTTATAGTCTTACTACTACGGCTTCCATCTGAATTTACAATAGTTTCTTTTATTGATTCAACCGTGCCATCTTGTTCTTTATCAAAAGTTTCTGTTACTTTGGTAATATTGCCATTAGAATCTTTCTCAGTGACTATCGTTGTATCTAAAACACCATCACGTAAATGATGACTGTCTATTCTTTGTGTTGTGGTAGTGGAGCCATCATTATGGGTGACAACATTCTCAGTATCAGGAATCTCTGGTCCAACATAAATTGGGCATGAAGTAATCTCAGTCGCCATACTTAATCCTTCAGGATTTAATTCTTGCTCTCTATATTTAACACTTCCAGCTATATAATTATCATCTATATAATCTCTTTCGATTACTCCGTTGTAATTAGTCGAGCTTTCAATATGAAGTTCTGTTTTTCCATCTAAATCAGTATCTACTTTTTTGATTTTTTTGATAAGTTGACCATTTTCACTTTCTTCAAGAAGAATTGCAGTATCTAATACACCATTGTGTGTTGAATCTGTTTTTCTAATGATAATTCTAGGGTCATTAGTATTATCATTATTGAGTTCTTTTATTACTGGAGCAAAAGTGTCTGTTAGTGTTCCAATAACTTCACCTTTCGTATGCTTAGTTGTTGTCACTGTTGATGTTACTGCATTTCCATTATCTTTAGTTAATGTTTCGATATGATAACCATTAATATGTTCAGTCACCAATGTGGTCGTTTCTTTACTACCATCATCGTTGATAACTGTTTCTTTTATTAATTCAGGTTCACCATCTAACTCTTCATCAAAGATTTCAGTTATTTTAGTCACCTGACCTTTCACATCTTTTTCTGTAATAACAGTTGTATCTAATCTATCATCTTGATAATAGCTTGTATCTGTTTTTCTTATTGTTACTGTTGAGCCATCTTTATTCGTTATCGTTTTTGTCGCACTTCGCGGTAGAGGATCTAAATCCTTAATTGCATCATTTTCATCGAAGTCGGTCACGCTTTCTCGAACTTGAGGATCATCTGAGTCATATTTTCGTATATGATCTACCGTTCCATCATCATTTGAATCAATTTTCACCATTGAAATTGATTTACCATCATCATTCACAACAGTTTCTATTATTTTTTCAGCTTTTCCATCTAAATCAACATCTATCGCTTCAACTGTTTTTATAACTTGACCACTTGAGTCTTTTTCAGTCACTATAGCGGTGTCTAGTTGACCATCACCTGTGGTATCTACTTTTTTAACGGATACTGTTGAATTATCATCTTTAGTTTCTATTATCGTGATACTTTCTGTTAATGATTTTTTTCCATTTTCTTTAGTCTGAGTTTCTACACTATATTTATCACCAATATTTTCATCAATTGCTTTAATAATCTTCGTTATATGATCATTCGAATCTTTCTCTGTAACTATTGTGGTATCTAAATCACCATCATTATCAGTATCTTTTGCTGTAATAATTGTAGTGTTTTTAACTTGAGATTCTTCAGCTTTATCTTCAATTTTATCCTCTACTTTAGACTCTTCTGCTTTAGGCTCTTCTACTTTAGGCTCTTCTACTTTAGATTCTTCTACTTTAGGCTCTTCTACTTTAGGCTCTTCTACTTTAGGCTCTTCTGCTTTAGGCTCTTCTGCTTTAGGCTCTTCTGCTTTAGGCTCTTCTGCTTTAGGCTCTTCTACTTTAGGCTCTTCTGCTTTAGACTCTTCTACTTTAGGCTCTTCTACTTTAGGCTCTTCTGCTTTAGGCTCTTCTACTTTAGGCTCTTCTACTTTAGGCTCTTCTACTTTAGGCTCTTCTACTTTAGGCTCTTCTACTTTAGGCTCTTCTACTTTAGGCTCTTCTACTTTAGGCTCTTCTACTTTAGGCTCTTCTACTTTAGGCTCTTCTACTTTAGGCTCTTCTACTTTAGGCTCTTCTACTTTAGGCTCTTCTACTTTAGGCTCTTCTACTTTAGGCTCTTCTGCTTTAGGCTCTTCTGCTTTAGGCTCTTCTGCTTTAGGCTCTTCTACTTTAGGCTCTTCTACTTTAGGCTCTTCTACTTTAGGCTCTTCTACTTTTGGCTCTTCTGCTTTAGGCTCTTCTACTTTAGGCTCTTCTGCTTTAGGCTCTTCTGCTTTAGGCTCTTCTGCTTTAGGCTCTTCTACTTTAGGCTCTTCTACTTTAGGCTCTTCTGCTTTAGGCTCTTCTACTTTAGGCTCTTCTACTTTAGGCTCTTCTACTTTTGGCTCTTCTGCTTTAGGCTCTTCTACTTTAGGCTCTTCTGCTTTAGGCTCTTCTGCTTTAGGCTCTTCTACTTTAGGCTCTTCTGCTTTAGGCTCTTCTGCTTTAGGCTCTTCTGCTTTAGGCTCTTCTACTTTAGGCTCTTCTACTTTAGGCTCTTCTACTTTAGGCTCTTCTGCTTTAGGCTCTTCTACTTTAGGCTCTTCTACTTTAGGCTCTTCTGCTTTAGGCTCTTCTGCTTTAAGAACTTCAGTTTTTGAATCGTTATCAATGAATGAAAATGCGCCTAATGTTGCACCTAGAACTGTACTACCGATCACTCCCGTGCTTAATACACTAGTTTCACCCATTGTTTCAGCTGCATTTAAACCATTTAATAGTGCGACACTTTCAGATGTTTGTGAACTCAACACACTTAGATCGCTACCTAATAGTTCAGATGCTTCTGCACTCTCAAGTGTTTTTGTACCAATAATATTTCCCGAAGTAGGATCAATTTCAAGCAACTGAATGGATTTTCCCTGCTGTGGATTTAAGAGTAAATGACGCGGTGTATCAAAATAATCTTCAACAGTCACCACTTTTCCATTATTTAATTTAATTTGTAAATCATTATTGATTTTATTTATTGATAAGATATTCTGTTTATCAAAAGGAAGAGAAACATACTTTGTCTGTCCTAAATTTTTAATTATTTGCATAAGATACCCTCTTTTTTTAATTGAACTTTACAATAGTGTATTTATTATACACTCATTGTGCAAAAAAAAAACGATTTTATTTTTTGTTTCATATTAATGATAATTTTGTATATCCGCTCATTTTTTAAATTGAAAACTCAAATATTAAATCTCATTTAAAGAATTAAATGAGCTTTATTCATTCTTCAATAATTCCAACGCACAATCTAATGCTTTAAAAAACTGCTCCATATCTTGTTGAGAATTATAATGAGCAAGAGACACTCGCACAGTGCCACTTTCTTTTAAATAATGTAAATACGGTTTGGCACAGTGTTCACCACTACGAATAGCTATTTTACTTTCCGTTAAGATACTTCCAATATCAGCGTGATGCTCACCTTTTATATTAAAACTAATAATCGGTGCAATCTGCTTACCCGCTAAAATTTGCAAATTTTTATAACAATCTAACCGCTTACGAAATTGTTTGGCTAAAGAATAAAGGTGATTATTTAGTTCTTCAAAATCCCATTGCTCCAACCACTGCAATACGGCACCAAAACCTATAACCCCAGCAATATTAGGTGTGCCAGCCTCAAAACAATAAGGCATCTCAGCAAGGGCTAAATGGGTTTCATCCACAGTTTGCAACATTTTTCCCCCAAACATAAGCGGTGAGATTTCAAGTAAACTTTGCAATTTCCCCATTAACACGCCAACCCCTGTCGCACCATACATCTTATGTGCGGAAAAGACATAATAATCAGCATCTAAACTTTGTACATCCACTTTTTCAGAAGATACTGCTTGAGCAATATCCAATAAAATTTTTGCATTAGAATATTGACGAATAATTGGAATTAACTTTTCGGCATTCTGACGCACACCTGTCACATTAGAAACCAAATTAAATGCAACAATTTTAGTTCGAGAGGATAATACTTGCTTTAATTCTCTTTCTTTAATTTGATAAGATTTATCTACCGACAACACAATTAATTTTGCACCAGTTCGCAATGCTAACTGTTGCCAAGGGACAAAATTAGCATGATGCTCTGCCACTGATACAATAATTTCATCACCTTGCTGAATACTATTCGCTGATCCATTCGCCACCAAATTAATAGAATGAGTGGTACCACTTGTCCAAACTACGGCTCTACGATCCTCAACATTAAACCGCAGTGCCACTAAATCTCTGGCTTGTTCATAAGCAGAGCTTTGTTCCAGATCATATTGACTGCGATGTACAGAACCTGCTGACATATAAAATTGCTGGGTTGCATTCACTAAAACGTCAGGTTTTAAAGTCGTTGCCGCAGAATCTAAATATGTCCATTCAGATTGATTTTCAAAAAAAGGAAAATGAGAACGAAATAAAATATTGATCATTGAGCTTATCTTTTAAATAATAGAAAGCGATTATTTTACACTATTTAACTTATCATCTTGATTAAAATTTTAGATAAAATATCTATAAGTGTATGCTTTTTACATCGTTCAATTCTAGGAACTTTGATAATTGAAAAGTGAGTAATAAAATTATTTGTCATATCAGTAAACCTTTTTTACATTTGTTACTGTCCTGATCGTAAAAATAGTATTTAGTTCAAGGGGGCTTGCCTTGTACTTTAAATCTATTCTCCCTGTAATCGTTGCAATAAACGATCCATTGCTCGATAACCTAAGGCTTCGGCAAGATGGGGTTGTTTAATTTGATCTTCTTCCGCTAAATCTGCAATAGTACGTGCTACTTTCAAAATACGATGATAAGCACGCACTGATAGCCCTAATTTAGTTAGAGCATTTTCTAAGAAAATCGCATCTTGTTTTGAGATTTTACAATCTCGCTCGATCTCTTTGGTAGAAAGTTTGGCATTGATTTTTCCTGAGCGTGCAAGCTGAATTTCTCTTGCTTTTAATACGCGTTGTTTAACCTGTTCAGTGGTTTCACCACGATTTACATTCGGATTTTGCAATGCGCCTTTGGGAAGTAATGGCACTTCAATGGATAAATCAAAGCGATCCAAAAAAGGACCAGACAAACGGTTTAAATATCGCATTACTTGTTGGGGTGAGGTACGGTTATGCGTACCTTGATAATGCCCTGTTGGGCTTGGATTCATTGCGGCAATCAGCTGAAAACTTGCAGGAAATTGTACTTTGGCGTTGGCACGAGAAATCACGATTTCGCCAGACTCCAACGGCTGTCGGAGTGCGTCTAATACTTTTTTCTCAAACTCAGGCAGTTCATCTAAAAACAGAATACCGTTGTGGGAAAGGGATATTTCACCGGGTTTGGGGATCGAACCACCACCCACTAACGCTACCATTGATGCCGAATGATGAGGCGAACGAAAAGGTCTTTGCTTCCAGTTATGGTAATTTAATTCATTTTGTACAAGGCTTGCCACTGCTGCCGTTTCAATGGCTTCTTCATCATTCATCTCAGGCAATAAATCTGCTAAGCGACTGGCAAGCATTGTTTTACCTGTACCGGGAGGACCTAAAAATAATAAATTATGTTGCCCTGCCGCAGCAATCATTAAGGCTCTTTTGGCGTGTTGTTGTCCGATAATATCTGTTAAATCACGTGAAATAAGCGGTACGATTTTTTGTTCTTTTTGCAAAATTTGTTGGGCGATGGGTAACTGATCACGATTATTCAAAAAGTTAACCACTTGCAACAGCGAAGTTGCACAAAGGGTTTCGGTATTTGACACCAAAGAAACTTCATTGGCATTTTGTTTGGCAATAATCAAAGCTCGTTTCACTTTTTGAGCCGCAAGCGTGGCAGGGATTGCACCGTGTACACCACGCAAAAATCCCGTTAAAGCAAGCTCCCCCAAAAACTCAAATTGATTTAATTTATCGCTGTCAATCTGCCCTGATGCTGCTAAGATCCCAATTGCAATCGGTAAATCAAAACGCCCTCCTTCTTTGGGTAAATCTGCAGGGGCAAGATTTACCGTAATTCTACGAGCAGGATAACTAAAATTCGCATTTAGCAATGCACTACGCACTCGATCTCGTGATTCTTTCACTGTGGTTTCAGGCAATCCCACCAAAGTTAAACCAGGTTTACCATTGCTAATGTGTACTTCAATCGTCACTAAGGGGGCTTCAACACCGATTGAGGCTCGGCTATATACAATGGCTAATGACATAAAAAATCCTGTTTTATTTTTATCTTAGCTGAAATTTTAAAGGAGAAAATAAAGCAAAATTATTTTTTCGATCTAGATCGCAAAATTTGCAAATTGTTATTCGCTCACATAAATATTGATTAAAAATAAAATTTTTGTAAATTTTTATAAAAATATAACCGCTTGTGATGTAGAATTTAAGTATATCTAAATTAAAAATGGTAATAAACAATGCAAGATGTAATCGTGATTGGTGGTGGAATGGTTGGGGCTGCCACAGCGTTGGGTTTGGCAAAGCAAGGTTTAAAGGTTGCTTTACTTGAAAAAAGAGCCTTGCCAACATTCTCACAAGAACAACCCTACGATTTACGTATTTCTGCAATCAGCAAAGCGTCAGTTCAGTTATTGGAAGAGTTAGGGGCGTGGCAACATATTCAAGAAATGCGAGTTTGCCCTTATGACGGTTTGGAAACCTGGGAAATTGATGGGTTTAATACGGTATTTTCTGCCCAAGATTTAGGGCTGAATGAACTCGGCTATATGGTTGAAAATAATGTGATTCAGCTTGGTTTATGGCAATGTTTAAAAGATTATCCAAATTGTCAGCAAGCGGTCGGATTTGAACAACTTTTTGCAAAAAATGAACAAGGCGTTTGGACGATAACCATTGATAATCAGCAACAATTTTCTGCCCCTTTAATTATTGCCGCTGACGGTGCAAATTCTCAGGTGCGTGGTTGGGCAGGGATTGGGCTAACCAGCTGGCAATATCGTCAGCACTGTTTATTAGCTGTAGTTAAAACCGAATTACCACAGCAAAGTGTTACTTGGCAACAATTTCATCATAGCGGACCTCGTGCTTTTTTACCTTTATTAGATCATCAAGGTTGTGTGGTTTGGTACGATTCACCACAACGTATCAAGGAATTACAAAGCCTTTCATCGCAAAAATTAACCGCTGAAATTCTGACACATTTTCCACAACGTTTAGGACAAATTGAAGTGGAAAATTGCGGTGCATTCCCACTTACCAGACAACACGCACAAAATTATTTTAAAAATGGCATTGTATTGGTGGGCGACTCGGCTCACACGATAAACCCATTAGCAGGGCAAGGGGTCAATTTAGGGTTTAAAGATGTCAAAGCTTTATTAAATGTATTAGAAAAAGCCCAACAAAAAGGCGAAAATCTAGCAAGTGATGAGGTGTTAAAACGTTATCAACACAAACGCAAACCCGATAATTTGTTAATGCAATCCGGAATGGATTTTTTCTATAAAACCTTTAAAACGGATTTATTGCCAGTAAAAGTTGTACGAAATTTAGGCTTATTTACGGCGGATAAAATTACGCCTTTGAAAAAGAAAGCCTTGAAATATGCAATTGGGTTGTAGGTAAAAAAACATAAGCGGTAAGATCTGTTTATGTTTTTGCAAATTCTTAGCGTTATAAAATAAATCGTAACAAAATACCATTAATAATGTGGTGAGAATTGAATGTACTATACCCATAGTATAAAATTTATTTAATTTTTAACCCCAACGTTATTTTTTTATACAAAATAAAATGCTAATATTTAAACAGTTAAATTTTTTAACTCATTCCATATTTTTTTATTCTTGCTATAAGGAAAATTATTATGAATACTCTTAACAAACAAACAAACAAACAAACAAACAAACAAACAAACAAACAAATAAGTCTAGTCTAAGACTTTCTTATCTTCACTCTCTTATTCTTCTCTCTTTCAATCCTTTTTTATTCTCGCAGGCTGTTGCTGAAACTCAACCAAGTATTACCCAAAAAACAAATTTAGGCACATTAAAATCAGATAATACTGGGGAGTCATGGGTTATAGCTTTAAGTCGTGATGGTACGATTGCAGGTGGTTGGGCTGATAATGATAACAATGTTGAGAGAGCAATAATTTGGTCAGGGAAAAACTGGCAAAATAAAACGGATTTAGGCACATTAAGATCAGGTAATACTGGGGTTTGGGCTTTAAGTAGTGATGGTACTATTGCAGGTGGTTGGTTTTATGATGATAGGAGAAGGGCAACTATTTGGTCTGGAAAAAACTGGCAAAATAAAACGGATTTAGGCACATTAAAATCAGATAATACTGGGGGCTCAATGGTTTTCGCTTTAAGTAGTGATGGTACGATTGCAGGTGGTTGGGCTGATAATGGTAGGAATAGGGCAACTATTTGGTCAGGGAAAAACTGGCAAAATAAAACGGAGTTAGGCACATTAAAATCAGATAATACTGGGGGCTCAAGGGTTCGGGCTTTAAGTAGTGATGGTACGATTGCAGGTGGTTGGGCTAATAATGATAACAATGTTGATAGAGCAATAATTTGGTCAGGGAAAAACTGGCAAAATAAAACGGATTTAGGCACATTAAAATCAGATAATACTGGGAGCTCAACGGTTTTCGCTTTAAGTAGTGATGGTACGATTGCAGGTGGTGGGGCTCGTAATGATAACGCTGATATTAGAGCAATAATTTGGTCAGGGAAAAACTGGCAAAATAAAACGGAGTTAGGCACATTAAGATCAGATAATACTGGGAGCTCAATGGTTTTTGCTTTAAGTAGTGATGGAACTATTGCAGGTGGTGGGGCTCATAATGATAACAATGTTGAGAGAGCAATAATTTGGTCAGGGAAAAACTGGCAAAATAAAACGGATTTAGGCACATTAAGATCAGATAATACTGGGGATTCAGAGGTTCAGGCTTTAAGTAGTGATGGTACGATTGCAGGTGGTTGGGCTGATAGTGATAGCAATAATCATAGAGCGACTATTTGGAAAATAAAATACCCTGAAAAGAAAGTTATTCCAGCAGCAAAAATTGAGGATATTGCCAAACGAACCATTCCAGCGGCGAAAATTGAGGATATCGCTAAACGAACTATTCCTGCGGCGAAAATTGAAGATATTGCTAAACCGATAACCAAACCAGTGGTTGTTGCCAAAATTGATGTCGAAAATACCAAGTTAAGTATGGCACGTTTGGGTAATGATGCGATTGGGGTGACTTCATTACAAAGCCAAATCTTACAGCGTTTACAACAAAGCCGTTATTTAAAACAAGGCGAAGTAGGTTATGGTGTTCGTCAAGATATGGCTAAACAAAAAGGTGAGACCACTGCCAGTGTTGGACTTGGCTTATCTTATGGTGTGGGATATGGCATTACCGCAGGGGTTAACTTTGATAAAAGTTTATCTCGTCAATTACCTAAAAGTTATAAAACCGACGGCAACACAGGGCTAGGGATTTTTGCCAACTGGAAAGGCGATAACTGGTTTGTGGAAACGACAGCGGCGTGGCAAAAAGATAAAGTGAAAGTGGAACGCCCATTATTGGCGAATACCGAAGCGGGCAGTAACAAAACCACAATGAAAGGTTCAGCGGTTTCATTAACGACGGGTTATGATTTTGGCAATGTTTCTGTTTACAGTTCACTTCGTCATCGCCAAGTTTCTCGTGATGCTTATGTGGAAAAAAATGCCGAATTTGCGGCAAGTTTTGCAAAATTAAGTTATAAAGATACCGCTTTAGCCTTAGGTGTTGATACAACATTTCCATTAACAGAACAATTAAACCTGTTAGCCAGTGCAGAAATTGAACAACAGCTAAATAACAATGCACCAACTTATGCCGTTTCAATGCCAGCAGTGGGAAGTTTTAGTAAAAGAGCGAAAATTCGCAAAACACGTGGACGAGTACAAGCGGGCTTAAGCTATGACTTTAGCCCTAAATTTATGGTAAGTTTTACACCTTACTATGAAAGTACCGCTTTTGGTTATAATGGCTGGGGAACGTCATTACAGTTAAAAGGCGTGTTCTAAGTTAGAACTATGGGGCGTACTGTGTACGCCCAAATAAATCATTTAACGAATTACAGCAATTTTCATCGGAAAAATTAATGCTATTAAAAAATAGAGCATTAAAATATGCAATTGGGTTGTAGATTTTTACAAAATGCCCTTGTTTTTTGTAAAATATTCCCCATCTATAAAACTCATTTAAATAAAAAGGAAATAATTATGGCGTTAAATTTTGATTCAGTGAAATTTGAAACTACCGAAGAAAAAGGTGGTTATGGTATTGGTTTGCAGATTGGTCAGCAATTGTTAAGTAGTGGTTTAGAAGTTGAACCTGAAACAGTAATGAAAGGGATTTTTGATGTATTAAATCAAAATCAACCTGCTGTTGATCTTAATGAAATCAGTGCTGCATTACAAGAATTACAACAACGAGCAGAGAAAGCTCAACAGGAAATGTTTGCTCAATTTGAACAAGATGGGAAAGCATTTTTAGAAGAAAATAAAAAAGCAAAAGGCGTTAAAGTTACTGAAAGTGGTTTACAGTATGAAGTACTTGTGGAAGGTAATGGAAAAGTGCCATCAGCAGAAGATAAAGTGCGTGTGCATTACGCAGGTTCTTTAATTACTGGACAAGAATTTGATAGCTCAATTAAACGTGGTCAGCCAGCTGAATTCCCTGTAAATGGCGTAATTAAAGGTTGGACTGAAGCATTAACAATGATGCCAGCAGGTTCTAAATGGCGTTTGGTTGTTCCTCACGAGCTTGCTTATGGAGAACGAGGTGCAGGTCAAACCATTCCACCTTTTAGTGTGTTAGTTTTTGAAGTAGAATTATTAGAGGTTTTATAATCAAAACTTGCTAAGAAAAAACAAAAGTCTGCTGATAGTTTATTTCTCAGCAGACTTTTTATTTATGGAGTGTTAATTTTCTTGTATTGTGGAATAGTATTCTTATCAGGAATAATTATTCAATCGTACGCAATAACTCGTTAATTCCTACTTTACCTAATGTTTTAGCATCAACTTTTTTCACAATTACAGCACAGTAAAGGCTATATTTACCATCTTTTGACGGTAGGCTACCAGAGACAACCACAGATCCTGCTGGTACACGACCATAATGAATTTCACCTGTTTCACGATCATAAATACGAGTAGATTGTCCGATAAATACGCCCATAGAAATCACTGAACCTTCTTCTACAATCACACCTTCTACAATTTCTGATCTTGCCCCAATAAAACAGTTATCTTCAATAATAGTTGGGTTTGCTTGTAATGGTTCTAATACACCACCAATACCTACGCCACCAGATAAATGTACGTTTTTACCAATTTGAGCACAAGACCCGACAGTTACCCAAGTATCAACCATTGTTCCTTGATCGACATAAGCCCCTATATTTACATAAGAAGGCATTAATACGGTATTTTTTGCAATATAAGCACCTTGACGAACCGTTGCCGAAGGTACAACGCGAAACCCTTCTTTATCAAAACGTTCTTGGGTATATTCTGCAAATTTTAATGGCACCTTATCGTAGTAATTGGTTTCACCACCTTCAACAAGTACGTTATCTCTAATTCGAAAAGAGAGTAATACCGCTTTTTTCAACCACTGATGAACGATCCATTCACCATCAATTTTTTCTGCAACACGTAATTCACCAGAATCAAGTTTTAATACAACTTCTTCAATTGCGGCTTTGGTTTCTGCATCTACGTTTGCAGGTGTAATTTCACTACAACGCTCAAATGCTGTTTCAATAATGCTTTGTAAAGACATTGATATTTCCTTTTATAAAAGAGTAATAAATTGAAATAAAATTAAACAACTTTATTTATTAGCCAATACCCCATTATCCATTTATAATGTCAAAATTGCAACAAACAGCAATAGTTCAACGATAAATTTTACAGAAAATTAAAGGAATAATATGAAAATTGAATTTAAGAAAGCACTTTTTTGGTTAGGTGTAATGATTACATTAACTGCCTGTACTTCTCCGTCACTCACAAAAGAGCAATGTTTAACGGGAAATTGGGAAGCAATTGGCTATAACGATGGGGTCGCAGGTTATTATCCTGATCGTATTAATGTTCATCAAGAGGCTTGTGCTAAAACGGGTATCATTCCTAATTTTACCTTATGGGAAAAAGGGCGAGAAAATGGTTTAAAGCATTATTGTACAATTGAAAATGCTACTAGATTAGGAAATTTTGGTTACGCATTTAATCGTGTTTGCCCAAATGCTCAGACAGAAAATTTACAGAATGTTTATAATAAGGCATACCAAAAATACACAATACGAAGACAATTAGCTCAAGATAAGCGTACACTTTCTCAACATAAAGAAAAGCTGGCAAAATTACTCAAAGGAGAAATGCTTGATTTTAAAACAGAGAAAGAAGCTAGAGAATATATGCTAAAACTACAAAAAGAAATTTTAGCTTTAGAGCAAAAAATTCGAAAAGCAGAAAGGACGAAGTAATTTTTTAAAATAGGTGAATTATTTTTGCAAATTTTTCTGATAAAGTAACCGCCTATTTTGGAGTTTATTATACATAAAAGAGGTAATAAGTTGGATAATGTAACAAAACTAACACCAGATGAAGCCATTGATATTGCTTATGATATTTTTTTAGAAATGGCGGGGGAAAATCTTGATCCTGCGGATATTCTACTTTTCAATCTTCAATTTGAAGAATGTGGTGCGGTGGAAATGGTAGAAACCAGTGAAAAATGGGAACAAGAAATTGGTGTTTTAATTGACCCTGATGCATTTGCAGAAGTCTGGATTGGTTTGATTAATGATAATGATGAAATGGATAACGTTTTTGCTCGTTTTTTAATTTCACATCAAGCAGAAAATCGTGAATATCATATAATTTGGAAAGAATAAGAGGATAAAAATGAGTGATTTTTCATTAGAATTTCGTAATGCGATGGCAAATTTACCCACAGCGGTTAGTATTGTTACCACAAAAGGAGAAGCGGGTAAAGTTGGATTAACAGTATCTTCAGTTTGTTCTGTAAGTGATACACCTGCTACAGTATTATTTTGTATCAACAAAGAGAGTGGTACTCACGATATTTTTAAGCAAAATGGTAAAGCCTGTATCAACATCTTAATGCCTCAACAAGTAGAACTTGCTAAACATTTCGCAAATATGCTGGATTCAACAATGGAACAACGTTTTGAATGGGATATATGGCAAGACAGTGATCAACCTGCACTAAAAGAGGCAGTTTCAACTCTGCAGGGAAATATTGTTAATTGTTATGAAGTGGGTACTCATACCGTATTTATTTTGCAGCTTACAGAGATTAATTCCACAATAGGCAATGTTTTAACTTATTTTAACCGTCGTTTCAGTACCGCTATATTAGATTAAAAATTTCCATAAAAAAAACCACCGATAATTTCTTATCAGTGGTTTAGAATAAGTGGCGGAGGAAGTGAGATTCGAACTCACGGAGGATTTAAACCCTCGCCGGTTTTCAAGACCGGTGCCTTCAACCGCTCGACCATTCCTCCGTTGAAAACGTGTTGAATAATATAGATATTACGAAAAGTCGTCAAGAAGAAAAATAAAAAAAATGTCTGTTTGCATTGTTTTTCATCAATCTTCATCTTTATTTATATATAATTTTCTCTTTTTAGATAGAAAAACAGGACTAAAAATGGTAATTTAATACACCTATCTTATTGTAGAGAAAAAGAAAATGTTGTTTGTTATTTTAACTATTATTACCTATGTAGCGGCGATACTTTGGATTGCGCCCACTATTATAAAAACAAATACAAATAAACCAAATACTACCGTTATTTTGGGTTTCGGAATATTGGCAGTACTGCTTCATTTTATTACCCTCTCTAATCAACTTTCTACTATGTTTGGATTTAGGCTAACTATAATAAATGTTGTTTCATTTATCTGTTTATTAATGAGCCTAATGATGACTTTTGCCATTACAAAATGGAAAACAAGTTTATTACCTTTGTTGGTCATTTATATTTTAAGTATTGTGAGTGTCGCACTTTCAGGTTTTATTATAGGAGAGACTGCAAAATATTTTTCTCAAAATATAAGTTTATTATTTCATATCTCAATTGCAATGCTTTCCTATGCAATGTTTTTTATTGCATTGCTTTATGTATTTCAATTGAAATGGATTGATATTAAATTAAAAAATAAACAGCTCTCTTTTAATTCGCATTTACCCCCATTGATGACCGTTGAGCGACATCTATTTTCTTTGACGTTTATCGCCCAAGTTTTATTAACTCTCACGTTGATTACAGGTATAATTTATTTACCACAAGTTTTCTCAAATACTCAAATACATAAAACAGTATTTTCTTTTATGGCTTGGATTATTTATGCTATTTTACTTTTTGGACAATGGAAGTTACATTGGCGAGGAAAACGAGTGCTAATTTATTCAATTTCAGGTATGATCTTACTTACTGTAGGCTATTTCGGAAGTCGAATATAGCTACCAAATAAATGTTTAGGTAAGCGGTCACATTATTATAAAATTTTGCAAAAACTCAATTATTAAAAATAATAAAAATATGTTACCACTTGATGATATAACTAATATAGGATTTTAAATTTTGGAAACCATACCCTTGAGTACGCTTTTTATTACTCTTGTGCTACTACTTTTTCTTTCTGCATTCTTTTCAAGTTCTGAAACTGCGTTAATGTCACTTAACCGCTATAAAATGCGAAATCTTGTTGAAAAAGGACATAAAGCCGCTATCCAAACTGAAAAATTACTTGAAAAAACAGACATTCTACTAAGTTTAATTTTAATCTGTAATAATCTTGTCAATATCGTTGCTTCTGCCATTGCTACTATGATTGGAATGCGTTTGTCTGGTGATGCAGGCGTCGCTATTGCAACAGGATTGCTTACCCTTGTAATGCTTGTTTTTGCAGAAATTTTACCTAAAACCATTGCTGCAATTTATCCTGAAAAAGTCGGTTTCACTGCAAGTTATGTTTTAACACCACTAAAAAAAATACTTACACCATTGATTTTTTTAATGAACATTATTATTAGCTCTTTAATGAAATTAATGCGAATTAAATCGGGGGAAAAAACAGGATTAAGTGCTGAAGAATTGCGTAGTGTAGTATTAGAAGCGGGCAAATATATTCCTACAGAGCACCAAGATATGCTGGTTTCAATTCTTGATTTAGAAAAAGCGACGGTTGATGATGTAATGGTGCCACGTAATGATATTGATGGCATTAATATTGATGATGATTGGAAGTCTATTATACGTCAGCTTAAAGGTGCGGCTCACGGACGCATTGTGATTTATAAAGAAAGCATTGATGATAATGTATTGGGAATGCTCCGAGTTCGAGAAGTGTTTCGTTTTATGCTTGAAAAAAATGAATTTAGTAAAGAAACGTTAGTACGAGCATTGGATAATACGTATTTTATTCCCGAAGGCACACCACTAACGGCACAACTTATTAATTTCAAGGCAAACAAAGAGCGTATTGGATTAGTGGTTGATGAATATGGTGATATTAAAGGCTTAATTACTCTTGAAGATATTTTAGAAGAAATTATTGGTGAATTTACCACCTCAACTTCACCGACTCTTGAGCAAGAAGTAAAACCACAATTAGATGGTTCAGTTATTATTGAAGGGTCAGCGAATTTACGTGATTTAAATAAACTCTTTAAGTGGAACTTGCCCGCTGAAGATATTAGAACCTTTAATGGTTTGATTATGGAACACCTAGAAAACATCCCAGATGAAGATACGCAATTTACTTTCTATAACTTGAAAGTCACTGTATTGGAAGTTGCTGATAATATGGTTAAGCAAGCAAGGGTTGAAACATTGTCGAAATCATAAAATAGAGAGGTTATGTATGAAATTATTAAGAGCATTCTTAATCGCTTTAGATGCTCATAAAGGGCAGTTTGATAAAGCTGGAAAACCATATATAACCCATCCAATTAGGGTAATGTTTGGGGTTAAAGGATACAAAAAAAAGATTGTTGCATTGTTACACGATGTTGTTGAAGACAGTGATTATACTTTGACGAATTTAGAAAACTATTTTGATAAAGACATTATAAAAGCCATCGATCTTGTCACTAAAAAAGAGGCTCAAGAGTACAGTGAATACCTTTCACAACTTAAAGAAAATGAAATGTCAAAAGCGGTAAAACTCAGTGATTTAAGGGATAATATGAATCTTAAACGAATTAAAAATATTACTCAAAAAGATTTAAACCGTTTAGAAAAATACAAAAAAGCGACAGCATATCTAGAGGGAAAAACAGCCACCCCACCTTAAGGAGTCCGTATTTGGCACACGATTTCCAATTAACGAACTTTTTACATTAAATTTGCAAAAAATAGTTTACATCATACCGCTATGATAACTACCCTGTATTAAAAAAATAAAATAATTACCCAAACAATTCCACAGGTGACCATTGCCATAAACACAGCAGCGGATCCCATATCTTTAGCTCGTCCTGATAGTTCGTGATACTCTTTGCCAACACGATCAACGATTGCTTCTAAACCACTATTGAGCAATTCAATCACAAAAACCATTAATACTGAAGCAACAAGTAATGCAATTTCTATATTTGTATTACCTAAAATAAATGCTAAGGGAAGCATTATAAGTGCAGCGCCTATTTCGTGGCGAAATCCCGCTTCATATTTAAATGCAGCTTTTAAACCTTGAATAGAGTAGCCAGCAGCTTTAAAAAAATGAGTTAATCCAGTATATTTTTGCATAGTTATCCTTAAGTTTGTTGCTAATGAGTAAAAAATGCTATTATAGTCTATTCAATAATGGTAGCCAAATACAAATAAGTTTTACTAAAATGAGGCGATATGATCTTTGTAAAAATTTGCAAAATTTTTATAAAAAATTGCCTTAATTAGGAGAAACTGCTACGATCAGTCACGAAATTGTGATAATTTCGGTTAAATTTATAAAAAAATTATCGCAAACTAGGTTAATTTCAGGTAACCTTACGAAACTTTATTTTACACCCCATTTTTCCTTAATTGTTATTAATGTGAAGTGGTGTTTTTATTTTCAATTTAACTTAAACGGATCTCATTATAATGGATATTCGCAAAATCAAAAAACTTATAGAGCTTGTTGAAGCATCAGGTATTACAGAACTAGAAGTATCTGAAGAAGATGGTTCAGTACGCATTAGTCGTGGTGTTGCACAAACTATATCACAACCTCAACAATATATTAATACTCAAACAATTGAAGTACCTACGGAAAAAACGGAGATATCCCAAGAAAGCACGGTTACTAGTGTTCAACCAGAAACTGTATCTGGTCATACTATTGCATCCCCGATGGTAGGAACTTTCTATCGTAGCCCAAGCCCTGAAGCCCAGCCATTTATAGAAGTTGGACAAAGTGTGAATGTAGGTGATGCACTTTGTATTGTAGAAGCAATGAAAATGATGAATAAAATTGAATCAGATAAAGCGGGTGTAGTAAAAGCTATTTTAGTAAATGATGGTGATGCGGTTGAATTTGATCAGCCACTTATTGTTATTGAATAATCATTAGGATATACAAATGTTAAAAAAAGTTGTTATTGCTAATCGTGGCGAAATTGCATTGCGTATTTTACGGGCATGTAAAGAATTAGATATTCAAACGGTTGCCGTACACTCTACAGCAGATAGAGAATTAAAGCACGTACGTCTGGCTGATGAAACAATTTGTATTGGTCCAGCGTCATCTGTAAAAAGCTACTTAAATATCCCTGCTATTATTGCTGCCGCGGAAGTAACAGGAGCGGATGCTATTCACCCTGGCTATGGGTTTTTATCTGAAAATGCAGACTTTGCAGAGCAAGTGGAACGTTCAGGTTTCTCTTTTATAGGACCATCTGCAGATGTTATTCGTTTAATGGGAGACAAAGTATCTGCTATTAGATCGATGAAAAAGGCGGGCATTCCTTGTGTACCAGGTTCTAATGGTTCAGTGGGTGATGATATTGTTAAAAATAAGAAAATAGCTAATGAGATTGGTTATCCTATTATTATTAAAGCCTCTGGTGGAGGTGGTGGTCGAGGAATGCGTGTTGTTCGCAATGAAGAGTATCTAGCTGAATCCATTGCAATGACAAAATCAGAAGCCAGATCCGCTTTTAATAATGATATGGTTTATATGGAAAAATATCTTGAGAACCCTCGTCATATCGAAGTACAGGTATTAGCTGATACTCACGGTAATGCTATTTATTTAGCTGAGCGTGATTGTTCAATGCAGCGTCGCCATCAAAAAGTATTGGAAGAAGCACCCGCACCAGGGATTTCAGAGGAACTGCGTCGATTTATTGGTGAGCGTTGTGCAAATGCTTGTCTTGAAATTGGTTATCGTGGGGCTGGAACATTTGAGTTTTTATATGAAAATGGTGAATTTTATTTCATTGAGATGAATACTCGAATTCAAGTAGAACATCCTGTCACTGAAATGATTACAGGTATTGACCTAGTGAAAGAGCAGTTACGTATTGCTTCAGGTTTACCTTTATCCGTTACTCAAGAGCAAGTTAAAGTAAGAGGTCATTCTGTTGAGTGCAGAATTAATGCTGAAGATCCAAGTAGTTTTTTACCATCACCAGGGAAAATTACTCGTCTTCACGTACCTGGTGGATTAGGTGTTCGCTGGGATTCCTACATTTATGCTAATTATACTGTTCCTCCTTATTATGACTCAATGATTGCAAAACTTATTACGTATGGCGAAACAAGAGACATTGCTATTCGTAGAATGGAAATTGCACTTTCAGAAACCATTATAAATGGAATAAAGACAAATATTCCATTACATCAAAACATATTAAGTGATAAAAACTTTCTTCAAGGCGGAATGAACATCCATTACCTTGAAGAAAAACTTGGAATTAAATAATTATTTAAGTTTTTTTTCATAAAAAACTCAATTGTTGAGTACAAACAACATTTTTAATGTAGAGTTAATTTTGTAAGTAATTGATCGATCGAGCTATGTGTAACTTATACAACTATTTTGGTTATAAAAAGCACAATTTTATGAAAAGTATTTTTTTTTAGTTTTTTTTATTGTACAATGAAAGTTGTATTTTGCTTATAATGTAATGTACAATGTGGCAAAGATAACAAAGAATCAATAAAGATTCTAAACATAATAGTTTTTATAGAGGAAAACAATATGAAAAAATCAGTAATTGCATTAGCTATTTCTAGCTTAGCATTAGCAAGCGTTGCTCAAGCAGCACCACAAGCACAAACTTTTTATGTGGGTGCTAAAGCAGGTTGGGCATCATTTCATGATGGTTTAAATGATAACAAGATCAAAGATACATTTGGTAAAGACTACGGTTTTTATAAAAACTCTGTAGCTTACGGTGTTTTTGGTGGTTATCAAATTCTTAATAATGGTAAATTTGGTTTAGCGACTGAATTAGCTTATGATGATTTTGGTTCTGCAAAATTACGTTATTCTGGCGTTAAGAAAGATGGTGAAACAGTAGCTAAAATGAAAAACCGTGGTCCTGTTTTAAGCTTAAAAGGTAGCTATCAGGTTCTTAACGGTTTAGATGTTTATGGTCGTGTTGGTGCTGCATTAGTACGTACAGACTATAACTTTAAAGATAATCAATTGGCTGGTAATACTCAACCAGGTCAACGTTCATCACACGTTTCAGCAGTATTTGCAACTGGTTTAGAATATAACTTACCATCATTACCTCAATTAGCAACTCGTTTAGAGTATCAATGGGTTAACAGTGTTGGACGTTTTGAAAATAAAGATGGTTCACGAGTTGATTTCCGTCCAGACATCGGTTCAGTTAGCTTAGGTATTTCTTATCGTTTTGGTCAGGTTAAAGCTCCTAAAGCCGCTAAAGTGGTAACTAAGAACTTTGCATTTAGTTCAGATGTGTTATTTGCATTTAGTAAAGCAAGCTTAAAACCTGCAGCATCTAAAGTATTAGATTCAGCAAATGCTGAAATCAATGCATTAGGTTTAGAAACTCCAGCAGTTAAAGTAAGTGGTTATGCTGACCGTATTGGTTCTGAAAAATCTAATATGCATTTATCACAACGTCGTGCTGAAACAGTAGCAAACTACTTAGTATCTAAAGGTGTTCAACCTGCAAATATTACAGCAGTTGGTTATGGTGAAACAAACCCAGCAACTGGTAATACTTGTGATAAAGTAAAAGGTCGTAAAGCATTAATTTCTTGTTTAGCACCTGATCGTCGTGTTGAAGTTCGAGTTCAAGGCGTTAAAAAAATTACTATGTAATTAGTATTTTTAAGAATAACAAAAAAGCCCATATTAGTGGGCTTTTTTATTGGTAGTAACAAACTATTAAATTTAAGGGTTACGTTTAAATTTATTAAAGTCGGGTTGACGTTTTTCATTAAATGCATTACGCCCTTCTTGTCCTTCTTCTGTCATATAAAATAACATCGTGGCATTGCCAGCAAGTTCTTGTAAGCCAGATTGACCATCACAGTCTGCATTTAGAGCTGCTTTTAAGCAACGTAACGCAATTGGACTGTTACGTAGTATTTCACGACACCATTTTACGGTTTCTTTTTCCAATTCGCTATACGGAACAACAGTATTGACTAATCCCATTTCTAATGCTTCTTGTGCATTATATTGACGACATAAAAACCAAATCTCACGGGCTTTTTTCTGCCCAACAATACGAGCCATATAGCTAGCTCCCCAGCCACCATCGAATGACCCTACTTTTGGTCCCGTTTGACCGAAAATAGCATTTTCAGCGGCAATAGTTAGATCACACATCATATGTAATACGTGACCACCTCCAATAGAATAGCCTGCAACCATTGCAACAACTGGTTTTGGACAAGTACGAATATCACGTTGGAAATCAAGTACGTTTAAATGATGTACACCACTATCATCTTTGTAGCCACCGTAGTCTCCACGTACTTTTTGATCACCACCTGAACAGAATGCTTTTTCACCTTGACCAGTGAGTATGATCACTCCTATTTTTTCATCAAAGCGGGCATCTGCAAAAGCTTGAATCATCTCTTTGACCGTTTGTGGTCGAAAAGCATTACGGACTTCAGGACGGTTAATCGTAATTTTGGCAATTCCATCCGTTGATTTGTGATATAAAATATCAGTATAGTTTTTACTATAATCTTGCCATTCTATTGGTGCATAAAGTACATCATCATTTGGATTTTGCATAATTATTCCTTATTTTGTTAAAAGTGAAAGAATTATAACGGAATTTTGCTTTTTTAACGATAGTCTAAATAATAAGGGATTTTATCTATAAAAGAATTATATATCTAATAAAAGTGGCTTTATATTAAATGAGATTCATCTTATTGGCAATATTTGAATAATTTTAGTAAATATAATTGCATTTTGATTATTTTTATTTAAAATAAAATAACTAAATTAAAGAATAATCAATTTGGAGATAAAAAATGTGTGGTTTTGTATATTCATCAGCAAAAGAGATGAGTGAAGTATTTAAGAAAAGTTATGATTCAACTTTCCATCGTGGTCCTGATCATCAAAGTATCAGTGTTGATGATGGAGGAATTTGGGGATTTCACCGTTTATCTATTATGGATATGACCAATAATGGTAACCAGCCATTTGAACATAATGGTGTAAAATTAATGTGTAATGGTGAAATATATAACTTTGAATATTTAACTGAAATTTTAAAAGATACCTATAATTTCCATTCACACAGTGACTGTGAAGTATTAATTCCACTTTATGAACACGTAGGCATTGATGTAATGATGAAAATGCTTGATGCTGAATTTGCACTGGTAATGTTTGATCATAAAACAGGTGAAGTTATGGCTGGTCGTGATCCTATGGGTATCCGTCCACTATTTTATGGTTACGATAAAGAAACAGGTGCGATTGCTTTTGCGTCAGAAGCGAAGGGTTTAATTTCATTTTGTCGTGATGTTGTGCCATTCCCTCCAGGTCATTATTATAAAGCGGGTAAGTTTGTTTGTTATAACGATATTGCTGATCCAAAAGTGATTATCGATCAAGATGTTGAAACTATTGCAAAAAATTTAAAAGAAAAATTAGAAGCAGCGGTAATTAAGCGTTTACACGCCGATGCACCATTAGGCTTTTTATTAAGTGGTGGATTAGATTCGTCATTAGTGTGTGCGATTGCTCAAAAACATTTAGATAAACCAATTCGTACCTTTGCTGTAGGAATGGAAACGGATCCTATTGATTTAAAATATGCTAAAGAAGTGGCAGATTTTTTAGGTTGTGAACATACTGAAGTGATTATGACTAAAGAAGATGTGTTAGAAGCATTAGAAACAGTAATTTGGCACTTAGAAACTTGGGATATTACGACAGTTCGTGCAAGTATGGGAATGTACCTAATTTGTAAATATATCCGTGAAAATACTGACTTAAAAGTGCTTTTAACGGGCGAAGTGAGTGATGAAATCTTTGGGTATAAATATACGGATTTTGCTCCAACACCTGCCGAATTCCAAAAAGAATCACAAAAGCGTATTCGTGAATTGTATATGTATGATGTATTGCGTGCGGATCGTTGTTTAGCTGCAAATTCATTAGAAGCTCGTGTACCATTTAGTGATATTGATTTTGTAGATTACGCAATGAGTATTAACCCAGAGCGTAAAATGAATAAATACGGTAAAGGGAAATACTTATTACGCCGAGCATTTGAGGGCTTAGATTATTTACCAGATAGTATTTTATACCGTGAAAAAGCCGCATTTTCCGATGCTGTTGGTCACTCAATGGTGGATCATTTAAAAGAATTTGCAGAAAGTAAATATTCTGATGAAGATCTAGAAAATGCTAAACAAAAATATTTACACGGCACACCATTTACCAAAGAAAGCTTGCTTTATCGTGATATTTTTGAAAAGTTCTATCCAGATCAAGCAGAGTGGATTAAAGATTTCTGGATGCCGAATAAAGAGTGGGAAGGCTGTAATGTTAACGATCCATCAGCACGAGTTCTTAAAAACTATGGAGATAGTGGCAAGTAAGCGGTTAGATTTTTATTAAAATTTACAAAAAAGTGAGCATCTTAATGTTGCTCACTTTTTTAGTTGTAAATTTTTGGATATTTTTTCAAATTATCAATCGTGTTTAACCAATAATTTATTCAAATCAGGTAAACTATTATTGGTTAATTTTTGAATAATATAGAATAAAATTGTTGCTCCAATTGCGGCAACACTCAAATTCACAAAGAGTGTGACTAATACGGTTAATACAATTAATGGTACATCTTTCTTAGAAAGTAATGCTTTTCGCCCTAATAATAATTTGCCAATTTCTCGTGCAACTGTTCTATCAAATACATCGTAACCGACTTTAAACAGCACTCCTATAAATACCGCTTTTGGAATAAGGCTGATCCAATCAAGGAAAACAAAAATTTCCACAATCACAAAAACACCCACTAAAATCCCCGCAAATCTTGATGTTGCTCCTTCTTTTAAAATTAGTACAGAACGAATAGTTGCCTGAGCACCTGGTAAGCCACCAAGTAAGGCAGCCGCTGCATTTGCTAAACCTTGAGCAGCAAGCTCACGATTACGTTGAGTATCCTCACCACTGATTTTATCCATTACCAAAGCTGTCATTAAGGTATCTAGATAACATAATAATGCTAGCTGAAATGCTAAAGGAAGTGCAAATATCAACAATTCAAAAGACATATGTGTTGGAATTTGAGCCTGTACCCATTCACTGATAGAGACTGAAAGTACACTGCTATCTATATTAATAGTTTCAATCGGAATATTAAATAAATGTACAACCAGAGTGCTAATTATAATTGCCATTAATGTGGCAGGGAAAAAAGCTAAAATTCGACGGAAAGTTTTATTTTTTGTTTTAGGAAAAAGAAGAATAATAGCCAGAGTTAATAGTGCAATTAAGCTATTAAGTAGAGCCGTTTTATTAAACACCCAAAGACTATCAACGACAAATAATTGTTCTATTTGTCCAATCCAAATTAGCACAGCAATTCCAGACATAAAACCTGAAATAACACTATTTGGAATCCATTTAATTAAATTACCTGCACGAAATAATGCGGCAAACCCCAACATAAAACCGCTTAAAATAACGGTAAAATTAAAAAGTTGATTAACGGTCATCCCTTCAAGTTGGTTTGCACTTAATTGTTGTGCAGAAACTAAAACTGCAATTGCCACCGCTGACATTGGTGCAGTAGGTCCTGAACATTGAATTCTTGTTCCACCAAATAAAGATGTCACAAAGGCAATCACACCGGCGGCGATCATACCTGATAATGCCCCACGTCCTGATAATAAGCCAAAAGACGCACCTAAACTCAAGGCAACAAAACTCACGACTAATGCAGCCATTATATTGGTATATAAATTAGAAATTGAAAAATTGCTTTTAGATGAAGAAATCATAATAGTAAAGTTATCAAGTAATTATAAAGGGGTGAAAAAATAAAAATTTAATCACAAAATGATCGGGTATTATACGCCTAAAAAAAGGGAAAAAAAGTAAAAATAATGAAAACCCAGTAAAAAATAATTGCAAATTTTTTGCAACATCTTACCGCTTTGATCTATAATGCCAAACAATTACTGTATAAAAAAACAGATGCAAAATAACAAATATAAAAAAATTTGAGGTAAAGGATGGATTTTTCATTATTATTAGATGGACTGAATGAAAAGCAACGTGAAGCAGTCGCTGCCCCTGTGGGTAACTATTTAGTACTTGCAGGAGCTGGCAGTGGTAAAACACGAGTTTTAACCCATCGTATTGCGTGGCTGATTGGCGTTGAAAATATTCCTGAATCCAATATTCTTGCTGTTACTTTTACCAACAAAGCAGCGACAGAAATGCGTCATCGTATTGAGCATACGCTTTCATCCTCTAATCATCGTCTATTTGGAATGTGGGTTGGTACATTTCATAGTATTGCAAACCGTTTACTACGCTCTCATTATTTGGATGCCAATCTTCCGCAAGATTTTCAGATTATGGATTCAGAAGATCAACATCGCTTAATTAAACGTTTACTCAAATTACATCATATTGATGAGAAAAACTTCCCCCCAAAACAAGTGATGTGGTACATCAATGGTAAAAAAGATAAAGGGTTACGCCCGCATCAAATCGATCATCAAAATGATAGCAATGAAAAAAGACTGATAGAAATTTATCAAATTTATCAAGATGCCTGTAATCGTGCGGGTTTGTTAGATTTTGCTGAATTATTAATTCGAGCTTATGAATTATTTAAGGATAAGCCTCTGATTTTAAAACGTTATCAAGAACGCTTTCCACATATCTTGATTGACGAATTTCAAGATACCAACCACATTCAATATTGTTGGATTCGTCTATTAGCAGGACAATCTGGCAATGTCATTGTGGTTGGCGATGATGATCAATCTATCTATGGTTGGCGAGGAGCAGAAGTTGAAAATATTCAACGCTTTTTAGAGGATTATCCTAATTCACAAACAATTCGTCTTGAGCAGAATTACCGTTCTACGGGGCATATATTACATAGTGCGAATGCCCTTATTTCAAATAATAAAAACCGACTAGGAAAAGATTTATGGACAGATAGTGGCAACGGTGATCCTGTTGAAATTTATGAAGCCTTTAATGAGTTAGATGAAGCCCGTTATGTTGCTTCACAAATAAAACAATGGTGTAAAAATGATGGAGAATTAAATGAATGTGCCATTCTTTATCGTAGCAATAGCCAATCTCGTGTGATGGAAGAAGCCTTAATTCAAGCGGATATTCCTTATCGTATTTATGGTGGAATGCGATTTTTTGAACGCCAAGAAATTAAAGATGCACTGGCATACTTACGTTTAATATCCAATCGACAAGATGATGCTGCTTTTGAACGTGTCGTGAACACGCCAACAAGAGGGATTGGGGATCGTACCCTAGATATTTTGCGACAACTGACTCGTACTCGTCAAATTACACTGTGGCAAGCTGTACAGGTCGCCATACAAGAAGAGCAACTTTCAGGACGTGCTGCTAATGCTTTATTACGCTTTACTGAATTGATCAATGCCATCGATATTGAAACCTCAGAAATGCCCCTTTTTGAGCAAACCGAATTTGTCATCAACCGCTCAGGTTTATTAGATATGTATCAAAAAGAGAAAGGTGAAAAAGGTGAGGCTCGTATTGAAAACTTAGGGGAATTAGTGACAGCAACACGTCAATTTACTAAACCGGATGAAGCCGAAGATATGACAGATTTAACCGCATTTCTTACTCACGCCTCATTGGAAGCGGGAGAGTCTCAAGCTTCACCTCATCAAGATTATGTTGAATTAATGACATTACATTCAGCCAAAGGCTTGGAATTCCCACGTGTTTTTATCGTAGGTGTAGAAGAAGGTATTTTTCCAAGTGGACGAAGTTTTGAAGAAGATCGTTTGCAGGAGGAACGCCGTTTGGCTTATGTTGGCATTACTCGAGCCAAGAAAAAACTTACCTTAAGCTATGCCGAAAATCGTCGTTTATACGGTAAAGAAGAACGCCATATTCCATCACGTTTTATTTCTGAATTACCAGAACAACATATCCAAGTAGTTCGTTTACGTGGCACAATCAACCGCCCTGCAAATTTTGTAAAAAGTTCACAACATCGTACCGCTTCCTCCTCTTCAATATCACAAGATACAGGTTGGCAAATGGGTCAAAAAGTTCAACATAGTAAATTTGGGCAGGGGACTATTATTAATGTAGAAGGATCTGGTGAACAGACACGTTTACAAATTGCCTTTGTTCAAAATGGAATTAAGTGGTTAGTGGCTAAAATGGCGAAGCTAGAAAAAGTTTGATTTGTATATTTCTTTTCAGGGCAGGATCATGCTTTCATTAGAGCAAAATAGCACTTAAAATCTAATAAAAATCAATAAATTATATTATTAGGTATAAATATAGCGGGTAGATCAAATTGAAAGTTTACAAATTTAATTCCCTGTAATGTATTTATACATCAATGAGTTATGTGGAAAACTGATACAATATGGCAGTCCACAATTTACAATTGTTATACTTGCTTTTCTTAATAGCATCCAATAGTTATTACTGATTTCTAAAAATCAATAGGTAAAAGTTTGCGATGCCCTGTATTTCTGTTAGTTCTGATTAATCTTTACCTGTTATAACAATAAATTTTAAGAAAGTAATTTACTTTCTTAATTACTTCTCAATAAAAACCTTTCAAAATAAAATAAAATATTTTCATTTTGTGATCTACTTAAAAGTTTTTTAATTTAAAATGATCTATTATATCTATGATGATTCAAATGGTTGAATCAGTTTTTCGTAAATTCTAAAAGCGAGGTCTATTATGATTGAAGTAATTACTCATAGTGCGGAATGGTTTATTGGGCTATTCCAAAAAGGTGGGGAAGTCTTTGTTAGTATGGCAACAGGTATTCTTCCTTTGCTTATTTCTTTATTGGTTGTAATGAATGCGTTGATCAAATTTATTGGTCAAGAAAGAATTGAGCGTTTAGCACAACGTAGTGCGGGCAACCCAGTTTCTCGTTATTTAATTCTCCCTGTTATTGGTACGTTTGTATTCTGTAACCCGATGACATTAAGTCTTGGTCGTTTTTTACCAGAGTGCTATAAGCCAAGTTATTATGCTGCAGCATCTTATAGCTGTCACTCAATGAATGGTTTATTCCCACATATCAATCCTGGCGAACTTTTTGTTTATCTTGGTATTGCAAGTGGTTTAACTACATTAAATATTCCTCTTGCGCCACTTGCAGTGAGCTATTTATTAGTCGGTATGGTCACTAACTTCTTCCGTGGTTGGGTTACAGATTTTACTACTGCATTTTTTGAAAAACGTATGAATATTACACTTGATCGTGAAGTTCGTTTATAAGATTGATAGGAGAACCAAATTATGACAAAAGCACTTTATATTGAAAAAGGTAATGGCGGTTGGGGCGGTCCTTTAACACTACCTATTGAAGAAGGTAAAAAAATCCTTTATATGACTGCTGGTACTCGTCCTGCTATCGTCAATAAACTTGTTGAACTTACAGGTTGGGAAGCGATTGATGGCTTTAAAGAGGGTGAACCTGAAAATGATAGCGAAATCGGTATTGCGATTGTGGATTGTGGCGGTACTTTACGCTGTGGTTTATACCCTAAACGTGGTATTCCAACAATCAATGTTCACGCAACAGGTAAATCTGGTCCATTAGCTGAATTTATTGTGGAAAACATTTATGTTTCTGCAGTCAAAGAAGAAAATATTTCACTGACTGAAAGTGATGCTGTAGCACCAACAAAACCAGCTAAATCTATTGTAAAAGACTATGATAGTTCTAAAAAAATTACTGAACAAACTGATGGTTTACTGTCAAGAATTGGTATGGGTATGGGATCAATTGTTGCGGTATTCTTCCAAGCTGGACGTGATACTATTGATACCGTTTTAAAAACAATTCTGCCATTTATGGCATTCGTTTCTGCTCTTATTGGAATTATCATTGCGTCGGGATTAGGGGATTGGATTGCTCACGGTTTAACACCTTTAGCAAATAGTCCAATTGGATTAATCATTCTTGCATTGATTTGTTCATTCCCATTCCTTTCTCCATTCTTAGGCCCTGGAGCGGTAATTGCACAAGTAATCGGTGTGTTAGTGGGAACGCAAATTGGATTGGGTAATATTCCACCACATTTAGCACTGCCAGCATTATTCGCAATCAATGCTCAAGCAGCCTGTGACTTTATTCCAGTTGGTTTATCTTTAGCAGAAGCTAAACAAGATACCGTTCGAGTAGGTGTTCCTTCAGTGCTAGTGAGCCGTTTCTTAACCGGTGCTCCAACAGTATTACTTGCTTGGTTTGTATCAGCATTTATTTACTAATCTAAGGAGAAATAATGAAAGTAATTTACCAAACAATGATTACAAAAGTGGGCGAACTAGCCGAAGATGCCCTTGTTGAAAATATGTTTATCACTTTTAAACAAAGTGTCCCAAAAGATTTGGAAGACTACTGCTTTATTCATAATCACGGTGAATTACTTTGTGATGTAAAGGCGGGTGATCTTTTACAAATTGACGGTAAAGATTACCCGATTACCGCTGTGGGTTCGGTGGCTTCACATAATTTAAAAGAATTAGGCCACGTAACATTCCGTTTTGATAATGCAACACAAGCGGAATATCCAGGGAATATTCATTTAAATGGAAGAATACCGACACTTGGCGTTAATACAACATTAGTAATTAAACAAAATTAACATAGGAGTTATATATGAATGGAAAGGTTGCAGTAGTTATTGGTGGAGGGCAAACATTAGGTGCTTTTTTAAGTACAGGATTAGCCAATAATGGATACCGTGTAGCTGTTGCCGATTTAAACGGGGCAAATGCAGATAATATTGCAAGTGAGATTACAAGTAAAAATTTGATTGCTAAAGGCTTTCAAGTTGATGCAACAAATGAAGAAAGTGTGATTAAACTAGCTAAAGATGTAGATGCCCATTTTGGACGAGTAGATTTAATTGTTTACAGTGCAGGTATCGCAAAAGCATCTCCTATTACACAATTTTCACTCAATGATTTTGATTTATCTGTAAAAGTAAACCTAACAGGTTATTTCTTGTGTGCCAGAGAATTTTCTAAATTGATGATTCGTGATGGCATTAAAGGTAGAATAATGCAGATTAATTCAAAATCAGGAAAAGTAGGAAGTAAACATAATTCTGGATATAGTGCTGCTAAATTTGGTGGTGTTGGCTTAACACAATCATTAGCACTTGATCTTGCAGAATATGGTATTACTGTTCATTCATTAATGTTAGGAAATTTACTTCAATCACCAATGTTTCAATCATTAATTCCACAGTATGCTGAAAAACTAGGCATTCCAGAAAATGAAGTAGAACAGGTTTATATTGATAAAGTACCTTTAAAACGAGGTTGTGATTATCAAGATGTACTTAATGTGTTATTGTTCTATGCAAGTGAACAAGCAGCATATTGTACTGGGCAATCCATCAATATTACCGGTGGACAAGTAATGTTCTAATTAAAATATGGCGAGTTTATTATTTTTAATGCTCGCCAATTTTTCTAAATATGAGATAATAGATGACAGATTCAACACATATTTTAATATTTATTGCTGTTATTGCGTGGATTTTACAAATAGGATTGGGCTGGTGGCAAGTTTCTTGCTTTAATAAAGCGTTTCAATCGCTTTGTAAAAAAGGTAATGTAGGTGTAGGTAAATCAAAAGGTCGTTTTAAACCTAAAGTAGTTATTGCCATTGCATTTGATGAAAATCAGTATGTGACAGATTCTATTTTAATGAAAGGTTTTTCGGTTTTTTCAAGACCACAACCAATTGAAAGTTTATCTAAATTACATTACGATGATATTGATCCATTAAAATTATTTCCAAACAAAAAATCGTATCAGGAAGCATTAACAGAAGCAATTAAGTTGAAATAATATTTTCAAACATAATAAATGGTGCTAAGTAAATGAAACCTGTAGAAAGACAAAAGCAAATTATTGAGTATTTACAACAAAATGGAAAAACTTCTGTTGAGATTCTTGCTCAAAACTTTAATACCACAGGTGCCACCATCAGAAAAGATTTAACCATACTTGAAAATAGTGGTAAGGTTTTACGCACTTATGGTAGCGTGCTTCTTGCAAGTAATGATGAAGATCGTGATTTACCTATCTTAAGTAAATCCTCCATCAATTTAGAAATTAAAAAGAAAATTGCTAAGCAAGCAACGATGTTAATTGAAGAAGGTGATTCAATCATTATGGATACAGGCAGTACGGTATTACAAATGATTCCTTTTTTATCATCTTTTGATAATCTCACCATAATGACGAATAGTTTGCATATTATAAATAGCCTTGTAAATTTAGATAAAGATTACAGTTTACTTATTTCAAGTGGCACATTTCGCCCTAAATCAGGCTCATTTCACGGCACACTCGCCGAATCTACGTTTGAAAACTTTTCTTTTAATAAACTCTTTATCGGTGCTGATAGTATTGATTTAAATTCAGGATTGACGACATTTAATGAAGTACACGGTGTAAGTAAAGCAATGTGTAAAGCCGCAAGTAAAATTATTGTTTTAGCAGATTCATCAAAATTTGGTCGTCGTAGTCCAAATATCGTTTGCCCATTAGATCAAATTGATATCATTATTACAGATACTAAGCTAGATAAAGAAATCTATAATCAGCTTATTAAAAATAATATTAACGTAGTACTTGTGGAATGACTTGTAAATTTTATTCAACATCTCACCGCTATAAAAAAGAGCAAACTTAAATTGCTCTTTATAACTCTTTGTTGTAAATCATTTAGGCACAAAGGACATTGTAAATGATGCAATATCCTTTACGTTTATAATCGTTACTCATCTAAGAAACTTCTCAGCGTTTCAGAACGGCTTGGGTGACGCAGTTTACGTAATGCTTTTGCTTCAATTTGACGGATACGTTCACGTGTTACATCAAATTGTTTACCCACCTCTTCTAACGTATGATCGGTATTCATATCAATACCAAAACGCATACGTAATACTTTTGCTTCGCGAGGTGTTAAACCCTCTAATACTCCACCAGTTGCTAAACGTAGGCTTTCTGATGTTGCAGAATCTAGTGGTTGGGCAAGTGCAGTATCTTCGATGAAATCCCCTAAATGTGAATCATCGTCATCACCGACGGGTGTTTCCATTGAAATTGGCTCTTTAGCAATTTTAAGAACTTTACGAATTTTATCTTCAGGCATTCCCATTTTTTCTGCTAATTCTTCAGGTGTCGCATCACGTCCCATTTCTTGTAAACATTGACGAGAAATACGATTTAATTTATTAATCGTTTCAATCATATGCACAGGGATACGGATAGTACGTGCTTGATCGGCAATTGAACGAGTAATAGCTTGGCGGATCCACCAAGTTGCATAAGTTGAAAATTTATACCCACGACGATATTCAAATTTATCAACTGCTTTCATTAAACCAATATTACCTTCTTGAATTAAATCTAAGAATTGTAAGCCACGGTTGGTGTATTTTTTAGCAATAGAAATAACCAAACGTAGGTTTGCTTCAATCATTTCAGTCTTCGCTCGGCGAGCTTTTAATTCGCCTTCTGCAATTCGTCCACCAATCACTCGAATTTGCTTAATAGTTAATCCTGTTTGTTCTTCAATATGTTTTAAATTATTCATATTGAGACGAATTTTTTCTGCATTCAAACCTAATTTTTCTGAATAGTGTTTGTTTGATTCAATCGCTTTGATTAACCAAGCATCATCCGTTTCATGACCTTGGAATGCTTTTAAAAATGCGCCTCTTGGCATTTTCGAATACTCAACGGCTAAACGTAATATTTGACGCTCTTCTTTGCGAACTTGTTTCATAATAGTACGCATTTGGGCAACAAGTAGATCAAATTGTTTTGGTACTAGACGAAATTCACGGAAAATTTCCGAAAGGGCTTTTACTTGCTCTTTTGATTTTTTACTTGTTCTACCATACTTTTGAATGGTTAAAAGTGCTTTTTTATGTTGATCGCGTAATGCGTAGAATTTTTGGCGAGCAAGTTCAGGATCAATACCATTATCATCAGCATTATCATCGCTGTCATCATCACTATCTTCATCATCATCTTCAGGAATATCGCTATTTTCTTCTTCAGGAACGATAAAGGTATCATCGGCAACTTCGCTTTCTTCAATATCTGGTTCAATAAAGGCAGTAATGAGATCCGTAATTCGCATTGTTCCTTCTTCAACTTGCTCATAGCTAGCGATTAAGTTAGTTAATGCTTCTGGATATTCTGCAATGGTACATTGAACTTCATTAATACCTTCTTCAATACGTTTTGCGATATCAATTTCACCTTCACGAGTAAGAAGTTCAACGGTGCCCATTTCACGCATATACATACGTACAGGATCAGTTGTTCTACCCAGTTCGGATTCTACGGTGGAAAGGACTTTAGTTGCTTCTTCTACCACATCTTCATCAGTGATATTTTCAGATAACATTAAATCATCTGCATCAGGTGCTGTTTCCAGAACCTTAATTCCCATATCATTGATCATTTGGATGATATCTTCGATTTGCTCAGCATCTACCAAATCTTCAGGTAGGTGATCGTGAACTTCTGATAAAGTTAAGTATCCTTGTTCACGGCCTTGAGTAATAAGCAGTTCAAGTTGAGATTGTTTTTCCATTCTGATATCCACATTTATGCTAGAAAAGAGGGTAGATTATACCACTACTTTTAAAATTATTGTTAATACTAAATTATTGTTGGCTAATTAATAAAGCCAGTTCTTTTTTTTCGATCGTATTTAGCCCTATTGTACGATCTTTTGCAATTAACTCTTCTATTTGTTTTTCAACTAATTTTTTATAAAAAAAATCAAGGGTCTCTAAAAAAGCGCTTTCTACATTTTCAGGTGCTACTAGATGGTTCCAGTTAGCAAGAATTTCAAGGGTTTTAAATGATTTTTTATCACGATAATATTCTAAAATTCCTCCCAAACTTATTCCTTGATGCGTTTTACATAATTCTACCAGTTCTTCAAAAAGTTCCAAACCTGCAATATTAAGCTCTTTTAGTGGCTGTAAATTAGGTACAAGCTGCACTAAATGAGAGTTTTGTAATAACAATGCAACCAATAATCGCATTGGTGTTTGCTCAACTTTAGACTGAGAATTTTTTTGCGTTGTTGTTTGTTGTGTTTGAGGTAGCATCGATTCTAATTGTGCTGAATCTAAAATACCGAGTTTCTGCCCTAAAATATTACGTAAATAAACACGAAACATTTCCCCTGGAATTTGTTTGAGTAAAGGAAGGGTTAATGCCGCTAATTTTGATTTTCCCTCTTTAGTCGAAAGATCTACTTTGGCTAATAATGAACTAAATAAAAAATCACTTAATGATTGAGCTTTTGTTAAATTTTTCTCAAATCCCTCTTTTCCTTGTTGTCTAACAAATGAATCAGGATCTTCACCATCTGGTAAAAATATAAATTTTAACTGACGACCATCTTCTAAATAAGGTAGTGCATTTTCTAAGGCTCGCCAAGCAGCATCTCTTCCTGCACGATCGCCATCATAGCAACAAATTACTTGCTCTGTATGTCGAAACATCTGTTGAAGTTGTTCTCCTGTAGTTGCTGTGCCCAGTGAGGCAACCACATTATTTACCCCAAACTGAGCAAGGGCAACGACATCCATATAACCTTCAACCACAATCAAAAACTCAGGTTTGTCATTAAGTTGTAGAGCTTGATATAATCCATAAAGTTCATTTCCCTTATGGTAAATCGCCGACTCTGGAGAATTCAAATATTTTGGCTTTTCATCACCTAAAACTCGTCCTCCAAATGCAATTATTCGTCCTCTACGATCTCGAATAGGAAACATTATACGATTACGAAAACGATCGTAAACTCTTCCTTGGTCATTTTTAGAGAGCATTCCAGCATCAAGAAGTTTTTCTATTTCATCACGATTTTTACCAAATCGCTGTAATACACTGTCCATTGAATTGAGAGCAAAACCTAATTCAAAACGTTTAATAATCTCGTTGGAAAGTCCTCTCTCTTTCAAATAAACTAAACTATGAGGATTGGAAGCGGTAAGATCTTGATAAAATTTTGCAATTTCTTCCATCAATTCATAGAGATTTCTTTTTGTCTTATAACTCGTTGTTGGTGTACTATTTAAAGAAGTATTCTCTCTTGGTACATCTAAACCGTATAGTTGAGCGAGTTCTTCAATGGCCTCTACAAATTCCAATTTATCATATTCCATAAGAAAAGAAATTACATTGCCACTTACTCCACAACCAAAACAATGGTAAAACTGTTTTGCTGGACTAACTGAAAATGATGGAGTCTTCTCGTGATGAAAAGGACAACAGGCTTGATAATTTCGTCCTGCTTTTTTTAATTTCACACGAGAATCAATTAATTGAACTATATCGGTACGTGCAATGAGATCATCAATAAATGAACGAGGAATAAGACCTTTCATCAATTCTTCTTATGTTAAATTAATTAGAAACTAAAAACACCAAAACCGTGATCTTATAAAAGAGTCACGGTTCTAGAATTTCGCTTGAAAATAAATCTAAACTAGTACAAACGATTGTTGCGTGCATTCTCACGATTATTACGTTTAGCGTGACGTTTAGCTAAAGATGCTTTTTCACGTTTACGAATACTTGTAGGTTTGTCGTAGAATTCACGAGCACGAGCTTCTGCTAAAATACCTGCTTTTTCGCAAGAGCGTTTAAAACGACGTAATGCAACGTCAAATGATTCATTTTCACGAACTTTAATTACTGGCATAAGCCATCACCTCAGAAAAATAATATGTTTAAAATAAAATGTCGCTTAAATAATGGCGACAATAGACTAAAAAAGGTAGGTTATTTTAGCTCAGAGGAAAACAGATGTAAAGAAAGATCTCAACTAATTATTTTAGGGAACGTTTCTCCCAAAGGAAAAATTATATTTTTATTCTTTAAATTTCATTATTTTGGTGAAAGAAGCCTAATATTACCATTTTTAACCGTAAATAATTTATCAGTATTATTTTTTTGCCAATCCATATATTGCAGTTGTTCTTTATTGATAGCAGTAATAAATACTTGTGAGTTGCTTCTTCGTAAACGGTGAGTCAGTAATTCTCTTTTATTTGCATCGAGTTCTGAAGCAAAATCATCAATTAAAAATAGGCACTGACATTCTTTTTGTTGTATTAAATGCTCTCCTTGAGCTAAACGTAATGCACACATTAATAGTTTTAGCTGCCCTCGAGATAGAACATCTTCAACGGGTAATCCATTTGCTCGAAAACGAAAGTCTGCTTTTTGAGGTCCAATCATTGTATAACCAATAGATTTATCTCTCTCAAAACCTTGTGCCAAAATGGTTGCATAATCTTGGTCTTTATTCCAGCCTTGATAAAATGTTGCTGAAATTTCTAATTCTGGCAAAAAAAACTGGCACGTTTTTTCAATTTCAGGACAAAGTATTTCTGCGTATTCTGCTCGCATTTTACTGACAACTAGAGCTAAATTTACGAGCTCTTTATCCCAATGAAGCAACTCTTGATAATAACGAATTTGAGGGAGAGCAGCATTTCGTTGTTTTAATAAACGTTTGAGGTTTGTCCAATGCGTATAAAAGTGAGTGTGTAAATGAAAAAGTCCCCAATCAAGGTAGGCTCTTCTATAACTTGGTCCTCCATTTAATAATGTAAGACCTTCAGGCATAATGACTTGCATTGGTAATAAATGGGCGAGATCGGCCATTTTATTTCCATCTTCACCATTTATTTTGAGAATAGTTTGATTTTGACGACTTCTTTGTAATCCCACACTCCAGTGATATTTAGCTTCGTCTATTTTTCCGTGCAAAATAAAATGTTCACTTTCATAATTAATGATACGGTTTGTTATATTACTTTTAAATGATCGTCCGTGTCCAAGATAAAAAATAGCTTCTAATAAACTTGTTTTACCACTACCGTTCTCTCCAACCAAAAAGTTAAAGCCGTGGCTTAATTCAAGATCCACGGCATTAAGGTTTCTAAAATTATTAATAATCAGACGGCTTAAAGGCATTATTTACAATTATTACAAACGCATTGGCATAATAACGTATTCAGCACTATTGTTATCACAGTTTTCAATGAGACAACTCGATGAAGAATCCACTAAATTAATGCGTACTCTTTCGCATTTTAAGGTATTAAGGACATCTAACAAATAGCTAACATTAAAACCCACTTCCATTTCTACATTTTGATAAGCAACATCAATAATTTCTTCTGCTTCTTCTTGCTCTGGATTATTAGCCGTAATTTTGAGTAAATTATCCGTTAATAATAAGCGAACACCACGAAAACGTTCGTTAGATAAAATAGCGGCACGCACCAATGCTCGTTTTAATGTTTCAGTATCTGCTTCTAAAATACGATCTGCATTACGAGGTAAAACTCGACGATAATCAGGGAATCGACCGTCAATTAATTTAGACGTAAATACGATTTTATTCATAGAAAAGCGAATGTGATTTGCTCCAATCTCAAGACGCGTCGTTTCATCATTTGGGATAAGTAAACGAGAAAGTTCAATTACTGCTTTACGAGGAACAATTACCGAGTGAGAAGGAAGTTCTTGAGCTAATGGCATAGTACAAACAGCTAAACGGTGACCATCTGTTGCGATCGCTCTTAATAAATTTCCTTCAGTCTCGAATTTCATTCCGTTTAAAAAATAACGAGCATCTTGATTTGCCATAGAAAATTGTGTGGCATCAATGAGGCGAGTTAATGTTGCTTGTTCAATATTAAAATCAACATCAGAACTCCAATCCATTAAACTTGGGTAATCGCTTGCAGGTAAAGTTGCTAAATTAAATTTACTACGAGAGGCTTGAATAAGCACTCGATCCTCTTCAAATTTAACTGAAATTAGGCTATCTTCGGGTAAACTTTTACAAATATCTAAAAACTTTTTAGCTGGAATAGTTAATTTTGCCTCAGTCTGTAGATGTTCTTCTAACTCTGCTTGAGTCGTTAATTCAACCTCTAGATCTGTACCAGTTAAAAATAATAGATTACCTTTTACTTCCAGTAAAATATTATTAATAATGGGTAATGTTGGGCGACTGTTTAAAACGCTACAAACTTGTTGTAATGGTTTTAATAATTTTTCACGTGTAATAGTAAATTGCATAACAATTCCTTAAGATGATAATTTGCGTGTTAAATTGATATAATCTTCTCTAAGATTACTGTCAGAGTCCATTAACTCATTGATTCTTTTTATTGCGTGCATCACAGTGGTATGATCTTTACCACCAAATTCTCGACCAATTTCAGGTAAACTGTGGTTAGTTAATTCTTTTGCCAATGCCATCGCGATTTGACGAGGACGAGCAAACATTTGTTTACGACTTTTTGATTTTAAATCTGATATTTTTATATTATAACGCTCTGCAACTGTTTTTTGAATATTTTCGATAGTAATTAAATGTTCATAAGATGACATTAAATCTTTAAGGGCTTCACGTACTGCATCAATAGTAATTGGACGTTTTGTAAAATTACGCCACGCAATCACACGATTTAATGCCCCCTCTAATTCTCGCACATTTGTGCGAAGCTTTTGAGCTAGGAATAAGGCTACATTTTCTTCTAGTCTTTCACCTCGTTCTTCTGCTTTTTTCATTAAAATAGCGACACGAGTTTCAAGTTCGGGTGGTTCAATAGCGGCATTAACCCCCCAGCTTAAGCGAGAACGAATACGTTCTTCAATATTTTGAATATTTTTAGGGAAAACATCTGAGGCAACCACAATTTGTTTACTACGTTCAAAAAGCGTATTAAAAGTATGGAAAAATTCTTCTTGAGTTGCTACTTTATTGGCAAAAAATTGAATATCATCAATCATTAATACATCAAGGGAACGATAAAATTGCTTAAATTTCTCAATAGTATGACGATTTTGCAATGCGTTTATCATATTCTGAAGAAAGCGTTCAGAATGAATATATACAACTTTGGCATCGGGATTATTTTTTAAGATCTCGTTACCAATGGCGTGTAACAAATGAGTTTTCCCTAATCCAGTGCTACCATATAGAGAAAATGGATTACAATAACTTTCACCTATATTTTCAACCACAGATTGAGCTATAGATAACGCCAGCTGATTAGATTTCCCTTGAACAAAATTGTCAAAAGTTAAGCCTTCTAATAATCCAGTTTGGATAGATGATTTAAATACTTCATTTTTATTTGTCGAAACAGATTGCGTTTGAGTTTTTATTTCTGTTTCTACTGGTTTTTTTCCTTCTCTAATAACGACAGTAAGGTTATCATTTTTTGATAAAAAACGAACTAGTTCTGTAATTTCAGAAAGATATTTATTTTGTACCCAGTCAATTATAAATGAATTATGTGCATAAAGTGTAAGCTGATCATTGCTTAACGTTGCTTGTAAAGGACGCAACCACGCATTAAATTCTTGTGAAGATACTTTAGTTTGCAAATGATCTAAGGTATCACGCCAAAGAGAAGACACTAATTACTCCCAAAAAATAAGAAAATTGTTACTAAGAAAGAACTAATATCATACCTCAAAATGTAATGAAGATCTTTTTATTTTTTTACAAATTTTTTGATCAATCTCACCGCTTATTTTATGAAAAATTGATACAATGGCGCTTTATAGATAAGAGAGAATGAAAATTGCAATTTAATCGACCTAAATCTAATCAAACACTAAACACATTAGGACTAAGATGTCCTGAACCAATAATGCTTGTACGTAAAACTATCAGAAATATGCAAGAGGGGGATATTTTATTAATTACTGCAGATGATCCTGCGACAACTCGTGACATTCCTAGTTTTTGTGAGTTTATGAATCATCAATTAGTTGATTTTCAAACAGAAACAATACCGTATCAATACTGGATAAAGAAAGGAATATAAAACGAAGGCGGTCAAATGACCGCCTTGTTGTAATCTTATTGATTGTTTTGAACGTAATCAATCGCAGATTGAACAGTTGTAATTTTTTCAGCTTCTTCATCTGGAATTTCGATATCAAATTCTTCTTCTAAAGCCATTACTAACTCAACAGTATCTAAAGAATCTGCACCTAAATCATCAATAAATGATGCTTCTGGTTTTGCGTCTTCTTCTTTAACGCCAAGTTGTTCTACGATAATATTTTTTACGCGTTCTTCAATACTCATTTTTTGTTTCCTATTTATGACTTCGCCTAACTGCGAAAATGTATAGTGTAAAGAAAATTTAACTGATTTCAACTCTTATTTAAGCAATTTTAATAGATGTCAAACCAGCTATGCTTTTCCTCACACCGTTCAATAAAATAATTTTGTTCTACGGTCTGAACGAAAAAGCAGAATGATTTTACCATTATGTATGATGTTGATCCATAGTTGATTTTTGATTAAGTGGTCATTTTTTAATAAAAAACCATAAAAAATGCAAATAAGTAAAATAAATGAAGCATATTTGAATAAAAATAATTGACTTATTTTTGAAACTTGTTTTAATTTCTCTGATTTTTAGATCTGTTGTTTTAGGAGAAGAAAAATTATGACAAAAAGTTTTAGTGCAACTCGTCGCTTTTTTGATAACAAAAACTATCCAAGAGGATTTTCTCGTCAAGGTGATTATACTATTAATGAAGCAAAACTATTGGAACAATTTGGACAAGCTTGTCTTGCCTTAGAGCTTGGAGAAAGAGAGCCAGTAACAGAAGACGAAAAGCAATTTGTTGCGATGATTAAAGCAGAAAGACAAGCAACGACACCATTAGAAAGAGTTTGGGTGAAATATCGTACTAAAATTAGTCAAACAAAACGTTTATACACATTGGCTGATAATTTAGGAAATGAAACTGACGATTTATCAGAATAATCAAAGAATTAAAAGGGGAATTTCTTTTTAATTTTCATATCAATATAGAGAAATTATGACACTACAGATTGAACAATATCCTCAATTATTTGCAAAAAAAGTGGCAAATCTGACCGCTTTACTTGCTCCTTTTAATCCTCCTTGTATTGAGGCTTTTGAATCTGAAACTCACCATTTTCGTTTACGTGCAGAATTTCGCATTTGGCACAATAATGACGATCTTTATCACATAATGTTTGATCAACAAACCAAACAACGCTATCGAGTCGATCAATTTCCGATTGGTAGTCTGTTAATCAATCAAATGATGACCGCATTATTAGATGAAATTCGCACCAATGACATATTAAGACATCGTTTATTTCAAGTGGATTACCTTACATCATTAAGTGGACAAATTGTGGTGTCAATGTTGTATCATAAAAAACTTGACGAAAATTGGACAGTGCAAGCCAAATTACTTAAACAAAATTTAATTCAACAAGGTTTTGATGTTCAATTGGTGGGACGTGCCACAAAGCAAAAAATTGTGATTGATCGTGATTATGTCGAAGAAAAATTAACCATTGATAATAAAGAATATATTTATCGCCAAGTAGAAAATAGTTTTACTCAGCCTAATGCAAAAATAAATATAAAAATGTTAGAGTGGGCAAGAAGTTGTACCGCAAATAGCGAAGGGGATTTATTGGAACTTTATTGTGGAAATGGCAACTTCTCCATTGCACTTGCTAGCCAATTTAGAAAAGTATTAGCAACGGAAATTTCTAAATCTTCTGTGGTATCCGCACAATATAATATTGAACAAAATCAAATTGATAATTTACAAATTATCAGAATGTCAGCGGAAGAATTTACGCAAGCGTTGAATGGAGTGCGTAAATTTAACCGTTTAAAAGGAATTGAGTTATCTGATTATCAATGTAATACAATTTTTGTGGATCCTCCTCGAGCGGGATTAGATCAAGATACCTTAAATTTAGTACAAAACTATGAAAGAATTTTGTATATTTCGTGTAATCCGCATACTTTATGTGAGAATTTAGAACAACTTAGCCAAACCCACCGTATTGAGCGATGTGCGTTATTTGATCAATTCCCTTATACAGACCATATTGAAAGTGGGGTTTGGTTGTTGAAGAAATAAGCGGTAAGATTTATTTTAGTTTTTGCAAAAACATTAAATTCACTCGCTTTTTTTACTAGAAAACGTTATATTGCTAACGTTTTTCCGTTTAATTTTAATTAAAATACCATTATGAATTTATTAGATCTCCATATCGTAAGCCGTGTTCGTAAGCAAGCCTTAGAACACCCTGAACGTAGTGCATTGCGTTTTAAACAAAATGAAACTTGGCAAGATATTTCTTGGGGTGAGTTTCAGCAAAAATTAGATCAACTCTCTTTAGCCTTACTGAGCCAAAATATTGGCATTCAGGATAAAGTGGGGATTTTTGCACAAAATATGCCAAATTGGACAATTGTTGATATTGCCACCTTGCAATTACGTGCAATTACGGTACCTATTTATGCAACAAATACGCCTAAGCAAGCAGAATATATTATCAATAATGCAGATGTAGAAATCTTGTTTGTGGGTGATCAACCTCAACTGGATGCGATTTTAAGTGTTGCGGAAAATTGTACGACATTAACAAAAATTGTGTTAATGAAAGAGGGATTACAATACCAAGCCAATGATTTAATTATAGAATGGAATGATTTTATTGCATTAGGTGAAAATGCCAATAAACAAGACTTTGAACAACGTATTGCAACTAAAAACTTAGACGATCTGTTTACCCTGATTTATACCTCTGGCACCACTGGTGAACCGAAAGGTGTAATGCTGACGCATTCAAATTTGGCTCATCAATTTCAAAGTCACGATCTTGCGTTACTTCCTATTGATCATAATGATGTTTCTTTGGCTTTCTTGCCATTCTCTCACGTTTATGAACGTGCTTGGTCGGCCTATATGCTACATAGAGGAGCCATCATTTGTTATTTAGAAGATACTAATGAAGTACGTTCTGCTTTAGCTGAAACACAGCCAACCTTAATGTGTGCGGTTCCTCGTTTATATGAAAAAATGTACTCAGCAATTTGGGATAAAGTAGATAAAGCACCAAAATACCGTAAAAAATTATTTAATTGGGCAATCAATATCGGAGAAAAAAGTTTACAACGTAAGCACCATTCTAAATGGTTAAAAGTACGTTATAAATTAGCCGATAAACTGGTATTATCTAAACTCAGATCGTTACTGGGTGGGCGAGTTCGTATGTTACCTTGTGGTGGTGCAAAATTAGAACCTTCCATTGCGGAATTTTTTCATTCTATTGGAATTAATATCATTACGGGTTATGGAATGACAGAAACGACTGCCACGATTTCTTGTTGGGAACAAAAAGGGTTTAAAAGTAACTCTATCGGTAAAGTAATGCCAAATGTAGAGATCAAAATTGGTGAGGAAAATGAAATTTTGGTACGAGGTGGTATTGTAATGAAAGGTTATTACAAGAAACCTGAAGAAACAGCAGCAAGTTTTACTGAAGATGGCTTCTTAAAAACAGGTGATGCAGGTGAAATTGATGAATACGGCAATTTATACATTACCGATCGCCTTAAAGAACTAATGAAAACTTCAAATGGTAAATATATTGCACCTCAATATATTGAAGGCAAAATTGGAAAAGATAAATTTATTGAGCAAATAGCCGTAGTTGCTGATGCTAAAAAATATGTATCCGCCTTAGTAGTACCAAGTTTTGAGGCATTAGAAGATTTAGCTGAACAGCTTAATATTAAATACCAAGATCGTTTAGAACTTATTAAAAACTCTGAAATTATTCAATTTTTTGAAACGCGTATTAATGAATTACAAAAAGAGTTAGCCCATTTTGAACAGGTCAAAAAATTCACCTTACTTTCAGAAGAATTTAGTGCCAAAATGGAGGAAATTACGCCAACCTTAAAATTACGTCGTAAAGTGATTTTAGAGCGTTATAAACACCATATTGAAGAAATGTATAACGAATATTTTTCTCCTAATAAAAAAGAAGAAGCTAAAAATAGCGAAGAAAACTTACCAAAAGAGGATGATAAAAAATAGTGAGCGAACATATTTATGGCATTCATTCTGTTGAATCCTTTTTAAAAAATACCCCTGAGCGTTTAATTGAGGTCTTTGTTTTAAAAGGGCGTGAAGATAAACGCCTACAACCATTATTGCAACAATTAAATAATTACGGTATTTCGATTCAATGGTTAAATCGTAATACCTTAGACAAAAAAGCACAAGGCGAAGTACATCAAGGTATTATCGCTCGAGTCGTGCCAACAAAAGAACTTAATGAACAAGATTTAGCAAATTTATTAGAACAAAAAGCACAACCTTTTTTATTGGTGCTTGATGGTATCACAGACCCTCATAATCTTGGTGCGTGTTTACGAACAGCTGATGCCACTGGCGTTGATGCGGTGATTGTACCAAAAGACAAATCAGCACAGCTGACTTCTGTTGCTCGTAAAGTTGCTTGTGGGGCGGCAGAAACTGTTCCATTAATTCGAGTGACCAACTTGGCTCGTACACTCAGAGAGCTTAAAGAAAAGCATATTTGGGTCGTTGGCACAGCCGGTGAAGCCACTGAAAATCTTTATCAAGCCAAATTAACGGGTGCTGTTGCTTTAGTGATGGGTGCAGAAGGGGAAGGAATGCGCCGTTTAACTCGAGAACATTGCGATCAACTGATCAGCATTCCAATGGCAGGCTCAGTTTCTTCATTAAATGTGTCTGTTGCGACAGGGATTTGTCTTTTTGAAATTGTACGTCAAAATTTAACGTTAAAAAGTTAAACTTCTCAAAAGTAAGCGGTAACTTACAGGCAAGAATTTGCAAAAAATTAAGAGTAAGTGACCGCTTAGCTATTATTTTTCATAAATTATCAAAATAATCTAAAAACGATCTTGCTCTTAACTCTTTTTTTGCGTAGAATTGGCGACCTATTTTAATGATTTAAAAATGTTAGTAGCAAGTTAATTAGAAACAGAATGCGAACGCATAATTTAGCGGAGTATATATGTACGCAGTTTTCCAAAGTGGCGGCAAACAACACCGAGTAAGCGAAGGTCAAGTAATTCGTTTAGAAAAACTTGAAGTTGCAACTGGTGAAACAGTTGAGTTTGACAAAGTGTTAATGGTCGTTAATGGTGAAGATATCCAAATTGGTGCACCAGTAGTTGCTGGTAGCAAAGTAGTAGCAGAAGTTGTTTCACACGGTCGTGGCGATAAAATTAAAATCGTTAAGTTCCGTCGTCGTAAACATAGCCGTAAACAACAAGGTCATCGTCAGTGGTTCACAGAAGTGAAAATCACTGGGATTACAGCATAATTTCAGAGGAGATCAAGTAGATGGCAACTAAAAAAGCAGGTGGTTCAACTCGTAACGGTCGTGATTCTGAATCTAAACGCCTTGGTGTTAAACGTTTCGGTGGTGAATCTGTATTAGCGGGAAGTATTATTGTTCGTCAACGTGGTACTAAATTCCACGCTGGAACAAACGTAGGTATGGGACGTGACCATACATTATTTGCAACAGCAGATGGTAAAGTTAAATTTGAAGTGAAAGGTGACAAAAATCGCAAATTTGTGAGCATTGACGCTGAGTAGTTTTCAAAGTAAAGAATAAATGACCCCGCACTTTATGCGGGGTTTTTTTATAGGATTTAAGAAAAGAGAGTATATGAAACAAAGACCCGTAATTGGATTTTTATTGGCATTACTTGCTACCTCAATGTGGGGAGCTGTACCTATTGCGGTACAAAAAGTATTAGCTGTAATGACACCTACTACTATAGTTTGGTATCGTTTCTTAGTTGCAGGCTTAGGTTTATTTATTATATTGGGATTGACTAAAAAATTACCCAAATTAACAAGTTTATCTTTTAGACAATATAAGTGGATTTTATTTGGTATTATTGGGCTTTCCGCCAATTTTTTCTTATTTAGTTCAGCATTACAATATATTTCCCCAACAACCACACAAGTTTTAAGTCAATTATCTCCCTTTATAATGATGATTGTTAGTGTATTACTTTTCCGAGAAAGTTTTGGTTTACACCAAAAAATTGGTTCAATATTATTAATTATTGGATTAATTACTTTTTTTCATCAACAGTTTGAAGAAATATTACAACTTGGCGACTATGCATTAGGCATATTATTTGGTGTGGGTGCATCTTCTATCTGGGTATTATATGCAATCTCACAAAAATTATTGTTAGCACGATTTAGTTCGCAACAAATTTTGTTCATCATTTATATGGGGTGTGCAATTGTCTTCAGTGGTTTTGCCACACCTAACCAATTTAGTGAGTTAAGTGGATTTACATTAGGTTGTTTTATTTTTTGTTGCTTAAATACCTTAATTGGCTATGGTGCTTATGCGGAAGCACTTAATAATTGGGATGCATCAAAAGTCAGTGCAATTACGGTACTCATTCCAATTTTTACAATGTTTTTTTCAAATATAGGTTATTATTCTTTTCCTGACATATTTGCCAATCCTGAAATGAGTTTTTTAAGTTATATCGGTGCATTTATTGTAGTTTCAGGTACAATTATCTCAGTACTTGGACATAAGTTAATCAAAAAGAATAGAATAAAATAATTTTAGGAGTAAAAATGAAATTTATTGATGAAGCTCTAGTAAGAATAGAAGCTGGTGATGGTGGAAATGGTTGTGTCAGTTTCCGCCGTGAAAAATACATCCCAAAAGGTGGTCCTGATGGTGGTGATGGTGGTGATGGTGGTGATGTTTACTTGATTGCAGATGATAATTTAAATACATTAGTTGATTACCGCTTTACTAAACGCTTTGCTGCAGAACGTGGTGAGAATGGACGTAGCTCAAATTGTACGGGGGCAAGAGGTAAAGATATTACATTACGTGTACCTGTTGGAACTCGTGCAATAGATAATGATACTAAAGAAGTGATTGGAGACTTAACCAAACACGGAATGAAATTATTGATTGCCAAAGGTGGTTTTCACGGTTTAGGTAATGCACGTTTTAAATCTTCGGTTAATCGTGCTCCCCGTCAAAAAACTAATGGTACAGAGGGTGAAAAACGAGATTTAATGCTCGAATTGATGTTACTTGCTGATGTTGGAATGTTAGGTTTACCCAATGCGGGCAAATCAACCTTTATTCGTGCCATTTCAGCAGCCAAACCTAAAGTAGCCGATTATCCATTTACAACACTTGTTCCAAGTTTAGGTGTGGCTCGTGTTAGCGGTGATCGTAGTTTTGTGGTTGCAGATATTCCTGGATTGATCGAAGGTGCTGCAGAAGGGTCAGGCTTAGGTATTCGTTTCTTAAAGCACTTAGAACGTTGTCGTATATTACTTCATTTAGTAGATATTGTGCCAATTGATGAAACAAATCCTGCAGATAATATTACCATTATTGAATCAGAACTTTTTCAATATAGTGAAAAAGTTGCAGATAAACCTCAATGGTTAGTGTTTAATAAATGTGATGTTATTGGCGAAGAAGAAGCACAGCAAAGAGCGAAAGAGATTATTGAACAAATTGGTTGGGAAGGAGATTATTACATTATCTCTGCAGCAACAGGTCACAATGTATCTACATTAACCAACAGCATTATGGACTTTATTGAAGCTAATCCTCGAGAAGTTGAAGAAGAGGAAAAAGCCAAAGAGGAAGTGGAGTTCAAATGGGAAGAATACCATAACCAAGCCATTCAAAATCCAATTACTGAAGATGATTGGGATGACGATTGGACAGAAGAAGATGATGAAGGTGTAGAAATTATTTACCAACCTTAATATAAAAAAATCCCTCTTATGGTCATCATTAAGAGGGATTTTGCAAATTTTCTTTTATATCTAACCGCTTGAGAATTTATGCTCTAACAGAATAAGGTCGCACTTGAAATTTGCCCCCCCCTCCTAACCTCCCCTCGCAAGCGGAGGGAGGAATTTTTTGTTTAGGTTGTACACCTGAATTCCCTCTTCCGCTTGCATAGGTATCTACACAAATCGAACTGTGTTAAAATATGAAAATAATGAAAAATATATTTGGCTCTCCCAAAAATCAAGTGTAAATTCTTACAAGAAAGTAACCGCTTATATAAAAAATAATACATTTAAAAACACGAAATTTGTTTTAAATCATATTATTTTTGGTGGTTTATTATATGATGATAATGATTACTTTTTCCCGCAGGAGTTTATATGCAACCTATTCAATCCTCTGCCCTTAAAGCTATTCTTCATTCAAAACGAGCCAATATTTATTACTTGGAATACTGCCGAGTAATGCAAAAAGATGGGCGTGTTCTTTATCTTACAGAAAGCGATAAAGAAAACCTGTATTACAATATTCCTATCGCCAACACAACTTGCTTACTTTTAGGCACAGGGACTTCGATCACACAAGCTGCAATGCGAATGTTAGCTCAAGCAGGTGTTTTAGTTGGTTTCTCAGGTGGTGGCGGAACGCCGTTATTGATGGCAAGTGAAATTGAATGGCTAACGCCTCAAAGTGAATATCGACCAACAGAATATGTTCAAGGTTGGTTATCTTGGTGGTTTGATGATAACAAGCGGTTAGATATTGCCAAAAATTTGCAAATTGCTCGTCTTGATTTCCTCGATGCTACTTGGTCAAAAGATAAAGATTTACGTCTATATGGATTTGACAGTAATAACGATCATATTAAAAACCTTATCTCCACCTATAAAGAAAAAATCCCCCAACAAACAAGCATAATGAATTTATTACAGCTTGAAGCCCGTTTAACAAAAGAGCTGTATAAATTAGCCAGTAAAAATACCCATTATAACGGGTTTAGCCGTGATCACGATGGCTTAGATAAAGCCAATATATTTTTAAATCACGGTAATTATCTTGCCTACGGATTAGGGGCAACCACGGCTTGGGTGCTTGGTATTCCTCACGGTTTTGCAGTAATGCACGGTAAAACAAGACGAGGGGCTTTGGTATTTGATATTGCGGATATCGTAAAAGATGCGCTTATTCTTCCAAAAGCTTTTATTTGTGCTAGTGAAAATGCGACAGAACAAGATTTTCGTCAGGAGTGTTTAAATACTTTTACACAACATAAAGCCCTTGATGTGATGTTTAACACTATAAAAACATTAGCATTAAAAACAGATTGGGAGGAGTAATGTTAGTCACCTTTATTTCTCAATGTGAAAAGAAAGCCCTCTCTCGTACTCGCCGTATTTTAGATGCTTTCGCTAATCGTATTGGCGATAATGTTTGGCAAACGGCGATTACAGAAGAGGGACTACTCGCCGTCAAGCAATTGCTACGCCAAACAGCCAGTAAATCAACAGCGGTGAGTTGCCACCGAGTGCGAACTCGCCAACGTACCGAATTAATTTGGATTGTGGGAAATAAGAGAAAGTTTAATCATTTGGGGATTGTGGCGGTGAATAGAACCAAAAGGAATATTTTACACAATGAGTGGGAAAATGATTGGAAATATGCAAGTAGTATTCAAATTATTGCGACTATTGCTGCGTTATTGCACGATATTGGAAAAACGACACTTGGCTTTCAAGATAAATTAAAAAAAGGGAGTTTGCAAAGCGATCCTTATCGGCACGAGTGGATTTCACTAAAATTATTTGAAGTAATGGTAGAAGGTTGTGAAACAGATGAACAATGGTTATCCCGTTTTACTGAGATAGATAAATGGTTATCTAAAAATAAAAGTACTCTTAATAAAAGGTTACAACAATGTCATAGAGATACCACTCAATTAGGACAAATCCCCCCTCTTGCACAATGGGTGGCTTGGTTGATTATTTCCCATCATAGATTTCCACCTTATAAAAAAGTGCGTTTATCACCAAAAGATAGAGAAGAATGCAGAAGTGAAGACAAGAAAATCAACCTCTCCGTGAGTTTGGAAAGATATTATCAAAAATATTTATGTGCTTTTGACAATTGGGTCAAAGTTGAAAAAGAAAAATTTGACGAGATAGCTATCAAACAGCAAAATTCTTTTTGGAAATTTAAAGAACAAGTAATGTGTAGTCCTGTTTGGCAAAAAGCCATTAAACGTTGGTCTAATAAGGCATTAAAAGACCCTGCTTTAATGCAATTAAGCCAACAGGCTATTGATAATAAAAAAGCGATTGATGATACTTTTTTATTATATTTATCACGCTTATGTTTGATGGTGGCGGATCATAATTATTCTAGTTTGGGCGAAAAAGATAAAGATCGTCGTTTTAGTGGTGATAAAAACTTTAAAATGCTAGTCGCTAATACACAAAGAATATTTGTAGAAGATGAACCAATTTCAAAGCCTAATCAAACTCTTGATGAACATCTTATTGGGGTAGCAGCATTAACGGCAGGCTTTGCAAGAAAATTACCCATTATTGCAACGGCGTTACCAACATTAAAAGAGCAACAATCTTTATCCAAATTCACTGATATTTCAAGATTTAAGTGGCAAAATAAGGCTTATCAGCTCGCTCAACGTGTTCAAAAAGAGAGTGAAGAACACGGTTTCTTTGGTGTGAATATGGCATCGACAGGCTGTGGCAAAACCATTGCTAATGCTCGCATTATGTATGGCTTAGCGGATCCCAAGAAAGGTGCTCGTTTTACTATTGCTTTAGGATTGCGTGTTTTAACCTTACAAACAGGACAAAGTTTTCGTAAGGATCTAGATTTATCCGCAGAGAAATTAGCCATTTTAGTGGGTGGACAAGCGAGTAAAGATCTATTTGAATTAAATCAACAAAATAATTCTCAAGACAAAAAAGAAGATGAAAAAGAGGGATTGTTAGGGAGTGAATCAAGTGAGGATATACTTAGCGAATGGGTAGATAGTCAAATTGATTATCAAGACTATGCTGAGCTTAATTTAGGTACAGTAATAGAAAATAAAAAAGTGCGAGACTTGTTGTTTTCACCAGTTGTCACTTGTACGGTAGATCATATTATTCAAGCGAGTGAATGCAAGCGTGGTGGTCGCTATATAGCACCAATGTTAAGACTACTTAGTAGTGATTTGATTTTAGATGAACCTGATGATTTTGACCAAAATGATTTGCCTGCTCTGTCTCGTTTAGTGCATTTGGCTGGGCTATTTGGTTCACGAGTTTTATTATCTTCTGCGACATTGACGCCTGATCTATTAATGGGATTATTTCAAGCCTATCAAGCAGGACGAGAGCTATTTAATCACAGTCAAAATAAAGGTAAGCCCAACATTGTTTGTGCTTGGTTTGATGAACAAAAAACTGCAATGAAAACAGTACAGTGTTCTAATATCAATGTTTTTACAAAAGAAAACCAGCAATTTATTGAAAAACGTAAAGATTTTCTCTCAAAACAAAAGGTTAGGCGTAAAGCTGATATTTTGCCGTTAGATTTAAGCTATAATCAAGAAAGACCTGCTCGTTTCTATGCCAACTTAGGACAGCAAATACTAAATGGTGCGATTAGTTTACATAATAATTATCATCAAATTGATCCTCAAACTAGTAAAAAAGTAAGTATTGGCTTAGTTAGAATTGCCAATATTAATAATATTATTCCCATTGCTACACAATTATTTGCAAAAGCAGAAGTACCTGAGGATGTGCATATCCATTTGAGTTGTTACCATTCAAAACAACTATTGGTATTACGCAACGCATTAGAAACTAGATTAGATCGTATTTTACATCGTGATAAAGAAAATCCAGCAGCACTATTTGAGCATTCAGAAATAAAAAAAGCACTAAAACAAAGTCAGGTAAAGCACCATATTTTTATCATTTTAGCGACACCTGTTGCTGAAGTAGGACGTGATCACGATTATGATTGGGCAATTGTTGAACCCTCTTCTATGCGTTCTATTATCCAACTCGCAGGACGTATTTGGCGACATCGTCCTGATAAAGTAGCTGAAAAAACAAATATGTTGATTTTACAACATAATATTCGTTATTTTAAAAATCCAAATTCGACTATTTTCACTTATCCCGGATTTGAAACCAAACAGTTTAAACCTACAAGCTATAATTTACAGGAATTATTAACAGCAGAACAATTAGCACAAATTGATGCAAAACCTCGTATTATTAAATCGACTAATGATGATATTAAAACCTTAAGTGATTTAGAGCATCAAGTTATGCAAAACTTACTTAATAATAATTCACTAAATTATGTTAATGCCTATTGGAACAAACAGACAACAGCCAACCGAGCACATATACATTTACAACTAATTAGCCCATTTAGAGCAGGTAAATCTGAAGAGGATTTTTTAATTATCCCAAATGATGAAAGTGAAGAGGGATATGATGTTTATTTTGCAGAATCTGTGTATAAAAATGGTTTATCTGACGCAACATTGCAAGATAACATAATATCACCATTAGAGGCAGATTTCTCTCACCCTCAAATCAGCCCTTGGCTAGCAACAGGACTAGTTGAAGCACTAGAAGAGATACAAAAATCTTATCCTGATAAGAGTTTACGTTATTTGGCTACTCGTTTTTCTAGTGTTTCATTAGATGATAGAAAAGAGTGGCGGTTTAGTGAGTTTTTGGGGGTTGTTGGGTAGTTATTTTAAGTGTGGGAGTTGGTTCTGTTTTACTAAAGAAATTTATAATTAAGAAAAGTAAGCATCAAAATTGTAAATTTCTAACTGAATATAACCGCTATATTTTATTAGTAATCAACGTAACCAATTGATATATAAATATATTGTAGAGACAGGGCATGCCCTGTCTATGAAATATTAAATTTGTTAATTTTTTATTTGAGCTACCCGCTATATTTATGCCTAATAATGTTTATGAGAATTTTCAAACCAAGCAACGGGCGGATATACGCAACTTGCTAAACTTATCCCTATGTCAATTAATATAATCTATTGATTTATTATTAGATTTTAAATATTATCTTGTTCTAATTAAAGTATGATTTTGCCCTATACTTTTACAAAGAAAACTTTATTTCATTGGCAAATTTTCCTTTAGTAATTTCCTCGTATTTCTTTACATCATCAATGTTTAATCTATTAGCATCAAGTACATTTCTCATTAAATTTATAGATGGTTCCCGATTATATATATTTAAAGGAGTGCCAACAGGAGCGACCATATAAACAAATTCCTCTAATTTTCTATATCTTTCAGGAAATTCATCACAATTAAGCTTTAAACTTTCTCCATCTTGTGTCTCAAAGTAACCATTTTTGGTATCTTCTAAACTAAGATATATTGACTTTTCTTTCCAAAAACGAGCAATATCTTCTTTTTCATATTGTGATTGAGATATATTCCCCTGATTATCATGTACTTTAAATCGTTCACTTGGATCTGCTACAATAAGAAAAAAATTTTTTTGTATTGCATGTTCATTTCTATATACAATCAATTTTTTAATACTCATTTCACAATTTCGAGTGATCCATTGGCTATCACCAATAGAATCTATTGTATTACAATCCCAGTCACCGCCCTCTAAATCCATCATCCAGAACTTTGATGGAATAATCTCATTAAAATCAGATAAAAACTTAGCAATCTTTTTCTTATCTGATGTTTCTTCAATATTGTTTATTTTTGTAAAGTTTTTTCTGATAAGATCATCCAGTTGGTAGATAGCTTTCCAATAATCATGCTTATATTCCTTTTGTTTTTCAAAAAAAGTTTGAATATCTTTGAATGATTGTGGTCTATTTTGAGGATTATCTTGTAGACAGTAACTAATAAAATTATCAATAATTTTTAAGCAATGATCTTTATTTGCATCTATTTTTTTACGGTTTTCTCCTCTCGTTGGTTCTCCTGTAAAATACCATTGTATAGTTTGTGCAATAGCAAAATAATCCCAATTTTTTTCTGCATCCAACTTACTATTAAGCTGCTCTTTAGGTGCAAAACTCCAGTTTGCAAGTCTATCAGATTTTTTTGTATTAGCATTTTTTACTAACACTTCAGGAAATTTAGCAATTCCCATATCTCCTAAAACAAATTCCTCTATATCACTATCAAAAAAGATATTTTGTGGTTTTATATCTCTATGAATAATGTTATATGAATGCAAATGTTTAACTGCACTCATTAAATTTTTTAAAAGTTGTTTCCCATTATCGATATACTTTACTGACAGAGACATTGATTTACAATTATTTTGTAATTTACTTTCATAGTATTTCATAATAACGATAAAATATCCTTCTCCATCGATTTCTATTTTGTCAAAATGATAGTATCTTGCCAAATTTTTATGAGTTGGAATTTGTTGCATACAAAAAAATTCATCTTTAAATCTTGCTTCTGATGAACTATCCATTTTTTTAAGAAATTTAATTGCAAATTTTTGTATTACTGAGTTTCCTTTTTTTTCAAAAAGAAAAACTAGACTATTACCTCCCTCACCTAATGGTTTCTTATAATCAAACCTCCCTATATTTGTATCAATAAATAGCTTTCTTTTTAATTTTTGAATTAAAGAATCGTTGTTTGTTGTTGTCATATATTATTCCTCTAGATTAATTTTAAAAGTTAATTATCTCCATTAACCGAAACCCTTAATATATTTATTCTAAATCCATCTACTCGATGGGTTATCTAATTTTATTTATATAACTTTCTAAGCCATCTCTACGATGTGCATACATAATAAAGAATTTTGCAACTTTTTCAAATATTATATATATAACGGTTGATTATTTTGTTGGTGTATGATTATAATATGCTTAAAGTTTAAACAAAGGAGAACCCAAATGCCTCAAATTCCTTCAGAACTTACCCAAAACGCTGTACAAAACTTCTTAAACAGTCAATTCAATAAAAAAACCGAAAAAGAGCAAAGGCAATTAGAGAAAGCGAAAGAAAGTGATAGCAGTGATCAAATTGCAACCTTACAAGAAAAACTTTCAAAAGAGCGAGAGAAATACAGTTCTGCTATATGGCTAGAAAACGCAGCCAATAAAATGGCAAAACAATTGTATTTTGGTACGCATATTTCTAAAGGTGTTCATCCTGATGCCAAAGGTGATAATATTAGTTTTCAGTCCGATCACCATTTGCCTATTGAAATAGTAGGTTCTCACAGTATCAAAAGTGATTATATCGATGCTAATGGAAATGCAGCAGCTTTACCGTTAGCGGCTTTTTTTGATTTTGTTGTTGGTGAGTTCGCAAATAAACAGGTGAAAATTCGAGATCTTATTTTAGAAGATAATGCGGATTTTATTGCTTCATTATCTAGTGATCAAACAATAGCAACAAATTATCATCAAGCATTTAAAGAGGCTTTACAAAATACTGTGACCTCACCTATCACTCACGAACGAAACAAACAGATACTGTGGGCAACTAATTCTAATGTAGCAGGGAGCATTGAAGATCTTAGCTATCATAATATCGTCCCTCTTTATCCATCAGTTTTAACCCACAAGTTATATCAACGTATCAATACTTTAAAATATTCTGAAGAAAATAAGGAAGCACAAGAGAATCGCTTTAAAAAAACAGCGGAGCAAAAACCTTATGTTACTTTATCAGATTTAGCGAGTGTTCAATTAGGTGGCACAAAGCCTCAAAATGTGAGTTTGTTAATGAGTAAGCAAGGAGGTAGAAATTATCTACTCCCCTCTATACCACCAACATTTTCACAACGGTATCGTTTTAATGTATCCAAATCTGCTAGAACCATTTTTAATAAAAATTTAGCTTATCAATGTTACAAACCAATAGAGCAGTGTTTTCAGGTTGTTAAAAGTCCTAAAAATACTGTTGATATACGTGATGCAAGAAAATTCGCTATTGATGAGATTTTGCATATTTTATTCTCTATTTCTACCTATATAAAAAATACCTACCCTGCTGGTTGGTCAAAAGATTATCAACTCGATTATAACCAAAAATTATGGCTAGACCCTTTGCGTGCTAATTTAGAGGGTGAAGAAGAGTTTGCAGAAGATAGAGAAGATCTTGAGTGGCACTTAGAGATTTATCGACAATTTGCGAATTGGCTAAATAAGCTTATTCAGGATAAATTTCCTCATCTCAAACACGATACGGGTAAGCCTGAATATAATGAGTGGCGACGTGAAATAATGGATATGAAAAAACAATATGAACGAGCGGGTAAAGGAGTGTTTCTATGAATATCAATAAACAGGTTGCTGGCTACTTAGTTTTTCATAAAGTCCAAATTAGCAATGCAAATAGTATATCTAGCCCCATTACTTATGGTTTCCCTGCTATTACTGGTTTTTTAGGTGCATTCCATTCAATGTCTCGTAAAATGATGGCTATGGAGGAGTGGCAGGCGTACAGTTTGGGTGGTGTGTTACTTGCTTGTTATGACTGTCAACCTCAAATCTACAGAGCTAATAAATATAGCAACTACACTTTTAATCAAAGCCGTAATCCAATTAAAAAAGATGGCAAAACGGCGTCTATTATTGAAGAGGGAAAATGCCATCTCACAATGAGCTTTGTTATCGAAGTATTAGGCACAGAAGATCTTTCTATAGAAGAACAAAAACACCTTATTGAGCAAAGCTCACAGTGGATTTTACAGCAACGTATTGCAGGAGGCAGCACTCAAAGATTGGCAAAGGTTGATTTTTTAGATAATGGTTTACACGATGTAGTTCCAATGCTAATGCCTGCTTTTGTTTTAATGGATGCACAAAAGGATTTTGAGGAAATTATTACAGAATTGCAAAAAGTCGATCCGAATGTGACCGCTTTAGATGCCCTTATTGATGTTTGTACTTTACATCATATTCCAGAAGAGGTGCCAAATAAAAAAGGACAAACTGAAATTGTGTGGAAAACTACCTCTCAAAAAACAGGACGAGGCTGGCTTGTTCCTATGCCGATTGGTTATCAAGGTATTTCACCAAAATATGATGCAGGGCTTATGCAAAATATTAGAAATCCTGAATACCCGAGCCAATATGTTGAGGCTGTATATGGTTTAGGAGAATGGGTTTATCCTCAGCGATTAACTGATAATATTAAAAATGCTTTTTGGCATTATTCTTACAATGAAGAACAATCTTTATACCTTGTTACACAAAATATTTAACTAAATTTTTATCCAATAGGAGTACATAATGAGCAAATTAACAACCGCAAGCGTATTAGCTTTTGAACGTAATCTTGATATTTCTGACGCATTTTTTGCACAAGTTGATAGTACAGCAAAAAATAAAAAAACTATTGCAGTTAGCATTAAGGAAAAATCTGTTAGAGGAACAATTAGCAATCGGTTAAAGAAAAAAGATAAACAGGATGCTGAAAAAGATCATACAAAGTTAGATGCAGAAATACAAAATGCGAATTTACAACGAGTAGATGCCGCAGCTTTAGATGAAAGTTGTGATACTTTATTAGTTAGCTGGAGCTGTAAAGTATTACCTTTTACAGGAAAACCAAATGTGTGTAATGATCAAGATTATCAAAAAGCTCTAGAAAAAACTGTTGCAGATTATTTAAGTACGCAAGGTGTTGCAGAACTTGCACGACGTTATGCTATTAATATTGCCAATGCTCGTTGGTTATGGCGTAATCGTGTTGGTGCAGAGAAAATTAAAGTAAAAGTGACTTGTAACCAAGACGAGTTTGAATTTGATGCAAAACAAATTACGCTACAAAACTTTGATATACAAAATGAGAATATAACCAAACTGGCAAAACTTATTGAGAAAGGATTGATTGGAGAAAGCTTTATTATTTTATATATCACAGCAACGGCAAAAATGGGCTATGGGCAGGAAGTCTACCCATCACAAGAGTTAGTGCTAGATACGGGTAAAACTAAGAGTAAAGTATTATACGAAATTAACGGTAAAGCAGGTATGCACTCACAAAAAGTAAGTAATGCTATTCGTACTATTGATGATTGGTATCCTGGAGCAGAGTTTCCAATTGCCATTGAGCCTTATGGTGCCGTAACAACAATGGGAAAGGCTTTCCGCCAACCAAAACAAAAAATGGATTTTTATACTCTCTTTGATGATTGGGTGTTAAAAGGAAAAGAACCTGATGTTGAACAACAACATTATGTTATTGGTGTGCTTATTCGTGGTGGTGTGTTTGGGGCAAGTGGTAAGGAGTAACAAATGAATTACTACCAAGAAATTACCTTGATCAAAAATGCAGATATTTCTCTTTATTTTATTTGGTCAAAAACTTTCACTCAACTCCATTTAGCATTGGTTGAACAAGCTAAAAAAGTAAATGGGGAGAGTGCAAAAACATCAGATATCGGCGTCAGTTTCCCTGAATATCGATGTTTTGAAAAAGAAGGGAAAACAGTTGCTACTTTAGGATCAAAACTACGTATTTTTGCTCAAACACAACAGGAACTCGAACAGTTAGATTTTAAAAAATGGCTGGAACGCCTTGCTGATTATGTTCATTGTTCTAGTATTAAAGCCGTACCCGAACAGGTAAGTTATATTTGTGTCAAACGTTTCCGACAGGAAAAAAATCGAGATCGTCAAGTTCGTCGTTATGCAAAACGCCATAACAAAACTTTTGATGAGGTTAAGACTGAGCGAATTGCACAAATTATGCAACAAAAAAATTTAAGTCGAGAAAAGGCATTGATCCGTTATTATAATCCTCCTCTTGAATTACGCCCTTATATCAAATTAAAGAGTGAAAGTAATCAAAATGAATTTTCTTTACAAATTGAGCAAATAGACGTAGATACGTATCAATCTGGACAATTTAATACTTATGGATTAAGTAGCACAACAACTGTCCCAAATTGGTAAAATACCCTTTATTTTTAGTCCAAACAAAAACACCTTAATTATCAGATAGTTAGGGTGTTTGGTTCTTTGGAAGGTATTTTTGATAATTTCTCTATGATATGTTGATAAATAAGGGTTTTGGATTTAAAACGTCTGGTTACCTGTGGCATACACAGCTTAGAAATAAAATTGGCTTGAATGATTATATTTTATTAGGTTACCTGTGGCATACACAGCTTAGAAATAATTATTCTATTTTTATTTCTTTCTTTTTCTGTTACCTGTGGCATACACAGCTTAGAAATGGTGCTGGTAAGACTCTTTCAACTATTGACGGTTACCTGTGGCATACACAGCTTAGAAATAGTTAAATTAGCAGTAGGGTTATTCTAAATATGTTACCTGTGGCATACACAGCTTAGAAATTTGTTTTTGAAAATAAAGCCACTTGTTGGATGTTACCTGTGGCATACACAGCTTAGAAATCTCAATTGATTTTGCCATTCTATGATTAAATCGTTACCTGTGGCATACACAGCTTAGAAATGCTGTATAAATTGCATCAGCACTAGAACTATGTTACCTGTGGCATACACAGCTTAGAAATCCCTTTTTCTGCAAATTTTTATAGACTACTTGGAAAATATTGGAGTTTTTTGATTAAAGTAAAAAATGGAGGTACGCCCCGGAGTCGAACCGAGCTACATGGATTTGCAATCCAGTGCATAACCGCTTTGCTAGCGTACCATCATATTGAGTATAGAATGGAGCGGGAAACGAGACTCGAACTCGCGACCCCGACCTTGGCAAGGTCGTGCTCTACCAACTGAGCTATTCCCGCTTCAAATATATGTAATTGAATTACATAATAGAAACTGGAGAGTATTCTACGGATATTTAAATTAGTGTCAAACTAAATTTTTACTAATTTAAATTAGGTGATTAAAAAAAATCCTTTTTATCATCAACTTAAATCATTTTCCTAAAAAATGAAACTATTGTTTATTGTAATTTATAATCATTTCCTTTTATAAGGAAGTAAATGATATAATGCATAAAAATTTGAGGCAAACTTAAAAAATAATAATTTATGGTTAAATACAATATCAAAACAATACTCTTCTTTACTTTAGGATGGCTCTTTGTTGCTTTGGGTATTATTGGAATAATCGTTCCTTTAATGCCAACGACCCCTTTTTTACTTGTTGCACTAATCTGCTTTTCTCATAGTTCATCACGTTTTCATTTATGGTTACTTAATCATCCTATTTTAGGTAAACCATTAAGGGATTGGAATGAAACACGGCGTATTCCTACTTATGCTAAAGTATTAATGTCCGTTATGATCACTGTCAGCTTTACCATTTTAATCTATAAATATGTGTAGAAATGTATCCATAACTCATTTTTTACTTGAGTTATTAAAATCTACCCCCATAATAGTTTAATTCCTAAATAGAAAGAGTTTAATTTATGGCAAAAAAGAAAAATATCATTAATTTACCAATGCTTCCATTAAGAGATGTTGTAGTATTTCCATTTATGGTAATGCCGCTTTTTGTTGGGCGAGAAAAATCCGTTCAAAGTTTGCAAGCCGCAATGGAAAATAACAAGCAATTGTTTTTAGTCACTCAAAAAGATCCTAGCAGTGAAGATCCTGAGATAAACGAACTTTATGATGTTGGTGTAATCGCAAATATTATTCAAATGCTTAACTTACCTGATGGCACAGTAAAAGTGCTCGTTGAAGGACAACAACGCGCTAAAATAAACTATGCAAGTGATAGTAAAAATGGACTGATAGCAAATGTTGAACCATTAATTTCAGAGACTCAGGATAAACAAAATGAATTGCAAGCTATTGCAAGAACAACATTAGTGGAATTTGAGAACTATATAAAAAATAATAAGAAAATATCCCCTGATATTTTACCAAAATTGAAAAAAATCACTTTTGAGGAACGTTTAGCTGATACTATCGCAGCAAATTTAATTGCGCCAACTAATCGTAAACAAGAGTTGTTACAAGAGATTAATCTTGTTGCTCGCTTTGAGGCTTTACTCATCACAATGGTCACAGAAATGGATACCTTAGAAACAGAAAGCCGTATCCGTAATCGTGTTAAACAACAAATGGAAAAAAATCAGCGTGATTACTATTTGAATGAGCAAATTAAGGCAATCCAAAAAGAGCTAGGTAATGGTGAAGATCAAGAAGCAACAGAATTAGATCAGCTTAAAGAAAAAATTACAAAAGCAAAAATGCCAAAAGAAGCTAAAGAAAAAGCGGAAAATGAACTAAAAAAATTAAAATTGATGCCTCAAGGCTCTTCAGAAGCAACGGTTGTGCGTGGCTACATTGATTGGTTACTACAAGTGCCTTGGCATAAGCGGTCAGTTGTAAAGAAAAATTTGCAAAAAGCACAAGAGATATTAGATAAAGATCATCACGGCTTAGAACGTGTTAAAGAGCGTATTTTAGAATATCTCGCAGTACAAACTCGATTAAATAAATTAAAAGGACCTATTTTATGTTTGGTAGGACCTCCTGGGGTAGGAAAAACCTCACTAGGACAATCGGTTGCTAATGCTACAGGACGTAAATATGTTCGTATGGCTTTAGGTGGTGTACGTGATGAAGCTGAAATTCGAGGTCATCGCCGTACTTATATTGGCTCAATGCCGGGGCAATTAATTCAAAAAATGGCAAAAGTTGGTGTGAAAAACCCGCTTTTCCTACTAGATGAAATTGATAAAATGGCTCAAGATATGCGAGGCGATCCAGCGTCTGCATTACTTGAAGTACTAGATCCAGAACAAAATAAAGCCTTTAATGATCACTATTTAGAAATAGATTATGATCTTTCTGATGTAATGTTTGTAGCAACCTCAAATTCAATGAATATTCCACCTGCTTTATTAGACAGAATGGAAGTTATTCGTCTTTCTGGTTATACCGAAGATGAAAAAATGAACATTGCTAAAAAACATTTAGTTGAAAAACAAAAAGAGAATAATGGTTTAAAAATAAACGAATTAAATATTGAAGATAGTGCTATTTTAGATATCATTCGTTACTACACACGTGAAGCTGGTGTACGAAATTTAGAACGTGAAATTGCAAAAATATGTCGAAAAGCAGTAAAAAAATTAGTACTAAATAAAAAACTAAAATCAATCACTGTTAATGCAGATAACCTTGATGCATTTTTAGGTGTGAAACGTTTTGATTATGGCAAAATGGATTCTCAAAACCGCATTGGTGAGGTAACTGGATTGGCGTGGACAGAAGTTGGTGGAGACTTACTCACTATTGAAACTGCTTCAGTCATCGGTAAAGGCAAATTCTCATTTACAGGTTCTTTAGGTGATGTAATGAAAGAATCAATCCAAGCTGCAATGATCGTTGTTCGTTCACGTGCTGAAAAATTAGGAATTGCTTCTGATTTTTATGAAAAACGTGACATTCACGTACACGTCCCAGATGGTGCAACGCCTAAAGATGGCCCGAGTGCGGGAATAGCGATGTGTACAGCTCTAATTTCTACTTTAACAGGTAACCCTGTTCGAGCAGATGTTGCGATGACGGGTGAAATTAACTTACGAGGTAAAGTATTACCTATCGGTGGTTTAAAAGAAAAATTACTTGCAGCACATCGAGGTGGTATCAAGACAGTAATTATTCCAAAAGAAAATGAAAAAGATTTGGAAGATATCCCTGATAAAGCGAAACAAGATTTAGCTATTCATCCAGTTGAAACTATTGATGAAGTCTTAAGTATTGCTTTGGAAAAAACACCAGAAGGTATTGAAATTATTCCAAACCCACACATTAAATTAAAGGCAAAAAATACTTTAACGGTTCAATAAATATAGAAAATGACGCTAAAAAGTTACTTAAAGGATTATATAATAAGACGTTAAGTAACTTTTATGAATGAATACAAAAACAAAAAATTTAACCATTGAAGAAAAATCCAATATTTTGGAATATTATTTCTTTGATAAAAGAACATTCTACAACTTGTCATAAACTTACAACGAAAATTGGTATTAAGAGATATAATGCTTGTGATATCGAGTATTTTTCTTTCTAAAAGTGAATTAGTATAAAAAACTCAATTTGGAGACTGTCTCTTAAACTGTGTAACTGCACTTTAGTTAAAGTTAGTTAAAGATATAGCAAAGATAGTATAAAGTGGCATAATAAAATAATTCTGTGCCACTTTGTTTTAGATTATTTCGTAATGAGAGAGGAGGAATTGTTATGTCAAATTATAATGCTATTGCTATAATCAGCTAAGCGATCATCAAACTCAATCATAAACTTATTGAGTGCTAATTTCCAGTCCCTAATTGGCATTGTCCATTTTTTAGAGGCATTTTGAATAGCCAGATAAACGACTTTTTTCGCAGAATCATCCGTTGGGAATAATTTTCTCTTATTGATGACTTTGCGAATAACACTATTTACAGACTCAATAGCATTCGTCGTATAAATGGCTTTTCTTATATCTTCAGGGTAGTTAAACAAGGTATTCAGCTTATCCCAGTGTTTATACCAAGACCGTGATATTTGCGGATATTTATCGTCATAAGTATTCGCAAAATTTTCTAATTCCTGTAACGCTTCATCTTCCGTTGCAGATTGATAAATTTTCTTTAAATCTCGAGCTACCGCTTTATAATCCTTATAAGGTACATATTTCATTGAATTACGCACCATATGGACAATACAAAGCTGGATTTTTGTTTTTGGATAAACGGCATTAATCGCATCAGGAAAGCCCGTTAAACCATCTACACAAGCAATAAGGATATCTTTTACACCTCTATTTTGTAATTCAGTCAGCACCCCTAACCAAAATTTAGCCCCTTCATTTTCAGATATCCACAAGCCTAAAAGCTCCTTTTGTCCTTGCATATTAATGCCTAAGGCAAGGTAAATTGCCTTATTAATCACACGTTTATCTTGACGGACTTTGACAACGATGCAGTCCAAATAAACAATAGGATAGACCTCATCAAGCGGGCGAGATTGCCACTCTATAACATCATCTAATAGTGCATCTGTCACACGTGATACCAGTGTAGGTGAGACTTCAGTCCCATAAAGGTCTGACAAGGTTTCAGTGATTTCACGGGTACTCATTCCTTGTGAATATAAATAGATAATTTTTAAGTCTAGAGTGGGGACTCTTGTTTGTCGTTTTTTGATAATTTCAGGCTCAAAAGTTCCTTCTCTATCACGTGGGGTATCGATAGAGAACTTCCCCTCTTCAGAATATACTGTTTTGGTTGTAACGCCATTTCTAGCGTTACTTCCTTTACGTGTGCCATTCTTTTGATAGCCTAGATGTGCATCTAATTCAGCATTGAGAGATTTCTCAAAGAAACGTTTGTGCAATAGCTGAGTCGCATTTGCGATATCTTCTTGAGAATCTAGTTGTTTAAGTAGTGCATCGATTTGGTTGGTTAAATTTACTTTTTTCATATTGGTATCCACCTTAATGTTTTTTGTATATTAAAGCAGATACACAGTTATTTTTATAGTCTCTCAATTTGCAATAAATAAGCTTAGTATTTTCAATCTGTTATTTTGCATTTTGTAAATTTTCTTTAACATCTCACCGCTATCATTTATCAAAATAAAGTTCTATCTTCTCTTTTTCCGTTTGTAATTGTCGATATTTTACCCCTGCACTATCAAGCATTTTCTGTGATGCTTTTTGAGTATCCGTATGTGCATATTTATTTGATAAATAGACCACTTCTTTAATGCCACTTTGGATGATTGCTTTACTGCATTCATTACAAGGAAAAAGCCCAACATAGATAATACAATCTTTTAAGGATTTAATACTATTTAATATGGCATTAAGTTCTGCGTGGCAAACATAGGGGTATTTGGTATCAAGTAAATCACCTTCTCTTGCCCAAGGGAAATCCTCATCTTTACACCCAGCAGGAAAGCCATTATATCCTACTCCGATTATTCGGTGATCTTGATTCACAATACAAGCCCCCACCTGAGTATTAGGATCTTTACTTCTCATTGCTGATAGGATTGCAATCCCCATAAAATAGCAATCCCAATCAATATAATTTTTTCTCATAATAATATCCTATAATTTTTTAAAATTTATCATCTTGCTCTTTTTAATCTAAGCTATTAATTTTCTAAAATCAATATAAAATCTATAAAAAAACCCCTTACGTTTTAGTAAAGGGTTTATTTATATTATTTAGATATCAATTCAATTAATTATCTAAACCTGCATTTAATAACGCAGCTAAACTTTGAGCTGCTTCATCTGTTGCAGAAGATTGCTCTGTTGCAATTACAACAGGTTGCTCTTCAGACATCGCTACTGATGTTAGATCTAGCTTAACTTCACTTTGTAAACGTTTCTGAGCACGTTTTTGGTGATACGCAAAACCAGTACCCGCAGGAATTAAACGACCAACAATTACGTTCTCTTTTAAGCCTCGTAATTCATCACGTTTACCCGCAACAGCGGCTTCAGTAAGCACACGTGTTGTTTCTTGGAACGATGCAGCAGAAATAAAGGATTCTGTTGCAAGTGATGCTTTGGTAATACCTAATAATTCACGTTGATATTCAACCAATGGTTTACCTTCTGCTTCACGTTTACGGTTCACAATTTTCACTCGTGCCACTTCAACCTGTTCTCCATTTAGGAATTCAGAGTCATATGCGTTTGTGATAATTCCTTTACGTAACATCTGACGAACAATTACCTCGATGTGCTTATCGTTAATTTTTACCCCTTGTAAGCGGTAAACTTCTTGCACTTCGTTTACAATATAATCCGTTACTGCGTGAATACCACGTAAACGTAAGATATCGTGAGGCATTTCAGGACCATCGGAGATTACATCACCTCGTTGGATCATCTCACCTTCAAACACATTAAGCTGACGCCATTTTGGAATCATTTCTTCATATGCTTCGCCTTCTGCTGGTGTAATCACTAAACGGCGTTTTCCTTTGGTTTCTTTACCAAATGAAATAATACCTGAGATTTCTGCTAAGATTGCTGGTTCTTTTGGTTTACGTGCTTCAAATAAATCTGCTACGCGAGGAAGACCCCCTGTAATATCCTTAGTTCCCACAGATTCTTGTGGCATACGAGCTAACGCATCACCCACTGAAATCTCAGCACCATCTGTTAAGCTAACAATAGATTTACCGGCTAAGAAATAGTTAGCTGGCACATCGGTACCTGGAATCAATACATCATTGCCTTTTTTATCCACCAGTTTTAATGCTGGACGCAAATCTTTACCTGTAGCAGTACGTTCACCAACATCTTGTACAACAATGGATGATAAACCTGTCAGCTCATCCGTTTGACGAGTAACAGTCACACCATCAATTACATCGCTAAACTGAATAAAACCACTAGCTTCTGCAATAATTGGTAATGCGTGAGGATCCCAGTTTGCAACGACTTCACCCGCTTCAACTTCTGCTCCATCACCTTTAGAAAGAATAGTACCATAAGGCACTTTATATTTCTCTTTAGTACGACCAAAGGCATCAATAACCGTTATTTCAGTAGTACGAGAAGTAATGACGAGTTTACCATTTTTGTTAGTTACAAATTTTGCGTTCGCCAGTTTTAATGTCCCTGCAGTTTTCACCTGAACGCTAGATTCTTTCGCTGCTGCTGATGCCGCACCCCCGATATGGAACGTACGCATCGTTAACTGTGTACCCGGTTCCCCGATTGATTGTGCTGCGATAACCCCAACTGCTTCACCTTGGTTGATGATATGACCACGAGCCAGATCACGTCCGTAACATTTTGCACACACACCGAAGTCTGTATCACAAGTTACTACTGAACGAACCTTAATTACATCAACAGATTCAACATCAATCACATCACACCATTTTTCATCAAGTAATGTATTGCGAGGAATTAAAATTTCTTCTGTTCCAGGTTTAACAACATCTTCGGCAACTACTCGTCCTAATACTCGCTCACGTAATGGTTCTTTAACATCACCACCTTCAATAAGCGGTGTCATTACAATACCTTTATCTGTTCCACAGTCATCTTCAACAATCACTAAATCTTGTGCCACATCAACTAAACGACGGGTTAAGTACCCAGAGTTTGCTGTTTTAAGTGCTGTATCCGCAAGACCTTTACGTGCCCCATGGGTTGAGATAAAGTACTGAAGTACATTTAGACCTTCACGGAAGTTTGCCGTAATTGGTGTTTCGATGATCGAACCATCTGGTGCTGCCATCAGACCACGCATACCTGCAAGCTGACGAATCTGAGCTGCTGAACCACGTGCTCCTGAATCTGCCATCATAAAAATACTATTGAATGAAGGTTGTATTTCTATTTCACCTTGGCGGTTTTTAACTTCTTCTGTTGAAAGATTTTCCATCATCGCTTTTGCAACACGCTCATTAGCGGCTGCCCAAATATCGATGACTTTATTGTAACGCTCACCTGCCGTAACTAAACCTGATTGGAACTGTTCTTGAATTTCCGCAACTTCCGTTTCTGCTGCTGAAATAATCGATTGTTTTTCATCAGGAATAACCATATCATCGATACCCACTGATGCACCACTACGTGCCGCATAAGCAAAACCGGTATACATAATTTGGTCAGCAAAAATAACACTCTCTTTCAAACCTAAATGACGATAGCTTTCGTTAATTAATTTTGAAATGGCTTTTTTACCTAATGTTTGGTTAAACAGTGCAAATGGCATACCTTTTGGTGCAATCATCCATAAAATTGCACGACCCACAGTTGTATCGACTAAATTCGTTGTTGCAACATAGTTACCACTTTCTGATTTTTGATATTCCGTAATACGAACTTTAACACGTGCGTGTAATTCTGCTTGACCTGTACGGTACGCTTTTTCGGCTTCACGTGGATCTAAGAAATACATCCCTTCACCTAACGCATTGATATTTTCACGCGTCATATAGTAAAGACCTAATACAACGTCCTGAGAAGGTACGATAATTGGCTCACCATTTGCAGGAGATAACACGTTGTTGGTTGACATCATTAACGCACGCGCTTCCAATTGAGCTTCAAGTGTTAATGGTACGTGAACCGCCATTTGGTCTCCATCGAAGTCCGCATTGAATGCCGCACAAACTAATGGGTGTAACTGAATCGCTTTACCTTCGATCAACAATGGTTCAAACGCTTGGATACCCAAACGGTGAAGTGTTGGTGCACGGTTTAATAAGATTGGGTGTTCACGGATAACTTCTGCTAAGATATCCCAAACAATCGGCTCTTCACGCTCAACCATTTTCTTCGCCGCTTTGATTGTTGAAGCAATGCCACGACCTTCTAATTTAGAGTAAATAAATGGACGGAATAATTCCAACGCCATTTTTTTCGGTAAACCACATTGGTGTAAATGTAAATATGGACCTACGGTAATTACCGAACGACCTGAATAATCTACACGTTTACCTAATAAGTTTTGACGGAAACGACCTTGTTTACCTTTGATCATATCCGCTAATGATTTAAGTGGACGACGGTTTGAACCCGTAATTGCACGACCACGACGACCATTATCTAATAATGCGTCTACAGACTCTTGTAGCATACGTTTTTCGTTACGTACGATGATGTCTGGTGCAACTAAATCTAATAAACGTTTTAAACGGTTATTACGGTTGATTACACGACGGTATAAATCATTCAAATCTGATGTTGCAAAACGACCACCATCAAGTGGCACTAATGGACGTAAATCTGGTGGTAATACAGGTAATACTTTTAATACCATCCACTCTGGTTTATTACCAGAATACTGGAAAGCTTCCAATACTTTTAAACGTTTGGTGATTTTTTTACGTTTGGTTTCTGAATTGGTTTCTTGTAATTCTTCACGCAACATTTCACATTCGTGATCTAAATCTAACTCACGAAGTAAATCTTGGATACCTTCTGCACCCATTTTTGCTTCAAATTCGTCACCCCAACGCTCTTCAGCTTCCCAGAATTGTTCTTCTGTTAATAACTGTGCTTTTTCAAGATCAGTCATACCTGGCTCTACAACCACATAAGATTCAAAATAAAGCACACGTTCAATATCACGTAATGGCATATCTAAAATAATACCAATACGAGATGGCAATGATTTTAAAAACCAAATATGAGCCACTGGACACGCAAGATCAATATGACCCATACGATCACGACGCACTTTAGTTTGGGTAACTTCAACACCACATTTTTCACAAATTACACCACGGTGTTTCAAGCGTTTGTATTTTCCACAAAGACACTCATAATCTTTTACTGGTCCAAAAATACGTGCGCAGAAAAGACCATCACGTTCTGGCTTAAATGTTCGGTAATTAATTGTTTCTGGCTTTTTCACTTCTCCAAAAGACCACGAATGGATCTTATCTGGTGACGCTAAACCAATTTTAATTGCATCAAAATCATCATTTGTTTGAGATTGTGATTTTAAAAACTTTACTAAGTCTTTCACTTTCTACTCCTGACAAGGAATTAAAGTTTATTTAAGGCAATGCCTTAAACAATGAAATTTTATTTTGTTGGAAGCGGTTAGATATTTTCAAAAATTTGCAAATTTTTAAGAGTATCTTACCGCTTTAAAGTAATATTTAGATTACTTTGATTCATCCAACTCCATATCAATGGCTAATGCACGAATCTCTTTCGTAATTACATTAAAGGATTCTGGCATACCTGGTTCCATATGGTGTGAGCCATCCACAATGTTTTTATACATTTTAGTTCGACCATTCACATCATCGGATTTAACCGTAAGCATTTCTTGTAGGGTATAAGCGGCACCATAAGCTTCTAATGCCCATACTTCCATCTCTCCGAAACGCTGACCACCAAATTGTGCTTTACCACCCAATGGCTGTTGAGTAACAAGACTATAAGAACCCGTTGAACGTGCGTGCATTTTATCATCAACTAAGTGATTCAATTTCAGCATATACATATAACCAACTGTTACTGGACGTTCAAATTTTTCACCTGTACAACCATCATATAAAGTAATCTGACCAGATGCTGGCAATCCGCCTAATTCTAATAAGCCTTTAATTTCACTCTCATAAGCACCATCAAACACTGGAGTGGCAAGTGGCATACCTTTACGAAGATTTTCTGCTAATCGCATAACTTCTTCATCACTAAATGTATTTAAATCAACAACTTGCACACCTTGTCCTAAATCATACGCTTTTTGAATATACTCACGTAATTTAGCAATTTCTTGTTGTTGTTTAAGCATTTGGTTGATTTGATCACCAATACCTTTGGCCGCTAAACCTAGATGAGTTTCAAGGATCTGACCGATGTTCATACGAGATGGTACACCCAATGGGTTTAATACGATCTCAACAGGCTGACCATTTTCATCATACGGCATATCTTCCACAGGATTTATTTTTGAGATAACCCCTTTGTTACCGTGACGTCCCGCCATTTTATCACCAGGTTGAATATGGCGTTTAACCGCAAGGTAAACTTTAACCACTTTCAACACACCTGGTGCTAAATCATCGCCTTGAATAATTTTGTTACGTTTGATTTCTAACTTACGTTCAAATTCTTTACGTAACTCTTCGTGCTGCTCAGCAAGTTGTTCAAGTTGATTTTGTTTTTCTTCGTCATCAATGGTTAACTCTAACCATTTTTCACGTTGTGTTTTATCAAGTTCAGCGTCTGATACACCACTTACAATCAACAAGTTGCGAACACGAGAGAATAAGCCAGCTTCAAGAATGGTTAATTCTTCCACTAAATCTTTCTTCGCTTCTTTCAACTGCATTTCTTCGATTTCTAATGCACGTTTATCTTTTTCTACACCATCACGGGTAAAGACTTGAACATCAATAACGGTACCTGAAATGCTGTTTGGTACACGTAATGATGAATCTTTTACGTCTGATGCTTTTTCACCGAAGATCGCTCGTAGTAATTTTTCTTCTGGGCTTAATTGAGTTTCGCCTTTTGGTGTAACTTTACCCACCAAAATGTCGCCACCTTTTACTTCAGCTCCCACATAAACAATTCCTGATTCATCAAGTTTGCTTAATGCAGATTCACCTACGTTTGGAATATCCGCTGTGATTTCTTCTGAACCAAGTTTCGTATCACGTGCCACACAAGATAATTCTTGAATATGGATAGTTGTGAAACGATCTTCTTGAACCACACGCTCTGAAACTAACATTGAGTCTTCAAAGTTATATCCATTCCAAGGCATAAATGCCACACGAATATTTTGACCTAAGGCTAATTCACCTAAATCTGTTGAAGGACCATCTGCTAAAATTTCACCACGCTCTACTGGTTCGCCTAAATTCACACAAGGAATTTGGTTGATACAAGTATTTTGGTTTGAACGGGTATATTTAATTAAGTTATAAATATCAATCCCTGACTCACCCGCAATAGTTTCATCTTCGTTTACTTTCACGACGATACGAGATGCATCCACATATTGGATTGTACCGCCACGTTTAGCTACAACAGCAACACCTGAATCAAGTGCAACGGCTTTTTCTGTACCTGTACCGACTAATGGTTTGTCCGCACGTAATGTTGGCACGGCTTGACGTTGCATATTCGCACCCATTAAGGCACGGTTCGCATCATCGTGTTCCAAGAATGGAATTAATGCTGCTGCCACAGATACCATCTGTTGTGGTGAAACGTCCATATATTGAATATCTTCTGGACGGAATAAACCTGATTCACCGTGTTCTCCACGAGCAGTCACATAAGTATCTGTGAAACGTAAGTTTTCGTCTAAGTTTGCATTTGCCTGAGCAATCACATACTGACCTTCTTCAATTGCTGATAAGTATTCAATTTCTTCCGTTACTTGACCATCAACAACTTTACGATATGGTGTTTCTAAGAAACCATAGCTGTTCGTACGAGCATAAACTGAAAGTGAGTTGATCAAACCGATATTTGGACCCTCTGGGGTTTCAATCGGACATACACGACCATAGTGAGTATTATGAACATCTCGAACTTCAAAGCCTGCACGCTCACGGGTTAAACCACCAGGACCTAATGCAGAAATACGACGTTTATGGGTGACTTCTGAAAGCGGGTTATTTTGATCCATAAATTGCGAAAGTTGTGAAGATCCGAAGAACTCTTTCACTGCCGCAGAAATAGGTTTTGCATTGATCAGATCTTGTGGAGTTACACCCTCTAAATCGCCTAATGATAAACGCTCACGAACCGCACGTTCAACACGCACTAAACCGATACGGAATTGGTTTTCAGCCATTTCACCCACCGAACGAATACGACGGTTTCCTAAATGGTCAATATCATCAACTTCACCACGACCATTACGAATTTCAATCAGTTTTTTCATTACGCCAACGATATCATCGCTGCTTAAAATACTTGAACCTTCTTCTCCTGGAATATCCAAAGAGCGATTAAATTTCATACGACCCACAGAAGAAAGATCATAACGATCTGTTGAGAAGAACATATTATCAAATAAGCCTTCAGCTGCTTCTTTTGTTGGTGGTTCGCCTGGACGCATCATTCGATAAATTTCAACTAATGCACTTAAACGATCTGTTGTTGAATCTACGCGTAATGTTTCTGAAATATAAGCACCGTGATCTAAATCATTGGTAAATAATACATCAATTTCTTTATAACCTGCAGCACTCAATTTAGCTAATAATTCTAAATTAATTTCATCATTTGCAGAACAAACGACTTCTCCAGTTTCAAGATCAATATAATCTTTCGCTGTAACTTTACCAACGATATACTCAACTGGTACTTCAATTTGGGCTATATTATCTTTTTCCAAGTTACGAATATGACGAGCGGTAATACGACGACCCGCTTCTACGTACACGTTGCCATTTGCTTCAATATCAAATGCAGCTGTTTCACCACGTAAACGCTCTGGTACTAACGTCATCAATAATTTATTATCTTCAATCTTAAATGTAATAGTATCGAAAAATAAATTTAAAATTTCTTCTGTTGAATAGCCTAATGCACGTAGAATGATCGTCGCGGGTAATTTACGACGACGGTCAATACGAGCAAATAAATTATCTTTTGGATCAAACTCAAAATCTAACCACGATCCACGGTAAGGAATAATACGTGCGTTATACAGGACTTTACCTGATGAATGAGTTTTACCTTTATCACTATCAAAAAATACACCTGGACTACGGTGTAATTGCGATACAATTACACGCTCTGTACCATTGATAACAAATGTTCCATTGTTTGTCATCAATGGAATTTCACCCATATATACTTTTTGTTCTTTAATATCTTTTACTGTTCCAGCAACGGCTTCACGATCATAAGTTACCAAACGAAGTTTTACTCGCAATGGAGCAGCATAGGTAATTCCACGAATTTGGCACTCACGAACATCAAATGTTGGTTCGCCTAATTCATAAGAAACGTATTGTAATTCAGTACTACCATTGTTACTTACAATAGGAAAAACTGAACGGAATGCCGCTTCTAAACCTAGTTGTCCTTCTGGATCTTTTTGGATAAACTTATCGAAAGAATCAAGCTGAATTGTTAACAAATAAGGAACATTCAAAACTTGCTGACGTTTACCGAAGCTTTTACGGATACGTTTTTTCTCTGAATAGGAATACGTCATTTTTTATATCTCTACTATTGATTCTTTAGTTGAATTCACAATCCTGCACTCAGAAGAGGCTGGAAGTGGCATAAAAAGTAAATTATTATTTACTCTTCTTAATTACGAGGTGTCGTTTTCCAACTCTGCAAGCTATAAGTCAAAAATCACTACTTATAGGGCATAAGCTGGAGAAATGGAGTTAGTTTTACTAACTATAATTCAGTAGACTAAAACGACAAAATCTACTCAAATTCTTTAAAGTACAAAAGGCTGATGGAAAAATCCACCAGCCATTGTCTCTAAAAGAGCATAACAGAAAAATCAAAATTATTTGATTTCTACTTCTGCGCCCGCTTCTTCTAATTGTTTTTTAAGTGCTTCAGCTTCATCTTTAGCAACACCTTCTTTTAAGGTTGCTGGTGCTGATTCAACTAAGTCTTTCGCTTCTTTTAAGCCTAAACCAGTTGCACCACGTACCGCTTTGATTGCTGCTACTTTATTAGCACCTGCTGCTTTTAATACAACATCAAATTCTGTTTTTTCTTCTGCTGCTTCAGCTGGTCCTGCAACTACCGCTGCTGCCGCTGCTGATACACCAAATTTTTCTTCCATTGCAGAAATTAATTCTACGATTTCAGTTACTGATTTTGAAGCAATCGCTTCAATGATTTGTTCATTAGTTAATGACATAACAATTGTTTCCTAAAATAAAAAAGTTAATAATTGCACAACTTAATCTAGTTTAATCACTAAAATTAAGCTGCGGCTTCCATTTGATCACGAAGAGCTGCAAGAGTACGAACAAGTTTGCCCGCTGAAGCTTCTTTCATTACACTCATTAATTGAGCGATTCCTTCGTCAAACGTTGGTAATGTTGCCAAGAAGTTTGGATCTTGGATTTTACCTTCAAAGGCTGCACCTTTAATTTCAAACTTATCGTTTGCTTTAGCAAAGTCTTTGAACAAACGTGCTGCTGCACCTGGGTGTTCATTTGAAAAAGCGATAAGTGTTGGACCTACAAATGCGTCTTTTAAACACTCATATTCTGTCCCTTCTACTGCACGGCGTAACAAAGTATTACGAACCACACGAATAGAAACGCCAGCTTCACGAGCTGATTTACGCAATTCAGTCATTTTACCTACAGTCACACCACGAGAATCCGCGATAACTGCAGACAGCGCACCTTTGGCTGTTTCATTTACTTCAGCAACAATTGCTTGTTTGTCTTGAAGATTTAATGCCATTGGTTTTAGCTCCTGATACCTCTGCCGTTTATCTCTCTATAACATAAGTATAAATAAATTAAGCGGTCAGATTTTTTCTAAAATTCTCAAAAATAATTTACATTACCCTTGAGGCTAAAGGTGAACAGAAGCAGAAAAAATTCTTCTATCGTTCTGACACCATCTACGCAGGAAAATTAAGAAAACACACCTACAATATTATAAGCGTTCTCACCTACGGTCTTGGACGGGACTTGAAAAAGGTCAAGCACCAACCAGAAATAGACTAAAATAGTCTAAAGGGTCGAAAATTGTAACAATAATTTTCAACCCTGTAAAGTGATGAATTTATCATCACTCAAAAAGTTAGATAGTTAATGAAGCTTGATCCACTTCAACACCAGCACCTTGAGTGGTAGAAAGGCTTACTTTCTTAACGAAAACACCTTTTGCTGTTGTTGGGCGAGCTTTAATTACTGCACCTAAAAATGCTTCTAAATTTTCTTTTAATTGCTCTTCAGAGAAGTTAGCTTTACCAATTGAAGTATGGATAATACCATTTTTATCATTACGGTAACGAACCTGACCTGATTTCGCATTTTTCACTGCTTCAGCAACGTTTGGTGTCACAGTTCCAACTTTAGGGTTTGGCATTAAACCACGTGGACCTAAAATTTGACCTAATTGACCCACAACACGCATTGCATCTGGAGAAGCAATCACAACGTCAAAGTTCATTTCGCCTTTTTTCACTAATTCAGCAAGATCGTCCATACCCACGATGTCCGCACCCGCTTCTTTCGCAGCGTCTGCATTTGCACCTTGTGTGAATACTGCTACACGCACATCACGACCTGTTCCGTGTGGTAACACAGTTGCACCACGCACGTTTTGGTCTGATTTACGAGGATCGATACCTAGATTAACTGCGACATCAACGCTTTCAACAAATTTTGCTGTTGCTAATTTTTTCAATAAAACAACTGCTTCGTTGATTTCATAAGATTTAGTAGCGTCAACACTTTCTCTAATTGCTTTCATACGCTTAGTAAGTTTAGCCATTGATTAGTCCTCCACCACTAAACCCATTGAACGTGCAGTACCTTCAATAGATTTCATCATTGTTTCAATAGTTGCACCCGTCATATCCGCCGCTTTTAATTCTGCGATTTCTTGAACTTGTGCACGAGTTACTTTACCTACTTTAGTTTTGTTAGGTACACCAGAACCAGATTTAACGCCGGCTGCTTTTTTCAACAATACCGCTGCTGGTGGTGTTTTAGTAATGAAGGTGAAAGAACGGTCTGCGTAAACTGTGATTACAACAGGAATAGGTAAACCTTTTTCCATACTGTCAGTTCTTGCGTTGAACGCTTTACAGAATTCCATAATATTCACACCGTGTTGACCTAATGCAGGACCAACAGGTGGACTTGGGTTTGCCGCACCAGCTGCAACTTGCAACTTAATATAGGCTTGTACTTTCTTTGCCATTTTTGATTTCCTCTTAATGGGTAATAACGCTAAAAATTAGCTTCCCGTTGTTATATAAAAAATATATAAAGACCGCAGATTTTAATGAATCCACGATCATTTTTCAAGCAAAACCTAACGATTTCACAAAAATATAAAAACTCACCGAAAACAAGCGGTCAGTTTTTGATAAAAATTTACAATTTAATTAACTCTGTTTTTCAATCTGATTAAAGGCTAATTCCACGGGTGTTGCACGACCAAAGATTGAAACCGATACTTTAACTCGACTTTTCTCATAATCCACTTCTTCCACTGTACCAGAAAAGTCTGCAAATGGACCTTCAGTAACACGAACCAATTCTCCTGGTTGGAAAGTGGTTTTGTGTTTTGGCTTATCAGAAGTTTCTTGAAGGCGATTTAAAATACGATCTGCTTCTTTTTGAGTAATTGGAGCAGGTCTATCCGCTGTTCCACCAATAAAGCCTAATACACGAGGCACACTTTTAACCAAATGCCACGTTTCATCGTTCATATCCATCTGTACAAGAACATAACCTGGAAAAAATTTACGCTCAGATTTACGACGCTTGCCCGCTACAGTCTCAATCACTTCTTCCGTTGGTACTAATACTTCACCAAACTGATCTTCCATTTGGTGTTGTTTAATGTATTCACGCAAAGTAATTGCGACACGAGATTCAAAACCAGAAAAAGCTTGTAAGACATACCAACGTTTATCACTCTTTGTTACTACTTCTTCTTGCTGTTCTTGTGATTCCATTTCTACTTCAACTTCACTCATTTTAGAACCTCAACTCAGTTAAAAATGTCACTAACTGAACAATGATTGAATCCATTGCCCATAAGGCTAAAGAAACCACGACGGTAATTGCGATCACAATAAAAGTCGTTTGCGTTGATTCTTGACGTGTTGGCCAAATAATTTTTCTTAATTCTAAGCGAGATTCTTTTAAAAATCTAATCGCTCTTATTCCTTCATTAGTTAATGCCGCAACAACCAAGCCTGCAACCAATAAGCCCACCATCAATAAGACGCGAACTAATAAACCAAAATGTGTTGTAAAATAAACATTTCCAACTGCTGCTACCGCTAAAAGCGTAATAGCAATTACCCATAAAAATGTATTTACACCTTTACTTTTTAATGTGATCTCTGCTGTTTTTTCAGAGACTTTCTTTTTATTGTTATTTGCCATATAAAACCTAAATTTGTGTAAAAGAAAAGATTGTTCAATTTTGAAAGCGTGTAATTCTACCATTTTCTACAGCGGTTGCCACGATCTTTTATCACTTTTTGCAAATTTTCATAAAAATGTTACCGCTTGGTTTAATATAATTCTGTATAAAAGTAGATTAGATTACCTTATTTGGTAGAAATTTTATGTCGTTCTATGAATGGATATGGGGTAAATCTGTCATTGATCTGCATAGCTTGGGAAGACCGAAAGTAGTGATAAAAATAGTAATGATCTTTTCATTTTTTGCTCCTAATTTGTATTTAATTCAAACAACGAACTCAGATAATATTAGTTTTCTAAAACAAACTACTTAGAAGTAAAACTAATTTGGTGGTCTTTTTAACTTTTTTATCCATAATATAATCTTTTCAATAAGTTAGCAAGATCCCAACCCTTTTAGATATTTTTATAAAAATTTCAATTTTGTGAACTAACTAGCAAAATTGAATTTTTTTTATTCCTAAAATAAATCGTCTTGAATATAATCACTTTTTAGAAGTTAATTTCAAATTAACTCCAAATTTTGAAGTTTTTCTTTAGTTAATTAAATATAGGGTAAATGTAATATCTAAATTACGCCTAGTAATATTTTCGCATTTACTTTCTATTTAACTATTCCTATCTTTGTTAAATATATAAGGAGTTTATCAATGAAAAAAGTTTTTTTTAAATCATCTATCGCAATTGCAGCTCTCGCTTTAACTCAAGGTGCATTTGCTGGATCATACCCTGCTTTACCAGAAGTGATTGCGGGTTCAGGAACAGGTGCATTAGTGGGTGATACCCTTTATGTGGGGTTAGGTTCAGGTTCTGACTTATTCTATTCATTAAATTTAAAAGAAAAAGAAGCTAAATGGGAAGTGGTTCCTGCATTCCCAGGTGGTAAAAGAAACCAAGCTGTTGCCGCAGGTGTTGATGGTAAACTTTATGTTTTTGGCGGTTTCCATAATACAGAGGTTGCTGATAACCAAACGGCAAAAGATGCCTATAGCTACAATCCCGCTGATAAAAAATGGCAAAAACTAACGACTCGCTCACCATTTGGTCCAAGTGCAGGTACCAGTGTGACAACCTATAAAGGTAAAATTTACTTCTTTGGTGGGGTAAACCAAAATATTTGGGATGGCTTATTCCAAGATGCAAAAGCAGCAGGAAAAGAAGGCAAGGGCAAAGTCTTTGATAAATATTTTGATATGTCTGCAGAAGATTTCTTATTTAATTCAATTGTAACCAGCTATGAACCAAAAACCAATCACTGGGCAAATCAAGGCTACTTCCCTTATGGTGGACGTGCTGGAGCAGCCTTTGCCGTTGTTGATGGTAAATTTGTAGTTGCAAATGGTGAACTTAAAGCAGGACTTCGTACGGATACCACAGAAGTGGGAACACTAGGTGATAAAGGTATTGAGTGGAAAGCAATGCAAAAACTTCCAGCTCCAAAAGGCGATAAATATCAAGAAGGTATTGCTGCTGTAATGAGTGGTGTTAGTCACGGTACGTATTTAGTGACTGGTGGTGCAAACTTCCCAGGTGTCGCTGAAAATTACAAAAAAGGTGTCAACGATCATCGTAAAGCAAAAGCAAGTAAAACATTCCGTTCTGATGTTTATGCTTTAGATATGAAAACAGGCTCGTGGAAAATTGTAGGTAAATTGCCTGTGGGTACTGCTGGAGCAGTTTCTGTTACTTATGGCGATAAAGTGATTATTGCTGGTGGTAAAACTACGGGTAATAAAGCATTAACAGAGGTTAAAACGATGAGTTATGATGGTAAAACATTAACTGTTGAATAATCATTTCTGATTTAAAAACAAATGCCTGCAGTAATTAATTACTGTGGGTATTTTTTTGATTAAAATTGAATTAAAAAGAAGTGGTCGGCGAGATAGGATTCGAACCTACGACCCACTGGTCCCAAACCAGTTGCGCTACCAAGCTGCGCTACTCGCCGATCTTAATTTGAGTTATACAAAAAATGGGGTGGCTAATGGGATTTGAACCCACGACAACCGGAATCACAATCCGGGGCTCTACCAACTGAGCTATAGCCACCATTGTCTATTTTTTTGTTGTATTAGCATTAACGTCTGGCGCGCTCGACAAGATTCGAACTTGCGACCTTTGGCTCCGGAGGCCAACGCTCTATCCAACTGAGCTACGAACGCCTTTAAGTACTGCGTCGTTGCGAGAGCGTATGTTAGTGATTTTATAAGCTATTGTCTAGCATTTTTTTGCATTTTTTTACTGATTGAGGGGAATTTATCCAAAAACAGAAATTATTTGCAAAAAGTGTTACCGATCATACCGCTTCAAAAATATTTTGTGCACTTACTATCCAATATTATCCCATTGAGTAATAAAGTTTACCTATTTCTATTTTTTGACGACCACTTGCCTCTCGCCATCGATTAGAATCTCGCAATGAGTACACGCAACCGCAATATTCTTGTTGATAAAACTGTTCACGTTTACTGATTTCTATCATTCGTTGTGAGCCGCCACCTTTACGCCAATTGTAATCCCAATAAACGACATCATCATAAGGTTCTGCAGCACGATGCCCACAGCCATTAATTTGATTCATATCTTTCCAACGAGAAATACCTAAACAGCTCGTATAAACAGGAAAACCATTTTCGTGAGCATATTGTGCCGCTTTTTCAAAACGCATATCAAAGCACATTGTACAACGAATACCTCGTTCTGGTTCATCTTCCATTCCTTTTGCACGCTCAAACCAATCTGCACGATTATAATCTGCATCAATAAAAGGAATATTATATTTTTCTGCAAAACGAATATTTTCTTCTTTACGAATTAAGTATTCTTTTAATGGATGAATATTTGGGTTATAAAAATAAATGGTAAACTCTATTCCTGATGCCAAAATTGCTTCCATTACCTCCCCTGAACAAGGTGCACAACAAGAATGTAATAATAATTTTTTATGTCCATTCGGTAGCTCTAGTTGTGGACGAACAAAAGGTGCATTAGGATCTTTCTTTTGACGTCTCTTTTTGTGTTGCGGTTCCATATTTAATTAAAAAATCCTTGTACGGTTAAAACACACCAATCCCAAGCTTGCCCAAAGATATTTGTTTCCATTACATCTTCCATTACTTGTAAATCCGTCGAGGCGATCTCTTTTCCTGCTAATTGATAAATAATTTTTCCAACTACTTGTTTTTTGATTAAAGGTGCTTTTAACTCTTTATTCTCTAAATCGTAGCGTACTTTTAGCTCTGCCCTTTTACCTTTAGGAATAGTAATATAGCTATCGGTAAATGATCCAAGTTTTACTTTATTTTGTTCACCATAATAAACACTTTGTTCAGCAATCGTTTGATTCGCCGTCACAGATTTGAATGTTTCAAAATTATTAAATCCCCATTTTAACAATTTCTTACTTTCAATTTCACGACCTTTATAAGTGGGTACCCCCATTACGACTGAAATTAAACGCATATTCGAATTTGTCGCTGAGGCAACAAGGTTATAGCCAGCTTCATTAGTATGTCCGGTTTTCATACCATCAACATTCATTGATTTATCCCACAATAAACCATTTCGATTACGCTGTTTAATCTTATTAAAAGTAAATTCTTTTTCTGAATAAATTTTATATTCTTCAGGTAAATCACGAATAATTCGAGAAGCTATCATTGCCATATCATAAGCTGAAGAGTATTGTTTTGGATGATCTAAACCGTGCACTGTTGCAAAATGTGTATTTTTTAAACCAAACTTATCTACATATTGGTTCATTACATTAATAAAAGCTTCTTGAGAACCTGAAATATGTTCAGCCATTGCAACACAAGCATCATTTCCTGAAGCAATAATAATCCCTCTATTTAATTCATCTACAGATACTTTTTGTTTTAAGTTTAAAAACATTTTTGATGAACCTGGGAATTTATATCCCCAAGCAGCTTCAGAAACAATCACTTCATCATCATTACTAATATATCCCTGCTTAATAGCAGAACCGATAACATAACTGGTCATCATTTTAGTTAAACTCGCTGGATAATGACGTTGATTGGGATTTAAACTCGCTAATACTTGTCCCGAATTATAATCCATTAAGACATAAGTTTGTGCCTTTAATGATGGAAGAGATGGAGTAAAATCTATATCATTCTGAGCATAAGCAACCGATGATGTTATTAATACACATAATCCTAACTGGTGTAATTTATTCATAATTTTAGACATTGCATCTCCCTATTTTTTATAGTGTATATAAACTTTATTATGTGTTAAAAGAGTAAGTTGATTTTTTAGCTTTTTCGCTTGTGATATATTATCTACTGTAATTAACACATCATAGTACTTGCCATTTTTTTCAATAACAGTTTTAGGTTTAACCTTTCTTGTTATCTCATAAGCGGTATCTTTAGATTCAAAATTTGTAACTTTAACAATAATAGATGCTGTTGAATTTGACGTCTGCTTAATTTTTAATGGTAAACCTGATTTTTTGGCTATTTTTAATAAAGATGCCGTTCCCTTTCCTGAAATATAACCATTTTGATCAACTTGTAAAGCTTCAACTTTTACCTTAGCAACACCTGAATGTAGCATTCCTAAAGAACGAGCCGCTCTCTTAGAAAGATCAAGAATTCGTTTTTTACTAAATGGACCTCGATCATTTACTCTGACAATAATTTTACGCCCATTACGTAAATTAGTAACAAGCAAATAAGTACCAAACGCCAATGTTTTATGTGCAGCAGTAAAATTATTTTCATTAAAAATTTCACCACTTGCTGTTTTTCGACCATTAAACTTACCACCGTAATAACTGGCCATTCCAACAGCATGATAACGAGCCGATTTCTCTTTACTCAAGGTAGTATATTTATACCCTCTATCTCGATAGCTGTATATTCTTGTCGACACCTTAGATGGAAGTAACTTCGCACCTTTTACGTGAACATCATTTTTGGATAATTTTGCATTTGCAAAAGTACTCATTGTCATCATAGCAACAAGTAACACATTGAAAAATTTTATAACTCGCATAGTATTCCTTTAATTCAAAACCTTCTTAATATTTATATTCTGTAAATTTTCTATTGTAAGGATTGGTATCCTTCTGTTTTGTTTGATGTACATAAACAGACATCATTAAACCAAATGCCGCCATTAAAGTCACAAAAGATGTTCCTCCATAGCTAAAAAGGGGTAATGGTACACCAACCACAGGAAGAATGCCACTCACCATACCTATATTTACAAAGACATAAACAAAAAATAATAACGCTGTTCCTCCTGAGATTAAACGCCCAAATATTGAATTTGCCTTCATTCCTACAATTAATCCTCTTGCTATAATAAAAAGGTAAATCGCTAGGAGAGTAACAATTCCAACCATTCCTTGCTCTTCACCTAATACGGCAAAAATAAAGTCAGTATGAGGCTCTGGTAAAAACTCTAATTGAGATTGTGTTCCTTGCATCCAACCTTTTCCATAAAAGCCACCCGAACCAATCGCAATTTTAGATTGAATAATATGATAACCTGCACCCAGCGGATCCTTTTCTGGATCAAGTAAGGTCATTACTCTCGTTTTTTGATAATCGTGCATCAAATAAAACCACATAATCGGAATAAAAATAGCCAAACCTAAAAGCCCTGAAGCGATTAACTTCCAATTTAATCCTGCTAAAAAAAGGATGAACATCCCTGCTGCAAACACAAGAATCGAGGTACCTAAATCAGGCTGTATCGCAACCAATAATGTTGGCACTAAGATAATCACAAGTACAATAAAGGTATCTTTTAATGATGGAGGTAAAGAACGTTTACCCAAATAAGTTGCCACCATTAATGGTACGGCTAACTTTGCCACTTCTGAAGGTTGAAAACGAACAAAACCCAAGTTTAACCAACGTTGTGCTCCTTTACTTATTTCCCCCGTTACATCAACCAAAACGAGTAAAACAATACAGAGTAAATAAAGAAAAGGAGAAAAAAATTCATAAACACGAGGAGGAACAAGAGCCATAAAAAAGAGTACACCAAATCCTAATGTTATTTGAATTAATCGACTATTGAACATTCTTTCATTGGCACCACTCGCACTATATAATACCCATAAACCATAACAACTAATCATCAATAATCCAAGTAACAACCAAATATCAATATCCAATATTTTTTTCATATAAGTGATAAATGTACTATTCATTTGAAACCTTACCTTCTTGAGGGGTATTGAGCGGTGACTTTTGATCTAAATTTTGCAAATTTTTAAATAAATCCGATTCAAGAAAGATGTAATCCATTATTTTTCTCACAACTGGAGCAGCATTACTTGATCCTCCTCCTGCATTTTCCAAAATAATAGAAACGATAACTTTAGGATCTTCATAAGGCGCAAAACTAATAAATAACGCGTGATCGTGTAATTCTTTTTTAAGCTCTTTCGCATCATATTTTTGGTTTTCTGCCAAACTAAATACTTGTGCAGTACCAGATTTCCCTGCAACTTTATAAGGTGTATCGGCAAAAGCCTTGCGTGCAGTTCCATGCGATGAATTAATAACACTATACATTCCCTGTTTTGATGCTTTCCAAAATGTGTTAGGTACATTTTTTATATCATCATACAAAAGGGGATCTTGATATTGCATAACATCAACCCCCACAATTTCTTTCATTAAGTGGGGAGTATTCACTTTACCATTATTCACCAAAATAGCTAATGCTTTGGCAAGTTGTAGTGGTGTCGCTGTCCAATAGCCCTGCCCAATCCCGACAGAGACTGTATCTCCTTGTAACCACTGTTGCTTATAACGTTTTTGCTTCCATTCACGACTTGGCATAATGGCAGAAGACTCTTCAAAAATATCAATACCCGTCTTTTCTCCAAAGCCAAATTTTTTCATCCATTTTGATGTCTTATCAATACCTAAATTAAACGCCAATTGATAAAAATAAGTATCCGAAGACTCCGTAATTGCTTTATTTAAATTTGTTTGTCCGTGTCCTGCTCGTTTCCAATCTCTAAATTTACGGCTAGTATTTGGAATTATCCAATATCCTGGATCAAAAATGGTCATCTGAGGTGTAACAATCCCTTCTGTTAAACCTGCAATTGCCATAAAAGGTTTAATTGTTGAGGCAGGAGGGTAAGATCCTTGCGTTGCTCGGCTATACAGAGGTCGATTAGGATTATTTAATAAATACTCATAATCATCGTAAGAAATACCATCAACAAATAAATTATTGTTATAACTCGGATTGGTAACCATTGCTAATATGCTACTATCTTTCGCATCTAATACCACAACCGCCCCTTTGTTATCCGATAATAAATCCACAATATAACGCTGTAAATCAATATCAAGCGTCAATTGAATACTGCTTCCTGCAATGGCATTTTTTTCCCTTAATTTACGAATAACTTTACCTCTATTATTAATTTCAACTTCTTCAAATCCTGGCATTCCGTGTAGCTGCTCTTCATAATATTTTTCGATACCACGCTTACCAATACTATGCATACCTGCATAATCTTGATATTTCCCTTCCGCTTTCAACTTTTTTTGATCTTTGTCATTTATTTTTGCGACATAGCCAATAATATGCGTTAATGCATCGCCATAAGGATAATAACGTTTAAAATAAGCTTGAACATCAATGTTAGGAAATAAATATTGATTTACAGCAAAACGAGCAATTTGTTCTTCTGTTAAATCTTTTTTTAAAATAATAGGCGTGTAATGGGAAGAACGTCTGCGTTCTTTATGAAAGGCTTCAATATCCTTATCTGTTAAGCCTACAACATCTTTTAATTTTTGTAATGTTTCTTTGAGATTATTGACTTTTTCAGGAACAATATATAATCCAAAAAAAGTTAAATTCTGTGCGAGTACTTTTCCCTTACGATCATAAATCAATCCTCGAACAGGAGGAGTTGGTAATAATTTAATTCTATTTCCATTAGAACGAGTTTGGTAGGTTTTATAATCAATAATTTGTAAATGATAGATATTAGCAAATAATATTGCAGTTAACACAAGAACACCAAGAAACCCAATTAATGCTCGACGAATAAAAAGATGAGCCTCAGCCTTACCGTTGCTCACTTCTTTGGATACTAATTCTTTTTGGCTAAAAACGTTCATTATTCTCTATGATAAGGATGATTAGTAGTTAATGACCACGCACGATACAAGCTCTCTGCCACAACCACTCTCACAAGGGGATGAGGCAAAGTTAATGGCGAAAGTGACCAACTTTGTTCTGCTCGTTGTTTACATTCAGGCGACAAACCTTCAGGACCACCGACAAGTAAGCTCACATCTCGTCCATCATTTTTCCATATTTCTAATTGCTGAGCTAACTGCCCAGTTGTCCAAGGCTTACCCGGAATATCTAAGGTAACAATGCGATTACGCCCACAGGCGTTTAACATCGCATAACCCTCTTGCTCTAAAATACGTTTAATATCCGCATTTTTACCTCGTTTTCCCGCAGGAATTTCTACCAATTCAAAAGGCATATCCTTAGGAAAACGACGTTGATACTCTTCAAATCCAGTTGTTACCCATTTTGGCATTTTCGTACCAACTGCAACTAACTGAATTCTCATCTATGCCACAATTTCTCTAATTGATACAATTCACGGCTATCTTGTTGCAAAATATGTACTATTGCTTGCCCAAAATCTACCGCTATCCAATCTGCTGTCACTTTCCCTTCAGAGGCAAAGACTTCAATACCCGCTTTTTTACTTTCTTCGGTTAAATTATCTGCCATTGAGGCTACGTGACGGCTTGATGTTCCTGTACATACAATCATTGTATCAGTAATACTCGAATTGCCTTTTACATTAATAGCTTGTATATTTTCAGCTTTTAAATCAGCCAAAGTGTTCTTTAAAAATTCAACTAAATTGATTTCCACTTGTTTATTGTCCTTTACGATATATATTCAATAGACAAGGTATGCCTTGTCTCTACGTGTTATTTAAAATTTTTTGATTAATTTGCGAATTTTATCACAAATCTTACCGCTTGTTTTTATGATTTTAAAATTATATCTAAAACTACTGAGTCATTTGCTCAACCACTCTCATAAAACCGTCTGCTGTACTGTAAACATCTTCCTTTCCTTGTGAGAGTAACAACATATCGGAAAGTTCACGAAAAGCACCTTGTCCCCCTGCCTTTTTTAAAATTAAATCAGCTTGCTTTTTAATGTAATCAGGGGCATCTGCCACAGCAATTGCCAAACCACAAATCTCAAATGCGGGTAAATCTAAGGTATCATCACCAATGTAAGCCGTTTCTTCTGGGGTTACTCCTGCTTGCTCAATTAAGGTCAAACAAGCGGTGCGTTTTTCCATTTTCCCTAATAAAAAATAAGGAATTTTCAACACATCAATTCGTTTACGTAACAACGGCGAATCACCGCCCGAAAGCACCGCCACTTTTGTACCTGTAGTTAAGAGCATTTTAATACCTAAACCATCTTGTACGTGGAATTTTTTTAATTCTTCGCCTTTTTCATTGTAATAAAGTCCGCCGTCTGTTAAAACACCATCGACATCGGTTATTACTAATTTAATTTTTGCTAACTCTTTCATATATTCTCTATTGATTTAAACCATATTGCATTTTAATATGGAGAGATTATAGCTTATTTAGGATTAAAAATGTCTATTGAACAAAATTTAACACAAATAAAGAAACAAATTTGCAAATTTTTACAAAAATGTAACCGCTCAGATCAAGTAACATTACTTGCAGTAACCAAAACCAAACCTGTAAACGATATTGAACAAGCAATTGCTTGCGGACAACGTGCCTTTGGGGAAAATTATGTGCAAGAAGGGGTAGAAAAAATTGCTTATTTTCATAATTATAATGATCTTGAATGGCATTTTATTGGTACGCTACAATCAAAAAAGACCCGCTTAGTGGCTGCATATTTTGATTGGGTACAAACTATCGATCGCTTAAAAGTCGCCACTCGCTTAAATGAACAACGCCCTGAACACCTTGCTCCACTGAATGTGTTAATCCAAATTAACATTAGTGATGAAGAATCAAAATCAGGGATTGCTCCCCGTGAAATGCTCTCTCTTGCCAATGAAATTATGCTGTTACCACGTTTAAAACTACGTGGTTTGATGGCGATTCCAAAATCGGAGAGTGAGCCTGAAAAACAAAAAATCGCCTTAAATAAAATGAAAGCATTATTTGATACCTTACAACAGCACTACCCCGAAATTGACACCCTTTCAATGGGAATGAGCAATGATATGCAAAGTGCGATTGAATGTGGTTCAACAATGGTTCGTATAGGAAGTGCAATTTTTGGAGCAAGAAGTTAATTCTTAGGCTATAATTTAATAAAATCAGTTAATTTGGATAATCTTTTGGGAAAACAACGAAAACTCACACAAAATCAAAAACGACGTATTCAATCTAATCATCACAATAAAATTCATAAAAAAGAATTAGAATGGCAAGATGAAATGCTGGGTGAAACAAAAGATGGTTTGGTTATCGCCCGTCACGCTAAACATGCTGACGTAGAAAATTCAGATGGTGAGGTATGCCGTTGTAATCTACGTCGAACTCTAAAATCTGTGGTAGTCGGTGATAAAGTATCCTGGCGAAAAGGCAGTGAACAATTACAAGGCATTAGTGGTGTGATCGAGGCAATTTATCCTCGTAAAAATGAACTTTCTCGCCCCGATTATTATGACGGAATCAAAGTAATGGCATCAAATATTGATCAAATTATTATTGTATCTGCCGTATTGCCTGAGTTGTCATTAAATATTATTGATCGCTATTTGGTGATTTGTGAAAATGCAAAAATTCCAGCCTTAATAGTGTTAAATAAAATTGATTTATTAAATGATGATGAGCGACAAGAAGTTGAGAAACAACTTGATATCTATCGTAACATTGGTTATCAAAGCCTTTGTTTATCTGCTCAAACAGGAGAGGGAATGGAAAAATTAGACCACTATCTTTCACAAGGTACGTCTATTTTTGTAGGACAATCTGGTGTCGGAAAATCAAGCTTAATCAACCAAATACTGCCAGAAAGCAATATACTCACTAATAAAGTGAGTACTAACTCAGGGTTAGGGCAACACACGACTACCGCTTCCTATTTATATCAATTACCACAAGGTGGTAAACTAATTGATTCTCCAGGTATTCGTGAGTTTGGCTTATGGCATTTAGAGGTGGAGCAAATCACTCAAGGTTATATAGAATTTCAATCTATTTTAGGTTTATGCAGATTCCGTGATTGTAAACACAACACCGATCCAAACTGTGCAATTAGAGAAGCCGTAGAAGAAGGCAAAATTAACCGAACTCGCTTTGAAAATTATCATCGTTTAATTGAAAGTAGTAAAGAAGTGAAAGGACAACGCTATTTTAAAAACAATTAATTTTTATTTAAAAAAAGAGGATTACTTTACAAAAAAATGTTGTACAATCGCACAAAATTTTTAATCGTATATGCTCAAAATATGGTTGAGCGTCTCTACAGTTAACCTTAAATTAACTACTACGAAAATAACTCTTATTACAAAAAGTACTGAATTTAATTCTGTACTCCTTGCGTTGTTTTCGTAAAACTATGGTATTTTGTAATGAGAATAAAGCACTTGTATAAATCACAAAATAATTTATCTGTATTATTCAGCCTAGATGCGTGCATCTAGGCTTTTTTTGTTTCTAACATTTTTAAAATGACTTTGAGGATAAGATGACAAATCTACGTTTTTTCATTGAAAAGCAGTCTGGTTTTGATATAGAGGCGAAGCAGTTATGTGCTAAATTTAAACAAGAATTACATATTCAAGGATTAGAATCCTTAAAGGTAATCAATGGTTATGATATTTTTGATCTAGAAGCAAGTGTCCAAGAGATTGCTAAAATTAAATATCGAATTTTATCAGAACTTGTTAGTGATAAAGTTATTGATGAATTAGAATTAACAAATAAAACGTACTTTGCTGTTGAATGCTTAGATGGGCAATTCGACCAACGAGCAGACTCTGCTTTACAATGTATTGAAATTATTTTATCAAAAAAACTTAATATTACCGTTAAATCTTTTAAAATTATTATTCTTGAAGGAAGTGTTAACCTCGCTGATCTCAGTAAAATTAAACAATTCTATATAAACCCTGTTGATAGCAAAGAGAAAGATTTATCTCTCTTTGCTAAAACACCCATTACTATTAATGATAGCGTAGTTATCTATGATAACTTCCTCAGTCTTAATCATAACCAACTCGATCAATTAAAAGATGAACTAAATCTTGCTATGGGCTACGAAGATTTACATTCTATTCATCAACATTATCAACAACTAGGTAGAAATCCTACTGAAACTGAAATTAAAGTTTTTGATACCTATTGGTCAGATCATTGTCGCCATACCACCTTTGAAACACAAATTAGACATATCAGCTTTCCTGATTCGCCTTTTGGACAACAAATGCAGTCAGCATTCAATCATTATTTAGACATTAAATCAAAAGTAGCTGCAAATAAGTCTCAGTGTCTAATGGATATGGCAACAGTGATGGCAAAATATTTACATAAAACTGGATATTTAGATGATTTAGAAATTTCTGATGAAAACAATGCCTGTTCTGTCTATTTGGATGTGGAAACTAGCGATTTTTCAGGGGAAAAACACCTTGAAAAATGGTTGTTGATGTTCAAAAATGAAACTCACAATCACCCAACAGAAATTGAACCGTTTGGTGGTGCCTCTACTTGTTTAGGCGGTGCTATTCGAGATCCATTATCTGGGCGAGCTTATGTTTATCAGGCAATTCGCGTGACAGGTTCAGCTAATCCACTGGAAAAAATCGAAGATACTCTTGCTGGTAAATTAAGCCAACAAAAAATCACCACTGAAGCTGCTGAAGGTTATTCTTCCTATGGTAACCAAATTGGTATTGCTACCTCATTGGTATCAGAGTTGTATCACGAAGGTTATAAAGCTAAACGTATGGAAGTAGGTGCTGTGGTTGCTGCTGCTCCAATTAAAAATGTAATTAGAGCTAAACCACAACCCAATGATCACATTATTTTACTCGGTGGCAAAACAGGACGCGATGGCTGTGGTGGTGCATCAGGTTCATCCAAAGAACATAATGATAGCTCTTTACTACTTTGTGGAGCAGAAGTACAAAAAGGTAATGCTCTAGAAGAGCGTAAAATTCAACGTTTATTCAGAAATGCTAACGCAACTAAATTAATTAAAAAATGTAATGATTTTGGTGCAGGTGGGGTTTGTGTTGCGATTGGTGAACTTGCCGATGGTGTTAAAGTTAATCTTGATTTAATTCCTGTAAAATATGAAGGTTTAAGCGGTACTGAACTTGCTATTTCTGAATCACAAGAACGTATGGCCGTGATTGTGTCTGAAAAAGACAGCCAAACCTTTTTACAATATGCCCAAGAAGAAAATTTATTAGCAACAGTCGTTGGTAAAGTAACAGATGATAGTCGTTTACTACTAACGTGGAAAGGGACAAATATTGTCGATATTCAACGTGAGTTTTTAAACACTAATGGTGTGAGACAACAAATTGATATTACCATTACCGATATTGATAGACAACAACCCTTTAAGCGGGTGGTTTCAGGTGATAATTTACAAAAACAGTGGGAAGAAAATTTATGTGATTTAAACGTCGCCTCACAAAAAGGTTTAAGCGAAATGTTTGATTCTACTGTTGGAGCAGGAACAGTATTAATGCCATTTGGTGGACGTTACCAAATGACCCCAATAGATGTTTCTGTTGCTAAATTGCCAGTGCTTAATAAAGAAACACAAACCGTTTCTGCCATTACTTGGGGGTGTAATCCTTATCTATTATCGTGGTCACCTTATCACGGTGCAATGTATGCCGTCATTGATTCTCTCGCTAAATTAGTTTCAGTCGGTATTGATTATAAGAAAGCTCGCTTATCGTTCCAAGAATACTTTCAAAAACTGGGGCAGGATAGTGTCGCTTGGTCAAAACCTTTTTTAGCACTACTGGGAGCAATCAAGGCTCAAAGTGATTTTCACGTTGCTGCTATTGGTGGTAAAGATTCGATGAGTGGCACATTTAACGATTTGCACGTACCACCGACTTTTATTTCTTTTGCAGTAAGTTCTGGTAATATTAATAACATTATTTCTCCTGAATTTAAGCAAGTTGGTTCATATATCTATCTACTGGATAATCCATTAGATAATGAGGGGCAATATGATGCCCATACCCTTAAAAATAATTTTGAGACAGTGCTGACAGGTATTGAAAAAGGCACTATATTATCAGCAATGACAGTAAAACACGGTGGTATTGCGGAAGCTTTGGCAAAAATGAGTTTCGGTAATCGTATCGGTGTTAGACTCAATAATAATGACACTGATTATTTTACTATTAAACCCGCCAGCATTGTTATTGAAAGTCAGCAAATAATCAATCAACCTAATGCGATTTTATTAGGGCGAAGTATTAATGAATTTTCTATTATTATTGATAACGAACATATTAATCTAACTACTTTGCAAGAAGTATGGCTAGGAAAACTAGCAAAAATTTTTCCAGTAAAAACGGATGAACAACCGGCTATTCTGACAGATTTATCTGTGACAACAAATAAAATAGCACATTCAATACAAGGTGTTAAGGTTGCAAAACCTAGAGTATTAATCGCCACTTTCCCTGGTAGTAATTCAGAATACGATATGTATAACGCATTTAATCGCAATGGAGGATGTGCGGAAATACTATTATTTAGAAATATTACCTCAAATTATATTCGTGATTCTATTAATCAACTGTGCCATAAACTTAAAACAGCACAAATCTTTGTATTACCTGGCGGTTTTAGTGCAGGTGATGAGCCAGATGGTTCAGGTAAATTTATTGCTGCTATCTTACAAAACCCACAATTAAAAGAGAGTATTAATGAATTTCTAGCAAGAGATGGCTTGATTTTAGGTATCTGTAATGGCTTCCAAGCTCTTGTTAAATCAGGCTTGTTACCAAATGGTGATATAGGTCAAATTACGCCGCAATCGCCAACGCTAACTTTTAATAAGATCGGTCGCCATATTTCTCAAATGGTAACAACAAAAATAGTAAATAACCAATCACCTTGGTTATCTTCTTTTGCTGTAGGACAAACTTTTGATATTCCCGTTTCTCATGGTGAAGGGCGTTTTTATGCAAGCGAAGATACCTTACAACAACTCATTACCAATGGGCAAATTGCGACACAATATGTTGATTTATCTGGTAGAGCAACTAATGAATTTATTTATAACCCTAATGGTTCAAGCCTAGCCATAGAAGGTATTATGTCAGCTGACGGTCGCATTTTAGGAAAAATGGGGCATTGTGAACGTTATTCTAAGGGAACATTTAAAAATATTTCTGGTGATAATAACCAAAATATTTTTGTTAATGGTATCAATTATTTCAGGTAGTTTAGAAATAATTGTGAAAAAACAGAAGTCAAATAACATTATTTTAGTTGTATAAAAACTCATATAGGAGCAAAAATGAAAGTAGGAATTATCTTCGGTAGTCAATCTGACTTAGAAGTAATGCGAGGTGCGGCAAATTGCCTTAAACAATTTGGTGTAACGTACTCAGCACACATATTATCAGCACACCGTGTGCCTGAATTACTGGTTGAAAAACTGGCTGAATTCGAACGTGAAGGCTATGGTGTTGTGATTGCAGGTGCTGGACTTGCTGCTCACTTACCTGGCGTTGTTGCATCTAAAACCACTTTGCCAGTTATCGGTGTACCGATAAATGCTGCTCTTGACGGTTTAGACTCTCTATTGTCTATTGTACAAATGCCAAAATCAATTCCTGTGGCTACTGTAGGGATTAATAATTCCTACAATGCTGGAATGCTTGCGGTACAGATATTAGCAACAAACAATGCCGAATTACGAACCAAACTGCAAGATTTCAGACAACAAATGAAGGCTGATTTTAAGCAAAATATGAATGTAGAACTATAACCATTAATTATTTTATCCAAACGAGAGAAAAACAATGAAAACAGAATTTATTTATGAAGGCAAAGCCAAACAAATTTATGCAACCGATAATGCTGAGCAAGTGATTATTTTTTACAAAGATGATGCCACGGCTGGTAATGGTGCAAAAAAAGGAACAATCAAAGATAAAGGCGTACTCAATAACCAAATTACTACAATAATTTTTAAATTATTGGAAGAAAATGGTATCAAAACGCACTTTATTGAAAAATTAAGCGATCGTGAACAGCTATGCCAAAAAGTTAAAATCTTTCCTCTAGAAGTCATCGTTAGAAACGTAATTGCAGGTTCAATGGCAAAACGAGTGGGTATTACCGAAGGTACAAAACCAAATAATACCATTTTTGAAATTTGCTATAAAAATGATGAATATGGCGATCCATTGATTAATGATCACCACGCCGTCGTATTAGGTTTAGCAACTTATGATGAATTGGCAAATATTTATAATATTACTGCTAAGATTAATGATTTGTTAAAAACCAAATTTGACAAACTTGGCATTACATTAGTCGATTTTAAAATTGAATTTGGTAAAAATGCAAAAGGCGATATTTTACTTGCTGATGAAATTACGCCTGATACCTGTCGTTTCTGGGATAAAGAAACAGGTAAAAAATTAGATAAAGACCGTTTCCGTCAAGATTTAGGCGATATTGAAGATGCCTATTTGGAAATTTTTCAGCGTTTAGCAAAATAAAAAGAATATGAAAAAATTAGCAGAATTAAGTAAATCAGAATGGTATGACCTTGCACTTGCTGTTTATGCCCTTTCTCGTAGTGATACTTCTTCTTGGGAAGAACTTTCTGATGATTTACAAAATACTGATGTGGGTAAATTATGCCAACGATATTTAAAAACTCGTGATTATAAACATATAGATATGGCAGGTCAGCTTATGATAGGCAAACACTGGGAAATAGCATTTGGAAGAATGTTTTAAACATTTTATTGTAATAAGTATATTACGAATTTATTAAGTTGAAATTAACAAAGTGGAGAAAAAATGACCACAAGTACATACAAACAAGCAGGCGTAGATAAAGAAGAAGGCTATAAAGCCGTTGAACTGATGAAGAAAAAAGTGCAACAAACACATAATTCATCAGTACTAACCAATTTAGGTAGTTTTGGAGCGATGTACGAATTGGGTAAATATAAAAACCCCATTTTAGTATCAGGCACCGACGGTGTAGGCACAAAATTAGAAATCGCTTTAACGCAGAAAAAATACGATACGGTCGGTATTGATGCCGTGGCGATGTGTGTTAATGATATTTTATGTCACGGTGCAAAACCACTGTTCTTTTTAGATTATTTGGCGTGTGGCAAATTAGAGGCTGAAGTTGCCGCTGAATTAGTATCAGGCATTTCTGATGGCTGTTTACAAGCTGGAGCAGCTTTAATTGGTGGAGAAACCGCTGAAATGCCCGGATTTTATCAAATCGGTGATTACGATATTGCTGGATTTTGTGTTGGTGTCGTAGAAAAATCACAATTGATTAATGGGGATAAAGTACGTGCTGGTGATAGTATTATTGCCTTACCTTCGAGTGGTTTTCATAGTAATGGTTTTTCTCTGCTACGCAAAATTTTTAGCGATTATAATGAAGTTATTGAAGGCAAAAGTGTCAGTAATTGGCTACTAACTCCAACCAAAATCTATGTGAAACCGATCTTACAACTATTGGAAAAGTTTGATATTCACGCAATGGCACATATTACTGGCGGTGGTTTGATTGAAAATCTACCTCGTTGTATGAATAAAGACTTATCACCTGTAGTGTTCAAAAATAAGGTCACTCCACTATGGCAATCACTACCACTCTTTGCCGAAGTTCAGCAACGAAGTAATATCAGTGAAGATGAGATGTTTGGCACTTTTAATATGGGCGTAGGTTTTACCCTTGTGGTTAATCCTGATATGGCTGATGATGTTATTGATTATTTAGCCAGTATTGGCGAACCTGCTTATGTGATTGGACATATTGAACAAGGAGATAATCAATTGTGTCTAAAATAACACCTAAAGACCCTGTCAAAATTGCTGTTTTAGTCTCTGGTGGTGGTAGCAATATGATGCAATTAATTAAACATAAAATTGCAATCGATTGCGTTGTTGCAGATAGAAATTGTAAAGCTACCGCTCTCGCTGAACAACACCATATCACCACCTTTCAAGTAACAAGAGACGATTGTTCACAGCAAATTTGTGAAATTTTAGCTACACGCAAAATTAATTTAGTGGTACTGGCTGGATTTTTATCTATTTTAGATAAAGACCTCACTGACGGCTATACCGTCATTAATATCCACCCCTCGCTACTACCTAAATATGGTGGACGTGGAATGTATGGCTTAAATGTACACAAAGCTGTCTTTGAAAGTGGTGATACCATTAGTGGTTGCACTGTGCATTATGTAAATGAAGGTATAGATACTGGCGATATTATCGCTCAAAGCGAAGTAGATATCAGTAATGCCAACAGTGTCAAAGAGATTGCCAAATTGGTATTAGAAAAAGAGTGGGTATTATTACCAATGGTAGTTAAAGACCTAATTAAATATTCACTGTAAAGAAAGAATAACCCCATCTTTACATTGTATTTGTGATAACAAACTTATTTTAGAATAACAATCAGGAAATGAAAAAATGAAAAGAGCATTAATATCCGTTTATGATAAGGAAGGTGTTGTTGAGTTAGCTGAACAATTGATTAAACACGATATAGAGATTATTTCTACAGGTGGAACTTATCAACATTTATTAGATAACGGTGTACCTGTACTAGAGGTCAGCCAAGTGATTGAATCTGATGAAATGCTAGATGGTCGAGTAAAAACGCTCCACCCATATATTCACGGTGGTATTTTGGCAATACGTGACAATGCAGAACATATGCAAACTTTAAGAGAAAAAAATATCGCCACCATTGATTTTGTCATTGTGAATCTTTATCCATTCTTTGATAAAGTGAAAGAAAATTTACCTTTTGATGATACTATTGAATTTATTGATATTGGTGGTCCAACAATGCTCCGCAGTGCTGCCAAGTCATTTAAAGATGTAGTAGTCATTACTGATAAAAAAGATTATCAAATCGTTATTGATGAACTAAATAACAGTCAAACTATTAGCTATGAAACAAGGAAATTTTTTGCAAAAAAAGTATTTAATCTGACCGCTTGTTATGATGCTGCTATTTCCCAATTCCTACTTGATGATGACTGCCCTGAATTTTTAACGATTTCTTATCAAAAAGAAAGTGAAATGCGTTATGGCGAAAATTCACATCAAAAAGCGGTTTACTATGTTGATAAAATGAATGATGGAGCAATGAAAAACTTTAGCCAGCTAAACGGTAAAGCCTTATCATTTAACAATATTCGAGATATGGATTTAGCGTGGAAAGTAGTCTGTGAATTTAATGAAACTGAAGATACTGCTTGTTGTGCAGTTAAGCACTCAACACCTTGTGGTGTTGCCATTGCTGATAGCGTTGAAACAGCCTATAACAAAACCTACGAATGCGACCCCGTATCAATTTTTGGTGGCATTGTTGCCTTTAACAGTGAAGTTGATGAAAGTACGGCAAAAAAATTAAACGATATTTTCCTAGAAATTGTTATTGCTCCTAGCTTTAGCGATAACGCCCTTACTGTTCTTAAACAAAAGAAAAACTTAAGAGTCATCAAATGCAATCAAAAGCCACAAGACAGTAAAGAATATATCAAAGTAGATGGTGGTTTGTTAGTACAAGACGTAAATAATGCCCTACTAGATAATGCTAAAGTGGTCACAAATAAACAACCAAATGATATTGAGAATAAAGACTTATTATTTGCTTTAAAAGTGGTTAAATATGTGAAATCAAATGCAATAGTGATTGCCAAAGATGGACAAACACTTGGAATTGGTGGCGGTGAAGTCAGTCGTATTTGGGCAACAGAAAAAGCCATTGAAAGAGCTAATACCTTTGATAAAACCAATATGGTGCTTGCCTCTGATGCATTTTTCCCATTTAGTGATGTGGTTGAATTAGTATCAGAAAATGCTATTACTGCAATTATTCAACCGGGTGGCTCTATTCGTGATCAAGATTCTATTGATGTCTGCAATAAAAAAGATATTGCGATGGTATTTAGTCAATTAAGACATTTTAAACATTAAGGTAACCTAAATGAAAATATTAATTATAGGAGCAGGTGGTCGTGAACACGCTATCGCTTGGAAGATAGCTCAAAATCCACGAGTAACAAAGATTTACGCAGCAGTGGGTAATGCCTATGATACTTTATTACCTAATTGCGAAAATGTAAACTTAACAACAAGTCAAGAAATCCTTACTTTTGCTAAAGAACAACAAATAGATTTAACAATTGTTGGTAGTGAGGAATTATTAGTAGCAGGTATCGTTGATTTATTTCAGCAAAATAACTTAACTATTTTTGGACCTGATAAAAAAGCAGCTAAATTAGAAGGTTCTAAATCTTTCGCTAAGCAATTTATGCAGAAGTATGGTGTGAAAACAGCAAAATCACAAAGTTTTAATGATCCTAAACTTGCTCTAGGTTATATCAAATTTATGCCATATCCCCTTGTAGTTAAAGCCAGTGGTTTAGCAGCAGGTAAGGGCGTGGTTATCTGTCAAACACATACAGAGGCTGAAAAAACCATTGATGATATGATGGTTAAAAAAGTTTTCGCCAATGCTGGTGATACCATTATTATCGAACAATTTCTAGAAGGTGTGGAAATTTCTATTTTATCAGTCACTGATGGTAAAACAATTTTACCTTTTATCTCTGCCAAAGATCACAAAAAAATTGGTGAGGGAGATACAGGTTTAAATACTGGCGGAATGGGGGTTATTGCCCCCAATCCACATTACACCCCAGAAGTAAAACAACAATTCATTACTGATATTCTGCAACCAACATTAAAAGGGTTACAGCAAGAAAAAATGGACTTTGCAGGCGTCATTTTCTTTGGATTAATGGTGTGTGCTGACGGCGTTTATTTACTCGAATACAATATGCGTTTTGGTGATCCTGAAACGCAAGCCGTTTTACCACTTTTAGAAAGTGATCTACTGGAGATTATTCAAAAATCCTTAGATAAACAGTTAGAAAGTATCACTCTACAATGGCATAACGCTAGCACTTGTTGTGTCGTCCTTACTGCAGGGGGCTACCCTACCAAATATAAGAAAGGGGACAAAATTTTAGGCATAGCAGAAAGCATTGAAAAAAAGGATTGTCAAATTTTCTTCGCAGGTGTTCAAGAAAAAGAACACCTCTACTACACAAACGGTGGAAGGGTGCTTAATATCGTAGGAATAGCGAGTAGCCTAGAACAGGCAAAAGAAAAAGCATATCAAAACGTGGCTAACATTACTTTTAGAGAAATGTATTATCGTAATGATATTGGTCAATTACTTTCAGATAAAGGGATATAAAAATGTGTGGTGTTGTTGGTGTTGTTGTTGCTCAAAATTATGTAAATCAAATTATCTTTGATGCCCTTACGGTGTTACAACACCGTGGGCAAGATGCTGCTGGAATAGTTACTGGCGATAATGGTAAATTTTATATGCGAAAAGAAAATGGATTAGTCAGAGAGGTTATTCGTACTCGCCATATGAAAAAATTAACAGGAAATATTGGTATTGGACACGTTCGATACCCAACTGCAGGTACAAATAATGTGGCAGAAGCTCAACCTTTCTACGTTAACGCACCCTACGGTATCGCACTAGCTCATAATGGTAATTTGACAAATACCGCTCAATTAATTGAAGAAATTCATAGTAATGATCTGCGGCACCTTAATACCTATTCTGATTCAGAAATATTATTAAATGTTTTTGCTCATGAGCTACAGAGACAAGGAGCAAAAACCCCTACTGCAAAAGATATCTTTCAAGCAATTACTCAAGTTCATCAACGAATTCGTGGTGGATATGCAGTTGTAACACTTATTACTGGCTACGGTATTGTCGCATTTCGAGATCCTTATGGTATACGACCTCTCGTCTATGGAAGCCGCCAAACAGATAAAGGAACGGAGTATATGGTTGCATCCGAAAGTGCAGCTTTAAGTATCTGTGGTTTTAAGTTAGAACGAGATATTCAAGCAGGAGAAGCTATTTTTATTAGTACACAAGGAGAATGTTTTACTCAAATTTGTGTAGACCATCCACAAACTACTCCTTGCTTATTTGAATATATTTATTTATCCCGTCCTGACTCTATTTTGGACGGTGTCTCGGTTTATCATTCTCGTATGGCACAAGGTATCAAATTAGCTCAAAAATTACAGCGCGAATGGTCACATCACGATATTGATGTCATTATTCCTATACCAGAAACAAGTGGAACAGCCGCCATTGAAATGGCTCGGTATTTAAACTTACCCTGTCGATTTGGTTTTGTAAAAAACCATTATATTGGACGTACTTTTATTATGCCTAACCAAGCACAACGACAACAATCTGTGCGACGTAAACTCAATCCTATTCGTAGTGAATTTGAGGGGAAAAATGTCTTACTAGTAGATGATTCTATTGTACGTGGAACAACATCAAAGCAAATTATCAAAATGGCTCGAGAGATGGGAGCAAAAAAGGTTTATTTTGCTTCAGCTGCACCAGCAGTTCGTTATCCTAATGTCTATGGCATTGATATGCCCTTAGCCACAGAATTGATTGGTTATAACAGAGATGATGAGGCTATTGGTAAGCAAATAGGTGCTGATGGAATTATATTTCAAGATTTAACTGATCTAAAAACATTAATTATGGAACTCAATCCTAAACTAACACAATTTGAAACAAGTATATTTGATGGTCATTATATAACTAATGAAAAAGATAACCCTAATCTACAAGAAATTCTAAAGGAGTGAAACTTATAACTCAAGGTAAGGGCAATCCTTACCTATTGATTTCATAAAATCAATAACTAAATGTTATTAAAAATCAGCGAGCATAAAAGTAGTAAATTTTGGCTCTCCCAAAAATCAAGTGGGTAAATAAGGGTTCTGAGCTGTAAAATCTAGTTTTCCAGTCAATAAAAAAGCCATTGTTTTAAAATGTTTTACTTTGTAACCTCTGGCTTTTCTTTTGGCTGCTTGTAGTACCGAGTTGAGCCCTTCTAAAATACCATTGTTAATCTTACTATCAACCCAGTGCAACACACCATTCCAATGTTTCTTAATCGTCTTTGCTACTTTTATCATTGGTGATAATTGACTGTGTGTTGCCCAGAAATACCAACGTTTTAGAGCCTGTTCAAATGAAAATAAATCAGGTGATGAATATAGCTGTTGAAACGTTTCTCGCATGCTCACAGCCCGCATCGTCTTAAGATTTAGTTTTGACAGCGATGATTTGGCTTCTCTTTGTTTTGCCGTTAAATTTGCATCATTCTTGAGTACTGTATAACGGTTGCCTTTTAGTAATGGATTAGTTTTTGCCTCAGTTCTTCTCACACTATCAACTGCCTCATTAATGAGCTTTAAAATATGAAACTTATCAAAGGTTATTTTTGCTTCTGGCAATGACTCTGACACCCCTTTAATAAAGGCTGGCGACATATCACAACTGACTTCTTTCACTTGCTCTGCTGTACCATTTTGTTTTGTAAGATGAGCAACAAAATCACAGATTGTATCGCTTCCTTTTCCTTCACTGATGTGAATAGTACGACGTTGGTATAAGTCGACAAACAGACTAATGTAGCTATGACCTTTAGCAATTGAAGTTTCATCAATACCTATCTGTTCAATTGTTGATAAATCTTGTTCAGAAAGTGCCTGCTCAACGTACTTGTCTAGCATAGCCCAAATTTTATATTCTGATACGCCTACCAGCTGACTAACCTTGCTGACCGGCATAGAGATAGCTAGCTGTAACAACAATGCTTCAAATAATAAGGTAAAGCCAGATAGTTTTCCAGACCAATCAGGTGTAATGAGCTTTACACTACCATTATCGCACTTAATACGAGGAATACGTGCGTGTAAATAGCATTCGTGTTGAAAGAAGTTTAAGTGTCACCAAGTCTTGTTAACAGTATCATGTACTGGACAGAGGCGACCATCTTTGTCTGCAAAATGACTGCCACGAGCAAAGTCTAAGTGGATATCAAGACGTCCTTTTTGATCGTCAAAGTTTATCTTGGCAATAAACCAAGGTGCGTTAATAGATAACGCTTGTTCAAATAAATATTTCATCATGATGATTATTATAACTTCAGGGCAAGATCGCACTTTTCTTAAAAATATGATCTAATAGCACCTATTATTCAATAACAAATAGGTGTAAAAATGAATATATTATCAGCTTTTAAAGATTTAGAAGACCCTCGCAAAGATATAAACAAAAAATATGACTTCTTAGATGTTATTTTTCTTGTCGTAAGTGCGGTAATATCAGGTGCAGAAGGATGGAGTGAAATTCATCAGTTTGGTAAATTGAATATAAAATGGTTACGAAAATACCGAGATTTTGAAAATGGTATTCCTGTTGATGATACGATTGCTCGTATTGTAAGACGGATAAATCCTGAGAAATTAAATTATATTTTTATTAATTTTATCAATGAGATACGAAAATCACAAGGTAAAGAGTGTATTGCAATAGATGGTAAAACATTAAAAAATAGTTCACATTTAGAGCCTCATAATGCGCTACATAGTATTACGGCTTGGAGCTGTTCAAGAGGATTAATTTTAGCTCAAAATAAGTCCAAAAGTAAGAAAAATGAGAATGAAAGCATTCTAGAAATGATAGATATTTTAGAGCTAAATCAAGCCGTCATTACGGTAGATGCGATGAATACGCAAAAGAAAATAGCGAAGAAAATCATAGAAAAGAAGAGTGATTATGTGATGCCATTGAAAAATAATCATAAGAAATTTAGAAACGAAATAGAAAGTTATTTTCATAAAGTAGTGCGAGAAAAATCAATAAAAATAGATAAGTTTCAAGAAGTTAACTGTGAAAGAAGTCGAATAGATCAACGGTATTATTCAAAATTACCAATAAGTGATTGGCTTTTGGAATCTCAAGGTTGGACAGGAATTAAAAGCCTTATTCAAGTTCATAGGATAAGAGAAGACAATGGCAAGAAAAGTGAAGAAAAAGTATTTTATATCAGTAGCTTAGATGTTCCTTGCGAAGACTTTGCGAAATATATTAGGGGTCATTGGGAAGTTGAAAATAAAGCGCATTGGGTACTTGATGTTGTTTTTAAAGAAGATGATAGTACGATTTATTTGGGGGATGGCGTTGAAAATATGGCAATAATTAGGCGTTTAGGGCTTAATTTAGCACGACTACATCCAGCTAAAAATAGTATGAAAAGCAAGCTGAAATCAGCTGGCTGGTCTGATGAAATGAGGTCTGAGCTTATTTTTGGTGTGTGTGATTAATTTATAGACAAAGTACGCGGTTGCCCTGATTATAACTTACCCACTTGATTTTTGGGAGAGCCTAAATTTTTAACTGGATCTACCCGCTATACTTATGCCTAATAATGTTTTGTGAGGATTTTTATTAGATTTTAAATACTATCTTGCCCTGCAATAAAGTCACTCATCTAAATTATGGATAGTTATTCTTGATAGAATAGCTTGATGAATTTATCTTTTAGTACCAAGAATATAGGTATAAAGGACAAAAAAGAGAAATTTTCCTCAAAACTGTAGAATATAAAAAACCCTTACTCAAGCGAATAAGGGTTTTTAGCGGTTACTTTATTTAACCTTTTTGCAATTATGAAAAATATTTTGCTAAATCGTCAAATCCGCCAATGTGTTTTCCGCCAATAAATACTTGTGGTGCTGTTGCACGACCAGTAATTGCACGAACAGAAGTCATTGTTGCATCACGACCTAAAACGATTTCTTCATAAGCAATGCCTTTTTCTTCTAATAGCATTTTCGCTTTTGTACAGAATGGGCAACCTGGTTTTGTAATAATTGATGCAGATTGTTTTGGTTGCCAATCAGGTTTTAAGTATTTGATCATTGTATCAGCATCAGATACTTTGAATGGGTCGCCTGGTTCTTGTGGTTCGATGAACATTTTTTCAATTACGCCATCTTTCACAAGCATAGAATAACGCCAAGAACGATCGCCGAAGCCTAAATCATCTTTGCTTACTAACATTCCCATACCTTTGGTAAATTCGCCACTACCGTCTGGGATCACTTTGATGTTTTTCGCATCTTGATCAGCTTTCCACGCATTCATTACAAAAGTATCATTTACTGATAAACAGTAGATATCATCAACACCTAATGCTTCAAATTCGCTCGCTAATTCGTTATAACGAGGTAAGTGAGTTGAAGAACAAGTTGGTGTGAATGCACCTGGTAATGAGAATACGATGACAGTTTTACCTGCAAAAATATCGTTAGTTGTTACATCAACCCAGTTGTCTTCTTGACGTGTGTGGAAGGTAACCTGTGGTACTTTTTGACCTGAAATATCTTGTAAAGACATAATTTTTTTCTCCTATTTAATTGAGGTGTTTTTCTAAAAAACTGTTGACTATTTTACACTGATTTATGTCATAATGTCGCCTATTATATCAATAGGTTTTTATAGGGGATTTCTATGAATATTCGTGATCTTGAATATTTAATTGCTCTTTCAGAGTTTAAGCATTTCCGTAAAGCGGCGGATTCTTGTAATGTTAGCCAACCCACTCTCAGTGGTCAAATCAGAAAATTAGAAAATGAATTAGGTACAATATTACTTGAAAGAACAAGCCGTAAAGTGTTATTTACTCAAGCAGGATTAATCCTTGTTGATCAAGCTAAAGCGATATTAAGAGAAGTGAAAGTATTTAAAGATATGGCAAGCAATCAAGGCAAAGAGATGTCTGGTCCTTTGCATATTGGAATTATTCCAACTCTAGCCCCTTATTTATCACCGATAATTTTACCTCATTTAGCAAAATTATTTCCCCAATTAGAACTCTATATTTATGAACTTCAAACAGCTGAACTTGTACAACAATTAGAGACTGGACAACTAGACTGTGGCTTATTAGCCTTTTGTCGAGAAACTGAATCTTTTATTGAAGTGCCTATTTTTAAAGAAACAATCCAACTCGCCGTTTCAACTCAGCACAAATGGGGGAATTTAACTGAAATTGCTTTATCTGATCTTGCTGAAAAAGAAATGTTATTACTTGATGATGGACATTGTTTAAGGGATAAAGCATTAAGTTATTGTTTATCTGTTGGAGGAAAAGAAGATAAACATTTTAAAGCAAGAAGTTTAGAAACATTAAAAAATATGGTGGCAACCAATATGGGAATTACATTAGTTCCAGAGTTAGCTATGCAACAAAAATCAGATAAACAAATACATTATATTCCCTTTAAAGAACCTGAACCTTTTAGAGATATTGGTTTAATTTACCGACCGGGTTCACCCTTAAGAGTAAGATATGAACGATTAGCAACAGAAATTAGAAAAATGATGGTGAAGCGTTAATATAAACCAAAACAAGCGGTAAGATTATTTTTATTTTTTACAAATTATGTTTGAAGATTTTAAATTAAATAAACAAGATATTATTCATAGTATAGGGGTTATTATTTATGCCGTTGTATTAGGGATAATGGTCGCCTTTATTGCAGCGGCTTATGAAAAAAGTTTCCATCTTCTCGCAACCTATTGGCGAGAGACTAACCATTTATTAACTTTTGTTCCCCAATGGTTACTTTTCGCTCTTGGTCCTTTAATTGCGTGTCCTATACTGTACTATCTTCTACAAAAAATACCTGAACACCGCCAACATAGTCCAACAGATTTAATCTCTGGTATTCACACTAAAAATGGTAAAATAAATGCAAAATCTTCACTACTTTCCGCATTTGCATCCATATTTTCTATTGGTTTTGGATTTTCTGTCGGCTATTATTCACCAACAGTCCAACTTGGAAGTGGGGCGGGTATATTATTTCATCGCTTAAAATGGATTCGTCCTGTTCATCGTTATATTAGTATTGGTTGTGGGGCAGCGGCTGCAATTGCAGCAATTTTTCACTCACCACTCGGTGCAGTCATTTTTGTTCACGAAGTTTTACTACGTTTTTTTTCCATTCGTGCTTTTGCTCCTATTACCATTTCTGCGGTAACCAGCTACGTTATCAGTAGTAAGTTATTTGATAAAGCCATCTTCTTTAACTTACCTGCTCACTATTCTTTCGATGTCACGACTTATTTTATTGCTGCATTCGGCGGAATAGTTGCCGCCTTTATTGGTATTATGCAAATTCGCCATATTATGTGGGTACAACGTTTTAACGCAAAAATAAAACTCGCAATGTTTCATCAACTACTTATTGCCGCTATTTTAACGTCATTCATTATTGTTACTGTACCAGAGGCTGCTGGAAGTAGCTTAGATGCAATGAATAATTTAATGACGGGGCATAGTTATACCCTGATGGCACTATTCTTTATTTTTATGGCAAAAGGTGCTGCAACCGTTCTCACTTTCGGCTTTGGCATCCCTGGAGGAATATTTGGACCGACCATTTTTACTGGTGCGGCACTGGGAGGACTTATTGCTGGTGTTATCCAATTATTATTTCCTCTACTCTCTTTTTCACCAGAAATTATTATCATTACTACTATGGCTGCAATGATCTCTGCAGTTATTGGTGCACCTATTTCAATGATTTTAATTACTATTGAAATTACAGGAGATTTCCAAATTGTCAGTGTCGTAATGCTCGCTGTAGTAATGGCAAATATTACGGCTTACCGTTTTATGGGCACCTCCTCTTTCTTTGACTTACAACTGAAAGCTCGAGGACTAGATTTAGAACACGGACGAGATCGACTATATACAGAAACCCACAGTATCAATAGTTTAATATCACAAGATTATCTGGTACTGAATGGCTCAATAAGTCTGGATAGTGCAGAACGTCAAATGCTCGATAATCATAAAAATATTGCTTTTGTGGTGGATGAACATAATTATCTCCTTGGTCGAATACGATTAGTTGACATTGAACTCTATAAAAATACGAAAAAAGAAGAAGATATCATTATTGAAGATATCGCTCAAAAATCCATTGAATTTGTTTATCGTGCCTCTTCTATTTGGCGAGCAATGGAAGTGATGCCTAAAATAAATGTTAATTTTATCCCCGTATTAGATGGTGAAAATAATCCAAAGTTAATCGGCGTTATTTATAACAACGACTTGATTTCTCATTACCTCAGTTTTTTAAATCAGCTACGTAATGAAGAAAATGTGGTTTAACTGTTAAAACGACAATAGTCTTATTGTATGTATAAGAATACAGCTATTTCAATTTTATAAAATTTATAAGATAATAGCCTAAGTTAAAAATATTGAGGACACTATGAGCAAAGTACATTCTCGCATTCAACAACTCAATTTCTTACTAAAAAAAATGGATAAAATTCATCTGCGTGATGCGGCAGAAATTTTAAACGTTTCAGAAATGACGATCCGACGAGATCTCAGTAACAATACAAACTCCGTTACTTTACTCGGTGGATATATTGTTAAATCGCCTCAAACCAATAGCCAAAATAATTATATTATTCTAGAGCAAGAAACTAAGCATATTGCAGAAAAAATGTATGTAGGAAAACTTGCCGCATCGCAACTTGTTGAAAATGATGTGGTTTTTTTTGATGGTGGATCAACTATTCCCTTTATTGCATCACAAATTCCCCGCTCATTAAAATTTACAGCCGTTTGTTGTTCTATTAATACCTTTTTGGTTTTACAAGAATATCCATATTGTGAACTGATTCTTTGTGGTGGAAGTTATTCTCGTCAAAATAGCTACTTAAATTCAATTAGTTTATCAAATGAATTAGATAATATTTGTACGACCAAAGCCTTTATTTCAGCAGCTGGCGTGAGCGATAGCAAAGGAGTGACTTGCTTCTATTTTAATGAAGTACAAACAAAACTAAAGGCAATGGCAAAAACAGAGCAAAGCATTCTTGTTTTTGATCATTCTAAAATTAATAAAGCACAACAGGCTTATATTTGTCCTATTGATCGCTTTGACCAAATTATCACAGATCAACCATTGCCTTATGAATTTAATAGCAGTGATCTAAATATTATTACCTAAAAAATGGGGAATTAATCCAATAAATATTCCTTATTTTCTGAACTAGATCATTAAATTTGTAGAAAAAAATAAAAAAATACTAAAATTTTGATATAGTTAGACAGTTTTTTATTAATTATTATTAGGAGAAAAAAATGGCACGTCGTCCACTTGTAATGGGTAACTGGAAATTAAACGGTAGCAAAGCATTCACAAAACAATTAGTTGAAGGCTTAAAAGCAGAATTAAAAGAAGTGAAAGGCTGTGATGTCGCAATTGCACCACCAGTAATGTATTTAGCTGAAGCTGAAGCGGCACTAACTGGTCAATCTGTGATTGCATTAGGTTCACAAAATGTGGATTTAAAACAATCTGGTGCATTCACGGGCGATATTTCAACTGAAATGTTAAAAGATTTTGGTGCAAAATACATTATCATCGGTCATTCTGAGCGTCGTCAATACCACAAAGAAAGTGATGAATTTGTAGCACAAAAATTCGGTGCGTTAAAAGAAGCGGGTTTAGTGCCTGTGTTATGTATCGGTGAAACGGAACAAGAAAATGAAGAAGGTAAAACCCAAGAAGTTTGCCAACGTCAAATTGATGCCGTATTAAACACATTAGGTGTTGAAGCATTTAACGGTGCGATCATTGCGTATGAACCAATTTGGGCAATCGGAACAGGTAAATCTGCCACTCCTGAGCAAGCTCAAGCAATTCACAAATCAATCCGTGATCACATCGCTGCAAAATCTCAAGCAGTCGCAGATCAAGTAATTATCCAGTACGGTGGTTCAGTAAATGATTCAAATGCAGCAGACCTATTTACACAACCAGATATTGATGGTGCGTTAGTAGGTGGAGCTTCACTTAAAGCAGATGCTTTTGCAGTAATTGTTAAAGCAGCAGAAAAAGCAAAAAGTTAATTTATTTCTAAATAAATAGCCCTACTACAAGCGGTACGATTATTACAAAAATTTGCAAATTTTTTTGATAATCGTACCGCTTGATTTTTCTAAAGTTGCAGATAATTTCACAAAATTTATAATTTGTAGTTTACTATTAACACTTTAATTGCTATTTTTTTACAATGTTTTTACAAAATAAATAGGAATGGTGTGTTATGTCTTTTTCTCTTTCTAAAAAATATAGTCAATTACGTCGTGATATCACTTCATATTATCGCATTGATGAAAAAAAAGCGGTTGATCAGTTATATGAAACCTTAACTTTTACTCCCGAGCAAGAAAATGCCATTCAAAAAAATGCCGTAAATTTAATTAATAAAGTGCGTAATATTAAGAAGAATAGCTATGGCATTGATGCTTTAATGCAAGAGTTTTCATTGGGTGATGAAGAGGGAATAGCATTAATGTGTTTAGCGGAAGCATTATTACGTATTCCAGATGAAGAAACACAAGATGAATTAATTCACGATAAATTAAAAGAGGGCAATTGGCAAAGTCATATTGGGCGATCTTCTTCTATCTTTATTAACGCAGCTAGCTACGGTTTGTTACTGGGTAAAAAATTAAGCGGTAGTTTTGATGAAGAAACCCTTTCTAATGCGTTAACTCGTAGTTTTGCACGTTTATCTGCACCCGCTATGCGACTCGCAATGCTACAAGCAATGCGTATTTTAGGTGTTCAGTTTGTCACAGGAACAGATATTAAAAATGCCCTTCATCGAGTAAAAAAACGTGTTGAGAAAGGATTTTGTTTCTCTTTTGATATGCTAGGTGAAGCAGCAATGACAGCTTCTGATGCCGAGCGGTATTTTCAAGATTATATTAATGCCATCGAAGCCGTTGGTAGAGATTCTGCAGATAAAGATATTTTTCAATCAAATGGCGTTTCAGTAAAACTTTCCGCCATTCATCCACGTTATTTTCGTTCGCAATATGATCGTGTTATGGACGAACTTTACCCAAAACTAAAACAACTAATGTTGTTAGGTAAAAAATACAATATTGGTATTAATATTGACGCTGAGGAAGCCAGCCGTTTAGAGCTTTCTTTAGATTTAGTTGAAAAATTATTAGATGAACCTGAATTAAAAGGCTATAAAGGAATTGGTTTTGTTATTCAGGCCTATTCAAAACGCTGTCCTAAAGTGATTGATTATTTAATTGAATTAGCCCGTGAAAAACAGGGTTATTTAATGATCCGTTTGGTAAAAGGGGCGTATTGGGACAGTGAAATTAAATGGGCTCAAATGGAAGGATTGGAAGGCTTCCCTGTTTATACTCGAAAAAATCATACCGATATTTCTTACATTGCTTGTGCTAAAAAATTATTAACGGCTCAAGATGTGATTTATCCACAATTTGCGACCCATAACGTACAAAGTTTATGTACGATTTATGAATTAGGTAAAGATAAAAATTATGAATTTCAATGCTTACATGGAATGGGCGAGAATTTATATGATAATGTAGTTGGAAAAGAGAATTTTGATCGTTTAGTTCGTGTTTATGCTCCTGTTGGCACGCACGAAACCCTGCTCGCCTATTTAGTGCGTCGTTTATTAGAAAATGGGGCTAATTCCTCTTTTGTACATCAACTGATCGATGAAACCATTCCCGCAGAACAGTTAGTGACACCACCTTGGAAACTTTATGAAAAATCTCAAGGTGAGCGAAACAAGGCGGTAAAATTACCATTGGAGTTATTTAGTGATCGTAAAAATTCACAAGGTTTTGATTTAACCAATGAGTTTACCCTTGAACAATTAGAGAAAGGTTTTGAAAAAACACAAATTAAAGCGGTCACATCTTTAGTAAATTTTGCAAATAAGACTATTCACCACCAAAGTCATTCTGTTTTTAATCCTGCGGATCTGTCTAGTAAAGTAGGCGAGGTTTCATTTTTAAAAGCAGACGCAGTAGAACAAGTTTTTGGAAGTGCAACGATGACCGAGTGGAATAATTTTGATGCTACCTCAAAAGCAGATGTTTTACGTAAAACCGCCAATCTTTACGAAGAGAATGCAGCATTACTAATGAAAATTGCTATTCTGGAAGCAGGTAAAACTTTACCAAATGCTATTGCAGAATTGCGAGAGGCTGTGGATTTCTTACGTTATTATGCGGTTCAGTTAGAAAAATTGGCTCAATTGGATAAACTTGCTGAACCAAGAGGCAAAATTTTATGTATCTCACCTTGGAACTTCCCATTAGCGATTTTTACAGGGCAAATTGCCGCAAGTTTGGCAGCAGGGAATGTGGTGATAGCAAAACCTGCTGAGCAAACTTCATTAATTGCCGCTGCTGCAGTTGAATTATTTTACCAAGCAGGCTTACCTCGTAGTGCATTGCAATTAGTATTAGGCACGGGTGATATTGGTGCAGCATTGGTAAAACAACCTTTTGATGGAGTGGTATTTACTGGTTCAACGGAAGTAGCAAAACTGATCAATGAACAATTAGCACAAACAGATAATGATCCTGTTTTTATTGCAGAAACAGGTGGACAAAATGTGTTAGTGGTTGATTCTTCTGCTCTGGCAGAACAAGTGATTGCAGATGTCTTAAACTCTGCTTTTGATTCAGCAGGACAACGTTGCTCTGCATTACGTATTTTATTATTACAAGAAGATGTTGCCGATAAAATTTACTCAATGCTATGTGAGGCAATGAAAGAGTTAAAAGTAGGAAACCCAACACAACTTGCCACTGATGTTGGTCCTGTTATTGACAAGGAAGCACTACAAAATTTAGACAATCACAAAATGAAAATGCGTCAAATAGCACAGCGTTATGTAGAACTTAAATCCCCTAAAGAAGGGCATTTTGTCGCACCTGCTGTTTATATATTAGATAACTTGGCACAGCTAGAGCGAGAAGTCTTTGGACCTATTTTACATATCGTTACTTATAAAAAAGAGAACCTCGCTAATGTGTTAGCTGAAGTCAATGCAAAAGGGTATGCACTGACGGGAGGTTGTCATAGCCGAATTTATAAGCAGATGGATTTTGTTGAAAAACATCTAAATTGCGGTAATTTTTATATTAATAGAAATATTGTTGGTGCAGTTGTGGGGGTTCAGCCTTTTGGTGGACATAGCCAGTCAGGAACAGGACCAAAAGCAGGTGGCGAATTCTATTTACAACGCTTAACCAAAACAACACAATATTATAGTCAGTTTGGCGATGAAATGGCTTTAGCTAATGCTAAACCACTGTTGGAGAGCATTACAGGTGAAGATAATTCATTAGCCTATTTACCTTGTGAAGTGGCTATTTTTGATGGTTCATTAGAACAAGCAAAACAAGCCGCAGAAAAATTATTAGCCGCAGGTTTTAGTGTATTAGTTGAGCCACAACATCCATTGGCTAAATTAAACCTTGATAATGTTCGAGTAGCAAAAACCTTAGGGCATTGTCAAAAAGGGGTTTATTTAGAAAATATAACGAAAGAGCAACGCCTTTGGGTAGCCCAAAATAGCCCCGCTATTTTTAAATGTTATGATTGGAGAGAAACTCAAGATTTAATGCCTCTTTATGATGAGTTTTCTCGTAGTGAAAATACCACCGCAGCAGGCGGAAATGCGTCTTTAATGGCAGCACAAGAACAATAAAAAAAAGGAAAACTTATTATGCAAATTTATATTACTTTTGGACTTTATCTCGTTATTATTTTAGGTATAGGTATCTATGCCTATCGTTCCACTGATAATTTTGATGATTATATTTTGGGTGGGCGTAAAATGGGTAGTTTTGTGACCGCAATGTCAGCAGGGGCTTCGGATATGTCTGGTTGGCTATTGATGGGGTTACCGGGTGCGATCTTTGTTTCAGGTCTCTCAGAAGCGTGGATAGCCGTCGGTTTAACCATTGGTGCATACTTAAATTATCGCGTGGTTGCAGGTCGATTACGTATTTTTACGGCAAGTTATCAGAATGCATTAACTTTACCTGAATTTTTTGCACAACGTTTTCCTCAACAAGAGAAAGCGTTAAAAATAATTTCTTCTTCAATTATTTTATTTTTCTTTACTATATACTGTGCATCAGGTGTTGTTGCAGGCGCCAAATTATTCCAAAGCTTTTTAGGATTAGACTATAGCACCGCACTTTGGTTGGGAGCATTAGCAACGATCACTTATACCTTTATTGGCGGTTATTTGGCTGTTTCGTGGAGTGATACCATTCAAGCAACATTGATGTTTTTTGCATTATTACTTGCTCCAGTAATGGTTTTAATTAATTTGAGTTGGGAAGAAATTAATACTGCACTAACAGTAAAATCCGCAGTAACGCATATTCCTTATTCTAATTGGTTACATAATGTCTCTGGTATTGGTGTTATTTCTGCATTGGCTTGGGGATTAGGCTATTTTGGGCAACCTCATATTCTCGCCCGTTTTATGGCAGCAGATTCACTGAAATCATTAAAGAGAGCTCGCCATATTGGTATTAGCTGGATGTTTTTATGTCTAGGTGGTGCAGTTGCGGTGGGCTACTTTGGCTTAGCCTATTTCTCTGCAAATAATATTGAATTAGAAAATTCAGAAACTGTTTTTATTGAATTATCCAAATTAATGTTTAACCCTTGGATCGTTGGTATCGTTCTTTCTGCCATTTTGGCTGCGGTGATGAGTACCCTATCTGCACAATTACTAATGTGTTCAGCGGCGATTACAGAAGATTTTTATAAAGGATTTATCCGTAAAGCAGCATCAAGCAAGGAATTAGTTTGGGTTGGACGACTAATGGTATTGGCAATTGCAGTTGTAGCCATTGCCATTGCACAAGATCCATCATCGAAAGTAATGGGGCTTGTTTCTTATGCTTGGGCAGGGTTTGGTGCAGCGTTTGGACCAGTAATCATCTTATCTCTATTTAACCGTAATATTAGTTCAACAGCCGCTCTTTGGGGAATGTTATCGGGAGCGATAATGGTTGTGGTCTGGAAGCCACTAATACAATATTTAGGTTGGATCGATCTTGCTAATCTTTATGAAATTATACCTGGTTTCTTAATGTGCTCTTTTATCACACTAACCTCGTCAATATTTAGCACAGTTAATCCACAAGTTGCAGAACAATTTGATAAAGCATTAGTTAAGTTTAATAAGAGCAATTAAATAATAAATGATAAGATTTAAGCGGTGACATTATACTGAAAATTTGCAAAAAGTTCTTTCAATGTAACCGCTTAATTAGTCAATAAATTACTTACTTAAACATTGTTCAAAGGCTGTCGCAAGTGATCTTAAATATTCTAGATATGCTGTCTTACCTTGTTTAATATTTCCACCTAATGGATCTAATCTTCCAACACCTACTTGCACTCCTTTACTTAAACGTTCAACCACTTTAGGGGTGAATTGTGGTTCAGTAAATAAGCAGGCTGCTTGATGAGTTTTGATATTTGCTTTAATTTTCTCTAATGTTTTTGCTCCAGGAGCAACAGTTGGATTCATTGTAAATGCTCCTAAGGATTTCAACCCATAAGCATCTTCAAAATAACCATAAGCAGCATGGAAAGTGTAATAACCTTTATCTTTTACAGGTAAAAGTTGTTTAGCTATTTCTATATTCACCTTAGCCAATCCAAGTTTAAATTCTGTAAGATTTGCTTCGATTTTTGTTTTCTTAGCAGGTAATTTTTCACTTAATCGTTTTGCGATTTGCTCAGCAATAATGCTACTCATTTCTGGAGAAATCCAAATATGCCAATCGTGATTATGACTGTGATGATGGTGTGTATGATGTTTATGTTCATCATTATCATCGTGATGTTCGTGTTCACTATGACGATCATGTTCATCATTATGATGCTTTTCATCAAGTTTAATTCTAACTCTTTTATCAGTATGTTCTACTATTTCTTTAATTTCAGGTATGCTTTCTAGGGTTAATACAGATGATTGAGGTAATTTCTCGATACTTTTTTCCAAAAAAGTTTCCATTTCATCACCAATCCATACAATCAAATCTGCAGATTTCAATTTCTGCACATCTGAAGGTTTTAAACTGTAATCGTGAGGGGAAGCACTAGTAGGTAACAAAACATCCGTCTCAGTTACACCATCGGTAATGGCATTTGCAATAAAACCTAAAGGTTTAATAGTTGTAAGTACATTTGCGTGCGTCACCGTAGCCATCCCTAAAATAGCTAGGCTTAAAGTAGTTTTTTTTAACATTTTTATCTCCTTTGTTATAAAAGTTGTGCGATATTAACAAAACAAAAATAAAAAGCAATAATTTTTTTGTGGTTATTATTTTTTTGTAATTTCGTTATACTGCAATCAATATTCAAATAAAGGTTAAAAGTGGTATGAATTATAAAAATCTGCGTGAATTTTTGGATTTACTTGAGCAAAAAGGACTGCTAAAACGAATCTCTCAAGAAATTGATCCTAATTTAGAAATGACAGAAATCGCTGATCGAACTTTACGTGTTGGTGGTCCTGCTCTGCTTTTTGAAAATCCTAAAGGCTATACTATGCCTGTTTTATGTAATTTATTTGGAACGCCTGAGCGTGTTGCTTTAGGAATGGGACAAAATGATGTTAAAGCATTACGTGAACTAGGTAAATTATTAGCATTTTTAAAAGAACCTGAACCGCCTAAGGGTTTAAAAGGGTTAATGGGACAACTTCCTCAGTGGAAACAAGTGTTAAATATGCCAAGTAAAACTGTCACAAAAGCACCTTGCCAACAAATAATTTTAACTGGGGATGAGGTGGATTTGTATCAATTACCCATTATGAAATGTTGGCCTGATGATGTGGCACCTTTAGTGACTTGGGGACTGACAATTACGCAAGGTCCTTACAAAAAACGCTTAAATTTAGGAATTTATCGCCAACAGTTATTAGCAAAAAATAAATTAATTATGCGTTGGCTTTCTCATCGAGGAGGAGCATTAGATTTTCAAGAATGGCAACAACAACACCCTAATGAACCTTTTCCTGTTTCTGTCGTGTTAGGAGCAGACCCTGCCACTATTTTAGCGGCGGTAACGCCTATCCCTGATACACTTTCAGAATATGCTTTTGCTGGATTATTACGTGGTAATAAAACGGAAGTCACTAAATCTATTTCTAATGATTTAGAAATTCCTGCCAGTGCTGAGATTGTATTAGAAGGTTATATTGATCCAAATGAAACGGCATTAGAAGGTCCTTATGGTGATCATACGGGTTACTATAATGAGCAAGATCATTTTCCTGTATTTACTATTACCCATATCACAATGCGAAAAGATGCTATTTATCATTCTACTTACACGGGTCGTCCACCTGATGAACCTGCGGTATTAGGTGAAGCCTTGAATGAAGTTTTTATCCCTATTTTACAAAAACAATTCCCCGAAATTGTGGATTTTTATTTACCTCCAGAGGGATGTTCTTATCGTTTGGCTGTCGTTACTATAAAAAAACAGTATGCAGGACACGCCAAACGTATAATGATGGGTGTTTGGTCTTTCTTACGTCAATTTATGTATACCAAATATGTAATTGTGTGTGATGATGATATCAATGCTCGAGATTGGAAAGATGTGATTTGGGCAATCACTACTCGTTGTGATCCAGCCCGTGATACCACAATGATTGAACATACTCCAATTGATTATTTAGATTTTGCTTCGCCAGTAGCGGGACTTGGTTCCAAAATGGGCATTGATGCTACCAATAAATGGCAAGGTGAAACGAATAGAGAGTGGGGAACACCGATTATTAAAGATCCAAAGATAGTAAAAAAAATAGATGATATTTGGAGTGAATTAGGAATTGACTAAAATAATTTCTAATCAAAATTATATTTGTACAATTTAAAAGATTTATTGTTGAATCGCATAGGTAGATGTGTATAATCTACAGGTTGCATAACAATAGGCTAGTAACAGTTAATTTTATTAATTTGATGGGATATTAAATGTCAGCGGTAATCAATCAGGCAAAGCAAACCTATTTAAAAGCAATAAGAATCACACTGTATATTTTAATAGTAAGTTCAATAAGTATTAGTGTCGTTAAATTTAACTCACTTTCTTCTTACATTTTGGGAACTGTTGCGGGTTTTATACCCCATTGTTTGTTTACTTATTGGGTATTTTTTAGAAAGTCATCCCAAGAAAAGCAACAAATCACTGTCTTTTATACAGGTGAAGCGATAAAATGGTTGGTTACTATTGTTCTACTTATTTTGATTTTTAAATTTTATTTAAAAATAGATGTAATTGTGTTTTTTTTAGGGTATTTTTTAATACTTATATGTAATAGTTTAGTTCCTTTTGTAATAAAAAAAGAAGGAATTAAAATAAAAAAGAATTAACATTTCTTTTATTTAGAAGGGTAAATTATGGCTGGGCAAACTACTGCTGAATATATTACACACCATTTAACATTTTTAGCTTCTGGTGATTCATTTTGGAGTATTCATTTAGATACACTATTCTTTACTTTTGTATCTGGTGCCTTATTCCTTTGGATCTTTCGCAAAGTTGCTAAAAATGCAACATCTGGTGTTCCAGGTAAATTACAATGTGCTGTCGAAATGGTGATTGAATGGGTTGATGGCGTGGTTCGTGACAATTTTGAAGGACCTCGTAATGTTGTTGGACCTATTGCATTAACAATATTCTGTTGGGTATTTATTATGAATGCAATCGATTTAATCCCAGTCGACATACCACCACAAATGGCTCATTTGTTTGGAATTGAACACCTTCGAGCTGTTCCAACAGCGGATATTAATTCAACATTGGGACTTTCTATCTGTATTTTCTTCTTAATTATATTTTATACAATAAAATCAAAAGGTTGGAAAGGCTTTGTAAAGGAATATACTTTACATCCTTTTAATAATCCAATAATGATTCCTGTAAATTTAATTTTAGAAGTTGTTACTTTAATAGCAAAACCAATATCATTAGCTTTTCGTTTGTTTGGTAATATGTATGCGGGAGAATTGATTTTTGTTCTAATCGCTGTTATGTACACTGCTGATAACGTTTTATTACAAGTTTTAGGTTTACCATTGCAGTGGGCTTGGGCGGTATTTCATATTCTAATTATCACCTTACAAGCATTTATTTTTATGATGCTAACGATAGTATATTTGAGTATTGCTTATAACAAATCAGAGCATTAACTATTTAAAATAGAATAACAAATAATAATGTTATTCTGCTTTTAATTATTAACTTTTTATTAACCGACCCTTTGGGTCAATTTCCTTTAACCTTAATTGGAGAAAACTATGGAATCTGTAATTACAGCAACAATCATTGGTGCATCAATCTTACTTGCAATTGCGGCACTAGGTACAGCAATTGGCTTTGGTATTTTAGGTGGAAAATTCTTAGAATCATCTGCTCGTCAACCTGAGTTAGCAAATAGTTTGCAAACAAAAATGTTTATTGTTGCAGGTCTTTTAGATGCTATTTCTATGATTGCTGTAGGTATTGCGTTACTATTCATTTTTGCAAACCCATTCATCTCTTTACTATCATAGTAATAGTCGGATTTTTTATTAACAATAGTTACTCTTTTAGAGTGATTAATCCGATTTAAGGAGGCATTGTGAATTTAAATGCAACATTAATTGGTCAAATGATTACATTCGTACTATTTGTTACGTTTTGTATGAAATATATATGGCCAAGAATTATAACAGCAATAGAAGAGCGTCAAGCAGAAATTGCTAATGCCCTTGCTTCTGCTGAAAAAGCGAAACAAGAACAAGCTGAAGTAAAAAATCTTGCAGAACAAGAAATTTTAAAAGCAAAAGAAGAAGCGCAACACATTGTTGATTTGGCAAATAAACGTCGTAATGAAATTTTGGATTCTGTCACAGCCGAAGCAGAGATTGAGAAAGCACGTATTATTGAACAAGGTTATGCTGAAATTGAAAATGAGCGTAAACGTGTTCAAGAAGAGCTTCGTCAAAAAGTCGCTGCCTTAGCTGTTGCAGGAGCAGAGAAAATTGTGGGTCGCAATATTGATGCTGCGGCAAACAATGACATTATTGATAAATTAGTTGCAGAACTATAATAAGGAGGAGCTATGTCAGAAATTAGTACAGTAGCTCGCCCCTATGCTAAAGCGACTTTTGATTTTGCTTTAGAAAATGATCAGTTAGATAAATGGCAGGAGATGTTACAATTTGTCACACTTGTTATCCAAGATGAACAAGTAACAAATTATTTAAAATCAGCATCATCGCCACAGCAAATTTCAGAAGTCATTATTGGAATTTGTGAAAATCAGCTCGATCAATATGGGCAAAATTTCATTCGTATTATGGCTGAAAATCAACGTTTAACGGTGTTGCCTTCAGTATTAAAAGCATTTATTCAATTGCGATCAGAGTATGAATCAATTAAAGATATTGAAGTTATCTCTGCAACAAAGTTAAGTAAAGCTAATGAAACTAAAATCGCAACAGCGATGGAGAAGCGACTTAATTGTAAAGTGCGAATTGTCTCTAAGGTGTCAAAAGAATTAATCGCAGGTGTTATCATTCGTTATGATGATATTGTGATTGACAGTAGTAGCCGAGGACAATTAGATCGCTTAGCAAATGAGTTATGCTTGTAAGAGGAATAAAATATGCAACTAAATTCAACAGAAATTAGTGAGTTAATTAAAAAACGAATTGCCAAATTTGAAGTGGTTAGTGAAGCTCAAAGTACAGGTACAATCGTTTCAGTAAGTGATGGTATTATCAAAATTCATGGTCTTGCTGATGTAATGCAAGGCGAAATGATTGAATTACCTGGCAATCGTTATGCAATCGCATTGAACTTAGAAAGAGATTCAGTGGGTGCGGTAGTAATGGGACCTTACGCAGACTTAGCCGAAGGTATGACAGTAAAATGTACTGGTCGTATCTTAGAAGTGCCTGTTGGTCGAGGGTTACTTGGTCGTGTTGTAAATACATTGGGTCAACCTATCGATGGTAAAGGGGAAATAGAGAATGATGGTTTTTCTCCTATTGAAGTCATTGCTCCAGGGGTAATTGAACGTCAATCCGTTGATCAACCTGTTCAAACTGGTTATAAAGCTGTCGATTCAATGGTACCAATTGGTCGTGGTCAACGTGAATTGATTATCGGTGACCGTCAAACTGGTAAAACAGCACTAGCAATTGATGCTATCATTAACCAACGTGATTCTGGTATTAAATGTGTCTATGTTGCAATTGGTCAAAAAGCATCAACTGTAGCTAACGTAGTACATAAATTAGAAGAACATAATGCACTACACAATACCATTGTGGTTGTAGCAAGTGCATCAGAATCAGCTGCATTACAATATCTAGCACCTTATGCTGGTTGTACAATGGGTGAATATTTCCGTGATCGTGGTGAAGATGCATTGATCATTTATGATGATTTATCAAAACAAGCCGTGGCTTATCGTCAAGTATCACTACTTCTTCGTCGTCCACCAGGTCGTGAAGCATTCCCAGGTGACGTATTCTATTTACATTCACGTTTATTAGAACGTGCTTCTCGAGTAAATACTGATTACGTAGAAAAATTCACCAACGGCGAAGTTAAAGGTAAAACAGGTTCATTAACTGCATTGCCAATTATTGAAACTCAAGCAGGTGATGTTTCTGCGTTTGTACCTACTAATGTAATCTCTATTACAGATGGTCAAATTTTCTTAGAATCAAGTTTATTTAATGCGGGAATTCGCCCAGCGGTAAACCCAGGTATCTCGGTTTCTCGTGTAGGTAGTGCTGCACAAACTAAAGTTGTTAAGAAATTGTCTGGTGGTATTCGTACCGCACTTGCACAGTATCGTGAACTAGCAGCCTTTGCGCAATTTGCCTCAGATCTTGATGAAGCAACACGTAAACAGCTTTCACATGGTCAAAAAGTAACTGAATTACTTAAACAAAAACAATATGCACCAATGTCTGTTGCACAGCTTGCGATTGTATTATTTACTGCTGAGTTTGGTTATCTTGATGATGTAGAACTTGAACGTATCAGTTCATTTGAAACTAGTCTTTTAGAGTATGCAGAAAACAATTATGCCGACTTTATGAAAGATTTAACAAAATCAGGCGATTATAATGATTCAATCAAAGATCAATTAACTGACATTGTTAAGAGTTTCAAAAAGAACAGTTCGTGGTAAGTTAAACTTTAGCGGAGAATAAAAATGGCAGGTGCTAAAGAGATAAGAACCAAAATTGCAAGTGTTCAAAATACCCAAAAGATCACAAAAGCAATGGAAATGGTTGCTACCTCTAAAATGCGTAAAACGCAAGAGCGTATGTCTGCATCACGTCCGTATTCAGAAATGATACGTAAGGTGATCAGCCATATTGCGAAAGGAAGCATTGGTTATAAGCACCCGTTTTTGGTTCAACGTGATGTAAAAAATGTAGGATATTTAGTTATTTCTACAGATCGTGGTTTATGTGGCGGTCTTAACATCAACTTGTTTAAAGCTACTTTAGGCAAGTTAAAAGCGTGGAAAGACAAAAACGTTAGTGTTGAACTTGGTTTGGTGGGTTCAAAATCTGTAGCGTTCTTTAAACCAACAGGGTTAAAAGTAACAAGTCAAGTTACAGGCTTAGGCGATAATCCACAAATGGAACAAGTTGTTGGCTCAGTCAATACAATGATTGAAGCGTATCGTAATGGTGAAATTGATGTAGTTTATATTGCATTTAACCGTTTTGTAAATACGATGACTCAAGAGCCTACAATTGAACAGTTACTTCCATTGCCAAAGCTCGATAACGATGATCTAAATAACAATGGATTATGGGATTATATTTATGAACCAAATCCAGAGGTATTACTAGATTCATTATTAGTACGTTATCTTGAGTCCCAAGTTTACCAAGCAATAGTGGATAATCTAGCTTCTGAACAAGCAGCTCGAATGGTAGCAATGAAAGCAGCAACAGATAATGCTGGTTCACTAATTGATGATTTACAATTAGTGTATAACAAAGCTCGTCAAACAAGCATTACAAATGAGTTAAATGAAATTGTGGCAGGCGCTGCTGCAATTTAAATAAAAGAGGAACGGTAATGGCAACTGGAAAAATAGTCCAAATCATCGGCGCAGTAATCGATGTTGAGTTTCCACAAAATTCAGTACCAAAAGTGTATGATGCCTTAAAAGTTGAGTCAGCAGGTTTGACCCTTGAAGTTCAACAACAATTAGGCGGTGGTGTAGTACGTTGTATTGCATTAGGTACATCTGATGGTTTAAAACGTGGCTTAGAGGCAGTAAATACAAATAACCCAATTCAAGTTCCAGTAGGAACGAAGACTTTGGGTCGTATTATGAATGTATTAGGTGATCCTATTGATGAAAAAGGTGAGATCGGAGAAGAAGAACGTTGGTCTATTCACCGTGAAGCACCAAGTTATGAAGATCAAGCAAATAGTACAGAATTACTTGAAACAGGTATCAAAGTAATCGACTTAATCTGCCCTTTCGCAAAAGGGGGAAAAGTTGGTTTATTCGGTGGTGCTGGTGTAGGTAAAACTGTAAATATGATGGAGTTAATCCGTAATATTGCAATTGAGCATTCTGGTTATTCTGTATTTGCAGGGGTAGGAGAACGTACCCGTGAAGGTAACGATTTCTACCATGAAATGAAAGACTCTAATGTATTAGACAAAGTATCACTGGTTTATGGCCAAATGAATGAACCACCAGGTAACCGCTTGCGTGTTGCATTAACGGGTTTAACAATGGCCGAAAAATTCCGTGAAGAAGGACGAGATGTATTATTCTTTGTCGATAATATTTATCGTTATACTCTTGCAGGAACCGAGGTTTCAGCTCTTTTAGGTCGTATGCCATCAGCAGTAGGTTATCAACCAACATTGGCTGAAGAAATGGGTGTATTACAAGAGCGTATTACTTCAACTAAAACAGGATCAATTACGTCAATCCAAGCGGTATATGTACCAGCCGATGACTTAACTGACCCATCACCAGCGACGACCTTTGCTCACTTAGACTCAACTGTGGTACTAAGCCGTCAAATTGCATCTTTAGGTATTTATCCTGCGATTGATCCTTTAGATTCAACTTCACGTCAATTAGATCCATTGGTTGTAGGTCAAGAGCATTATGATACCGCACGTGGTGTTCAAGGAATATTACAACGTTACAAAGAGTTAAAAGACATTATTGCCATTCTTGGTATGGATGAATTATCTGAAGAAGATAAACTCGTGGTATCTCGAGCACGTAAAGTTGAACGTTTCTTATCGCAACCATTCTTCGTTGCTGAAGTATTTAATAGTACTCCAGGTAAGTATGTATCTTTAAAAGAAACTATTCGTGGTTTTAAAGGTATCTTAAATGGTGAATATGATGACATTCCTGAACAAGCATTCTATATGGCAGGTTCAATTGACGATGTTATTGAAAAAGCACAAAAAATGTAATTGTTCCCTAAACCATAGGGCATAAGGAGAACAAGATATGGCGACTGAATTTGAACTGACTGTCGTAAGTGCAGAAAGTAAAATTTTCTCTGGCAAAATTACAAGTGTTCGTGTTTCAGGAATTGATGGTGAATTAGGGGTTTATGCAGGGCATACCCCCTTACTCACAGCAATTCAACCGGGAATGGTGAAATATACGCTTGCTGATGGTAGTGAGGATGCAATTTATGTTTCTGGTGGATTTTTAGAAGTACAACCAAATATAGTAACAGTACTGGCTGATATAGCAATTCGAGGAGAAGAGCTAGATCGACAACGTATTCTGGAGGCCAAACGCCAAGCAGAAGAAAATCTTACTAAAACAAATAATGCAGATCTTGCAGCAAAACTTGCACGAGAAATCGCAAAATTACGCGTTTATGAAATTACTCATTCTCAATTGATGAATAAACGTTAAAAAATTATCCACACCTTATCTAAGTGAAAAAATAATTAACTGCGATAAGGTGTCTATTTTTGTAAATTTCTTATAAAATCATACCGCTTATTATATTAAAATAATGAATAATAATTATCAAAATATACTTTCCAATCTTTATTTTGAAGAAAATAATAAACATTTATTATCAAAAAAACACAAAGACTGGTTATTATATCAACATTCTCTCACACTCAAATTACAGCAATACTATACCAATATCACCGTAAAAGTAATTTCTCAAAAATGGGTATCTGATACCAATTTCGATATCCCGATCTGGCAACGTGATATTTTATTAATGGGAGATAACACGGAAATTATTTTTGCTCGTACAACCTTACCACAAGCAACCATTAATAATGTTGCTCACGATATTTTAACTTTAGGTAACAAATCCATTGGCTTATGGTTATTTCCCCAAAATCCTGAACGTACCCACTTAGAATGGACACAAGATCCTGAGACCGAATTATATGCTCGCCGTTCAACATTACTTCTGAAGGGCTATCCGTTAGAAATTACAGAACTATTTTTAGAAAATTTTACTTTTCCAATAAATTAGATATTTCATTGCATAGAAGCTACTTTAATTATTGTCATCGCAGGAAATATGCAAATTTTTACAAAGATCATACCGCTTTATTTATCTAACTTTATTTTACATTCAGCACATACTACCTTGTATTTAATATTTTCAACGATCTCATAAATATCATGCTCACCTACATCAATATATTTATTACAGCTTTCGCAATAATCAGTAAAAATATTTTTACACCAGGTAGTACGAGTTTCAAAGCACTTATCACAAACATATAAATAATTTGCAAAAATACGACAATTTACGTTATCCCAAAAATTAACAACTTGTAAAAGATCACCTTCCTCTATTTTATAACCACAGTTTTCACACTGATTTTTAGAAAAATGGAAGCCATTCATTTCACATATTCCTTTTTAAATACAAATTGAATGGGTGCATTTTTCATCGTCATTCCCTGATAAGCAAATAAATTTTCATTTTGATCTTGTGTACCAAATAAAAATGAAATGGAATTATATTGAGATAAATCTAGCTCTTTTAATTTTGCAATAAGTTCATCAAAAAAATACTTAGAATCAAATAAATAATCTTTATTATTCAATAAATTATTTATTTCTAAGGTTTCAAACCACCAACTTTCAATAAAATCCTCATCATAATAATCTAAACCTGTATCTTTACATAAATGGGATACTTCTTCATTTTCATAATTAAAACTTAAATAGTTATCATATAACTCTTCTTCAGAGCTGAAATATCCAATCCAAACACAAACCACATTATTATTCATTTCTATTTCTCTTTTTGAAAAGTTATTTCTATTTTATCTACCCATTGAGAGGCAAAAGCTTCGACATAATCAATGAAATTGATAATATTATCAAATGTATAAAAAGTAAATTCAGGCTGATTTTCTATAAAACTAACATTATCAAAACAGTGATCAGGAGCAAATAGCAACACTGCTTTTGTATGTGGATCATACAATGTCAAATTTCCATTAGCCTCTTCTGAAAAGCAAATAAAATCACTACAATTTATAGGTTTTTTATTTTCTTCGAAACATAGCTCCTGATAGTAATCTATTGATGCTCCAATTCCACAAATGCATTTACTACCCATAAACACAAAATTTTGGTTTTCACAAAGGCTTCCTTCTGGTGGATTATAAAATTCTTGAATCCCACCGATTTCTGAAAGTAATAAAAGATGCTCTTCAATCAAATTTAACTTTATATTTTCAGTACACTCAATTTTACTCAACCAACCACAAGAGAGATTATCCTTGTTTGTCCAAGAATATAATCTATATTATTGATCATTAATTTTCAAATTTAATATAGTTGAAGCATCGATTAAACTTGCAAGACAAGGAAAGGTTTTTCGGAATTTTAGAGTAAGAGGCACAATTTTTATATCTAAAAACTCAACTTTATCTGATTTTTTAATAAACCAAGAGGCGTATTCTTTAAAGGCTTCAAAATCTGCATTCATTTTAAATTATCCCTTTCGTACCTAAACCACAAATAATGTCTCTTTATAAAAACCAAAGGGATAGTGTCCTTTATGATAAATATCTACCACCCTTTTCCATTGATTACCCAACTGCAAATAATTTTCAAGAAAGTATCCGCTGAAAGCACAACTTGCTGAGTATTTGAAGCATTGATGAAAATTATGCTGCTTTACGTTAAACAAATTTTCATCTAATTTTGCTATTTTTTGGAAAATCATTTTACTTATTTGTACCTTTTGCTTTACAAGTGCTTTGGGGGTATAGATATCTTTATAAAAAGGATCCTCTATCACTTTCAAACTTGAAGGAAGGTATTCCATTTTATTAAAAAGTCCTTGAAAATCAGTAGTATAATTATTTATAAAAGCATCTTCTAAGCTTTTTATTAAAATAATATTTTCTCCTAAAAATTCATTAATACCAGCACGACTAAAAAACTGTGTTTCTTCTATTTTTTGTAAAATTTCATCGAAATTTGTTTTCACTGGTTTAATCCTTTCTTTTTTATAACATTGTTTAATTTATTTTTTTAACATATGTATAATCAGTTTAATCAAAGTCTCTTTTTGTTTTGGATCAGATTCAGCCACCAGCAAGGTTAGTGCAGCTAATCCTGTATCATTAATCACAACATTACCATCAGTATTAAATAGTCTATTGTTACGATGTAAAAAATCAACAAAAAGAAATGCGCCACTACGCTTGTTGCCATCTGAAAATGGGTGATTCTTAACGATAAAATAGAGTAAATGAGCGGCTTTTTCTTCAATACTTGGATAAGCAGGCTCGCCAAAAACACTTTGACTAAGGTTACCTAAAATTGCACTTAACCCATCATCTCGCTCACGTCCAAATAATTCTGATGCTTCGCCTCGAGATATCAATTGTTGTTTTAACTCACTTAATCCTATACGAGCCTGTTCAACACTAGGCAACTCCCCACCTAGTTGTGTTTTAGGTTCAGTCAATAACCCTTCATCATACTGTTGTAGCCACAAAAAAGTTTGCGTATAACGACTAACAATATCCACCAAACCTCTACCACTCTCTACAGTTAATTCAGATGAATTTGCTGTTTTTTGAATAAGTGCAAGGGCTTGTTGTAATTCTTGACTATTTTGTAGTAAACGCTGTTGATTAATCGCATAACCCTTAATCAAATAATCTTTTAATCGAGAGGTTGCCCAGCGGCGAAATGCAACACCCTGCCTAGATTTCACACGATAACCAATTGAGATAATCATATCTAAATTATAATGTTCTATCTCTCTTTTAATTTGCCTACTACCCTCTTGACGAACTATCCGGAATTTCCGGATAGTTGCAATTTCCTCTAATTCTTGCTCATTAAAAACATTTTTGATATGTTCATTAATTGTTCTAACATCTTTTTCAAACAATTCCGCCATTTGAGCTTGTGATAGCCAAACAGTTTCATCTTCTAAACGCACATCTATTGCAACATTGCCATTATCATCTTTATAAATCAGTAAATCACTTTGCATCTACTTACCTCTATTATTTTTGCAAATTTTCACAAAGATCGTACCGCTATCCACGCCCTCCAACAGTAATTTTATCTAATTTAACCGTTGGTTGCCCCACGCCAACAGGAACACTTTGTCCTTCTTTTCCACAAGTTCCAACACCTTGATCTAATTCCATCGTTTTACCAACCATTGAAACTTGTTGCATTGCTTCAATACCACTGCCAATTAACGTTGCCCCAGTTACTGGTTTAGTTATTTTGCCCTTTTCAATTAAATAAGCTTCAGAAGTAGAAAATACAAATTTTCCTGATGTTATATCAACTTGACCACCACTAAAATGAGGGGCGTATAACCCTTTATCTACAGAGGCAATCATCTCATCAAAGCTACTATTTCCTTCCGTTAAATAGGTGTTCGTCATTCGTGGCATAGGTAAGTGTGCATAAGACTCACGTCGTCCATTACCTGTTGGATCAACACCCATTAAACGAGCATTGAGTTTATCTTGCATATAGCCTTTTAAAATGCCTTTTTCAATTAACACATTACGTTGTGAAGGAACGCCTTCATCATCAACAGTTAATGAGCCTCGTTTATCTGCGATAGTGCCATCATCCACAATAGTACAAAGAGGTGAAGTCACCATTTGTCCAATTTTACCCGTGAAAAGCGAGGATTTTTTGCGGTTGAAATCACCTTCTAAACCGTGACCCACTGCCTCGTGTAATAAAATACCTGGCCAACCTGCCCCTAAAATAATTGGCATAACACCAGCAGGTGCTGTAATCGCATTTAAGTTTACTAATGCTTGGCGAACAGCTTCTTTTGCCATATAAATGGCTCTTACTTCACCTTGTGAATTGGGTTCTAAAAAATAATTGAGTGAGAATCGTCCACCTGCACCCGTGCCACCTCTTTCTCGTTTACCATTTTGTTCAACTAGAACAGAAATAGATAAACGAACTAAAGGGCGAATATCAGCGGCAACTGTGCCATCTGTGGCTGTAATTAACATTTCTTCATATAATGCAGAAAGCCCTGCATTCACTTGAATAACTCGAGGATCTTCAGCTCGTGCGGTTTTATCAACTAAATGCAATAACTCAACTTTTTTCTCACGGCTCATTGTTTCAAGAGGATTAATTGAAGGATAACGAATAATCGCATTGGTTTGTTTAAACGATTGAATATTTAAATGTCCACTTTCATTGGTAATACTTCTTGCGGCATTGGCACATTGTTCTAACTGATTAAAATTGATCTGATCGGTATAAGCAAAACCTGTTTTTTCCCCTGCAACAGCTCGCACACCCACGCCTCGATCAATATAAAATCCTCCTTCTTTAATAATACTATCTTCTAACGACCAGTTTTCATCCATACTCAGCTGGAAAAAGAGATCCCCATAATCAATTTGACGCGTTGAGAACATATCTAAGATATTATGTAATTTTGATAATTCTAACCCACTTGGAGCAAGTAAACGTTGAGATACGGTATTTAACATTTTTATTCCTTATTATTAAGCGGTATGATTTTAACAGATTTTTGCAATTTATTTACTCGGAATTCGAAAAATACCTGTAATTTTAAAATCATAGAGTATATTATTTTCTTGAGTGCCATAACCAATATTATGAATAACTAAAGGAACATTACCTGATTTTTTATCTGAAATAATCCCAATATGCGTAATACCTCGCCCTAAATCCCAAGTCACAATATCACCACTTTGAAACTTATCGGTTTTAATTTCATAGCCTCTTCGTTTAAAGTAGGTCGCTATATTAGGGACTCGGCGGTGATCGATATTTTTATCCGTCTTTTTTAATCCCCATTTTTTAGGATATTGATTAAAATGCTGTTGCATATCTTCGTGAATAAGTTTTTGTAAATCCATACCTTGTTTTCTTAATGCTCGAATTACCACATCCGTACACACCCCTTTTATCATAGGCACATCTCCCATTGGATATGTGAGTTTGGTGTAAGCAGGATCATAAAACAGTGTTTTTCCAATTTGAGATCGAGCATCTTTAACCAGTTGCTCACCAGACAAAGCCAATAATTGAGTACTAAAAAAAGAAAATAATAAAAGAAGAATAAATCGCATAACCGCCTCTGTTGAATAATAAGATAACGTTAAGGTTAAAGAAAATAGGAGTTTTTTGCAAATTTATATCAAGATCGTACCGCTTAATTGAAGATATGATTATCTCCTTTTGATGTCTATAACATATTGATTTATAATTTTATTTATAGAAATATAGAATGCTACTCCTCCACGTTAGATAAAAACCAAAATTTTACATTTACCCTGTTTTCTATTTTCAATACCTTAGCCTTAATTTGCAATAGAAAAATAAATCGCCTATTATAATAAAGAGAATATTAATGAACTTATACAAACTTTTAATGGAGGATTGCATAATGAAACAGTGGCAGAAATTCAAAACATTATTATCAAAACATAAATTACTCAGTGGTTTAGGTACTGCTGTTATTGTTTTTATATTAACTCTTATATTTAATCCCCCAACATCAGAAAAAGAAGGAAGTCAGGTAGCAGAAGGGGGAAACATAACTAATGTCACAGGAGGAAACAATGTCCAAATTCATCAAGAGATTACTAATAATTATAACTTCACAGAAGAACAAGTATATGAAATACGAAAAAAACGAATTGACCAAGTTTTATTAGAAAAAGAGAACACAGTAAAAGAATTACAAGAAATCAATACAAAACTCCAAAGTGGGGCTATCAAGGACAACCTGCTGATAACACTATTAAAAGAAAAAGCGACTAGATTAGAGAAAGAAAATTATCGCATAAACAACGAATTAAAAGAACTAAAAAATACAACAGCCGCCACATACAAACAAACAATACAATTAAAACAAGAAATCGAAAAAAACCTTCTTACTTTACAATCAAAACAACCTAAAGCAGAAATAGCTCAAGTTTTAAAAGAGCTACGTAATAATCCTGATACTCGGAAAACAGAAAAAGACCTTGATGAAATTGTTGAATCAGGAGCTAAAGAAATCGCCCCAGCAGCTTATGAAAGCGGTAGATTAGCAGAAAACCGTGTGGATTACCGCAAAGCAATGAAAGCATTTACTAAAGCGGTAATACTTGATGAAAACAACCCTGATTATTTACTTAAAGCAGCACAAATGGCAACAAAAGTAGGTGATTTTGACCAAGCAAAACAATGGTTTGAAAAACTGATTGAACTTACTCAACACGATACCAATAGCCTTGATTATGCAAATGCTCAAGGCGGACTGGCTGGGGTCTTTTATGAACAAGGCAAGTATGATAAAGCTGAGCCTTTATACAACAGGGCTTTGGTAATCAGAGAAAAGGCTTTGGGTGAAAATCATCCTGATGTGGCAACCACATTAAATAATCTCGCAGCACTATATTACGCACAAGGCGAGTATGCTAAAGCGGAGCCTTTGTACAACAGGGTTTTGGTAATCAGAGAAAAGGCTTTGGGTGAAAATCATCCTGATGTGGCAACCACATTAAATAATCTCGCACTTTTATATAAAGCACAAGGCGAGTATGCTAAAGCAGAGCCTTTGTACAAAAGGTCTTTAGCAATAAAAGAAAAGGCTTTGGGGGAAAATCATCCTTCTGTGGCAACCACATTAAATAATCTTGCACTTTTATATAAAAAACAAGGCGAGTATGCTAAAGCAGAGCCTTTGTACAAAAAGGCTTTAAATATCTTGCACAAAATATTTCCTAAGGGTCACCCTGATATTGATATTATAGAAAGCAACTATGAAATGCTAAAAAACAAAAAATAGAACATAAGAATAAATCTAATACTAAAAAAGAAAACCCATCTATAAAACTAGATGGGTTTCTTAATATTCTGTTAAGGGTATATCTTGTGATACACCCTTTAGCATTGTGCTTAAATAAATCTAATTATTTAACAATTTTAGCAACAACACCCGCACCTACTGTACGTCCACCTTCACGGATAGCGAAGCGTAAACCTTCGTCCATTGCGATTGGGTGAATTAGGCTTACTACCATTTGAATGTTATCACCTGGCATTACCATTTCTACACCTTCTGGTAATTCGATAGTACCAGTTACGTCAGTTGTGCGGAAGTAGAACTGTGGACGGTAACCTTTAAAGAATGGAGTGTGACGTCCACCTTCATCTTTACTTAATACATAAACTTCTGATGTGAAGTCTGTGTGTGGCGTGATTGAACCTGGTTTAGCAAGTACTTGACCACGTTCGATTTCTTCACGTTTTGTACCACGTAATAATGCACCTACGTTCTCACCAGCACGACCTTCGTCTAGTAATTTACGGAACATTTCAACACCCGTTACAACTGTTCTTGTTGTATCTTTGATACCAACGATTTCTACTTCATCACCAGTACGAACGATACCACGCTCAACACGACCAGTTACTACTGTACCACGACCTGAAATTGAGAATACATCTTCAATTGGTAATAGGAATGGTTGGTCAATTGCACGTTCTGGCTCTGGAATGTAGCTATCTAAATGGTCTGCTAATTCAAGGATTTTTTCTTCCCATTCTGCTTCGCCTTCTAATGCTTTTAATGCTGAACCACGAACGATTGGTGTATCATCACCTGGGAAGTCATAGTCAGAAAGAAGTTCACGTACTTCCATTTCAACTAATTCTAATAATTCTTCATCATCAACCATATCACATTTGTTTAAGAATACGATGATGTATGGAACACCTACTTGGCGACCTAAAAGGATGTGCTCACGAGTTTGTGGCATTGGACCATCAGTTGCAGCAACTACTAAGATTGCTCCGTCCATCTGTGCAGCACCAGTGATCATATTTTTCACATAGTCCGCGTGTCCTGGACAGTCAACGTGTGCATAGTGACGAGTTTCTGTATCATACTCAACGTGTGAAGTATTGATAGTGATACCACGCGCTTTTTCTTCTGGCGCATTATCGATTTGTGCGAAATCACGCGCTTCACCACCTGTTTTTTTAGCTAAAACAGTTGTGATTGCAGCAGTTAACGTTGTTTTACCGTGGTCAACGTGACCGATTGTACCCACATTTACGTGTGGCTTAGTACGTTCAAATTTTTGTTTAGACATTTGTCAATTTTCCTAGAAAAAGGATCTATAACACTTGATGTGTTATAGATCGGTTTATAAAATTACTTCTTACGAGCTTCAATAATTGCTTCTGCAATATTTCTTGGTGCTTCTGCGTATTTCAATGGTTCCATTGAGTATGATGCACGACCTTGTGTTTGTGAACGAAGATCCGTTGCATATCCGAACATTTCAGATAATGGAACTTGTGCACGAACTGTTTTACCAAGACCAGTATCATCCATACCTTCAACTAAACCACGACGACGGTTTAAGTCACCAATTACATCACCCATATACTCTTCTGGAGTTTCTACTTCAACTTTCATTAATGGTTCAAGTAGTATAGGCTCTGCTTTACCAAATGCTGATTTAAATGCTAATGATGCAGCTAATTTAAATGCTAATTCAGATGAATCCACATCATGGTATGAACCGAAGTGTAAACGAACACCGATATCAACTACTGGGTAACCCGCTAATGGACCAGATTTAAGCTGTTCTTGGATACCTTTATCAACTGCAGGAATATATTCACTTGGAATTACCCCACCTTTGATTTCATTGATAAACTCGTAACCTGGACCATCTTCCACTGCTTCTAATGGATATAAGTCGATCACTACGTGACCATATTGACCACGACCACCAGATTGTTTTGCGTGTTTACCTTCAACATCATTAACTCGTGTACGGATTGTTTCACGGTAAGATACTTGTGGTTTACCAACGTTCGCTTCAACTTTAAATTCACGACGCATACGGTCAACGATGATATCTAAGTGTAATTCACCCATACCTGAAATGATGGTTTCACCAGACTCTTCATCAGTGTGAACTCGGAACGAAGGATCTTCTTGTGCTAAACGACCCAATGCTAGACCCATTTTTTCTTGGTCGGCTTTGGTTTTTGGTTCAACAGCAACAGAAATTACTGGTTCTGGGAATTCCATACGCTCAAGAATAATTGGTTTATTAAGATCACAAAGCGTGTCACCTGTAGTCACATCTTTTAAGCCGATTGCTGCAGCGATATCGCCAGCACGAACTTCTTTGATTTCTTCACGCTTGTTTGAATGCATCTGTACGATACGACCAAAACGCTCACGTTTTTGACGTACAGAGTTCATTACTGTATCACCAGAGTTAACCACACCAGAATATACACGGAAGAAAGTTAAGTTACCTACGAATGGGTCTGTTGCAATTTTGAATGCTAATGCAGCAAAAGGTTCGTTATCATCTGCATTACGCTCACCTTCTGTTTCATCAAGGTTAATACCTTTAATTGCTGGAACTTCGGTTGGAGCTGGTAAATAATCAATAACTGCATCAAGCATTGCTTGAACACCTTTATTTTTGAATGCTGAACCACAAGTTACAAGAATAATCTCATTTGCAAGAACACGTTTACGTAAACCAGCTTTGATTTCTTCTTCAGTTAACTCTTCACCACCAAAGTATTTATCCATTAACTCATCAGATGATTCTGCAGCAGCTTCAACTAATTTACCACGCCACTCTTCACAAGCTTCAAACATATCTGCTGGAATATCATCATAGGTAAATGTCATACCCATATCTTCTTCATTCCAGTTGATTGCTTTCATTTTAACTAAATCAACCACACCTTTGAAGTTTTCTTCAGCACCGATAGGAAGTTGAAGAGTTATCGCTTCACCACCTAAACGTGTTTTAATTTGTTCAACAACACGTAGGAAGTTAGCACCCGTTCTATCCATTTTATTTACAAATGCAATACGAGGTACCTTATATTTGTTTGCTTGACGCCATACTGTTTCTGATTGTGGTTGAACACCACCAACTGCACAGTAAACCATTACCGCACCATCAAGAACACGCATTGAACGTTCTACTTCGATAGTAAAGTCAACGTGTCCAGGAGTATCGATGATGTTAATACGGTGTTGATCGTATTGTTGAGACATACCTTGCCAGAAGGTTGTTGTCGCTGCTGATGTGATTGTGATTCCACGCTCTTGTTCTTGTTCCATCCAGTCCATCGTAGCTGCACCATCGTGCACCTCTCCGATTTTATGACTAAGACCTGTATAGAATAAGATACGCTCAGTTGTTGTTGTTTTACCAGCATCAATGTGAGCACTAATACCGATATTACGATATCTTTCAATCGGGGTTGTACGAGCCATACTATTTCCTAACTATTTTAAAATTTTTTATATAACAAGGCTTCATCGCATAATAATGTATGTGATGAAGCCTAAAAATAAAACGATTTCGCTATTACCAGCGGTAATGTGCAAACGCTTTATTCGCTTCAGCCATACGGTGTACGTCTTCACGTTTTTTCACCGATGTACCTTTATTTTCTGTTGCATCAGAAAGTTCGTTAGCTAAACGTAATGCCATAGATTTATCACCACGCTTACGTGCTGCATCTACGATCCAACGCATTGCTAGTGCATTACGACGCACTGGACGAACTTCAACTGGCACTTGATAAGTTGAACCACCCACACGACGAGATTTAACCTCAACCGTTGGACGCACATTTTCAAGTGCTTCTTCAAATGCTTCTAATGGGTCTTTACCTGTACGCTGTGCTAGCGTCTCTAAAGCACCATAAACGATTGTTTCAGCAATAGATTTTTTACCATCTACCATTAAAACATTAATAAATTTCGCAAGTAATTCTGATCCGAACTTAGGATCTGGAAGGATCTTGCGTTGTCCAATAACACGACGACGTGGCATTGCAAATTCTCCGTATAAATCTTCAGGATATCCAAAACTCTTTTGACTGGAGTTTCGTATAAATATAAATAACTAAATTAACGTTTGGCCTTACTTAACGGAGAACCATTAAGATTTAGGACGTTTAACGCCGTATTTAGAACGCGCTTGTTTACGATCTTTTACGCCAGCACAGTCAAGTGCTCCACGTACGGTGTGGTAACGCACACCTGGTAAGTCTTTAACACGACCACCACGGATAAGAACAACACTATGCTCTTGAAGGTTATGACCTTCACCACCGATATAAGAAGTTACTTCGTAACCATTTGTTAAACGAATACGACATACTTTACGTAATGCTGAATTCGGTTTTTTAGGTGTAGTTGTGTACACACGTGTACACACGCCACGTTTCTGCGGGCAAGCCTCTAATGCAGGAACGGTGCTTTTTACAACCTTTTTCACACGCGGTTTGCGTACTAATTGGTTGATAGTTGCCATTAAAAAACTCCAGTTTAAAATTAAATATTAATTAAAAATCCTTTTCTTACGAGAAAAGGACGTGTAATTCTATTGCTGTATTGCTCAATTGTCAAGAAATTCTAATAAATGCGAGAATAAATTAAACGATAAATCGTCCAACACCTAATTCGTCTTCCTTGCGAGTTCGCTCGATAATACTTTGTGGCGATTCAACCACTCGTAATCCCATTTCTTCTTCTGTTCGCACCACTTCACCTCGTAGGGAGTTTGTATAAACTTCAGTGATTTTAACATCAACGAATTTACCAATCATATCTGGTGAACCGCTAAAATTCACAATACGATTATTTTCAGTGCGTCCAGTGAGTTCCATTAAATCTTTTTTAGATGGTCCTTCAACTAAAATGCGTTGTTCAGTACCCAGCATCATCCGACTAAATTGTACCGCTTGGGTATTAATGCGATGCTGAAGACGATACAAACGCTCTTTTTTCTCTTCTTCACTTACGTTATCAGGCAAATCAGCTGCAGGCGTGCCTGGTCGAGGAGAGTAAATAAAACTAAAACTCATATCAAAATTTACTTGTTCAATGATTTTCATTGTATCTTCAAAATCTTTTGCTGTTTCACCAGGAAATCCCACAATAAAATCTGAACTAATTTGAATATTCGGACGAGCTTGACGTAATTTACGAATAATCGCTTTAAATTCTAACGCAGTATGATTACGCTTCATCATTGTTAAAATACGATCTGAACCACTTTGAATTGGCAAATGTAAGAAACTAACTAATTCAGGTGTATCACGATATACCTCAATAATATCATCACTAAATTCAATTGGGTGACTAGTTGTAAAGCGTAAACGATCAATGCCATCTATTGACGCAACTAAACGCAATAATTCTGCAAATGTACAAACCCCACCATCAAAGGTTGCACCACGATAAGCATTTACATTCTGACCTAATAAATTTACTTCACGTACACCTTGCTCTGCTAATTGAGCAATCTCAAAAAGGATATCATCAATAGGACGACTCACCTCTTCCCCACGCGTGTAAGGTACAACACAAAAAGAACAATATTTATTACACCCTTCCATAATAGAAACAAAAGCACTTGGTCCTTCTGCTCGAGGCTCTGGTAAATTGTCAAATTTTTCAATTTCAGGAAAACTAATATCAATAATCGGATTATTATTTTTTCCTCTTTGATTGAGCATTTCAGGTAAGCGATGCAAAGTCTGAGGACCAAAAATCATATCTACATAAGGTGCTCTTTTACGAATATGCTCCCCTTCTTGTGATGCCACGCAACCGCCAACACCAATCATTAAGTCAGGTTTATTCTTTTTTAGATTTTTCCAACGACCTAATTGGTGAAACACCTTTTCTTGTGCTTTTTCACGAATTGAACACGTATTTAAAAGCAAAACATCTGCTTCCTCAGCATTATCTGTGAGTTCAAATCCGTGTGTTTCGTTTAATAGGTCTGCCATTTTTGATGAATCATATTCATTCATTTGACAGCCCCATGTTTTAATATGTAATTTCTTTGCCATTATAAAATTTATCTAAGAATTAATCAGTTAAAATAAAAAAAGCGTAAGTAAGAGCTTATCCACGCTTTGAGGTGTAGCGGAGCATTCTACCTTTTTGTATGTTTTATCGCTAGTGTTTATTTTTAGTTTCACTAAAGGCACTATTTATTAGTCCCTTTACTATTAAACAAACCATTTATTAATCATCAAGTAATATATCAGCCTTTGAGCGTAATTTTTTCTTATTAAGAAACCTTTTCTCTCTATCAGTAAATTTTTCTTTTACTGCCACTTTAACGGCTTCTTTTTCTTCACTTTTAGGATCATCTTTTCTCCTAAACATTGTAATCAGTAAATAGCTAGAAAGTGCAATATTACCAATAATAATTATCCATTTAATAATTAATACTAATGCTAAATATTCAAGCATATTTTGTAATGTTAAAAACTCAATAAAATCTTCATAAATTGCATCAGCAAAAAAAGCAATCAATAATAAAAAGACGACAAGAGCTAAACGACGTCGTAATTTAAAAAGATAATACCAAATCAATGCTGATTTAAACTGCTTAAACATTTAAAATCCTTTAAACGAAGATATTAAGCCCTAGAGCAGCTAATGCGACTACTAAGGATTTTGATTTTAGATCTTCGGTAATTTTTCGTTCTTCATCAGCAATAATAATTTCTAATTCATCATCACTATAATCATCAAAAGTTTTATTACGCTCAGCAATTCTTGCTTTCGTTGCAATAATTGCTTTTTCTCGAATTTTTTTTGCGATTTTCTCTTTAGGATAATTCACCATTGAGCCCAATGAATCAATAATATTCATTCTTTACCCCACTAGATTAAAGAAAAATTAAACATTAAAGCGGAAATGCATTACATCACCATCTTTAACTATATACTCTTTACCTTCTAAACGCCATTTACCCGCCTCTTTGGCACCGTTTTCGCCTTTATATTGAATAAAGTCTTCATAAGCAACCACTTCGGCACGGATAAAGCCTTTTTCAAAGTCAGTGTGGATAACGGCAGCCGCTTTTGGAGCAGTTGCACCCACTGCCACTGTCCACGCACGCACTTCTTTTACACCTGCGGTAAAATAAGTTTGTAAATTTAGTAATGAATAACCTGCACGAATCACACGATCTAACCCTGCTTCTTCAATACCTAAATCTGCTAAGAATTCATCACGCTCATCGTCTTCAAGTTCTGCAATTTCAGATTCAATCGCCGCACAAACAGGTACCACAACCGCATTTTCTGTGGCTGCAATTTCACGTACTTTATCCAAATAAGGGTTATTTTCAAAACCATCTTCGTTCACGTTTGCGATATACATTGTTGGTTTTAACGTTAAGAAGTTATAACCTTTTATCGCAAATAGCTCATCTTTGTCTAAATCAATGCTACGAATCATTCCCGCTTCTGAAACCACTGGTAAGATTTTTTGCATAATTGATAATTCAAATTGTGCGTCTTTATCGCCACCTTTGGCACGTTTGTTTAAACGTTGAATTGCACGCTCACAGCTTTCTAAATCGGCTAATGCTAACTCAGTATTGATGATTTCAATATCTTCCGCTGGATCGATTTTTCCTGCAACGTGAACGATATCATCATTTTCAAAACAACGTACCACGTGTCCAATTGCGTCAGTTTCACGAATATTGGCTAAGAATTTATTTCCTAATCCTTCGCCTTTACTCGCCCCAGCCACTAAACCTGCGATATCCACAAATTCCATTGTGGTTGGTAATACTCGCTGTGGTTTTACAATTTCAGCCAACGCATCTAAGCGTGGATCTGGCATCGGTACAACACCAGTATTTGGTTCAATAGTACAAAACGGATAGTTTGCCGCTTCAATCCCTGCTTTTGTTAATGCGTTAAAAAGGGTTGATTTCCCTACATTTGGAAGACCGACAATCCCACACTTAAATCCCATAATTTTTCCTTACTTTTTGTAAATTTTTACTAAAATTTGACCGCTATTTACGGCGTTGCTTTAAACCCATTTAAACGGTTCATTGCTTTTTCTACGCCGTCTTTAAATAAAATTTCTACCGCACGAGTTGCCTCATCAACGGCTTCATCAATTAACTTTTGATCAGTTGGCGATGGTTTGCCTAACACATAATTAGACACCATATTTTTATCGCCGGGATGATCAATCCCAATACGCACACGGTAGAAATTTTTGCTATTGCCTAAACTGGCAATAATATCTTTCAAACCGTTATGCCCACCGTGTCCGCCACCTTGCTTGATTTTTGCCACGCCACAAGGTAAATCAAGTTCATCATGTGCGACTAAAATTTCTTCGGGTTGGATACGATAAAAATTCGCTAATGTCCCAACCGCTTTGCCACTTAAATTCATAAAAGTGGTTGGCACAAGCAATCGTACTTCGCCTTGTGAAGTATTGGTTTTCGCCACTTTTCCAAAAAATTTATTTTCTTCTTTTAAACTTGTATTAAATAAACGTGCAATTTCGTTGACTAGCCATTCTCCTGCATTATGACGAGTTCCTTCGTACTTCGTTCCTGGATTAGCCAAACCAACAATCAATTTAATTTTTGACACAGCATTCTCTTTGAATAATCAAACAAAGGTATATTGTAGGGAAAATAAGGGATTTTAACAAGGTGATTTAAATGTATATTAATTTGTAGGCACAGGGCACGCCTCGTGCCTACAATACTTATAAAAAGACGTATTTTTTATTTAGTTGCTAAAGAGGTAATAGTATCTACATAATGTTGAATAAATTCTTCAGTAGTTTTCACATCACTAAAACCTTCACCATTAATTTTATATTTATTATCCACAAAAAAAGCAGGAACCGCTTCTACCTTTAAGGTTTTCGCTAAATTTTCTTGTTTTGCCACCAAACCATTGATCGCAAAACTATTAATACCACCATCAAATTGCTTTTCAGACACACCATTTTCAACAAAAAGAGAGCGGATATCTTCCATTGAATTTATTTTCTTTTCTTGAACAGCGTTAAATAGCGGTATTTTTATACTATCTTCAACATTAAGCGCCATTGCTAATGCCCAAGCTCGGGTTAAATTTTCACCTTGAGGTCCATAGGTTAAATGGTATTGTGTTAACGGTATATTTTCAGGTAATTTTTCTTTAATAAGAGTCGGTATTTTATAGGTTATTTCAAAATTTTTACAATGTGGACAATAGAAAGAGAAAAACTCTACCACTTCTTTTTGAGTAACGGGAAGTTGACTTATTTCAACATACTCTTTGCCTAGTTTAGGTTCAAATGCAGTTGCATTAAACGAAACTAGACCAAGTAATACAATAGTACCTATCTTTAATAATTTTTTCATTTTAATTTATCCTAATAATTTGAGCTGTTGTTTGGACAATCTTAATCTTTTAAAATTCCACGCGCTTTTAATAACGCCGTTTTAAAATCTTCTTCGTAATCTTTTTTTATCCCTGGAATAACAGTGTCATTACTGGTTCCACGCATTTTTAATTGATAGATTAAGACTTCATCCGTTAAAGCAGAAAGATCGTCTGGTTTTCCCACTTCTTTTGCTAATTGTTTCAAAAAATCCAGTAAAGATAAATCAGGTTCTTTACGCCAATGATCACCTAATAATTCAATAATCTCATCCACTCGATGTGTTAGTTGATTGTTCATTTTCATCCTTTATTAGAAATAATTATGGCTTATCATATATTTTTAGTGAAAAATTTGCAAAATTTTATAAAAATCTACCCGCTTGGTATTTGGTTGTTAGTCAAAGTTGTTATATGATAAGCAAAACTTTTTAATTTTAATAGGTAGATAATAATGAATACAACCAGTACCTTTAATCGAGCTTGGTCACGAGTAATACTCAATGCTCTTTTGCGTTATGGTGTAAAACATTTTTGTATTGCACCAGGATCTCGTTCTACCCCTTTAACATTAGAAGCATTACATTTACAACAACAGCATTTGGCAAAGTGTCATACTCATTTTGATGAGCGAGGTTTAGGTTTTTTTGCACTAGGAATAACGAAAGTAACCAATGATCCTGTTGCCATTATTGTTACATCAGGTACAGCTGTAGCTAATTTATATCCTGCTATTATTGAAGCAAGTAAGACACATCATAAACTAATTATTTTATCCGCAGATAGACCTCCAGAGCTTATTGACTGTGGAGCCAACCAAGCGATTAATCAACAACATATTTTTGCGAATTATCCTATTGAAAATTTAAACCTACCAAAACCAAGCCATGATTATAGTGCAAACTGGTTGGTTTCTATGGTAGAAAAAGTCTGTTATGAACAAAAAAATAAAGCGGGAGTAATACATATTAACACCCCTTTCTCTGAACCTTTGTATGAGGCAAATGAAGACGAAATTGAAAATGATAGCTGGCTTTTATCAATTCAATCTTGGCTTACTCAATCTAATAAAAAATGGTTAGATCAACAAGATAGCCAAACAGATGTATTAATGCATAAAGATTGGGATTATTGGCGAGCAAAAAAAGGAGTAATTGTTGTAGGAAAACTTCCTACAGGGCAAGGTATTGGATTAAAAAACTGGGCTGAAACTCTAGGATGGTGTCTCATTTGTGATGTACAGTCTGCCGTTGATACAAATCTACCTTATGCAGATATTTGGCTTGCAAATAATACGGTTCAACAACGCTTATTACAGGCAGATATAGTGATACAATTTGGTTCTCAGATTGTTAGCAAAAGGGTTAATCGATTTCTAAACTTGTTTGAGGGAGAATTTTGGGTAGTGGATCAACACGCTGACTACCTCAATCAAAATGCAAAACCACAAACACGTTTTATCGCAAAATCACATCATTTTATTCGAGCTCATCCACCACTGCGTCAAAAAGCCTGGTTACTAGAACCATTAGCACTTTCTCAATTTTGTGATTCATTTATTAAAAAGCAAGTTGGCACTAACTTAAACGAAGCCTCCCTTGCTCATTATATTGAACAAGTATTACCTAAAAATGGACACCTTTTTGTTGGTAATAGCCTCTTTGTAAGATTGGTTGATGCTCTGTGTAAATTACCAGAAGGCTATTCGATTTATACAAATAGAGGTGCAAGTGGTATTGATGGTTTAATTGCAACAATGGCGGGCATCGCAATAGGGAGCGAGCAAGCAACTGTCGGCATTATTGGTGATATTTCTGCATTACACGATCTCAATTCTGTTGCTTTATTACGCCAAATTAATCACCCAACAATTTTATTTGTGATAAATAATAGCGGTGGAGCCATTTTTGATACCTTACCCGTTGATCCAAAAGTAAAAGCAGAATACTACCGAGCCTCACATCACTTTGAATTTTCACAAATAGCTACAATGTTTGGCATTGATTATATCCGACCTTTTACTTGGGCTGATTTAAAAACAAAACTAAAACAAGCCTATGCTCGTAGAGGGGTCACCTTTGTAGAAATTAAAGTCAATGATCAAGAAGGTAGTGCGTTATATCAATCTATTATTAAACAGATCTCAAGAGCGTCTATTGATTAATGTTAGCATTTAAATGGCATAATAATTTAAACCACTGCAGTTCAAGTATTCCTGTCGTATTTTTACACGGATTACTTGGATCTCAACAAGATTGGGAAAATGTATTAAAAAATTTGCAAAATTTTCCACAAATCATACCGCTTACTATTGATCTTCCTTTTCACGGAGAAAGTGAAAGTATATCTTGCAGTAATTTTGATGAAGTTTGTCAAAAAATTGATCAATGTTTACAATCTCAAATTCATCAACCCTTTTGGCTCGTGGGATATTCACTAGGAGGACGAATTGCATTACATTATCACTTATCCAACAATAATCCCTACTTACTTGGAACCATTATTGAAGGTGCAAATATAGGCTTGCCTACTGAACAAAAAAAACAACAACGTTGGCAAAATGATTTACATTGGGCTGAACGTTTTGAAAATGAAAAAATTGAAAATGTTTTACAAGATTGGTATCAACAAGCGGTATTTTCTGATCTAAATTTTGCAAAAAAAAGTGAATTAATCGAAAAACGTAAACAAAATAGCGGTCATCAAATAGCAAAAATGTTAAAAGCAACCAGTCTTGCTAAACAAAAATTTTTACTAAATGAAGTTAACAGCTCTTCAAATATCTATTTTTTTATTGGTGAACGAGATCACAAATTTAAAACACAAGCAGAACAATATAAACTCAATTATCAACTAATTGAAAATGCTGGTCATAATTGCCATTGGGAAAATCCAGCCAATTTCATAACAAAATTAATGGCAATAATAGAACGATGATTAATTTTGCTTAGTAATCAATCAACTAAAAATAAATCATCTAAAAAGCATTTGACTTATTTTAAGATTCTAGTATTATCTCCGCCCACAAACCGTGGTGAGATGGCCGAGCGGCTGAAGGCGCTCCCCTGCTAAGGGAGTATGGGGTCAAAAACTCCATCGAGGGTTCGAATCCCTCTCTCACCGCCATTTTGTAATTTGAAATACGCACCCATAGCTCAATTGGATAGAGTACTCGGCTACGAACCGAGCGGTTAGAGGTTCGACTCCTCTTGGGTGCGCCATTTTATTTATATATTGAAAACTGTTTGTAATATCAAAACGCACCCATAGCTCAATTGGATAGAGTACTCGGCTACGAACCGAGCGGTTAGAGGTTCGACTCCTCTTGGGTGCGCCATTTTTTCAACTCTCAATTCTTATTCTTAACAAAAAAGTGATTTTTTATGCTTAATTTCGCATATCAAGAACATAAAAAAACGTATTATTCTGATACGGCAAATATTCAATTTAAATTTACACATTTATCTCAAAATCAAACCGCTGATGTATGTATTATTGGTGCAGGTTTCACTGGTTTATCAACAGCATTAGAACTTGCAGAACAAGGTAAAAGCGTGATTGTACTCGATGGTGCAAGAGTGGGCTTTGGTGCATCTGGTCGTAGTGGTGGTCAAGCCATTAATGGTTTTGAAGAAGGTGTAGAGTCTTATATTCGAGAACTCGGTTTAGAAAAAACCCGCAAAATTTGGGATATGTCCCTTGAAGCATTAGATATTATCCAAGAAAGAATAAAAAAATATAATATTCAATGTGATTGGCAACAAGGCTACGCAACCTTAGCATTAAATGAACGCCGAATGGAAGAGCTTGAACTTTCAAGAAAAATAGTTCGAGACATTTTTGACTATAAATATTCCCAAATTTGGGATAAACAACAGTTACAACAACATTTGAACAGTGATATTTATCACGGTGCTTTGTACGACAGTCTTTCAGGACATTTACATCCTCTTAATTACTGCTTAGGTTTAGCAAAAGCCTGCCAAGATTTAGGTGTACAAATTTATGAACATTCACCCGTAATCGCTCTTGATGTTACAACAAGTAAAATAACAGTAAAAACAGAGAAAGCCACCGTTATCGCTCAAGATGTTGTTCTTGCAACCAATGCCTATATTTCTGGATTATCCGATAAAATCCATTTTGGTATTGCCAATAAAATTTTACCCGTAGAAAGTTTTATTATTGCCACAGAACCTTTAGAACAAAAAGTTGCAGATAATATAATCAATAATGGAATGTCTGTATGTGACAGTAATTATTTATTAAATTATTACCGATTAAGTGCGGATAATCGCTTATTATTTGGTAGTGATTCTAGTAATAATACGGATATGATCGCAAAAATGCGAAAAAATATGCTCAACGTATTTCCACATCTTGAAAGTGTAAAAATTGATTATGGTTGGGGAGGACCTATTGATATGACGCTGAATTCAGCCCCACATTTTGGTCGAATTCAGCCTAATTTATATTTTGCACAAGGTTTTTCAGGACACGGTGTTGCATTAACAGGATTAGCAGGTAGAATTATCAGTGAAGCAATTTGTGGAAATGATGAAAGATTAGCTATTTTTGAACAATTAAATGTCCCAAGTCTTTGGGGGGGAAAGTTAGTCAAAAAAGCAGCGTTATATGTTGGTATGCGTTATTATCGTTTCTTAGATAAATTCTGTTAAAAAGGTAAATTTAATGAACAATATTCCAATTAGAACAGCAGCAGAAATTGAAAAATTACGTATCGCGTGTAAACTCGCCTCTGATATTTTAGTAATGATCGAACCCTATGTAAAAGAAGGTATTAGCACTGGTGAACTTGATCGTATTTGTCACGATTATATTGTAAATGAACAAAAAGCAATTCCAGCGTGCCTAAATTATCACGGATTTCCAAAATCAGTATGTATTTCAATTAACGAAGTCATTTGTCATGGTATCCCAAGTGATGATAAAAAATTGAAAAAAGGCGATATTGTCAATATTGATGTAACCGTAATTAAAGATGGTTATTTTGGTGATAACTCAAAAATGTACTTTGTTGGTGAACCAACACTGAAAAGTAAGCGTCTTTGTGAAGTAACCCAAGAATCTTTATATAAAGCAATTCGTATTGTTAAACCCGGTATACGTTTAAATCAAATTGGTAAAGTAATCCAAACTTATGTAGAGAAAGAAGGTTTTTCCGTTGTACGTGAATATTGTGGGCACGGTATTGGTGTAGAATTCCATTGTGACCCACAAGTTTTACACTATTATGGTGACGATGGTGGTGTGATTTTACAAGAAGGAATGGTGTTTACTATTGAACCGATGATCAATGCAGGTAAAAAAGAACTACGTTTAATGAAAGACGGCTGGACGGTAAAAACGAAAGATCGCAGTCATTCGGCACAATATGAACACCAAATTGTCGTCACTAAAAACGGCTGTGAAGTAATGACAATTCGTGATGAAGAATTAGATAAAATCTCACGAATAATGATCAATAGTTAATTTTTAATTTTATAGCGGTAAGATATTAATAAAAATTTGTAAATTTTTTTTAATATAATTAAAAATGGTTGTTATTTAAACATTAAGAGAACATAATAATAGGCAATTATGTTCTCTTTATATTATTCACAAAATGACAAAACGAATAGATCTTATATTAGAAGACGTAAACCGACTTGGAAAAGTTGAGGTTATTAATTTAGCCAAAGAATACGGTGTTTCTGTAGAAACCATTCGCCGTGATTTAACGGCTTTAGAAAAAAAAGGACTACTGTATCGAGTACACGGCGGAGCGATCAATAAAAAAGTGAAAGATGCAGGCAACTCTTTTCAAACAAGACAGCGTTATAACCTAGATAAAAAGAAAATTATTGCACAAAATGCAATGGAATATTTATTTGAAGATATGGTTATTGGGTTGGATGCAAGCTCTTCAAGTTGGCATTTTTCCCAGTTAATGCCAGATATCCCTTGTACCGTTGTAACAAACTCAATGCATAATATGACAGCTTTAGTGAACAAGCCAAATGTTAAAACCATCGCAACAGGTGGCGTTTATTCAAGTAAATATAATGCATTTTACGGACCATTATCGGAACATTTATTGTCACGTTTACATATTGATATTAGCTTTATTTCTTGTGTAGGCTTTGATAGTGAAGGAAAAATTTGGGAATCCAATGAACTCAATGCGTCGGTAAAACAGAAATTAATGAATGTCTCTAAGCAAGTTTTTTTACTCGCAGATGATTCAAAATATCAAAAAACCAATTTAATTCAACTTTCAGATTTTTCTCAAATTGATATGCTTTTTACCACAGAAGGTGTTGATAATCATTTATATGAATGTTGCAAAACCCACAATGTTTCTTTAATAAAATGACCGACTTTCCATAAATCGGTCATTTTCAGTCAAAAAATATTCATTTTTAGCTTTCAAAAACAGCATTTTTTGTGAGTCATATCACAAAACCAACATCAAAATTATAAAATTATTATTCTTTTTCTTTTTTTTGTTTGAAAATAACTTTCAGAAAGTAAGTATTTTTCTTAATCAAAAAAAGAGGAAGAATAAAAATGAAAACATACAAATCTGCATTACCAAAAATTGGTATCCGTCCAACTATTGATGGTCGTCGTATGGGAGTACGTGAATCCCTTGAAGATCAAACAATGAATATGGCGAAATCGGTTAAACAATTATTAGAGAGCAAAATTTATCACACAACTGGCGAGAAAGTAGAATGTGTGATCGCTGATACTTGTATTGGTGGGGTAACCGAAGCCGCAGCTTGTGCTGAGAAATTTAAACGTGAAAATGTGGGTGCAACGATTACGGTTACACCTTGTTGGTGCTATGGTTCTGAAACCATTGATATGGATCCACACCTTCCAAAAGCGATTTGGGGTTTCAATGGTACTGAACGTCCAGGGGCAGTTTATTTAGCGGCGTCTCTTGCTGGGCATAACCAAATGGGCTTACCAGCATTCTCTATTTATGGAACAGAAGTTTGCGAAGCAGACGACACATCAATCCCAGCAGATGTTGAAGAAAAATTATTACGCTTTGCTCGTGCTGCATTAACTGTTGCAAGCATTCGTGGTAAATCTTACTTATCAATCGGTGCGGTTTCAATGGGTATCGCAGGTTCTATCGTAAATCAACCATTCTTCCAAGAATATTTAGGTATGCGTAATGAATATGTGGATATGACCGAAATCAAACGCCGCCTCGATCGTGAAATTTATGATAAAGAAGAATTTGAATTAGCCTTCAAATGGGTAAAAGAAAATTGCCCAGAAGGTATTGATGTAAACGCACCTGAAAATCAACGTACCCCTGAAGAACGTGAAGAACTTTGGGCAACAGTGGTTAAAATGACAATTATTGTGCGTGATTTAATGGCAGGTAATCCACGTTTAGCAGACTTAAACTTCGGTGAAGAAGCATTAGGACATAATGCCGTGTTAGCAGGTTTCCAAGGTCAACGTCACTGGACAGATCATCTTCCAAACGGCGACTTTATGGAAGCGGTATTAAATACGACTTATGACTGGAATGGTTTACGTCCGCCACATCTGCTTGCCACAGAAAATGATAGCTTAAATGGTGTGGGAATGTTGTTGGGTAATGGCTTAACAGGTCAAGCTCAAATTTTTGCTGACGTGCGTACTTACTGGTCGCCTGAATCAGTCGAAAAAGCAACCGGCTTTAAACCAGAAGTGGGCTTTATCCATTTAGTAAACTCAGGTTCTGCAACTTTGGACGGAACAGGACAACACACAGATAAAGACGGAAAACCAGTAATCAAACCATTCTGGGAAGTGACTGAAGAAGATGCTAAACGTTGTTATGAAAATACCAAATGGTGTCCAGCGGTTCACGAATACTTCCGTGGGGGCGGTTACTCATCTCAATACTTAACCAAAGGTGGAATGCCTTTCACTATGCACCGTATCAATATTGTTAAAGGTATCGGTCCTGTGTTACAAATTGCAGAAGGTTGGTCTGTTGATTTACCAGAACACGTACACGATATCTTGAATAAACGTACCAATGAAACGTGGCCAACAACTTGGTTTACACCACGCTTAACAGGTAAAGGGGCATTCACTGATGTGTATTCTGTAATGGCGAACTGGGGTGCAAACCACTGTGTGGCAACTTACGGACACGTTGGTGCAGATTTAATTACCCTTGCATCAATGCTACGTATTCCAGTTTGTATGCACAACGTTGATGAGAAAGACATCTTCCGTCCAAGTGCATGGAGTGCATTCGGTCAAGATAAAGAAGGTCAAGATTATCGTGCTTGTGCAAACTTCGGTGCATTATATAAATAGAAAGCATAAATAATCAGTAACAATCAAAGTGCGACTAGTGATTGATTAGTCGCACTACAACTCAAATCTTATTTTAATTCTATTAAAAGGGGAGGCGTGAATGTCTATTGCACTCATTTTTGACTGTGGCGCGACTAATTTACGCACAATTGCGATTGATGAAAAAGGCAAAATTGTGGCTTCTCATCACATTGCAAACAACACTCAACCAGATCCTGAAAACCCACAATATCATATTTGGGATTTCGCAGAAATTTGGCAAAAGTTAGAAACTTGTGCTGAACAAACAATTGCAAATTTACAAAAAAATCACACCGCTTTATCGGATATTAAAGGGATTGCTGTCACTACTTTTGGGGTGGACGGTGCACCTTTTGATAAAGAGGGCAAACAACTTTATCCGATTATTTCGTGGAAATGTCCACGCACCTTACCTGTGATGGCAAACCTTGATAAATACTTAAATGTTGAGCAGTTATATCAACGTAATGGTATCGGTCAATACAGCTTTAATACCCTTTTCAAATTATTATGGCTTAAAGAAAATAAACCTGATGTATTCCAAAAAATGGATAAATGGGTGTTTATTTCTTCAATGCTTAGCCAACGTTTAACGGGTAAATTTACCACTGACCGCACAATGGCGGGTACATCAATGATGACTAATCTTGAAAGCAATGATTGGGATAGTGAGGTGTTATCCGTTTTAGGTTTAACCAAAACTCATTTTCCAACAATGGTCAATGCTGGCGATAAAATCGGCATATTATCAAAAGAGTTAGCTCAAAAATTTGGTTTAAATGAAGTGCCTGTTATCTCTTGCGGACACGATACGCAATTTGCGGTATTTGGTTCAGGTGCAGGTTTAAATCAGCCTGTATTAAGTTCTGGTACGTGGGAAATTTTAATGGCAAGAACCGAAAAAGCCGAGCCACATATTGAATTTGTGCCACAAGGTTTAACCACTGAATTTGACGCACAAGATCGTTGCTTTAACCCTGCTGTGCAATGGGTTGGATCTGGCGTGATGGAATGGATCGGTAAGCTCTTCTTTGCTGATGTGGTGGGAACAGATAAATATTATCCAACAATGATCGGCGAAGGCGAAAAAGTCGCGGTGGGTTCAAATGGTATTCGCTTTACAGGCACGTTCGCGGCAACAGATAAACCTGTGGGCTTAGGTGGAATTACTGGCTTATCAATGCACAATCAACGTGGACAGATTTATCGTGCAGCGTTGGAATATATGGCATTACAACTTAAAAATGGTCTAGAAGTATTACAAAAAGTCAGCCACTTTGAAGCAGAAAGTTTAATTTGTGTGGGTGGTGGTTCTAAAAATCGATTATGGAATCAAATCCGTGCCGATGTTTTAGGGTTGCCATTAGATATTGTTGATGTTGCAGAAAGCACCGTGTTAGGGGCAGCAATGTTTACCTTTGCCGGTGTGGGTGTGTTTGAAAATGTCGAACAAGCTCAACAACAAATGCAACCAAATAAACAACGTATTTATCCGTCACAAAATAGTGAAAGCTATCAAAAATGGTTACAAGAGATTTAAAAATTTGTTTTTAAAAAGTATTAAAAAATAACACATATTAAAAGAAAACTAAGGAAAATTGTATGTTAAAAGGTATTCATCCAGCAATCTCACCAGAGTTGCTAAAAATACTTGCAGAAATGGGACACGGTGATGAACTTGTTTTATCTGATGCTCATTTTCCTGCTCATTCACTTCATCATAAAGTTATTCGTGCCGATGGAATTAGCGTTAGCACCTTATTAAGTGGCATTAGCCCACTCTTTGAATTTGATGCTTATGTTGATGCACCGTTAGTAATGATGCAAGCAGTGGAAGGCGATACACTCGATCCAACGGTTGAGAAAAACTACTTAAATGCAATCCAACAAGCGGTCGGATTTACACCAAAATTAACAAGAATTGATCGCTTTGCCTTTTATGATCGTGCCAAAACTGCTTATGCCGTTGTTATCAGTGGCGAAACGGCAAAATATGGCAATATCATCATTAAAAAAGGTGTGACACCTATTATTTAAATTAGAGGAAATTAGAAATGAACAGAAAAGAATTATCAAGAAAAATTATTGATACCTGTTTAGAAATGACTCGTTTGGGGTTAAACCAAGGTACAGCGGGTAATGTAAGTGTACGTTATAAAGATGGTATGCTAATCACACCAACGGGGACACCTTATGAATTATTAACCGAAGACAGTATTGTTTATGTAGATGGAAACCGCAATTTTGAAGAAGGGAAATTGCCTTCAAGTGAATGGAATTTCCACCTTGCGGTTTATGAAAACCGTCCTGATTGCGACGCTGTAATCCATAATCACGCCGTAAACTGTGCCGCAGTGTCTATTTTAGAAAAAGAAATCCCAGCTATTCACTATATGATTGCGGTTGGCGGAACAGATCATATTCCTTGCGTACCTTATGCAACTTTTGGTTCTCGTAAATTAGCAGAATATGTGGGTGAGGGTATCAAAGAAAGTAAAGCAATTTTACTGGCTCATCACGGCTTTATTGGTGCGGATAAAAATCTAGACAAAGCACTATGGCTAGCTCACGAAGTAGAAGTTTTAGCAGAGTGGTATCTTAAATTGTTAGCAACTAATCAGCCTATTCCAACCCTTCCAAAAGAAGAGATGGAAGTCGTGTTAGAGAAATTCAAATCTTATGGTTTAAGAATCGAAGAATAATTCAATTGGAGTGTGCTATGTCAAAACAACAAGAAACACTACTTGCAATGAAAGGTATCTCCAAATCTTTTTCTGGTGTTGTAGCATTGAAAAATGCTGAAATTGATTTGAAGGCTGGAGAAGTTGTTGCTCTTATGGGGGAAAATGGGGCTGGAAAATCTACATTAATGAAAATCCTAACAGGGATATATAGTAGAGATTCTGGTACCGTTACCTATATGGGCAAGGAAGTAGAATATAAAGGACCGTCTGAATCAGAAGAAGATGGTATTGCTATCGTTCACCAAGAACTTAATATGATGAATGACTTAACTGTTGCTCAAAATCTGTTTATTGGTAAAGAATCAATGAATGGTTTTTTCATCGATGATGCCGAGATGAATAGAAAAGCAAGAGAGCTATTTAAAATATTAAATATTGATATTGACCCAGCCGAAAAAATAGAAAACCTTACTGTTGGGAAGCAGCAAATGGTAGAAATTGCAAAAGCTATATCAAAAAATGCGAAAGTTATTATTTTTGATGAACCAACTGCCGCTCTCACAGACTCTGAGATAGACGAGTTATTTAAAGTCATCAATGATTTGCGAGATAAAGGCACGGGTATGATATATATTTCTCACCGAATGGATGAGATAAATATTATATCTGATCGGGTAACTGTAATGCGAGATGGTGAATTTGTCGGTACTTTGGTCACCAAAGAGTGTGATAAAAACGATATTATTAAGCTTATGGTTGGTCGTACCATTTTTGCAGAACCTAAAGCACAATCTAATGTAGATCCTGATGCTCCAGTTATATTGAAGTGTGAAAATCTGAATCGTGGAAAGTATGTTAAAGATGTAAGTTTCGAATTGAGAAAAGGAGAAATTTTAAGCTTTGCAGGGTTGATGGGAGCAGGACGAACTGAGGTTGCAAGACTTATATTCGGTGCAGATAGAAAAGATTCTGGGAAAGTTTACATAAATGGTAAAGAAGTTCAGATAGATTCTCCTAAAGATGCGGTGGCTGCAGGGATCGGTTATCTATCAGAAGATAGAAAAAGATATGGTCTTATCGTTGATAAGCCAGTAGAAGAGAATACCGTAATAGCCAACCTTGACTCATTTATGAAAGGACTATTTATTGATACTGAAAAATCTCGAGAAGTATCAAAGAAATACGTAAATGAACTAAAAACAAAAACACCTAGTGTCGAACAACCAGTTAAAAAGCTTTCTGGTGGTAACCAACAAAAGGTTGTTATCGCTAAATGGCTCGTTAGAGACTGCGATATTCTTATATTTGATGAACCTACAAGAGGTATAGATATTGGTGCTAAAAGTGAAATCTATCATTTAATGGAAGAATTAGCTCAGCAAGGAAAGTCAATTATTATGGTTTCATCAGAACTTCCAGAAGTCCTTCGTATGAGTGATCGAGTTATTGTTATGTGTGAAGGTAAAGTGACAGGCACATTCGACATATCCGAAGCCACTCAAGAACGTATTATGCAAGCAGCGACAAATCGCTAGAAAAGGAGAGAGACAATGCTTACTAAATTAAAAAAAGTTTTTTCCAACCAACAAACTGTAGTGTTTATTGCACTTATCGTTATTTGTATCGTATTTGCTCTTATTACACCTAAGTTTATGCAAATATCTACATTTACTAATGTATCTAAATCTGCTTATTATGTAGGTTTTATGGCGATAGGGGTGACCTTTGTTATTGCCACAGGGGGAATTGATTTATCCATTGGTACTGTTGCAATTTGCTCGGCCCTGATTGGTGGTACATTGATGCAACAAGGATTGCCAATGATCTTTGTTATCTTTGCAATTCTCTTAACTGGGATCCTATTTGGTTTAGTGAATGGATTGATGGTTTCTAAACTGGGGATACCTTCCTTTATTGCCACACTAGGAACAATGATGCTATCTCGTGGGCTTGGATCGATTGTATCACAAACAAGATCAATCTCTTTCCCACAAGGTCACTCAGATGGAGCTTGGTATCGAGAATTTTTTATGATTACTGCTAAAGATTCATTTCTACCAAAACACTTTCCGACTGGATTTATATTGATTGCGGTTGCTTGTATTATTATGGCAATTATACTAAATAAAACCAAAATCGGTAGATATATACTCTCTATCGGCTCAAATAAAGAAGCAACAAGACTTTCAGGTATCAACATTGCAAAATATGAAATCTATGCTTATGTAATTTCAGGTTTCTTTGCAGCACTTGCGGGTATTGCTTATGTTGCTGTATTTACCACAGCTCAGCCAAATACAGGTAATGGATTTGAGCTTGATGCTATCGCAGCTGTCGTCATTGGAGGAACATCACTTGCTGGTGGTATCGGTTCGATATTCGGTACCATTATTGGTGTATTTATTATGACAGTGTTAAAAATAGGTTTCCCATATATCGGTGTACAATCTCATTACCAGCTATTTATTACAGGTATAATTCTAGTATTCGCTGTATATATGGATATTCTCAATAGAAAACGTAACAAATAACTTTTATCACTCACATATTTGAAAAGGAGGGGGAACATATTTAAATCAACTAAGGTATTTACTAATTTCTAACTAGTATATATAAACTAAAACTTAATTAATGAGGAAATCAAAATGATTAAATCTAGAAAAATGTTAGCGAGTGTTTTAACTTCTTGTGTATTAGCTGCAGGTTTAGCAACAAATGCAATGGCAGATGATGCCAAAAAAACACATATTGATGTGATTGCGAAAGGTTTCCAACATCAATTCTGGAAAGCTGTTGAATTAGGTTCTAACAAAGCAGCAAAAGAATTAGGCATAGAAGTAACATTCCAAGGTCCAGATACAGAATCTAATATTGCGCAACAATTAGAATATTTAAATACTGCAATAGCAGGAAAACCAGATGCTATCTGTCTTGCTGCTCTTGATACCAATGCGTCATTAGGCGCTATTTCTGAGGCACAAGATGAAGGTATTCCTATCATTGGTTTTGACTCAGGTGTTCCTAATGCACCAGAAGGCGCGATTAAAGCAAATGCTTCAACAGATAACTATGCTGCGGGTGCGTTAGCTGCAACTGAATTATTTAAACTTATCGAACCAAAAATCAAAGCCGCGAAAGAGCCTGTGAGAATTGGTGTTGTAACACAAGATTGGAATGGTGAGTCTGTTAAATCAAGAACAAAAGGTTTTGTTGATGAAGTAGTTAAGTTAGTTGGCAAAAATAATGTTTCAATTGAAGGACATGATGCACTTAGAAATGAGAATGATAAAGCGAAAGTAATCGTTGATATTGGTATTCCAGCAGAAGTTAAAGATGTGGATGCAGCAGCTGTTGCTTCAGCACTTCTTGAAAAAGAAGATCTAATTGCAATTTATGGTTCAAATGAATTTGCAGCAAATGCAATTATCACTGCTAATGAAGGCCTAGAAAAAATTGGTAAAGGTAAAGTCGTTGCAGTAGGTTTTGATGCAGGTAAAAAACAACTTGATGCCGTAAGAGCTGGACTATTTGCAGGTTCAATCACTCAAGATCCAGTACAAATTGGTTATAAAGCAGTTAAATTAGCTTATGATGCATCTCACGGCAAAGCAGTGAAAGATGTAGATACTGGTGCTAAATGGTATAACTCTACAAATATGGATGATGCAGATATCAAACCTTGTTTATATGAGTAAGATTACCTTATAAAAGAAAGCTAAAATTCACGAAAGTGGGTTTTAGCTTATTTTTAAAATTATAAAATATTTTATATTTTTAGGAGTTATTATGGCAAATCGTATGATTTTAAATGAGACCAGCTATCACGGTAAAGGTGCAATCCAAAATATTGTCGTAGAAGCAAAGGCTCGTGGTTTCAAAAAAGCACTTGTTGTAACAGACAAAGATCTCATTAAATTTAACGTCGCAAGTAAAGTAACCTCTCTGTTAGATGAAGCAGGTCTTGCGTATGAAATTTTTGATGAAGTAAAAGCAAACCCAAGTGTTGATATTATCAAACGTGGAGTTGAGAAATTTAAACAAGCAGGTGCAGATTATTTAATTGCAATTGGTGGAGGTTCGCCTATCGATAGCTCAAAAGCAATCGGAATTATCATCAATAACCCTGAATTTAGCGATGTGCTTTCCCTTGAAGGTGTTGCGCCAACCAAGAAAAAATGTGTACCAGTGATTGCCGTGGCAACTACAGCAGGTACAGCAGCAGAAGTTACCATTAACTATGTAATTACAGATGAAGCTAAAAAACGTAAATTTGTTTGTGTTGATGTAAATGATATTCCAGCGGTTGCAATTGTTGACCCTGATATGATGGCAAGTATGCCAAAAGGCTTAACCGCTGCAACAGGTATGGATGCATTAACACACGCCATTGAAGGTTACATCACCAAAGCAGCGTGGGAGTTAACTGACGCATTACATTTAAAAGCGATTGAATTAATTTCTCGTTCATTACGTGGTTCTGTAAATGGCGAACCAGAAGGACGTGAAGGAATGGCATTAGGGCAATATGTTGCTGGAATGGGCTTCTCTAATGTAGGTTTAGGTGTGGTTCACTCAATGGCACACCCACTTTCAGCATACTACGACACACCACACGGTATTGCAAACGCTGTATTATTACCTTATGTAATGGAATTTAACAAAGATTACACGGGTGAAAAATACCGTGAAATTGCTCGTGCAATGGGAGTGAAAGGCGTTGATGAAATGTCGCAAGCTGAATATCGCAATGCGGCAGTTGAAGCAGTAAAACAACTGGCAAAAGATGTAGGTATCCCAGAAAAACTTTCAATGATTGATGTGAAAGAAGAAGATTTACCTGCACTTTCCGTTGATGCCTTTAACGATGTATGTACAGGAGGAAATCCAAGAGATTGTACAGCAGAAGAAATTTTAGAAGTGTACAAAATTGCATTCTAATATTCTTTTATAAGTGATTATATCACAGTAGGAATATATAAAAGACTACTTAAAAGTCCTTTAAATCCTTATATTTAAGGTTTTGAAGGACTTTTTGCAAAAAAATAAAATAAAGTCACCGCTTATTTAGATAAATTTTCAGACGTAAACATTTACATTTATTTACACTTCTTTATATTATAGATTTAATCAAGATCACCATTAGTTGATCAAAAAAACAAACGAAAATTATCACTACTCTCTCTTGAAATGATAATCGTTGTTAGTATATATTAACCCTTTAAGTTTGTGCATTGAGGTAAAAATGGGTAAATTTTTAGTTACAAAACGAGATGGCTCTCTGACAGAATTTGATATCACACGTATTATTACAGCAATAAAAAATGCAACCAGATCTGTGGGTATTGATGATGAACATTATTGTTTAAGCATTAGCCAGCAAATTAGCAGTAAAATTATCAATGATTATCAGCAAGGGATTGATATCAATAGTATTCAAAGTATTGTTGAAGATCATCTAATGCAAAGTTGTTATCCTCAGGTTGCTCGTACCTATATTGAATATCGTCACGATAGAGATATCGCTCGTGAAAAATGCTCCTTTTTAATGAAAGAAATTGAAGGGCTAATCGATCAAACCAACATTGCAGTACTCAATGAAAATGCCAACAAAGATGCAAAAATTATTCCAACCCAACGTGATTTATTAGCGGGTATCGTGGCTAAGCATTATGCACAACGTTATATTTTGCCTCGTGATGTGGTCAATGCTCACAATAGTGGCGAAATTCACTACCACGATTTAGATTACTCGCCATTTTTCCCAATGTTCAACTGTATGCTGGTTGATCTAAAAGGAATGCTAGAAAATGGCTTTAAAATGGGTAATTCTGAAATTGATACGCCTCGTTCAATCGGGACGGCAACGGCGATTACCGCCCAAATCATTGCCCAAGTAGCGAGCCACATTTACGGTGGAACAACCATCAATCGTATTGATGAAGTGCTTGCCCCTTATGTGGAAAAAAGCTATCAGAAACTCTTGAAAATTGCCCAAGAATGGCAAATTCCTAATCCACAAGGCTATGCTGATAGCCTGATTGAAAAAGAGTGTTTTGACGCATTTCAGTCCCTTGAATATGAAATCAATACACTACACACCGCAAATGGTCAGACGCCTTTTGTCACTTTAGGTTTTGGGTTAGGAACAAGCTGGCAAGCTCGTTTAATTCAAAAATCTATTTTGAAAAATCGTATTCGTGGCTTAGGTACAAATCATAAAACACCGATTTTTCCTAAATTAGTTTTTACCTTAAAACGTGGTTTAAACCTTGAAAATGGCGATCCAAATTATGATATCAAAAAACTCGCCTTAGAATGTGCCTCTAAACGAATGTACCCTGATATTCTCAATTATGACAAACTCATTGAAATCACCGGTTCATTTAAAGCCCCAATGGGGTGTCGCAGTTTCTTAAATGAATATACGGAAAATGGCGAGCAAATTCACGATGGACGCAATAATTTAGGTGTGGTTAGCATTAACTTACCTCGTATTGCGTTAGAGTCTAAACGGAATGAAACTACGTTTTTTGAGCTACTTGATAAGCGATTAAATATTGCCAAAAAAGCACTAATGACTCGCATTGCTCGTCTTGAAAATACCAAAGCGCGTGTTGCCCCAATTTTATATATGGAAGGGGCGTGTGGCGTACGTTTGAAAGCGGAAGATAACGTCGCCCAATTATTTAAAAATGGCAGAGCATCCATTTCTTTGGGCTATATCGGCATTTTTGAGACCATCAACGCATTGTATGGCGATACCCATATTTATGACGATGAAAGATTACGTCAAAAAGGCTTAAAAATCGTGGAATATTTAAGTAATGCGACCAAACAGTGGAAAGAAGAAACGGGCTATGCATTTAGTTTATATTCCACACCAAGTGAAAATTTATGTGACCGCTTCTGTCGTTTAGACGTAAAACAATTTGGCATTATTAAAGGCGTAACGGACAAAGGCTACTATACCAACAGCTATCATTTAGATGTTGAGAAAAAAGTCAATCCATACGATAAATTAGATTTTGAAATGCCTTATCCTGCTCTCGCAAGTGGTGGTTTTATTTGTTATGGCGAATACCCAAATATTCAGCATAATCTAAAAGCATTAGAAGATGTGTGGGATTACAGCTACGACCGAGTGCCTTACTACGGCACGAATACGCCAATCGATGAATGTTATGAATGTGGATTTAGTGGCGAATTTGAGTGTACCAGCAAAGGTTTTACTTGTCCTAAATGTGGTAACCACGATAGTAATAAAGTTTCGGTCACTCGCCGAGTTTGTGGTTATTTGGGTAGCCCTGATGCACGCCCATTTAATGCAGGAAAGCAAGAAGAAGTTAAACGTCGAGTGAAACATTTGTAAGTTTTATCCAAAATTTGACCGCTTGTTTTAAGAAAAATATTAAGTAAAAAATGAATTATTTACAATATTATCCCATTGATGTGGTAAATGGAGAGGGGACAAGATGTACCCTTTTTGTTAGTGGTTGCACGCACTATTGCAAAGGGTGTTACAACCAAAAAAGCTGGTCTTTTGATGCTGGCATTTTGTTTGATGAGACAATGGCACAGCAAATTATCAACGATCTCAATGATACTCGGATTAAACGACAAGGCTTAACCCTTTCAGGTGGCGACCCCTTACATCCACGAAATATTGAAACCTTATTACCTTTGGTAAAACGAATTAAAACTGAATGTAAAGGTAAGGATATTTGGGTTTGGACAGGCTATCAATTAGCAGAGTTAGATGATTATCAACGTCAAATGTTACCCTATATTGATGTGTTGATTGATGGTAAATTTATTCAAGATCAAGCCGATCCTAGCCTAATTTGGCGAGGATCAGCTAATCAAGTTATTTATCGTTTTAATGATAGTCATTAAATAATAAATTGTCTTAAAATTCAAACTAATCCCAATTTTCAATTACTTCACTAGCTTCTAATAGTGATTTAACAAAAGTCGTTTTTTCTTTTAAATGATCGGGCATATTGTGATATTCACCTTCTCCGTGTTTATTTTCTACTAAAATTAAACGACAACCCGCATCATAACCTGCTTGCATATCTCGTTCATAATCGCCAATAAACACCGCTTCATTTGGCTCAACATTAAAATGAGCTAACAATTCTAATAGCATTCCCGGATTGGGTTTACGGCGAGGATCGTTATTGTCAAAACTCGGACAATAAACGATTTTATCAATATCGCCCCCATTCGCACGTAATTCTTTCAGCATTTTATCGTGAATGGCATCTAAATCAGCGACAGTAAAACGTCCACGATCAATATGTGATTGATTGGTAGCAATCGCTGTGATGTAGCCTGCTTTTTTGAAGTTTGCTATTGCTTCAATTGCTCCATCAATAAATTCAAATTCATCAGGATTTTCTACCCATTTTAGCTCTTTATTAATAACACCATCACGATCCAAAATAATTAATTTCATAATAAATCTCACTTAATAACATTAAATAACATAATTTTTGTGAAGTATACCACAAAATGTGATATTTTTTGTTGAAAATTGTGTTTTTTTTATTTATATTGCGACCATAAAATAAAGAAACAAGCATATCAGTTTTTTTAAGACATTTTAATATGAATTACATAATGGCATAAAAATGAAAAAATCACCTGTACAACGTAGAGCTGAAATTCTTAGTCGTTTACGACAAGGCATTATATCTTCTCCGATACAACTTGCGGAGCTATTTGATGTTTCGGTTATGACGATTCACCGTGATCTTAAACAATTAGATGCTGATGGATATTTAAGTAAACAACATGGTGGTGCGATTGTTAACCAAAAATCTTTTCTTTCTACTAGTATAGAAAAACGCACGACGGTAAATGCACAAGCAAAAAAAAGAATCGGAGAATTTGCAGCAACACAACTTATTAATCCAGAAGTTGATTCTATTGTGATCGATTCTGGTTCAACAACTTTAGCATTAGTTAACGCATTGCCAGATACACCAATGACAGTAATGGTAAATGGAATTTCATCTTTAGCAATTTTGTCTCAGCATAAGCAGACTAATGTCTACTCCCTCGGCGGTAGATTAAATTCTAGCATTATGGCTTTTGAAGGAACTGTAGCTTGCGATATGCTAAATAAATGTCATTTTACAAAAGCTTTTATTGGCACCGATGGAATTGATTTAGAGGCAGGTTTCTCAACAACAGATACAGCTAATGCTCAATTAACGCGTTTAATGGCACAACAATCCAAAGAAGTGTATGTATTAGCGGATCTATCTAAATTTAATAGACGAGCTTTTGCATCTATTATGAATTTCGAAGATATTACTGGAATAGTAACAGAAAAAGGGGTCTCCGAAGAATTTCGTACTATTCTGAAACAAAATAATGTACAACTTTTTGAGGTAGAAAATGATGAATGTTAATCCAATTCAACAACGTATCAACGACCACAAAGCCACAGGTAAAGGTGGTGTGGTTTCAGTTTGTAGTGCAAATCCTGATGTGATTATTGCTGCTGCAAAACTAGCAGCACAATATGATGATTTATTGTTGGTGGAGTCCACATCAAACCAAGTTGATCAATTTGGTGGCTACACAGGAATGAAGCCTGTTGAATTTGTCGCTTATGTAAAAAAACTATTGATCGATAACGGTTTATCAGCGGACAAATTAGTGTTAGGTGGCGATCATTTAGGCCCTAATGCGTGGCAAGATCAAGATAGCGTAACAGCGATGAATCATTCAGAAGAATTGATTCGCCATTATGTGAGTGCGGGCTATCAAAAAATTCACTTAGATTGCAGTATGTCTTGTTCTGACGATCCTGTTCCTTTAACTGATGAAATTGTGGCAGAGCGTGCGGCTCGTTTATGCAAAATTGCAGAAGATACCGCAAAAGCCACCAATCAACCACACGATATTGTCTATATTATTGGTACTGAAGTGCCAGTTCCAGGTGGTGCTCAAGAAGATTTAGATGTGGTTACACCAACTACACCAGAAGCAGCTCGCACCACTTATCAAGTTCATAAAGCCATTTTTGAAAAACACGGTTTAGGCGATGTATGGTCAAGAATAGTTGGCTTAGTAGTGCAACCAGGGGTTGAATTTGATCATCATAGTGTAGTGGATTATACACCTGAAAAAGCGGACAAATTATCAGCTCTGGCAAATGAATTCCCTAATGCAACCTTTGAAGCCCACTCCACAGATTACCAAAAACCGCTTGCTTTCCAACATTTAGTGCGTGATCACTTTGCAATTTTAAAAGTAGGACCAGCGTTAACTTTTGCTCTACGTGAGGCTTATTTTGCTCTTGATCATATCGCACAAGATATGCAATTAGGGGTATCTTCATTTAAAGCAACCCTTGAAGAAATAATGATGGAAAAACCAAAATATTGGAAAAAATATTATTTAGGTAATGAACAAGAACAACGTATCGCTCGTGCATACAGCTTATCAGATCGTTGCCGTTACTACTTACCAGAATCAAAATTACAACAAGTTATCAGTGAAATGAAAACTGCCTTTGCGGGAAAAACCATTCCATTAGGTTTATTAAAACAATATATGCCTGCGGAATTTGATGCCGTACGTGAAGGTAAAATTAAAGGAAACTTTGAAGATTTAGTACATTTTCATATTCAGTTGGCACTCTTGCCATACTATGAAGCAGCTAAAATTTAAGGGAGCTAAGAACAATGGATTATAAAACATTAAATAGCAATTTATATGAATTAAAACTCGATGGTGCTCAATACACCATCGACGAGGTGGCTCAACAACCAAATTGTTGGCGACAAATCAAGGACTTATTAGATCAGCAAGATCCTGCGTTATATCAACTTATTGCAAAAACCTTAAACAATCCTACCGCTTACATAACATTCTGCGGTGCGGGAACGTCAGCTTATGTGGGTGATGTATTAGCAGATGCTATTCAGCAATTTGCCAAAGCACGAGTTCGCTCTGTACCTACTACGGATATTGTAAGTCGTCCTAACTATTATTTTGATTCAGAAAGTGAAGGGATTGTTTTTGCATTTGGTCGTTCAGGCAATAGTGCAGAAAGTGTAGATACCGCAGATAAAGTATCGCAACTTGCACCGAAAGTGCATCAAATAAACGTGACTTGTAACCCAAATGGTGAATTAGCAAAACGTAATGATAGCCACAACCACGTTTGTTTAATGCCACCAGAAACCCACGATAAAAGTTTTGTAATGACATCAAGTTTCTCAACAATGTTGTTATTTACATTCCAATTAGTCAACCGTGCTGCAGGTCGTCCGTTAGCTGATTTAAATTTGGTAGCAGATTGTGCAGAAGACTGGTGTAAGCGGTTACTTTCTTCAGACTTTTTGCAAAAAATTCCAACTTCAGAACGTTTAGTTTATTTAGGATCTAATACCTTATTTGGTGCAGCAAAAGAGTCTGCATTAAAAGCTTTAGAAATGACAGGTGGAAAAGTTGTCACCCTTTCTGAAACTTCTCTTGGCTTTAGACACGGTCCTAAATCTATTGTTGATGAAACCACTACAGCTTGTGTTTTTGTTAGTAATAATGAATACACCTCACGTTTTGACCGTGATATTGCAATTGAATTGCTTTCAGACAACAAATGTAAGCAAGTGATAGTAATTGCAACACAACGTATTGCAGATCAATTATTGCAAAAATTTGGTCACAACTCACCGCTTGAATTGATTGTTTTACCAGATAATTTGGTTGATGCTGATGATGTATTACTTGCACCACTTGGTGTATTAGTATCTCAAATTATCGGCTTAACATTAAGTGTTACCTTTGATATTTCACCAGATAATCCTTGCCCAACTGGAGAGGTAAATCGAGTGGTTCAAGGTGTTACATTGTACGAATTCAAATAATAAATAAAAAAAGGAGGTCGATAATGCCAAATATTTTAGCAACTCGAATTGATAACCGTCTTGTTCACGGACAAGTTGGAATGACTTGGACAAGCTGGTTAGGGGCTAATTTAGTACTTGTTGCAGATGATATTCTTGCAGAAGATAAAGTGCAACAAAATTTAATGGATATGGTGTTAGCTGATGGTGTGCAATCTCGTTACTTTAGTGTTCAAAAGACTATTGATGTGATTCATAAAGCATCACCAAAACAAAAAATATTTCTTGTTTGTCGTACACCACAAACAGTATTAGCCTTAGTAGAGGGAGGTGTTCCAATTACTGCAGTAAATGTGGGTAATCTTCACTTTGCTGAAGGCAAAAAACAAATCGATAAAACCATTAGTGTGACAGAAGACGATATTCGTTGCTTTAAGGCACTGGTGGAAAAGGGTATTCCTTGTACTATTCAAGGTATTCCTGCCGATGCTAAAAAAGACATTTTGTCATTACTTTAATTTTAACTTAATCTTAACTTTTAATTAGGAGAATGCTATGGAAGTTGTTACTGACGTCAGTTTGATGCAAGCTTTACTGATAGCGATTTTTGCAGGTATTGCGGGTATCGATTTATTTAACGTACTTACACATATCCACCGTCCAATTATTACAGGTCCAATTGTGGGTTTAATTCTAGGTAAACCAGAAGCAGGTTTAGTTGCTGGTGCAACCTTTGAATTAATGTGGATGGGACTTGTTCCTCTTGCAGGAGCTCAGCCACCTAACGTAGTACTTGGCGGTATTATCGGTACTGCATTTGCTCTTGTAACAGGGCAAACAGCAGAACAAGCAATTTTAGTTGCTGTACCATTTGCTATCTTTGTACAAATCTGTATCACTTTATTGTTTACCGTTTATTCACCGTTAATGAGTGTCGCGGATCGTTATGCAAAAAATCTTAACTTTGCGGGTATTGCAAACCTTAACTATTTAGGTATGACAATCCTATTCTTCTTCTACTCAATTATTGCGTTTGCAGTAATTTATTTTGGAGCAGAAGCAGCACAAGGTTTTGTTAAATTAATTCCTAAATGGGTAACTGATGGTTTAGGTTTTGCAGGTGGTTTAATGCCAGCTATCGGTTTTGGTATTTTATTGAATATTATGCTTAAAAAACAATATGTTGCTTATTTCATCTTAGGTTTCTTATTGTCAGCATACTTCAAACAGCCATTGCTTGCAATTGCACTAATTGGTTTAGTATTCGCGTTAATCGAATTCTTTATCCGTGGAGATGCACCAGCAGAAGGTAGTCATTCAACTGAAACTGAAGAAGAGGGAATTTAAGATGACAGATATGAATAAAACTGTTGATCCAGATGTTTATGAAGATCAAACTAAACAAAAAGTCATTACTAATAAAGATATTTCTAAAATGGCTTGGCGTTCACTATTCTTACAAGCAAGTTTTAACTATGAGCGTATGCAAGCAAATGGTTGGTTATATACTATTTTACCAAGTTTACGCAAAATTCATAAAAATGAAGAAGACTTGAAAAAATCAATGGGAATGCACCTTGAGTTCTTTAATACTCACCCATTCTTAGTAACATTTATTTCTGGTCTTGTACTTGCAATGGAAGAATCAAAAGAACGTGTTTCAACGATTCGTGCAATTAAAATCTCAACAATGGGTCCAGGTGGTGGTATCGGTGATGCGGTATTCTGGCTAACCTTGCTTTCTATTTGTGGTGGTGTGGGTGCTTCTTTCTCACTTAACGGCTCTTGGTTAGGTCCTATTTTCTTCTTAGTTGCGTTTAACCTTGTACACTTCGGTTTACGTTTTGGTTTAGCGAGCTATGGTTATAAAATGGGGGTTTCAGCGATTGCTAACCTGAAAGAGCAAACCAAACGACTCGGTCACGCAGCGTCCATTGTGGGGTTAACTGTAATCGGTGCGATGACAGCAAGTTATGTTCGCTTAGAAGCTGGATTACAAATGATTCGCCATGTACCAGGGGTTGAAAAACCTTATATATATACTTTACAAGGTGACTTAATTGATCCAATTATGCCTAAATTATTACCATTATTATGGACACTAATGATTTTATGGCGTATTAAGAAAGGGGATAGTGCATTACGCTTAGTAATGTTTACTGTAATCTTTGGTCTAGTTTGTACCTTAATTCCAGTGTTAGTGAAAATGATGTTCGGTGTTGATATTATCGACCCAGCAGTGTTAGCAACACGTATGAGTTAATCTTAGCGAGTAAGTAATAAAAAAGGGGTAAATGATGAGAATCTTTTTCCCCTTTTTCAATTTTAAACAAAATAAACTTTTTATTACGGGAGCAGAATATGACAATCGGTATTATTGTTTGTGGACACGGGCATTTTGCAACAGGGATTACTTCAACATTAGAATTAGTTGCAGGTGAGCAAGAAGATTATAAAGCAGTAGATTTTGATGGAAGTTGTGATTTTGGTGTATTACTCAAGCAAGCCGTTGAAGAATTAAATTGTGAAAAATTAATTTTCTTCACAGATATTCTAGGGGGAACACCATTCAGACAAGCTTCAATGATTGCTGCTCAACGAAAAAATTGTGAAGTTGTGACTGGCACAACAGCACAAATGTTAATTGAAGCTTGCCTAGAAAGGGATGATTATGATAATTTAAGTGATAGTATCAACACGCTTATTGATAGTGCTCGCCAAGGAATAACAAGTTTTGCACTACAAATGAGCAACAATCAAAATAATCAAACTGATGATGACGGTATTTAACTAACGGATGGAAAAATAATGATTTACTATCAAAATGCAGCCATATTTGATGGCAACAACTTATTATATGGGCATAGTTTGGCGGTGGAAGGTGATCGCACTATTGCTGTTATACCTAATGAAAACGTTCCTCAAGATGCTAAAATCATTCAACTAAAAGGTGGAATTCTTACACCTGGTTATGTTGAATTACAAGCAAATGGTGGCGGTGGCGTACTATTTAATGATGAGCCAAATATTGAAGGTTTAAAAACAATTATAGCAGCACACCGTAAATTTGGTACAGTGGCTATATTACCCACTTTTATCACAGACACCCCTGAAAAATTAGAGCAAGGTTTAACCGCTATTCAAGAAGGGATTAAACAAAATTTACACGGCTTAATCGGTGGACATTTTGAAGGTCCTTTTATCAGCTTAGAGAAAAAAGGGACGCACCAACCCGCTTATATCCGTAAACCAACTCAAGAAGATTACGAGCGTTATGCAAAAGAAGGGTTAGGAAACAGCTTGGTGACAGTGGCGCCAGAGCAAGTTCCTGCTGATTTCATCAAACACCTTATTGATCACGGTTTCAAAGTAAATGCAGGTCATACAATGGCACAAAAAGAAGATATGTTGCGAGCATATAGTATGGGTTTGAGTGGGGTAACCCATTTATATAATGCAATGCCACCACTTCAAGGCAGAGAGCCCGCCGTAATTGGTACAGCGTGCACATTAGGCTTATATTGTGGCGTGATCGTGGATGGTGTTCACAGTGATCCATTCTCATTAAAAACGGCTTATAAATTGCTTGGAAAAGATCGTTTACACCTTGTGACTGACAGTATGCACACGATCGGTGTAGAAGGCATTGAATCTTTTGATCTAATGGGACAAAAAGTGTTTGTACAAGGTAATAAATTAGTGAATGAAAATGGTTCACTCGCAGGTGCACACGTCACAATGGAAGAAAATGTGAAAAACGCACTAAAATTTATGCAAGCAAGTGTAGTTGATGTTTTAACAATGGCAATAACTACTCCAGCTAAACATATTGGTCGAGAAGATTTAGCCACTATTATTAATCGAGAAATGCGTGATATTTTGTACTTAGATGATGAATTAAGTTTACAAGAATTATCAAACTAAGCGGTCAGATATTTAAACATATTTGCAAAATGAGACTTACACGACACTATCCCACAAACTGTGTAAGTTCTAAAAATAGGGTTCAGGGTTGTCCTTGAATCCTATCTCCAAAAATAGTCAAAAATTGATTTAAAATCAAGCCTCAATTTCTATCCATTTTCGTCCTTTATACCCCATTTTCATTGTCTTTTAAATACAAAAAAGCCGTAACTATTTCTAGCTACGGCTCTTTCTTCTTATAAAACCCTGATGGTGTCCTACTCTCACATAGGGAGACCCTACACTACCATCGGCGTTACAACTTTTCACTTCTGAGTTCGGTATGGAATCAGGTGGTTCCGTTGCACTATGGCCATCAGGAAAATCTGTCGATATTTATATCTAATCTTTTCTTCATTCTTTAAATTAAAAACAAGCTTCTACTTTAACTTTCTTAAACTTCAAACTCCAACCTTACAGTCTTCTGTCTTCCGTCCTCTGTCTTCTGAAACAAAAACACTTGAGTGTTGTATGGTTAAGTCTCTCGGGCAATTAGTACAGGTTAGCTCAACGTCTCACAACGCTTACACACCCTGCCTATCTACGTCTTAGTCTCAAACAACCCTTACAATCTTATAGATTGGGAGAACTCATCTCAAGGCTAGTTTCGTGCTTAGATGCTTTCAGCACTTATCTATTCCGCATGTAGCTACCCAGCAATGCTTCTGGCGAAACAACTGGAACACCAGTGATGCGTCCACTCCGGTCCTCTCGTACTAGGAGCAGCCCCTTTCAATTCTCCAACGCCCACGGCAGATAGGGACCGAACTGTCTCACGACGTTCTAAACCCAGCTCGCGTACCACTTTAAATGGCGAACAGCCATACCCTTGGGACCTACTTCAGCCCCAGGATGTGATGAGCCGACATCGAGGTGCCAAACACCGCCGTCGATATGAACTCTTGGGCGGTATCAGCCTGTTATCCCCGGAGTACCTTTTATCCGTTGAGCGATGGCCCTTCCATTCAGAACCACCGGATCACTATGACCTACTTTCGTACCTGCTCGACATGTCCGTCTCGCAGTCAAGCTTGCTTATACCATTGTACTAACCTCACGATGTCCGACCGTGATTAGCAAACCTTCGTACTCCTCCGTTACTCTTTGGGAGGAGACCGCCCCAGTCAAACTACCCACCAGACACTGTCCGAACACCCGTTTCGGGTGCTTCGTTAGAACATCAAACGTTAAAGGGTGGTATTTCAAGGTTGACTCCACAATAACTGGCGTTACTGCTTCTAAGTCTCCCACCTATCCTACACATTAAAATTCAAGGTTCAGTGTCAAGCTATAGTAAAGGTTCACGGGGTCTTTCCGTCTAGCCGCGGGTACACCGCATCTTCACGGCGATTTCAATTTCACTGAGTCTCGGGTGGAGACAGCCTGGCCATCATTATGCCATTCGTGCAGGTCGGAACTTACCCGACAAGGAATTTCGCTACCTTAGGACCGTTATAGTTACGGCCGCCGTTTACTGGGGCTTCTATCAGAAGCTTCTCTTTCGATTACATCATCAATTAACCTTCCAGCACCGGGCAGGCATCACACCCTATACGTCCACTTTCGTGTTTGCAGAGTGCTGTGTTTTTAATAAACAGTTGCAGCCAGCTGGTATCTTCGACCGGTTCAACCTTCACCCGTAAAGGGCTACAATCTACGCCGGCGCACCTTCTCCCGAAGTTACGGTGCTATTTTGCCTAGTTCCTTCACCCGAGTTCTCTCAAGCGCCTGAGTATTCTCTACCTGATCACCTGTGTCGGTTTACAGTACGATTTATAATAACCTATGCTTAGTGGCTTTTCCTGGAAGCGTGGTATCAGTTACTTCAGCTCCTTAGAGCCTCGTCATCACTTCTCGGTGTTATACAGAATTCCGGATTTGCCTAGAATTCCCACCTACCGGCTTAAACAGGGATATCCAATACCCTGATAACCTAACCTTCTCCGTCCCCACATCGCAGTTATTACAAGTACGGGAATATTAACCCGTTTCCCATCGACTACGCTTTTCAGCCTTGCCTTAGGGGTCGACTCACCCTGCCCCGATTAACGTTGGACAGGAAACCTTGATCTTCCGGCGAACGAGTTTTTCACTCGTTTTATCGTTACTTATGTCAGCATTCGCACTTCTGATACGTCCAGCAAACCTCTCGATTCACCTTCATCCGCTTACAGAACGCTCCCCTACCCAATGAATAGAATTAACTATTCAATGCCGCAGCTTCGGTGCTATATTTGAGCCCCGTTACATCTTCCGCGCAGGCCGACTCGACTAGTGAGCTATTACGCTTTCTTTAAATGGTGGCTGCTTCTAAGCCAACATCCTAGCTGTCTAAGCCTTCCCACTTCGTTTCCCACTTAATATAGACTTTGGGACCTTAGCTGGCGGTCTGGGTTGTTTCCCTCTTCACGACGAACGTTAGCACCCGCCGTGTGTCTCCTGAGTATCACTCTTTGGTATTCGGAGTTTGCATCGGGTTGGTAAGCCGGGATGGCCCCCTAGCCGAAACAGTGCTCTACCCCCAAAGGTGTCCGCTCAAGGCTCTACCTAAATAGATTTCGGGGAGAACCAGCTATCTCCCGGTTTGATTGGCCTTTCACCCCCAGCCACAAGTCATCCGCTAATTTTTCAACATTAGTCGGTTCGGTCCTCCAGTTAGTGTTACCCAACCTTCAACCTGCCCATGGCTAGATCACCGGGTTTCGGGTCTATACCTTGCAACTAAACGCCCAGTTAAGACTCGGTTTCCCTACGGCTCCCCTATTCGGTTAACCTTGCTACAAAATATAAGTCGCTGACCCATTATACAAAAGGTACGCAGTCACAACACGAAGTTGCTCCTACTGCTTGTACGTACACGGTTTCAGGTTCTATTTCACTCCCCTCGCAGGGGTTCTTTTTACCTTTCCTTCACAGTACTAGTTCACTATCGGTCAATCAGGAGTATTTAGCCTTGGAGGATGGTCCCCCCATCTTCAAACAGGATATCACGTGTCCCGCCCTACTTATCGTTAGCTTAGTTCCACAATTGCATTTTCAGATACGGGATTATCACCCTCTATGATTGAGTTTCCCAACTCATTCTCTTAATACAAATGCTAAAACTAACTGGCTCTTCCACTTTCGCTCGCCGCTACTCACAGAATCTCGGTTGATTTCTTTTCCTCGGGGTACTTAGATGTTTCAGTTCTCCCGGTTCGCTTCAATGACCTATGTATTCAGTCATTGATAATAGGTTCTTCACCTATTGGGTTTCCCCATTCGGAAATCTTGGAATTATCACGTTTCTTATCAACTCTTCCAAGCTTATCGCAGATTAGCACGTCCTTCTTCGCCTCTGATTGCCAAGGCATCCACCGTGTACGCTTAGTCACTTAACCATACAACCTCAAGTATTCTTAAAATAAAGAAAACCCAACATTGTTACATTAAACAACTCAAGTTCGTATGTTGCTTTTGTTCAACATACTATTTTTTAGTTTCTTACTCAGACTTCTTCTCAAAAAACAGCCACTTTAACAAATTACAGTTTTAATTCCTGTCATCTGTCTTCCGTACTCTGTCTTCTGAACTTGAAAGTCTTCAGTTTTCAGCTTGTTTCCAATTTTTTAAAGAACAAATATAACAAAACACTTAACGTGCTTCATCATTGCTAAATTAACTTATAAATATATTTACAAATTCACTTAGCAATGATGAATTGGTGGAGATAAGCGGGATCGAACCGCTGACCTCCTGCGTGCAAGGCAGGCGCTCTCCCAGCTGAGCTATATCCCCAACACATCACTATCATTTCTAACCACACTCAATGAGTGGTGGGTCTGAGTGGACTTGAACCACCGACCTCACCCTTATCAGGGGTGCGCTCTAACCACCTGAGCTACAGACCCAGAAATGATGTCTTTTGTCTCTTATTATTTCTATCAAACAATCTGTGTGAGCACTCATTGTCGCTTATTCAGGTAAGGAGGTGATCCAACCGCAGGTTCCCCTACGGTTACCTTGTTACGACTTCACCCCAGTCATGAATCATACCGTGGTAAACGCCCTCCCTAAGGTTAAGCTATCTACTTCTGGTACAACCCACTCCCATGGTGTGACGGGCGGTGTGTACAAGGCCCGGGAACGTATTCACCGCGACATTCTGATTCGCGATTACTAGCGATTCCGACTTCATGGAGTCGAGTTGCAGACTCCAATCCGGACTTAGACGTACTTTCTGAGATTCGCTTACCTTCGCAGGTTCGCCGCCCTCTGTATACGCCATTGTAGCACGTGTGTAGCCCTACTCGTAAGGGCCATGATGACTTGACGTCGTCCCCACCTTCCTCCAGTTTATCACTGGCAGTCTCCTTTGAGTTCTCAGCATTACCTGCTAGCAACAAAGGATAAGGGTTGCGCTCGTTGCGGGACTTAACCCAACATTTCACAACACGAGCTGACGACAGCCATGCAGCACCTGTCTCATAGTTCCCGAAGGCACAAGACTATCTCTAGTCTCTTCTATGGATGTCAAGAGTAGGTAAGGTTCTTCGCGTTGCATCGAATTAAACCACATGCTCCACCGCTTGTGCGGGCCCCCGTCAATTCATTTGAGTTTTAACCTTGCGGCCGTACTCCCCAGGCGGTCAATTTATCGCGTTAGCTACGGGCGCCAGGCTTAAAGCCCAACCCCCAAATTGACATCGTTTACAGCGTGGACTACCAGGGTATCTAATCCTGTTTGCTACCCACGCTTTCGCACCTCAGCGTCAGTCTCTCTCCAAGGGGCTGCCTTCGCCTTCGGTATTCCTCCACATCTCTACGCATTTCACCGCTACACGTGGAATTCTACCCCTCCCTAGAGGACTCTAGTCGCCCAGTCTCAAATGCAATTCCCAAGTTAAGCTCGGGGCTTTCACATCTGACTTAGACAACCGCCTGCGTGCCCTTTACGCCCAGTTATTCCGATTAACGCTCGCACCCTCCGTATTACCGCGGCTGCTGGCACGGAGTTAGCCGGTGCTTCTTCTGCGACTAACGTCAATGTTTGCACCTATTAGATACAAACCCTTCCTCATCGCTGAAAGAACTTTACAACCCGAAAGCCTTCTTCATTCACGCGGCATGGCTGCATCAGGGTTTCCCCCATTGTGCAATATTCCCCACTGCTGCCTCCCGTAGGAGTCTGGACCGTGTCTCAGTTCCAGTGTGGCTGGTCATCCTCTCAAACCAGCTAGAGATCGTCAGCTTGGTGAGCCTTTACCTCACCAACTACCTAATCTCACTTGGGCTCATCTCGTGGTATATGGTCCGAAGATCCCATACTTTAATCTTTCGATATTACGCGGTATTAGCTACAGTTTCCCGTAGTTATCCCCCTCCACAAGGCAGATTCCCAAGCATTACTCACCCGTCCGCCACTCGTCAGCAAGAAAGCAAGCTTTCTCCTGTTACCGTTCGACTTGCATGTGTTAAGCCTGCCGCCAGCGTTCAATCTGAGCCATGATCAAACTCTTCAATTAAAAGTTTAATCGCTCAATAAACTGACATAGAATTTTTATTAAATAAATTTTCAGTGACACTTATTAAGACTTCTTTATTTCAAATATTTTTTTCAAATAAGTCAATCAACAAGTGCCCACACAGATTGTCTGATAAATTGTTAAAGAGCAAAAAACAACGACGCACCAGTTAAAACTTCGTTTCACAACAGTGCGTCGTTGTGTGTGGCGTATTATAGAGATTTTTAAAGGTGACGCAAGTACTTTTTGGAAAAAATTTTAAAAAACCTTTTAATCGATTATTTTTAATTCAATTTGAATGTTTTTTGTAAATTTTATAAAAGATCTAACCGCTTAAATCCTTTTTTTATCATTATCATTTCGTGATTTTTTTTACTTTTTGTGACTTGAGTACAATAAGATATATTATCAAAAGCCTTTTTATTCTCTATTTTTTTACTTTTTAATAAAAATTCTACTCTGTTTGCAATAGCTTTTCCTGAATCGACAAAGTTTTTTACATTTGGAAGAAGTTGTTGCAACTCTTTTTTTACCACAGGAAAATGCGTACAACCCAATATAACCGTATCTAATTCTAAATTTCCCTGCCAAGGCATTATGATTTTTTGTAATTCATTTATATCAACATTATTTGTTTTCATTTTTTCTTCAGCTAATTCTACAAGATCTGTTGAACCAATTTTTTCTATCACACATCCTTTTGCATACTTATCAATAAGATCTTGAACATAAGATCGATTAATTGTCCCCTTCGTAGCAAGCAAGCCTATTACTTTTGTTTGTGAAATCTGTGCTGCTGGTTTTATCGCTGGTACAGTCCCTACTACATCTATATCAAATTTTTCTCTTAATATTGGTAACACCACTGTACTCGCTGTATTACAAGCCACGACTATCAAATCAAGCGGTAACTTATCTATCACTTTTTGCACTATTTTTTCTGCTCTTTGTATTAATTCTATTTCTGTTTTTTCAGAATAAGGAAAGTAAGCATTATCAAAACAATATATATAGTGAGCATTCGGTAGTTTTTTTTGAATTTCATCATAAATGGTCAATCCTCCCATTCCTGAATCATAAATTAAAATTGTTGGTTTCATATTATTTTTATAAAAAGAGGTTGTTGCACGTAATACTACTCTTTTATTTTATTGCATTCAAATTGAGTGTATAGCTTTCATTCAATAAAATAATATGCTTTAATTAAATTTAAAGTTTTTATAACACAACACTTACAACAATAAAACAAACAGGAGAATGATATGAGTAACTATTTTAATACATTAAATTTACGTCAACAGTTAGATCAATTAGGTCACTGTCGTTTTATGGAGCGTGATGAGTTTGCAAATGGTGTAAATGTTTTAAAGGGTAAAAAAATTGTCATTATTGGCTGTGGAGCTCAAGGTTTAAACCAAGGGTTAAATATGCGTGATTCTGGTTTAGATATTAGTTATGCCTTACGCCAAGCCGCTATTGATGAAAAACGTTTATCTTTTCAACGAGCAACTGAACATAAATTTCAGGTTGGTACTTATGAGCAATTGATTCCTACAGCTGATTTAGTCATTAACTTAACACCTGATAAACAGCACTCCAGTGTAATTGCAGATATTATGCCACTAATGAAACAAGGTGCTTCTCTTGGTTATTCACACGGTATGAATATTGTAGAAGTGGGTGAAAAAATTCGTGATGATATTACTGTTGTGATGGTCGCACCAAAATGTCCAGGGACAGAAGTTCGTGAGGAATATAAAAGAGGTTTTGGTGTGCCGACATTAATTGCGGTTCATCCAGAAAATGACCCTAAAGAAGAAGGATTTGAAATTGCCAAAGCTTGGGCAGTAGCAACTGGTGGTCATAAGGCAGGCGTATTAGAATCTTCATTTGTAGCTGAAGTAAAATCAGACTTAATGGGTGAACAAACTATTCTTTGTGGAATGTTACAAGCAGGTTCTATTGTTTGTTATAACAAATTAGTTGCTGAAGGTAAAAATCCTGCCTATGCGGGTAAATTAATTCAATATGGTTGGGAAGTCATTACTGAAGCCTTAAAACAAGGCGGTATTACTTTAATGATGGATCGCCTTTCTAACTCAGCAAAATTACGTGCTTTCACCTTATCACAACATATTAAGCAACATTTTGCACCTCTGTTTGAAAAACATATGGATGATATTATTAGTGGTGAATTTTCAGCAGCAATGATGCAAGATTGGCAAAATAATGATGCTAATTTATTAAAGTGGCGTGAAGAAACAGGAAAAACAGCCTTTGAAAATGCACCTGATGGCAGTAACATTCAGATTACTGAACAAGAATACTTTGATAATGGCATTCTTATGGTAGCAATGATTAAAGCGGGTGTTGAATTAGCTTTTGATACTATGGTTGCAACAGGTATTTATGAAGAGTCTGCTTATTATGAATCGTTACACGAATTACCATTAATTGCGAATACGGTTGCTCGTAAACGTTTGTATGAGATGAATGTTGTTATTTCTGATACGGCTGAATATGGTAACTATTTATTTGCTAATGCTGCAGTTCCTCTATTTGAACAATATATTATACCAACTTTAGTAAAAGGTGACTTAGGTGAAGCTACACCAGAAATAGAAATTGATAATATAACATTGAATGCAGTAAATGATGCTATTCGCCAACATCCAATTGAATTTATTGGTAAAGAATTACGTAGTTATATGACTGATATGCAACGTATTGCATCCAATAACTAAACAATATAACAAATTATAATATATTGGAGATAAAATGACATCACCCTTATTTTCAAGTACCGATTATGTAAGAGCAGTATTGCGTTCTAATATTTATGATTTAGTTCAGGTTACCCCTTTACAAAAAATGGAAAAAATATCTGAACGCTTGAATAATCGTATTTTTATCAAACGAGAAGATCGTCAAGCCGTGCACAGTTTTAAGTTACGAGGTGCTCACGCAATGATTTCTTCATTATCTGATGCACAAAAAAAAGCAGGTGTGGTTGCCGCTTCAGCAGGTAATCACGCTCAAGGTGTTGCTTTTTCTGCGAAATATCAAAATATTCGATCTATTATTGTTATGCCAGAAAGCACACCAGCCATTAAAATTGATGCTGTAAAAGGCTTTGGTGGTGAAGTTCTGCTACACGGGGCTAACTTTGACGAAGCAAAAGCAAAAGCCATTCAACTTTCTAAAGAAATGAATATGACTTTTATCCCTCCTTTTGATCATCAAAAAGTTATTGCAGGACAGGGAACTATTGGATTAGAACTATTACAACAAAATGCCGATATTGATCGTATTTTTGTTCCCGTTGGTGGAGGCGGGATTGCTGCGGGGATTGCTGTTTTTATAAAGAAAATGTTACCAGAAGTAAAAGTAATTGGCGTGGAATCACAAGATTCTGCTAGTCTTTATAGTGCACTAAAGGCAGGTAAACCTATAGATTTAGAAAATATTGGCTTATTTGCTGATGGTGTTGCAGTAAAACGTATTGGAGATGAAACCTTTCGCCTTTGCCAAAAACATCTAGATGATGTTATCTTAGTCAGCTCTGATGAAATCTGTACTGCAATGAAAGATATTTTTGAAAATGTTCGTGCTGTGCCAGAACCTTCAGGTGCTGTTTCATTAGCAGGATTAAAAAAATATGTTACTCAAAATAACATTCAAGATGAAACTCTTACTTGTATTCTTTCTGGTGCAAACTTAAATTTTCATACTTTACGTTATGTCTCTGAACGCTGTGAACTTGGTGAAAAACAAGAAGCTTTATTAGCAGTTACTATTCCAGAGAAAAAAGGCAGTTTTTTACGTTTTTGTCACTTATTGGGTGATCACCGAGTAACAGAGTTTAATTATCGTCACGACGATGATAATAATGCCTGTATTTTTGTTGGAATTAGAGTAAAAAATGAAACAGAAACGAATACAATCATAAAAAACCTACGTAAAGGCGGGTATGATGTTGCAAATTTATCTGAAGATGATACCGCTAAAACACATATTCGTTATATGATTGGGGGACACAGTCCCAATTTAAAATCAGAAACGTTATATTCTTTCGAATTTCCCGAACAAAAAGGGTCATTGTTACGCTTTTTACAAACCCTTGGTGCATATTGGGATATTTCTTTATTTCACTATCGTTCACACGGTGTAGATTATGGTGATATATTAGTTGCTTTTGTACTAGATGAAAATGATAAAGTTCTATTTAAAAAACACTTGGATGTGCTGGGGTATCGCTATAAAAATGTGAATAATAGTTTAGCTTATCACTATTTTTTAAGATAAAAATATAAAAAAGGGTTTGATTTATACAAAAAATATGTTATTTATAAGGTGTCTAAATAAAGAACACAACTTTTTTTAATAAAAAATAATTGGAATTTAATATGTCAACTAACTATCGCTTCATTAACATTATCGTCCTCATCGTGATTATTTCACAATGGGGCGAGTGGTTTTGCAAAAAAATAAGATAGATAGTACAGACATATAATTTTAGCAAAAACCCTCGTTAACATAACGAGGGTTTTTTTATAACTAATTTAAAATACAGAAATAGGTGGGAAAATGAATGGGGCAAACTTAATAATAGAATGTTTAAAAGCACATCAAGTGACAACCATATTTGGCTATCCTGGTGGAGCAATAATGCCAGTATATGATGCTCTTTATGATTCAGGTTTAAAACATCTACTTTGCCGTAATGAACAAGGTGCAGCGATGGCAGCTATTGGCTACGCTCGTTCATCAAATAAGGTAGGCATTTGTATTGCTACCTCAGGACCGGGTGCAACAAATTTAATTACTGGATTAGCTGATGCCTTATTAGATTCTATTCCTATGGTCGCTATTACAGGGCAAGTAGAATCATCATTAATGGGAACAGATGCTTTTCAGGAAGTTGATGTAATAGGACTTTCTCTTGCTTGTACTAAACATAGCTTTATTGTACAAAATGTCGAAGAATTACCTCAAGTATTAGCAGAGGCTTTTCAAATTGCTCAAAGTGGTCGTCCTGGTCCTGTTTTGATTGATATTCCAAAAGATATTCAAATAGAAGAAACCTCTGCAAAAGCCTTTTATTTGGAAAAAGAAGAACCCAAACACCAACAGGTTGAAAACTTAACCTATGCAAAACAGTTAATTAACCAAGCAAAAAAACCAATACTCTATGTTGGTGGAGGTGTTGGAATGGCAAAAGGGGTTGAAGCGGTACGATCTTTTATAAAATTTGCAAATATTCCCTCTGTTGCTACTTTAAAAGGTTTAGGCGTCATACCACCTGATCATCCTCTTTATATGGGAATGTTAGGAATGCACGGTACTAAAGCCGCTAATTATGCGGTTCATCATTGTGATTTATTAATTGTATGCGGTGCGAGATTTGATGATCGAGTTACAGGTAAACTTGATACCTTTGCTCCAGAAGCTAAAGTTATTCACATTGATATTGATGCAGCAGAAATAAATAAACTACGTCAAGCTGATGTTCAATTAAAAGGTGACTTAATTCAAGCTGTTGATGAATTAACATTATCTGTCACAAAACAACCTCTTTTAATTGAACAATGGCGTGATAAAGTACTTTGTTTAAAATCACAATATGATTTCCAATATCAAGATAATCAAGGAGAAAGGGATATCGATCCTTGGGCTTTATTAAATACCTTATCTCAAAGAAAAAATAACAATGCCATTGTAGTAACAGATGTAGGACAACATCAAATGTGGTCTGCTCAACATATGCAGCATTATGCACCTGAAAATTACATTACTTCTGCAGGACTTGGTACGATGGGATTTGGCTTACCCGCAGCTATTGGGGCTAAAAAAGCACGCCCTAATGATGATGTTATTTTAATTTCTGGTGATGGTTCATTTATGATGAATGTGCAAGAATTAGGTTCAATTAAGCGAGCAAATACCCCTATCAAAATAGTGTTATTAGATAATCAACGCTTAGGTATGGTTCGTCAATGGCAAACATTATTTTTTGACGCTCGTCATAGCGAAACAATTTTAGATGATAATCCTGATTTTGTGACCTTAGCTAGTGCTTTTGATATAAAAGGTGAAAGTATTGAAAAAGCCAGTGAAGTCAGCGATGCCATTGATCGTTTGTTACAAAGTAAAGAAGCCTATTTATTGCATATTTGTATTCCTAATGGAGAAAATGTATGGCCTCTCGTACCACCAAATAAGTGCAATTTAGAAATGATTGAATCTGATAATTAATAATAAAAAAAGGAGTGAAAATGCAACACTATCCATTAACTATCCAAGTCAATAAACGCCCAGAATCTCTTGAACGTTTATTACGAGTTATTCGTCATCGAGGGTTTGAAGTTGTTACCTTAAATGTTGAAAATACATCAGAAGTGATAAACTTTGATGTAACTGTACAAAGTGAAAGAGCCATTGATCTGTTAAAAAATCAATTAATTAAATTACCTGATGTACTAAAATTAAACTAATCATAAAAACTATTTGATTTAAGCGGTTAGATAAATACAAAAATTTGCAAATTTTTGATTACAACCTACCGCTTCCTTTTATTATAAGATGTGGAGTAAATATAAAAATGCCTAAATTACGTTCAGCAACCAGTACACAAGGTCGCAATATGGCAGGGGCAAGAGCTTTATGGCGAGCAACAGGAATGAAAGAAAATGATTTCGGAAAACCCATTATTGCGGTAGTCAATTCTTTTACCCAATTTGTACCCGGTCACGTTCATTTAAAAGATATGGGACAATTAGTTGCAACAGAAATTGAAAAGGCAGGTGGGGTTGCAAAAGAATTTAATACTATTGCTGTTGATGATGGTATTGCAATGGGGCATAACGGAATGCTGTATTCACTACCTTCTCGTGATTTAATTGCAGACAGTGTGGAATATATGGTCAATGCCCATTGTGCTGACGCAATGGTCTGTATTTCAAACTGCGATAAAATTACCCCAGGAATGTTAATGGCAGCAATGCGATTAAATATTCCGACTATCTTTGTTTCAGGTGGTCCAATGGAGGCAGGGAAAACCAAATTATCTGATCAAATTATCAAATTAGATTTAGTTGATGCGATGATTCAAAGTGCCGATGAAAATGTCTCTGACTCTGATGTCGATATTATTGAGCGTAGTGCCTGCCCAACTTGTGGCTCTTGTTCTGGTATGTTTACCGCCAATTCAATGAACTGTTTAACAGAAGCATTAGGATTAAGTTTACCTGGTAACGGATCTTGTTTAGCGACTCATAAAGATCGTAAATCACTGTTTTTAAAAGCTGGAAGCCAAATTGTTGAAATGTGTAACCAATACTATAATAATGATAATACTTTTATGTTACCTCGCACTATTGCAACTCGTGAAGCCTTTGAAAACGCAATGTGTTTAGATATTGCGATGGGAGGATCAAGCAATACCGTACTCCATTTATTAGCCGCAGCGCAAGAAGCTGAAATTGATTTTACTATGCGTGATATTGATCGCCTTTCTCGTATTGTTCCTTGTCTCTCTAAAGTTGCCCCTAATACAAAAAAATACCATATGGAAGATGTCCATCGAGCGGGTGGTGTAATGGCAATTTTAGGTGAATTAGACAGAGCAGGTTTATTACATAATCAAACAAAAACAGTATTAGATTTAACCTTAAAAGAACAATTAAATCAATACGATATCATTCTTAATAAAGATGAAGCACTACACAAATTTTACCGTTCAGGTCCTGCTGGTATTCGTACTACTAAGGCATTTTCACAAGATTGCCGTTGGGACAGTGTTGATGATGATCGTCAAAATGGTTGTATCCGCTCTAAAGAATTTGCTTATAGCCAAGAAGGAGGATTAGCGACCCTTTACGGTAATATTGCTCAAGATGGTTGCATTGTAAAAACTGCTGGCGTTGATGAATCTATCTGGAAATTTACAGGAAAAGCCATTGTTTTTGAAAGCCAAGAAGAAGCAGTAGAAGCCATTTTAGGTAAAAAAGTACAAGCAGGACACATCGTTATTATTCGTTATGAAGGACCAAAAGGTGGTCCCGGTATGCAAGAAATGTTGTATCCAACCAGTTATTTAAAATCAATGGGATTAGGAAAAGCCTGTGCATTATTAACTGATGGACGCTTTTCAGGTGGAACTTCTGGTTTATCTATTGGGCATTGCTCTCCTGAAGCTGCCTCTGGTGGTATAATTGGATTAGTTAAAAATGGGGATATTATTGAAATTGATATTCCAAACCGTTCTATTACGTTAAAAGTTTCTGATAAAGAATTGCAACAACGTAGAATAGAACAAGATCGTAAAGGTTGGAAACCTAAAAATCGTCAGCGTGATGTTTCTTTTGCATTGAAAGTCTATGGACATTTTGCCACATCAGCAGATAAAGGAGCAGTACGTAATAAAGCCTTATTACCTGACTAATAAAAATTTTTCATTAAAGGAATAAAACAACTTAGAAATAAGTAGATTATAAAAAATAAGTTGCTTAGTTCCTTTTTATTTTTATAATAGCCATAATATTAATAAGGATTTAATTTATAGGAATATGTAATGAAAAAAATCTTAATTTTACTCACTTTCTCTTTGATTTCTATTATCTGCTCTGCTCACCCACATTCGTGGATTGATATGAAAAATAATGTGTTAATTGAAGAAGGAAAACTCATTGGCTTTCAAATGGAATGGACACTTGACGAAATGGCGTCTTCCTCGTTAATTTATGAAATGAAAGTCAGTGAAAATAAACTTGAAACAAGAAAAGAAATAACCAAAGATATGCAAAATACGGCTATTTCTAATCATTATTTTAGTTACTTGTATGATGAAAACAATCAGCCTATAAAATATACAACAAAACCTAAAAATACCTATTTTGAAATTAAAAATAACCAAGTTATTTTCCATATTACATTTTACTTAACCAACCCTCAAGAAGTTAAAAACAGACGCTTTAAACTGTTTACTTATGAACCAAGTTATTATATTTCAATGAATTATGAAGATAGTAATGCCTTGTTACTGAGTGATGTTGATCGCCTTTGTAAATTAGAATTAAAAGAACCTCAAATAAATGCGGATCTTAAAGAATATGCTTCCAATTTAGATAAAAGTGATAACCCTGATGAAAACTTATCATTAGGAGCTCAATTTGCTCAAGAGGTTGCCATTGTATGCAAAAAATAATGTTCAAACTTGGGTTACTAGCGATTGGATTTTTAATTATTTTTGCAATTTATGAAATATATCCTTATTTATTGTTTAAAATTTTAAAATGGCAAAAGGTTTTTAATCAAGAAATATCACATACTCTTCTTCAAATAAAAAATAATCCACAAGCAGGTTGGATATTGATTTATATGAGTTTTTTATATGGTGTTTTTCACTCATTAGGACCGGGACACGGTAAATTTATTTTAAGTAGTTATCTTTCTTTTGAAAAAACAAAACTTACTCAAGCAATACGTCTCACATTACTTTCATCTTTTGCTCAAGGTATTGTAGCAATTATGTTGGTATCCATTGTTGTAGTAATTTTCACGCTCTCTCGTCATTACTTTAACGATACTGTAAAACTCTTTGAACGAGGTAGTTTTATTGTAATGATTTTATTTGGATTATATTGGTTGAAAACGACATTGGTAACATTAAAGAAACAATACGATACAGATAAAAAACCAGTTACATTTAATTTGCAAAAAATAACAAAAATCGTACCGCTTAAAACTCAAAAATTATCAATAATTGCTTCACAACCTCATCAACATACTGAAAATTGTGGTTGTGGTCATCAGCATTTACCTAATGCAAATCAATTAGCAAAGGCAAAAGATTGGAAAGCACAATTAATGATTATTTTAAGCATTGCCAGTCGTCCTTGTTCAGGTGCAATTTTAGTACTGTTTTTTTCTTATACCCTAGATTTGTACTATTGGGGAATTATTTCTGCATTAGCAATGGCTTTTGGTACAGGGCTTACCTTAACTTTATTTGCACTTATTGTATTGTTTGCTCGCAATAAAGCCATTTATTTAAGTAAGTGGTATATATCCATACAAACAGGTAAAAAAGTGATAATTGGATTAAAAATTATTGCTGCAGTTTCTATTATAATTTTAGGTATTACATTGTTACATAGCAGTTTTTTAGATACTTTTATCAATAATAAAATATTTAGATAACATCATTAACACCTTAGAAACAAATAATATAAGATAATGTTTATTATGCTTTAATTTGATATTTTTTGTGAGGAAATAGACATAAATATGTTTATAATAAAAACAAATAAGGATAATTTTTATTTACTTTTCAAGGAATTTAGAAAATTTAAATTTTAAATTTTAAATTTATGGAGACTAATATTATGTTAGAAATTATTGTTGCTCTAGCTGTTACGTCTGTTGTTGCTTACTTTGTATTAAAAGGCTACAAAGCCCAAGCAATACTTATTTTTGGCGGTATTATTCTAATGCTTGCTTCTATCCTATTAGGCAAAGGACTTCCATTACCTGAAGGTAAATCAACAGGCTCAACGTTTTTAGATATTTTCCACTTTATTAAAATAACCTTCTCTTCCCAAAGTGCTGGATTAGGATTGAAAATTATGGCAATCGCTGGGTTTGCTTTCTATATGCACGAAATTGGTGCTTCCGCTTCTTTGGTTAGAGTATTAACAAAACCGCTTGAAAGAGTGAGACATATGCCTTATTTATTTATGGCTCTCTGCTTTTTTGTAGGTGAATTTTTATCTATCTTCATCACCAGTGCATCAGGATTAGGTGTGCTTTTAATGGTAACGCTTTATCCATTAATGCGTGGTGTTGGCTTAAGCCCTCTCACTGCTTGCGCCCCTATTGCAACTGCAGTTGCGGTAGAAATGGGACCTGCTCAAGGGAATGTAAACTTTGCTGCTGAATTAATTGGTATTGATGTGGTTGAATATGTAGTTAATTACCAAATTTTAGTGGCTGCTGCAGCTTTAGCTGTTATTGCATTTTTACATATTGTTGTTCAAAAATATTTTGATAAAGCTGAAAATTATCAACATAACGATAATATAGAAGATGTTCAAGTTGATGAAAAAACACAACAAGATTTAGAAAAAGCCCCTACTTCTTACGCAATATTACCAATCATTCCTTTAGTCCTTATTTTTATGTTTAATAAATTAACTATTAGTAGCATAAAAATGGACGTCACCACTGCAATGTTAGTTTCTATTGTTATCGCATTATTATTTGAATACTTTACACTCGGCAATGCGAAAAAAGTGGTTAACTCTGTACAAATATTCTTTGATGGAATGGGTAAACAGTTTGCAAATGTTGTAACCTTTATCGTAGCAGGTCAAACTTTTGCTCAAGGTCTTAAAACTATTGGTGTAATTGATATTATTATTGAAAGTGCTAAAACAGCAGGCTTTGGACCCGTCGCAATGACCATTGTGATGGTATCTATTATTATGGTGACTTCTGTATTAATGGGTTCAGGTAACGCGGCATTCTTCTCTTTTGCAAACTTAGTACCGGGAATTGCAGCTAAAATGGGAATTGCTCCTGTTATGATGTTATTGCCAATGCAATTTGTGGCAGGTTTAAGCCGTAATATTTCACCTATTGCACCAAATATGGTGGCGATCGCAGGGGTTGCTAATGTGTCTCCATTTGCTTTAGCAAAACGTACTGCTATCCCAATGCTTGGTGGTATTATTATTTCAACCCTTGTTAGTATTATGACTTTCTAGGAGATCTAAAATGAATATTTTTATGTTAAGTAATGGAAAATTGCCAAAATCAAAAGTTTTACTTGAATATGCCTTACCTGCTATTATTCCTTGTTTTAAAGAGCAAAAAGTAAAAAAAGTGGTGGTTATTCCTTATGCTGTTATTCGTCTGACTTACGATGAACGGGTACAAAGTGTTAAGGATTCCCTTGCTGAATTAGAAGGCTTAGAAATCAAAGGTATTCACGAGTTTGCTGATCCTGTGCAAGCTATTTATGAAGCCGATGCCATTATGGTTAGTGGTGGTAATACGTGGCACTTAAACAAATGCTTACACGATAATGGCTTAATTGAGCCTATTCGTGACAAAGTATTAAATAAAAATGCTGTTTATGTGGGTTGGAGTGCAGGTTCGGTAATCTGCTCACCAAATATGTGTACTACAAATGATATGTGTATTGTAGATGCAGCCATCACTCCATCATTGAATTTCTTACCATTCCATATCAATGCTCACTACATTGACGCAAGTATTGAAAATCATATGGGTGAAACACGTGATGAACGTATTGCCGAATTTTGTATTCAAAATCCACATAAATCCGTGATAGGTATTCCTGAAGGCACTTGGTTACATTTAAGTGAACAAGGATTAACTTACAATGCCCCAAATAATAAACCTTACACTTGGTTTAAATTTGGGCAAGAAAAACAAAATTTTATTGAAATGGATATGACTCGCTTTATGCAAGTTAATTTATAATTTATTTTCTTTGATTTTGTTAAATTATATAGGGCAACTGAAAATAACTATTTTTTATTTAGTCGTTGCCCTGATTAAAATTACATAGGATATTGTACTATTCTTGATTAAAAACAAAAAATTTAGTACCATTAGGTTAGATATCACCCACATTAATGGGTAACATCGTAATATCGGCAGAATATTTATTTAATACAATTATAAAATTTTTCTTTTAACTCATAAAGTTATAAACAATTTGTTTTTTTGGTTGTATTAGTAAAAATGCTGATATTTAAATTGATCATTAATATTTTTCTATTCTTGATCAAATATATTAATTTAAAAAGGGCTATTTATGAAAAAAATATTACTCATATCTATAACAGCTGGAGTTGTTTTAACTGGTTGTTCTACTTCTAATAAAGTAGCTGATACAGTTAAAAATGTTCAGTTACCAACGCAAAGTATGAATACAAATCTATATCCACCAAATGCAAAACCAGGTGAATGTTATGCTCGTGTTCTTACTCCTGTAAAATATGATATTAAAACAGAAAAAGTTTTAGCAAAAGCTGCTAGTGAAACAATTGCAATCATTCCTGCTACTTATAAAACTGTAGAAGAGAGAGTATTAGTAACAGAAAAAAGTACTAAATTACAAGTAATTCCTGCTACTTATAAAACTGTGGAAGAAAAAATATTAGTATCTCCAGAAAAAGAGGTATTAGTAAAAGTTCCAGCTACTTATAAAACAGTAGAAGAAAAAATATTAGTAAGACCTGCTTATACAACGTGGAAACGTGGCGTTAATCCTATCACTGGATTAGGAACACCTTATACAAAAATAACAAAAAATGGAAAAATAGTATCTAAACATGACCAAACTACTGGTGAAATTATGTGTTTAGTTGAAGTTCCAGCTAAATACAAAGTTGTTAGTAAGCGTGTAGTAGCTACTCCTGCAACTGTTGAAAGAAAAGTTATTCCAGCTAAATATAAAATGGTTAGTAAACGTGTAGTAGTAACGCCTGCAACAACTAAAGAAATTGTTATTCCAGCAAAATACAAAACTATTACAGTTAAAAAACTTCAAACAGCTGCAAAAACAGTTAAAACAAAAGTTCCTGCAGAATATAAAACTGTTGAGAAAAGAGTTGTTTCAGCTCAACCTGTATTAGAATGGCGTGAAATTTTATGTGAAACTAATACAACACCAGATTTAATTCGTCAATTACAAACAGAATTAAATAGACAAGGCTATAGATCAGGTCCTGTTGATGGTGTTTTAGGACACGAAACACTTTCAGCTGTTGTTAAATACCAAAAAGCACACAACCTTGCAACTGGTCAATTAACTTTAGCTACTTTGAAAAGTTTAGGTTTATAATAAATTTATTCTTTTTTACTTAAAATTTATAAATCCCTCAAATTGAGGGATTTTTTTTATTAATTTTTATAACCTTTTACTAAATAATTACTTTGCCAATATAACAGTTTTTGATAAGTTGTAATCTTTTCTATTTTATTATGCTCTATATCTGTACTATCCAATAAAAGTATATTATCACTATTCCATTTATATTGTGTAAAATCTTCACTTTTAAGATCTATTGCACCTTGTTCATCAGCAAAAACTTCTGAATTATAGGCAAATTTATCGGTTAAATAATCTGTGGCTAACAAATTAACGCCTGTTGCCCAATATTCAGTATCCGATAAACTTAATGAATAAAGTGTTGGCATTACATCTTTATGAGAACCTATCATCAAAGGATTATAATTGATATTAAAATGAGCCTTTAATTGTTTAGGTATAGAAATAAAGAAAGGTACAGCATAAGTCAAAAATAACTGTGCTGGTAGATCATTATTTATAATCCCTCGCATATGATGATCGCCTGATGCTGAAATAATGGTATTATCGCCTTTTTTACTCGCTTTCACATTAGTAATAAAATTACCTAACTCATTCGCTGCATATTGATAAGTCGTTAATAAAGCTGCTCGTTCTTGATCATCTCGACCAAACATTCCTTTTAAAACATTACTATCAACAGGTTTTGCTTGATAATGTTTTGGTGGCTCATAAGGTGGGTGGTTTGTGATTGTTAAAATACTGATAAATAAAGATTCATCGCTTTCATCTAGTAATTTTTCAGCCAATTTAAACGCATATTCATCGGCAATGCCCCAATAAGAAAGTGTTTCTCTGGCATTAGCAAAAGTATCCATTAGATCATTTTGATCATACATTTCATCAACACCTTGTAAGGGTAAATAATTGGCTAAATTACGCCACATCATATTTCCAGAAGTAATAAAAATGGTCTTATAACCTTTCTTTTTATAAGTTAAAAATGGAGTTTCTTTTAATTTTATATTTTGAACAATAGACTGACTAATATTTTGTATTGGACTGTTAAAATATAAATGAGCTAAAGTTGGTGCTGTACCATTTGCCGTTGCTAAAAAGCGTTTAAATACAATCTCATTTTCAAAATAAGGACGTAAATTGCCTAATAAATCATTGGTTTGGGGATTATCATATTGCAAAATATTTGAACCAAAACTTTCCATTAGAGCAAAGACAACATTCGGTTTATGCTCTTCAAGATAATCATTTTTTGCTGTTTTAGATATTAAGGTTTCTTTTCCTAAGGCATTTTTTATTAACGCTTTGCCTTCACTTTCATCAACTGCCTCAAAAGATATATCTCTTTTCCTATCTTCGACTGCCCAATTTAAACAAATAATGCCATTGGGTACTAATTTATTGATAATACTTAATGAAGAAACTTGGGCGTGTATGCGTCCGAGTGGTTTAGAATGAATTGTGCCTCGAATAAGAAATACGCAAATAGTGATAAATAAAATAATACTCATAATATGTAAAAATGATATTTCCATATTAGATTGAATATAGCTAATCATAAAATAAGAAAAGTAACTTGCGATAAAACTTGATATCGTAATTCCCAAAATGATTTTGATCATTGGATAATCATCATACATATTTTGTAATACTGCCTTAGTATCGTCCTCAACTAATCCAAAAACAAATACATCATAATAGTTGTTGTAAGTTTTAAAATAGTAATAATTTCCAATAATAATCGCAGTAAAAATAAAACTGACAATAAAAATAATGCTTGAAAAAATATTAGCAGTGAGTGTCGAATGAAATAAGGATGCAATCAATAAATATAAATAAGGCAATAATAATGTTAAAGCAACCACTTTTATATCAAATCTCGCTCCTAGTACTCGCATTCGTTGAATTGCTTTTTTATTGTTTTCAGTATTCTTAATTTCTTGTGGTAAAAAATGAGCGATCATCGTTTCTCTTGTTAGCATACAGATACTATAAAAATATAAAAATAAGCCAATAATTATTAAAAATATAAGTAACACGTCTTATAGTTCCTCATTTACATAAAAATAACTTGAAATAGTATAACTAAATCATTATTCCTATGCACTAAGTTATATTACAGTTTATTTCTTGGATAACTTTCTCTATAATGCACCCACACAATGTTCTTTAAAATCTATCTGGTGGAATTATGAATCCTATGTTAAACATTGCTATTCGTGCAGCACGAAAAGCAGGAAATATTATTATAAAAGGCTATGAGCAATCGCCTAAAGATACTGAAGTTGCTCAAAAAGGTACAAATGACTATGTAACAGCCGTTGATAAAGCAGCTGAACAGGCTATTATTGAAACTATACATCAATCTTATCCTGACCATTCTATTATTGGTGAAGAATCAGGTTTACTCGTTGGTAAAGATAGTAATGTTCAGTGGATTATTGATCCATTAGATGGAACCACCAATTTTGTAAATCGTTTTCCTCACTTTGCCGTCTCTATCGCAATTAGAGAAAATGGTGTTACAACCGTCGGTGTAGTATACGATCCTATCCGTAATGAGCTTTTCACTGGTGTACGTGGTGAAGGGGCAAAATTAAATGAATTTCGTTTACGTGTAAATAATAACAGTGACTTAACTGGTACAGTTCTAGCAACAGGTTTTCCTTTTAAAACACCTAAACATAAATCAGCTCATCTAAATATGATTGAAGCATTAATGAACAATGGTGTTGCTGATTTGCGTCGAACAGGATCCGCTGCTTTAGATTTATGTTATGTTGCTGCAGCTCGTGTTGATGGTTATTTTGAAATTGGTTTAAAACCTTGGGATTGTGCGGCTGGTGATTTAATCGTACGTGAAGCTGGTGCCTTGGTGACTAACTTTGTCGGTGGCACAGATTATTTAACCTCTGGTAATATTATTGCTGGCAATTCACGAGTTGTAAAAGAAACTCTAAATAGTATTAAATCTGTTTTAACAGACGATTTAAAAAAATAAACCTTAAATAAGCGGTAACATTATTTAAAAAATTTGCAAAAAAATTAAAAGATCATACCGCTTAATATAAAGAATAATATTATGCAAAATAATTATCCCCTTTTAAGCCAAATAGATTCGCCTGATGAATTACGTTTGCTTTCAAAAGATAAACTTCCAGAGCTTTGTACTGAATTACGAAGCTATCTTCTTGAATCTGTTAGCCAAACAAGTGGACATTTAGCCTCTGGTTTAGGGGTAGTTGAGCTAACTGTTGCATTACACTACATTTTTAATACCCCTTTTGATCAACTGATTTGGGACGTGGGTCATCAAGCCTATCCCCATAAAATTCTTACTGGTCGCCGTGAGCAAATGCACACTATTCGTCAAAAAAATGGTTTACACCCTTTTCCGTGGCGTGAAGAAAGCCCTTATGATGTGTTGAGTGTTGGACACTCTTCCACCTCAATCAGTGCAGGCTTAGGCTTAGCCATTGCCGCTGAAAAAGAGAATGCAGGACGTAAAACTATTTGTGTTATTGGTGATGGTGCAATGACTGCGGGGATGGCATTTGAAGCACTTAATCACGCAGGGGCATTGCATAATGATATGTTAGTTATCTTAAACGATAATGAAATGTCGATTTCTGAAAATGTTGGGGCGTTAAATAATCATCTCGCTCGTATTCTATCAGGCGAGCTTTACACCACCTTCCGTGAAAGCAGTAAAAAAATTCTCTCAGGTTTGCCACCGATCAAAGAATTTGTGCGTAAAACCGAAGAGCATATGAAAGGCTTTATTTCCCCTGTGGGTACGATTTTTGAAACACTAGGATTTAATTATATTGGTCCAATTGATGGACACGATATTGAAGAACTTATTAATACCCTTAAAAATATGCGTAACCGAAAAGGTCCTCAGTTACTACATATTATGACCAAAAAAGGGAAAGGGTATAAACCTGCTGAAAAAGATCCTATTAGTTTTCACGGTGTGCCAAAATTTGATCCAAACAACGGTGAATTACCTCAATCCAAAACAACCAAAACTTATTCAGATCTTTTTGGGGATTGGTTATGTGAAATAGCTCAAAATGATCCTAAATTAATTGGTATTACCCCTGCAATGCGTGAAGGTTCTGGAATGGTGGAATTTTCAAAACGTTTTCCAAAACAATATTTTGATGTTGCCATAGCCGAACAACACGCCGTGACTTTTGCAGCGGGTTTAGCCATTGCAGGTTATAAACCAGTAGTTGCTATTTATTCTACTTTTTTACAACGTGCTTACGATCAAGTTATTCACGATGTCGCTATTCAAAATCTACCTGTTATTTTTGCAATCGATCGTGCAGGCATTGTTGGCGCAGATGGACAAACCCATCAAGGAGCATTTGATTTAAGTTTTATGCGTTGTATTCCAAATATAACCATAATGACCCCAAGTGATGAAAATGAAATGCGACAAATGCTTTATACCGCTTATCAATCCAATTCCCCAATGGCTATTCGTTATCCGCGTGGTAATGTAAAGGATGTTGAACTACAAAAATTAACAAGTTTAGAAATAGGTAAAGCAAATCTAATTAAACAAGGTAAAAAAGTCGCTATTTTAAATTTTGGAACTCATTTAGAAAGTGCTAAAACAGTCGCAGAAAAGTATAACTATACCCTTGTTGATATGCGTTTTGTGAAACCATTAGATAAAACAATGATTGGTGAGTTAGCTAATTCTCACGAGCTGTTAGTGACCCTAGAAGAAAATGCTATTCAAGGTGGGGCTGGTAGTGCGGTGAATGAATATTTGCAAAAAATACAAAAGATCGTACCGCTTGTTATATTAGGTCTTCCTGATGAGTTTATTCCACAAGCTACCCAAGATGAAAGCTATGCAGATTTAGGGCTTGATCCTGAAGGAATTGAAAGATCTATTAATAATTATCTATAAGCTATTTTTGATTTTTAATCCATTCTATTAGAAGACGAGTACAATACATTGCTCGTTCTTCTTTTTTCATTGGTCGTAATTTTTTCAGAAGAGCAACTACTTTCTCATTAGGCTCATTGAAATTTGTACTCTTCATTTGATACATACCAGCCATATTAATACATTGTTCAGACCACTCATTATTTAACTCTTGCATATTAGGTTCTTTTTGGAAAAAAGGAATAGGATGCTTTTTTAAATATTCTGCAAATTCTCTCATCTCTTCTGTATGCTCTTGATTGATAGCTAGCATTGGATTATAAAAAATTTTAATATATTTTTTTTCATTATTATCAACTAAATATAAAGGTAACTTTTTAATAATAGGTTTTTGTAAATTATCATATTGTAGTGGTGTAGCCACTAATAGTGTGGAATAGAGCAGTTGTAATACTATGATATAAAATATTTTTTTCATCAATCTATCCTTTTTTTTTTATTTTTTTATTTTTTTATTTATTTATTTATTTATTGAATTTTATCATCTATATTTGCAAAAAATCAAAAAGATCTTGCCGCTATATTGATACTAGAAATATCACTAGCAACCCTCCGTTTGTATATAATATATACGCCCATTGTTCTATAATCAATGTTACATAATATATTATTTTTTTATAGATAATTTAATTCAGTGTATTAAGAGAGTATATAGCATCCATTTTGCTTATTAAATCCTCCTGTAGTTTTATTTAAAAGATGCTTTTTTAGGCACTTAAACTGTGGATAACTACGTATATAAACTGTGTTTAAAGATAGATCTATTATTTAATAACTTTTAAATTCATTTTACCTGTGTATAACTATATAGGTTATACACAAGAAAGATCCTATAAATTTTTTATTTTTAAACAGATCTTAGGATCCCTTAACTTTATGATCTATCTATTCTATTTTCTGTTATCAACAAAAAAAGGCGTTACTAATTACTATAATAATAAAGATCTATATATAAAGATCTTATATTAATTAGATTACCACTTTTTCCTTAAAAATTTTTTGTAAAATAGCTTTTTTAAGATCTCAAAAATTCAGGTAGAATGATCCCCTAAATTAAGAATTTAAAAAATAATAAATTTAAAGGTTAAATATAAAATATGATTTATCAGAAAATATACGATGTCATTGTGATTGGTGGGGGACACGCAGGTACTGAAGCGGCACTTACCCCTGCTCGTATGGGATTAAAAACTTTATTATTAACACACAATATTGATACATTAGGGCAAATGTCTTGTAACCCAGCTATTGGTGGAATTGGTAAAGGTCACCTTGTAAAAGAAATTGATGCAATGGGTGGTTTAATGGCAAAAGCAACGGATCTTGCTGGCATTCAATTTCGTATTTTGAATAGTAGTAAAGGGCCTGCGGTACGTGCGACTCGTGCTCAGGCGGATCGTGTTCTTTATCGCCAAGCTGTAAGAACAGCCCTTGAAAATCAAGAAAATTTAGATATTTTCCAGCAAGAAGTGGTAGATATTTTAGTTGAAAATGATCGTGCAGTCGGTGCGGTAACGAAAATGGGCTTAACTTTTAAATCTCGTTCCGTTGTATTAACGGCAGGAACGTTTTTGAAAGGTAAGATCCACATTGGAATGGAAAATTATGCGGGTGGTCGTGCGGGCGATCCTGCGTCAAATAGTTTATCGGATCGTTTGCATGATCTGAATTTAAGAATTGATCGCTTAAAAACGGGTACGCCACCAAGAATTGATGCGAGAACCATAGATTTTTCCGTATTAGCCGAGCAAAAAGGCGATCAAAATTTACCTGTAATGTCTTTTATGGGCAATGTGGATCAACACCCACAACAAATTTCTTGTTATATCACGCACACTAACGCACAGACCCACGACATTATTCGTGCAGGTTTAGATCGTAGTCCACTTTATGCTGGCGTGATTGAAGGTGTTGGACCACGTTACTGCCCGTCTATTGAAGATAAAGTGATGCGTTTTGCGGAGCGTGATAGTCATCAGATCTACTTAGAACCAGAAGGTTTGACCACAACTGAAATTTACCCTAACGGTATTTCAACCAGTTTGCCTTTCGATGTACAACAAAAATTAGTCAATTCAATGAAAGGCTTGGAAAATGCACGTATTATGCGACCAGGTTATGCGATTGAGTATGATTATTTCGATCCTCGTGATTTAAAACCAACCTTAGAGACCAAAGCGATTGCAGGTTTGTTCTTTGCAGGGCAAATTAACGGTACGACAGGTTACGAAGAAGCAGCCGCTCAGGGAATGCTAGCAGGGATTAACGCCTCTTTACAGGTGAAAGGTAAGGAAAGCTGGTATCCAACCCGTGATCAGGCTTATATGGGCGTATTGGTTGATGATTTATGTACCTTAGGGACAAAAGAACCGTATCGTTTATTTACTTCTCGTGCGGAATACCGTTTATTGTTGCGTGAAGACAATGCCGATATCCGCTTGACGCCGATTGCTCATAAATTTGGCTTGATTGATGAGGTTCGTTGGGCGAGATTTAATCAAAAAATGGAAAATATTGAAAAAGAGCGTGAGCGTTTAAAACAGATTTGGATTCACCCAAAATCACAATATTTACAAGCAGTAAATGAATTGGTTAAAACACCTTTAACTCGAGAAGCCAGTGGCGAAGATCTATTACGTCGTCCAGAAGTGAACTATCAGAATTTAACCCAATTAGATGCTTTTGCCCCTGCTATTGAAGATAAACAAGCGGCGGAACAAGTGGAAATTTCGATTAAATATCAAGGTTATATTGAGCATCAATTAGCAGAAATTGAGAAACAAAAACGCCACGAACACACAGAAATTCCAGCAGATTTTGATTATAGCAAAGTAGAAAGTTTATCGAATGAAGTACGTACCAAATTAGTGGAACATAAACCTGTTTCAATAGGACAAGCGTCTCGTATTTCAGGGGTAACACCTGCGGCTATTTCTATTTTATTGGTATCATTAAAAAAACAAGGAATGCTTAAGCGGGGTGATTTGTAATGAATTTTGAAAAAGCAGAAGCTTTGTTGAATGAACTTAACTTTGAAATTTCAACAGATCAAAAAGAAAAACTTTTTAAATTTGTGGCTTTATTAGATAAATGGAATAAGGCTTATAATTTAACATCAGTACGTGATCCTGATGAAATGTGGATTAAGCATATTTTAGATAGTTTAGTGGTTAGCCCACACCTTGAAGGCTCTCGTTTTATTGATGTGGGTACAGGACCAGGATTACCGGGTCTTCCCCTTGCGATCATCAATCCGGATAAAGAATTTGTATTACTAGATTCGCTGGGTAAACGCATTCGTTTTATTGAGCAAGTTTTATTACAGCTTGGCATTAAAAATGTGACCCCTATACAATCTCGTGTGGAAGAATATCAACCAGAGCAAGGCTTTGATGGCGTGCTAAGCCGTGCTTTTGCATCCTTAAGTGATATGGTGCATTGGTGTGAGCATTTACCGAGTGAAACAGGTCAATTTTATGCGTTAAAAGGGATTTATAAGCAGGAAGAAGTCACTGAAATTGAAGATAAAATTAAACAAATAGAAATTATTCCTTTAACTGTACCAAGTTTAAATGCTGAACGTTGTTTATTGATATTTAAGTAAAACTATACAAAAATAACTTACAAAATTGAAATAATAAGTCTATAATTTTTACTATCTTTTTTTCATAAGGAGTAAATTATGAACATTCCATTTTGCTTACCAGAAGAAATTACCCCTGAAATCTTTTTGCAAAATTATTGGCAAAAGAAACCGCTTATCATACGTAATGGATTACCTCAGATTATAGGATTATTTACTCCTGATGATATTATAGATTTATCTCAAGAAGAGGATGTAGTTGCTCGTTTAGTAAAAACTTATAAAAATAATGAACAACTAGAATGGCAAGTAAAAACTAGCCCTTTAACTAAAACTGATTTTGAAAATTTACCTGAACAGTGGTCTGTTTTAGTTCAAAATTTAGAACAATGGTCACCTGAATTAGGTGTATTATGGCAAGCTTTCGGTTTTATTCCTCAGTGGCAGCGTGATGATATTATGGTTTCTTATGCACCAAAAGGAGGATCTGTAGGAAAACATTATGATGAATATGATGTATTTTTAGTTCAAGGTTATGGATCCCGTCGCTGGCAATTAGGAAAATGGTGTGATCCAAGTACTGAATTTAATCCTAATCAACCTATTCGTATTTTTGATGATATGGGAGAATTGGTCTTAGATGAAGTAATGCAAGCTGGTGACGTATTGTATGTTCCTTCTCGTATGGCACATTATGGTGTTGCAGAAGATGAGAGCTTAACGTTTTCTTTTGGTTTACGTTTTCCTAGTGCAAATGATTTATTAGATAAAATAAGCCATTCATTAAAATGTAATGAAGCAGATTATTCACAGTTTAATATTCCATTTCGTTTATCTGCAGAATATCAACCTAATGCAAAATTAGATATGAAAATGGTAGCAAATTTAAAATCACAATTTGTTAATTTATTATTAAATTCAACTCAATTTGATCAGTTATTTTTAGATAGTGTAGCCACTGCAGTAAGTTCTCGTCGTTATGATAAATTTGAAGTTAATGAAGATTTTTATCCAGATGAGCTTCAAACTGTTTTAGAAGATGGTGGTTGGCTAATACAAGATGCAAATGTAAAAATTATTTATACAGAAAATCCATTAAAAATTTATATAAATGGCGAATGGATTGATGAATTAAATCAAGCTGAAATGGATTTACTTATTAGAATAGCAAATGGAGATAGTATTTCTTGGAATAAACTTGCATCTAAAACACAAAATCAAAGTGAATTAGAATTATTATTAGATAGTTTGTGTGATTGGCTAGATAATGGCTGGGTTTTATTGATAGAAAATGAGTAAGCGGTTACTTATTTATAAATATTTGCAAATTTAAACGATTACTTTATAGATAGATCTTGATTTATTAAAAATAAATGGGTAAGATCGCCACTCTTTTTTATAGTTTAATAATTTTAACTAGGTAGACAATAATGAAACGTACTTTTCAACCTTCTCGATTAAAGCGTGCTCGTTCACATGGTTTCCGTACTCGTATGGCTACTAAAAACGGTCGCCAAGTTTTAGCTCGTCGTCGTGCTAAAGGTCGTAAAAGCTTATCTGCATAATTTGCAGTGATATACTTTTTAGTAATAAACTAAAATAGTGAATAAGCTAAAATTTTCTCGGGAGCTACGTTTGTTAGCTCCCGTTCAGTTTAAGGCAGTATTTGAAGATCCTAAGCGAGCTTCTACTCCTCAAATTACCATTCTTGCACGTCAAAATTCTGTTGATGTTCCTCGTTTAGGTTTAACTGTTGCTAAAAAGCATTTAAAACGTGCTCACGATCGTAATAGAATAAAACGTATCGTACGTGAGAGCTTTCGTTTAAATCAACATCAATTACCTTTATCAGATTTTGTTTTTATTGCCAAAGGTGGCATAGGAAAACTAGATAACCAAACTCTTTTTGTTACTTTGGATAAATTATGGAAACGCCACATTCATCTAGCAAACAAAGAAAAGTAAGTTTTTTAGCTACTATTTTTATCCTACTTATAAAATTTTATCGTTATTTTATAAGTCCTATGTTACTACCTCGTTGTCGTTTTAATCCAACTTGTTCTCAATATGGATTAGAAGCTATTCAAACTCACGGAGCAATAAAAGGTAGCTGGTTAACATTAAAACGTATTACAAAATGTCATCCATTACATCAAGGTGGGGATGATCCTGTTCCTCCTAAAATAGACAAAAAGAGTAAGTGAGTGATTACTTATTTGTAAAATTTGCAAATTTTAACGAATATCTGACCGCTTATAAGTAAAAATGGTTGGATTAAAAGGCAACCTATTATAAAATACTTCCCTTTAGTAGAGGGTATTTCCCTTATTTTTAAACAATTACAGAGAAACCAAAATGAATTCAAATCGTAGTTTACTCGTTATAGGTTTTTTTCTGGTGTCATTTTTAATTTTTACACAATGGCAAACAGATCATAATCCAGCAGCTCAATTAGCTAAAGAGCAAGCCAAAGTAACAGCTCCTCAGCAATCAGGAGATGTGCCAGTATCATCTGAAACTGAAATGATTAATCAACAAAAAACAACAGGTAAAACTATTGTTGTTGAAAGTGATGTATTACGTTTAGTGATTGATACTTTAGGGGGCGATGTTGTTGAGTCTGATTTATTAAAACATAATGCTCAATTAGATAGTAAAGCACCATTTAAATTATTAGAAAATAATGCCAAAACTGTTTATATTGCACAAAGTGGTTTGGTTGGAAAAAATGGTATTGATAGTAATTCTAGTCGTCCACAATATCAAGTAACAGCGGATAAATTTGTATTAGCAGAAGGTCAAAATTCATTAACTGTTCCTTTAACTTTTGAAAAAGACGGTGTACTTTATACTAAAGAATTTATTTTAAAACGTGGTAGCTATAATGTAGCTGTTGATTTTGTAATAGATAATAAATCTGCACAAGCATTAGAAGTACAACCCTATGGACAAATTAAACATACTTTACAAGATAGTTCTGGCAATTTAACTATGCCAACCTATATGGGAGGAGCCTACTCTTCTTCTGAAGTAAATTATGAAAAGTATGCTTTTGATAAAATGGCAGAAAAAAATCTTTCTGTAGATACTAAAGCAGGTTGGGCAGCAATGTTACAGCACTATTTTGTATCAGCGTGGATCCCTAATCAACAAGCTCAAAATAATATTTATTCTCGAGTAAATAATGATGGTACAGCATCTATTGGTTATAGAGGACCAATCACTGCTATTGCACCAAATTCAAAAGAAACGATTAAAAGCCACTTATGGACAGGTCCTAAAAATCAAGAAGAGATGGCACAAGCAGCGGAACATTTTGATTTAACCGTAGATTATGGCTGGGCGTGGTTTATAGCAAAACCTTTATTTTGGTTATTAACGCATATTCAACAGTTGGTGATTAACTGGGGTATTGCCATTATCTGTGTAACTATCGTAGTGAAAACAATACTTTATCCATTGACTAAAGCACAATATACGTCAATGGCGAAAATGCGTATGCTACAACCAAGATTACAAGAAATGCGTGAACGCTTTGGTGATGATCGTCAAAGAATGAGCCAAGAAACAATGAAGCTCTACAAAGAGGAAAAAGTAAACCCAATGGGTGGTTGTTTACCTATTCTAATTCAAATGCCTATTTTCATTGCATTATATTGGACATTTATGGAAGCGGTAGAATTACGTCATGCACCCTTCTTTGGTTGGATTCAAGATTTATCAGCACAAGACCCATACTATATTATGCCGTTGTTAATGGGAGCATCAATGTTCTTATTACAAAAAATGTCACCAACTCCAGTTGCAGATCCAATGCAGCAAAAAGTGATGATGTTTATGCCAATTATATTTACAGGGTTCTTTTTATTCTTCCCTTCAGGATTGGTTCTTTACTGGATCACATCAAACTCAATTACGATTTTCCAACAATGGTTAATTTATCGTAATTTAGAGAAAAAAGGATTACATTCTCGTAAGAAATAGAAATTAAATATGGCTTAAAAAAGTATCTATAAAAAGACTGGTTTATATAAATCAGTCTTTTTTATTATTTAAAATAGCTTGGTTAATACGTTTAACTAATCCAATACCTTCGTAAATAAAACCAGTATAAATTTGGATAAGATCAGCTCCAGCTTGTAATTTTTCCAAAGCGTCTTGCTCACTATGAATACCCCCAACACCAATAATAACAAAGCCTTTATTTGATTTTTTAGCTAAATATTGAATAATTTGTGTACTACGATCTTTAATAGGCTGTCCACTTAACCCTCCATCACCAATATTTTCTAATTCTGATATTTTGGTTTTTAAATTATCTCTATTAATAGAAGTATTGGTTGCAACAACTCCAGCAATATTAGTTTCTAAAATCAATTTAATTATTTCATCTAATTGCTGTTTACTTAAATCAGGAGATATTTTTAATAAAATAGGACGTTGTATTTCAAATTGGTAATTAATTTTTTGCAAAATCAAAATTAATTCTTTTAAATAATGAATATCTGCTAATTTTTTATGACTAGACACATTAGGGCAACTTATATTTAATGTAAAATAATCAACATAAGGATGCAGATTTTTGAAACAAACAACATAATCTTGGGTATAATTTTCAGGTTCTGTTGCTGTGTTTTTTCCAATATTACCTCCAATAATAACGTTATGTTTATTCTTTTTAAGTTGAGTTATTACAGCCTCTAACCCATCATTATTAAACCCCATTCGGTTTATAATTCCTTGATCATCAAGTAGTCTAAATAAACGTTTTTTAGGGTTACCTGATTGTGCTTTTGGCGTTACTGTACCTATTTCTATAAAGCCAAATCCAAAGTCTGCTAATTCGTTATATAAAGTTGCATTTTTATCTAATCCTGCGGCTAATCCCACAGGATTTTTAAAAGTTAAACCTAATATTTTTTTCTCAAGTTTAGGATTTTCTAAAATAGATATTTTTCGAATTAAAAAGGAGAAAAAAGGAATGTTATAAATAAATTTAAGAAATGAAAAAATAATAAAATGGGCAGTTTCAGGATCAAAGAGAAAGATAATAGGACGGATAATTTTTTTATACATAAAAACACCTTTGTTTTTATATTGCAAAAATTAGCATACTTTTAAAATTATGCCAAGGTTTTATTTTTTTAAATTATTTATAAAAAATAAATTGACATAGAGAATTTTATCTATACTATATCGCTAAATTTTGAATATTAACTAAAGAGATTAATAAAATGATTTTAAAATCTTTGATAAAAAAACGAAAAAATAAGCAAATTAGCTTAGGAAAGCCTTTTTTAATATTCAGTATTATTTCTTTTAAAACCACCTATTTTTAGGTGGTTTTTTTTTTGCCAAAATTTTAATCACAATCATATTAAGGAGTAAAAATATGACCAACAAAACTTTTACCACAGGTGTTTATGCTAATGATTTAATCAATTCAGAAGATTATAGTAAAACGGTAGAGTTAATGCGTAGTTTCTTTGTCAAAAAAGGATTTATTGAAGTGCCGACTCAATCTCGTTTATCTATTTTAGCAGCTTGTGAAGATCCAACGACAGTTAGCACCTATATTTTTGAAGGTGAAGTGTGGCCATTACCTCAAACAGGACAAATGTGGTTGGAATATGAATTATTAACTAAGCCTGATGTAGAAGGATATTTCTGTCTTTCAACGTCTTATCGTGCAGAGAAAAATCCAATTTTAGGTCGTCACCGTACTATATTTCCAATGTTTGAGTTTGAAACACACGGTGGATTAGAAGCATTAGCAAAATTAGAAAAAGAATTAGTTACTCATCTAGGTTTAGTTGATAATTTTAATGAAGTTTCAGAAATTGATTATGTGGAGGCAGCAACAAAATATGGTGTAAAAGAAATAGGTAATGAAGAAGAAGCAAAAATTTATCAAGAATATGGTAATGTTACTTTGCTTTGCGACTTTCCTAACTATACAAGCCCGTTCTGGAATATGAGAAATTATGAAGATAAAGGTAAAGCACGAAAAATTGATGCAATTATTTGTGGTCAAGAAACCATAGGCTCAGCAGAACGTGCAATAAATGCTGATGAAATGAGAAATGCTTTCCATACTATCTCTGATGGAGAATACGCTAATTTACTCTTCACTAAATTTGGAAAAGAGCGTGTACTTACAGAATTAGAAGATTACTTGAGTTTAAATTTCTTTGAGCGTTGCGGTGGCGGTATTGGTGTCACACGAATGATGCACGCATTAAAAACTTGTAACATTATCTAATATGAAATTGATACTTTCTCTTGATACTTGTGATGCTATAAAGGCATCGCAGGTGTTATCGCAATCAAGTGCGATGATTTCGCACGTAAAACTCGGACATATTCCTTTTACTATGGGGCAAGAAAGGATTAAAACCATTGTTCAAGATATTCCATTATTTTTGGATTTTAAATTGTATGATATTCCAAGCACAATGGCTCGTGCAATTACGGGGTACATAAATATTTTTACAAATCTTGAAATGATTACAGTATGGGGAACATCAAGCAATGATGGATTAAAAGCAGTGGTAGAAAGTTGTGATAATCAGTGCCAACCTCTTTCTGTTATCTCTCTTACTAGTGATATTGGAGATATAAAAACTTTCTTAAAAAAAGTAGAAAGAAATTTAAATTGTGGTATTCACGGATTTATTACGCCAAGTTTTATGTTAACAGAACTACGTCAACAATTTGGTAATGATATTACCCTTGTGACACCTGGTGTACGTTTTGATTATTCTGATGATCATCAAAATTGTGTTACACCACAACAAGCATTAGCACAAGGCTGTGATTATATAGTGGTTGGTCGTCCAATTATAAATGCACAAAATATTATGCAACAGACTGAAAAATTTTATCAATTTTGTAAGTAACAACTTATTTAAAGAGGAAAAAATGAACAATCTTTTTATTCAACAACGTTTTCAAATGCACTCAGGTGGTTTTTCAGATTTTAAAATAGAATGTGATGCACTCAGAGAAACAGATTTAGATACTCTTGCTTTTTTAATTTCACGTAAATTCAGTTTTGGAGGAGTGTATGGTATTCCTCGTGGAGGGGTAGCATTACAAAAAGCCTTAGAAAAATATATTACACCAGAGAATAAAACATTTTTATTGGTCGATGATGTATTTACGACAGGAGGTTCAATGTTTGAAGCCAAAGATAAAATACTTGCAGATGTTACGGCACAAGGTTTTGAAAAACTACAGGGAGTAGTATTATTTGCTAGAGGAAAAATGCCAGATTGGATACAATCAGTATTACATTTAGATCCTTTATTTTGGCAAAATGATTAAATTTATTTAAAACAAGCGGTAAGATGTTGATTATTTTTTGCAAATTTTGATCAACATCTTACCGCTATAAAATTAATGGTTTATTTTACTTAATTATAATGAATTAAAGAAAATAACTAAAATAATGACAGGAATAACGAATTTTACATAATTAAACCAAAGTTTAGTAAAGGTTTCACCTGCATTAAGCTCTTTTTTAGCATCATCTTTTAATACATAACCTACGAATATTGCACTACCTAAAGCAGTTAATACGAATAAGATATTTCCACTCACGTAATCAAAGGTATCGAAGATACTACGACCAGCAATAGTAATAGAATTCCACACATTATCTGATAATGCTGATGGAATATTACCTAGAATAAAAATGCCTCCGATAGTTACAACAATAGCTTGCTTACGACTTAAGTTAGTTTTTTCTTGCATTGCAGTTACTAATACTTCGTAAATAGTTAATGAAGTGGTTAATGCAGCAACAATTAATAAACTAAAGAAAATAATTGCAAAAATAGTACCACCAGGCATATGACTAAATACGATAGGTAAGCTTTGGAATACTAATGTTGGTCCAGAACTTGGTTCAATACCGAAGGTAAATAATGAAGGGAAAATCATAAAACCAGCAGCAATAGCAATTAGAGTGTTAATGACAGCTGTAATACAAGCGGTTTGTACTAAGTTTTCTTTTTTATCTAAGTAGCTTGAAAGTGTAATGAGCACCCCAAAACCTAAGCTTAATGCAAAGAAAACTTGACCCAATACTAAAATAAATAAGTCACTATTAATTTTTGAAAAATCAGGAATGAGATAGAATTTAATCCCTTCCATTGCTCCCGGTAAAGTGACATTACGTACTACCATTACAAGTAAACAAACAAAAAGAATAGGCATTAAATATTGTACTGCTCTTTCTAGACCATCCATAATACCTTTTGCAAGGATAAAATAATTGACAAGAGCGAATACAAATGAAGAAATTAAAATTGCAATAGGATCATTTGTAATATGGTCTGTGAAGAATTGCCCTGTTAATTCTGCTGTAACTGGTTGTGATAAATCTAGATTTCCACCCACTAAATTAGCAATAAAGTTTATCACCCAGCCACCAAGAACAGTGTAATAGGCCATAATACCAAAGGATCCTAATAATCCCATATAGCCCAAAATTTTCCAACCAGTGTGAATTTTTTTACCATTTGCTGTACCGCTAAAACAATCAATAGAGTTAGCTTGCATTCTACGACCGATAACATTTTCAACTAAGATCATTGGAATACCGATAACAATCATAGCAATACAGAATAATAAAACATAGGCACCCCCACCATTTTCACCTACTAAGTAAGGAAAACGCCAAGTAGCACCAAAACCAACCGTTGCTCCTGCTACAGTTAGAACATAAGTTAAACGATTTGACCAAGATTGGCGTGGTTCAGTTTGTGTGTTTGACATTACATACCTCTCTTTCTAATTTTAGAAGACATATCTTCCCATTTTATTCAATGGGAAGATATGTTATATAAGATAAATTATCTAACAGATAATTCAAATTTGATTGAGCTTTATTGTAATGCTACTTTTGGATCAGTATATTCCATATCAAATGCATCACAAACACCTTTGAAAGTACATTTACCTGCGTAAGTATTTAAACCATCCAATAATGCAGGTTCAGTTAAGCAAGCTTCTTTCACACCTAATTTTGCAATTTTTAGACCATATTCTAACGTTGAATCTGTTAAACCTAGGGTTGAAGTACGAGCAACACAACCTGGCATATTTGCTACACAGTAGTGAATTACGCCATCAACTTCATAGATTGGATCATTATGTGTTGTTGGATGAGAAGTTTCAAAACAACCACCTTGGTCAATCGCAACGTCAGTTAAGATTGCACCTTTTTTCATTAGTTTTAAGTCTTCACGACGTACTAAATGAGGTGCTTTTGCACCTGGAATTAATACCGCACCAATTACAACATCAGCTTCTTTTAAGCAACTCAAGATATTACCACGTGAGCTGGTTAATGTTTTAATTTTCATATCAAAGATTTGATCAATATAAGCTAAGCGCGCTGCATTAATATCTAAAATTGTAACATCAGCACCGATACCCATTGCGATTTGTGCCGCATTTAAACCAACTACACCACCACCTAAAATAACGACTTTTGCTTTTGGTGTACCCGCTGTACCACTTAATAATACGCCTGCACCACCAAAAGTTTTTTGGATATATTTAGCAGATTCTAATGTTGCTAAGCGACCTGCAATCATACTCATTGGAGCCAAGCAAGGTAATCCTGTTGGTGTTTTTATTGTTTCATAAGCAATGGCTTGAATGTTTTTAGCAAGTAGCATATCTGTAAGAGGTTTATCAGCAGCTAAGTGTAGGTAGGTATAAAGAATTTGACCTTCTCTGAAATAATCATATTCACATTCAATTGGCTCTTTAACTTTAATGATCATTTCACTATTTTTAAAAAGAGTCGCTTTATCAGTTAGAATAGCACCCGCTTCTGCATATTCTACATCAGGGAAACCAATTTCAGTCCCTGCATTATGTTCAATATAAACTGTGTGACCAGCTTCAACATAAGATTTTACATTTGCTGGTGTTAAACCAACGCGATATTCTTGAACTTTAACTTCTTTTGGACAACCAATAATCATTTTATATCTCCTTAGTTTGATTGATTACATATAAATATAATAACTTTGATAAATAGGTAGAAAATAAAAAAATAAGAGCTGATGATCCTCCTTCTTTTATACTCGATATTCGTTCTGTATTCTATTTATTAATCATTCTCAAGTCTGTGATGGAACTCACAATTTTAATAAGTGATAATTAAAAAATATTTATGATAGGTATTAATTTTTATAATATTTAGATTCAACAACAAAGTTCAATGTAATTAATCTTGCTTAAACACAACATTTCCTTTTTTATCATACACTTTCCAACCACTACGAGTGTATGCTGTAATTAGATAAGAGCGTTGTCTCATTGCATTATTTCCTCTGCTTATCATTTCTGGATAGTGTGATGATACCTTGCCATATTTTGCCATATCAAAAGGATTTGCTCTTTTTAAGGTATCAACTAATTTTCCCAATACGACCCCTTGGTTATTTAATAATGCTTTGGGATAGTCGGTTCCTCTTGTTTTTCTATTTATTGTTTCAGCTACAAGCAAATCATTACTGATTTCTGTTACGTATGAATAATTTGTAGGAATTAATTTTTTGGAATTAATATCATATATGTTCACTCGTCTGTGTTTGTAAATACGCAATCTCTTAGGACTTAAAGTAGAAATTTTGGAATAGCGTGGTTTTAATAAAATATTTCCATTCAGATCCATTAAGCCAACTTTACCGCGATAATTTCTAATTTCATAAAATGAGTTATTATCTTTTACAAACTGAATATCATAGATCTTTTTCATCGGTTTTATTAAAACATTACCATATAAATCAATTAAACCTGTTGAATAATCACGGGTAGTGACAATAAAATACTTATCAGAATTAAGAAAAATATCAGAAATATATAAGTATTTTTTGTCATAAACGGTTATATTTCCGTGTAGATCACCTAATCCAGTTATGCCATCTTTTTCAAAAATAACATAGTTTTTACGTATATATAATCTGTCATAAATAGGTGGATAAATTATGTTGAAATTAGGATCTAAAGCCCCTTTTTTGCTACCTTTTTCAATATAAATATAACCAGAACGATCACGACTAATATGGTTATATTTGTAATCTACTACTTGTTCTGCATTTGCATTAAAAAGACCATATAAGCCATTTTTTGATATAGCGAGATACTTATTTAATAATAATTTAGCATTATCATAACCTGTAACCAATACTTTAGCTTGGGTATTCATTATGCCTTTGACGTTATCCTTTTCAAAAAGAAGGTAATGTTCAGATAATGCTTTTAAATTATCATAAACGGGTGCTAATAATGGCTCTATTTTATTATTTTGGAAGATATAAGCACCATATTTATTTTGTGGTGTTTTAACTGTAATAATATTCACTTTTTCAGTCGCTTTTGGTGAATCAATCTCTGTATATTCTAGTGGAATAATATCTTTGCCATTAAAATCTATAACACCTGAAAGTAGTGTATCTTGATATTGTTCTATATTTATATAGTTCCACCAGTGTTTGTTAATTCTTATATTTTCAAATGTACGAATAATATTATGTTTATCATCTATTAAGTATGTTTTGTTATTGCGAGAAACAATAAAACGATTGGGTGTAAGGTAACGAATATAACCATCATATTTTATAGAAACGATCTCTTTTCCAAGAGTATTAATAATTCCCCTACCTAAACGTGGTTTTTCAACTAAAAAAAGATTATTTTCAAAACTAGTCAAATAAGAAAATTGTGTGTTGACTATAATTTCACCTTTATTATTACCAAAGCCCCAGAGCTTGTTTTTCTTGAATGCAACAAAATCTGAATAAAAGATCTTAATATAATCATATTCTACGGGATAAATAAGTGCCCCATTAGTATTTAATACCCCTTTTTTACTCGTATAATGGTCAACATTACTTACTATAAAAAGGTCTTCGATACGCCGTATTCTAGGATATTTGAAGCCTGTTATTTCCTTATAATACTTATTTAAAAAGCCTTTTTTATCGCCTTTTGTCACTTCGGCAAAATCACCACGAAAATACTCAATTTTATCGTAGATAAATTCTGTCAATTTTTTACCTGTTTTATCAATAAGCCCTAATTTTCCATTAACTGTCACTTTTAAAGCATTTTTATTTAAATCACTGTCACTACTACAACCACACGAGAGTATCCGTATCTTGTCATACTTAAATGCTGATAATTCCTTTCCTTTTATATCAAGCAATCCCCAAAATTTTGCTTTTTTAACAGCTAATAGATCTTCAGAAATCCAATAAAAATCATCATATTTAACCTCAGTTAAAGGTTTCCCTTGCATATTCATTAAGCCATATTGATGATCTTTCTGAATAATCGCAACCTTATCCCAATAAAAATCCACATCATCATAAGGCAATGAAATAGGTTCAGCGAACACTGTGGTTGCCATTACTAACCAGAGTAATAATAATTTAGGTATAACTAGATATTTTTTCATTGTTTTTCTTTTTGGTAAATTTTTATTAGAATGTGACCGCTATTTTATCGTTAACGGTCACATATATGGATCAAATATACTTAATTTTTATTTAATAAAAGCACATCCCAAACACTTGGTTTAGGTTTACTATTAGACACTTTATTAGTACATAAGTATTTATTTTGGATTATCCATACAGGAATTTTTATATTACTTTCACAATCCCAAGATCCATAACTATTAATACCAACCCACTGAATATTTTTAGAGTTTGGTAATTTAAATGGAGTAGGTATGGCTCGTTTTAGATATTGTTTATAAATAAATAATGCACCACTTGAACCCGTTAAGTGAGTATTGGCATTATTGTCTTTCCCTAACCAAACTGTTGTCAGGTTTTTACCATCAATCCCAACAAACCAAGTATCACGAGCATCGTTAGTTGTTCCAGTTTTTCCAGCTAATTGTAGGTAGCCAAAATCTTTATATAAGCGTCGTCCAGTGCCTCTTTTGACCACTTGTTGCATTGCATAAAGGGTTTGAATAGCTGCTTCTTTAGGTAATACTTGTTTTATATTATTTTTGTTAGGTTTATTAAGTAACTTTCCTTTATCTGTGATAATTGCTTCGATCGTTGTTAATGGTATGCTTTGACCCGCATTTGCCAATGTTTGAAAGGATTTTGTTACTTCATAAGGTGAAATAGTATAAGAACCGAGTAACGTGGATGGATAAGGAGGTATTTTTGCATTATCCCATCCCATCTGTTTTTGTTTTTTAATTACGTTTTGTAATCCAACTTGCATTCCAATATTAACTGTTGGTATGTTTTTTGAATGTACAAGTGCATCCATTAACATTACTGAACCACTAAACTTATTATTGTAGTTACGAGGTTTCCAATCTGGGCTACCTTGAGACTTAATAGTAATAGGGCTATTTTCAACTGGTGTATTTAAACGAAATTTTGTTGGATCAGAGAGTGCAATGGCATAAATTGATGGTTTCACCAGTGACCCTATTTGGCGTTTTGCTTGAATTGCACGATTGAAACCAAAAGATTGTGTTTCTGTTCCTCCAACAACGGCTCGAACTTTTCCTGTGTTATATTCAGTAATGACAATAGCAGATTGTAAATTATTTACTTTGCTATGGTTATTTTCTAGTTGTGCAATACCATTAATAACCGCTATTTCAGCTGCTCGTTGTTGCTGTTTATCAAGAGTCGTAAAAATTTTAGAGCCTGATAATTTGGCGGCAATATGTTTTCCATATTTTTGCTTTAATTCTCTATTTAGTACTTGCATAAAAGCAGGCTGTTTACGATAAATTTTTCTTGTTTTCTTTACGCCTAATGGACGTTTAATCAATAGCTCATAGAGTTCTTGATTAATCATTTTATTTTTAAATAAAATTTTAAGCACAACATTACGGCGATTGAGAGCATATTGAGGATTTCTCCAAGGGTTATATAATGATGGTCCTTTAATAATACCAACCAAGAGAGCTAATTTATCTAAACTGATTTCTTGAATAGGGCGTCCAAAGTAGAATTGGCTGGCTAATGCAAAACCGTGAATTTGATAGCTTCCATTTTGTCCTAAATAAACTTCATTCAAATAAGTTTCTAAAATACGATTTTTGCTATAACGGTAGTCCAAAATTATAGACATAAAAAATTCATTCGCTTTTCTAATCAGTAATTTTTTACGTGTTAAGAATATATTTTTAACGAGTTGTTGAGTTAAAGTACTTCCACCTTGTATATGACGACCTGCTTTATAATTTGCAATTAAGGCACGTATAATACTCAAAGGGCGTACACCTTCGTGTTCATAAAAGTGTTTATCTTCCGTCAATAGTAATGCTTCTATTAGTAATCGAGGATAATATTGTAATCGAAGAACTTGACGATCTTCATCATTATCTGAATGTAGCATTGCAATTAAATTAGGATCAACTTGAAATTCTTGAATTAAACGAGATTGCACTAAATCTTCAATATGAGTTAAATGGTTCTGTTTAAAATGTAATCTTATTAATCGTTGTGGTTCTGGTTTTTGGGGGAATGAAAATGCTCGACGTAGTAATACGAGACGATCTTGTTCTATTTTAAAATCACCTGGAGTAACAATTTGAGGGACTTCACGGTAACCATTTTCAAGCAAAATAAATTTTATTTCTGCTAAGCTTTTATTATCTTGAACACGGATATGATCTATTTTTGCATAAATTTCAGCAGGTAACTGCCAAACTTGACCATCCATAGTGGTACGAATTTTACTATCAAGATAGATTCCATAAAAACAAAGACAAACAAAGCCTGTAAATAAAACCTTCAAGAAGGTAACAAAAAAGTATTTTTTAAATTTTGAGTTTTTTTTACTTGTTACTTTTTTTGTCTTTTCTTTTTTATCTGCTTTATTTTTGTCTTTTTTTGACATTATCTTATTCCTATTTTATCCACTAATAATGGCATTATTTTTCAATAATTTTAACAACAAGCTGTGATATAGCACAACATTCTTTTTGTTCATTGTATTGTGATATTTCCCAAATATGCTGATTCTCATCTAACTTGACTGGACGAGCAACCGCATTAACATAACCACTTTTTATTGGTTTTAAGTGCTCAATTGTTAATTTTTTACCTACTGGAATTTGATTTGCTGAGCAACATAATAACGAAGCAGCAGAGCCAAGCGTCTCGGCAATAAATGCTGAAATGCCCCCGTGTAGTAAACCAAAAGGTTGTAGAGTTCGATGATCTACTGTTAATTTAGCACTTAACCAGTTATTACCAAAATCATTGAAGGTTACTCCTAAATGAGCTACCGCACAATTTTTGCAAAGTTGATTAAGCTCTTCAATATTTGGTTCTTTTTTCCAAATTGACATTTTATTTTTACCTTATTGGATAATTCTTTTTTCCCACATTAATTCAAACCAATCGAATGTTTTTTTGCAAATTTTATGACAAATGATACCGCTTGTTTGGTTTAGAATTCGTTGTAAATAAATATTTTCTCGATCTTTTTGAATAAGAAGATCTAACTGTTCTTGTATAAAGTCATCAATATTATCATTTTCTTTTGGTTGTTTTTTAAAGAAAGTCTCTAAGTTTTGGTAAATACCCCATTGTAGCTCATTAAAAGAGATTAAATAATCATTAATATATTGTTCTAGTAGTAGAGTCGCATTTTCTTTTTCTACGGTTTCAAAGGTTAGTTTTCCTACTGTTTGGTCTTTATTTTTAAAATATAGTGAAATAGAGATAGTTGGATAGTGAATTTGTAACAGTAGATGATAGAGCCAGCATTGGATAATATCTTTATCTCGTAAATTACCTACACGGTATAAAATAACTTGATTATGCTCTGGATAATAATTTAAATTACCACAAAGCGTGATGTTTTCTCTTTGATAATTAAAGGTTAAATATTGAGTGTCTTGTCTCGTATAAGGATATACTTCATTATAAAGTGTTTGTAATTCATTAATTAAATTATGTTGAGCGACATCTTTAAAGGCATTAACAGGTAATTTCCCTTTATATTGTTCTTTTTCAAAAAAATCATTAAATTGATCTTGTTCGTTGATAAGCAACTGATCTAAAAATTGATATTTTTCTAATGGTGATAGAGAAAAAGGCTCAGAATCTTCCAGAGGTTTTTCTTTTTGAGAAAAATAAATACCTAAATGATTGTTAAAGAAAAACTTAATAGGATGTTGTATAAAACGGATTAAATCTTCAATTTCAATAGTGTCAATTTCAGAATAATGTTCAAGTTTTGTTAAGAAATCACCAGTAGATTGGTGAGAGTTAAGGGTTTCTAACCACGTTGTTGCATAAGATTGATAAGGACTATTTGGAATAAAATTAGTTGGACTAAAAGCCGTCATTGAATGTTGAATGACCTTTTCCTCAAAAAAGGATTTTTCACCATTTTTAGGTAAATAATCACAAAGTTGAGAAACCAAAACAGAAGGTAGCTCTGTTTGATTTTTCGTTAAACTTTGTCCAACGTAACTAATATAAAAAATATCCTGAGCTGAAAGTAAAGCTTCTAAAAATAGGTAACGATCGTCATCCCGTTTCGCTCGATCACCTTTTTGTGGTGCATACTGCATTAAATCAAAACTGTTTATATTATATTGACGAGGAAAATCTTTTTCATTCATTCCAAGCAAACAAACAACTTTAAATGGAATTGCTCGCATTGGTAAAAGAGTCGCAAAATTGACTCGTCCAGCAAGGAAATTGAGATGACTTTTATTATTTTCAAGTTGTTCATTAAGTAGATTAATGATAATTTCATCATTAATTTTATGATCAAATTGCCCCTCAGTTATATTTTTGACAATTTCATCTATGGCATTATGTAACTGTAATAAACTGTAAGCATTGGTTTCATCTTCTAAATAGAAATCATCAATCAATTGGAGCAGTTTTATTTTCCATTGTTGAATTGAATGCGATTGATGAATAAAATCAACCCAATCCATAATTTTGCAAATAAATGCATTTAAGTGACCGCTTAGTTCAGCATTCAAACCATAACTTTCATTAAATGCGATGGTTTCTTCCCAAATCCCATTTTCTTCTTTTAAGGCACAACCTAGTAATAAACGATTGAGACCATTTTCCCACGAATTATAATTTTTCCATTGTGGATTTTCTAATTTTAAACCTGCTCGAATACCAACCTGAGTAATCCAATTGCGTAATTGTTCAATTTGAGAGGGGACAAAATGATGCTTTTTCTGAATTGCGGTAATATCTAATAGATCTAAAATTTGTTCGGCACTAAATTTTGTTTCTCTCATTGAAAGCAAGTTCAGAAAACTATTAATAATAGGATCAATTTCTTGAATGCGTTGATCAGAAACACTATAAGGAATAGCACAAGGATCTTTTCGTTCAAAAACTGCCCTAATATAAGGTGCGTAAAGATCGATGTTTGGTGACATTACCAGAATATCTTTTGGACAAAGGGTTGGATCTTGTTCAAATAAATAAAGGAGTTGATCGTGCAATACCTCAACTTCACGCAATGGACTATGGCAAGAATGGATTTGTAATGAGTGATCATTTTCATCAGTATTAAAGTCAAATTCATTACTTAACTCTAAAATACTCTGTTGTATTTGTGCCAGTAAATGCTGTTTATGTTGTAATGGTTCAATATAGGCGGAGATTTCATTATCTTGAAAATCTAATAATGTATTTAAAAAATCTCGCCCTTGTTTTCCCCAAGTGGTCAGTAATGGGTTTGCAGTAAGGGAATAATCATCATTTTCTTGTGTTATTTTTTCGTTATACAGTGTGATTTTATCGATCATTTTTTGTTCTAAACTATTACCCCAATAATGCTGGCTTGGGTTCAGAAAGAAAAGATGAATATCGCAGAATTCACTTAATTTTTTTAAGGTAACTAACTGTGAAGGGGGTAACGACGAAATACCAAAAATAAATACTCGTTTTGGTAATTTTTGCTGTTCTAATTGATTTAAATTTTCCAATTTTTCAAAAAAATGTTGTTGGAAATAAGCCCGATGTGACGTATTAAAAATTTCTGTATTACTCTCTTTTTTTAATTTTTCAACCAGAGCATTCCATAACATACTTTGCCATTGAACTTCTGTTTCAATATGAGCTTTAATACTTTCTGTTAAATGACCACTTTGTTGATAAATCTCCTTTAACACTAATTCATTTTGATTATTTTCCCAGTGAATTAGCCAATGAGGGCGATAAACTAAGTATTGATCAAATAATTCTGCAATTGCTTTCGCTAGTTGATAATACTTTTGTTGTTCAGGCATTTCTCCTAAGTAAAGACGTAATGAATTAAACGCCTCATAGTGTAATAAGTCAGGAATAATTTGTATCAATTGCCATACAGTGAGTTTTTGAGCAAAAATATTCTCTTTCGGGAGTGTTGGTAATAATGTGCGGTATTGTTGCCATAAAAAACTGGTTGGAAAAGGAAACTCAAAATTTGCAGCAATTCCCTCTTGTTGTGCAATTTCCATTTGCAACCATTGTGCCATTCCACCACTTTGTACTAAAATGATTTCTGCTTGAAAAGGATCATTATTAGGCTGTACTTTCAGTAATTTTAGCAGTAGCTCTTTGTGAGTTTTTAGCTGGTTAGCATAATATACCGTAAACATTGTATTCTCTCTGTTGAATTTAGAGAGATTTTCCTCTAACTTGCAACGAGTTTCAAGGTTTTAAATAAAATTCTCCTAGAGGAAAAGTCACTTTAATTTCATTATGACGACAATTTACTATAAAAGTGATCTCATTTTGTTTGATTGATGATTGGCAGGGTAATTTAGCCATTTTTAAACTAAGTTGGTTTTCTGCAATTTGCATTGCTTGTAAACGCTGATAAATTAAGACTTCTTTTTTATTTTGGTGTTTTTGCCATTTGCTATAACTTAAAAATATAATCGAGGAAAGTAATATCGCAACTATCACGCTGATAAAAGTTTCTGCTTTAAATTGACGTTGCATTATTTTTTTCCGTTTAATAAATTTTGTGAGTTGGGGATATAAAACCAAGCCCCATATTTACTTTTTAAATATTTAATGACACTTTTTTTATAAGATAAGTTACGCTCTTCACGCTCATTATCGTAAGAAGAATATAATTTTCCATAGAATTTTTTACCTTTAATATCAAAGTGATAGTCAGTAATAATGATACCGTAAAAATTCTTTTTTAAACTTTCATCAATTGCATTATCTGCAATTACAACACTTGGATGACGACTTGAGGTCTTGGGTAAATCTTTTAAAGATTGAATATGAATAATTTGCTCTTGATAATGCTCAATATCAAGGTACTGCTGAATATCATTAAAAGGCACATATTTCTTTTTAGTGGGTTCTATTTTGAAAATATTAATATTTTTGCAAAAAAGCTGATAAATCATACCGCTTATTTCAATTTCTACTTTTTCTTTTTTATATAAATTACATAACGCATTTTTATCTTGATGAAGATAATCCACTAATTGAAATTTTTTTGTTAGATAATCAGAATAGTAATATTGAGTGATTTTTTCTGTATTCAGCCAGCGATCTTTCGCTAAAAAAATTACCGATAAAATACCCATTAATAAAATAATCGAAACTAGCCCGACTGAGGCATTAAATAATTTTTTCATTGTTTAAAATATAAATATAAGATTGAGTGGAATAAGTTTGATTATTTTTAGTTAAAGATAATAAAACCTGCATTACTTTATGCTCTTTCAACCAAGAAAAAGAGAGTTGAGAGATTTTATAGTTATTGTATTGTGTTAATTTCCCCCATTTTCCTTGATCACATTGAGCAAGTAGTTGTTTACATTGTATGAGTGAGCATTTACTAATAGAACTATCTTGATAAATATACAGTTCTTGATGATCGACTTTAAATCCAAATACTTCTTTTGCGACATCACTGGTATTATTTTTTCCTTTAACAAAGCAAGCACTTTTCTTTTTTCGATTACCTACACAACCATCACTATTGATATCATAGAAAAAAACTAAACATTGAGGCTTTATTGCTACAGAACTTTTATTATGCGTAAAAGCAAAATAATTACTGTTTTCTCGATCAATACCTTGATAGTAAATGTGTTGAATATGTTGTTTAAAAAAATGCATTATTTGTTGAGCATTTTGCTGTAAGGAGAGCGTTGTTTGTAATTTATGTTGATTTTTATAGCTACCAGAATAGAAATTGGATAAAGCAAAAATTAAGATTACCATAAGGGATAAACTTGCTAAAAGCTCAACTAATGTGACCGCTTGAATGGTTTTAACGAAAGCGACATTGACTTGTTTTATTCTTCGCAATAACATTGATTACTCCATATTGATGAAATTGTAAAATTTCACTTTGTTGATTAATGGCAATATTTAAGCATTTTGATTCTGATGTCGCAGCTACACCATCGATATTGATAAAGCTTTTAGGATAAAGCAGAGAACTTTTTATTTGAGTTTCTGGGTAGCTGTTGTTATACAATAAATATTCTTTAAATTTTGCACAACTAGATAAATTAAGGCAATCACATCTGACTTTTCTTCTGCTTTTCTTCTTTATGGCAATTACACACCATTTTTGGCGGTTTAAGTCTTGAGAGATTAATAAGGAATAGCGTTTTTTATGGTAACGTGCTTTTGTTTGTACTTGATAAACAAAGGATTTTAATTGTGTTAATTCGCTCTCTAATTTCATTTTATCCTGTAATTTGAAAATAGAGGGAGAAAGAAAATAGAGTGCTATCACTAAAATAGTAAGGGTGATTAAGGTTTCTATTAATGTAAATGCTTTAAAAATCGAAATATTGGGCATAAAAAATCCTAGTACTATGAAGACACAATACTAGGATGTTTTGAAAAAGAGTAAATGATATTAAATTAATTTCTCGATCAAGATCGCAAAACTAAAATTATAACCAACCTTTATGTTTAAAATACCAATAAGGAGCAACCGCTGCCATCACCATTAAACCAATTGCTAAAGGGTAGCCATAAGCAAAGCTAAGTTCAGGCATATTCGCAAAGTTCATACCATAGTTAGAAGCAACCAATGTTGGCGGTAAAAACATTACCGACACAACAGAGAAGAGTTTAATAATACGGTTCTGTTCAATATTAATAAAACCCATTGCAGCTTGCATTAAAAAGTTTACTTTTTGGAAAAGTGATTCATTATGAGGTTGTAGTGATTCAATATCTCGTAAAATTTCACGAGCTTGTTCTAATTGATTTTCAGGTAAACGGGTTTTACGTACCAAGAAACTTAATGCTCGTTGTGTATCCATTAAACATAGACGAACTTTAGAGCTTGCATCTTCAAATTCTGTTAGAGAAGATAACGCCTCATCAAAATCTTCGCCTTGAGTTCCTTCCAATACGACACGGCTTAATTTTTCTAAATCAGCATAAATATCTTCAATCACATCAGCAAGTTGCTCAATTTTAGTTTCAAAAAGATCTAATAATAACTCGTAGGCATTACCATCTGTTAGTTTTGCTGTACGAGTACGCATTCGATATAAACGAAAAGCAGGTAATTCACGTTCACGCAAAGTAAACAAACGACCATCACGAAGCGTAAATGCAACGGTTGCCATATCTGCATAATCTTCTTCATCTAAACAATAGAAAAAGGAGTGCAAGTGTAAACCATCTTCATCTTCAAAAAAACGAGCAGAAGCCTCTAAGTCTTCCAGTTCTCGCTCTTCAGCAAGAGTTTGTGACAATCCTTGCTCAAGTACACTACGCTCTTCATCACTCGGATCAACCAAGTCAATCCAAATCGCATTATTTAAATTATGTTGATCATTATTATCTACTCGAATTAAGCGAGAATTATTATTTTCTAATGCAAAAGCTTTAATCATTTCATACTCCTTGTTGGGGAGTGAACATAGAATGGAACAGACTTACCCGACACTCGTCGGCAAGCCTTGAGGCAGTTGGACGAAGTGTATTTAGTTTAGGTAAGAGATATGATATTGACTAGAAAAGTCCCTATGACTGTCCAAAATGTGTTTCCTCAAATAAAAAATTGCGTAAATGGTAACGATTAAGAGAGGGTTAGTCAAGATAAACAAATATATTTTAAGATAGTAGCACAGGGTAAGATCATACTAAAAATTCATTATTCATACCTTTTTGTTTTTTTATAGTGTGCTGATTTTTAAGTGTATTTATGGGAGTTTAATATGTCATATCTCTTGTATATAAAAAATTATAGTATATTAGCAACATAAAATATAAAGTTATTTACAGCTTGAACGTCTCTAGAGTTAAAACTCGTTTTGTAGTGTAGGCGTGAATAATTTTCATCGAAAAAACCGAACAGTTGAACTTTTAGTTTACAAACTCGAATACAAGGCAGGTTATTGATGGATACTACTCAAATCTATGGTTATTTACTCTCTTCAACCCTTTCCAACAAGCGATCAAAATCAGAAACTATGCGTTGTGTTTTATTAAATTTATCATACTCCGTAAAGGCTTTCTGCCTCGCCTGTTCCGTTGAAACTTTGCCATTATCCACTAGAATTTTATATTCATTAAAATCAAGAAATTTATTTACACTTTCTGCAAAAGCTTTCATTGTAAAGGTATTACGAGTTTCAATAATGCGTTCTATATAGTCAAAAAAACCAGAAATAGTACGCTCTAAACGCTTAATTTCATCAGGGGATAAATAATTTTTGGCAATCACGCTATCTGATTTTAAAATTCGTCCTGCTGGGGCATTTTTCCACGTTTGTAAGCCCATAAATTTTTTATTGGCATCTGCTTTCTTATAAATCAATTCAGCGGCGGTTTGTCCGTGAATCGCATAGTGGAATTTATTTTGTACAGTGGCGTAAAAATGTCTTGTTGTGGTCGATTTAGGATTATAATCAATACAACATTCCGCAAAAATATCGGTAATTTGTTGGTAAATACGGCGTTCACTGGCTCGAATAGAACGTACTCGTTCCAACAATTCACGAAAATAGTCTTTACCAAACTGTTCGCCTTGTTTTAGGCGTTCATCATCGATTACAAAACCTTTAAGTAAGTATTCTTTAAGAGTTTTTGTTGCCCAAATACGAAATTGAGTTGCTTCCACACTATTTACACGATAACCAACTGAGATAATGGCGTCTAGGTTATAATGAGCAATATCTCTGGTTACTTGGCGATTACCCTCTTTTTGAACTATCCGAAAATATTGGATAGTTGCTTTTTCATCTAACTCACTGGATTTATAAATATTATTTAAGTGATGATTGATAGTACGAACATCAACGTTAAATAAATTTGCCATTGCTTTTTGTGTTAGCCATACGGTTTCATCTTGTAAAATAACATCTACTTTTACTGTACCATTTGGTGCCGTGTAAAGTAGAAAGTTATTGAAATTATTTGCTACTGTTGTTGTCATTTTTATTCCTAATTTTTTAGCCCTTAATTAACGATTTTTCACTTTTTTAATAGCATTTTCAATGATTTTTAAATCATCTTCATCGGCTAGTTGTGCTTCATATTGTTTACGACGGTTATCAAAATCTGCATAAACTTGTCGAATACGAATTTCCATATTTTTATGGGATATAGAACCTTTTCCTGATAATAATGGACGATCATTGAACAACAAAATTTTATCAACATTATCTTGCCAAAATTGTATTGTAATATCTTTATGACTTTTAACTCTTAATTCTTAATTCTGCCATTATCTAAAAAGATAACAACTAAACGATTAAGTGAATCTATTTCATCCTCAGTTAAATAGTTTTTAGCAATAAAAATATCTTGTTTACGTACAATACTGCCTTTCCAAGTTGTGAGTTCCATATTAGGTTTAGTTGCATCAGCTCGTTCAACAATAAGCTCAGCTGCTGTTTTTTTCGTTACAGCAAACAATAGCTTATTTTGTGTGTCTGCAAAAAACATTTGTGTCGCTTTATCTGTTTTATCAAACAGTAGTAAAGTAATTCTTTACTACTGATTTTTTATCTAACTCATTGTCTAATAATATATTATTTATATGTTGCCCAATATTTTGTTTAGAGGTGGAAAAAAGTTCTGCAAGCTGATTTTGGCTTAACCAAATATCACCATCTTTTGCATATAAAGCCACATTAACTTTACCATCTTCGGTATTATAAATAATAAAATTATCTTGCTCTTTCACGATACTACTCCATTGCTATTTTAAGAATTAATCATATCATACCGTTACAAAATTCAGTAAATCTAAGATTCTTATCAAAGTCCCGCCACTTACCTCAGGGCAACCATAAATTTTTAACTAAAGAGAAAGGGCTATTTTATCAATATAAGTACGCAAAAAAGTTTGATAAGGCACATTCATTTCTTTTGCATATTTTTTGATCTTATTAAGTGATGACTTTTTCAAGCTTAATGAAATTTGTACTGTTTGTTTTCCATTTTTTCCGCTTGAATTTCTTTAACAATATCATCTGCGATAATATTATTGATAAAAATTTCACCTTGCTCATTAAGGGCTTTTGCTTTTCCATTTGAAATAGGATTAACCATTGAATCTACTAATTCTTGTTCATCTTTATTTAGTTTTCCCATCTTGTATCTCCTTAATCAGTCATTTAGGTTCTAACTCTTAAAATCTTCAAACCTTAAATTTTTCATAAAATATACTATGTTAATAAGATTTAGTTTTCAATTTAATATTAAAATTACACTTTAATCGATACTTAGTATTTGAAATATTGCAAATTTTTATCAAAATCCTACCGCTTATCTCTCACATATCCCCCTGAAACCTGCTTAACAATACCCTCTAATTCCAAAGTTAAAAGCTCAATCAACAAAGTTTCAATACTCATTTCACACGCTTCCGCTAAATCATCGGCACTAATCGGCTCAAGACTTAGTTTTGATAAAATTTGTTGTTGGCAAGCGGTAAGATTTGGATCATTTTTTGCAAGATTTTCTACTTTTGAATTTTCAAATAGTGTGTTTTGAATTACAGGTTTTGTGGTCGGCTGAAATTGTCGTTCGATTGCATTTAATATATCTTCGACACAATCCACCAATAATGCTCCTTCTTTGATCAACTGATGGCAACCTTGTGCATAAGGATCTTGTACGGAATTTGGAACAGCAAACACTTCTCGCCCTTGTTCTAAGGCATAGCGTGCGGTAATTAATGATCCGCTTTTAATAGTGGCTTCAACCACTAATGTACCTAATGATAAACCACTAATAATTCGATTACGACGTGGAAAATTTTCAGCTAGCGGTGGCTGATTAGGAAAAAACTCAGAAACTAATACTCCGCCCTGTTCTAAAATCTGTTCAGACAGTTTTTTATGGCGAGCTGGGTAGGTTTTATTTAAACCACTGCCTAATACTGCAATGGTTTTACCTTTTTCTTTCACGACTTGCTGATGACAAAAACCGTCAATACCAATCGCCAAACCACTGGTGACCACGATATTATTTTTCACTAATTCCGATGAAAAATATTTTGCCCAATATTCGCCATAATGGGAATAATCACGGCTGCCCACAATGGCAATTTGTGGTGAGGAAAGCACCGCTTGATCGCCTTTTACAAAAAGTAATGGTGGAGCTGTACTAATTTGTCTAAGCAGAAAAGGATAATCTTCATCAAATAATGTTAGCAGATGATTATTGTCATCTTCTTGCCACGCTAAAACTTCCTCTATCTTTTTTCTATCAGGATGAAACCAACGCTGAATTTGTTTTTCATTCCAACCTATTTGACGCAATTGTGTCTTATCATAATCACAAAATTCATTGAAATTGACTTCATTTAATAATCGCCCAATACGTTGAGCGCCAAGTTGTGGAATTTGGATTAATTTTAATAATTGTTCTATTTTATTCATTCTTTCATCCTTTGTTGTAATGGCTTTTATTTATAATCAAAAAACGTTAGAATGAAGAACTTTTTATATTAATTTTTCGATAGAGATCCCAAAAATGGCAAAATTAGATGTCGTACTTTACCCCGATGAAACCCTGACAAAAGTATGCGAACCTGTAACAGAATTTAATGATGAATTACAACAATTTATCGATGATATGTTTGATACAATGTATGAAGATGAAGGTATCGGTTTAGCAGCCCCTCAAGTCAATGTATTAAAACGTGTGATCACAATGGATATTGAAGGGGATAAAACCAACCAAATCGTATTAGTAAACCCTGAAATTATTGAAAGTAGTGGTGAAACGGGTATTGAAGAGGGGTGCCTTTCTATTCCCGGTTTTAGAGGTTTTGTTCCTCGTAAAGAAAAAGTCACAGTAAAAGCCTTAAATCGTAATGGTGAAGAATTTATTTTAGAAGCCGATGATTTACTTGCCATCTGTATTCAACACGAAATTGACCATTTGAATGGTGTTTTATTTGTCGATTATCTTTCCCCTTTAAAACGCAAACGTATTAAAGAAAAAATGGAAAAAATCAAAAAACAACTTGCTCGTAGTAAATAAGGAATAAACAATGATTATAGTAACTGGTGGTGCGGGATTTATTGGTAGCAATATCATTAAAGCACTAAACAAAATCGGTCGTAAAGATATTTTAGTAGTAGATAACCTTAAAAAAGGCGAAAAATTTATCAACCTTGTTGATTTAGATATTGCAGATTATTGCGATCGTGAAGATTTTATTGCTTCTATTGTAGCAGGTGATGAATTTGATCACATTGATGCGATTTTCCACGAAGGAGCTTGCTCGGCAACCACCGAGTGGGATGGCAAATATATGATGCACAATAACTACGAATATTCAAAAGAGTTATTGCATTATTGCTTAGATCGTGAGATTCCTTTTTTCTATGCTTCAAGTGCCGCCACTTACGGTGGACGTACTGATAATTTTATCGAAAAACGTGAATTTGAATCTCCATTAAATGTGTATGGCTACTCAAAATTCTTATTTGATGAGTATGTTCGCAAATTATTACCAGAAGCAACTTCGCCTGTTTGTGGCTTCAAATATTTTAATGTTTACGGTCCACGTGAACAACATAAAGGTTCAATGGCAAGTGTGGCATTCCACTTAAATACCCAAATTCAAAAAGGCGAAAATCCAAAATTATTCGCGGGTAGTGAAACCTTTTTACGTGATTTTGTGTATGTGGAAGATGTGGCAGATGTCAATATCTGGGCGTGGCAAAACAATATTTCAGGGATTTATAACTTAGGAACAGGCAATGCAGAGTCATTCCAAGAAGTCGCAAATGCGGTAATCAATTTCCACCAAAAAGGCAAAATTGAAACAATCCCATTCCCTGAACATTTGAAATCTCGCTATCAAGCTTATACCCAAGCGGATATTACCGCTTTACGCAACGCAGGTTACGATAAACCGTTTAAAACTGTTGCTGAAGGGGTTAAAGCTTATATGGAATGGTTGAATAAATAATTTTTACTATTTATAGAAATACCCAAGCGGTAAGATACTTGAAACTTTTTGCAAATTTTTTCAAATATCTTACCGCTTGTTGCTTTTATTAAATGCTTTTTGATGAGTTAAAATAGCTATAATGCTATTTGTGGATAATATTTATCCGCAATAGCGATAACTTCTTGTAAACTAACTCGTTTAAAATGAGATGACAAAGTTAATCCTCGTGCAACAACATCTTGATCTAATACAAATAAATGCGTAATTTTTGCAAAAAGTTGTGATGATCGTACCGCTTGTAGAACGCCATCTTGCCAAAGTAAAACAGCATCTTGTTCAGTAACATTGATAAGTATATTTTCAAGTTCACTGGTATCATATTGTGCTTTAGAAAGAGTATAGAGCATAATTCATCCTAAAAAGTGAGTATTTTTTCTGCTTGTCTTAAAAGCGTAAATAGTGTTTTCTGAGGAACTATTTGATAATTGGAAATGACGAAATCAACTTTGTTTAAAGCTCTCTCTTCAAGGGAGTTTTCACAAATAAAACAGTGTGAAAGTTCATATAATTCAATCAGTTTGAAAGTAGAAATATGATCTTTTTGTAGAATTAACTGTGGCTTTTGATTTGCAATAAGATTAAACACCCCATCATTAAGAAAGCAAATTAAGATTTTCTCTTCTTCACAAAAGGCACTGGCGGCGAGCAGGGCATCAAGTCCTTCTCTGCTTACGCTTGAACCAAAAGGGGGCTGAGTAAAAAGAAAAGCAATTTTATATTTTTTCATTTTAAAACGTCACCAAACGATCCGCTGTTAATACCGCTTGAGAAAACTCCCCTAATCCCGCTAAAACAAAGCCCTCAGCAAGGTTAGTTTGAGTATGAAGTGGTGTAGTCGTTTCATCTACTACTCCTCTACGTTGTGCTGCAGCGATACATAAATGGAGTGATAAACGGTATGATGTTGCTAAATATTGCCATTTTTCTACCAAATTGATCTCGTCTGTGGCAGGGTTAACCAATCTATTTGCATTACTAACACCCTCTTGAAAGAAAAAAACTTGAGAAATAGAGTAATTATTTTCTAATAATGTTTTGATAAATTGATAAGCTAAAGCACTGCCTTGAGAACCATAAACGGGTGATTTAACTGCAACGACATAACGCATTACTGTTCCTGTTTAATCTGACGAATATAAAGATAAACGGTGTGGCGTGAAATATTTAAGCGTTCAGCCACTTGATTGATCGCATCTTTAATATCAAAAATTCCCTTTTCAAAAAGAGAAACCACGATTTGACGGTTTTTATTGTTATTTGCAACAGAATTATCTGCGGAAATTTCATCAACGGTTTTTTCAATAGTCTGTGCAACTAAATCTTCAACTGAGCTGGCAAAGGTTTCTTCAACTTCAGGTTCTTCAGTTGGCAAAATGAAGCTATTAAAAAATTGTGACAGTGGAACATCTAAATTTAAATTAATACAGAGCAAACCAATAATACGTTGCTTACTATTACGAATAGCAATGGTATTTGATTTCATCAATACATTACCTTTTGCTTTGGTAAAGTAAGGTTGAGCATTTTCTTGATTACTCATTTGATGTAGCGACTGCAATGCTCGATTTGTAATAGGAGAGCCTATTTTACGATCAGTATTATGCCCATTTGCGATATAAATAGCGGAATGTTCAAGGCTTTCAAGAGAATGTAAAACAATCTCACAATATTCACCAAGTAACGAGGCTAACCCATCAACAACGGGAATATAAGATTCTATAATGGCATAATCTTCAAGGGTAAATGGTTGTGAATCTATCGTCATAATATAAATAAGTGGCTAGTATTTTAGCCACTTGTATTCTCAAGTATGTTTCTTATTTTTTTGTTTTCGTTGGTTGGAAATCTAACAATTCAATTTTAAAAATCAAGGTTGAATTTGCTGGAATATTACCCACTTGATTAGCGCCGTAACCTAATTCAGCAGGTACCACAAGTTCCATTTTTCCACCTTTTTTAAGCATAGGGATCGCTTCTTTCCAAGCTGGAATAAGTTGGCTTAATTGAAACTCAATTGCTTCGCCACGTTTGTATGAACTATCAAAAACAGTACCATCAGTAAGCGTTCCTTCATAATGAACTTTAACAGTATCTTCTATTTTTGGTGATTTTCCTTTACCCTGTTTTTCAATTTTATACATTAAACCTGATTTAGCCGTTTTTACACCGTCTTTTTTAGCATAATCTTCACGGAATTTTTTACCCGCTTCAAGAACTTCTTTATTATGAGCTTCTACAATTTTTGCTTCTTTTTCAGAAAGATACTTATCTAACGCATCTAAATGGGCTTCTAACTCTTTTTCTTTTAACTTACTTGTTTTTTTCAAGGTGTCTTTTACACCTGCTAAAATCTCATCTTGATTGTATACAAGCATTTCTTTTTGAGATTCTACTATTTGTTCGATTTTCTTACCCATTAATGTACCAATGGCATAAGAAGAGTCGTTAATAAATTTAGTATCTACTTTTTGTTCTGCCATTACAGATTGTGAAGCAACCAGAGTTGTTGCCATTAATGTTACTGAAAAAGCAACGGCTGAAAGTTTAGTTTTTAACATTATATATTCCTTTAATTTTGGCACTATTTGTAAGATAAATGTAGCCAAAGGGTTTAAACACAAGAAAAGATAGAGTAAAGTATATCCTTTTAATAAACAATAGTCATTATAAAATGAATACAACTCCTCATCAATTATTAACTTATATTGCAGAACTTGAAACAAAAATTGCTTTTCAAGAACTGGCAATAGAAGATTTAAATCAAGCTATTATTCAACAGCAGTTTATCTTAGATAAACTTCAAATACAGGTTCGTCATCTTGCAGAAAAATTGACAAATTCACAACCAAGTAATATAGCCTCATTAGCAGAAGAAACTCCTCCACCGCATTATTAGAAGACAAAATAGTAGAGTGGAAGTTCCGTATATAAATTATAGCTTATCAATAAAGTTGGGCAACCACGCTTCTGCCGTTTCATCGTGATCAAAGTTTTCTACAACATCAATTTTTAACGAATTGCAAAGTTGTTTTGCCCCTTTTTGTTGCAAAATTTGTTCAACAGTATCGACGGCATAGCAAAAAGTATCATAATCAGAGCTTCCTAAACCAATCACACCAAATTTCATTCCCGTTAAATTTAACGTTGATTGTGCTAATTCTTCAAATAATGGCTGAATATTTTCAGGTAAATCTCCTGCACCGTGAGTAGATGTCACAACCAATAAAGACTGTTTATCCTTTATATCATCTAATGTTGCATTATTAAATAATTCAACATTTAATCCTTTAGTAATAAGTACTTGTTCAATGTGGTCAGCAACATATTCTGCTCCACCTAACGTACTTCCTGTAATAATACAAATTGACATTGTTGGATCCTTATATTTTGGTAAACATATTTAATGAAAAAATTACGGTATTCTCACATCTAAAATTAGTATAAAATATAACATCAATTTCATACATAGACTAGTAATTATAATATAATGAAAACAATGATTTGTGATTTTTCTATTAATATTTGCAATTGGCGAATGGTGAGCAATAAAATATTGTCACCAGAAGATTGGCAACTTGGTGAATATCATTGGATTAAACACAGTGACAACTGGGATGATTTTCAACCTAAATTAGCCTTTTTACCTCCATTAAAACGTCGTCGTTTAAGCCCTGCAACACGTCTATTCTTTGAAGCTGCGTGGGATTTAGTTGCAGAAGATCCAAATATTCCTGTGGTATATGCTTCTTTAAATAGTGAAATTAATCGTAGTTTTGCACTTTGGCAAGAGTTATTAAAAGAGGGGGATATTTCCCCAACTTCATTTAGTCTTTCAGTACATAATGCATTAATTGGACAATGGTCTGAGTTGCGAAAAGTAACCCAAGAAATGACCGCTTTATGTGCCTTAAAAGATAATTTAGAAACCGCAATAATGGAAGCTTACTTAATGCTAAATGAAGGGGCGGAAAAAGTATTGGTTGCTGTGTGTGAATTCCCCCTAGATGAACAATATAATGTGCAACCTATTTCACGCTTGCCTTTTGGCTATGCATTAGCGTTAGTGATAGAAAAAGGCGATCAATATCATCTGTCTTTACATAATCAATCGACAGAAAATGATAATTTAGATAACGCATTAAGTTTTGTGAAAAATAAGCAATTAAATTCAACTTCTTGGCAAACACCGAGTAGTAGTGGAGGATATTGGAGATGGCACAAAAATTAGATTGGTTACGCCGTTTTTTAGGTACAATGTTTGGCTTTGTATTATTTGGCTTAGCGGGTATTTTAATTAAAGTAATCCTCTATCCTTATGTAAAAGATCACAAAAATAATTCCCTCACAACGCAATTAAAAGCACGCAAAATAGTGAGTAATATTTGGCTATTTTTTGTTAAATATTTAACTTGGTCTGGTGTATTGGAAGTGAAATACACAGGCTTTGAGCGTTTAGGAAAAGCAGGGCAATTAGTGATTGCAAACCATCCCTCTTTGCTTGATGTGGTGCTGATTTTTAGCCAGCAACATCGCTTTAACTGTATTGTTAAAAAAGATTTATTACATAATCCAACAATGACTAGCCCTATTTTATCTTGTGGCTTTCTGCCAAATACCGAATCAGAAGAATTGTTAATAAAAACAAATGAAGTATTAAAAGAGCAACCTTTATTGCTTTTTCCAGAAGGAACAAGAACCGATTGGGACGGCGTAATCAAATTTAATCGTGGTGCGACATCTCTTGGATTACGCAGTGCAAAAATAATTACCCCTATCGTGATAAAAATGTCACCTCTTAATTTTAAAAAAGGGCAAGCTTGGTATAAAATACCGCCTTGTCGTATTCAATACGAATTAACGGTGGGAGAAGATATCGATCCTCAAACTTATTTGGCAAAAAAACCGTTGCCTATTGCATCTCGTTTACTTAATAAAGATTTAGAAAATTATTTTAATACTCAAACAAGGATATGAAAATGGAACTAGAACAGCAACTTAAACAGTTAATTATTGATAGTTTAGCACTTGAAGATATGGATATTTCTGATATTGAAACTGATATTCCCCTTTTTGGCGATGACGGTTTAGGATTAGATTCTGTTGATGCGTTAGAATTAGGTTTAGCAATTCAAAAAACCTTTAATTTACAATTAGAAAGCGATCAACAAGATTTACGCAACCATTTTGAGAGTGTGGCAACCTTAGCTAATTTTATCCGTACAAAACAAGGGCAATAAAATGACAGAACAACAAATCCAAACCCTATTAAGCGAAGCATTAGAAGAACTTTTTGAAATTGATCCAGCAGATATCACGCTTGAAACCAATCTGTATGAAGATCTTGAAATTGACAGCATTGATGCGATTGATTTAATTGACTACATCAAAAGAAAAACAGGACACAAATTACAAGCTGATGATTTTCGTAGTGTAAGAACCGTATCTGACGTTATTCAAGCAATCCTTAAAATTCAAAATGCACAGTAAAAAAGATCCGATTTGGCTTGAAGAACAACAACTGGAAAATAAGCAAATTTCTATTGGAAAAGTACCGCTTGATCTTGTTTATTTAAAAGATCATTTTGCTGATTTTCCACTTGTTCCAGGTGTGATTGAACTGCAATGGGTAATGGATAAAGTGACGCAATTTTTTGATCGTAAAATAGAAATAAAAGCGATCAATAAATTAAAATTCCAAAAATTTCTTCGCCCAAATGATGTATTTGAATTAACCCTTAAATGGGAAGAAGATAAAAATCGCATTATTTTTACCTTTAAAACAGACAATGAAATGTGTAGTAGTGGCATTATGCTAATTTAATTATGCTGAAATTGATCATCAATACTCTGCTAACCCTAACCAGTATTGCCTATCCAATTATTTGGTTATTTAAAGGCAATACTGATTTGTTATTTGTGTTTCCTTATATAATGGGCATTTTATGGTTGTTTAAAGGTGTAACCCAAGCGGTTGGATTTCAACGTTTTTTTGCATTTTTTATGGCAATATTATTGATCATTGTAGGATTAACGCGTTCCATAGAAACAATGTATTTTTATCCTATTTTAATTAGCGGTTTAATGTTGGTCATTTTTGGTGGCAGTTTATTTAGCAAACAATCCATTATTGAACGCTTTGCACGTTTAAAAACCCCTGATTTACCCCAAGTTGCGATTTTATATACCAGAAAAGTCACTCAAGTTTGGTGCGGATTTTTTATTATCAATATTGCAATTACACTTTTTTTTATTTGGCAAAAAAATGAAACGCTTTGGGCAATTTATACGGGCGTTATTTCTTATCTTTTAATGGGAATATTGATGATTGGCGAATGGTTAATTCGTCAAAAAGTAATGAGAAAGCACAATGATAACCACTGATTTTAATTCACAAATGCCAATCGCATTTAATCCGCAGCTTAGCTATAACGAATTTAATTATCGTTCATTGCAAATTACTTCACAACTAAAACAGCAACAGATTAAACAAGTCAGTTTGTGGTTTGACGATGCGGTAAACTTTGCCTGTACGCTACTTGCTTGTTTTAATGCCAATGTGAATGTACTTATTCCGCCAAATTTATTAGATGAAAATAAGCAATGGGTTGAACAAAATAGTGACTTACTCATTGATGATAAAATCTTTGCTGATTTTGGCATTTTGCAAAAAGTGGACAAAATGTTACCGCTTATTGATGAGCAAAATCAGACTGAAATTTGGTTGAAAACTTCTGGAAGTAGTGGATCTGCAAAAATCATCAAAAAAACAGCACAACAAATGTGGCAAGAGGCAGCCGCTTTAATGCAAGCCCTTCCTTTTCAGCCTGAAGACAAACTACATTTAATTAGCAGTGTAACAGTTCAACATTGTTATGGGCTAAGTTTTAGGATTTTTTTACCCTTAGCAATGGGCTGGACGATTGGACGTCATCAGTTGCATTATCCTGAATATTTATTGGAAGAAAGTCGCCAAATTAAACCTACGTTATGGGTAAGTAGCCCTGCATTATTAAGTCGTCTTAACCTTGCAAACAAACAGCTACAAAACAGCGAAATTAAAGGTATTATTTCATCAGGCGGTCCATTGCCTGAACAAGTCGCCCAAGATATTCGTGAGTTAATAAAACAGCCTGTGATTGAGATTTATGGAAGCACTGAAACAGGGGCAATCGCATCTCGTGAAACAGGAAATTGGACAGCAATGCCGAGCGTTGGATTAGGTTTAAATGTTCAAGGCGCGTTATGGGTGGAAGGAAATTGGATTACAGGGCGAGAGCAAACTGCAGATGCCGTCGAATTCTCAAATAATGGTTTTCAGTTATTAGGGCGTATTGATCGCATTGTAAAATTAGGCGATAAACGCATTTCACTGGCTAAAATTGAACAAGACTTATTAAAGCATCAATGGATTAGTGATTGCTATATTGCTCAACACCCTGAAAAACAACGTCCAGTGGCGTGGGTGGCATTAAATTCATTAGGAATTTCACAATTTCAATTACAAGATCGTAAACAATTTATCAATGAATTACGTCAATTTTTAATGCAAACCCAAGAGTCCCTTGCATTACCTCGTTTTTGGCGATTTTGTTCTCAATTACCTCGTAATTCGCAATCTAAAATCAGCCGTATTGATTTTGAAACGATTTGCTTTAAACAACAGAAGGATCACTTTGAATGAACATTGAAAAAATTGTCGCCATAATTCCCCACTACAACCATTCAAAAACGATTAGTAATGTGGTAAATAAATTAACAGCCTTAAAATTAGCGGTTATTGTGGTTGATGATGGTTCAACCCCACAAGAAAAAGAAAATTTATCTTCACTAGCATTATTACAAAATGTGCAAGTCATATATCGTGCAGAAAATGGTGGAAAAGGTGCAGCAGTTAAAGACGCATTGAATATTGCCTTTGAACAAGGCTTTCAGTATGCATTGCAGGTTGATGCTGATGGGCAACATAATCTTGACGATATTCCTCAATTTTTTGCAAAACTCGCACAAAATCCGACCGCTATTATTTGTGGAAAACCTGTTTATGGCGAAGATGCACCGAAAGCACGTTTATATGGTAGAAAAATCACGGATTTTTGGAATATGCTCAACACCCTTTCAATGGATATAAAAGATGGAATGTGTGGTTTTCGCATTTATCCATTAAATAGTATTATTCCAATTTTATCCAATGAACAAATTGGTAACCGAATGGATTTTGATACGGAAATTTTAGTGAAAGCCCATTGGTATCAAATCCCTATGCTTTGGGTGGAGACGCCTGTTAAATATGCCGAAGATGGTATTTCGCATTTTCAAGGTTTTAGAGATAACTGGTTAATCAGTAAAATGCACGCACGATTATTTTTTAAAATGTTGCAACGTAAATTTACAGGTAAAACCGTATGAATACCAAACATTGGGCAAAACAAAATGAACGAGGAACAGTATTATTTTTAGATATTACTCGTTTAATTGTCAAATATTTACCTTTATGGGCGATTAAAATTACGACAATGCTTGTGGTTTGCTACTTTTTTGTTACCTCCGCCAAAGTAAGAAAAAATATTCGTGCCTATCATCATCATTTAACCGCCACATTCACGGATATTTCATTACCAAAATTTGTGATATTTCGTCAATTACTCTGTTTTGGCGAAGCATTAACAGATCGCTTTGCGGTATGGCAAAATAAAATGAGTTATAACGATCTTCTGGTTGATGACAAAGATAATTTATACTCTCAAATGGAACAATCACAGCGTGGACAAATTTTAGTATGTAGCCATTTTGGAAATATAGAAATCTGCCGAGCCTTAGTGAACAGCGGACACCACGCTAACTTTAAGTTGAATATTTTAGTTCATCATAAAAATGCAGTGGCTTTTAATAAAGCCTTAGTGAAAGCGGGAGCAAGCGAACTTTCGTTAATTGAAGTATCGGAATTGGATACAGTAAAAATGCTTGAATTACACAATAAATTAGCACAAGGCGAATGGATTGCGATTGCCGTCGATCGTATTCCACTTAAAGGCGATAAATCACTCGCGGTTGATTTTTTAGGTAAAAAAGCAGATTTTCCACAGGGTGCGTGGCTACTGTCTAGTTTACTCAAAGCACCGATCAATACCATTTTCTGTCTTAAAGAAAACGGAAAATACATATTAAAATTACGTCGCTTTTCCGAAGCCTTACAAGGAAGCGGACAACAACGTAAACAAAATATTGCGATAGCAATGCAACAATATGCCGATTTACTTGCCCAAGAGTGCAAGCAAAATCCATTACTATGGTTTAATTTTTACGATTTTTGGGACGAAAATGATGAGAGCTAAAAAACACCGCTATTGCCAACATTCAAGTGTATATGAAATTCCATTTTTTGACGTTGATTCAATGAATATTATGTGGCACGGACATTATGTCAAATATTTAGAAATGGCACGTTGTGCCTTTTTAGAAGAAATTCATTATACTTATGATATTATGCAACAATATGGTTTTGGTTGGCCGATTGTTCAACTCAACTTAAAATATGTTAAACCTGCAAAATTTCGCCAAAAAATACGGGTTGATTTGAGCGTTGTTGAATATGAAAGTTGTTTACGTATTGATTATATCATTTGCGATAACGAAACAGGCGAAAAACTCACACAAGGCTCAACCACCCAAGTTGCCGTTGATATGCAAACTGAACAAATGCAATTTCAAACGCCAGATTCATTTAAACAAGCGGTTGAAAATTTTAAACATTTTACTAAATTAAGAGATGAATAATGAAAAAATATTTTACCCTTTTTCTGCTATTTATTAGCCCTTTAACACTGGCTATTACACAGCAAGAACTGATTTCACAACTACAAAAACCGCAAAATGTACAAGGTAACTTTGTTCAGCAACGCTTTTTAAAAGCATTAAAAAATCCCATTCAAACTAGCGGACAATTTACCCTTGTGGCAAAAAAGGGCTTATTGTGGCAAATGAAAAAACCTTTTGAAAATAATTTGCGAGTAACCTCAAAAGGGATAATGCAATATAACGGCACAGAGTGGGTAGGGAATAATAATCTTGCTCAACAGCAACAAATTCAGCTTTTTTTAGGACTATTATCAGGGGATATTTCTACGCTTAAACAGCAATTTGATCTTAAATTAACCGGTAAAAAATCAGCGTGGCAACTTGATCTCATTCCTAATGCCTTTTTAATGAAACAAATTTTTAAAACGATTCAATTACAAGGTAATGATGTTGTTACACAAATTATTTTAGATGAAAAACAAGGTGATAAAACTGTCATTCAATTTGAAAATATTCAAATCAATACGCCACTTTCTTCTTTTACTCAACAGGCTTTAAACTAATTGGTAAAAATAATGAAAAATCACACCGCTTATCGTTATCTATACTCACTTTTTATTATCTTGGTGCTGATTTTTTTTGCTTTTTTCGTCAAAAATGGACATTGGTTAGAAACGGATTTAAAAGCACTTTTACCTACAAATCAAAGTTGGACAACAGAACAAAAACAAGCGGATGCTTTACAAGAAAAACAGCTAAATCAACAAATCGTTGCACTCGTTGGAGGCGATGATCATAATGTCTTTAAAACAGCAGAACAAATTGCTCAATTATGGCAACAAAGCCAGCTCTTTTCCGATGTAAATTTAAAGACAACACCTGATTTAGCAAAACTTAGAAAAGAAGTTAATTATCTCAAATTAGCAACCTTACCCAAACATATTCAACAACAATTACAACAAAATCCACAAGCGTATTTCAATCAATATGCTCAACAAATTGTTGATCCTTTTTCACAAAATAATATTTTAAGTTTAGAACAAGACTGGCTAGGCTTAGGACGTTTTGTTCTACCGCAATCACAAATAAGTTCAGCGGTACAATATAACAGTGAAAATGGAATGCTTTATGTCAAACAGTCCCATAAAACGTGGGTCTTATTACACGCAACGCTCACACAGCATAGTTTTATCAATCCAAATAAAACCTTATTAAGGTTAATTAAACAAAGTGAACAATTAGCCCAAACTCAAAAAGCGCAACTTATTAGCACAGGCTCTGCACTTTTTGCCGCAAATGCAAAGCAACAAGCTGAAACAGAAATGACTTTAATGAGTAGCTTAGGCATAAGTTTAACCTTGTTACTATTATTAGTGGTATTTAGATCATTTCGTTCATTATGGCTTTTTTTACCTATTGGAATAGGATTACTATTAGGTATTGCTACAACGGTTCTCTGGTTTGGACAAATTCATATCTTAACCATTGTGATTGGTACAAGTTTAATCGGCGTATTGATTGATTTTCCATTGCACTGGCTCGCTTCGTCACGCTTTCATAAAGATTGGAATCCGCAAAAAGAAATGGATAAACTGCGTTTTCCTTTCTTCATCAGTTTAATCATTACCTTAATTGGCTACCTCTTATTAGCTTTTACTTCATTACCAGTGTTACAACAAACCGCACTTTTTTCCGCAATGGCATTAGTGAGTGCAATTTTAAGTACAGTTTTGTTTTTACCGACATTTTTTACAAATTATCAAGCTCATAAGCGGACATTTTTATTGCAAAATTTACCTATTTCTATTCCAACTAAAATAGAAAAAATGGGGCTAATTTTTGCTATTATTTTTGTCGCAGTAGGGATTTATAAAAGTAAATGGCAAGATGATATTCGCCAATGGGTTGCTTTACCGCCAGCAATGTTACAACAAGCCCAGCAGATTGCCACAATCACAGGTTTTAATTTCGGTAGTCAATATCTGTTAATTATTGCGGATAACGATGATGATTTATTACGAAAAGATCAAAAACTCACAGAACAACTCAATCAATTGGTAAAAGAACAATCAATTACCGATTTTCAATCTTTAACGCAGTGGGTAACAACGGCTCACACACAACGAAAAATAGTTGAACTATTTACTCAAATGAAGCCACAGGATTACGCGATTTTTGAACAGATTGGTATTCCATTAGAGAATATTCAAAAAGCAATCGCAACCCTTAAACAAACACCAGAGGTTTCACTTTACCAAGCATTGAATACCGATTTAGGCAAGGCTCGGAGAACTTTATATTTAGGAAAACTAGATACACAAAAAGTCGCGTCTATCATTAAAATCTCAAATTTGCAAAATATACAAAAAATATTACCGCTTACCAATGACAAAGATATTTTTTGGCAGGATAAAAGAACCTCATTAAATATGGCATTTGAGCAAACTCGTGATCAAGCAGCTTGGTTAAAATTATGCTCATTCATACTGGCTTTTTTATTACTTTATCGATTTTTTGGCATTAAAAATACCACAAAAATATTAGTTATTCCCTTATCTGCGATTATTATAACTATAGGTATTTTTGGTTGGTTAGCAATGCCTATAAGCTTGTTTACAATGTTTGGTTTGTTGTTAGTGTCCGCCATAGGTATTGATTACACGTCCTATATGCTCACAGTAAAAGAGTCTTTTAAACAGAAAGCCTTTGCGATTTCACTGGCTGGTACAACAACCTTAATTTCTTTTATTTTACTAGGATTAAGCTCAACACCTGCCGTGGCAAGTTTTGGAATGAGTGTTAGCATTGGCATTGCGATGAGTATTTTAATTACGTTACGAATTTTAAAATAAATTTTATATTAGGAGATAAAAATGGAACAATTTGATGTTGTGATTATCGGTGCTGGACCTTCTGGTTCGGTTTCTGCATCATTATTGAAAAAACAAGGCTTGAATGTTTGTGTTTTGGAAAAACAACATTTTCCTCGCTTTGTGATTGGCGAAAGTTTATTGCCTTATTGTATGGAAATCTTAAAAGAAGCTGAGCTTGTTGAGGCGGTTAATAAAGAACCTAGTTTTCAATTTAAAAATGGTGCGGCTTTTACTTGGGGAAACCGTTATACTCATTTTGATTTTACGGATAAATTTACCGCTGGTGCTGGTACAACATTTCAAGTTCGCCGTGATAAATTTGATAAAATTTTAATTGATGAAACCATCAAAAAAGGCGTTGATGTTCGCTTTGGCGATGAATTGATCAATTTCAATAATGATGGCGAATTTGCCTTATTAGATGTGAAAAAAGAAAGTGGCGAACAATATCAATTACAAGCTAAATTTGTGTTAGACGCAAGTGGCTATGGACGTGTTTTACCTCGCTTATTAGACTTAGAACAGCCCTCTCATTTACCTGCTCGTATCGCTAAATTTACCCATATTGATGACAATATTATCGATCCTCAATTTGACCGTAATAAAATTTTGATTACCACTCACCCAATTCATCGAGATGTGTGGATTTGGTTAATTCCTTTTGCGGATAATCGTTGTTCTATTGGTGTGGTTGGATTGCCAGAGATTTTAGAGGGCGATAGTGAAGCGGTATTAAAACAATTTGTGTTTGAATGTCCGATGTTAAAACGTATTTTAAATAATGCAAATTGGGATAATGACGTACCTTATCGTGAAATTTGTGGCTATTCTGCTAACGTCAAAGCTTTATATGGAAAACAGTTTGCCTTGTTGGGCAATGCGGCTGAATTTTTAGATCCTGTATTTTCATCTGGGGTAACGATTGCATTACACTCTGCGCATTTAGCTTGCCATTTGGTTACTCGTCAGCTAAACGGCGAAGCGGTTAATTGGCAACAAGAATTTGCAGATCCGTTGATGATTGGCGTGAATGCGTTTAGAACTTATGTGCTAGGTTGGTATGATTACAGTTTCCAAGATGTGATCTATGCAAGAAATCCACAGCCAGAAATTCGTCAAATGATTTCTTCTATTTTGGCAGGCTATGCGTGGGATACTGAAAATCCATTAGTAAACAAATCAACGCAAAGGCTCGCTGCCTTAGCTGGATTATGTGGCACAGCAACACAAGATGAATAGGAATACTCAATGTTAAAAAAATACTGCTTTATTTTCGTTATATTATTTATTACGGCGTGTTCTAGCTCTTTTAAAGTTATTGATTTACCCAAACAAGCACAAGACAGTCGTTTATTTAAAATAGAACAACAAGACAATAAAAATAATATTATCCGAAGCAGTTTACTTTCCATTCAGTTTGAAAACGAGCAATGGCGATGGGTTCAGGTTGATCCACTTGGTTCGCCTATTGCTCGTGTGCTGTTGTCTAAACAAGGTTGGCAAAATGATGGTTTTATTATGCCAAATAGCCAAGCTCAACAGCTTTTTTATGCGATTGCAACAGGATTAAATCCAAACCAGCCACTACTGAATTTTAGTCAAATTCAGAGAACATCAAGTGGTCAGATTTATTGGATAAAAAACAAAAAAGTATGGAAAATTTCACAAAAAAAACATATTCTTTACATCACGCTAGCAGATAATAGCTATTGGAAAGTAGAAGAAATCAATAGAGGATAAAGTGGAGCAACTATTTTTAAGCACCCCTGCAATTGTAACTGCATTAGGTAATGGAATTAAAGAGCATATCCAACGGTTAATTGCTGGTGGAAATTCGCCGATTGAAAAATCAAAAGCTATTTTTAATGAACATCAAATTGAAGGGAAAATACAATTTTTTGGTGCGATAAATCAGCCATTGCGTGAATTTGATGAAAATCTTGATCCACAACATCATAGCCGAAACAATCAACTTCTTTGGCACGCTTTACAACAAATTGAACCTCAAATTGAGCAAGTAATTTCTCGATTTGGTAAACAAAGAATTGCTGTTGTGATAGGTACTTCAACCACAGGTGTGGATGAAAATATTCCTGTTTTTAGACAAGCTGTTAAAAATAATGATTGGGCTAAAATACCTTTTAATCATCATCAACAATTATTTTCTGCTCCTGCCGATTTTGTCGCTCATCAATATGGATTACAAGGTTTATGCTATGGTATTTCAACTGCTTGTACATCAGGTGCGAGAGCTTTAATTAGTGCCGCTAGATTATTAAAGAGTGATCTATGTGATGCCGTTATCTGTGGCGGTGTTGATACACTTTCGCCTTTAACCATTAGTGGTTTCAACTCACTTTCTGTTCTTGCATCAAATCGAACAAATCCTTTCTCTGAAAATAGAGAGGGGATCAATATTGGCGAAGGTGCAGCTGTTTTTGTAATGACAAAAGAAAAGTTAGAAGAACAAGCAATTGCATTTTTAGGTTATGGTTCAAGCAGCGATGCCTACCATATGTCATCGCCACACCCAGAAGGAAAAGGGGCAATTTGTGCATTTGAGGAAGCCTTAAAATCCGCACAATTAGATCCAGAGGATATCGGTTGGGTAAATTTACACGGTACTGGTACTGTTCATAACGATCAAATGGAAAGTATCGCTATTGCAAAAGTCTTTGGCGATTATACTCCTTGTACTACAACAAAACCTTATACTGGACACACACTCGGAGCAGCAGGTGCTGTGGAAGCCGCTATTTCTTGGGGAATGATAAATCGCTCTTACAATCCAGAAGGTAATTTACCAACTCAATTATGGGATCAACAAACCGATCCTCAGTTACCTAATATTGCCATTACTCACAATACTCAGTGGCAAAAAACGAGACGTATTGCTGCAAGTAGCTCTTTTGCGTTTGGCGGAAATAATAGCGTGTTAATTTTGGGAGAGCAAAATGACTAAATTAAACTGCCCAATCTACGATGTTGAACCGCTATTACCTCATAGTGGAGAGATGGTGCTATTAGATAAAATTTGTGATTTTGGCGATGATTTTATCATTGCTGAAAGCACTATCAAAGCGGATAATTTACTGATTAAGCATAACCAATTTGCAACCTATTCAGGCATTGAAATTATGGCACAAACTGTTGGTGCGTGGTCTGGTTGTATGAGTACTCTTGCAAATGAGCCAGTTCGTTTAGGCTATCTATTAGGCACACGTAAATTAACTATTCATAGTCAGGAAATTGCAATAGGCACAACCTTAATCATAAAAGCAAAAATGTCTATTCAAGATGCAACGGGATTTAGTGTATTTGATTGTAAACTTATTGATAAAAAAACCAATCAGGTATTACTTGAAGCAGCATTAAATGTATTTAGCCCAAAAGAATAAAAATAAGGAATAATAATGACAAAAAGTGTTTTAATTACGGGATCAAGCAGAGGGATTGGTAAAGCAATTGCATTAAATTTAGCTCAAGCAGGGTTTGATATTGTTGTACATTGCCGTAGTCGTATTGAAGAAGCCGAACAAGTGGCACAAGCGGTCAAATCTTTGGGAAGAAATGCAAGAATTTTACAATTTGATGTAAGTAATCGCGCCGAAACCGCAGAAAAACTACTCGCCGATGTAGAGCAATTTGGTGCTTACTATGGCGTAGTATTAAATGCAGGATTAACACGAGATAATGCGTTTCCAGCTCTTACAGATGAAGATTGGGATACGGTTTTACGTACTAATTTAGATGGGTTTTATAATGTATTACACCCAATTATGATGCCGATGATTCGTCGTAGAAAAGCAGGACGCATTGTGTGTATTACTTCGGTTTCAGGGCTGATTGGAAATCGTGGTCAAGTCAATTATAGTGCATCTAAGGCGGGGATTATTGGTGCCGCAAAAGCTCTTGCAATTGAATTAGCAAAACGCAAAATAACCGTAAATTGTGTTGCCCCAGGTTTAATTGATACCGATATTTTAGATGAAAATGTCCCTATTGATGAAATATTAAAAATGATCCCAGTTTCAAGAATGGGAACACCAGAAGAAGTCGCTCACGCTGTGAATTTTTTAATGGACGAGAAAGCGGGCTATATTACTCGTCAAGTTATCCCTGTTAATGGCGGATTGTGTTAGGAGAATAAAATGAGAAGAGTTGTAATCACAGGAATTGGAAGTATCACCGCCTTTGGGAATAATTGGCAAGATGTTAAAACGGCTTTTAAAAAGGGACAAAATGCCGTCGAATTCATTGATGTAAGTGATAAATTCCCTGAATTAGAAGCACAACTTGGTGCAAGAATTCCAAATTATACCCCACCAAAACATTGGACACGCAAGCAACTACGTTCAATGGGAAAAGTTGCCCAATTTTGTACTAATGCTGCTGAACTTGCCCTTGAAAATGCAGGATTATTAAAAGACGATAAGATTCTACCAGAATATCAAACAGGAAAAATGGGCGTGGCCTGTGGCTCTTCTGCGGGTAGCCCTAAAGATATCGGCGATATTGGCGAGCTATTATTAACAGGTAAATCAAATGGCTTTAATGCAAATACTTACGTCAGAATGATGCCACATACCACAGCTGCAAATATTGGGATCTTTTTCGGACTTACAGGACGAATTATCCCTACTTCAAGTGCTTGCTCATCAGGTTCTCAAGCGATTGGTTATGCCTACGAGTCTATTAAATATGGATTGATTGATACAATGCTCGCTGGCGGTGGCGAAGAGTTTTGTTTTTCAGAAGTTTATGTTTTTGATTCTCTTTATGCGGCAAGCCGTAATAATGAAAATCCAAATAAAACCCCACGTCCTTATGATAAAAACCGTGATGGATTAGTGATTGGCGAAGGCGGTTGTATTTTTGTATTAGAGGAACTTGAACACGCTAAAGCTCGCGGTGCTAACATTATTGCAGAGATTGTAGGTTATGGTGCAAATAGTGATGGTTCTCACGTTACTCGCCCACAAAAAGATACAATGCAACGTTGTATGGAATTAGCCTTAAAAGATGCTAATTTACAACCACAACAAGTTGGCTATGTAAGTGGACACGGCACTGCCACAGAACAAGGAGATATTGCAGAAACACTCGCAACAGAAACCGTCTTTGGTCAAATTCCATTAAGCTCACAGAAAAGTTATCTAGGGCATACACTTGGTGCTTGTGGTGCATTAGAATCGTGGTTTTCTATTGAAATGATGCGTGATAACTGGTTTGCTCCAACCTTAAATCTTGAAAATATTGATGAGCGTTGTGGTAAGTTAGATTACATTATTGGAAAAGGTAGAGAAATTCATACTGATTATGTAATGAATAATAACTTTGCTTTCGGTGGTGTAAATACATCGTTGATTTTTAAACGCTGGAAAGAGTAGTTAAAGCGGTATGATCTTTTTAAGAATTTACAAAAATGACTAAATCTAGTCACTCTCACTTAAAATTGTTTTTTGCTCACAACAAATATACAATCAATATAAATACTGAAGCCATTTTATTAAACAATATAAGAGTTTAATAAAATAAGGCTTCAATAAACTTTTTAACCTCGTATCTACCTTTTATGCAAAAAATTACAATAAATCTAAAATTTTTTTCATTTTACCCTTGATCCTCAAAAATTAACCCCTATTTAATAGAACGTCAGGATGAGGAATCAAACCCTCACTCTTTTTTGTAACATTTAAAAATTTAAAATCTTATTGGAGAATAAAAATGGGAAAAATTATTGGTATTGACTTAGGAACAACTAACTCTTGTGTAGCGGTAATGGATGGCGATAAGCCACGTGTAATTGAGAATGCAGAAGGGGCAAGAACAACACCTTCAATCATCGCTTATACAGATAAAGAGACTTTAGTTGGACAACCAGCAAAACGTCAAGCTATCACAAATCCAAAAAATACCGTATTTGCAATCAAACGTTTAATCGGTCGTCGTTTTGAAGATAACGAAGTACAACGTGATATTGGTATTATGCCATTTAGCATTGTTAAAGCTGATAATGGCGATGCTTGGGTTTCTGTAAATGATGATAAATTAGCACCACCACAAATCTCTGCTGAAATATTGAAAAAAATGAAAAAAACAGCAGAAGATTTCTTGGGCGAGAAAGTAACAGAAGCGGTTATCACTGTGCCTGCATACTTTAACGATGCACAGCGTCAAGCAACCAAAGACGCAGGTCGTATCGCAGGTTTAGAGGTAAAACGTATCATCAATGAACCAACAGCCGCGGCATTAGCTTACGGTTTAGACAGCAAAAAAGAAAACCAAATTGTAGCTGTTTACGACTTAGGTGGTGGTACATTTGACTTATCAATCATCGAAATGGATAACTTTGATGGCGAGCAAACGTTTGAAGTGCGTGCGACAAACGGGGATACTCACTTAGGTGGTGAAGACTTCGATAACCGTGTAATCAATTACTTAGTTGATGAGTTCAAAAAAGATCAAAACATTGATTTACGCAACGACCCAATGGCAATGCAACGTGTAAAAGAATCCGCTGAAAAAGCGAAAATCGAGCTTTCTTCTGCACAATCAACCGAAGTAAACTTACCTTATATTACAGCGGACACAACAGGTCCTAAACACTTAGTGATTACCATTTCTCGTGCGAAATTAGAATCATTAGTAGAAGATTTAGTGGCGAAATCATTAGAGCCAATCAAAATCGCATTAAAAGACGCAGGGTTAAGCGTGTCTGAAATCAACGATGTCATCCTTGTGGGTGGACAAACTCGTATGCCTCTTGTACAGAAAAAAGTAGAAGAGTTCTTCGGTAAAGCACCACGTAAAGACGTAAACCCTGATGAAGCAGTGGCAATCGGTGCAGCGGTTCAAGGCGGTGTATTAGCAGGCGATGTAACAGACGTATTATTATTAGACGTAACCCCATTATCATTAGGTATTGAAACAATGGGGGGCGTGATGACTACGTTAATTGAGAAAAACACCACGATTCCAACGAAGAAATCACAAGTGTTCTCAACAGCGGAAGACAACCAAAGTGCGGTAACAATCCACGTGTTACAAGGGGAACGTAAACAAGCGTCAGCAAATAAATCATTAGGTCAATTCAACCTTGAAGGCATTAACCCTGCACCTCGCGGTATGCCACAAATTGAAGTAACTTTTGATATTGATGCGAACGGTATCATCAACGTATCTGCGAAAGATAAAAATACGGGTAAAGAGCAACAAATCAAAATTCAAGCATCAAGTGGTTTGAGTGATGAAGAAGTTGAACAAATGGTACGTGATGCAGAAGCGAATGCGGAAGAAGATCGTAAGTTTGAAGAGTTAGTTCAAGCGCGTAACCAAGCAGATCACTTAGTTCACTCAACTCGTAAACAGGTTGAAGAAGCAGGCGATGCAATCAGTGCTGACGATAAAGCAAAAATTGAAGAAGCTGCAAAAGAGTTAGAAACAGCGGCTAAAGGTGAAGACAAAGCTGAAATTGATGCAAAAGTTGAAGCATTAGTGAAAGCGGCAGAACCTTTAATGCAAGCAGCCCAAACTCAGGCACAAGCAGCTCAACAAGGTGCAGGTCAAGAGCAATCATCTGCGAAAAAAGACGACGATGTTGTTGATGCAGAGTTTGAAGAAGTAAAAGATAAATAATTTTATTTAATTCAAATTGTAGGGGCGTATTAAATACGCCCCTTTACCGTATAAAACAAGCGGTCATATTTTAGATAAAATTTGCAAATTTTTATAAAAATCTAACCGCTTATGATTAGGTCAAAACAATGTCAAAAAAAGATTATTACGAAATCCTTGGTTTAAACAAAGGGGCGAGTGAGCAAGAGATCAAACGAGCCTATAAACGTTTGGCAGCCAAGCACCACCCTGATAAACACCAAGGCAGTAAAGAAGCAGAAGAAAAATTTAAAGAGATCAAAGAAGCCTATGAAGTGTTAGGCGATCAAGAAAAACGCTCAATGTACGATCAATACGGTCATCAAGCCTTTGAACAAGGCGGGTTTGGTGGCGGATCAGGTGGATTCGGGGGTGGTTTTGGTGGCTTTGAAGATATTTTCAGCGAAATGTTCGGCGGCGGTGGTCGTGGACGTTCACGCGTAGTGCGTGGCGATGATCTGCAATATAACCTTGAAATTACTCTTGAAGAAGCCGTTAAAGGTGTAAAAAAAGATATTCGCATTCAGACGCTTGTGCAATGCGATAACTGTCACGGTAGTGGTGCTGAGAAAGACTCTAAAGTATATACCTGTTCGCACTGTCACGGTAATGGACGAATTCGCCGTCAACAAGGTTTCTTTGTATCCGAAGCCATCTGCCCAAGCTGTAATGGAAGCGGTAAGAAAATCGAGAAAAAATGTAAATCTTGTTATGGTGAAGGGCGAGTTAATAAACCAAGAAGCCTTTCAGTTTCTATTCCTGCGGGAGTGGATACAGGCAATCAATTACGTTTATCTGGTGAAGGTGCCGCAGGAGAGAATGGTGCACCAGCGGGCGATTTATACGTTGTCATTCACGTTAAACCACACGATATTTTTGAACGTGATGGTTCAAACCTTTATTGTGAAGTACCGATTAGCTTTACAATGGCGGCTCTTGGTGGTGAAATTGAAGTACCAACCCTTGAAGGCCGAGTAAAATTAAAAATACCAGCAGAAACCCAAACGGGGAAATTATTCCGAGTGCGTGGTAAAGGTGTAGTGTCTCCTCGTGGTGGGTATGCAGGTGATTTAATTTGTAAAGTGACCATTGAAACTCCTGTTTCATTAACGGACGAGCAAAAAGAGTTACTTAGAAAATTAGAAGAAACCCTTGAAGGGCATAAAAAACATCGCCCAAAACACGATGGTTTTTTTGACGGCGTAAAACGTTTTTTTGATACGCTAGGTAAGTAATTTAATAAAAAATTAAAGGTAAATAATCATATTATTCTGTCATATTATAAAAAAATCGCTCTAAGATTTTTATCTTAGAGCGATTTTGATTATTTAAATATCTCTACTTTTTTGATATTAATGGTGTTGTCTTCCAAATTTTTTCTGCATATTCTGCAATTGTACGATCTGATGAGAAGAAACTCATATTCACAATATTTTGTAATGCACTATCAACCCATTCTTGTTGGTTTTGATATTTTTGATCCACTAATTTCTGTGTTTCAACATAACTTCTGAAATCAGCAAAGGCTTGATAATAATCGTAAGATTTTAATCCATTTAATAAATCTTGGTAACGACTAGGCTCTTCAGGTGAGAAACTTCCATTTGCAATTTGATCAATAACAGTACGTAGTTGCTCATCAGACTGATAAATCTCAAAAGGACGATAGCCATTTTCACGTAGTGTCTCAACTTGCTCAACGGTATTACCAAAAATAAAAATATGATCTTCACCTACATTCTCTAAGATTTCAACATTCGCACCATCGAGTGTACCTAATGTTAATGCACCATTTAATGCAAACTTCATATTACTTGTTCCAGATGCTTCTGTTCCAGCAAGAGATATTTGTTCTGAAATATCTGCAGCAGGAATAATAATTTGTGCAAGGCTTACGCTGTAGTTCGGGATAAAGACAAGTTTTAAGCGACCTTTTAAACGTTCATCATTGTTGATCACTTTTGCAACATCATTAATTAAGTTAATGGTTTGTTTCGCTGCATAATAAGCTGATGCGGCTTTACCTGCGAGAATAAACACTCTTGGTGTCCAATCTTTTTCAGGGTTAGCAATCATTTCATTATAACGAGTAACAATATGTAATACGTTTAAAATTTGACGTTTATATTCGTGAATACGTTTTACTTGAACATCAAATAAAGCATCTGGATCGAGTTCAATGCCTAACTCTTTTTTAACATAATTTGCTAAACGCTCTTTATTGGCTCGTTTAATTTGTGGAATCGCTTGTTTAAGTTCAGAATCGTGAAGGTGCTCTTTTAATTTTTCAAGTTGTCCTAAATCACGTCGCCACTCTGTACCAATATATTTATCAAATAGTGCAGATAAATCTTGGTTTGCCACAGCAATCCAACGACGAGGCGTAATACCATTTGTAACATTAGTGAAACGCTCTGGATAAATACGAGCAAAATCAGCAAAAGTAGAACTTACCATTAAGTCAGAATGAATGGCTGCTACACCATTGACTTTGTGTGATCCAACAACAGATAGCCATCCCATTCTCACTTTTCTATAATGCCCTTCTTCAATAAGTGAAACTCGACGAATGAAATCATCATCCGAAGTCACATTTGCTCTTACGTAATCTAAGAAATGCTCATTAATTTCAAAAATGATTTGTAAATGACGAGGTAAGATTTTTGCCATCATTTCTACAGGCCAAGTTTCTAACGCCTCAGACATTAAGGTATGACAAGTATAAGAAAATATACTGCAACACATTTTCCACGCATCTTCCCATTCATAACCTTCTTGATCAATTAAAATATACATTAATTCAGGAATTGCTAAAGCTGGATGAGTATCATTTAAATGAATAGCAATTTTATCTGCCAAATTATCTAATGTTTTATGTGTGCGTTTATGACGTTTTAAAATATCTTGTAGTGATGCTGAAACTAAAAAATACTCTTGACGTAAACGTAATTCTTTTCCTGCCCAAGTCGAATCATCAGGATAAAGTACTCGAGAAACATTTTCGATCGCTGAACGTTTTTCTATCGCTCCGAAGTAGTCACCTTTATTAAAATCACTTAAATCAAAAGTATCCCCTGCATTTGCACTCCATAAACGTAAAGTTGCAGCTGAATCATTTTGATAACCAGGGATCATTTGATCATACGCCAAAGCAGTTAATTCTTCATCATTTTTCCAAATACATTTTTTACCTTCAAAATAAATATGTCCACCAAAACGAATATTAAAACGTTTAGAAGGACGAATAAATTCCCAAGGGGCATCTTTTTCAAGCCAAGCATCTGGCGTTTCAACTTGGCGTCCATCATCAATAACTTGTTGGAACATACCGTATTCATAACGAATACCATACCCCATTCCTGGAATACCTAAAGTGGCGATAGAATCCATAAAACAAGCTGCTAAACGACCCAATCCACCATTACCTAATCCTGGATCAACTTCTTTTTCTAATACATCTTCTAAATCAACATCTAATTTAGCCAATGCTTCTTTTGTTAATTCATATATTCCTTCAGCAATTAAAGCATTAGATAAAGTACGTCCTATCAAAAACTCCATAGAAAGATAATAAACTCGTTTGGTTTCTTTACTTCTAGCTTGATGTGCAGTAGAAATCCATCCTTCTGTGACTAAATCTCGTACTGCATATAACGTTGCATTTAACCAATCTCTTTGACTTGCCTCTTCAGGCGAGCGTCCGATTAGAAAAATCAACTTATAAACGATCATATTTTTTAACGTTTCTGAGTTATCTTTTAAATGATCATATAAAAAAGGAAACTGAATATCTCTTGTCATAATTTGCTTTTACTCCAAATACTAATATACATAAAAGAGCAGATACTATACTTTTTTATGCTAAAAATAAAACGCTTTTTATCTTTTTACTAAGACTGATACAATTGTTGGTAATGTTTAGCAGATATTTTCCAGCCAAAATCTTGCTCCATTGCTACAGTTCTAACACTAAACCATAAACGTTGTTTTTGCCATAATGTGAATGCATTGCAAATTGCTTGGCTTAATGCTTCTGAGCTAGCATCATCAAAAACAAAACCTGTTGCTGTACGAGCTTTTATATTTTCCGATGTACTATTCACTACTGTATCCGCCAATCCACCCGTCGAGCGAACTAATGGCAAAGTACCATATTTTAAACCATATAATTGAGTTAGCCCACAAGGTTCAAAACGACTTGGTACTAAAATCACATCGCCACCCGCAATAATCAAATGTGATAATGCCTCATCATAACCAATTCTAACCGCTATATTTTCTGGATAACGAATAGCTAATTCATTAATATTCTGCTCTAACTCTGTTGCACCAGAACCTAAAATAACTAATTGCCCACCTTGTTTAACAATTTCTTCGGCACTATCAACAACTAAATCTACGCCTTTTTGCTCAGTTAAACGTGTAACCATTACAAATAACAATGCATCAGCTTGCTGTGGTAAATTAAAATAAGATTGTAGCTTTTCTTTATTCTTACGCTTCTTGGTCATAAATTTAAGTTTATAATGATCTTTTATGTATGGGTCATTATTTGGATGCCAAATATTTTCATCTACACCATTTAAAATACCAAATAATTTACCTTGTTGCTCTAATGTTGCAAGCAAACCTTCTAATCCATAGCCAAATTCTGACGTTGTAATCTCTTTTGCATAAGTTGGGCTCACCGCTGTTACTTTATCAGAATAATAGAGTCCTGATTTTAAATAAGAAATTTGCCCATTCAACTCTAATCCATTGATATTAAACATTTCACTTGGTAATCCAATTTCATATAAATGATCTGCAGAAAAATTACCTTGATAAGCCAGATTATGAATAGTAAAAATGGATTTTGCAGGGCGACCTTTATGAGCTAAATAAGCACTGGTTAAACCTGCGTGCCAATCATGAGCGTGTACCACCTCAGCTTTCCACCAGCTGTCTAAACCTGTTGTTAACTCTGCCCCTACCCAGCCTAGTAATGCAAAACGTTTGTAGTTATCAAGATAATCATTGTAATTTTCATCATAATAAGGATTGCCTTCACGAGCATATAAATGGGGTGCATCAATCAAATAAACACCAATACCATTATACTCACCGTAACGTAATATGATATGCCCTGCAAAATTATCAAATTCATTAACAATAACAGTGTTTGTTATACCTGCAATAATTGCAGGATAAGCTGGTAATACTACTCTTGCATCAATACCAATTTCTTTTTGTGCAAAGGGCAATGCTCCAAGAACATCGGCTAACCCACCAGTTTTTAACAGTGGATATAATTCCGAACAAACGTGTAAAACTCTCATTTAATTATCCTTTTCAATATACAATACTAATAAAAATTAGTATTGTAGAGGCAGATAATATCCTACCCTGCCTCTACAAAATTAACTATTACAATAAATAGTCACATTTACTTTAATCTAAGTGTTCTTCATGAATCACTTCTTTACCTAGTAACTTTTCAATCATAGGTTTAGTGACTAATACTACCTTATCTGTACTACTCACTCTAAAACGCTGACGATCCGATTCCAAATCTAATCCTATTTCTGTACCATCAGGAATATTTACATTACGATCAATAATACAATTTCTTAATGTACAGTTCTTACCAATAGTGACCTCTGGCAGAACAACACAGTACTCAACCATTGAACCTTCATTTACAGTAATATGGTCAAATAATACAGAATTACTAATACCTGCATCAGTAATCACACAACCACCAGCAATTAATGAATTATCTACAGGTTTACTATCTGATTTCTTATAAAAAAACTTAGATGGATAGGTCTGAATTGGATTACCACGAATTGGCCAGCGTTGATCATAAATATCCAGTTGTGGGTTTTCAGAAACTAAATCAATATTTGATTGCCAGAAACTATCTAATGTACCCACATCACGCCAATAAATTTCACCTTCAGTATTACGTCCCATACAAGAACGGCTAAACGGATGGGCGTACAATACACCTTCTTTTAAAGTACGAGGCAAAATATCTTTACCAAAATCGTGAGAAGTGTAAGGCGTTTCAACCTCTTTTTCTAATACTTCATATAAATAGTCGGCATCAAACACATAAATTCCCATTGATGCTAATGAAATATCAGGTCTGCCAATCATTGCTGGTGGGTTTTCTGGTTTTTCTACAAAAGATTTTACTTTTAAATTTTCATCAACCGCCATCACACCAAATTCAGATGCAATTTTACGATCAACTTCAATACAGCCAACCGTACATTTTGCACCACTTGAAATATGGTCAAGTAACATTTGACTATAATCTTGTTTATAAATATGATCCCCTGCCAAAATTAATACGTATTTGGGGCGATAATGATTACGTAAAATTGCCATATTTTGATAAACCGCATCAGCCGTACCACGATACCAAGTTGAATTATCAATTTGTTGACGAGCTGGCAACATATCGACAAATTCACCTTTTTCTTGTGGTAAAAATGACCAACCACGTTGTAAATGACGTAATAAGGAATGGGCAGCATATTGGGTTACTACACCAATACGGTTTAATCCCGAGTTAATACAATTAGATAATGCAAAATCAATAATACGGCGGTTACCTCCAAAATAAAGTGCTGGTTTTGCTCGTTTATCTGTTAGTTCGTGAAGACGAGAACCTCGCCCACCTGCCAAAATAAGTACTAATGTGTCTTTTACCACTTCGTATTTATTTGGGGATTTTGTCATACTACTCATAGTTACTCCTTATTTCCATTAAATTCATTATTGAATTTAATCTGTTAATTAAACTATTTCTGTAAAATACAAAAAGTAAGATTATCAACTTTTAATACATCTTCTTGTAAAATTACATCTGTATTACTATATACTGTCTCCCATTTCTCTTTGGATAGTAAAAAGGTCTGTGGCTGTGATTTAGCATTCACTAACAATAACCATTGATTATCTAATAATATTTGAAAGGCTTCCGTTTCATTATTGTGCCAATCAGCTTCTCTCATCGGTTGACCATTCACATTTAGCCAGCTCACATTATTTTCATTCCACCACTTATCTTTTGATAAACTTAATATCTGTTTGCGTATCGCAATTATCTTTTTAGTTACATCAAATAACTCTTTCTCAAAGGTATTCCATTTTAACCAAGCGGTTTGATTATCTTGGCAATACGCATTATTATTGCCATATTGAGAATTACCAAATTCATCGCCCGCCAATAACATTGGAACACCATTTGCTAAGAGCAAACTACATAACAATCCACAACTTGTAAAAAATCGATCTAATTTCACCGCTTCTGGAATGTCATCAAGCCCTTCAATGCCGTGGTTATAACTATAATTTTCATTCCGTCCATCATTGTTATTTTCGCCGTTGGCTAAATTATGTTTCTGGTTATAACAGGTCAAATCTTTTAAGGTAAAACCATCGTGTGCTGTAATAAAATTAATCGAATTATGGGGTAAATAGCCTTCGCGCTGATAAATATCGCTCGACCCTGAAAAACGCTGTGCAAATGCACCTAGTTCACCACTTTTCCATAACCAAAAACGGCACATATCATCACGAAAACGATCATTCCATTCAGAAAAATAAACAGGAAAATTACCCACTTGATAACCCCCTTCACCAATATCCCAAGGTTCTGCAATAAACTTACATTTTTGTAAACTCGGTATTTCTGCTATCTCTTCGAATAATTTTGCTTTGGGATTAAATGCTGGTGTTTCTCGTCCTAAGGTTGGGGCTAAGTCAAAACGGAAACCATCGACGTGGCACTCTTCCACCCAATATCTTAAACAATCTATTACCCAACGGCGACCAATCTCAGAAGACACGTTGAGCATATTTCCACAGCCTGTTGCATTGATATATTCTCCTTGATCATTCCGCCAATAATAGGTTTCATCATCAATACCACGCTGACAAAAAGTTGGAAAATCTTTTTCTGATTCCGCACTGTGGTTAAACACCACATCAAGCACCACTTCAATTCCTGCTTTGTGTAACGCCTTAACCATTTCTTTAAATTCAGAAAGTGGCGACGTCCCTTTTCGTCCTGACCAATATTTAGGCTCAACCGTAAACATTGCCAAAGGATTATATCCCCAATAATTATGCAAGCCTTTTTCTTGTAAATGCGGTTCATCTAAATGGTAATTAACCGGCAATAGCTCTAAGGTCGTAATCCCTAGCTCTTTTAAATAAGCAATCATTTTAGAGTGAGCCACACCCACATAAGTGCCTCGAATATTTTCAGGTAAATCTTCTCGTAGTTTGGTTAAGCCTTTCACATTTGCTTCATAAATAATGGTGTCTGCCCAAGCAATATTAGGGGATTGATCATCTTGCCACGCAAATTTATCTTCAAAAATGACCGCTTTCGGGGCAAGGTGAGCGTTATCTCTTGGATCATTTAATAAAAACCACGATCGTTTTTCTGCATTACTCAGATCTGGCTTTCCAACAACTTCTTTTGCATAAGGATCAAGAATCAATTTATTTGGATTTAAGCCATCGCCATACAAACGATAACCATACTTCATACCACAACTTACATTGGATAACCAAATATGCCAAATATCTTCACTTTGGTGCATCAAATATCGGGTTTCTTCATCATCTTCAAAAATACACAACTCAATAGCGGTGGCTTTTGATGAAAAAATTGCAAAATTAAATCCATCAATATTCTCTTGAATTTGCTTTGTACAACCTAGTGGATAAGGTTTACCTTTATTTATCTTATTCATTTGCTATCTATTATTTGTCTAATTTTAAATATATGGTTGCCAATGGCGGAACAGCAACCTTAATAGATTGTGCTTTTCCGTGAGAGTCAATAGATTCAGCCTCTACTTTCCCTAAATTACCCATATTCGATCCCATATAAAGTGCTGAATCAGAGTTTAAGATCTCTGTATATGTCCCCATTTCATTGACACCAATACGATATTCATTATGTGGCACTGGGGTAAAATTACTGATGACAATAATACGCTCGCCACTGTGAGTACGGCGTTCAAAGGCAAAAACAGAATTTTGATGATCATCTGCAACTAACCATTCAAACCCATTAGGATCACAATCTAATTCAAATAATGGGGCATTTCGTTGATAGGTATGGTTAAGATCTTTTACAAAATCTTGTACCCCTTTGTGCCAACCACCACCGTGATTTTCATCTAATAAGAACCAATCTAAACTTTCTTGATAATCCCACTCACGCCCTTGTGCAAATTCATTACCCATAAAGAGTAATTTTTTACCTGGATGTCCCCACATATAACCATAATAAGCACGTAAATTCGCAAATTTCTGCCACGTATCTCCCGGCATTTTACCCAATAAAGAGGATTTACCGTGAACCACTTCATCGTGTGAAAGCGGTAACACAAAGTTTTCGCTGTATTGATACATCATTCCAAAGGTCATTTGATTATGATGATGCTGACGATAAATCGGATCTTTTTGCATATAGGATAAAGTGTCATTCATCCATCCCATATTCCATTTAAAATTAAAACCAAGTCCACCATTTTCTAAAGGATGTGTTACACCAGTAAAAGAAGTAGATTCTTCGGCAAAAGACACCGCACCATTCATCTCTTTATTGATTAAGTAATTCGTTTGTTTTAAAAATTCAATCGCTTCTAGATTTTCACGCCCACCATATTGATTTGGGATCCACTCCCCTTCTTTACGGCTATAATCACGATAAACCATCGACGCCACCGCATCAACACGGATTCCATCTAAGCCAAAGCGTTCCAACCAATATAACGCGTTGCTGACCAAGAAATTACGCACTTCATTACGACCATAATTATAAATAAGGGTATTCCAATCTTGATGATAGCCTTCTTTTGGATCAGCGTGTTCGTATAATGCCGTGCCATCAAACGCGACTAAGCCGTGAGTATCACTTGGGAAATGTCCAGGCACCCAATCTAAAATGACATTTAATCCTGCTTCGTGTGCTTTATCAATTAAACGTTTAAAACTTTCTGGTGAACCAAAGCGACTGGTTGGAGAATATAATCCAATAGGTTGATAGCCCCAAGAACCATCAAAAGGAAACTCAGAAAGGGGTAAAAACTCAATATGAGTAAAGCCCATTTCTTTTACATAAGGAATTAGCTCATCAGCAAGCTGATCATAATTAAGCCAATAATTATTTTCGACATTACGACGCCACGAACCTAAATGCACTTCATAGATAGAAATCGGTTGATCAGATTGATTCGCTTTACGACGTTGTGCTGTCATTTCTACTATTTCAGGCAACATACTCACTTGTGATGCCGTATCAGGACGAAGTTGGGAGCTAAACGCATAAGGATCAGCTTTTAAACGTAATTGATCATTACAATCAATCAGTTCAAATTTATAATATTGTCCAAGGGATACTTTTGGTAAAAATAGTTCCCAAATACCACTTGAAAAATGTTTTTGCATTGGATGACGACGCCCATCCCAATAATTAAAATCCCCCACCACAGAAACACGTTTAGCATTTGGTGCCCACAAACGGAAAACAACACCAGAAATGCCATCGCACTCCGCAAAATGAGCACCTAAAATTTCATAAGGTCTATGATGTGAACCTTCTGAAAGCAACCAATTATCCAATTCATCCACCATAGGATGAAAACGATAAGGATCTTCAATAATTTGAGATTCATTACCCCAAAATACCTGTAACTGATAATCATAAAAAGAATGGGTATCTGGTGTTATACCAGCAAAGAAACCTCGCTCATCAAGCGGCGATAATTCAAATAAAATTTGCTGATTTTCTCGCTCAATCACTAATACTCGTGTGGCATCAGGTAACAATACTCGAATTTCTATGCCATTATCGGTTTCGTGCATACCTAAAACAGAGAAAGGGACAGAACACTGCCCATTAAAAAAAGCATTAATTTCTGCTTGGGATACTAATTCTGTTATCATAAATTCTGCCTATTTTTGTTTTTTGTATATTGAAATATTTGGTTGGTATTAACAAAAATATACAGAGTTACAGTTAAAAAGCAATTGGTTTCATTGTAACTTGTGATCTCTATCAAAAATATTTTTTCCTGATCTTTTCATAAATAGAATATCTAAAAAAGTTTAAATTATAAACAAGAGAAACGTAACCTTTTACCTATTATTTTTTTAGATACTATTAAGAAATAGCAAGCATAAAAATTGTAAATTGTGAACTGGATATAACTGCTATATTTTATCAATTTTTCACATAACCAATTAATGTATAAACATATTGTAGGCACAAGGTATCTACGCAAGGTGTTAAATTTGTTAATTTTCGATTTGATCTACCCGCTATATTTATACCTAATAATATTTTGTGAGGATTTTTATATCGAATAACGAGCGAATATACGCAAACTAACGCTTACTAATTCGCCGCTACGTTAATTAACGTAATTCATTGATTTACATTAGGTTTTAGTATCTATTTTGCTCTAGTTAAGTATGATTTTTCCCTGAAATTATAAACTCATTAGACCAGTTGTTTTACTCTTTCTTTTTTATATACATATCCTGTTTTTATCCTATAATTGATTATTATTCCCAATAAGGACGTCAGGAATTTTAAATGGAAAACACCGTTAATAATTACAAAAAAATACATCTAACCATTCTCTCTCTCTATTTCATACTCTACTGCTCAAATGTAATAGCAAATAGCAAAAATATACTTATAGAAGAGCAACAAAGAATAAAAAATCAAGAAAAAATAAATAACAGTGAACTGCAAATAAAAAAAGCAGAACAATTTTTATTTACCAATCCCCCAAAAAAGCTAAAAGTAGCAAAAAGTTTAGTTAATAAAGAGGAACAAGCTCAAAAAATAAATAAAATTAGTATTGATCTTGTAAATCAGTCAATCTCACTAAATTTTCAATCTATTATCCAGCATTATGAAAATAAGAAATTAACAACGCCACAAATTTTAGAATTAGTAAAAGAATTAACAGAAGTTTTATATTCACAAGGGTATATAACTAGTGCTATTGGATTAAAAGAAACAAACATTTCAGATGGACATTTAAAATTTATTATTCATTGGGGAGGGGTAAATAATTACTATGTAAATGGTCAAATCCCACAAAGCTTTAAAGATAAAGCAATGTTAAGCACTTTACCTAATTTAAACAATAAGCCATTTAATATTTTTGATGCTGACCAAATTGTAGAAATAACCAATAATGTCAACAAATCTACACGATTACAAATTATTGCAAGCCAAGAAATGTCTAAATCAAATATTAATATTGAAACCAAACGTTCTGTAATGCCAGCTTTTTCTATTGGGTTTAATAACTCAGGATCAGAAAATAATGCAAATGGTCGTAATCAACTGACAGCAACCCTATCAGTAAGTGATCTCATTGGTATAAATGATAGTTGGTCTTTTTCAACCAATTATCGTTTTTATAAAAATTCAAAAGAAAATAGTCAGCAAAACTATGCAATAAATTATAGTCAACCTCTCGGTTTTTACACTTTAGATCTGAAATTGGCACATTTAGGGTATGAAAAAGAATTACGTGGAAATAATGATAATTATAAGAGTGAAGGAAAAACTCAAACGGCTAGTGTAAAAGTCTCTCGTATTCTCAATCGCAATAGAGAAAGTATTTTAACAGCTTATGGAGAGTTAGAATTTAAGAAAAAGAATAATTATGTTGTTAATCGTTTAATAACAGATAATCTTTACAGCAAATTTAATATTGGATTATCTCATATTTCAACATTTTGGAATGGTAAATTACATAGTGATCTTAATTTTAGCAATGGGTTAAATTGGTTTAATTCTCAACATTCAGCTTATTTAAATGATCAGCTCAAAACAATGCAAGTTATTTCAGGTAGTGTTAATTGGCACAAGCCTTTCACTATGATACGTCCTTTAAGTTATCAATTTAGAGCTGGAGCTCAATATAGTTCATTAGGATTACTCTCTGATAATCAATTTGCGATTGGTGATGAGTACACCGTACGAGGTTTCAAAGGTGGTATAGTTTCTGGAGACAAAGGTGTGTTTATTTCACAAACACTCACAATACCTTTTTATCCACAAAAAAGTGTCTTGTCTGTGATTTCACCTTTTATAGGTGTAGATTGGGGACAAGTGTATCAAAAAGCGTCAAAACAGCATAATACATTAGTAGGAGTAGCATTAGGACTAAAAATGCAAGCCCAAAATGTTTCATTATCTGTAACTTATGCCAAACCATTAAGAAGTACCGAAAATTATCCTAAAGGGAATTCAGGAGTGACCTATTTCAATGGAGCAATTCATTTTTAACATAAATAATTAAGGAAAATTATTATGAATAAAAACAAATATAAATTAATTTTTAGCAAATCTAAATCTTGTTTAATCCCCGTCGCAGAAAATGTTCAATCTGCGATCAATAATAGTTCATCTGATACTGATACTTCTAGTCAAGAAAGGTCTGTATTTAATTTTAAACTGAATGCAATTTCTACATTTATTCAATCAACATTATTACCAATATTTGCAGTATCCCTTCTTTCAACACATTCATTTGCGAATAGTGTAGAAGTGGATGGCATTAAAACCAAAATTACGACAGTTGGTAATGACATACTACTCATTGATATTGCAAAACCAGAGTTCGACGGTATTTCTGATAACCGCTTTAAAGAATTTAATGTAACAAATGGTGCTGTATTTAATAATAGTACTAATGATGGTAATTCACATTTGGTTGGTTATGTTAAAGGAAATGCTTCACTTGAAGGAGAGGCCGCAAAAGTCATTTTAAATCAGGTAACAGGACATAATTCAACGCAACTAACAGGGGGGTTAGAAGTACTTGGTCAAAAAGCAGATCTGTTAATCATAAACCCTAATGGTATTAATATTAATGGTGTACAAACTCGCAATACTGAGCGTTTTGTTATATCAACAAGTAATGTTATTGCTCCTCAAAAGGGGTTAAATCTTGATGTAGATAAAGGGACAATTACTATTGAAGAAAATGGTTTGGCTACTGATGGATTAAAATATTTAGATATTGTTGCAAAAAAGATCACACAAAAGGGCGCTATCAAAAATCATAATGATGATAGTTCTTCAGAAACTAATATCAATTTAATTGCTGGTTCAACTTCTTATGATGTTGTACAACAAAAAATTACTTCTAAAGGTGAAATAGTGGATGAAGTGATCATTAGTGGTGAAGAATTAGGTGCAATGCACGGCAAACATATCCAATTTGTTACCACTGATTCAGGAGCAGGGATAAAGCATAGTAATATAATTTTATCTGAATCTGATATTAAATTTACGACAAATAATGGTAATGTTGATCTCCAAACTGTACATTCTAAAGATAAAGTGGAAGTAGATGGAACTAATCAAATTAATTTAAATAAAGGTATCACGTCTCAATCTATTGTATTAAATGCTCAATCTATAAATGTAAAAAACAAAGCAAAGATTAAAGCACAAAGGGTTGAATTCAATGCCAAAGAAAACATTAACTTAGAATCTGATAGCATCATTACAGCAATTGATATTCACTCACAAAGCAAGCAACTCAATGTTGAAAATAATGCAACTTTTTTTGCTATCAATAGTGTGATAACTAGCTCTGAAATTAATAATAGTGGAGAGTTATCCGCAAATGAATTATTGACAATTATAACTAAAGGTAGTGATAAAAGTAAACAAACTAATGGCTATAAAAATAGTGGGCTAATATCAAGTAAAGGCGATCTTAAATTAATTTTTACTGACAATACTAATTTTAATTCTAATATTCACAGCTTACCAGAAGCACATAATAAGTTAATGCTGACAACAAATCTTTTTTACATTGAAGACAATGCTAGATTACGCTCCAATGCGAATGTTCATATTCATAGTAAAATTTTTAAAAATAAAGGACTATTAACAAGTGCAAAAGAACTAAATATTATGGCGGATTATATTAAAAATAATGGTCTTATTGCCGCCAAAGAAGGGATGTCTTTAATTTCAAAAAATACCGATAACTATGATAATTCTGTTATTTATACTGATGGAAAATTAAATTTAGACAGTAATGAGACTGTTTATAATTTAGGTGAAATCTTCGCTAAAGATAAAATAACAATATCAGCAGTTAAATTTATTAATGATGTTGAATTATCTGGAGGTATTGATACTCCTACAACATTTAAACAACATACTCATCAAAAATATTATGATGTAGAATTCGATGATTACTCTATTGAGCTCAATGTTCCAGAATTTATAAATAATTTGAGAATTAAAAATGCTGGATTTATTGAAGGTGAATCAGGACTGACATTTATTCAAAAAGAAACGAGAAACACAAATGCAGGTATTTTTAATTATAGTGTTATAAATATTAAAGGAGAATTTGAAAATAATAATACAATAAACTTTGTTAATAATTCTAAAGGAAGATCTTTTGATCTTATCAATGATTATTTGAAAAAAAAGGTAGATATCAAAATATCTTATATGCCTAAATTACAATCTTTAAATACTGGATTAAGTGTTAGAACAACATTAAAAAAAGAAAGTTTATATGAATTATTTGATAATATATTTCAAAATGAATATGCCATTAGTAGTGCTTTTTATTATGGTCGTACTAAAGAAATAATGACAACCTTTCAAGGTGTAAATGTTCCAGATTTCCAACGTGTAATGTTATTAGTTTTTGGTCAAAATTGGACAGATCAAGATTATCAAAAATTACAACAGAGTTGGGGAGATTTCAAAAAAAATAAACCATCCATTATCTTTCACCCATCTAATTATAAAGCTAAATTATTTGCCGATAGATTAACAGGAATGACTGATACATTAGCAAATAGTGAACAAAGTGAATCCAATTCTTATCAAAAGCATATTAACGCTAAAGAACAAATAATAAACAGCACTTCTGGTGTGGAGTTTAAAAGTCTACACAATGGCTTAATGTTAGGAAATGATGTTGAGTTTCTTAATTTAAAACTCTCATTAGGAAAAATAAACCTACTTATTGATCGGTCTTTTCAACAAGTTGATCCAACAGATACAGATGATTTATTATCAGAATATACACCTGATATCAATAATATTAAGACAATAATAGATCACTCTTCTCATACTACAACGGCATCAGAAAGTTTATCAAGTGATGCCGAAATTGAAGTCCGAGATATCGATATAAAAACACACAATACCTACAATAGCGGTACGATTGTCGCTGAAAAAATTAATATTGAAGCAGAGGATAAAATCCAAAGCTCAGGGGATATTATAAGTACACAAGAAACGCACTTAACTGGAGAAAAAGGAATTGAAGTAGAAAATAAAGTTATCTTCAATGGTGATGGTAGTTCTTCTGTTCATCAAGCACATATTGAATCACAAGGAAACATTAAACTAGAAACGGATGCAAATAGTGAAATTGATCTAACCGCTTCCGAAGTTAAAGGACATAGTGTTTCAATAAAAACACAGGATCTAAATTTAAAAGATGATGCAACAACGAATAGCAGCCTTAAAGAAGAGGATATTTATTCTCGGATTTCAGGAAAGGTTATTGGACAAAGTTCACAACAAGATTTTAGTGTGACATCTGTAGGTTCTACTTTAGAAGCGGATAATTTAGACTTAAATTTAACAAAGGATTTAAATCAAAAAGGAAGTAGTATAACAACGGATAGCATTGTTGGTGTAGTGCAGGGTAATTATAACACTGAAGCAGGTATTAATACCAAACACTCTGAAAGTAGTGAAAATGTTGCACAGCTTGAGTTTTCTATAACAGCAAGTGGTAATGGGCATCAAGCTGGGTTAAATATCAATGAAAAAGAGGGTATAAATACAGGTATTACAGATAATGATCGATTTGGATTGCATTCAGATCTAGCTATTAAATTTACTAAAATACAAGAAGAACATACTGCATTAACACATACTAATAGTCGCCTTTCTGTAAAAGAAGGTCGCTTAAATGTACAGGGTATTGCTGATATTGGAGGAGTAAATATTGATGCAACATCTCCTTTAACAGAGGAAAAAGGATTTGAATTAAGTGCAGATCGTATTCAATCAACAAAACAGCAAGACCAAATTGATGAATATTTGAGTACAACAAGTATTAAACTGGGAATAGATGCTGAACTACACTCTTCTATAGGAGATACTGTTAATAGTACCCTTCGCCAAATTAATGATTTAAACAAAGGTTTGAAGCAAGATGGTACAGTAAGTCTACAGGCTACAAGTGATGTATTACATTTAATAACTGGAGATGCTATCGGTGGAAGTATAAAAAATAAGGGGGAAATTACTCAGACTGAACACTCTTCACATCAAAATGCTGATATTGCCACTCATATTGAAGGTAAGGTAGTACTTTCTTCACATTCAGATATTACGCTAAAAAATGTGGGTAGTAGTGACAAAAGTCAATTATCTTTAAAAGCAGTTGGTGATGTAAACCTAGTAGCAGGAGAAACAGATCGAACAGAAAGTACAACAAGCTTTAGTGCTACTATTACCAGTGGAAATTATGCTCGTTGTGGCATTATGTCTGATGGTTGTGAGGTTGGAGTAAGTGCCTCTTTCGATGGAAGCAGTAGTGATAGTCATCAGAATTCTAAAAAATTCCATAATACTGAGCTAAAAGCAACTCATCTTAGTATTGATACAGGTGGTAATCTTAATCTTGCAGGGGCAAATATTGATAGTAAATCCCTAGAATTAGAAGTAAAAGGTTCTACCAATATTGAATCTGTACAAGATGAATTAAACAGTAAAACCACATCACAAAGTGCAAATTTAGGCATTGGTGCTTCAATCACAACCGCATTAAGGGTTAAACCAAGTCTCAGTGTTGGATTTGATATTGGTACAGAAAGCGAACACAGAAAAGAGGTAAATAAACAGTCTGGAATAACAAGTGAACATCTTACAGGACATCTTGAAGAGGTAAATCTATCTGCTGGACATCTGATTAATAAGGGAGATGCTACTCTATTACAAGTTGAAGGAAAAGTAACAGGCAAAGAACTTACTGATTCTCATCACAAAGATGGTGGTACTTTTGGTGGAAGTATTGGTACTGATGGAAGTAGTTTATCACAACTTGATATTCGTGGTGGTCGTTCAGAGCAAAAGCATTATGAAGCAACTCAACATTCTGCTGTATCAGGCGTAACCAATATTAAAGAAGTTGAGGGAGAGGTTAAAACATCCCTTTCAGAAATAAAAACCATTAGTCAAGATGATACGGTTGCTAGAACTTCATTTAATTTTGAAATTCTTGATCTAAAAAAACTCTCCGATAAAGGGAAAGATTATACTTCGAAAGTAATGCAGAGTAGCGATACGGTTAATGAAGAGAGTGATCCTATTTATGAAGAAATTGGTGAAAATGGAAGAATATTGCCTCCAATAGCAACAAATGATAATCCGTTAGCTAAACGACCATTACCTCCAATACCGGAGGATGCGAGTATTCATAATACCCCTGATCAACCAACAGGTTATACGGAAGAGATTTATGCAATAATCGATAAATCTCCAGAAGCCATTGCCAAAGCAAATAATGTTGCAACTACATCTGAAATTGAAGAAGAGTTTGCACCATTATTACCCGCTAGACCTGAGTTAAAAGATGCAGCGGGGAGAAGAGGTGATAAAACAGGTGCAGCAAGTGAACGCTCATTACTGCAATCTATACGTAAACTATTTGCAGGAAAGTCATCAGAAGTAGAAAAATCAGCAGATAGTCTACCGCTCAAGCCGAATTATGAACATTTAGAAGATTCTCTAAATCTTAAAGGATTAATTGTTTTAGAAAATGAACGTAATCAGAATTTTGAAAAAACGATACTAGAAAATGACAAATTCTTAGATGAGGCACGTGAAGCAGCTAAAAAAATAATATCCGTAGCAACAATTGAACAAATGAAAAATGTTCCAGAATTTGATGAAATTCTTACGGAAGGAGCAAAAAAAATTGAAATACGTATTAACGAGGCGGTAACTTTTCAACCAACTATTGAAGAGTTTAGTGAAATTCAGAGATTAGTTCAAGCTATACCTAAAGGAACAGTATTAGATATTTCAGAGCAAACACTTCATATCTTGGATACACTAGCAACAACATCAAAAACCATTAAAAAAAGTCCAGAGTTAAAAGAACAGCTTCACAATGTTATTGAAGCATTTTTGACTGAGAGTAAAGATAAAGCGTTAACTGTAGCGATGGTTGAAAAACTAAATTACAATTTACGACCGGAAGAGGGACCATCTCGTATTTTATATAAAGATAAATCATTAACTAAAGATGAAGCTATTTTTTCTAGTGTAGAAGCCTCTAAATTACAGTTAGCACAAACAGTGGACTTCATTAATAATGCTAAGAGTAAAGGGGTTGAACCGAGCGTTTTGGCTTCTCTTGTTTATCAGCGATTAATTGATTATCATCCTTTTGCCGAAGGTAACGGAAGAATTACACGTGTAATAACAAATAAATTATTACTAGATGCTGGCTATTCCGTTTTTCCAACATTTGATAAACGATTTGAAATGCGAATTACTCCTCGTGATAATGAGAGCGAGCCTCAAGCAACAAACAGTGAAGTAGTTCAAGAGTTCTTACGCACTCTACAAAGAAATCATTTACCATCTGAAGAAAATAGGGATCTATTAACGTCTTCTGTTACTAAAAGCAATACTCCAGTAACAGATCGTGTTAAAGATCGTACTCTTGTGGAACAACCTCGTTCTTCTCTACAAAAACTAAGTGCTCTTTTTCAACCTCTTAAAGTAGATTCGAGAATTAGTAAAGTTAGGAGTTCTGTATCTCAATTTGGTGGTGACGTTGTCTTTAAATTTTCTCAATCAAAAGGTGAAGTGTATAACGAAATTATCAAACATATTGAAACAGAGAATGGTGTTTGTGAAGCGGTTTGTACCAATTGGATTGCTAAAAAAGTGAATACTCAAAATTTATGGGACGAGATTTATGATCAGCCTAAAAATGGAGAAAAAGGTAAATTGAATAAAGATGCCTTTGAAAATATTAAGAAATTACAGACTGAATTTATTAATAGTGGAAGTACAGCAACTGAACAATTCACATTAACAGATTCTTGGTTATCTGAACAAGGTGTTGTACCAAAAGAAAAAACCTTTGGAACTCTAAGTCGTCAAGATAAAGTTGAGGGAGGAGTATCTAGAGATAATACTGACACGTTAATTAAAACAATACTAGATACTGGTTCAGAACAATCAGCAGCGAAGAAAATTTCAATCAATATAAAAGATGGTGTGCATACTGTTTCAGCGACCATAATTGGAGAAAAAGTAGCATTTTTTGATCCAAACTTTGGAGAAATGGAATTTTCAAGTCGTGAAAAGTTTAATAATTGGTTTAAAAACTCATTTTGGAAGCAAAGTGGTTATGCTGAAAATGACAATAAAACCAAAGTTTTTAATGTTACAAATTATCATATAACTGATAAGGAATAATCTGAGAAAAAATAAAGTAAAAAAAACAATTAAATTTAAACACTATATTTAAATTTGTGTAAGTCCTAAAAAAATAGGATTCAAGTATTTGCTTGAATCCTATCATTAACGATAATTATTAGCATCGAATAATCTAAAAAAATTATAATTATGAAACGTCTAGGCACAAAGTATTCAATTATCTCCTATGTGAAAAATCAGCCTTTAATTTTATAGTCTCAATCTTGTTAATATAAATAATCCTATTAAAGGTATCAAGATTGTTGAATAGTCTCTCATTGATTTATTATTAGATACTATTTTTCTCTAATTACGTATGATTTTACCCTGAAATTATAAACTCATCAGACCAGCTATTTTACTCTTCCTTTTTTATGTACATATCCTGTTTTTATCCTATAATCAATTATCCTTGCCAATAAGAATATCAGGAATTTTAAATGGAAAATGCCGTTAATAATTACAAAAAATACATCTAACCATTCTCTTTCTATATTTCATAGTCTACTGCTCAAATGTAATAGCAAAAATGTACTTATAGAAGAGCTACAAAGAAGAAAAAATAAATAACAGTGAACTGAAAATAAAAAAATCAGAACAATTGTTGTTTACTTCCCCGAAAAGAGCTAAAAGTAACCTGTCGTTTCATTTTTTATAGGTGTCGATGGGGACAAGTGTATCAAAAAGCGTCAAAACAGCATAATACATTAGTAGGAGTAGCATTAGGACTAAAAATGCAAGCCCAAAATGTTTCATTATCTGTAACTTATGCCAAACCATTAAGAAGTACCGAAAATTATCCTAAAGGGAATTTAGGAGTGCCCCATTTCAATGGAGCAATTCATTTTTAACATAAATAATTAAGGAAAATTATTATGAATAAAAACAAATATAAATTAATTTTTAGCAAATCTAAATCTTGTTTAATCCCCGTCGCAGAAAATGTTCAATCTGCGATCAATAATAGTTCATCAGATACTGATACTTCTAGTCAAGAAAAGTCTGTATTTAATTTTAAACTGAATGCAATTTCTACATTTATTCAATCAACATTATTACCAATATTTGCAGTATCCCTTCTTTCAACACATTCATTTGCGAATAGTGTAGAAGTGGATGGCATTAAAACCAAAATTACGACAGTTGGTAATGACATACTACTCATTGATATTGCAAAACCAGAGTTCGACGGTATTTCTGATAACCGCTTTAAAGAATTTAATGTAACAAATGGTGCTGTATTTAATAATAGTACTAATGATGGTAATTCACATTTGGTTGGTTATGTTAAAGGAAATGCTTCACTTGAAGGAGAGGCCGCAAAAGTCATTTTAAATCAGGTAACAGGACATAATTCAACGCAACTAACAGGGGGGTTAGAAGTACTTGGTCAAAAAGCAGATCTGTTAATCATAAACCCTAATGGTATTAATATTAATGGTGTACAAACTCGCAATACTGAGCATTTTGTTATATCAACAAGTAATGTTATTGCTCCTCAAAAGGGGTTAAATCTTGATGTAGATAAAGGGACAATTACTATTGAAGAAAATGGTTTGGCTACTGATGGATTAAAATATTTAGATATTGTTGCAAAAAAGATCACACAAAAGGGCGCTATCAAAAATCATAATGATGATAGTTCTTCAGAAACTAATATCAATTTAATTGCTGGTTCAACTTCTTATGATGTTGTACAACAAAAAATTACTTCTAAAGGTGAAATAGTGGATGAAGTGATCATTAGTGGTGAAGAATTAGGTGCAATGCACGGCAAACATATCCAATTTGTCACCACTGATTCAGGAGCAGGGATAAAGCATAGTAATATAATTTTATCTGAATCTGATATTAAATTTATCACTGACAATGGTAGTATTGATCTCCACTCAGTGCATTCAAAAAATAGTATTGAAATAAAAAAAGCAAATCAAATTACACTGAATAATGAAATAAATACAAAAACTATTTTATTAGATGGTCAAACTACAAATATAAAAACAAATGCACAAGTAAATGCTAACAAAGTACAACTAAATATGACTGAGAGTATTAATTTAGAAAATAATAGTAAACTTTCTGGTGTTAGCGTTCAAACTAAAGCAAAACAGTTAAAATTAACAGAAAACGCTGTTTTGTTAGGGAAAAATATTGTAGTAAATAGTTCAGATATTGATAATAAAGGAATAATTTATGGACATTCTACTCAAATAGACAGTAATAATTTAAATAATAATGGAAAAATATTAGCCGTAAAATCACTCAAAATTATTACTAAGGGTAATGATAGTGAAGGGAAAATTAATGGTTATAAAAATAGTGGACAAATATCAAGTAAAGGAGATGCTGAGTTAATTTTTAAAGATAATACCAATTTTAGTTCAGAGAACCATAATTTACCTGAGGCACAATATAATATTACAGTTAAAACAAATGATTTTAATATAAACGAAAATCACCAACTTACATCTCTTGCAAATATTATAATTGAAAGTCATTCCTTTAAAAATAAAGGAGCTATTATTTCTGCCAAAAAATTAGGAATTATTACTAATGATAATATTCAAAATTATGGCGATTTAGTTGCAAAAAAAGGAGTATATCTAAGTTCAACTATAGGAGACATTAATAATTATTCTGATTCAATTATTTATTCAGAAGGTCAACTTTTTTTAGAAGCTCAGAATAATATCTATAATTTAGGGGATATTTTTGCTAAAGAAAAAATTACAGCTTCTGCTGTAAAATTTACTAATGATGCAAAATTAGAAAGTAATGTTAGTATTTCAAATACATTTAAAGAACATCTGCATAGTAAATATTATAACTTAGAATATGACAATTATTATATATCTTTAGAAGTCCCTGAATTTGTGAATAATTTAAAAATTAAAAATGCAGGAATTGTTATTGGAGAAGCGGGTTTTTCATTTATACAAAAGAATATTATAAATACTAGTTTAAATTATATGTTAATAAATACTAGAAAATCGGTTAACCCTACTTATGATGTTAAATTATTATTTACCCCTATAGAGATTCAAAATAAAGATAGCGGTGTCTTTAATTATAGCCTTATTAATATTCAAGGAAATTTTGAGAATAATGGCACAACAAAAATTGTTAATGAACCAAGAAATCAACAGTTTGACCTTATAGAAAATTATTTAAAAAACCCCAAAGTACATATAAGAGTGGCCTATACCCCTCGCTCTTCCCTATTTAAAACAGATTTAAGTGGAACAGCAGATTTAAGTAGAAATAATTTATATGATTTTTTTGATATTATACTTAATGATGAATATCCATTAAGTAGTTCTCTGTATTATGCTCGTAGTAATGAAATAATTAATGCCCTTCAAGGGATACAATCCTCTGATTTTCAGAAAGTAATGCTACTCACATTTGGGCAAAATTGGGCAAATCAAGACCACTCTGCATTAAAACAAAATTGGCAAAAATTTAAAGAAAATAAGCCAATGATCTCTTTTTATCCTTCTCATCATAAGGCACAATTATTTGCTGATAAATTAACAGGAAATATTACATCTTTACAAAATGGTCATCTATTTGAACATAATAATTATCAAAGAGATATTGTAATTGGAAAATACTCCATCCCTGTCCCTGATATAAATTTTGAAAACTTATTAAATGAAACAGAAAAAGATACTGAGATTGATTTTTCTCATTTAACTCAATTATTAAGAAAAACAAATTTGCTTATTGATCGCTCTTTTCAACAATCTAATTTAAATTTAGAAAAAGAATTGACTGATAAAGACAGAGAATTATTAGGTAAAATTGACGGTGGAGAAGAAGAGAAACCACTAATCAAATATGATTTAACTGATATTGATACAATCAAAGCACTTGTTACTCATTCTCATAATGATAATCTACCCTCTAACTCCGAAAATGCTGTACTAAATGTTAAAGATATAGAGCTAAAAACTCACGAAACTTACAATGATGGCACAATTTATGGAGAGACTGTAAATATTGATTCAGATGGAAAAATTAAAAATCAAGGAGATATTTTAAGTGAAAAAGAAACTCATTTGAAAGCCTCAAAAGGAATTGAAACCGAAGGTCGTGTTATTGCAAATGCAGATGGTAGTACATCAGTACATAAATCAAATATTGTTTCGAAAGGAAATCTCAATCTAGAAACAGATTTAAATAAGAGTATTGATATAATCTCCTCAAACATTGGAGGGGCAACAGGTTCGATTAATACAAAAGATTTAAATATTAAAGATACTTATTCAACAACAAGTATAAGTTTAGAAGAGGATATTCATTCAAAACTATCTGGTAGAGTTATTGGTCAACATACACAAAAAGAATCAAGTGTAAAATCAGAAGGATCAACATTAAAATTTGATCATATAGATTTAAATTTACAAGGAGATCTTAATCAAACTGGCAGTGATATGAGTGCTGATAGTATTTCTGGTGTAGTACAAGGTAACTACAATACTCATTCTGGTAAAAATATCACTCATTCCGAAAAAACTGAGGATATTGTTCAGCTTGAACTTGGCTTATCAGCAAGTGGTGGAGGTTATCAAGCAGGTGTTGTTGTTAATGAAAAAGATGGCACTAAAACTGGTATAACCGAAAGTGAACGATTTGGTTTAAATGGAGAAGTTGGTATAGCCTATACGAAAAAACAAGATCAACAGACGGATTTAAAACATAATAATAGTCATCTTTCTACTCATAGTGGAAAATTAAATATTCTGGGTTCTGCAGATATTGGTGGTTTAGATATAGATGCAACTCAACCTAACCCCACAAATACAAATAAGGAAGGATTTGAGTTAGATGCTAAGCATATTTTATCTACAAAAGAGAAAGATGAAATAAATAAGTCAATGACTGAAACAACTGTTAAAGTTGGATTAGAAGGAGAAATGCATTCTGCTGTTGGAGATTTAATCAATGATACTGCTCGTGAAGTTCGTGATTCAAAAAATGGCTTAAAGCAAGATATTACTACTACTTTACAAGTTGCCAGTGATGTTATAAATACTGTAACAGGAGATATCATTGGAGGGAGTGTAAAAGAAAAAGCTGAAATATCCCATACTGAATATAACATTCATGAATCCTCAGATGTTCGTAGTCACATTAATGGTAAAGTAACTCTTTCTTCAGATGCCGATCTTGATTTAAAAAATGTAGAAAGTGATGAAAAAAGTAAATTATCTTTAAATGCAAAAGGTGATGTAAATTTGATTGCAGGAGAAACAATACGTTCTGAAACAACGAATAGTCTTGGTGCAAAAATCTCTGCTGGAGGTAGTGTTCATTGTGGTGTAATGTCTGAAGGCTGTGCAATAGGTGTAGATTACTCGTTAGAAGGTAGTGGAAGCAATTCTCAAACTAGCTCAACTATTCATAAAAACACTGAATTAAAATCAGATGATTTAAATATAAAAGCTGGTGGTAACCTTAATCTTTCTGGAGCAAATATTGATGCCAATAAACTGCATCTGGACGTAAATGGTAAAACCAATATAAAATCTGTACAAGATGAAGTAAAAAGTGAAACAACCTCAGTAAATACTAGTTTAGGACTAGGTGCTTCTATAAATACAGAGTTAGTCATAAAACCAAATGTAAATGTCGGCGTTGGGATTGGCTATGAAAAAGAAGAAGGTAAGGAAGTCAATAAACAGTCAGGAATTACTGGAAAACATATCGAAGGTAATTTAAAAGATGTTAACTTAGAAGGTGGCTATCTTGTTGATAGTAGTGGTAAATCTTTATTAAAGATTGATGGCAAAATAAATAGTAAAGATGTTCTTGATTCTCATCATAAGGATGGAGGAAATGTTGGTATAAATATTGGAATGAGTTCTGATAGCCTATCACATCTTAATATCAATGGAGGAAGGGTAGAACAAAAACATTATGAAGCAACAGAGCATTCCACTATATCAGGAATAAATAATAAACAAGATGTGGATGATAAAATAAAACATAATGTATCTGATTCTAAAACAGTAACTCAAGATGATACCGTTGCAAAAACACATTTCTCTTTTGAAACAGTAGATATATCAAGATTAGCGAATAAAGGTTCAGAATATATAGCCAATAAAACTAAGCCCAAAACAGATCATATCAATACTAAATTTTTAGATAAAGTCGTTGAAGAACCAATTTATGAAGAGATACTAGATAATCCTAATACATTAAATAAACCAACTAAATCATTAGGTGATGAAGCAAGTATTGACTATAGCAAACGCCCATTACCTTCAATACCCAAAGAAGCAGAGGGAGTATCAGAAAAAGAAAGTGACGTTATTTATGCAAAGATAGATAAATCACCAGAAGCTATAGCAAAAGCGAACGCTAAAGCAGATGAAATTGTAAAAAACTTATCTGATCATACCGCTACTGAATCTGAAGAAGATTTTGCACCTCTATTACCTGCTCGACCAGAACTAAAAAATTCTGCAGGGAATGGAAATAAAGTAGTTGAAGAAAATGTTAGAGAATCACTATTTCAACGTATACGAAATATCTTTAGTTCTAGACAGCAGCCAGAAACAATAGATGAAAAATTAAAAAATATAAATTATGACAATCTAGAAGATAATTTAAATTTAAAAGAATTAATTATCTTAGAAAATATACGTAATGATAATTTTGAAGAAAGTATCTTAAATGATTCAGTATTTCTAGATGGTGCTCGTGTAGCTGCAAAAAGATTAGTTCCAGAATCAGTCTTTGAACAAATGAAAAACACTCCCGGTTTTGATGAAATCTTAACAGAGGGTGCAAAAGATATGGAAAAACGTATTAATGATGCAGTAACGTTCAAACCTACTGAGAAAGAATTTAACGAAATTCAGAATTTAGTCAAAACTTTACCTAAAGGTTTACCACTAGATATTCCAGAGCAAACGCTTCATATCTTAAATACATTAGCAACAACATCAGAAACCATTAAAAAGAGTCCAGCGTTAAAAGAACAGCTTCATAGCGTTATTGAAGAATTCTTAACCGAAAGTAAAAATAAAGCCTTAACTGTAGCGATGATTGAGAAACTAAATTATAACTTACGACCAGAAGAAGGAGAGAACCGTATTTTATATAAAAATGAGTCATTGACTAAAGGTGATGCTATTTTTTCTAGTATAGAAGCTTCTCAATTACAGTTAGCACAGACAGTAGATTTTATTAATAATGCCAAGAATAAAGGTGTTGAGCCAAGCGTTCTAGCTGCTCTTGTTTATCAGCGTTTAATTGATTATCATCCTTTTGCCGATGGTAATGGAAGAATTACACGTGTAATCACTAATAAATTATTACTAGATGCAGGTTATTCCGCTTTTCCAAAGTTTGATAAAACATTTGAAATGCGAATTACTCCTCATGATAATGAGAGAGTTCCTCTGGCAACGAATAGTGAAATGGTTCAAGAGTTCTTACGTACTTTGCGAAAAAGTAGTTCATCAACAGAAGAAAATCATACTCCTATAACAGATCGTATAAAAGATATTGTATTAAAAGATCAAACTCGTTCAGTATTACAAAAGTTAAGAGATAATTTTAAATCTGTAAAACAAGATAGTGAAATTAGAAAAGTTCGTAAAACTGTTGAACAATTTGATGGAGAAGTTAATTTTACATTTTCTCAACTTAAGGGAGAAGTATATAGCGAAATAATCAAACATATTGAAACCCAAAATGGTGTTTGTGAGGCGGTCTGTGCATCTTGGATCACAAAAAAAGTAAATGAGCAAAGTTTATGGGAGGATATTTATGATCAACCTAAAGATGGAAAAAATGGAAAGCTAAATAAAAAATATTTTGAAGTCATTAAGCAATTACAAACTGAATTCATAAATAATGGTAATACGGCAACTCAACAATTTACATTAATGGAATCTTGGTTATCAGAACAAGGTGTTACAGCAAAAGAACGACAATTTGGATCTCAACGTCGTAAAGATCAAGTAGAAGGCTCTCTTTCTGACAAGAATCTAAATGCTTTCACTCAAGCTATTTTAGATACAGGCAAAGAAAATTCAGCAATAAAGAAAATATCAATTAGCTTGAAAGATGGTGCTCATACTGTTTCAGCCGCTATTCAAGGTGAAAACGTTGTTTTCTTCGATCCTAATTTTGGTGAATTAAGTTTTCCTAGTCGTGAAAAATTTGATCATTGGTTTAAAAACGCATTTTGGCAACAAAGTGGTTATGCTGGAGATAATAGTAAAAACAGAGTTTTTAATGTAGTAAATTATCATCTAAATGATAAGGAATAATCTGAAAACATTATCCCACAAACTGTGTAAACTTTAAAAATGGGGTTCAAGGTTATCCTTGAATCCTATCGCTCAAGATAGTTAAAAATTAGCATTAAATAATCTAAAAAAATTATGTTGAGCACTCAGTTAAACCTCAATGTAAAAAACCATTCTTTATTTTCTCTTTCATTTTATGGAAAAATCTTGTTAAGATAATCATTATTCAATAATTAATATAAATACTGATAACACTATGCTTCCACAACTTTCAGATATACCAAAATTAAGCAATGATGTGATTTGTTACCTAAATGAAGTAAAAAAACGCCATTTTAAAGGTGATATTGCGTCAAATTATGCCGATCGTCTGAGTTTAGCGACAGATAATAGTATTTATCAGGTTCTTCCATCTGCGATTTTATATCCAAAGACGGTAGAAGATGTACAAATTCTCACTCAAATTACTCAAAGAGCTGAATTTCAATCCCTGACTTTTACACCTCGAGGTGGGGGAACGGGAACCAATGGTCAATCATTAAATGATAACATCATTATTGATCTCTCTCGTTATATGACAAATATTCTAGAATTAAACGTCAAAGAGCGTTGGGTCAGGGTGCAAGCTGGTGTAGTAAAAGATCAACTAAATCAATTTTTAAAACCTCACGGACTATTTTTCTCTCCAGAGCTTTCAACCAGTAATCGAGCGACCATCGGAGGAATGATCAATACTGATGCTTCAGGGCAGGGTTCGTTACAATATGGTAAAACCTCACAACACGTACTAGAGATAAAATCAGTGTTGATGAATGGGGAAATATTAGAAACTCAAGCGGTAGGATCTGATCAATTTTTTGCAAATTTAGATAAATTAAATTTATCTGATACAGCCAAACAACTGCATTCTGCTATTTTCACTCGTTGTAAAGAAATTCGTCCACAGGTATTAAAGGATCTACCACAATTAAACCGTTTTTTAACGGGTTACGATCTCAAAAACGTCTTTAATAATGATGAGTCAGAATTTAACTTAACTCGTATTCTGACAGGTTCAGAAGGATCATTAGCTTTTATTTGTGAGGCAAAACTTAATTTATTGCCTATTCCTAAATATCGTACCTTAATTAATATTAAATATAATTCTTTTGATTCTGCTCTGCGTTCCGCTCCAATGATGTTAGAAGCAAAAGCACTTTCTGTTGAAACCATTGATTCAAAGGTATTAAATTTAGCCAAACAAGATATTATTTGGCACTCCGTTTCAGATTTATTATTAGAAGATAAAAATAATCCTATCCTTGGTATTAATATTGTGGAATATGCCTCTAATGATGAAGAACAAAATCAAAAACTGATTAATGACTTGTGTCAAACCCTCGAGCAAAAAATAGCAAATAAAACAAGCGGTATCATTGGTTATCAAATTTGCAATGATTTAGCTTCTATCGAAAAAATTTATGCAATGCGTAAAAAGGCGGTGGGGTTATTAGGTAATGCGAAAGGGTGGGCAAAACCCATTCCTTTTGTCGAAGATACTTGCGTTCCCCCTGAAAATTTAGCGGATTACATTACAGAATTTCGTCAATTATTGGATTCTTATCAATTAGAATATGGTATGTTTGGACACGTTGATGCAGGGGTGTTACACGTTCGCCCCGCATTAGATTTATGTGATAAACAACAAGTTAAAACCTTTAAAACGATTTCTGATGAAGTAGTAAAACTGACCTCAAAATACGGCGGTTTAATTTGGGGAGAACACGGCAAAGGTATGCGATCTTATTATGGTCAGCATTTCTTTGGAGAAAAATTGTGGCACGAACTACGTTATATTAAACAACTGTTTGATCCTCAAAATCGCTTAAACCCGGGTAAGATTTGTACGCCTTTAGACAGTAAAGATAAGTTGTATCCGATTGATTCCCCTATGCGTGCTGATTTTGACCACCAAATTCCCCTCGAGGTAAAAAACGAATTTAAAGGAGCAATGAGTTGTAACGGTAATGGATTATGCTTTAATTTTGATGTGCATAGTGTGATGTGTCCTTCTATGAAAATAACGGGCAATCGAGTTTTTTCACCCAAAGGGCGTGCAACACTAATTCGAGAATGGTTACGACTTCTTGCGGAACAAGGGATTAGCCCTGATGATGTAATTTTTAAGGATAAAAAATATCCTCTAAAATTAACAGATTTTGTTGCTAAGCTTCGTCACCAATGGAATAAGAATACTAGTTATGATTTTTCTCACGAAGTCAAAATGGCAATGGATACTTGTTTAGCTTGTAAAGCCTGTGCTAGCCAATGCCCAATAAAAATTGATGTGCCAACATTCCGTAGTCAATTTAATCATTTATATCATCAACGTTATTTTCGTCCAGTGAAAGATTATGTAGTGTCTAATCTTGAGTTTGTTGTCCCTTTAATGGCAAAAACACCACACTTCTATAATTTCTTTAGTACCACGAAAATAGCAGAAAAAATAGCAAATAAAACCATTGGAATGACCGACTTACCTGCTCTTTCAACACCTAATTTACAACAGCAATTAGTGAAAATAAATTATCAAGGGGAAAAGTTAGAAACCATTGAACATTGGGTTGCAAGCGGTCACTTACCTAATGATTTTTGCAAATTTATTTTTGTGATACAAGATCCTTTTACTTCTTATTATGATGCAAAAGTTATCGCAGATTTTGTCCATTTTTGTCAAAAAATTGGTTTTAAGCCTATTGTATTACCCTTCAAACCAACTGGAAAAGCGGCGCATATTAAAGGTTTTTTAAATCAATTTTCTAAAACAGCGAAAAATCAGGCAGACTTTTTAAACCGTGTCGCAAAATTAAATATCCCAATGGTAGGAGTCGATCCTGCTTTGGTATTGCTTTATCGAGATGAATATAATCATCTGTTGCAAGAACAACGAGGTGAGTTTGAAGTTCTATTAGTACACGAATGGTTAAATGATCAGATTAAAAACAAGCGGTTAGATGTTTGCAAAAATTTACAAATAAGTGACCGCTTACAATGGTATCTGTTTTCACACTGTACAGAAACCACTGCTTTACCAAATAGCACAAAAGAGTGGCAACGGATTTTTGAGTATTTCAACCAAACACTGAACAGTGAAAATGTCGGTTGCTGTGGAATGGCAGGGACTTTTGGTCACGAAACCCAGCATATAGCAATGTCTAAAGCAATTTACGAACAATCGTGGCAAACTAAATTTAAAGATAAACCGATAGAACAATGTCTTGCCACAGGTTACTCTTGCCGTAGCCAAGTCAAGCGTATGGAAAAAGTGATATTAAAACACCCTATTCAAGCGTTATTGAGTGTATTAGTATCCCATACTTAAAATTTGCAAAAATCAATCAACAACTGACCGCTTAAAGGACAACGATGCAACTTCCACCACTAAAACAAGGTATATTAATCAAACGTTATAAACGTTTTCTAGCAGATATAATGTTGCCTAATGGAGAGCAAATTACTATTCATTGCCCTAATACTGGAGCAATGACAGGTTGCGCAACAGAGGGCGATCGAGTATGGTTTTCTACCTCAGATAATCCAAAACGTAAATATGCCCACACTTGGGAACTCACTGAAACACAACAAGGCGATTTTATTTGTGTGAATACACAACGAGCCAATCAATTAGTTAATGAGGCATTGCAACATAAATGGATTGAGGAACTGGCTCAATATCAACATATTCAAGCAGAAGTAAAATATGGCGAAGAAAAGAGTCGTATTGATTTTTTACTTGATGAAAGCTGCTTTGTCGAAGTGAAATCCACCACGCTATTAACAGAAAATGGCATAGGAATGTTCCCTGATACCCAAACCTTACGAGGTCAAAAACACCTAAGGGAACTGACCATAATGGCACAACAAGGTTATTCAGCGGTTATTTTCTTTGCTATTTTGCATTCTGGCATTCACACTTTTGAGGTTGCCAAACAGATTGATCCTAAATATGCTGAGCTATTTCAGCAAGCCCTTGAAAAAGGTATACAAGCGGTCTGTTACAAAGCAAAATTTACTATTGATAATGGGGTTCCTGTTGCGATGGAGCTTGTTCAGAGAGTAGTTTGATATTTATAGTTAGACACTTTAATTGCAAATTTTTATCAAGATCGTACCGCTTTATTTACGATTACTGAGTTGTTTATATCTTTTTATCAATAAAGGAAAAGCTTTTTCGATCCAAAAATTAGAACTAATTCCACCGCCTGACATACCACCAAAATTAAATTCTTTTACATCATAACCATACTCGTTTTGCAATATCGTTACAGGTTTTAATGCACTACCAATATGCCTATAAGGGGATAAAGCCTTATAATCAAGGTTGCTAATGTCGCCAATGATAGGTTCAGCCCCTGCTTGTACGCAAATGCCGTGTGGTAACTTATGTAAAATAACATCTTTAATAATACTACCGTCAAAATCTATTGTTAAATTTTTTGTTAAGGTGTCAATACCGCCTAACTTATCAATCAATCTATGATTTATAAAGGTAAGCCAATCAATTCTTTTTAATACGTGAAGAAACTTTCTTTCATTAGTTTCTTGATTACAGTATTGAAACATATTCCAAAAACCTTCAAATTTAGTAGGGTCTAAGAGTAAATATTTTTTTATTCTCGCCATAATTTACTCCATTTATTTGGATAGTTGGTATGTGCGTAATCTCGATTAACCGTAAAACCAACATTTCCTGATAAAAATTTCATTTCACTACATAAATCTAATACTTTTGAAATAAATTCAGAAGCACCCATTTCTGATACGGTATTATACGGAAGCATTAAACGAATAGCTCCAACATAATCAGGTATTTTTGGCGAATTAAAAGCATCAAACTTAAAGGCAATATCAGACATTGATTCTCGTACATCTGACTCTAACGATAATTGACGGCGATAATCCCAATATTGAGATTATGATTTATCAATTTCAATTAATCTCTGTAAATCTTCTTTACTTGGTAAAACGGTTTCATATTTTACAGCAAACATTTGCTCGTTATCTTCAGGTAGTGTCATTTCTACCAATGATTGTTTTTTATCTTTACAGAGTAAAATACCAATGGTTTTATTTTCATCATCTAATTTTATTTTGCGGTCATAGTAGTTTACATACATCTGCATCTGCCCTATGTCTTGATGTTTAATTTTCCCAATTTTTAAATCAAATAACACAAAACATTTTAATAGACGGTTATAAAACACTAAATCTATAAAAAAATGTTCTTCATCATAACTGATGCGTACCTGTCTTCCAACAAAAGTAAACCCTTTACCTAATTCTAAAAGAAATTTTTGCAAATTATCTATTATCTTACTTTCTAAATCTTGTTCAGAATATGAACTTAATTCAGGTAAACCTAAAAATTCAAGAACATAAGGCTCTTTTAAAATATCTTTTGGTGTTTCTACAATATGCCCTTTTATTGATAATTCTTTTATTTTTTCTTTATCTCTACTTAAAACCAAACGCTCATATAACGAACTATCAAATTGACGATTTAATTCTGATAAACTCCAATTGTTTTCTCTTGCTTCAATTTCATAAAACTGTCGCTCTTGAATATTTTTAATTCTCATTAGTTTTAAATAATGCGACCAACTTAATGAAAAGTCATAATTTTTAGTATTTGTAGATTTTTCACCCAATAAGTCAGACACTGTCTGACCAATTGCTTTTTGACTATATTCTAGATAAAACTTCCTCATTTGTTTTATATTTGTTTTAGAAAATCCTTTTCCAAATTGAGAAGTCAGATGCTCTGATAATTCTGTAATTAAATTTTGCCCATAACCCGCTTTTTCTTTACCATTTTGCTCTTCTTCAACAATCATTCTACCTATCTCAAAATAAGTATAAACCATTGATATATTGATTGCTGTTGTTACTTTTTGTCTAGACTGAATAAGTAATTCACTCACAGACTGTAAAAAGTTATTTTTAGTATTTTTAATTATGTTGCTCATTTTTTACCTTTATAATTTAACCACTTAAAGTATAACAAAGTTAGGTTTGTTTTCGTAAATTCCTATAAAAATGTTACCGCTATTTATCCTACTACAACTCTTCAATAATATACTTACTTTTAGTACATTTGTTTTTATTTAAAAGAATGATACTCAATACGATAACAATAACAGATATAATGTGTGAAAAACCATATATAGCCTGTAAAAGTCCACAAGAAAAACCGATTAAAAGCAAAATTAAAATTCTTATTACTGAAAGACGTTTACTTTTTGTGTGTTGATATTTTATGCTAAAAACCTTAACCACTTCATTATTTCGTTGTACTACACATTCGTAAATTCCTTTTACTAGGCTCAATACCTTAAATGTAACTTTATAAGCATTACCCTTATCATCTGTAAATTCACTCGTACTTGTTAGCTTCAGATTTCTTTTTTCTACGACCAATTTATTATTTACAAAAATTCTTTCTTTACCTAGCATAGATAGAGCTATTTGAATAGTATTTATACCGTCATTGCAAATAAGCCAAATACTGTCTTTTATATTTGCTTGTGATTGTGTAGAAATATTGTAATGTTTTACCATATTATTCTTCCTTTTGTTGTAGGTACAATTTGTAAATTTGGGATGGAATGTTACCGCTTATTATTTGCTTTATACCTCACCTGCATGATAAAAACCAAAGAAAATACAATAAAAGATAAGGTATGAAATAACAAACATTAAAATTAAGTTGATACTAAGCATAATATAAGTATGATGTTTAAATCCTTTTTGTCGTATTTTAAAATACATTTGAATACAAAAAGGGATTAATGGTGTATAAATAAACAATCCTATCATCTCTTTATCATCAGGAATAACTACCCATAATAAATAGAGCAAATATTGACCTATATCTGTTGATAGTTCGGTTTCAAAAATCCACACAGAAAAACACACGACATAAAGAATAGTTAATATATTGTAAATATACAGTTTATTTTTAAACATATTCATATTTTCCTTAAAGTTAATCTTTGCAAATTCCTATAAAAATCCTACCGCTTTATTAACTATTTACTATTTAAAAACCAATTGACAATATTATCTGACTTTTTTGATTTTTTAGGGGTTTCTTCAAGTCCTTGTTTAATTCTTTCTTTTTTAATATGATTATTTGTTTTACCTGCTAATGTAAGTATTCTCGTATATACAAAATCCATATATGGATAATTTTTATCATTACTACCCTTTTACTTCTCTTATTCTAAATACAAATCATACCCTCGGTGTTCCCCAATATTCCCTTTTTCAGAAATTAAACGGTGAGGACGATAAACAAAGAAGACGACCTCATAAATCCCCTTATTATCTTTAATTTTAATATATTGCTCTTGCTTTTTTTCTGTATATATATATTTACTGTAATCATAATCACGGTATTCAAAAGAATATGTACCTGTAAAGACAACTTTATCTATTATTTTAGCTTTAGCATTTTTAATGATTTTGCTCAATTCTACTTTATTATTATCATAAAATTTGAGGGTTATTTGATCTCTAGGGCTTTTAAATATTTTCCCCACTAAGTATGAGTGACTAATATTTGTTGGTTGGTAGTAGGGTTCAGCAACAAAAGGCATACGCAGATCGCAGGCGGTGAGTATAAGTAAACTTAAATAAATATATATTTTTTTCATTTGGTTTATCCTTTTTAATTTAAGAGAAATTCAAACTCGCTATAAGTTGCATTCATAATAGTGGATTGATAGGGTATTTTATCCTCATCTCCCTCTTTAAATATTTTCTTAATTGACTTTACTTTTATTTCATTTGGTTTTGTATCAGGGAAGTAATAAACCGCTCTTTCTTGAATAACTAAATGACTGTTTTGTTGTTTAGAATAGTAATTAACATATTTAGGAGAGGCTTCTACAAGTTCAAATACCCCTTTTTTTAGTATCGCATTTTCAATTCCACAACCGTGTTCTAATAGCGTAAAATCTATTTTTTTAGGAAATTGAATGGGCGTTGTTTCGATAATTTCAAAGGTTAGATCACTGGAATAACAATCAGGGGCACCACAATCAAGGTCGTGAAGATTAAAAGGAATGTTAAAATGAATTTTATTATCTATTTGTTTTACAAGACCTTTAATATACAAATCTTGCAGTATAGGATTAGACTTTATATTTTCGTTAGGTTTTGAATTAAGAAGTAATTGTCTTATTGCTTCCTGCTCTTCTTCAAAGGTCAATTTTGCACTATTTTGCTTTTTATTTTGGCTATCAGACCCCTTAAATATTTTTTCTGGTAAAAGTGATTTGCTAATATCAACATATTGAGAGGAGAGAGGAGTAATAACTGAAGTGTGAAAATCACAGGCAGTCAGTGTCAACAAACTAACTAAAGCAAAACTTTGTTTTATGTGTTTTTTCATCTTTTTTCCTATGTTCTTATATTCAAAGGCTTTCCCATAATAGTAGATTTAGGACAAAATGAAAACAGATAACATTTTTTATAATATTATCTGCTATTTCAAAAATAATTTACTATTTACCCACTCGAACATCGTGTAACCATATTTTATCTGGTTGAGAAAGCATATAAGCAATAACGTCAGCCAAATCTTCAGGATTAGTAAAGTTTTGTGTATCAAAATTATCACCACTTTTGGCAAACATCTCAGTATTAGTACCACTTTGATAAACACCTGCAATTTTTATATTGGTCTCTGCTAAATCTTGCTTTAATACTTCAGTAAAACCTCGAATTCCATATTTACTTGCGGTGTAAACCGATTGGTTCTGTTGTGCAACAACCCCTGACTTTGAAACAATGTTAATGATACGAGCTTCTTCACGTTGTCTTAAAACAGGAAGCAATAAGCGTGTGGTATGAATAACCGCCAACAAATTAGTTTGAATAATATCGTCAACCATTTTGGCATCCATCTCATCCACAGGCATTAATTTTTGCCAAATTCCAGCATTATTAATAAGAACATCAACAGTACCAAAATCGGAAACAATGGATTGTAACGTTAATTCTAATTTTTCAGTATCACAAATATCACAGATATAATAGTTGGTATTAACAGCACCGAGCTCCTTGGCTTGTTTTACCACTTCTACTAACTGTTTTTCATTGCGAGCAATTAATGCCAATTGGCATTTTTCTTTTGCCAGTCTTAACGCTAATTGCTTACCAATGCCTGTACTTGCCCCAGTTATAACAATAATTTTATTGGATAATTCCATTTTTTCCTTCTCCTTGTAGATATGTATTTATTGTAACTTTATTGACTTACCATAAACGCTGCCATCAAATTCAAAAATTAATTCTTCATTACTTTTCAATGCGTTAATAACAGTATTTATATCCTCTTCACTATAATTAGACCAAAATAACATATCTGATATCGTTCCCTCTGATCTTTTATAATAATCTTCGATAACTTTAGTATATTTTTCTAAATAATACATTTGCTCTGGTGGTTCTGTTTCCCAAATTAACCGTAAACCCTCATTTATTTCTGCTTCACTTATCGTGCCAACCTCAATTGGCTGAATAGCTAAACTATCACAAAACTCGTCTAAACTCATCGAGCACCAGTAGTTATCTAAGGTATCAATATCTGTATGCATTACTGCGATTTTATTTACTTGCTCTAAAATAGATTCTTTTTTCTCTTGAGGGAGATCTTCACTATAATCTTCTAATAAATGAAATAAGTTTTCACTTCTTATTGTTTCTTGTTTAGTCATTATTGATTTCATAATAGCTCCTTACGTGGAGACAGGGAATGCCCTGCCTTATATCAATATGTTATGTTAAAATATACCGTCACTCTATCTAAAAATAAAGTAACCTTATATTTGACTATTGTACTTGTAATTTTTCATATAAAGCAAAAATTTCAAATACAACCTCATCAGTTGCTTCAATAACAGGTGCTGGCATCAAAGAAATTGTATTTTCCATTTTATGGGCAATATTTGCAATAAAACCAATAATATAGATTATGATATCTAATGCCTGCTCTTCTTTATCATTTTTTACTTGATAAACTAACATTCCTAAATCATTATCTTCATCAATATTATCCAAAAATACACTGATAGCACTTGCTTGAATATCTTGTTGTAGTACAAACTGTTTTGCTTTAGTTGTGGCAGGGTTTACTGCTGTATAAATATTTTGATTATCTTTTAATAAGGGAATAACTTGCTCACAAACTTTCAACACCGCTTTACATTTTTCTATATCTGTTAATGTTAAAAAATCAGATTTTTGCATAACTTTTTACTCATTAATTTTCACTAAAACCAAAATGAGAGTAGGTTCTTGATGTTGCGATACGTCCTCTTGGGGTGCGTTGTAAAAAGCCTTGTTGAATAAGGTAAGGTTCTAATACATCTTCAATGGTATCTCGCTCTTCGCCAATGGCTGCTGCTAAGTTGTCTAGCCCAACAGGTCCTCCATCAAAGCGTTCAATCACAGCAAGTAATAATTTTCTATCCATAAAATCAAACCCTTTTGGATCGACATCCAGCATTTTAAGGGCTTGTTGGGAAATTTCTTTAGAAATCACACCGCTATTTTTAACATCCGCAAAATCTCGTACTCGACGTAATAAACGGTTTGCAATTCGAGGTGTACCTCGTGAACGGCGAGCAATTTCAATTGCAGCCTCATTAGACAAGGCTAAATTTAAGCAATTGGCACTTCGTGTAACAATGGAAGTTAGATCTTCTACAGAATAAAATTCTAAACGTTGCACAATACCAAAACGATCTCGTAATGGCGAAGTAAGAGAACCAGCTCGAGTGGTTGCACCAACTAATGTAAAAGGAGGGAGATCTAACTTAATGGAACGAGCAGCAGGTCCTTCACCAATCATTATATCCAACTGATAATCTTCCATTGCGGGATACAATATCTCTTCAATCATTGGGGAGAGACGGTGAATTTCATCAATAAAAAGGACATCATAAGGCTCAAGGTTAGTGAGCATTGCCGCCAAATCCCCTGCTTTTTCAAGTACTGGTCCTGAAGTGGTACGAATATTCACGCCCATTTCATTGGCAATAATATTAGCAAGGGTAGTTTTTCCCAACCCCGGAGGTCCAAATATCAATAGATGATCGAGGGCATCTTGACGCATTTTAGCGGCTTGGATAAAAATTTCCATCTGCTCTCGAACCGTAGGTTGTCCCACATAATCAGCCAATAATTTTGGTCGGATTGCACGATCAATAACCTCTTCTTCTGGCTGAGAAGAGGCACTGATAATTCTATCTGCTTCTATCATTGTGTTTTAATATAACTGAAAGCTGGAATAACTTTTCTCACCCCTTTTGTATGGCGAGCAATATTTATCACAACTTGTGATTGCTTAGGCGTAACGTGTCCCATTAAGAAAACTTCACCATTTTCAGTGAGAACTTTAACATTATTGCTTTTTACATATACGTTAGCCAATAGCTGCGTTTTAACTTGCGTTGTTATCCACGCATCTGTTGTGATCTGCCCAGCACCTATTTTTTTCGCAATACGTATTTCGTTATAAACCAGTCTCACACCTTGTTGCCCTAAAGTAATTTTTCTTGCAGTATCTGCCGCAATTTTATTAGGTGCTTGACCTGCTAATAAAACTTTACCATTGTAAGACACTATCACAACTCTTGCTTCTTCTTTTAATTGTGCATCTTTATTTAAGCGATAATTAATTTTTTCTTCTAAGGTTTCATCATCTATTTGTCTTCCTGCTGTTCGAGGATCTGTTGCCACTTTAGTTGCCGCCGCAACCGCTCCAACAGTACCTACAACAGCAGCAGTTACACAGCCTTGTAAGGATAGTAAACTAGCTGAAAGCAAAGTAATTACACTTATTTTTTTTAACGTTAAATTAAACATAATAATATTCCTTATAAATATTAATTAAGAAAAGAGCAACGTATCTATTGATTCACACATTAAATTTAAACTAAATAAATGTCCTTCAATAATACGCATTTCATTATTAGACGCAATGGCGATTTCTGTATCTGTTTTTGCTAATAACCCAGCGGTATGATGATTATGACTACTTGTAAATGCAATAATACCTAAATTTTCATTAACCGCACTATAAATTGCATTTAAAACAATGTCTTCATTACCAAATGGAGAAAATACAATCAATATATCCCCTTCTTTTGCCACTGCTTGAAGTTGTTTTTTATAGAGTGAATGAATATCATCATCCTGCACTGACATTGTGGCTAAAACACCTTCAAAACTCAGCAATACACTTGGAAAGCTTGGTCGAGCTAAATCATAACGATTTGATAAATGACTCACTAAAAGTTGTGCATTACTGTAAGAACGCCCAGAACCACACACAATAATCTTATTACCTTTTAATAAACATTCAGCTATCTTTTTTGCTGCTTGCTCTATTGCTTGAGGCAATAATTCAGAAGAAGCAAGTTGGATTTGAATACTTTCCTGAAATCGATCTTTTATTTTTTGTAACATTTTTTATTCTTATATAAAAGTAAGCGGTAACATTATTAAAAAAATTTGCAAATTTAATCTAAAAAATTAGGGATCCAAAGAGGTTCATTTGTTCCTTCAAAAGCAATCACGTCAAAACGACAATCTGCACTATCGAGACTTAATCCTTGTCTTGCTAACCATAAATCTGCCGCATTCAACCATTTCTGTTGTTTAGTATAAGTGATACTTTCTACAGCACTACCAAAATTTGCATTTTTACGTTGTCTAACTTCTACAAAAACAAAGGTGGTATTTTGTTTCATAATTAAATCAAGCTCGCCACACTTAAACGTTTGGTTTGCCGCAACAAAGAGCAATCCTTTTTGTTCTAAGAATAAGCGAGCTTTTTGTTCAAAAATAGCACCTTGATGACGCATTTTATTCTGAAGCACTCATTTCTGAAATAGAACCACCATTATATTGTAACCATTTCATACCTCGTTCTACATGACAATCAACACTGGCTTTTAATTCTCCTGTTAATCCTGAAATGGTAAAACCTGGAATTTGACGTAATTCGTTAAAGTGATGAATTAACGTCCAAGCATCAGCTCCCATCGCATACAAACGCATCATCGAATAGTCATTTTTAGCAACTTTACGTGCTTTTTTATATTCTTGTGAAGATTTATCCGTTAATAATGGAATTTCACTAAATTTAACACCATTCATTGTAATATAAAAATCTGCATTACTATTTGGAGAATGACTACGAGAAGAACTATAAATCGCAAATTGATTTGCAAAATGAGAACTACTCAGTGATTCTTTTGCCTCTAATAATTGATCAGCAGTACCCAAAAAGTAAAGAGCTTTTCCTTCTTCATTTTGTAATTTATTTACAATATCTGCTGCTTGATCATAGTACCGTACATTAGCATCATTATTGGTTAATTTTCTCCATTGAGAAACAAACGCATTTGCGGAACGTCGTCCAAAATCATTATTTGGAGCAAATACAATCACTTGGTCAATATTATCTTTATATATTTTATTTGCTGCAGAATGTGCTTCTGTTTCTGGCGCTAATCCGTAATAACAGACCTTCGTTCTTACTCGGGAGTTTTTCGTTGCATTCAATGTTAAAATACTTAATCCATCAATATTAGATTGACTAAACATTTCATCTACTTTTGATTTTAGTAACGGTCCAACAATAGCTTGTGCACCTGATTCTTGTGCTTTTTGTATCAAAGATGATAATGATTCAGCACTCGTATCAAAAATATTTACCGTTGTCATATCTTCTGTACCACGAGCATCATTAAATCCTTGTTGAATAATGTCACCAAGAAATTGCAAATCACCGCTTAATGGCAATAACAACGCAATATTATCAAAGGTTGTTTGTTTAAATGTTGTAATTGCCTTCAACTCCGTTGGTAATACTTTACTTGCACTATGATTTGGATATTGCATTTTCCAATTATTAATTGCTTGTGGCAGCACTTCTGGTGCACCCAGATTATCATTATAAAGTTCGATAAGCGATAACCATCCCGCTAATGAATATTCCCCTGATTTTATATCTGTTTGAGAAAGCATTTGTTTATTAGCACTTCTTAACAATGCCCAAATATTGTTATTATTCTGTTGATATTCAGGAATATTTGTTAAATATTTCTCCAATAAAATACGCATTCTTACTGCTTCAATAATATTTTTTTTATTTTCTGCAATTTTTACTAAAACATTATAATAACGTTTAGTTTGAGAGTGACTTAATTGCGATAAAGATATTGCTTTAAGAGAATGGTTTGCTTCAATATTTTTATGTTCCATCGCCATCAGTTTAGCGGTTAATAATTTGTACTCTATTCTCTGTGCATCAACCAATATAACAAGTCGTTTAAACATATTTTTTGCTTCTACAACTTTATTTTCATTTAATAATTGACGAATAGCCAATAAACGATAACTCTGTTTGGTTTCAGCATCTTTGCTGTGTACCATTTTATTAACATAAAATTCTGAGCTTGAATAAGCATCATTTTTTAGTGATTCAGTGACTTCATTTTTAAAAAGCCCCACGCCTGTACAAGCTGATAAAAAAACAACCATTATTATTGGCATTAAAATGGTTCTTATTTTTTGTTTTAAAGTTAGCTGTTGTCGTGTATGTTTTTGTACTAAAATAGACATATAAAATTCCTTCATAACAAATTATTTAAAGATATTACTGAGCTAATGAGCAAAAAGCAAATGAAAAACAATCAAAATTCTCAACAATATGGTAAATTATATATTGTTGCCACACCAATTGGAAATCTTAATGACATCACTCAACGAGCACTTACAACACTTGAGCAAGTTGATCTCGTTGCAGCAGAAGACACTCGCCATAGTGGATTACTACTTAGCCACTATGGAATAAAAAAACCTTTTTTTGCATTACACGATCATAATGAGCAGCAAAAAGCGACAACATTAGTTGAAAAACTACAACAAGGTTTAAATATTGCCCTTATTTCTGATGCAGGAACCCCCCTTATAAGTGACCCAGGTTTTCATTTGGTGCGTGAATGCAAAAAAAATGACATCCAAGTAATCCCCATTCCAGGTGCTTGTGCAGCTATTACTGCATTAAGTGCTGCTGGCGTTGCTTCAAATAGATTTAGTTTTGAAGGTTTTTTACCTGCTAAAACAAAAGCTCGCTGTGATAAACTTCAAGAATTAAAAGATGAAAGTCGAACACTTATTTTTTATGAATCTACTCACCGTATTTTGGATACTCTCCAAGATATGCAAAATATATGGGGAGATGAACGTTATATTGTTATAGCAAGAGAACTCACAAAAACGTGGGAAACCATTTATGGCAACACGTTGTCACAACTCACAAACTGGTTAAAAGAAGAAAATAATCGTACAAGAGGAGAAATTGTACTCATCGTAGAAGGAAAACTAACTAAAGAAACCGAAGAGCTCTCTCCACAAGCCATTAAAGCATTGACATTATTAACTCAAGAATTACCATTAAAAAAAGCAGCGTCTCTTGTTGCTGATATTTTTGGTTATAAAAAGAATGCATTATACCAATATGGCTTAGCATTTCTTAAATAACGACATCATTTTTTCGTAAAACGTTTTCGTAGTCCAGCATTGTATAAGGCTGTATCTGCTTCTTCAAGCAGATACTCTTTTTGTTTGTTATTTAAAGTATATACAAGTTGATTATTCAATGCTCCGTGTAATTTGAACAATAGGGGTTCTGTAACATCAAACCCTTTTTCAATGAGTTTAACGAAAACATCAACTTCACCTAAATGATGTAATTCACCCACTGTTTTTATTCCATTTCGCTGCAATAATCGCTCTAAATTAATATTCATATTAGGTAGATGACGAATTAACCTCTTTGCAGTTACTTTTTCTCTCTCTGTTTTAAGTGATTGAATTAGAGAAAGCAACCAATCTGCATCTTTAAAAAATTTATCCCATTGATTTTCTGCAACAAAATAAAAATCACACATTAAAACAGAATTTTCATTAAAAAAAGTAGAATAATGTTCATCCCGAATAAATTCCTTAGATATCTTCAAATACAATTTATTGTCTTTATATAATCCAAACATTAAATTATCTTTGAATAAACCATAATAAGAAAAATAAGTTTTGATCACTAAACCTTCAACTATGGGTGCCAATAATTCTCTAATTTCTTTTGTCTTGTTATCTATTTTATTCATCATAAGCTCCTATAAATACATAAAGATGAATATTAAAATTAATTTTAATATCTACTATAAAATGAAATAAATAAGTAAGCTCGATTTTAAGAAATTTTTGCGATCTAGATCGCAAAATGATTATTAACCCATTGAAAAATTGAATTTAAATTCTTTCTTTAATTAATTCAGTAAGCAAATGGATATGTTCACTATTCGTGTTTAATGCTGGAATATAGCGGTAAGATTTTCCACCATTTTTACAAAAAACATCCTGATTTTCTACCGCTATTTCCTCCAAAGTTTCCAAACAATCTACTGAAAATCCTGCACAAATCACGGCTATTTCAGATATACCTTTTTTAGGATAATTTTCTAAAACTTTGTCAGTATAAGGCATCAACCATTCCTCTTTTCCAAAACGAGACTGAAAACTGAGTGACCACTTGCTTTCATCTAAATTTAATGATGAAGCAACCAGAGAAGCGGTTTCTCGACAATGATCCGAATAAAAATCTCCTTCATTTTCATAACGTTTTGGAATACCGTGAAAAGAAAAAAGTAAGTGTTCACTTTCTTTTAATTGAATTGATGTAGCAAGGGCTTTTATATAAAGAGGGTGATTATGATAACTATGAATAAAATCAAAAGGCACCATTTTTTTATGCTGTTTTAGTGCTTTAGCAAAAGCATCAAACACAGGTGCTGTGGTGGTACTACTATATTGTGGATAAAGAGGTAATACTATTATTTTATCAACATTTTGAGCCAATAGACTAGTGACGCCATCACTGATTGAAGGCTCGCCATAAGTCATTCCTAATTCAACAACCACATCTTGATTTTCTAAATTAAACGAATGTTGAATGGCTTGTTGTTGCTGACGAGAAATGGCTAAAAGAGGGGAACCTTGCTCTGACCATATTCTTTGGTACAGTTTTGCTATTTTAGGGGCTCGCTTTGGTAACACAATGCCATTTAAAATAGGTAACCATTTTAATCTAGGTAGATCAATCACTCTAGGATCACTTAAAAATTCTTTTAAATAACGCTTTATCGCAGGTACCGTTGGTGCATTTGGTGTCCCTAAATTTGCTAATAAAATTCCAACTTTCATTTATATCCTCAAAATTTACTCTTTTTGTCTTATTATGTATATAATTTACTGTATAATCCTAGAAATTATGGCATATCTTGGATAAAATTCCTCATTATTTTTTAAATTAAGGTAATTATGAAAAAGTGGATCATCATTTTAATGTTTGTAATGGGCTTAACAGCTTGTGGTGTAAAAGGCTCTCTGTATTTTCCAACTGAACCAACCCAACATCAAACAAAATAAAAAATAAGCGGTATCATTCTCTTTATTTTTTACAAAAATAACCCCTATCGTTTTGAATTAACTTTAATGAATATCACAAGAACTAAAGTTAATTCTAATGATGGTTGTTAATGAAAACTAATTTAAAACACACAATTTTAACAATGCATTAACATACAAAAGATTATTTAATTGATATAGCTCAACTTTACAAAATTCATTTTGAATCAGAGAGATGAAAGGATTATAATTCAACAAATTTTATAAACTTTCAAATTTTAGTTGAATTATGATGATGTATTCTCCTGTTGAAATGGCAAAAATTGCACAAGAAGGTGCAGTATATAAAGCATTAAAAAAACCATTATATGCGTTTATCTCTGCGATCCTTGCTGGTGCATTTATTGCCATTGCATTCGTTTTTTATACCACTGTTAAAACAGGGGCTGGTAGTATGCCTTGGGGCATTGCCAACCTTGTTGGTGGTATCGTCTTTTCACTTGGATTAATGTTATGTGTCGTATTTGGCACAGACCTCTTTACCTCTACAACACTTACCATTATCGCTAAAGCAAGTGGTCGAATTACTTTTTCTCAAATGTTTAAAAACTGGGGAATTGTGTATGTAGGGAATTTAGTTGGAGGCGTAATTATTGTGACATTGATGTGGTTTGCAGGACAATATATGGCAGATCACGGTCAATGGGGATTAACCATTTTAAAAGTCTCACAACATAAACTACATCATACTTGGGTAGAAGCGTTTAGTCTTGGCATTATGTGTAATGTAATGGTGTGTGCAGGTGTCTGGATGTCCTATGCAGGTAAAAGTTTAACCGATCGTACCCTCATCTTAATTTTACCTATCGCTATGTTTGTGGCATCTGGTTTTGAACACTGTGTGGCAAATATGTTTATGGTACCGATGGGAATTTTAATTCAACACTGTGCAAGTCCTGAATTTTGGAGTGCAATTAGTATTGATCCTGCACAGTTTGCAGATTTAACTATTGGACATTTTATTAGTAGCAATCTTATTCCAGTAACATTAGGAAATATTGTAGGCGGATCATTCTTTATCGGTTTGGTTCAATGGTTTTTACATATTAGAAAACATTAATTAGCACACTATTTGTTTGATAAATTTTGGAATTTCAAATTAACAAGCGGTTAGATTTAAAATAATTTTTGCAAATTTTTTATAATATGTAACCGCTTCAATTTTAACTTATCTTTAATTATAGAGGATTTAACGATGACTCAAATGACAGAAGTTCAGCAACAAGCGTGGCAAGGCTTTGCTCACGGTGATTGGCAAGAAAACGTAAATGTACGTGATTTTATTCAAAAAAACTATACGCCTTATGAAGGTGATGAATCTTTCTTAGCAGACGTAACAGAAGCAACAACAACGTTGTGGGCAAAAGTAATGGAAGGCATCAAAGAAGAGAACCGTACTCACGAACCTCTTGATTTTGATACCGATCTTCCTTCAACAATTACATCTCACCCAGCAGGTTATATTGATAAAGAGTTAGAAAAAATTGTTGGTTTACAAACAGATAAACCATTAAAACGTGCCATTATTCCATTTGGTGGAATTAAAATGGTAGAAGGTTCTTGTAAAGTTTATGGTCGTGAATTAGATCCACAAGTGAAAAAAATCTTTACTGAATACCGTAAAACACACAACCAAGGGGTATTTGACGTTTATACTCCAGATATTTTACGTTGTCGTAAATCAGGTATCATCACAGGTCTTCCAGATGCTTATGGTCGTGGTCGTATTATTGGTGACTACCGTCGTGTAGCATTATATGGTATTGACTTCTTAATGGCAGATAAATTAAATCAATTCCATTCATTACAAGAGCGTCTAGAAAATGGGGAAGATTTAGAAGGTACAATCCGTTTACGTGAAGAAATTGCAGAGCAATACAAAGCACTTTCTCAAATCAAACAAATGGCTGCCACTTATGGTTACGATATTTCAGGTCCTGCAAAAAATGCACAAGAAGCGGTTCAATGGTTATACTTTGCATATCTTGCTGCAGTAAAATCACAAAATGGTGCAGCGATGTCATTCGGTCGTACTTCAACATTCTTAGATATTTATATCGAACGTGATTTAAAAGCAGGTAAAATTACAGAACAAGACGCACAAGAGTTAATGGATCACTTAGTAATGAAATTACGTATGGTGCGTTTCTTACGTACACCAGAATATGATCAATTATTCTCTGGCGACCCAATGTGGGCAACAGAAACATTTGCGGGAATGGGCTTAGACGGTCGTACATTAGTAACTAAAAACAGCTTCCGTATGTTACACACATTATACACAATGGGACCTTCTCCAGAGCCAAACTTAACTATTCTTTGGTCTGAGCAGTTACCAAAAGCATTTAAAGAATACTGTGCAAAAGTATCAATTGATACTTCTTCTGTTCAATATGAAAATGATGATTTAATGCGTTCAGATTTCCAAAGTGATGATTATGCAATTGCGTGTTGTGTAAGCCCAATGATCGTAGGTAAACAAATGCAGTTCTTTGGTGCTCGTGCAAACTTAGCGAAAACAATGCTTTATGCCATCAATGGTGGTATTGACGAAAACAGTAAAATGCAGGTAGGTCCTAAATTTGATCGTATTACTTCTGAAGTATTAGACTTTGACGAAGTAATGGATCGTATGGATACCTTTATGGACTGGTTAGCTAAACAATATGTGACTGCGTTAAATATCATTCACTATATGCACGATAAATACAGCTATGAAGCATCACTAATGGCATTACACGATCGTGATGTATATCGTACAATGGCGTGTGGTATCGCAGGACTTTCAGTTGCCGCTGATTCACTTTCAGCAATCAAATATGCAAAAGTAAAACCAATTCGTGATGAAGACGGTATCGCCGTTGACTTTGAAATCGAAGGTGAATACCCACAATTTGGTAACAACGATTCTCGTGTAGATGATTTTGCGTGTGATTTAGTTGAACGTTTTATGAAGAAAATTCAAAAACTTAAAACTTATCGTAATGCTGTGCCAACTCAATCAGTATTAACTATCACCTCTAACGTGGTTTATGGTAAGAAAACAGGTAACACCCCAGACGGTCGTCGTTCAGGTGCACCATTCGGTCCAGGTGCAAACCCAATGCACGGACGTGATCAAAAAGGTGCGGTAGCGTCATTAACCTCTGTGGCTAAATTACCATTTGCGTATGCAAAAGATGGTATTTCATATACTTTCTCAATCGTACCAAATGCGTTAGGTAAAGATGATCTTGCTCAAAAACGTAATTTAGCAGGCTTAATGGACGGTTACTTCCACCACGAAACAGAAGTGGAAGGCGGTCAGCACTTAAACGTAAACGTAATGAACCGTGAAATGTTATTAGACGCAATGGAAAATCCTGAAAAATACCCACAATTAACTATTCGTGTTTCAGGTTATGCAGTACGTTTTAACTCTTTAACTAAAGAGCAACAACAAGACGTCATTACTCGTACATTTACACAATCTATGTAATAAAAATCTTACCTAATATTTTTTAGGTAAGATTGTCAAAATAAGGGATTAAGTTTAATATAATTAGACTTAGTCCTTTTTGTTTTTATTGCTATGAATAAAATTAAAATAATGTTGTGTGTTTATCTACATGAATTTAGGTACTATGCTAATTTTAAAGGCAGAGCAAGTATTGAATATTATCGTTCATTTATAAGAATTTACGCTATTATTTTTTTCTGCTTAATGGGATTAGCCGAGTATTCTGATGAAAAAGTTTTTGTGGAAATTCTTGTTATTTATTTTTTTATCAGTTTATTTCCAATGCTTGCAGTGATGACTAGACGTTTACACGATTTAGGCAAAAGCGGATGGAATATTATAGATATAACAACATTAGATTTAATAAGATTGAGCGATAAAGAAGGCTCACCAGAACCAAATAAATATGGTGAAAAGCCAAATGATATGGAGTTTATAAAAATTAAAAAATTACAATGAGATTTACAATGGTGGAGCTTTTAGAAGCCAAAATAAATGAAATATAAAAAATGGTCAAAGCAAAGAGTCTTTTGACCATTTTTATTATTTTAACTTATTGAATAATAGGCATAAAGGATTAAAAGTCTAACCCTATTTATTAATGTTATTGATCATTAAAATATATCAAAGATCAAATTAAAATAGACCTATACCAATTTAGTAAAAACTACATTTTTTCAACGGTTTTAATACCCAATAAATCTAATCCTTGTTTTAAGGTTTGAGCAGTTAAATAAGCTAATTTTAAACGACTTTGTTTTACATCTTCTTCCGCATTTAGGATCGGACAAGCCTCATAAAATGTTGAAAAGGTACCTGCCAATTCATAAAGATACTGACACAACACGTGTGGCGTCCCTTCTTTTGCAACCATAATCACGGCTTCTTCAAATTGTAATAATTTTAAGGCTAAAGCACGTTCTTTGTCCTCTGTTAGCAGCAGTTTACCCGCCAATGTTTTTGGATCAATATTAGCACGATTGAAAATAGAGCTTACTCGAGTATAAGCATATTGCATATAAGGTGCCGTATTGCCCTCAAAACTTAACATATTATTCCAATCAAAAATATAATCTGTAGTACGGTTTTTTGATAAATCGGCATATTTAACAGAACCAATACTCACAGCTTCAATTACAGCCTGTTTCTCTTCTGGTGTTAAATCAGGATTTTTTTCTGAAATTAATTTATCTGCTCGAATTTTTGCTTCATCAAGCAAATCAACTAACTTAACCGTACCACCTGTACGTGTTTTAAATGGTTTACCATCTTTACCTAACATCATTCCAAAATAATGATGTTCAAGACTAAAACTATCTGGTACATATCCAGCTTTACGAGTAATTAACCATGCTTGTTGCATATGCTGAGCTTGACGAGAGTCTGAAAAAACTAATGCACGATCTGCTTTTAAAGTATGGTAACGGTATTTTGCAGCGGCAATATCTGTAGTAGTATAAAGAAAGCCTCCATCACGCTTTTGAACTATTACACCTAAAGGCTCCCCTTCTTTATTTTTAAATTCATCAAGATAAACGACATAAGCACCATCATCTTCAACCGCTAAGCCTTGCGCTTTTAAATCCTCCATAATTTCAGGTAACATCGGGTTATATAAACTCTCTCCCATCACGTCTTTTTCCGTTAAAGTAACGTTCAAACGATTATAGTTTTGTTGGTTATGGAGCATTGTGATATCAACTAATTTACGCCACATTCTATGGCAATATTCATCTCCACTTTGTAATTTAACCACATAATTACGTGCTTTGATTGCAAACTCTTCATCCTCATCATAATGTTTTTTTGCATCACGATAAAAAGCCTCAAGATCACTTAATTCCATTGCCGTTGCATTCTCATTTTCTATTTTTTCAAGATAAGCAATCAACATTCCAAATTGTGTTCCCCAATCTCCCACGTGATTAGCTCGAATAACCTTGTTACCCAAAAACTCTAATGAGCGAACCACTGCATCGCCGATAATAGTTGAACGCAAATGTCCGACGTGCATCTCTTTCGCAACATTTGGTGAAGAGTAATCTACTACCACTCTTTGATTTTGGTTGAGTTCAATGCCTAATTTTTCACTTTTTAATGCTAATTCTGCATTCTTTTCTAACCACTTAGGATCTAAAAAAATGTTAATAAAGCCCGGTCCTGCAATTTCTAATTTTTCTGCAATACCCACTAAATTAATTTGATCCAGTACTTTTTGAGCAAATTCACGAGGATTGACCCCTAATTTCTTCGCTGCTCCCATAATACCATTGGCTTGATAATCCCCAAATTGAGGTTTTCCCGATTGACGCACCAATGCTTCACAATTTGCTTCAGCACCAGCTAAAACCATTGCTTGCTGAATTTGTTTAGATAAAATTTGTTGAATATTCATTTTTATAACCTGTTAATAATGTAATCGTATTAAATATGGATAAGATGATACTAAATTTTGCAAAAACTTTCGACAATCTTACCGCTTGTTTTTTGATAAAAGAACTCTTTTGAGTGATTATTGTCTTAAATAGTGCAATAATGGAAGAAATTCAATTTTTAGGAGAATATAAAATGAAGAAATTAGGTTTAACATTTGCCTTAGCCATCAGTTTAGGTTTGGTGGGTTGTGCTAATCAAGATGTATATGGCGGAAATGTATATACTGGATCTCAAGCAAAAGAAGCTCGTTCAATTAGCTATGGAAAAATTGTTTCTGTACGTGACGTTCTTATTCAAGCAAAAAGTGATGGTGTTATCGGCGGAATTGGTGGTGGTGCACTTGGTGGTGTACTTGGCTCTACTATCGGTGGTGGAAAAGGTCAAGAAATTGCCACCGCAGTTGGGGCAATTGCAGGTGCTGTGCTTGGTAATAAAACAGAGCAAAAAATGAATCAAGTTGTTTCTATGGAAATGGTGATTCGCAAAGATAATGGTAAAGAAATTGTCGTGGTTCAGAAAAAAGAAGCTGGTTTTGTACCAGGTAAACGAGTAAGAATAGTTGGCTCATCTTCTGATCTTAATGTTTCATTACTTTAAATATTATTAAAATATGTAGGGTTAGCGATACTCGTTAATTCTACTAACACTAAGAGATAGAGAAATACAAGTTATGAACACTCTTGTGGTGTTCTAATTTTTTGCCCTAATATCAGGGCGAGCTCATAAATTCCCCTATGCAATTCACGGACAAACCGTCGCTGACTTAATTTATAAGAAAGCAGATACCAACAAAGAATTTATGGGTTTACAAACGTGGAAAAATGCTGATTTGCAAATTTTTGATTGAATGTGACCGCTTGTTTTTTCTTATTAGTAATTTCCCCTTTAGCTTACAAATTAGAAAGACGATTTTTTATTTAGCCAACCATAAATAGTGTGTTTTTTATTCTTTAATAGAGCAAATAATCTATATTCATCACAAAAAAATCCCTTTTTAACCAAATTAACCTTATCAATCATTAGTATTTTTTATTGTTATCATTTATAATTCTAATCTAAAATAATAAAGTTAATTCTATATTTCATATAAATTGAGATAAAAATCAAAATAAATTGGCTTTTTTGAAATATAAAAGTGGGAAGGGGTGTTATGTTATATGATAAAAATGAAGTGCGAGAAAACTGTGGGTTTGGGTTAATCGCAAATATTGAGGGTGAACAAAGCCATAAAGTGGTGCGTAATGCCATTTTAGGTCTCTCTCGTATGCAACATCGTGGAGCGGTGTTATCAGATGGAAAAACAGGGGATGGCTGTGGGTTACACTTGCAAATGCCAAAACGCTTTTTTCGTTTTATTGCTGAAGAGCAAGGGTTTAAATTGGCAAAAGAGTTTGCGGTGGGGCAGATTTTTTTTCCTGCAGAGCCTGAATTAATCGAGCAATATACACAGATTATTAAACAAGAATTAACCAAAGAAACCTTAACCATCAGTGCGTGGCGTGATGTAGCGATCAATAGGTCTATTTTAGGATCTATTGCCTTAGCCAGTTTACCTGCGATTAAACAGGTATTTATTAATGTACCACCGGGTTGGGGCATTAAGGATATGGAACGCCGTTTATATATGGCACGTCGTCGTATTGAAAAACGCATTGAACATAATGATTTTTATATTTGTAGCCTCTCTTCGCAAATTATTATCTACAAAGGGCTATGTATTCCTAAAGATTTGCCTAAATTTTATTTAGATTTGGCGGATTTACGTATGGAAAGTGCGATTTGTCTCTTTCATCAACGTTTTTCTACCAATACGCTACCTCAATGGAAATTGGCACAACCTTTTCGTTATCTAGCCCATAATGGTGAAATCAATACCATTTCAGGAAACCGTGCGTGGGCAAGAGCAAGGGCATATAAATATAGCACGCCGTTGATCCCTGATTTGCAAACTATTGCACCTTTTATCAATGAAACAGGCTCGGATTCTAGTTCGTTAGACAATATGTTAGAACTCTTTGTGAATGGGGGAATGGATTTATTTCGAGCAATGCGTTTATTGATTCCACCTGCGTGGCAACATAATCCTGATATGGATGAGGACTTGAAAGCTTTCTATGATTTTAATGCAATGCATATGGAACCTTGGGATGGACCAGCTGGGATTGTGTTAAGTGATGGTCGTCACGTTGCTTGTAATTTGGATCGTAATGGTTTACGCCCTGCTCGTTATGTGATTACGCAAGATAAGTTAATTACCATTGCCAGTGAAGTAGGGATTTGGGATTATGCCCCTGATGAAGTGATTGAAAAAGGGCGTGTTGGACCAGGGGAATTGTTAGTGATAGATACTGATAATGGTCGCTTAATTCATTCCGCAGAAATTGATGCTGAAATTAAAGATCGCCACCCATATCGAGAGTGGTTAGAGAAAAATGTATTACGTTTAACCCCTTTTGAAAAGGTGTCTGATACTGAAGTTGGTGATATTGAGGTTACGCCTGAGCAACTACTCACTTATCAAAAGCAGTTTGGTTATACAAAAGAAGAGCTTGAAAATATCATTCAAGTATTGGGTGAGAACGGACAAGAGCCAGTAGGGTCGATGGGTGATGATACCCCATTTGCGGTATTGTCTGAAAAGCCTCGTGTTATTTATGATTATTTTCGTCAATATTTTGCACAGGTTACCAATCCGCCGATCGATCCTTTGCGAGAAGCCCACGTGATGAGCCTTGCCACAAATATTGGGCAAGAGGTGAGTGTCTTTTTTGAAACAGAAAGTACCTCCCATAGAGTGAATTTTAAATCGCCAATATTAGTTTATTCTGATATGCAACAAATATTGGCATTGCCTCAGCAGTGGTATAAACATATATTTTTAGATGCGACTTATAATCGTGATATTACCGATTTAAAAAGTGCCATTGCTGATTTGTGTGATCAAGCGGAAGAAGCCGCAAGAAAGGGTTGTGGTTTAATTGTGGTATCTGATCGTTTGATTAGTAAAACAAATTTACCTATTCCTGCGGCATTGTCAGTGGGGGCGATACAGCAACGTTTAGTTGAGAAAAATTTACGTTGTGATGCCAATATTATTGTGGAAACAGGCTCAGCACGTAACCCTCATCACTTTGCTGTGTTAATTGGGTTAGGAGCAACAGCGGTCTACCCTTATTTAGCTTATGAAACATTAGGGCAGCTAGTCAAACTAGGTGCAATGAATAAACCATTACGAGAAGTTATTGCGAATTTCCGTAAAGGGATTGATAAAGGGCTGTATAAAATAATGTCTAAAATGGGTATTTCGACTATCTCCTCTTACCGTTGTGCTCATCTTTTTGAAGCGGTAGGATTAAGTAAAGAAATTACCAATTTATGTTTCCCTCGTATTACTTGTCGTATTGGTGGTGCTTCCTTTGAGCATTTAAACCAAGATAATATAATGCTCAACCGCTTAGCGTGGCGTGTTAGCCAACCATTACCAATGGGAGGAGAGCTTAAATATAAACCACAAGGTGAATATCACGCTTATAATCCTGATGTAGTGAATTATTTACAACAAGCCGTGAATTCAGGGGATTATCAGATTTATAAAAAATATACCGAAGTGGTAAATAATCGCCCTGTTACCAATATTAGAGATTTATTACATCTGAAAATAGACTTACAACAGCCTATTCCTCTTGAACAGGTTGAACCCGCAGAAAATTTATATAAACGCTTTGATAGTGCGGCAATGAGTATCGGAGCATTAAGCCCAGAAGCCCACGAAGCATTAGCAACTGCAATGAACCGTTTAGGTGGTTTCTCAAATTCAGGGGAAGGAGGGGAAGATCCTGCTCGCTATGGCACAGAAAAAGTGTCTCGTATTAAGCAAGTCGCCTCAGGTCGTTTTGGGGTAACGCCTGCTTATTTAATGAGTGCTGATGTGATTCAAATTAAAGTAGCACAAGGGGCAAAACCCGGTGAAGGGGGGCAACTTCCAGGTGATAAAGTGACGCCTTATATTGCAAAATTACGTTATTCCGTACCGGGTTCAACCTTAATTTCCCCCCCGCCTCATCACGATATTTATTCTATTGAGGATTTGGCACAATTAATTTTTGATCTAAAACAGATCAATCCAACGGCATTAATTTCAGTAAAACTGGTTTCCTTACCAGGCGTTGGCACCATCGCAACAGGCGTGGCAAAAGCCTATGCAGATTTAATCACTATTGCAGGGTATGACGGTGGCACAGGTGCAAGCCCTCTAACGAGTGTCAAATATGCGGGTTCACCGTGGGAACTTGGTTTAGCAGAGGCTCAGCAGGCATTGGTTGAAAATAATTTACGTCATAAAGTCCGTTTACAAATTGATGGTGGCTTAAAAACTGGTCTTGATGTGATTAAAGCAGCGATTTTAGGGGCAGAAAGTTTTGGTTTTGGTACAGGTCCTATGATTGCATTAGGTTGCCGTTATTTGCGTATTTGTCACTTAAATAATTGTGCGACAGGTATTGCCACACAGGATGAGACGTTACGTCAAAATCATTATCACGGCTTACCTGAAAAAGCGATGAACTATTTTAAATTTATCGCCCAAGATGTACGTGAAATTATGGCACAACTCGGTGTTGAAAAATTAACGGATCTGATTGGGCGGACGGATCTTTTGGCGGTGATCGAAGGTAAAACGGCGAAGCACTCACAACTTGATTTAACGAGTTTACTTTATAAACCGCAAGTACCAAAAGGTGGGGCAACACATTGTATTGAAAGTAATCCACCGATGGATCAAGGTTTACTCAATAAAGCGATAATGAAAGAAGCTGAGAGCGTATTGCAATCTGACGAGCCTTGCCATTTAGAAATGAATTTTGATGTCAGCAATTTAGATCGTTCTATTGGGGCGACACTTTCAGGCAAAATTGCACAGAAATATGGTAATAAAGGCAATCCACAGCAACGCTTTGACCTTAATTTAGTGGGAACAGCAGGGCAAAGTTTAGGGGCGTGGTTATCTGGTGGCGTGAATATTTCTCTGATTGGCGATACTAACGATTATGTCGGTAAAGGTATGGCAGGCGGAAGCATTGTTATTCGTCCACATACTGGCGTGTCATTCCAACCAGAGCATTCAACCATTGCGGGGAATACCTGTTTATATGGTGCGACAGGTGGAACACTCTATGCTTCAGGGCGAGTGGGAGAACGTTTTGCGGTTCGTAACTCAGGTGCAATCGCTGTTGTTGAAGGTATTGGTGATAATGGTTGTGAATATATGACTGGCGGTGTGGTATGTGTGCTAGGTAAAACGGGTATTAACTTTGGTGCAGGTATGACTGGCGGTTTTGCTTACGTATTGGATGTGGATGATCGACTTCAAGAGCGTATCAATGGTGAGTTAGTGGAAGGGGTATCTATCGTTGATTTAACAAGGCATCAAGTACATTTAAAGAGTTTACTTTCTCAATATCTTGAGCAGACAATGAGTCCATTAGCAGAAGTTATTTTAGAGAATTGGGAAGAATATATTGCACGTTTTGTGCTTGTTAAACCCAGATCGAATGATGTTGATGGCTTGCTAGGACAAGATCGCCATACCATCAATGAACTTGGTGTAATTACCCAATAGTGAGCAATAACAAGCGGTAGGATAAAGATCAAAATTTGCAAATTTTTATCACTAAGTCACCGCTATCACCAAATTAAAGTAGGAAAGAATATGACAAGACAAGGCAATATTTATCAATTTATCGATGTAAATCGTAATGATCCACCTAAAATTCCCTTAATACAAAGGAAAGAGGATTTTATTGAGATTTATGAAGTGTTTAGTGAACCACAGGCACAGTCCCAAGCAGATCGTTGTTTAGCCTGTGGTAACCCTTATTGTCAACATAAATGCCCATTACATAATAATATTCCAGAATGGCTGAAACTAACCTATGAAGGGCGAATTATTGAAGCAGCAGAATTGGCACACGAAACGAATACATTACCTGAAATTTGCGGACAAGTTTGTCCTCAAGATCGCTTATGTGAAGGAGCGTGTACTTTAAATCCTGAATTTGGTGCCGTGACGATTGGCAGTATTGAAAAATATATCACAGAAACCGCCTTTGAAATGGGCTGGCGACCTCAAGTAAAAAACATTCCTCATTCAGGTAAAAAAGTCGCAGTAATTGGCTCAGGACCTGCTGGCTTAGGCTGTGCTGAGCAACTGATTAAAAATGGTGTGTCGGTCACGGTGTATGAACGTCAACCTGAAATTGGCGGATTACTCACTTTTGGTATTCCATCATTTAAGTTAGAAAAAAGTGTGATGAGCCGTCGCCGTGAAATTTTTAGTGAAATGGGGATTGAGTTCAAATTGAATATTGAAATTGGAAAAGATATTCAGTTGGAGGAAATTGTCAATGACTATGATGCCGTTTTTTTAGGGATAGGGACGTATCAAAGTATCAAAGCGAATATTCCTAATGAAGAGGCTCAAGGAGTCTATTCTGCCCTTCCTTTTTTGATTGGCAATACAAAGAATGTGATGAGCTTAGAGACCGACGAATTTGTTTCATTACAAGGTAAGCGAGTGGTTGTGTTAGGTGGCGGTGATACGGCAATGGATTGTGTGCGTACTGCTATTCGTCAACAAGCAACGGAAGTGATATGTGCTTATCGTCGTGATGAAACCAATATGCCGGGTTCTAAAAAAGAGTTTGTTAATGCAAAAGAAGAGGGGGTTAAATTTCAATTTAATGTACAACCTACGGCAATTCAAACCAATGAAAAAGGTGAAGTAACAGGTATTGAAATTGTACATACCCAACTGGGAAAACCAGATAGTAGTGGTCGTCAGCGAGCTGAGATTGTGGAAGGCAGTGAAAAAATCATTGATTGTGATGTCGTGATTGTTGCCTTTGGTTTTTCTCCTTCAAAAATGTCTTTTTTAGAGCAAGTCAGTGTAAAAATAGATGATTACGGTAGAATTGAAGCAAAAGGAAATCATAAGCAACAAACATCCAATCAGAAAATTTTTGCAGGAGGAGATATTACCAGAGGTTCAGATCTTGTTGTCACTGCGATCGCAGAAGGACGAGATGCCGCCCACTCTATTCTAGATTATTTAGAGGTATGATAAAAAAACAAGCGGTCAGATAAACACAAAAATTTGCAAATTTTTGCATTAAAGTGACCGCTTATTAACAAAGACTTGATTTTATTTACAATAATGAATAAATTATATTAAAACTAACCAATAAGGACGTAATTATGTCAAATGCAGCAGTGCAAAATGTATTTAAATTAATCGAAGAAAATGAGATCAAATTTGTTCTTCTTCGTTTTACCAATATCCAAGGGAAAGAGCACGGCGTCTCTTTACCTATTAGTGCCGTAGATGAAGACCTTTTTGAAGAAGGTAAAATGTTTGATGGTTCATCAGTAGAAGGTTGGAAAGCTATTAATAAAGCCGATATGTTATTAATGCCAATTGCAGAAAGTGCTGTTGTTGATCCTTTTGCTCAAATTCCAACGCTCTCTATTCGTTGTAGTGTTTATGAACCAAGTACAATGCAATCTTATGATCGTGATCCTCGTTCTATCGCAATGCGAGCAGAAACTTATTTGAAATCAACAGGTATTGCAGATAGCGTATTATTTGGACCAGAGCCTGAATTCTTCTTATTTGATGATGTACGTTTTAGTAATAAAATGAATGGCAATTCTTATGCGATTGATGATATTGAAGGGGCGTGGAATACCAATAGAAAATATGAAGAGGGGAACAATGCTTATCGTCCTCTTGTTAAAGGAGGGTACTGTGCTGTAGCACCTAATGATACTGGACACGACATTCGTTCTGAAATGTGTTTGTTATTAGAAGAAATGGGCTTAGTAATTGAAGCACATCACCACGAAGTCGCAACCGCAGGGCAAAATGAAATTGCCACTCAATTTAACTCCTTAGTATTAAAAGCAGATGAAACTCAAATTTATAAGTATGTGGTACAAAATGTCGCATTAGAACACGGTAAAACAGCCTGCTTTATGCCAAAACCATTAGCGGGTGATAATGGCTCAGGAATGCACTGTAATATGTCATTAAGTAAAGATGGACAAAATATCTTTATGGGGGATAAATATGCAGGTCTTTCAGAAACCGCATTGTATTACATTGGTGGTATTATCAAACACGCCAGAGCATTAAATGCCTTTACTAACCCAACAACTAACTCATACAAACGTTTAGTTCCGGGTTTTGAAGCGCCAGTATTACTGGCGTACTCAGCAGGTAATCGTTCTGCTTCTATCCGTATTCCAGCGGTCACAAGCCCTAAAGCAACACGTATTGAAGCACGTTTCCCTGATCCATTAGCAAATCCATACTTAGCATTTTCTGCGTTATTAATGGCAGGGCTTGATGGAATTAATAATAAAATCCACCCAGGGGATGCAATGGATAAAAATCTTTACGATCTTCCTCCAGAAGAGCTTAAAGGTATTCCAGCAGTAGCGGGTTCACTAGGTGAAGCATTAGACGCCCTTGAGCAAGATTATGAATTCTTAACTCAAGGTGGGGTATTCTCAAAAACCTTTATTGATACCTTTATTGAAATAAAACGTAAAGAAGTTGAGCGTTTGAATATGACCCCACATCCACTAGAATTTGAAATGTATTATTAATTTTTATTTAACAAACAAAATAGTATTAACTCGTTGATAAATTTTATTTTAGCACTCACTTGCTATAGAAATTTATCAGCGAGTTATTGTTTTATAATGATTAGTCTGTTTTTATCTAACTTTTAACTTGCTTTTTATTTTATAGTCAGGTAACATTGCGAGGCTTTTCTGTTATGGAATAAGTCACTTGATGTAATCATTTATCAAGTGTCATTACAAATTTTGTAATGAAATATAAAATGTTTCCGATTTGGAAACTAAAGAGGTTAATCGTGCTCCCTTAAGTTTTTGATAGCTTAAGATTGGTAGTTCGGTTTTTTTATTAGCTAAATTTATAATGGAGCTCTGGTCTAATGCAGAACCAAAGAATCCGTATCCGCTTAAAAGCATTTGATCATCGTTTGATTGATCAATCAACAGCGGAGATCGTAGAAACGGCTAAACGTACTGGTGCACAGGTTCGTGGTCCAATTCCTTTACCAACTCGTAAAGAGCGTTTTACTGTATTGATTTCTCCTCACGTAAACAAAGATGCACGTGACCAATATGAAATTCGTACACATAAACGTTTGGTTGATATTGTTGAGCCAACAGAAAAAACTGTTGATGCACTAATGCGTTTAGATCTAGCTGCTGGCGTTGATGTACAGATCAGTCTAGGTTAATTGGGAAATTTAAAGAGGTTATTACAATGATTGGTTTAATCGGTCGTAAAGTTGGTATGACTCGTATCTTCACTGAAGATGGCGTTTCAGTACCAGTTACAGTTATCGAAATCGAAGCCAACCGTGTGACTCAAGTTAAAACCCTTGAAACAGACGGCTACTGTGCAATTCAAGTTACAACTGGTGCTAAAAAAGCAAGCCGAGTAACTAAGCCAGAAGCAGGTCATTTCGTAAAAGCAGGTGTTGAAGCTGGTCGCGGTTTATGGGAATTTCGTACTGAAGGTGAAACTCAAGAGTTCACTTTAGGACAAGAAATCAAAGTGGACATTTTCACAGATGTTCAAAAAGTAGATGTTACTGGTACATCAAAAGGTAAAGGATTTGCAGGCGGTGTTAAACGCTGGAACTTCCGTACTCAAGATGCTACTCACGGTAACTCTTTATCACATCGTGTTCTTGGATCGATTGGTCAATGCCAAACGCCAGGTCGTGTGTTTAAAGGTAAGAAAATGGCTGGACACTTAGGGGCTGAACGTGTAACTGTTCAATCACTTGAAGTTGTTCGTGTAGATGCTGAACGTAACGTGCTATTAGTAAAAGGATCTGTTCCTGGTGCTATTAATGGTAACGTTATTGTCAAACCAGCTGTTAAAGCATAAGTCTAGGAGATAGAGATGGAATTAGTAACTAAAGATGCAGGAAGTGCATTGACTGTTTCTGAAACTACCTTCGGACGTGAGTTTAATGAAGCACTAGTTCATCAGGTAGTTGTTGCGTATGCAGCAGGTGCTCGTCAGGGAACTCGTGCACAAAAAACTCGTGCTGAAGTGTCTGGTTCAGGGAAAAAACCTTGGCGTCAAAAGGGTACTGGTCGTGCTCGTGCAGGTAATGTTAAGTCGCCAATCTGGCGTTCTGGTGGTGTTACTTTCGCAGCTAAACCACAAGACCATAGTCAAAAAGTAAACAAAAAAATGTACCGTGGTGCAATCAAAAGCATTCTTTCTGAACTTCTTCGTCAAGAACGTTTAGTAGTTGTTGAAAAATTTGATGTAGATGCACCTAAAACGAAAGTTTTAGTACAAAAATTAAAAGAAATGGCATTAGACGATGTTTTAATCATCACAGCAGAAGTAAGTGAGAATTTATTTTTAGCGGCTCGCAACTTATATAAAGTTGATGTACGTGATGTGCAAGGTATCGATCCAGTAAGCCTAATCGCTTTTGAAAAAGTGGTTATCACTACTGATGCTATTAAGCAAATTGAGGAGATGTTAGCATGATGCAAGAAGAACGTTTGCTAAAAGTGCTTAGAGCACCTCATATCTCTGAAAAAGCGACAAACAACGCAGAAAAAGCAAATACAATCGTATTCAAAGTTGCATTAGATGCTAATAAAGTAGAAATTGCAAATGCGGTTGAACAACTTTTCGAAGTTAAAGTGGATTCTGTGCGTACTGTGGTAGTTAAAGGTAAAACTAAACGCCGTGGTGCTAAAATGGGTCGTCGTAGTGACTGGAAAAAAGCTTATGTAACACTTGAAGAAGGCCAAGAATTGGACTTCGCAGGTAGTGCAGAGTAAACGGAGGAATAAAATATTATGGCTATAGTAAAATGTAAGCCGACCTCCGCTGGTCGTCGTCACGTAGTTAAAATTGTTAACGCAGAGCTTCATAAGGGTAAACCTTATGCACCTCTTTTAGATACTAAATCTAAAACAGGTGGTCGTAATAATTTGGGTCGTATTACTACTCGTCACATCGGTGGTGGACATAAACAACACTATCGTATTATTGACTTTAAACGTAACAAACTTGATATCGTTGGTACAGTTGAACGTTTAGAATATGATCCAAATCGTTCTGCGAATATCGCATTAGTGCTTTATAAAGATGGTGAACGTCGTTATATCTTAGCACCTAAAGGTCTTTCTGCAGGTGATCAAGTTCAAGCGGGTGTTTCAGCACCAATTAAAGCTGGTAATGCATTACCTATGCGTAATATTCCAGTAGGTACAACAGTACATAACGTAGAATTAAAACCTGGTAAAGGTGGTCAAATCGCACGTTCTGCTGGTACTTACGTACAAATTATTGCTCGTGAAGGTAATTATGTTACTTTACGTCTTCGCTCAGGTGAAATGCGTAAAGTATTAGCTGAGTGTTCTGCGACTATCGGTGAAGTAGGTAACTCAGAGCATATGCTTCGCGTCCTTGGTAAAGCTGGTGCAAGCCGTTGGAGAGGTATTCGTCCAACAGTTCGTGGTACAGCAATGAACCCTGTTGATCACCCACATGGTGGTGGTGAAGGTCGTAACTTCGGTAAACACCCAGTTACTCCTTGGGGCGTTCAAACCAAAGGTAAGAAAACTCGTCACAACAAACGTACAGATAAATATATTGTACGTCGTCGTGGCAAGTAATATTTTTTTAATTAAATAAAGAGGTAAGCCATGCCACGTTCTCTCAAGAAGGGTCCTTTCCTTGACCTACACTTGTTGAAGAAGGTAGAGAAGGCGGTGGAAAGCGGGGATAAAAAACCAATTAAAACTTGGTCCCGTCGTTCAATGATCATTCCACAAATGATCGGATTGACCATCGCAGTCCATAATGGTCGTCAGCATGTTCCTGTGTTTATTTCCGATGAAATGATCGGTCATAAACTAGGTGAATTTGCCCCGACTCGTACATATCGCGGTCACGTCGCAGATAAGAAAGCTAAGAAATAAGAGGTAGAAGATGGAAACAATAGCAAAACATCGTTACGCTCGTACTTCTGCACAAAAAGCTCGCTTAGTTGCTGATTTAATTCGCGGTAAAAGCGTTGCACAAGCATTAGAGATTTTAACTTACACTAATAAAAAAGCGTCAGATTTAGTGAAAAAAGTATTAGAATCTGCTATTGCAAATGCAGAGCATAATGACGGTGCAGATGTCGATGATCTAAAAGTTGCGAAGATTTTTGTAGATGAAGGTCCTAGCATGAAGCGAGTAATGCCACGAGCAAAAGGTCGCGCAGATCGTATTTTAAAACGTACTAGCCACATTACTGTGGTTGTGTCAGATCGTTAATCAGTAGGAGAATAGCAATGGGTCAAAAAGTACATCCAAATGGTATTCGCCTTGGCATTGTTAAGCCTTGGAACTCTACTTGGTTCGCGAATACACAGGATTTCGCTGATAATTTAGAAGGCGATTTTAAAGTCCGTAAATATTTAAACAAACAGTTAGCAAATGCTTCCGTTTCACGTATCACTATTGAACGTCCAGCAAAAAGCATTCGTGTAACTATTCACACAGCTCGCCCAGGTATCGTAATTGGTAAGAAAGGTGAAGATGTTGAAAAATTGAGAAGTGCAGTTGCGAAAATCGCAGGTGTTCCAGCTCAGATCAATATCGCTGAAGTGAAAAAACCAGAGCTAGATGCAAAATTAGTTGCAGATGGCATTGCTTCTCAACTAGAACGTCGTGTAATGTTCCGTCGTGCGATGAAACGTGCAGTACAAAACGCAATGCGTTTAGGTGCTAAAGGTATCAAAGTTGAAGTAAGTGGTCGTTTAGGTGGTGCAGAAATCGCACGTTCTGAGTGGTATCGTGAAGGTCGAGTGCCTCTACATACACTTCGTGCAGATATCGATTACAACACTGCAGAAGCTCTCACAACATACGGTATTATCGGTGTTAAAGTGTGGATCTTTAAAGGTGAAGTTCTTGGTGGAATGACTGCAGTGATGGAATCAGAAAAACAACCTGAAAAGCAGAAACCTCGCAAGGGTTCTCGCAAAGGTCGTAAATAAGGAGATCACTGAATGTTACAACCAAAACGCACAAAATTCCGTAAAGTTCACAAAGGTCGTAATCGTGGACTTGCGGTTGGTACTGATGTAAGCTTCGGTACTTATGGTTTAAAAGCAGTTGGACGCGGTCGTTTAACCGCTCGTCAAATCGAGGCAGCACGTCGTGCGATGACTCGTGCAGTTAAACGTCAAGGTAAAATCTGGATTCGTGTATTCCCAGATAAACCAATTACTGAAAAACCACTAGAGGTCCGTATGGGTAAAGGTAAAGGTAACGTAGAGTACTGGGTAGCCTTAATCCAACCGGGTAAAGTATTATATGAAATGGACGGTGTTCCAGAAGAAGTTGCTCGCCAAGCATTTGCATTAGCGGCAGCAAAACTTCCTATGAAAACCGCATTTGTAACTAAGACGGTGATGTAATGAAAGCTCAAGAACTCCGTAGTAAAAGTGTTGAAGAGCTGAATGCTGAATTGGTTAACTTGTTAGGTGAGCAATTCAAGTTGCGTATGCAAGCAGCCACCGGTCAGCTTCAACAAACCCATCAGTTAAAAGAAGTGCGTCGTAGTATTGCACAAGTAAAAACTGTATTGACTGAAAAGGCGGGTGAGTAAATGACTGATAAAATTCGTACAGTACAAGGTAAAGTAGTTGGCGATAAAATGGATAAATCATTCACAATCGCAATTGAACGTACCGTAAAACATCCATTATATGGTAAGTTTATGCGTCGTACTACAAAACTTCACGTACACGATGAAAATAACGAAGCAAAAGTAGGTGATTTAGTTGAAATTAAAGAGTGTCGTCCACTCTCTAAAACTAAATCTTGGACTTTAGTTCGTGTAGTTGAGAAAGCAGTTATTGTTGACTAATTTCTAAACTATGAAAAAATAAAAAGACCTAGCACTTGTGTTAGGTCTTTTTTTTATTTTTGAATTCCATTAATTATAGAAAAAAGCGGTTACATTCTCTACGCTTTTTACAAATTTGAGTTGTTATTTATAGAGAAGTAGTGATATAATGCTCCACCTTATCCTATTACTAGGGTAAGTTCGTCCCGGAAGGGTGTTTTTTAATTTAGCGGAGCACTAATATGATCCAAGAACAGACTATGCTTGATGTTGCTGATAATTCAGGAGCTCGCCGCGTAATGTGTATCAAGGTTCTAGGTGGATCGCACCGTCGTTACGCTGCAGTAGGTGACATCATTAAAATTACCGTAAAAGAAGCAATTCCTCGTGGTAAAGTAAAAAAAGGTGATGTGTTAAAAGCAGTTGTGGTGCGCACCAAGAAGGGTGTTCGTCGCCCAGATGGAGCAGTTATTCGCTTCGATGGTAATGCTTGTGTAGTATTAAACAATACAACTGAGCAACCTGTCGGTACTCGTATTTTTGGTCCTGTGACTCGTGAACTTCGTTCTGAGAAGTTTATGAAGATCATCTCTTTAGCACCAGAAGTACTGTAAGGAGAATAAAATGGCTGCAAAAATCCGTCAAAATGATGAAGTTATTGTTCTTACCGGAAAAGATAAAGGTAAGCGTGGTAAGGTAACAAAAGTGTTACCAAACGGTAAAGTATTTGTTGAAGGGATCAATATGATCACTAAACACGAAAAACCAGTCCCTGCTTTAAATAAAGAGGGTGGTATCGTGAAGAAAGAAGCTGCAATTCAAGCATCAAATGTTGCTATCTTTAATCCAACAACAAACAAAGCTGACCGTGTAGGTTTTAGAATTGAAGACGGCAAAAAAGTTCGTTTCTTCAAATCTAATAATGAAATTATTTAACTAATTGGAGTAATGCGATGGCGAAACTGCATGATTATTACAGAGAGCAAGTAGTTAATGAATTGAAAGAAAAATTCAACTACTCGTCTGTCATGCAAGTCCCACGAATCGAAAAGATAACCCTGAATATGGGTGTGGGTGAAGCATTGACCGATAAAAAATTGTTAGAGAATGCAGTAGCAGATCTAACAGCGATTAGCGGTCAAAAACCTTTAATTACTAAGGCTCGTAAGTCAGTTGCTGGCTTTAAGATCCGTCAGGGATATCCAATCGGATGTAAAGTGACCCTACGTGGTGAACGTATGTGGGAATTCTTTGAAAGATTGGTTACGATTGCCGTTCCTCGTGTTCGAGATTTTCGTGGTTTAAGCGTAAAATCTTTTGATGGACGTGGTAATTACAGTATGGGTGTTCGTGAACAAATCATTTTCCCAGAAATTGATTATGATAAAGTTGATCGTGTACGTGGTTTAGATATCACTATCACTACAACGGCGAACAATGATGAAGAAGGTCAAGCGTTATTAGCTGCCTTTAATTTCCCATTCCGTAAATAAGGTAGGTTATCGTGGCAAAAAAATCAATGATCGCACGAGATGTTAAACGTGCTAAATTAGCTGATAAGTTCTACGCAAAACGTCAAGAATTGAAAGACATTATTGCTAATGTTAATTCTTCTGATGAAGAGCGTTGGGATGCGGTATTAAAATTACAAGGTCTTCCTCGTGATTCAAGTACAAGCCGTCAGCGTAACCGTTGTCGCCAAACTGGTCGTCCTCATGGGGTACTTCGTAAGTTTGGTTTAAGCCGTATTAAGGTTCGTGAAGCAGCAATGCGTGGAGAAATCCCAGGCCTTAAAAAAGCTAGTTGGTAATCACCTCTTTTATATTGGAATCATGGGAGTAAATACATGAGCATGCAAGATCCAATCGCAGATATGCTAACTCGTATTCGTAACGGGCAAGCTGCGAACAAAGTTGCTATCAGTATGCCTTCATCCAAGCTAAAAGTTGCTATTGCTAACGTTTTGGCTGAAGAAGGTTTTGTTGAGAGCTTCAAAATTTTAGAAGGCGTTAAGCCTGAATTGGAAATCACTTTAAAATATTTCCAAAATAAACCAGTTGTAGAAAAAATTCAACGTGTGAGCCGTCCTGGTCTTCGTATTTATAAACGTAAAGACGAATTACCAAAAGTAATGGGTGGTTTAGGTATTGCTGTTGTTTCTACATCAAAAGGTGTTATGACTGACCGAGCTGCTCGTAAAGCAGGATTGGGCGGTGAAATCATCTGTTATGTCGCTTAATAAGGGGTAGGAAGAATGTCTCGTGTCGCAAAAGCACCTGTTAATATTCCTGCCGGCGTTGAGGTAAAACTTGACGGACAGTTATTAACAGTGAAAGGAAAAAATGGTGAGTTGTCTCGTACAATTCATAATGCAGTTGAAGTAAACCAAGATGCAGGCGTATTAACATTTGTACCTAAAGAAGGTATGGTTAATGCAAATGCTCAAGCTGGTACTGCTAGAGCATTAGTTAATGCTATGGTTATCGGTGTTACAGAAGGCTTTACTAAGAAATTGCAATTAGTGGGTGTTGGTTATAGAGCACAAGTAAAAGGTAACACAGTTGCACTTAGCTTAGGTTTCTCACATCCGGTTGATCATCAGTTGCCTGCAGGCGTGACTGCTGAATGTCCATCGCAAACAGAAATTGTTTTAAAAAGTGCGGACAAACAGTTAGTTGGTCAAGTAGCAGCCGATATTCGTGCATACCGCCGTCCTGAGCCTTATAAAGGTAAAGGTGTACGTTACTCTGATGAAGTAGTACGTACAAAAGAGGCTAAGAAAAAGTAAGGTAGGTTAACTATGGATAAGAAAACAGCTCGTATCCGTCGTGCCAGCCGTGCACGTCATTTAATGAGAGAGCAAGGTGCAACCCGTCTGGTTGTATATCGTACACCACGCCATATTTATGCGCAGGTAATTGCACCTAATGGCTCAGAAGTACTAGCAGCAGCTTCAACTGTTGAAAAAGTAATTAAAGAGCAAGTAAAATATACTGGAAACAAAGACGCAGCAGTAATGGTTGGTAAACTTGTCGCTGAACGTGCTTTAGAAAAAGGTATTAAAGCGGTTGCATTTGATCGTTCTGGTTTCAAATACCACGGACGTGTGCAATCATTGGCAGACGCTGCTCGTGAAGCTGGTCTTCAGTTCTAATAGAGGAATTTGAGATGTCAAACATCGAAAAACAAGCTGGTGAACTGCAGGAAAAGCTAATCGCGGTTAACCGTGTATCAAAAACCGTAAAAGGTGGTCGTATTATGAGTTTTACTGCTTTAACAGTAGTAGGCGATGGTAACGGTCGTGTTGGTTTTGGTTACGGAAAAGCTCGTGAAGTTCCAGCAGCAATCCAAAAAGCGATGGAAAAAGCCCGTCGCAATATGGTTAATGTAGCTTTAGATGAAGGTACATTACAACATCCTGTTAAAGGTACTCATACTGGTTCTCGCGTATTTATGCAACCAGCTAGTGAAGGTACTGGTATCATCGCTGGTGGTGCAATGCGTGCAGTGTTAGAAGTTGCAGGTGTTCGTAACGTACTTTCTAAAGCATATGGTTCGACGAATCCAATTAATGTGGTTCGTGCAACTATTGATGCATTAGAAAATATGAAATCTCCAGAAATGGTTGCTGCTAAACGCGGTAAAACAGTTGAAGAAATTTTGGAGTAATTGAATATGACAAAAACGATTAAAGTAACTCAAACTCGTAGCTCAATTGCCCGTTTACCGAAGCATAAAGCAACGTTAAAAGGTTTAGGCCTTCGTCATATTCGACACACAGTGGAACTTGAAGATACTCCATCAGTTCGTGGAATGATCAACCAAGTTTCATATATGGTTAAAGTGGAGGAGTAATAGAATGCGTTTAAACTCTCTATCTCCAGCAGAAGGTGCTAAACATAGCAGTAAACGTTTAGGACGTGGTATCGGTTCTGGCTTAGGCAAAACTGGTGGACGTGGTCATAAAGGTCAAAAATCTCGTTCTGGTGGCGGTGCTCGTCGTGGATTCGAAGGTGGACAAATGCCTTTATACCGTCGTTTACCTAAATTTGGTTTCACGTCATTAAAATCTTTACGTACTGCTGAAATTCGTTTAGATGAATTAGCGAAAGTTGAAGGTGATATTATCACTTTAGACACACTTAAAACCGCTAATTTAGTAACAAAAGATATTTTATCTGCAAAAGTAATTTTATCAGGTAAAATTGAAAAAGTGGTAACTGTTAAAGGTTTACGTGTTACTAAAGGTGCAAAAGCTGCTATTGAAGCTGCTGGCGGTTCAATCGAGGAATAATCAATGGCAAAGCAACCAGGATATCAAGGAAATAATACACAAAAAAGCTCCGGTGAACTAAAATCTAGACTACTATTTGTTTTGTTTGCATTAGTGGTTTTTAGAATCGGATCTTTTATTCCTGTTCCTGGTATTGATGCTTCTGTTTTATCCGAATTAATTCAAAAACAACAAGGTACCATCATTGACATGTTTAATATGTTTTCTGGTGGTGCATTGAGTAGAGCATCTATTTTTGCGTTAGGTATTATGCCTTATATTTCTGCTTCTATTATTATTCAGTTACTTACAGCCATTCATCCGGCACTAGCTGAATTGAAGAAAGAAGGAGCAGCAGGACAGCGCAAAATTAGTAAATATACAAGATACTCTACTCTTTTATTAGCATTTATTCAGTCTGTCGGTATTTCTTTTGCCTTACCAAATATGATTAATGGACTTGTTCCTAATCCTGATATGCTGTTTTATATTACAGCAGTTATTAGTTTAGTAACTGGAACAATGTTCTTAATGTGGTTAGGTGAGCAAATTACAGAACGTGGCGTAGGAAATGGAATTTCTCTCATTATCTTCGCTGGGATTGTAGCAGGATTACCAGGTACTATTGGACAGACAGTAGAACAAGCTCGTCAAGGTGAAATATCTTTGATTGTTCTGCTTTTAATTATGGTTGTTGCTTTTGCAGTAACATATTTTGTTGTTTTCGTTGAACGTGGGCAAAGAAGAATCGTGGTCAATTATGCAAGTCGTCAACAAGGGCGAATGATGATGCCTGCGAAATCTTCACATTTACCATTAAAAGTAAATATGGCAGGTGTAATTCCTGCTATCTTTGCATCAAGTATTATTCTTTTTCCTGCCACTGTTGTGAAATGGTTTGGAGAGAATGAAGGTTTTGAATGGTTGTCTGATATTTCATTATTATTACAACCAGGTCAACCGTTGTATATTGCATTATTTACAATGGCTGTGATATTCTTTGCTTTCTTCTATACAAGTATGCAAAATAATCCACGTGATATTGCGGATAATTTGAAAAAATCAGGTGCGTTTGTACCAGGTTATAGACCAGGAGAACAAACATCTCGTTATATTGACAAAGTAATGACACGAATTACAATGATTGGTGGTTTGTATATTGCATTTGTTTGTTTGGTTCCTTATATCGTAACATCATTATGGAAAGTACCATTTAATTTAGGTGGTACATCGCTATTGATTGTTGTGGTAGTTATTATGGATTTCATCGCACAAGTCCAAAGTCATTTAATGTCTTTACAATATGATTCTGTGTTGAAGAAAGCCAATTTAAAAGGTTCAAGATAATATAATCTTGTACTTTATAGAAAAAGGATAAGCAATGAAAGTTCGTGCTTCAGTTAAGAAATTATGCCGTAATTGCCGTATTGTTAGACGTTCAGGTGTGGTTCGAGTAATTTGTTCAGAACCAAAACACAAACAACGTCAAGGTTAATTAAGTATTATTTCTTGCAAAGAACCAGCTGAGTGGTTATACTACTCAGCTCATTTCGTCCTGATATACTGTTTGAGTATCCTGAAACGGGCTTTTCAAGATCAGTGTATCAATGAATTTTAATTTTAAAAAATAGGAGTGCATAGTGGCCCGTATTGCAGGCATTAACATTCCTGATCAAAAACACACTGTAATCGCATTAACTGCTATTTACGGTATTGGCAAAACTAGAGCAAAAGAGATTTGTGCTTTAACAGGTATTGCTGAAGACGTTAAGATCAGAGAATTGTCTGAAGAGCAGATTGAGAAACTGCGTGAAGAAGTTGGTAAATTTACTGTTGAAGGTGATTTACGCCGTGAAGTAACTTTAAGTATCAAACGTCTTTTAGACTTAGGTTGTTACAGAGGTTTACGCCATCGTCGTAGCTTACCGGTACGTGGACAACGTACTAAAACAAATGCGCGTACTCGTAAGGGTCCACGTAAACCGATCAAGAAATAGTCGGAGTAAATTATAATGGCTAAAACACCAGTTCGTACACGCAAACGTGTAAAAAAACAGATTGCAGATGGCGTAGCACATATCCACGCCTCTTTCAATAACACAATCGTAACTATTACTGACCGTCAAGGTAACGCTCTCGCTTGGGCTACTGCTGGTGGTTCAGGTTTCCGAGGTTCTCGTAAATCAACGCCGTTTGCAGCACAAGTTGCAGCTGAACGTTGTGCTGAAATTGTTAAAGAGTTCGGTCTGAAGAATTTGGAAGTTATGGTTAAAGGTCCGGGTCCAGGTCGTGAGTCAACAGTCCGTGCATTAAGTGCAGCAGGATTTCGTATCACGAGTATTGTAGATGTGACTCCGATTCCTCATAACGGTTGTCGTCCACCTAAAAAACGTCGTGTTTAATTGACGTTAGGATAATTGGAGAAAGAAAATGGCAAGATATTTGGGTCCAAAGCTCAAGCTAAGCCGTCGTGAAGGTACTGATTTATTTTTAAAGTCAGGCGTTCGCACGATTGAATCAAAATGTAGAAATAGACTTGATGTAGCACCTGGACAACATGGTGCACGTAAAGCACGTTTATCTGACTATGGTAGTCAGTTACGTGAAAAACAAAAAGTTCGCCGTATTTATGGTATTTTAGAACGTCAGTTCCGTAATTACTATAAAGAAGCTAATCGCTTAAAAGGTAATACCGGTGAGAACTTATTAGTATTATTAGAAGGTCGTTTAGATAACGTTGTTTATCGTATGGGATTTGCTACGACTCGTGCTGAAGCACGTCAGTTAGTTAGCCATAAATCTATTGTGGTAAATGGTCGAGTGGTAAACATTCCTTCTTATCAAGTTTCTGTTGATGATGTGGTCGCTGTTCGTGAGAAATCTAAGAAACAAGCACGAATTAAAGCATCATTAGAATTAGCTACTCAAAGAGAAAAACCAACTTGGTTAGAAGTTGAAGTGGCTAAAATGGAAGGTGTATTTAAACGTACTCCTGAACGTTCAGATCTATCAGCAGATATTAATGAGAGTCTGATCGTTGAGCTTTACTCTAAATAATAATTGATAAAGCTTAAAAGAAAAGAGAGGATAAAATGCAGGGTTCTGTGACAGAATTTTTAAAACCGCACTTAGTGAACATTGAACAAATTAGTTCAACTCACGCAAAAGTGACATTAGAGCCACTAGAACGTGGCTTTGGCCATACACTAGGGAATGCCCTTCGTCGTATATTACTTTCTTCTATGCCAGGTTGTGCGGTTACAGAAGTTGAGATTGATGGTGTATTACATGAATACAGCAGCAAAGAAGGTGTTCAGGAAGATATTCTTGAAGTGTTACTAAATTTAAAAGGTTTAGCGGTAAAAGTGCAAGACAAAGATGATATTGTTTTGACACTGAATAAGTCTGGAATTGGCCCTGTTATTGCAGCTGACATTACACATGATGGTGATGTGGAAATAGTTAACCCTGAACACGTGATCTGTCATTTAACAGATAAAAATGCGTCTATTAGTATGCGCATTCGAGTACAGCGTGGTCGAGGTTATGTACCAGCTTCTGCGAGAATTCACACTCAAAGTGATGATCGTCCAATTGGTCGTTTATTAGTTGATGCACGTTTTAGTCCAGTTGACCGTATTGCTTACAATGTGGAAGCAGCACGTGTGGAACAACGTACAGATTTAGATAAGCTACTTATTGAGATGGAGACTAATGGAACATTAGATCCTGAAGAGGCTATTCGTCGAGCTGCAACAATTTTAGCAGAGCAATTAGCTGCATTCGTAGATTTACGCGATGTTCGTCAACCAGAAGTAAAAGAAGAGAAACCGGAATTTGATCCTGTTCTTCTTCGTCCTGTTGATGATTTAGAACTTACAGTTCGTTCAGCTAACTGCTTAAAAGCAGAGACAATTCACTATATCGGTGATTTAGTACAACGTACAGAAGTAGAGTTATTGAAAACACCTAATCTTGGTAAAAAATCACTTACAGAGATTAAAGATGTGCTTGCTTCTCGTGGTTTATCACTGGGTATGCGTCTTGATAATTGGCCACCAGCAAGTATTGCTGAAGACTGATTTTCAGACATTAGATTTCTAGAAGGAATAAGGTATGCGTCATCGTAAGAGTGGCCGTCAACTAAATCGTAATAGCAGTCATCGCCAAGCGATGTTTCGTAATATGGCAGGTTCTTTAGTTAATCATGAGATTATTAAAACAACTGTACCTAAAGCGAAAGAGCTACGTCGAGTAGTTGAACCATTAATTACTTTATCAAAAGTAGATAGCGTAGCAAATCGTCGTTTAGCATTTGCTCGTACGCGCAACAAAGATGTTGTGGCAAAATTATTTAACGAATTAGGTCCACGTTTTAAAGAACGTGCGGGTGGTTATACTCGTATTATGAAATGTGGTTTCCGTGCAGGCGATAACGCACCAATGGCTTACATTGAGTTAGTTGATCGTCCAGAAGTTGCAGAAGAAGCAGCTGAATAAATAATTTAGTTTAGAAATTAAAACCTAGTATAGTAATATGCTAGGTTTTATTTTTTGTAAAAAGTGAAAATAATAGTGTCAAAGTTGCAAATATTTTTTAAATCTTAACTATGATAAAAGCACTATAATCTGACATAATTATACTCAATTAAAGACAATAAAGCTTTCCCAAAATCAACTAAATTTAGGTAGTACCTTACGTAAATATCGTTTAATATTTCCTCAATTTCTCTCAATAGGGTTTAATTCAGGAGAATAAGGAGATAAAGGTAAAATTATATGCCCAAATTTGGGGCGAATTCTTGTAAGACTTTTATAGGGTATCGTGCTTTATCGATAATAATGACTGATTTGGTTTTTAATGTAGGTAATAAACTTTTTTCAAACTACGCCTCAAAGAAAGTGCTAATCATAGTATCTTTATAAATCATTGGTGTAATAAGTTTTTTATCTATTAATAGTGAGCTGTTTGAATTGAGAATATACCCTAACAATAAAAGTCCTTAGTATAAGAGTACTAAGGACTTGTTTTATTTTGGTGTTATTTTAAAAACTAACCTTCCATTGCCTTTTTATGTTTTGCTTCTTGAATCATTGTTAAGAATAATAATACACAGGCTAATGCACTACCGCCCAACATTACATAGAAACCGCTGTCCCAACCGTTGTTTTGAACAGTCCAACCAATGATTGCACTTGCTGCTACTGATCCACCTAAGTAACCGAATAAACCAGTGAAGCCTGCGGCTGTACCTGCTGCTTTTTTAGGGGCTAATTCTAATGCGTGTAAGCCGATTAACATTACAGGACCATAGATTAAGAAACCTAACACAACCATCATAATCATCGCAAGGTCTTGTGAAGTGGTTTGCCAGTAAACATATAATGCGATTGTAACTGCCACCATAAAGATGAAACCAGTTAAACCACGTTTACCTTGGAAAACTTTATCTGACACCCAACCACAGAATAAAGTACCTGGAATTGCGGCAATTTCATATAATGCGTAAGTAATAGATGATTTATCGATACCAAAATGACGCACTTCTTTTAAATAAGTTGGTGCCCAGTCTAATACACCGTAGCGAATTAAATAAACAAATACATTAGCGATTGCGATGTACCATAACAATTTATTTTTGAATACGTACTCAACAAAGATTTGTTTTGCCGTTAATTCTTTTTCATAAGTTTCTGGGTTGTAGTCATCTGGGTAATCATTTTTGTATTCTTCGATTGGCGGTAAGCCACAAGATTGCGGAGTATCGCGCATAATAAAGAAAATAACAAAAGAAGCAATAATTGCAGCAATACCTGGATAGTAAAGTGCTTCACGCCAAACCATAATAGATTGTACAGAATCACGATCGATATTATGAGTATAAGCATAAACACTTGATGCTAACATTAGTAACAATGCAGGTACTGCACCCCCTAAGTTATGTGCGGTATTCCAAATAGAAACAATGGTGCCACGTTCTTTTTTAGACCACCAGTGAACCATTGTACGACCACAAGGCGGCCAGCCCATACCTTGGAACCAACCATTTAAGAAAAGTAAAATCGCTAATACTGTTACACTACTGGTTGCCCAAGGGAAAAGTCCCATTGAGAGCATAATCAATCCAGAAAGGAAAAGACCAAGAGGTAAGAAAACACGTGTATTAGAACGGTCAGATACTGATCCCATAAGGAATTTAGAAATACCGTAAGCAATAGAAACAAATGCCAAAGCATAACCTAAGTCAGCTTTTGACCACCCTTCGGCAATCATACCTGGCATCGCTAAGGCGAAGTTTTTACGCACAAAATAATATGCCGCATATCCAAAGAAAATACCCATAAAGACTTGCCAACGTAATTTACGATACGTTGGGTCAATTTGTTCTTTTGGCAACTGTTCTTTATGCGGTGCAGGTTTTAAGAAACCGATCATAATGAATTCTCCATAGTTAAGTTTACGTTTTTTATAATCAAATTATTTCTGAAAGCGGTTGGATTTTTTGTAAATTTTACAAAGATAAAACTGCTAATAAGAATCTAGAAATTGTTGGTACATTGTAAAAATTTTAATGTTAATAACAATCAGTTTTTGTTAAAAGTGTGATCTTGATCGATTATTTTTATAAAAATATGATTGATATCGCTTATTTTATAAATAAAAATGTTTGATAAGAGATTATTTTTACTCTAATTTTTTTCGTTAATGGTTTTTTGTGTAAAATGTTAACATTTATATTCCTTATATAATCAAGTGAAGTAAAAGAATACTTGAACAAAAATGACTTAAATATGACTTTTTCTTTATAAAAGGGAATATTTGATCATAAATCAAGGTTATTCCATTAAAGTATGATTTTTCCTGCGTGTAACTAAGTTTAGTGCTGATATCTTTCTTGCTTTTTTGCAAAAAATCATTATAATTCCATCGCTTGTTTTCTATTTTTTAGACAAACAAAATACACGCCCTCACCTCGAACGAGGGTTTCTTTTTACTATCAATTATTTAGAGGAAGGTTATGGTAACCATTCGTTTATCTCGTGGCGGTTCTAAAAAACGCCCATTTTATCAAATCGTTGCAGCGGACAGCCGTTGTGCACGTGACGGTCGTTTCATCGAGCGTTTAGGATTTTTCAACCCAATGGCAGCAGGTCAAGCAGAGCGTTTACGCGTGAACCTTGAAGGTGTTGATGCGTGGGTTGCTAAGGGTGCTTCACTTTCTACTCGTGTTGCGACCTTAGTGAAAGAAGCACGTAAAGACGCTTAATTCACAATTTAAATTATGTAGGTGGATAATATGAGCGAACAAAAAATGACAGTAGTGGGGAAATTAGGATCAACCTATGGTATCCGTGGCTGGTTACGCCTTTATTCATCGACAGAACAACAAGAAAGTATTTTTGACTATCAACCTTGGTTTTTAAAAGTTAAAGATCAATGGAAACCAGTCGAACTTGAAAGCTGGCGTTATCATAAAAATGATTTAATTGTAAAATTAAAAGGCACAGATGAGCGTGAATCTGCTCAGTTACTGACAAATGCGGAAATCGGTGTGGATTTAAGTGTCTTCCCTCAATTAGAGGAAGACGATTTTTATTGGCACGATTTAATTGGTTGTGAAGTTGTTAATACGGATAACTACCAAATGGGTACAGTAACCGAGATTATGGAAACAGGTTCAAATGATGTTTTAGTCGTTAAAGCAAAAAGTAAAGATGCTTTCAAAAAGCAAGAGCGGTTAATTCCGTTTTTATACGAACAAGTAGTTAAAAGAGTCGATCTCACCACTAAAACAATTGAAGTGGAATGGGACGCAGGTTTCTAACCTCAGGTATGCATAACCGTAATCAAAAGAGCTTTTTATGTGGATAGGAATTATTAGCTTATTTCCTGAAATGTTTCAAGCAATTACGGAATATGGCGTAACAGGAAGAGCCGTAAAGCACAATCTTCTGCAAATTCAATGTTGGAATCCTCGTGATTTTACCTTTGATAAGCATAATACCGTTGATGATCGCCCTTATGGCGGTGGACCGGGTATGTTAATGATGGTGCAACCGTTGCGAGATGCTATTCACGCAGCGAAACAAGCCGCATTAAGCGAAGATGAAAATGCGGAAGTAAAGGTCATTTACCTTTCACCGCAAGGACGTAAACTTGATCAGCAAGGTGTTAAAACCTTAGCCACAAATCAAAAAATGATTTTGGTGTGTGGTCGTTATGAAGGCATTGATGAACGCTTAATTCAAGCAGAAGTTGATGAGGAATGGTCGATTGGAGATTACGTTTTAACAGGGGGCGAACTGCCTGCAATGACATTGATTGATGCTGTTGCAAGATTTGTTCCAGGAGTATTAGGCAAACAAGCCTCCGCAGAAGAAGATTCTTTTGCGACAGGACTATTAGATTGTCCACATTACACTCGCCCTGAAGTGCTAGATGGTAAACCGGTACCCGATGTGTTGATGTCTGGACATCACGAAAATATTCGTAAATGGCGATTAGAACAATCCCTTGAACGAACGTGGTTAAGACGCCCTGAGCTATTAGACGATCTAGCTCTGACTGACGAACAAGCGACGTTGTTAAAGAAAATTAAACAGCGTTATACATAGATTCAGTTATTTCTAGAATTATATAAGGTTTATTATTATGAGTAACATCATTAAACAAATTGAAGAAGAACAGTTAAAGAAAGACTTACCAAGCTTCCGTCCTGGTGACACTTTAGAAGTTAAGGTATGGGTTAAAGAAGGTAGTAAAAGCCGTCTGCAAGCGTTCGAAGGCGTGGTTATTGCAATTCGTAACCGTGGCTTGCATTCAGCATTCACACTACGCAAAATCTCAAATGGCGTAGGTGTTGAACGTGTATTCCAAACTCACTCACCTGTAATTGACAGCATTGCTGTTAAACGTAAAGGTGATGTACGTCAAGCGAAAATCTACTACTTACGTGAGCGTAGTGGTCGTTCTGCACGTATCAAAGAGCGTTTGGGTAAAAAATAATTTTTGCTTAATAATGCAGAAAACAAAAGGCTTGGGATTTCCCAAGCCTTTTTTCTATCTTTACTCTCTATAATCCAAAGATTATTTCATAAACTATCTCGAACCATAAACCACAACAGTTTTACCGTGCGCTGAGATCAATCCATCATTTTCTAACATTTTCAGTATTCGTCCAACAGTTTCACGTGAACAGCCGACCATTTGCCCAATCTCCTGACGGGTAATTTTAATTTGCATTCCATCGGGGTGAGTCATTGCATCTGGCTGTCTTGTTAAACTCATTAGTGTTTGAGCAATACGCCCTGTTACATCTAAAAAGGCAAGATTACTTGCTTGCATAGAGGTTTGGCGTAAACGACGAGCCATCTGAGCAGAAAGATACATCAAAATATCTGGATTTAAATGAATTAATTGTTTGAATTTTGTATAAGGAATTTCAGCAATTTCACAAGCTCCTCTTGTTTTAACCGATGCGGTTCGTCTAGAGATATCCTCTTCAAATAGACTGATTTCACCAACAAATTCACCTTCGCATAGGTTAGATAAAATCATCTCTTTGCCTTCTTCATCTTTTACAAAAACAGAAACTGAACCACTAACGATGTAATAAAGTGTGTCTGCTTTTTCACCTGCGTGAATTAACGTTGTTTTTGAAGGATAACGATGTACGTGACAATAAGTTAAAAACCACTCCAACGTTGAAACATCTGATGGTTTTATTGGAACTGGTTGAGGTATAACAAGTGAAATATCTTGCATAAATAATGTCTCTATTGGTTGAATAAAACAAAAATATTATATGGGTTAGTCTAACACAGCCATTATATTTTAACCTAAAAAAGATTGGCGATCTTTAATATCTAAACTTTGATGTAATTCAGACCATACAATAACAGCTTGCTCGGAATAAATTAATTGTAATAAACGTTCTTTTTTTTCTTCCATTGAACGTTCAACTTCACCATAATCTGTCCCTTCTCGCATAATGAAGGATTCTAAAATATTATCTAAAGTCTCTGAGGGAATACTTTTCCAAGGAATTATCATTGATTTCTCACTCAAAAAGAGGTTTAATTAATCGCCATTGTTTCTCAAAGTTTTGGAATTGATCATAGCGAAAATTTGAACGAACTAAGCGTAAAAATTGCCCTTCACAAAAATTAATAAGAAAAACAGAAAGTATTCTAATATCGGTGTCAAAAGCACGCCCTTCTCGTAATTTTCTCATTTGTAGAATATTTGTAAATTGTAATTCTAAACCATCAAAAAATTTGGCTACTCGCATTTTCAGTAAATCATCTTCAAACATCAATGCGTGTCCTGTTAAAATACGTGTTACGCCTGGATTTTTTCGAGCAAATTCTAATATGGTGTAAAGAATTACTTTAATCCGTGATAGTGTACTCTCTTCTCTCTGGATAACAGTTTTGATTTGACTGATTAATGCAGCTTCAATACTATCTAATAATGCTTCAAACATTTTAGTTTTACTTGGATAATAGCGATATAAAGCCCCTTCAGACACACCTACAGCTTTGGAAAGGCGATCTGTTGTTATACGCTGCATTCCTTCCTCAGAGTTTAATAATGTTAATAAAACTTCTAAAACTTGTTGTTGACGTTCTTTTACTGATTTTTTAGGCATTTTTATTATTGGTTCTATCATAATAACATCCTATTGTTTTCCTGAATGACCAAAGCCACCTTCACCACGCTCTGTTTGATTAAATTCTTCTACTACATTAAAACTGGCTTGAACAACAGGAACAAAGACTAATTGTGCAATACGATCACCTATTTCAACGGTAAATGGTTGATTACTTCTATTCCACAAAGACACCATCAAAGGACCTTGATAGTCTGAATCAACCAACCCAACTAAGTTTCCCAATACAATGCCATTTTTATGCCCTAATCCTGAACGAGGTAAAATGACTGCTGCCAAATTAGGATCTGCGACATAAATAGAAATTCCTGTTGGAATTAACACTGTTTGCCCCGCTTCAACAATCATTTTTTCTTCAATTAACGCACGTAAATCAAGTCCTGCGGAACCTTCAGTTGCATAGCTCGGTAATGGAAATTCTGTTCCAATACGTTTATCTAACACTTTTAAATCAATCTGTTTCACTACTTTTCCTTATATATACTTATTATTTCATCCACTAATCGTTCTGCTAATATTAATTTATCGGTAAGCGGTAAGATTTTATCATTTTTTTGCCAAAATAAATGCAAGCTATTTTGATCGCTATTAAAAACTTGTCCATTTGAAACATCATTTGCACAAATTAAATCCAAATTTTTACGTTCTAATTTACTTTTTGCATAATGCTCAACATCTTGCGTTTCTGCAGCAAAACCGACGACAAAAGGTCTATTTTCTTTAAGGTTAGCAACATTTGAAATAATATCAGGATTTTTGATTAACTTGAGGGTTATTTCATTATTTTTATCTGTTTTTTTGATTTTTTGTGTCGCTACCTCTGCTACTCGATAATCAGCAACAGCAGCACAACCAATAAATATATCACTTTGTTGAGCAAACGTAATTGCTTCTTTTTCCATTTCTATTGCAGAAATGACATTTATTCGTTGCACATTATCAGGAGTATTCAAATTTACAGATCCTGAAATTAGAGTAACTGTCGCTCCCCGATCTGCAAACACTTTTGCAATGGAAAACCCCATTTTACCAGAGCTATGATTACTAATATAACGTACTGGATCAATTGGCTCTCGGGTGGGGCCTGCCGTAATTGTAATAGTTAAGTGTTGTAAATCTTGTTTCTTTGTAAAAAATTGTTCAAGGTGATAATAAATTTCAGTAGGCTCTGACATTCGCCCAAAGCCATTATCCCCACAAGCTTGTTCACCCTTATTTGGACCAATGCAATAAACACCTTGTTCGTGGATTAAATTTTGTAAATTTTGTTGAACAACTGACCGCTTATACATCTGCTGATTCATTGCTGGAGCAATAAAAATAGGAGCAGTGGTTGCCAAACAGAGTGTAGAAAGCAAATCATTACCCATTCCAATTCGTAAACGAGCCATAAAATCTGCCGTTGTGGGGGCTATAACAATCGCATCAGCCCATTTTGCTAATTCAATATGCCCCATTGCCAATTCAGCTTGTGGATCTAATAATGACGTTGCCACAGTATTACCTGAAATTGCTTGTAAAGTTAATGGCGTCACAAAAGTCTCTGCTGCAGAGGTTAATACAACACGAACTTCAGCATTGGCTTTTTTAAGTAAACGAATAAGTTCTATTGTTTTGTAAGCAGCAATACCACCCGTTATTCCTACAACAATTTTCTTTGATTTCAACATTAAGCTATTTACCTATTTAAACAAACGTCAGAGTGAGTATTCTACGAAAATAAGGAGTTACTCACAATAGTTTATTTTTGCGATCTTGATCGAAAGATTATATTTTCTTTTTTGTATCTATTTATTACTCAGATTATTATTTTTTTATTTGTTCCATTTTAATAGGATAATAATGACTAAGTTACTAGAACCATTGATGCCACGAGAGAAACTTCTAAAATTTGGTGCTGAAACATTAACAGATAGTGAGCTTCTTGCCATTTTTTTACGTACTGGCATTAAAGGATTACCCGTGATGCAACTTTCAGAAAATGTACTAAATAAATTTGGTTCTTTGAGAGGATTACTTACTGCAAATTTAACAGAATTTTGTGAAATTAAAGGCTTAGGACAAACGCAATTTATTCAACTTCAAGCAACAAAAGAGATGACAAAACGTTATCTCAACCAAAAAATTAAATTTACAGAAGTGATTAGTGAACCTTATCTTGCAGTAATGTATTTTCAATCTGAATTAGAAGAGAGTGAGAGAGAAATTTTTATGGTTATTTTTTTAGATAATCAACATCAAGTGATTAAAGCTGAAAAAATGTTTTATGGCACAATTAATCAAGCAAGTGTTCATCCTCGTGAAATAATTAAAGAAGCGTTAAAATGTAACTCCGCTGCCATTATTGTTGCACACAATCATCCATCAGGTAATTGCACGCCAAGTGAATCAGACAGAATTCTTACGAATAAAATTGAAATGGCCTGTGAATTAGTTGATATTCGCTTTCTTGATCATATTATTATTGGAAAAGGAAGTTATTTTTCTTTTGAAGAGGAAAAATTAACCTAAAAGATGAACAATACTTGAATGCAGTAAATAAACAAAGTATAATCGCCAGTCTTTATAGTAGTCGGTGGATTGGGTATATGCCTGACGAGGTAACAAAAGCATAATTAATATGTTTTTGATACCCGAACCATTTAACTTAAGCTTAAGCAAATTATTGGAGAATAACAATGTCTAGAGTCTGTCAAGTAACAGGCAAGCGTCCTGCAGTGGGGAATAACCGCTCACACGCAATGAATGCGACTCGCCGTCGTTTCTTACCTAATCTTCACTCTCACCGTTTTTGGGTTGAAAGTGAAAAACGTTTCGTAACTTTACGCTTAACAGCGAAAGGTATGCGTATTATTGATAAAAAAGGCATCGATGCAGTTTTAGCTGATATTCGTGCTCGTGGCGAAAAAATCTAAGGAGCTAAACAATGGCAGCTAAAGGTAATCGTGAAAAAATTAAATTAGTGTCTAGTGCTGAAACAGGTCACTTCTACACTACTGATAAAAACAAACGTAATATGCCAGGTAAAATGGAGATCAAAAAATATGATCCTGTTGTGCGTAAACACGTTATGTATAAAGAAGCAAAAATCAAATAATTTGCTTTATATATCAAAATTTAAAACCCAGCTTTTGCTGGGTTTTTTTATGGCATTAGGATGATAAGATTTTCTGTTTAAGCGAATTTCATTCATTTTTTAATATAACCACCCATTGATGTATAAATATATTGTATAGACAGGGCAAGCCCTGTCTATATGTAAAATATTAAATGTGTAAATTTTCGATTTGATCTACCCGCTATATTGATGCCTAATAATGTTTTGTGATAATTTTTATATCGAGCAACGGGCGGATATACGCAAACAAGTTTGCTAATCACGCCCCTACATTAATAATGTAATCTATTGATTTTTATAAAAAATAAGCGGTAGGATTTATTCAAAAATTTGCAAATTGGGTGAATAAAGTGACCGCTTGTAATAATTAGTTTTCAAACACAGAGTTATTTATTCAATAGGTTTCTTTTCTACAAAGGTATTTTTTACCCTTTTTGAGTACTTAAGGTATGGAATCCATATAGCACAACTAATAATTAGCTTGATAATAGGTGTTATAGTTTCTTTATCAAAAAATTCACTATTAGGCATAAAACCATTCATAACAGAAAAACTTAAAAAAGTATCTGAAGTAACAAATCCTAAGTTAGCTAGTAATATATAAATATAATACTTTGGAAATTTATAATTTTTTGAAAAAAATAAAGCACATACATAAAACCACAAAAGTAGAAATATAATATTAAAAGTTAATTCAAAAATAAATAAAGGCATAAAGTAAGGAATATAATATTCAGAGTTTGTAGATGTAAATAACTCTAAATAACCGTCATTTAGAAAAGGGTAAAGATTTTGTGAAATAAAATAAATTATTTTAAGAAAGCTAAGAATAATGGTTATTCCTAATAAAACTAACCAGCCACCAATCTCTTGTGTTCTCTTTTTCTTAACTTCTAAAGACATATATTCCTTCTTTATTGAAAGTAATTATTCCGACAATGCCGCTAACTGATCCGCTTGATATTCAGTAATAATCGGCTGGATTAACTCTTCCATTTTGCCATTCATTACTTCATCTAAACGGTATAACGTCAAGTTGATACGATGATCCGTTACTCGTCCTTGTGGGTAGTTATAAGTACGGATTTTATCACTGCGATCCCCTGAACCTAACAGGTTACGGCGAGTGTCTGCTTGTTGTGCAGCTTGACGTTCTTGCTCAGCTTGAACGATACGAGAGGCAAGCACCGACATTGCTTTGGCTTTGTTTTTGTGCTGTGAACGTTCGTCTTGACACTCAACCACGATACCTGTTGGTAAGTGAGTAATACGCACCGCAGAATCGGTGGTATTAACGTGCTGACCACCTGCCCCCGACGCACGGAAAGTATCAATTTTCAAATCAGATGGATTGATTTCTGGCAATTCTGATTCAGGTAACTCAGGCATAACCGCAATTGTACAAGCCGAAGTATGAATTCGTCCTTGCGATTCGGTTTTTGGTACACGTTGCACACGATGACCGCCTGACTCAAATTTCAACTTACCGTAAACGCTATCGCCACTGATTTTCACAATGATTTCTTTATATCCGCCTTGCTCACTTTCACTTGCCGACATTTCTTCGACACGCCAGCGTTGGTTTTCTGCGTAGCGAGAATACATACGGTATAAATCCCCCGCAAAAATCCCTGCTTCATCGCCACCCGTTCCTGCACGGATCTCTAAGTAACAATTATATTCATCATTTGGATCTTTTGGTAATAATAGAATTTGCAGTTGCTGTTCAAGTTCAGGAATTTGTGCTTCGCTTTCGGCAATTTCTTCTTCCGCCATTTCTTTCATTGTTGGATCGTTTAACAAGATTTTTGCTTCTTCAATATTTTCTTGTAATTGTTGCCATTGAGAAAAAGTTTTAACCACATCTTCAAGCTGTGAATATTCTTTTGAATAGGTTCGAAACTTGTCTTGATCACTGATAATACCCGCATCACCTAACAAAGCTTGTAATTCTTCATAACGTTCCGTTAGGCTTTCTAATTTTGTAATAATTGATTGTTTCATAATTTTATTTTCAGCTATTTTTTGTAAAATTTAATATAAAAATGACCGCTTATTGTAACGGAAAATCACCTAAATTGCTTGTATAATATTACTTTTTACTGTGGATAAAATCGAAAATGAATCATAAACCTTGCCCTTGTCAATCAAACAAAAGTTACGCCGAATGTTGCGAACCTTTTCATCAACACATCGCAACACCACTCACCGCCGAACAGCTAATGCGTTCACGTTACAGTGCTTATACGCTGATCAATATTAATTATATTGTAGAAACCACCCTACCAAGTCAGCAAAAACACTTAGATAAATCCGCAATGGAACAATGGGCTAAAATGACTAAATGGTGTGGTTTAGAGATTGTGGCGCATAATCCTACGTTTGCTAAAAACAGAGCAACGGTAGAATTTAAGGCTTATTTCAAAACTGAGCAAAAAATAGCAGAACACCACGAATTATCGCTTTTTATTTATAAAGGGAATAAATGGTATTTTGTGGATCCGAATGTATAAAAAACCTCTTAACACTAAAAATAGTCCTAAGAGGTATAAAATTTTAAATAAATACAATATTATTTAGAATGAGTAAGAAACACCGCCACCTACTGATAATTGTGAGCCAGCTAAGCCTATTGAAAGTTTCATTGCGGTTCCATTTTCATAATAACGTCCTACACCTGCTGCAAGTGCTGTTTTCTGATCATAATGACCCATACCAATACCAACAGTCGTTTTCCCTACAATAGCAGGAAGAGGGATATTTGACATAGCAGCAACACTTGCAATACCTCTACTACTGGTATTACGATTATGCTTCACTTTATTATTTACTTGATTGTAACGGTTATTTAGATCAGTTTTAATATGGTTAATTTCATTAGTATTATTTCTAATAAGATTCGTACTTTGTATTATTTGATTTGTATTTGTAGAGAGCAATTGCTGTGTACCTCTTACATTTTCTAGTACATCACGAGTACTTTTCTCAACAAGTTTTGTTTTTTCTTTAACTTGATTGATTTCTACTCCATAATCATTCACTTTTTGAGTTATATTTTTTACTTCTTTTTGCAAACCTTGATTATTTTTTCCTATAATTTCGATTTGCTTCTTATCTTGCTCAATTTCCTTTTTGTTTTTAGCGATTGTTTCTTTTGCTTCTTTATAATTTGAACTTCTTTCAACAACAGTATCTGCTGTTTTTTCAAGTATATTATTTGTTGCTTTTACTACTTCATTAGGTATATTATAAATAGTATTGATAAATGCACCAGGAAGGCTCTCTTCTGAAATATTTCTAATTTGAGCAGCATTATCAATAATACTTGTTACTTCTTTTCCTAAATCAGAAGATAACTTTATCACTTTACTAATTTTCCCATTTGCAAGACTTGCTCCTAAACCAAATATTCCACCGATGAAACCACTATTAGGATTAATGATATCACCTTTTAATAGTTCCCCGATTGTTTCTTTATGACGGTATAAAGTGGCTGGAATATTTGCAGTATGATAAATAATATTTGAGATATTTAATGCAATATTTGGTTTGGCTGCTTCAACTGCAAAAGAGGTATTTGAGAGAGAGAAACTCATTAGTATAACTAATGAAAGTTTATTTATTTTTGTCATATATGTATCCTTACATAAATTTCGCTAAAAAACGATTCCATATATTTTATAGCCCAATGCTATAAAATAGGCTGGCGATTATATATCTATATTTTGTATTTTTATACTAAATACTGTGAAATTATTTAATAATTTAAATTTTGTGCTATTTTTTTGTCCAATGTTATATTTTTTGTACACTTTAATCTATATATAGACATTTTTTATTAATTTTTATCCTATTAAAACTTCATAATATTTAAATTATAATCATCTTTTTAAGATTATTACTTTCTTATTTTCGTTATTTTCCTTAAAATCGAATAAACTAAAGCGGTCAGATCTTTATAAGAATTTACAAAATGAATAATGAATTATTAGACGGTGTACCTTTAACTGCATTGGCAGGTGTTGGCGTAAAAATTGCGGAGCGGTTGAGTAAAATTGGAATTAACAACTTGCAGGATTTGTTATTTCATTTGCCGTTTCGCTATGAAGATCGTACTCGCATTACACCAATTTGTGACGCACGCCCTGAAAGTTATGTGACGGTTGAAGGCTATGTTCAGTTAGCTGAAATTCAGTTTGGGCGACGCAGAATGTTGAATGTGGTTATTTCCGATAGCACCAGCAAAATCGCATTGAAATTCTTTAATTTTAATATGGGAATGAAAAATAGTTTTACGGTTGGGGCAAGGGTAAAAGCCTTTGGGGAAGTAAAACGTGGACGTTTTATGGCGGAAATTCATCATCCTGAATATCAAATTATTTATAATAATCGACCTGTTGTACTCGCTGAAAGTTTAACCCCTGTTTATTCCACCACCGAAGGATTAAAACAAAATGCGTTGCGGAAATTAACGGATCAAGCATTAGTATTATTGGATCGTGTCAAGGTATCTGAATTATTGCCTGACCAATTTAATCCTCATCAATACAGTTTAAAAGAAGCCTTAAAATTGTTACACCGTCCACCGCCAAGCATTTCTGCCGAAGAGCTAGAAAAAGGACAGCACCCTGCTCAAAAACGCTTAATTTTTGAGGAATTATTGGCACACAACTTAGCAATGCAGCAGCTGAAAGTGGGGGCAAAACAACATTTAGCGGAAAGTTTACATTATCAAAGTGATCTCAAACAGCGTTTTTTAGCAAGCCTACCTTTCTCGCCGACCAATGCACAGAGCCGAGTTACCCAAGAAATCGAGCAAGATTTGGCGAAACCCCAACCGATGATGCGATTAGTACAAGGCGATGTGGGATCAGGTAAAACCTTAGTCGCAGCATTGGCGGCATTATTGGCGATTGATAATAGCAAACAGGTTGCGTTAATGGCACCGACTGAAATTCTAGCAGAACAGCACGCCATCAATTTTGCAAATTGGCTCAATCCTTTTGGCATTGAAGTGGGGTGGCTTGCTGGAAAAGTGAAGGGAAAAGCTCGCAAAGTACAACTGGAAGCGATTAAAAATAACAAAGTACAAATGATTGTGGGTACCCACGCTCTGTTTCAAGATGAAGTGGAATTTGCGGATCTTAGCCTTGTGATTATCGATGAACAGCACCGTTTTGGAGTACATCAACGGTTAACTTTGCGAGAAAAAGGCACCAAAATGATTAACGGCGAAAATATCTACCCACATCAGCTAATTATGACAGCAACCCCCATTCCTCGAACCTTAGCGATGACCGTTTATGCGGATTTAGATACCTCCATTATTGATGAACTTCCGCCAGGTAGAACCCCGATTACCACAGTGGCAATTTCCGAAGATCGCCGAGCGGAAATTGTTCAGCGTGTTTATCAAGCCTGTAAAAATGAAAAACGTCAGGCTTACTGGGTGTGTACTTTGATTGATGAATCCGAAGTGTTAGAAGCACAGGCGGCTGAATCTATCGCCGAAGATTTAAGCCGAGCCTTGCCTGATTTACGTATTGGTTTAGTTCACGGTCGAATGAAACCCCAAGAAAAACAAGCCATTATGATGGAGTTTAAGCAAGCAAATTTAGATTTATTGGTGGCGACAACGGTAATTGAAGTAGGGGTTGATGTGCCAAATGCCAGTTTAATGATTATTGAAAACTCAGAGCGTTTAGGTTTAGCGCAACTTCATCAGTTGCGTGGGCGTGTCGGTCGTGGGGCAACCGCTTCTCACTGTGTGCTAATGTACAAACCGCCACTAGGTAAAATTTCTAAAAAACGTTTGCAAGTATTAAGAGATAGCCAAGACGGTTTTCTTATTGCTGAAAAAGATCTTGAAATCAGAGGGCCGGGTGAAGTATTGGGTACGAAACAAACAGGAATGGCAGAATTTAAAATTGCTAATTTAATGCGAGATCGTAAAATGATTCCGTTAGTGCAACATTATGCAAAACAACTTATTTTACAAGATCCTGCTATTGCTCAACAGCTCATTGATCGCTGGCTTGATAATCGTACTACGTATGGCAATGCTTAAGCGGTACGATGTTATTCAAAATTTGCAAAAAATGAAAATAATCCTACCGCTTCTAAACCTAAACTTGTAACCAGAAAGTGACAGGTCCATCGTTTTGGAGGCTGACTTGCATATCCCCGCCAAACTTTCCTGTCTGAGTGTTTATTTTGCTTTTTGCTTGTTGTGAGAAGTAGTCATACAACGCTTCTGCATCAACGGGATTTGCACCTTTAGAAAAACTTGGTCGTAATCCTTTTTGAGTATCTGCCGCAAGCGTAAATTGTGAAACGATAAGTAAATGCCCATTTGCTTGTTGTACGTTTAAATTCATTTTTCCCTGTTCATCTTCAAAGATACGATAACCTAATACTTTATCCAACAATCGATCTGCTTTCGTTTGGTCATCCTCTTTTTCGACACCTAATAAAACTAATAAACCACTTTCAATTTGACCTACGGTTTGCTCGTTTATTTCGACTTTTGCCCATTTTACTCGTTGAATTAATGCAATCATTTTAATTCCTCATTATTTTCAATCTCTAAAACACCCACGTTAATCAGCATTATATCCTTAAATACTGCTGAAACTTGAGCACCAATTAACACAACCAACCAACTTAAATGAATCCATACTATCATTATGGGCAATACGGCTAAAGCACCATAAATAGCTTGATAGGATGGAAAGGTGGTGATGTACCAAATAAAGACTTGTTTACCAAGAGTGAAAAAAATGGCAGCCAATAATGCTCCGATAGCAGCGTGCCTAAACAACACGGTAGTATTAGGCACAATGGTATAAACTAAAGTAAACAACAACCAAGTTATAAAAAATGGAACCAGAGAAAGGAATGGGGTACTTACCGCGAGCATTCCTTCTGGATTTAAAATTTCTAAAGAAAGTATGTAAGTACTTACCGAAATACTTACACCAACAAGTAATGGTCCTAGTGTCAAAATCATCCAGTAAATAGCAAAAGAAATCAGCCAACGACGTTTTTGAGTTTTGTGCCACATTGCATTCAAGGTATTATCAATATTTGAAATCAGTAGCAGTGCAATCGCAATTAATACCATTGTACCTACAGCACTCATTTTACGAGAATTATTGACAAAATTATCAAGATGGGTTTGTACTACATCTCCTATGCTTGGAGCAAAGTTATTGTAAATAAAGGCTTTTAATTCACCCGTCACTTCATTAAAAATAGGAAATGCCGCAAAAATAGAGAACATCACCATAATTAATGGCACAATGGCAAGCATTGTATTATAGGTTAAATGCCCTGCAGCCATTGTTAACTTATTTTCAATAAAACGTAATTTAAAAACTTTAATAAATAATAAAAATTGTTGCATAAATTCTCCTATCACTTACTTTATTATAACGTAAGCGGTATGATTAGTTTACTTTTTTGCAAATTAATGGTGCATAATCGCATCACGAAACACCAAATAAGCAGACTTATCCACTTGAAAATCGGTATTTTCTAACAGCATTAAAATATCAATCAAATTTTTATAAGCGTACATATATAGCTCATAATTATTGTGATGATGATAGCCACTGCTATCAGGCTTTAAGCTGTTTTCCGTGCCAACGGTGTAAACCGACATAAATCTTGTAATATATTGCCGAAAGGCTCGCTAATTTGATAATTCCTTACCAACGATATAGAGCAGTCGTTTTTGGTTAGCTTCGGTCAAAAACTCAATACTAAAAACACCTTTTCGTGAAAATTTTCTAAATGTATAACCACGATTATCAACCTTTAATGTGCTATTGCACAAACTTTCATAAGTTAATTTTATAGTTTTATTGACCTTTTTCCTGATTTTTTCATCTTGTGGATTGTGGTTTAAATAATCAACCAAAACACCGATAAAGGCAACCTCTTTATAAGAATTTACACGCTTTTTTGACTTTATTTTCTGAAAAGATTTTGTAGGTCGGGTTAGCCTTAGCGTAACCCGACACATTCTCCATAATGGAAAATATTGTCGTATTACGCCACGTTATTATTTTATTCTATTAACTTGACAGTTATAACAGCCTGGACTTGAGTTGTGAATTTGAATGTATTTAGCAGAATTGTCTTTGAAAATATTTTCTATCTCATTTTCAAGCTTAATGCCTTCGATTGTCCTTGCGTTAATCATCATACCTTGATTATCATAAATTCTTAGAGATAAAAGTCTATGTAATAGCATTTTCGGTATTTTGTTGATGCCAATATCTGCTCTTTTTACATTTTTTCTCACAAATATTGGTTCGCTTGCTTGATAGGGGGATGCTGTTTTATGATGCTGGAACGGTAGTAAAATTACTTCTTCTCCTATTTCCGCATCTTCAAGACTTACTCGACAAGGGTAACCTGGTTTATTGTCTACAATCATTTTTATAGCTCCTTGTGAAGCTAATTCTTCTTTACTTAAATCGAATAAATGATTAAAGTTGTTTTCAATAGCTGAAATTTTAAAGTTTACACGCATAATTTTATTACCTTTTAATTTGATTTAGAACTTGTATTTCATATTGCAAAAATCAATATATGCAATCGTAATAGCGTATCATAGCCAGTTATTATTTCCCCAACAACCAATCAAATACATTCAAATGCCTTACTCCGTTTCTATTTTGGGTAAATCCATCTGTTGTAAGCAAATATTTCGGATAATTGTCTTTTATTTTTTCCAATGCTCCAAACTCTCGTTCTATGGTATTTTCACTGTTCATCTGCCAAGCAACTTGATAATATTCTATATCGCCTGTTTTGGTCTTACAAACAAAATCCACTTCACTATTTCGACTTGTGCCTGTCCATATTTTATTACCTCTACGAAGTAATTCCAAGTAAACAACATTTTCCAAAATATGTCCTCTGTCAGTCGTACGTTCTTTACCTTGTAAAATATTGATAAAGCCCATATCTACCAAGTAATATTTTTCTTGTGTTGCTAATTGTTTTCTTCCCTTTAAGTCAAAACGGTTGACTTTATAAAACACAAAACTTCCTGTCAAATATCTCAAATATTTTTCAACCGTATCTCGATGTATGCTTTGCCCATCTTGTTTTAACATATTTGAAATATTGTTTGGCGAAACAGCATTGCCAACATTTGTAGCCATAAATTTAACGATATTTGCAAATGCTCGTTTGTCATTTATCTGATGTCGTTGTGTAATATCTTTTTCTACAATAGTTGTATAAATTGCTTCCAAATATTCGTAAATTTTATCAAATCCCAACTCTCGTAACTCTACACCTTTGGGTAAAGATGTTTCATTTACATAATCGAAAAACAACGCTTCGTAATTCAAATATTTGTTATTTGTGTCAATATTTCTTGCGATTAGATATTCATTGAAAGAAAAGGGTAAAATTGAGATTTCAATATATCGACCACTTAACAACGTTGCCAATTCGCTTGATAATAAAAAAGCATTTGAACCTGTGATATAAACATCTACATTTTTAGTAGCAAAAAGCCCATCGACTAATTTTTCAAATGACGGAATATTTTGTACTTCATCTAGAAAAATATAATTCTGTTTATCTGCTTGTAACTTCTTTTTTATATCAAAATAAATATCGTCCCAATTCTTTCCTACAAAATTCTCGGGCAGTTCAAAATTATAAAACTGAATTTGTCGTTTTCCAGTACCACACTTAAGCAATTGTTCACGATACAATTCCAAAAGTGTTGATTTCCCAGATCTACGCAATCCACTCACTACCTTTATGAGGTCTTTATCCTTATAAGACAGTAATTTATCTATGTATTCTTTTCTATTAGTATAATTTTTCATAAGACAAAGATATAAAATAAAATAGCAAAACTTGCAGAAATTACAGGTTTTGCTATTTTATTTCTTCTATGACTTTTTTGCAATGATTTTCTTTGATTGGATATAAAACTGTGTTATCTGCTGTTTTCAGTTTTCTTTATTTCACAAATTATGCAATTTTCACTATTCGGCATTTTTTACATAATGGATATTTTTTTAAAAATGGAAGAATAATTTTGTGCATTTCATCAAAACTTTTACCATAAAGATAGAAAGAGGTTTCTTCTCCTTCCCAATAACTTTCAATACGACCAGCTTCTTTCTCTTCTAAAAGTTTATCAATTTCCTTATAAACTACATTCACATCGCATTCTTCATATATTTTATCATCTAAATCATTACTTAAATACAACCCTAATCCTTCGTGTTTTCCAAATGGAATTACTTTGGGTTCATCTGTTTCATTTTCAGGATAGATTGTTATTTTTGAACCTTTGGGTGCAAGGACAAATTCAATTATATCAATAATTTCTTCATTAAACTCTTTTTCATTTAGCTTAATTTCCATATCACAATAAGCAATTTCACCATTTGTTTCTTGCCCTGTTCCGCCGCCTGTAATTTCTGCTTTAATATTTTGTTGTTCAAAAATTTCATTTATGATGTCTTCTAATTCGTGTCGGTGCATTGGTTGCAATTTTGCATTTAATGTTGCTGTAATATACATAATATTTTTCCTTATTTAGTTTTTAAATTTCGTTCGCTTTAATAGTAGGTAACGATTGTACAAACACAATAGCATTTATACTCCAAATATAAAGAATAAACACTATTGTGTTTATATTTCTCTTTATGTGTTCGTTTTTATTTTATACATATTAAAACATCTTCAATTTCATAATTAATTTTTAATTCCGTTAGAAATTTGCAAACTGATTTTGTGTGATTGATTAATTTACTTGGCATTAATTTTCCTATTTCTTTTTCTTCAATAGGATTTATTTGTATTTGCTTTATCGCTTTGTATGGCGTTGGTTCTAAACCAAAATCTATATATTCGCTAGTTGGATTACTTATCCACTCGTTCCAATGACTACCTTTTACATAATGTTTATATTCTTCAACATTTGGTTTAGTCTGTATTCTGAATTTAACTTTAAAAGGTTCTTGTTCATACAATTCTATTACTTTTAAAATTTTATCAAACGGTGTATTCATTTATTTTAATTCTTCTTTATGAAATTTCTTAATGACAAGGTGTTTACGCTGTTGTGGATAAATATACGATTTTTTTGGTTATGCACCAAACTTTATTAAATAACCTAAACTTTCGTTTAAGAACCTAATCCGCAATAGCATAAGAACTTATGTGTTCATTTTTTATTAAAAATCATCACTAAACGATTCAGATATTGAACCACTATTTTCGTCACTATCATTGTTCTCAAATTCTTCATCACTTTTAAGATTCTGTATAAATTCTTCAAAACTTTCTGCTAAAAATGTAACTTTATAATTGTGTTCTTGATCAATATGAACAACTTTGGGTTCTCCTTGACTACCACATTCTGTATAGTCTAATGCAATCATATCGTGACCTGCCGAAGGGCAATCACATATATAAACACCTATTTTAGGATACCCCCATTCTTTACTCCAAAATTCACTCCCATATTCCCCACAAAGTGATGAATTTTTTTCTTTACCTATTCCAAACATACCTGTTATCGCTATATGGTCTTCTGCCCAACTTGTTGCTTCTGTTGTTGGATAGCAAGCTCTATTTGGGATTCCTCCATTTTGAATTTTCATTAATTCAATATAAGATAACGGAAGTTTATAACCTAATTCCTTCTCAATCTCAACAACTAATTCTTCTGTAACGGGTTTAGAAACATATTCTTTCTCTGCCCATTCACAATCCATCCAAAAATCTTTATATTTTTCTTTCATTTTTTCCTTTCTTTTAAGTTAGTTGCTCCGAATGACACATAACAAGTAAGTTTTAACGCTGTTGCAGATAAATATACAATATTTTTCGGTTATGCACCAAATAATCGACACTTTCAGTTAAGTGTTTGCCCTATTATCTTATTTTACAATCATTGAGATTGTAAAAATTTCATCACATCTTCTCGACTAGGAATGGAAGATTGTGCTCCTTTCTTAGTCACTGAAAGGGCAGCGGCTGCGTGAGCAAAAGTGATCGCTTCTGTCATTGATTCTTGTTCGAGTAATGCAGTTAATAATGCACCGTTAAAGGTATCCCCAGCGGCGGTGGTATCAATTGCATTCACTTTAAACCCTTTGATAATTTCACCTTGATTTTGATGACTACAATAAACGCCCTTAGAACCTAAGGTTATCAGCACATATTTAATGCCTTTTTGATGAAATACTTGAGCGGCTTGTTGAGACGATTGTTCATCGGTTACCTTAATGCCTGTTAATAATTCCGCTTCAGTTTCATTTGGGGTAATCATAAAGAGATGTTGTAATAATTCATCAGGTAATGTTCTTGCTGGAGCTGGGTTTAATACCACTTTAACACCATTTTGATAGGCTATTTGAGTGGCGTTAATAATCGTTTCTAAAGGAGTTTCAAGTTGCATTAATAACATTTCAGCTTGCGAAAGTGTGTCTTTACAGCTAGCTAATTTTTCAGTCGTGAGGTGAGCATTTGCTCCTGCTGAGATCACAATACTATTTTCACCACTGTCGGTGACTTGGATCATTGCAACACCAGTGGTTTCTTGTGAGATCTCAAAAATATGTTGAGTATTGATGTTATCTTTTTCAAAAGCCGTTTTCATTTCGTGACCAATTGCATCATTCCCAATACAACCGATAAAATCAACATTGGCACCTAAACGAGCGGCTGCAACTGCTTGATTAGCACCTTTTCCTCCATAAGCCAGTTGATATTTTTTACCAAACAAGGTTTCCCCTGCTTGAGGAAAGCGTTCTGCATAAATAACGTGATCGACATTAATACTGCCTAAAACAACTAAATGAGGTTTTGACATAATTACTTCCTTCATATTTTCTTAAAATGGAACACCAGAATATAAAATTATATTGGCATAAGGTGAACATTCACCTGAACGCACAATCCCCTTACTTTCATTCGCTTTTTGTTTGAATTGTTCGTGAGAAACATAGTCAATTTGAATTTGGTTACCCTGCTGTTTTTCTAATTCTGAGAGTTTCTCTAAAATCATTGAATGTATGCTTGGGTTTATCTTTTGTATTTCTTCTGCGAGTAAAACCCGTTCAACAAATAGTTCTGTAATGGTTGCATTAAAGAGATCTAAAAAACTTGGAATGCCTTTGGTTATAGCAAGATCAATGCGATTTACTTTTTCAGGAATGGGTAATCCTGCATCACAAAGTGTTATTCCATCAGTATGCCCTATTTTTGCAATCAGTTGTGAAAGAGGGGCATTAAGTAATGATGTTTTTTTCATTGGAACACTCCTATTGTCCATAAGCGGTAAGAATAAATGTAATTAAAAAATACTATATAAATTTATCTTAAATGTAAAAATCTATTTTAGTTATTTGCTATGGAGATCAAACTTTTACTGCAATTTGCAAAAAATTAAACAAATGTAACCGCTTGTTTTATAATTTCAAGATAATAAATTCTTTAAGGTTTTTAGTTTTAAGGATAGAATACAATCAATAAAAATACAAAGGACAAACAATGAAACTAGGCATTATTGGTGCAATGGCACAAGAAGTAGAGATTTTGAAAAATACCCTACAAGATTTAAAAATAACTGAAATTGCAGGCTGTAAAATTTTTGAAGGAAAAATTAATAATAAAGAGGTAGCATTACTACAATCAGGTATTGGAAAAACGGCGGCTGCAATGGGCACCGCTCTCTTTTTGCAATTAACTAAACCTGATTATGTGATCAATACAGGTTCAGCGGGTGGATTGGATAAAAACTTAAATGTGGGAGATATTGTTATCTCAACAGAAGCTCGCTATCACGATGTTGATGTGACGGCTTTTGGCTATGAAATAGGGCAACTTCCTGCCAATCCAGCTGGATTTGTGGCAGATAAAGAACTCGCTGAATTAGCTTTTTCTTTGACACAACAACTAGGTGAAAATGCTGTTTCAGGGTTGATTTGTAGTGGCGATTTATTTGTGAATAGCGGTGAGATGATCACAAAAATTTGCAAAAATTTTCCGCAAGTGGTGGCGGTTGAAATGGAAGCAGCGGCTATTGCTCAAGTTTGTCACGCTTTTGGTGTGCCTTTTGTCGTTGTTCGAGCGATTTCAGATGTGGCGGATAAAGAGTCCCATTTATCTTTTGATGAATTTTTACCCCTTGCTGCACAAAAATCCTCTGCAATTGTATTAAAGATGATTGAACACTTAGGTTAATTGATGAAAAACGTATTCAATAGTTTGCGATTACAATGGTTGAATATCAATATGCTTAATGTATTGGCGGTATTTATTTCAACCAATATTGCCGCTATTGTTATTTGGCAATTAGAGATTTCTCATCTTGCAATGCCATTAGTTTTAGGCATTATTGCGACAGCATTATCAGAGCAAAGTAACCGTTTAACAGGGCGTTTCAAAGATCTTATTTTAATGCTGATAGCATTTGGTACCGTCTCTCTTATCTCACAATTCTTTTTGACAAAAGGATGGATTTTTGTTCCTTTACTAACCATCATTACTTTTATTGTAGTAATGCTTGGTGCAGTAGGCGGGCGTTATAGCAAGATTGCATTTTGTACTTTGCTGGTTGCTGTTTATACTGCACTGGTTTATACCCCTAATGTGGTGTGGTATATCAACACAACGTTAATTTTATTAGGTACCTTGATTTATAGCTTTATCTCATTATTGATTTATTTGTGTTTACCTAATCGAGCAACACAGGAGAGTTTAGCCTCTTATTTTGATAGTTTAGGAAACTATTTACAGCAAAAATCAACATTTTTTGATTTTGATGATATTAATCGCCTGTCTGATAAAAAATTAGCGTTAGCACGAGCCAATACTGCAGTAATGCGTTCATTTGATGAAGTAAGAGAAGTGTTGTTTAGTCGTTTAGATCAACAACATCGTCATTTTCATACGCAAAAAATGTTACGTTACTATTTAACAGGGCAAGAAATTTGGGAAAGAACCAGTTCAAGCCATTCTCAATATCAAGATTTATTGGAAGAGTTTCAGCACACTGATTTGGTTTTTCGATTACGCCGTTTATTAGAATTACAAGCAATAGAGTGCCAATATATTGCAAAAGCGTTACGCCATAATTTGGATTATAAACCCAATTTTAAAATGCAAAGAGTATTAAAGGGATTACAAAACTCATTGCAGTATCATCAAAAGGAAACAAAGGCATCTTTTTATCAATTATCGTCAATGATTGAAAATTTAAAGAATATTACCTTGTTATTTGAAGCTTTATATGAAGAAAATATTTGTAATGATTTTGGTAAAAATAATCAACAAACCTACCGCTTGTTATCTGAAAATATTTCAGGCATAGGCAATATTTTTTATACAATAAAAAAACAGTGTTATTTAGGATCTGAACTCTTTCGTCACGCTATTCGCCTTTCCATTGTGGTATTTGTATGCTGTTCGATTGTACAGATATTTCATCTGGAATTGGGTTATTGGATTTTGTTAACTGCTATCTTAGTATGTAAACCAAATTATTCAGCAACCAAAAAACGACTGGTTCAGCGTATTTTAGGCACACTTTTAGGGGTATTTGTTGGGCTATCATTAAGATATTTATCTCCAACGCTAGAAGCTCAGTTGGGGATTATTGTTGCCACAAGTAGCTTATTTTTCTTTTTTATGGAAAGAAAATACAGCTATGCCAGTTTTTTTATTACCATTCAAGTATTAGTGAGTTTTGATGTCATTGGTTTGGGTAAAGAAATGGCGATATTACCTCGAATTTTAGATACCTTTATTGGAGCAGGCATTGCGTGGTTTGCGGTTTCTTTCCTTTGGGCGGATTGGCGATATCTTAATTTACGTCAAAATTTGGAAGAAACACTAAAAAGTAGCTCCTTATATTTACGTCATATAATGGCACAATTACAATTTGGTTATCGAGACCATTTTGGGTATCGTTTAGCTCGCCGAATGGCTTATCATAATGTTGCAAAATTGAGTACTACCGTTTCTGCAATGCAGGAAGAACCAAAGAAATATAAAAATAGCTTAGCGGTTGCACCACAATTATTAGAATTAAATTACACGTTATTAAGCTATATTTCTGCATTAGGGGTGTACCGTAAAGAGAGCGATACAATCAATCACCAATTTGAATATTCAACTGTTTTCTTTCAACAAGGAAAATTTATTTCACGATTATTGGATTCCACCTATTCAGAAACAAAACAGCGTAGCACACAGCTCAATGATTTAATCACACAGTTACAATATTTAGAGCAAGATTATTTAGACCACGAAAAAGATAAAGCAAGGTTACTAGTGCAACAATTATCTTTAATTGTGCAGTTATTGCCAGAACTTGATTGTTATGTGAATAAGCTGTGATTTTGTAATAAAATTTACTCCATAAGTTGAGCGCTATTTACATAATTCTTCTACGGACATTTTAGGATAAATCGGTTTACCACTAGATGTCACTAGTTGCTCTGCACCACACTTAGTCGTCATAATCTTAGCAACATAATCCCCTTTTTCATTAATATATCCATATTGCCCATTTTCTCTTACAACCGCTAATCCATTGGGATAAAACTCACTGGCTTCATTAAATTTTGGCTTTATTATCCATTGTCCTTTTTTATTTATAAAGCCATGTTTAGTGCTTCCTTTTGGATCCAGTAAAAATGTTATTGTTGATACGTAAGGCATTGCTCGGGCTAAACCATTTTTCTTGAAATTAGATAAATAGCCAAACTTTGCAGGCACGATAAATTCACCTTTTTCGTTGATATAGCCATATTTCCCATCATATACAACTTTGGCAAGACCATTGCTATCAAAAAAATGTGTTTCATCAAATTGTGGCTTAATTACCCATTCGCCTTTAGTATTAATATAGCCGTATTTAGTATTCTTTTTTGCTTCTGCTAAACCATTATTACTAAAGCTCTGAATCCACTCCAATGTTAGTGGAATAACTAATTTTCCTTTGCGATCAAACGCACCATATTTATCATTTTTTTCAACAATTACATAGCCATTATAACTATTATGAATATAATCAAACTCAGGTGGTATTACCCATTCACCTTTGGTGTTAAGCATACCCCATTTATCTTTTTTCCTTTCTGCTAAACCTTCATAAAATATGGTTTGAGAATCAAATAACGCTGTAACAATTTTTCCTTTTTTATTAATATAAGCAAACTTTCCATCTTTGGTATAAACTTCAGCTAAGCTTTCTTCATTAAAAGCCCCTATATATCGATATTGTGGTTGTACAACCCATTGCCCACGACGATCAATAAGTCCATATAATCCATTTTCTCGCTCTTTTGCAGGGGTCACATCATAATCACCAAAATCTTCAGCAAACCAAAACTGTGGTGGGATTACCCATTTACCTCGTTTATCAATAAAACCATATTTACCCTTTTCTTCCATTCTTGCTAGACCATTAGCAGAAAAATCGGATACTCGTTTAAAACGAGGAGGAATAACCCATTCTCCCTTTGTATTTATATAGCCATAAAGATCATTTTTGGTTGCAAATGCAAGTCCATTCTTAGCAAACTCACCGATTATCTCAAATTGTGGATTTATTACCCATTGTCCTTTGGTATTAATTATGCCTGATTTTCCATTCTTATGAGCTGTTGTAAAACCATTATCATCAAAGTATTCTTTATAGGCATATCTGTGTGGGATAAGAGGCATTTTCTTGCTAGGAAAGGGAGCAATGTAATCAAGTTCTGGTGCTACAACAAGGTTGGCTTTGTTATCCATAAGACCGCATTTCAGTTGTTGTGCTGTATCTTTAAGGCAAAATCCTAACAAGCCATTTATATTGGCGTTAGCATTATGGAGTAGCCCTAAAACTGCTATCATAGATAATGTAAGTTTTTTCATCATTTTATTCCCTTTAGAAAATATCTATGAAAAATATTGAAAACGGATAATTTAAAAAATTGTCGTGTACAGAGTTATTTTTAACAATAAATATCTTTTCCATCACGGCGAGTCTTAAGTAATTTTAAGATCCATACATATTGCTCAGGATTTTTAGTCACAAAATATTCAATCACCTTATTCATTTCACGAGCGGCTTGTTCTGGTTCTCCTGAGAATGTCATTGGGGATAATATTTCAACTTGGTAGCAGCCTTGTTTGGCGTTATAAATAGGAAACAAAGGAATAACTTCCGCATTAGTCAGCTTTGCCATTTTTGTTAAGCCGGGTAGGGTGGCTTTTTCTGTGGCGAAGAAATCAACATAAACACTGCCTTTTTCACCAAAATCTTCATCAGGTAAAAAATAACCGAGCTTGCCTTGTTTGATATCATTTAAAAAGGGTTTTATACCATTTTGGCGGGTATGCATTTTACCCCCAAAACGCTCTCTAGTTATATTCCATAACCAATCTACCAATGGATTACGATGTGGGTTATACATTGAGGTCATTGGCATTTTCATCGTGGTAAGAACCGTACCAGAAACATCAATTGACCAAGTATGAGGTACAAGTAAAATTACATTTTTTCCTTGAGATCGTACCGCTTCGATATGTTCTATACCATTGAATTGTATCCGAGATTGTAAATATTTAGGTGAGCGAATTGCCATTTCACCTGTGGCAAGCATTGTTTGAGCCACACAGATAAACATATTTTCAATGACTACTCTTTGTTTTTCTAATGACCAATCTGGAAAGCAATAACGTAAATTGATTTCTGCTTTATGTCGTTGTTTTTGTGCTTTTTTACACGCTACTTTCCCAACGAAAGACGCAAATTTATCTCTTAAACGAAAAGGAATAAAGGCGAGAAGGATTAATCCAAACACACCCATCCACACTCCCCAATATTTAGGGTGAAGAAAAGTCCAAGAAAATTGATGGTGATAACCTTTACGAGCTGTTAAACGTGTCATAAATTTCTATTCATTGTAATAAAAAACTTGCTAAAGTCACTGAAACTCTATAGAATTTTGCCACTCAGACTGGTGAGATGTCCGAGTGGTTGAAGGAGCACGCCTGGAAAGCGTGTATGTGCGAAAGTGCATCGAGGGTTCGAATCCCTCTCTCACCGCCATTCTATTTAAATGCTTATTTTATTTTTTGCTTTGTGGCTACACGTAGTAATTTGTAGTTTAAATTACTTGTTGTTGCAACATTTCCGTCTTTATCACACATTTCTACATAATTGGTATTTGCTTTAAATCTAAGATTGCCAGCATTATCATCTAATACAATGATATCACTTTTTTCTTTATCCCAAGAAAATTTACCTTGCTCAATATAATCATGAGTTTTTTTATTTTTAAAGTAGGTTGTTTCGTACACGTAAGAATAATCTTTATTCAATACTAATTTTGCATCAATTTTGTCACAGTCAGCACAAGGTAAAATACCAGAATAAGTTCCTGTTACATTATTGGTCATTGAACAAGCACTAAGTAATACAACACTACCAAGAATTGTCAGTTTTCTCATCATAATTTATCCTCTTGTTTATAAAATTAAGAATTTTTTAAATTTGGGTTTATGCGAAATGATAAATCCGTTACATTAGGAAAGTCAATTTTTATTAAGTTCAATAATTCTTTTTGTTGCAATTGCAATCCGCTTTTTATAGTAGCACTTTGAACTTCAAATACAAGTTGATTATCCTCTAAATTTGCAATGCGATAAAACTCTCTGTAACTTTGGGGTAAACGTTGTTGAATTTTATAATTTAGATTATTTAATAGATTTGCTCGCTCAACAATATAGCTAAGTTTTGTTTGTTTTAATAATTCACTAATATTTTTAGTTGTTGAATTTTTCATCTAATATTATATCCTCTGCTTGAATTTTCCAACTTTGTCCTAATATTTTTCCATATTGAAGTAAATTACCGTATAATAGTACTTTATCATAAAAGAGACATAGTTATAACTAAATTCATAATGGGACTTTTTAAACATATTTATAAATCTACTCGCTTATCACATTTACTTTTGGGAATTGTGGCGATTTGTGTATTGCCCTCTATTCAAACAGTTTCGAGTGATAATCAAACTAAGTCCATTAGTATCCAACAAGTTATACCATTTTATCAATTTGCCTCAAATAAGCGGTCAGTTTCAACTAAAAATTTACAACATTTTAGTCAATTAAGAAATAAATTTATTCAACGTTTACAAGCGGTCACTTTAATTGCATTTTTTGCAAAAAAATATCAATTTATTGAGATTGAAGCAAATCCTATTCGTGCGGGTCCAATATTCCTCTAAAAAACAACAAGCTATTTTTATTTTGCGTTATATAAAACGCTATTTTTTATTTTAGAGGAAAACATAATGATTACAAAATTAGCCACTGCCATTTTTGGAAGTAGTAATGATCGTATTTTACGCCGTTTAAGAAAACGAGTGTACCAAATCAATAAATTGGAAGCAGAATTTGAACAATTAACGGATGAGCAACTTCAAGCAAAAACGGCTGAATTTAAGCAACGTCTTACTGACGGTGCAACTTTAGATAGTCTATTACACGAAGCCTTTGCAACTGTTCGTGAAGCAAGTAAGCGTACGCTGGGGTTACGTCCTTTTGATGTGCAGCTTATCGGTGGAATGGTGTTAACGGAACGCAATATCGCAGAAATGCGTACAGGGGAAGGAAAAACCTTAACCGCAACCTTACCTTGTTACTTAAACGCACTAACAGGCAAAGGCGTTCACGTGGTCACAGTGAATGACTATTTAGCACGTCGTGATGCGGAAACCAACCGTCCATTATTTGAATTTTTAGGAATGAGCGTGGCAGTTAATGTTCCGGGTTTATCGCCAGCGGAAAAGCAAGCGGCTTATGATGCGGATATTACTTACGCAACAAACAGCGAATTAGGTTTTGACTATCTACGCGATAATTTAGCGAATGCAAAAGAAGATCGTTTTCAGAAAAATCTCTATTACGCATTAGTGGATGAAGTGGATTCTATCTTAATTGATGAAGCCCGTACTCCATTGATTATTTCAGGGCAAGCGGACGATGCGACACACATTTATCAAGCGGTGGATCAAATCGTGCCACACTTAATCTTCCAAGAAAAAGAAGATACTGAAGAATATATTGGCGAAGGCGATTTCACCTTAGATCTTAAAAATAAACAGGCGCATTTAACAGAACGTGGTCAGGTTAAAGTAGAAGAATTACTGACCAAAATGGGCTTAATGCACGAGAATGAAACACTTTATTCGCCTGCTCGTATCGGTTTATTACACCATACTTATGCAGCATTGCGTGCTCATAAATTGTTTGAAAAGAATGTTGATTACATTATCAAAGATGGCGAAGTAGTGATTATTGATGAACATACAGGGCGTACAATGGCAGGACGTCGTTGGTCTGATGGTTTACATCAAGCAATCGAAGCCAAAGAGAAAGTCGAAATTCAGGCAGAAAATCAAACCGTAGCGTCGATTACTTACCAAAATTATTTCCGTTTATATGAAAAATTAGCAGGAATGACAGGAACGGCAGATACTGAAGCTTTTGAATTTCAACATATTTATGGTTTAAATACCGTTGTTGTTCCAACAAACCAACCGATGATCCGTGATGATCGTACTGATTTAATGTTTAAAACAGAAACCGAAAAATTTGGAGCCGTTATTGAAGACATTAAAGATTGTATCGCACGTAATCAACCTGTCCTAGTGGGGACTGTGTCTATTGAAAAATCAGAAGAACTGTCTAACGCATTAACAAAATCAGGCATTGAACATAAGGTCTTAAATGCGAAATTCCACGAACAAGAAGCTCATATTATTGAAAATGCGGGTTATCCAGGTTCTGTGACCATTGCAACTAATATGGCAGGGCGAGGAACCGATATTGTTTTAGGGGGAAATTGGAAAGCTGAAATTGAGAAACTTGAAAATCCAACTCAAGAACAAATTGACGAAATCAAAGCTGAATGGCAAAAACAACACGATATCGTCATTGCGGCAGGTGGTTTGCATATTATTGGTACAGAACGCCACGAATCTCGTCGTATTGATAACCAGTTGCGTGGTCGTTCAGGTCGTCAGGGTGATCCTGGTTCATCACGTTTTTACCTTTCATTAGATGATGCCTTAATGCGTATTTATCTAAATGAAGGAAAACTAAATATGATGCGTAAAGCGTTCAGTGAAGAAGGTGAAGCGATGGAGTCTAAACTTCTTACTAAAGTAATTGCGTCAGCACAAGCAAAAGTAGAAGCACATAACTTTGATGGACGTAAATATTTATTACAATATGATGATGTCGCAAACGATCAGCGTAAAATCATTTATGAACAACGTAATGAGTTGTTAGAGGCGAATGATATTTCCGATATGATTGAAAATATCCGTGAAGATGTGTTTAATAATGTGATCAGTCAATATATTCCACCACAATCTATTGAAGAAATGTGGGATATTCCAGCGTTAGAGACACGTTTATCGCAAGACTTCTCGTTAGATTTACCTATTGCACAATGGCTTGAAGAAGACAATCAATTACACGAAGAAACCTTACGTGAACGTATTGTTACAACAGCAAAAGAAATTTACCAACAAAAAGAACACCTTGTTGGCGAAGAATCAATGCGTCATTTTGAACAAGGCGTAATGTTGCAAAATCTTGATGAGCTTTGGAAAGAGCATTTATCTGCAATGGATTACCTGCGTAAAAGTATTCACTTACGTGGTTACGCACAAAAAGATCCAAAACAAGAGTACAAAAAAGAATCTTTTGAAATGTTCACCACGATGTTAGAAACTTTGAAATTTAACACCATCAGCATTTTAAGTCGTATTCAAGTACGTAGCCAAGAAGAAGTGGAAGAAGCGGAACGTCAGCGTCGAGCTATTGCAGAAAAAGAAACCGCTGGTTATCATACTAGCGATGAAGAAGAACAGGATTTCTCAAAACAAAAAATTTCACGTAATGCACAATGTCCTTGTGGATCTGGTAAGAAGTATAAACATTGTCACGGTAGTGTTGTTTAATAAAGTAAGCGGTAAGATTTTAAACAAAATTTGCAAATTTTTACAAAAATCATACCGCTTGTCTTATAACTGAGGAAAATATGATGAGTGATAAGCCTAACCCCAAACTTGAAACTGCATTAAAACCACTCGTTCAAGTGGCCGCTGCGATTATTCGTAATGAATTTGGGCAAATTTATTTAGCCCAACGTTTAGAAGGGCAAGATTTTGCCCAATCTTTAGAATTTCCTGGAGGAAAAGTAGATCAAGGTGAAACACCAGAAGAAGCAGTGGTAAGAGAAATTGAAGAGGAAGTGGGCATTCATATTTTAAGTGCTTTTCCTTATGAACATTTTTCTTTTGAATATCCAACTAAAATTATTGAGTTTTTCTTTTATTTAGTTGAAGATTGGGTCGGTGAACCATTTGGACGGGAAGGACAAGAAGGGTTTTGGATTGAACAGTCTGAATTAGATTCTGAGCAGTTCCCTCCTGCAAATGAAGAGCTTATTAAACGATTAAAATCAGAGGTTTCAGAATAATTTATGTCACAGAATAATCATAATTTAAGTCAGCAAAATTTAATTTGGATTGATCTTGAAATGACGGGGCTTGATCCTCAAAAGGAACGTATTATTGAAATTGCAACGATAGTGACGGATAAAGATCTCAATATTTTAGCGGAAGGTCCTGTTCTTGCCATTCATCAAAGTGATGAATTATTAAGTAAAATGAGCGATTGGTGTGTCAAAACCCATACGGCAAATGGTTTAGTGGAACGTGTAAAACAAAGTAAATTAACGGAACGAGCTGCGGAGTTACAAACCATTTCATTTTTGAAACAGTGGGTACAAAAAGGGGTATCCCCAATTTGTGGCAATAGCGTGGCACAAGATAAACGTTTTTTATATCGTTATATGCCAGATCTTGCAGAGTATTTTCACTATCGTCATTTAGATGTAAGCACCTTGAAAGAATTAGCCAGTCGTTGGAAACCTGATATTTTAAAGCAGTTTGAGAAAAAAAATACCCATTTAGCTTTAGATGATATTCGTGAATCGATCGAAGAATTAAAATTTTATCGTACTCATTTTATACAGTTATAAGTGATTAAAAATGCAAAATTTAACTTTCTCATTTGAAAATGAAACTGAAATGCTAAAATTTGGTCAGAAATTAGCGGTCACATTTAAACAAATTTTTGCAAAAAATAGTGATAGTTCACTGGTTGTTTATTTAAATGGGGAACTTGGAGCTGGAAAAACGACACTAACAAGAAGTATTGTGCAAGCTTTTGGGTATAATGGGAATGTAAAAAGTCCCACTTATACTTTAGTTGAAGAGTACCATTTACCACCTTATTCGATTTATCATTTTGATTTATATCGTTTAAGTGATCCTGAAGAATTAGAGTTTATGGGAATAAGAGATTATTTTCAAACTCATTCATTATGCTTGTTAGAGTGGGCAGAAAAAGGTAAAGGTATGATTGCAGAGGCTGATTTAGAAATTCAGATTGATTATAACGGTGAAGGAAGAATGATTAAATTATTACCTAAAAAATCAGAAATGGTGAAGGTATTACCGACATTAATGGGGATATATGGATAAAAGAATGAATAAGTGGACAAATTATTTTTTCATTGGGTTAATGGGTTTTATTTTCAGTGTATCAAGTATTGCAGAGGCAAAAAAGCAAATTGTTATTGCTATTGATGCGGGCCACGGAGGGAGAGATCCTGGAGCAGTAGGAAAAGTATTCAAAATAAAAGAAAAAGACATTACATTGGCGATTTCAAAGCAATTGAAATTGTTATTAGATAAAGATCCTAATTTTAAAGGTGTTCTCACTCGTCGTTCTGATTATTATATTGGTCTAAATAAACGTTCTGAAGTCGCTCGTAAACATAAAGCCAGTCTTCTAGTGTCTATTCATGCTGATGTGTCTCCTGTTTCCAATAATGTACAAGGAGCCTCCGTTTGGGTACTTTCAAACCGTCGAGCTAATGATGAAATGGGGAAATGGTTAGAAGATCACGAAAAGCAATCTGAATTACTTGGCGGGATTGGTTCTGTTTTATCTTCTAATAATGAACGTTATTTGGATACAACGGTATTAGACTTACAATTTTCACACGTACAGCGAGCAGGCTATGATCTAGGTAAAAGTGTATTAAAGGAATTAAACCGAGTTGTACCTTTAGTTAGACGTACTCCACAACATGCAAGTTTGGCGGTATTACGCTCTCCTGATATTCCTTCTATTTTGGTAGAAACAGGTTTTTTATCTAATGCAAATGAAGAGAAAAATTTATCAAAAATCAATTATCAGAAAAAAATTGCAAAAGCAATATATAATGGATTAGTGATTTATAGTAAACGGAATTATGCAAGTTTAATAACAAAGCCAAAAAAAGAGGAAGTTAAAAAGGTCAAAAAAGAATACAGTAAAATCAGTAAACAAAAAATATTAGTGGTTAAGGAAAAAAAACATTTATCAAAAAATATCCATATTGTGAAAAAAAATGAAACGCTCTATTCTTTGGCTAAACAATATGGTACAACTTCAGAGAAGTTAAGTAAGTTAAACCATATAAAAAATAATAAGATTTTTGTGGGACAAAAACTGAAGCTAAAATAAGACTATTTTTCTTATTTTAGGGTTGTTACCAAATTGTTAATGTTGGAATTGTGATATGATTACAGTCGATTTTTTATATGGATAGCTTAATAATATGAATTTACGTTTAAATATTGTGCTTGTTATTGTCGTTAGTGTGCTAGCAGGGTGGTATTTTAGCTTACAACAAGAAGGACAAGACCTAGAACGCTTAATAAAGCGAGATGGACAACCTGAGTATGTAGGAGATAAAATTACTACAGAGGTTTACGATGTGGAAGGTAAACCTCAATATTTTGCTCAAGCAGATGAAATTAAACATTATGAAACAACGGGAAGAGTGGAGTTAGTTAATCCGTTACTTAACTTATTTGATACCGTAAAAGCATTAAAAGAATGGAAATTGACCTCAGATGAGGCTGAAATTACAAAAAATAAAATATTGCAGTTAAGAGGTAATGTAAAGATACAAAATCTTAATCCATTATCTAAATTACAGCAAATTGAAGCAGAAATACTTTTTGTGAATTTAAAAAATCATGATATTTTTTCTGACAGTGTAGTAAGTGCTAGAGGAATTGGTTTCAATTCAACAGGAACAGGATTGCAAGGTAATTTGAAAAAACAATCAGCTAAATTCCAGAAGGATGTTAAAACACATATTGAACCAACAAAAGTTAACGAAAGAAATTAAGGATACAAATGAAATTTATAATACGTTCTTTTATTTTTACATTATTTTTAGGTGTAAATTTATCAGCTTACTCTTTGGAGAATGATTCAAATAAGCCTATTGATATTGAATCAAGTAGTCAAGAATTTGATATGGAAACCAATACCATTACATTAAATGGCAATGTATTAATTACGCAAGGTTCCATTAAAATTGCTGCTGATAAGGTCACGATTTTTCGTCAAGAAGGTAAAAAAGAAGTGATTAAAGCGAGTGGTTCTCCTGTTAGATTTCATCAAATATTGGATTCAGGAAAACCAGTTGATGGACAAGCTAATAGAGTCCATTATGACTTAGGTACAGAGTTTTTGACTTTAATTGATAATGCACAATTAAAGCAATTAGATAGCTCAGTAAAAGCAGAGAAAATTACCTATGATGTAAAAAAACAGCAATTAAAAGCTGTTCGACAAGGGAAAGGAAATCGAGTTAAAACAGTACTTATTCCTCTCCAGTTAAAAGATAAATAATTTAAGTAAGGAAAATAATGTCAACACTCTATGTTGAAAATTTAGCAAAAAGTTATAAAGCCCGTAACGTTGTTAAAGATGTGAGTTTAAATGTAAATTCGGGTGAAATTGTTGGGTTACTAGGTCCAAATGGTGCGGGAAAAACCACAACATTTTATATGATTGTTGGTTTAGTTCGTCACGATGGAGGAAAAATTAAAATTGATGATGAAGAAATCAGTTTGTTACCAATGCATAATCGAGCAACAAAAGGGATTGGTTATCTTCCTCAAGAAGCCTCTATTTTTCGTCGTTTGAGTGTTTATGATAATTTAATGGCGGTATTACAAGTTCGTAAAGATTTAAATAATGAACAACGTAAAGCGCGAGCGAATGAATTAATTACCGAATTTAATATTGAACATATTCGCCATAATTTAGGTCAATCATTATCTGGTGGAGAGCGTCGTCGAGTTGAAATTGCTCGGGCATTAGCCGCAAGCCCTAAATTTATTTTATTAGATGAACCTTTTGCTGGCGTTGATCCAATTTCTGTAATTGATATAAAAAAAATTATTGTGAGCTTAAAAGACCGAGGGCTTGGAGTATTAATTACAGATCATAATGTAAGAGAAACCTTAGATGTTTGTGAGAGAGCTTATATTGTCGGTAGTGGAGAAGTGATTGCAACAGGTTCTCCACAACAAATTTTAGAAAATAAAGATGTGAAACAAATATATTTGGGTGATCAATTTAGATTATAAATTGATTTATTAAGTCGTATACATATAAGTATAAATAATGAAATTAACAAAATACCTTAAACCTGAATTGATTCGTGTAGGCGTTCATATTTCAAGTAAAAAAAGAGCATTAGAAATAGTAGGCTCTGTAGTAACAGATTATTTAATACAGCATTTTTCAGAAAATTATGATGTTTCTGCAATAGACTGTTTTTCTTGTCTATGTAAGCGTGAAAAATTAGGTTCAACGTGCATTAATTATGGCATTGCAGTTCCCCATACCAAATTACCAAATTGGAATAGTGATGAGCCGATCGCTGTTTTTTTACAATTAGAAAATCCAATTGATTATGAAACTATAGAAAATAAGGAAATTGACCTTATTTTTGCAATGATTTTCCCTGATAAGGAAAATGATGAATATAAAAAAGATTTACAGGAAATTGTCACTATATTAAATAATAAGCAACTTGCAAAATCACTTAGAACGGCTGAATCAGAGGAAGATGTCTGGAATATACTTGAAACAGCAGATTCAGAAATGTGTACAGCTCTACAGGATGTAGAAAACCAAGATCAAATAAAGAGTATGAGTAGTGAGGAGTAAAAGATGGAATTAATTATAGTGAGCGGGAGATCCGGTTCAGGAAAATCTGTTGCTTTACGAGTATTAGAAGATATGGGGTACTATTGTGTTGATAATATGCCACTTTCTTTAATTCCAAATTTAGTCAATATTTTATCTAAAACTGAAACAGCCATTGTCATTAGTTTAGATATTCGTAATTTCCCTAATCATATTGCTAAACCTGATCAAATTTTTGCGGAATTGCCGACGTATTTAGATACTCGTTTCATTTTTTTAGATTGTGATCCTCAGGTTTTAGTTCAACGTTATAGCGATTCTCGTCGGTTACATCCCCTTTCTACACAAAATTTGTCTTTAACTGGTGCAATTGAATTTGAAAATAAAATTCTTGAACCTTTATATCAATATGCGAATGACATAATAGATACCACGCATCTTTCCACTCATCAACTGGCGGATAAATTAAGAAATTTATTAAGAGGTGATGAAACAAAAGAATTGCATATTATTTTTGAATCTTTTGGTTTTAAATATGGTATTCCGACAGATGCAGATTATGTTTTCGATGTGCGTTTTCTTCCAAATCCACACTGGGATATTCATCTTCGCCCAATGACTGGTCTTGAAAAACCCGTTCAAAATTTTCTATCAGATCATCAAATTGTAAATCAGTTTATCCATCAAACCACCGATTATCTGTTGACTTGGTTACCTGATCTTAAAAAGAATAATCGTAGTTATCTTACTATTGCAATTGGTTGTACTGGCGGTAAACATCGTTCTGTTTTTGTGGCAGAAAAATTATTTGAAGAGTTTAAATGTAAAAATCATAATGTGAAAATTCGCCATCGTCAGTTAGAGTCACTAAATGTATAAACAAAATTAAAACTATTTGTTATAATGCGTCGTCAATATTTAAATATAATCAAGGAAAAATTATGAACAGCGAAAATACAAATGTAATAGCCAATGATGAAATTGATTTACTGGCTATGTTTAAAAACCTTTTTAAACAAAGAGGGCTAATTATTGCTTTCACACTCGCTTTCTTTTTATTTGCGTTAGCTTTTCAATTTTCAAAGTTAGCATTTTACACACCAAAAACAGTGAATTACCCTATTGCAATTGAGTTTATTTCTTCTAGTGATAGTCGTTATCCTAATGGCGTAAAATTTTCTCCAGAAGATATCATTGTGCCAGAGAACATAAAACTAGCACTAGAAGATACGAATATAGATGCTGATATTCGAGGAGTATCTAAGGCTATATCAATTGAAGCAACAAATTCTTTAATAAAAATTGCAGAAAATACCTTATTAAATAATTTATCGAATAAAAAAATCACGAAAGACCAAGTAGAAGAAACAAAAGCATCCTTAGATTTACTTAAAAATAATGCGAAAACGTATGTAACTTTAAGTTTGGACTTATCTCAGATCAAACTTTCTGAAAATGATGCAAAAAAATTACTTAAAGCGGTGACAACAGAATGGTCTAAAAATGCGGTAACTAAGGGGTTAGTTAGCCCAAATATTTCTTATCCGCAAGAAGCATTTGTTTATGATAAAAATGCGGTGATTATTGATAATTATGATAAGTTATTAAATTATAGTAAAGGCGTAGAGGTTGCATTGGAAAAACTATCAATGCTCGATGGAAGTAATTCTATTTCTGTAAATAACCATAACCTTAATGATCTTACTCGTACAATAAAAGATGTGATTGATAATGATATTAATGTAATGCGATCTTATACCTATTCCATTTCACCAGAATTAGTTAAGAATAATAAATTACTAGAGATGCAAATTTTTTCACAACTTAGAGTAAAAGAATTAGATAGAGCCGAAATAAATAAAAAAATAGCCGCTTATGATTTTATTTTAAGTAAATTGAGTACAAATATAGAGAGTAGTAATACGGTACAGCAACCATTGAAAAATCCATCTATTGAAGCAAGTATGGATAAAAGTATGCTAAATGATTTATTACATTTAGGCTCACAATTATCATCATCAGAGCTTAAGAAAGAAATTATTAATAAAAGAATTGCAGCTTCAGAAAAATTATTTTCATTGGAAAAAGAAATCGATATGATTGCTGGTAGCATAAGTAGCATAAGTAGCATAAGTAGCATAAGTGATACTGAAAATCAACAAAAAACCATTGCTATGATACCAACTATTTTCGAAAATACGGTAAAAAAAGTGAATGAATCACAGAAAATCTTTATGATATTATTAAATGAATATAAAAAGTTGTCTATGAATAAGAGTAGTTCTCTTTATAGTACTGTAGCAGAACCTTATATCGCAAATTCATTTGGTTTTAATTTGAAAAAATCATTAATTATTCTATTTGCATCAACCTTTATGGGATTATTTATTGGAATGGGAATTGCTTTGTTGCGTTCAGCATTTTTATCAAATAAAAAATAAAATTTAGGTAGGTATAAAGGACAAAATGTCTTTTATACCTCAATTTTGTGTAGAAAACATATTACCACTACTTCTTACGCTTAGCTCTTGGGTGAGCGGCATCATAAACATTAGCAAGATGTTGAAAATCTAAGTGTGTATAGACTTGAGTTGTGGAAAGGCTTGAATGTCCTAAAAGTTCTTGTACTGCTCTTAAATCACCACTTCCTTCTAACATCTGTGTAGCAAAAGAGTGGCGGAGTTTATGAGGATGTAAGTGTGTTTCTAACCCCTGCTTTTGTCCCCATTTTTTCATAATAAGTTGAATTGCACGTTGTGAAATTCTAGTACCTCGAGTATTTAAAAATAATGCCTCTTCTGTAGGTTTAAATTGAAGACGTACCTCTAACCATTTTTGTAATACTGCTATCGCTTTTGAACCAATAGGTAAAATTCGCTCTTTACTTCCTTTTCCTAATACTCGCACTTCTTTAGTCTTAAAATCAATGTCGCCTAAATTAATGCCTTGTAATTCTGCTAAGCGAAGTCCAGAACTATAGGTTAGTTCCATCATTGCAAGATCTCGCCAATCTGTGGCTTTTTCAGGAGTAAAATCCAGTAAATGGGAAAGTTGTTCAGCATCTATATTTTTAGGAAGGTGTTTTCCTTGTTTAGGTGCTTTAATACCTTGTGCAGGATTGACCGTCATTTTTTCACTGCGTATTAAATAGTTAAAAAACTGACGGAGTGCTGAAAGACGAAGATTAATGCTTTTTGCTCCCAAATTTGCTTTATGACTTTGTGTTAAAATCCAACGCACTGTACTAGGTTGGATATCTTGCCATTGAGTGATTTGTGCTTGCACAAGCAACTCTGCCACTGCTTTAAGTTGGCGTTGATAATTGGTAACAGTATGTATGCTGGCTTGTCGCTCAATACGTAGAAAATCCCAGTAAGGTTGTGTTTGAGCGAGAAGCCTTTGTACTTCAAGATTTATTATTTCAGACATACTTGCAGTATAGAATAAAATATTAAAATAGAAAATAGATTATTTTTGCAATAAATCACGAATTTCAGTCAGTAATTCTTCTTGAGTTGGAGCTTTTGGTTTTTTCTCTTCCTCTTCTATTTCTGCTTTTTTCATTTTATTGATTACTTTAACTACCATAAAGATCGCTGCAGCAATAATTAAAAAATCAAAAATAGTTTGAATAAAAATACCATAATTCATTGTAACTGCCGCCGTTTTTTCAGTAGCAGCTTTTAAAACTATCGCTAAATCTTTAAAATCTACCCCTCCAATTAAAACACCGAGTGGAGGCATAATAATGTCTTTTACAAAAGAAGCGACAATCTTTCCAAAAGCACTACCAATAACAACACCGACAGCCAAATCAACCACATTACCTTTAATTGCGAACTGTTTAAACTCTTTTAATATACTCATCGTTTTTTCCTCTTTAGATTTAGAAATAAAAAACCCACCAAGCGGTGGGTTTCTTATAAAAATTTGCAATTATGCTAATTTTTTGATTTGAGCGGCTAGTTTCGCTTTGTGATTAGCTGCTTTATTTTTGTGAATTAAGCGTTTTGACGCCATACGATCCACAATTTTTTGCATTTCTAAAAATGCTGCTTGAGACGCTGCTTTATCACCAGCTTCAACTGCTGCGTAAACTTTCTTAATGTAAGTACGCATCATTGAACGTAAACTTGCATTGTGTTGGCGGTGTTTTTCAGATTGTACCGCACGTTTTTTTGCCGACTTGATATTAGCCAAGGTCAAACTCCTAAAAAATATCTATGTAAAATAAAAAGCACAAATAGACTTCATGCTACTACTAAATCTGTCATTTTCAATGAGACACGGGCTTGAAAATAGAACCATTTCACACAAAAAAACTCTCGTGGAAAAGATAGGGAGCAATTCTAACAGTTTTTTTATGTTTTTCCCATAATAAACTGTTAAAATTCCGATCAATTTTTAAAAACAAATGAAGAGAACCATTATTTTGAGTAAAAAATTAATAAAATCGGGAATAATTGTGAGTAGTATGACACTGCTTTCTCGAATATTAGGTTTGGTTAGGGATATTGTTGTGGCAAATATTTTGGGTACTGGTGTATCTGCTGATGTGTTTTTATTTGCTAATCGAATACCTAATTTTTTACGTCGCTTATTTGCAGAAGGGGCTTTTTCTAAAGCTTTTGTACCTGTATTAGCAGAATATAATGCAGATGGTGAGTTAGATAAAACACGAGAGTTTGTTGCGAAAGTATCAGGAACATTAGGTGGGTTAGTAACCATAGTTACTCTTGTTGCGATGATCGCCTCTCCTGTTGTTGCGGCGCTATTTGGTACAGGATGGTTTATTGATTGGTTAAATGATGGTGCAGATGCTCAAAAATTTACTCAAGCTTCATTATTACTTAAAATTACTTTTCCTTATTTGTGGTTTATCACTTTTGTTGCCTTATCTGGTGCAGTATTAAATACAATTGGTAAATTTGGTGTAATGGCTTTTTCCCCAGTTTTATTGAATGTGGCTATTATTGGCGTTGCACTATTTGCTGTAGATTATTTCCCTTCAACGGATATTGCACTTGCGTTTGGTGTTTTTTTAGGAGGGTTATTACAATTTTTATTCCAAATTCCTTTCCTTAAAAAAGAAAAGTTACTGGTTAAGCCTAAATGGGCATGGCGAGACAAAGGTGTGACAAAAGTCCGAAACTTAATGATCCCTGCGTTATTTGGTGTATCGGTAACACAAGTGAATTTATTATTAAATCAAGTCATCGCCTCTTTTTTAGTGACAGGTTCAATTAGTTGGCTCTATTATTCAGATCGCTTAATTGAATTTCCTTTAGGATTATTTGGTATTGCAATTTCTACTGTGGTTCTTCCTAATTTATCTATAATTGCGAAAAAGAAAGATATTGATGAAATACAAAGAAAAGCAGAATTTAGTCAAACAATGGATTGGGGCGTTAGAATGGTGCTATTGTTAGGTATTCCAGCAATGTTTGGAATTGGATTATTAGCAAAGCCGCTTTTAATGACGATTTTTATGCGAGGTAAATTCCAACTCTCTGATGTGATTGCGTCTTCACAGTCTTTGTTAGTAATGTGTTTTGGATTAATTAGCTATATGATGATCAGCATTTTAGCGAATGGTTTTTATGCCAATCAAAATACAAAAACCCCCGTAAAAATCGGTATTATTGCAGCTGTTAGTAATATTTGTTTTGGATTACTTGCGATTCCATTTAGCTATGTTGGATTAGCTATGGCTTCTGCATTATCAGCCGCAGTAAATGCAAGCCTACTATATCGAGGATTATCACGAAGAGGCATATATAAAATATCATTGAAAACTATCATTTTTACCCTAAAATTATTGATTGCAGCACTGGTTATGGGAGGGGTAGTAAATTATTTTTCTCCAAATTTACAAGAATGGTATAGTTTAACATTATTGCAACGTATTCATTGGCTCAGTTGGTTAGTGTTATTGGCAGCAACGATTTATTTTAGTTGTCTAGTTCTATTAGGATTACGTAAACAAGATTTCAAGGTGGAATAGTGAAAACAATCATTTTATATTTGACCACAGATGGTCAAACACAGAAAATTGCCAAACAGATCGGACAAGTGCTTCAAGGTGAAGTGAGTTTATGCTCATTAAGAGAAAATACCATAACATCGGACGAGCTAGCCAGTTTTGATAATATCATTATTGGTGCGTCCATTCGTTATGGTCGCTTTGATTCTTTGCTGAAAAAATTTATTCAACAGCATCATTTGATACTAAATCAAAAAAAATCTGCATTTTTTAGTGTAAATCTTACCGCTAGGAAAGAGAATAAAAATCAGCCTGAAACAAATGCTTATACTCGTAAGCTATTAGAAAGTATTCAATGGAAACCAAATTGGGTTGCCGTTTTTGCAGGTAGTTTACTTTATCCTAAATACTCTTGGTATGACCGACTGATTATTCAATTTATTATGAGGTTAACAGGTGGAGAAACAGATACCTCAAAAGAGGTGGAATATACCGATTGGCAGCGGGTTAATGATTTTGCACAAAAATTTAATATTATAAGCGGTAAGATGTAATGAAAAGTTTGCAATTTTATTGCGTTTCGTTAAAAATAATGTATATTTCATCTCCACTATATTTTAAATTAATTTAAGGAAAGAAGATTATGATTTCACAACTTTCTCAAACAAAACAATGGTTAGCAGTTAATCAAAAGGCTGCGTTTTGGATTAAAACCTTTATTGGCGCAAATTTAATTGCATTATTTGCTCAGATTTCAGTACCAATGTACCCAGTTCCTATTACTGGACAGACGCTTGCAGTTACAGTTGTTGGTTTAGGATTAGGTAGAAAAGCAGGTGCTTCAGCTGTATTATTATATTTGTTTGAGGGGATAATCGGATTACCTGTATTTGCTAATGGTAGTATGGGGTTAGCATCATTATTAGGTCCCTCTGGTGGATATTTAATAGGATTTGTACCAAGTGCTTATTTGTTAGGTTATTTTAGTGATAAAGGTGTATTAAATTCATTTACTAAAAGTTTAGTTGTAGTTTTTGTTGCGAGTGTACTTATTTTTGCGTTTGGACTGGCTCAACTCTCTTTCTTTGTACCTGCAGATAAAGTATTAGCTTACGGTTTGTATCCTTTTATTTTGGGCGGTGTTATCAAGGCTGTATTGGCTAGTGCATTAGTTATCCCAACATATAAATTTTTCTCAAAATTATAATATAAGTAAGCAATACTCAGCCCTAATATTAGGGCTGATTTAAATTCTAATATTTAATAATCAAGATTAGTTTACGAAAATTCTTTCTCGATTTTTTTCTAATGTCGCTTTACCAATACCAGAAACCTCCGTAATTTGCTCCACAGTCAAGAATTTACCATTTTTTTGACGATATTCAACAATAGCTTGTGCTTTTTTTATCCCAATGCCAGATAATTTATCTTTTAATTCAGCCGCAGTAGCTGTGTTAATATTTACTGCATTTAAATTAGTTTTTACAGTGGTTACTTTTTTTACAGCAAGTTGTTGATTATTCTTTGTTGGTTGGTGATTTGTATTTGAGTTTTCTTTGGCAGTAACCGTTGTGGTCAATAAACCTAATAATAATCCAAATCCGCAGATTTTTAGTGTTTTCATAAATTTCTCCCTTACAGAGCTTGTTAAATAGAAGCTGTACATTATGGAAACTTCTCTTTTGATTCAATGATAAGCAACTATTTTCTCGATCTAGATCGAGAAATAATAATTTATGTTGCCGTTATTTTTTATAAAAATAGAAAAGTCTGTGCTTATAAGATAAAAAAGCGTGATGATTAAATAAAAATCCTTTAAACTATAGGTATCTGCCTGTAGTTTAGCAATGGAGGTTAAATATGTTAGCTAATTATTCTTGTGCTAATCAAGATGAGAGAGATGTGGCAAAGAAAAGATCTAGAGTATTACTTACTTATCCTAAACCATCACTTTCTTATCGAGGGATAAAATTTTCAGGCACTCGTTTTTCTATTAAAGATATGGATAAAAAAATGCAAAAAGAATTGATTAATCAGGTTAAAACACAACCAAGTACTCAAACAGAAGAAACATTTGAGCAAGCTCCTTCTTTCAGTGATGTTACTTCTGAAAAAATAGTTACTGCATCAGATTTACATATGAAAAAAAGAAACTCATCTGTAAAATATATTCGCTGGGCAATTGTTTTTTTAATTATACTGTTATTAGGCGTCGTATTTTGGTTATTAAAACCAAATGAGCCTCAAAAAATGAAAGAGTTACAAACCCAGCAAAGTAATAATTTACCTATTGAATTTCATCCTATTGATGAAAATGAGGCTAAGCGACAGAAAGAAGAGCAGTTATTACAAGCACAGAAAAGTCAGACAGTAGAACCTAAAGTATTACAGGTAAATCTTCCATCAGAGGAAAAAGTACCAACGGTAGTAGATATTGAGGTTATTTCTGAACCCGAGACTTTTCCTCAATCAAACTTAGATCCTATAGTAGAGGCTCAAGAACCTAAAGTAACAATTAAAAATAATGATGCATTAGTAACATCTACCACAAAAACCTTAACGATGAAAAGGGGTGTTTCATTAATGCAACTTTTCCGAGATAATCATTTAAGTATTGCTGATGTGAATGAAATGGCAAGAGTAAAAGATGGAAGCAAAATATTTCAACATTTAAATGTTGGGGATAAAGTTATCGTTCAATTAAATGATAAACGAAGAGTTATTATGATGGATGTAAAAGGTGGACGCTTTATCCGTCAATCAAATGGCACATATATTTATAAAAGATAATTTAAAATCAAAAGAGTGAGTTTTTACTCACTCTTTTATTTTGTGAGAAAAAGATGAATATTTTAATTATTGGACCTTCTTGGGTGGGCGATATGATGATGTCCCACTCCCTTTATCAACAACTCAAAAAAAACTATCCAAATTGTCAAATTGACGTAATGGCACCCGACTGGTGTCGTCCTTTATTATCTCGTATGCCTGAAATTCGCAAAGCCATTACAATGCCACTCGGACACGGTGCATTTGAATTACGTAAGCGGTATGATTTAGGAAAAGATTTGCAAAATCAATATGATATGGCGATAGTGTTACCTAATTCACTAAAATCAGCGTTTGTACCATTTTTTGCAAAAATTCCTGTAAGACGTGGTTGGAAAGGCGAAATGCGTTATGGATTATTAAATGATTTACGCAACAACAAGAATGATTATCCGATGATGGTGCAACGCTATGTTGCCCTTGCCTATGAAAAAGGGCAAATTCCAAACGCTGAGAAAATCAATATTGACTATCCTTATTTAAACGTTGAAAAACAACAAGTTGAGCAATCACTTACACAATTTGAAAAGCAATTTGCTTATGCAGAAAATAGAAAAACCATCGGATTTTGCCCAGGGGCGGAATTTGGTCCTGCAAAACGTTGGCCACATTATCATTATGCAAAATTAGCCCAACTTTTGATTGAAAAAGGCTACTCGATCAGTATTTTTGGTTCAGCCAAAGACAATGCAGTTGGGGAAGAAATTCGTTCCACTCTGACCGAAAAACAGCAACGTTACTGTATTAACCTTGCAGGACAGACTAACTTAAACCAAGCCGTTGATCTGATTTCCACCTGTCGTGCTGTTGTGAGTAATGACTCAGGTTTAATGCACATTGCGGCTGCTTTGGGTAAACCGCTCGTTGCCCTTTATGGTCCAACAAGCCCACAATACACGCCACCACTTTCTGAAAAAGTGAAAATCATTCGCTTAATTGAAGGGGGGTTGATCAAAGTTCGTAAAGGCGATGCCGAGCAAGGTTATCATCAAAGTCTAATTGATATTCAGCCTGAAACGGTATTGAATGAATTGAATAAATTATTAACAGAATGAAAATCTGTCTTGTAAAAACGTCATCAATGGGCGATGTGATCCACACCTTGCCCGCTTTAACCGACGCACAAAATGCCATTCCTAATTTACAGGTGGATTGGGTGGTTGAGCAGGCTTTTGCTGAAATTCCCAAATGGCACAGTGCGGTCAATCAGGTTATCCCTATCAAAATTCGTCACTGGCGTAAAAATCTGTTTCAGCGACAAACGTGGCTGGAATGGCAGGCTTATAAAAAGCAATTACAAAGCACACAATATGACGCTGTGATTGACGCACAGGGGTTGATTAAAAGTGCTTGTTTAGTGACTTATCTCGCCAAAGGCACAAAATATGGCTATGATAATCAAAGTGCCAGAGAAGGATTAAGCAGTCTGTTTTATGATGAAAAATTTACTATTTCTTATCAGCAACACGCCGTTGAACGGATACGTCAGTTACTCGCAAAAAGTTTAGGCTATCCTGAACCGACACAAATCGGTGATTATGGTATAGCGGACAGATTTTTAGCAAAATTTGCAAATTCTTCACAAAATTCAACCGCTTATAATCCTTATATTGTAGCAATCCACTCCACGACCAGAGCCGATAAACATTGGAATGAAAATTATTGGATTGAAATTATTAAAGAAATTACAGCTCAGCAAATTGAAATCCATTTACCTTGGGGAAATTTAACGGAAAAAGCCCGAGCGGAATGTTTAGCCACAGTATCGCCCTTAGCAAAAGTGTTGCCAAAACTCACTTTAACAGAACTCGCTCAACATATTGCGAACAGCCAAAGTGTGATTTCAGTAGATACTGGGTTAAGCCATTTGACCGCCGCCTTAAACAAGCCTAATATTATTCTTTATGGGGCAACTGATCCAAAATTGATAGGGGCTTACGGTCAAAATCAGCATTATTTACAGGCAGATTCAATGCAAAACATTCAGCCAAGCCAAGTTTTAGACAAATTGAGAGCAGAAAATGCAATTTAAAAATTCACGTCGTTTTTATCGAATTATTGAAACCTTTTTACGCTACGGCATTGATGAGGCAATTCCTGATCATCGTCTGACGAATTCGTTAGGTATCGCTCGCAAAGGGCTATTTTGGATTAAAAATCAACACATGGATAAGCCTTTTGGGGAAAGATTGCGTTTAGCTTTGCAAGAATTAGGACCAGTTTGGATAAAATTAGGGCAAATGCTCTCCACTCGCCGTGATCTGTTTGAGCCTGAATTAGCGGATCAGCTTGCATTATTACAAGACAATGTGGAAGCCTTTGACGGTAAATTAGCTCGCCAAATTATTGAAACCGCCTTAGGGGATAAATTAGAAAAATGGTTTGATGATTTTGATGAAAATGCCTTAGCTTCTGCCTCTATTGCTCAGGTTCACACTGCAAAATTCAATCAAAATCAGCCCCTTGCAGGTAAAGAAGTGGTGCTAAAAGTCATTCGCCCTGAGATTGAACCGATCATCAAATCTGATATTGCATTGATGTATCGCCTTGCCCATTTAATCCCCAAATTATCCCCAGAGGGTAAGCGACTACGTGCCGTTGAAGTGGTGCAAGAGTATGAAAAAACCTTAGCGGACGAGCTGAATTTACGCCGTGAGATGGATAATGCTATTCGTTTAAGAGCGAACTTTCACGAGAGCGAAGAGCTGTATATTCCAGAAATGTACCCTGATTTTTGCCATAAAAATGTGATTGTAATGGAGCGTATTTATGGCATTCCTGTGGCGAATATTGAGGAATTGAAAGCGAATGGCACGGATATGAAATTGCTCTCTGAACGTGGCGTGCAAGTCTTTTTCACACAGGTGTTTAGGGATAGCTTTTTCCACGCCGATATGCACCCTGGTAATATTTTTGTAAACCCAAACCACCCTGAAAATCCACAATATATCGGCATTGATTGCGGCATTGTCGGACAACTTAATCAGCACGACAAACGCTATCTCGCAGAAAGTTTTGTGGCATTCTTCAACCGTGATTATCGCCGTGTCGCCTTAATGCACGTGGAATCAGGTTGGACACCTGCCGATACCGATATTGATGCTTTTGAACAAGCATTCCGAGAAGTATGCGAACCGATTTTTGCCAAACCGTTATCCGAAATTTCCTTTGGACACGTGCTGTTAAACCTGTTTAAAGTCGCTCGTGAATTTAATATGGAAGTGCAACCACAGTTGGTGTTGCTCCAAAAAACCTTGCTTTACATTGAAGGCTTAGGCAGACAAATTTACCCTGAATTAGACTTATGGCAAACCGCCAAACCCTTTTTACAAAACTGGCTTAACGAACAAATCGGTGTCAAAGCAATGTTTAAAGATATTCAGCAACGTTTACCGCAATTTAGAGAACATTTTGCCGAATTCCCAGAGGCAATGTTTAATGCGTTTCAGCAACAAAAACAGATTAACAAACATTTGCAAGCAATCAATCAAAGCCTAGAAAAACAAGCCAAAAGCAGTGAAAAACGCACACGTTGGATTATTGTAGGATTAGCGTTATTAGGTACACTTTGGAAATTTGAAAGTTTACCGATTTGGGTTAGTGTGCCGTTGTTAGTGGCTGAGTTATGGATATTGATGAAATAGGGTGAATGCAATTCTCTCCTACACATTTCAAAACAAAAACCTGTTGCAATGTCTTACAACAGGTTTTTGATTAAGAGAAATTAGTATTTAACTCCTATTTCTTTAAGAAGTTTTTGAGCTTTTTTATGCCCATTTTTTGCAGCTTTTTTTATCCAATAAAGTGCTTTTTTTCCTGATTCTTTAACTCCGTGTCCTTTGTTATACATAGCAGCAAGGCTGTATTGAGCAACAGCATTTCCTTGCTCAGCCGCCTTGGTATACCATTTAACAGCTTGAGTATAATCTTGTTTGACCCCTTTTCCATCATTATACATAAGAGCAAGGTTGTATTGAGCATAATCATCTCCTTGTTCAGCTGCTTTTGTAAACCATTTAATAGCTTGAGCATAATCTTGTTTTACACCGTTACCTCTCGCATACATTACAGCAAGATTGAGTTGAGCATTAGCATCTCCTTGTTCAGCTGCTTTTGTATACCATTTAACAGCTTGAGGATAATCTTGTTTTGCACCTTTACCTGTCTCATACATCAAAGCAAGATTATATTGAGCAACGCTATCACCTTGCTCAGCAGATTTTGTAAACCATTTAATAGCCTGACTATAATCTTGTTGCTCATAATATTGCATACCAAGATAAAACGGATCTTTTTCAGTACTATTTGCAAAACTAACACTAGAAAGAGATAAGGTTAAAATTGCGATTGAAGATATAAGTTTTTTCATTTTATTGTTCCTTATTTTTTAGCTGTTAAATATTAAGCAAAGTAATATTCCTACGATAATCATAGTAGGAAGAAAAGCAAATAAAAATAGTATGGTAGGATGTTTTGGTAAGTTGTAGCCTCCTTGAAAATTACTCAGTTGTGAGCAGGAAATTATAGTAAATATGATAGAAATAATATCTAATGAAAATATCAATATTTTCAGTTCACTTGTAATATTCTGAAATGTAGATAAAAAGGGAATTGATAAGAATGCAATATCTAACATAATGATAATTGTTAGAAATATAAAAAAACTACTAATATTTTTTTTATTTACATTTAATTTATACCATTTTAATTCAGGATTGAGATCTTCATCTTGTTTAGTCATAAAGCGTCCTTTTATTAAATTCGAATTTAAAATAAAAATGTATAAATTCTCAGCACTTAATATGTTTTTTTCCAAAAAGTCTTGCACTTGAATTTATACGGGACACAATTTTATCCGATCCGTCTAGCTATTTTTTAGCTAATTTTTGGTGGGGTATTGAAATATTTTAGAGTGCTAATTATACAATAAAGTCAACTTAAAACAAAGAGTTAAATTGATTTTAGTGATTTTGTTAGCTGTAAAAAAAAACATTGTTATGCAAATAAAATAGGCTCAATCAACTCCATTGTCATAGGCTCACCATTTTGACATAACAATCTCGCTTTATAACAAAGCATTTGCACGCCATTTAATTGTGCGATTTGGCATATTTAGGGTCGATTTGTTCTACTACTTGAAAGGAATTTATTTCTGAATGTAAAATGGCAAACAGCACTATTGCTCTATTTCCTTGATTGGTTCTCTTTGGAAGTTTGAAAGCTTATCGATTTGGGTTAGCGTGCCTTTGTTAATTTTAGAATTTGGCTTGTTATTAAAGTTATTATAAAAAATAAGCGGTTACTTTATGCAAAATTTTTGCAAATTTTGAAACAAATGTCACCGCTTACTGTTTTTTTATTAAAAAACTCGTATAATTAAACAGTTGAATTTTAATTAAAAGGAAAAAATTATGGGTGGAATTAGTTTATGGCAGTTACTATTAATTGTCGTGGTTGTGGTATTACTTTTTGGTACTAAAAAATTACGTTCGCTAGGATCTGATCTAGGTGAGTCTGTCAAAGGCTTTAAAAAAGCAATGAAAGATGAACAGTCTGAAGAGAATCAAATTTCAAAAAAATCCGATCAAGAATAGGTTAATATATGTTTGATATTGGCTTTTCTGAATTATTGCTTATTTTTATTATTGGATTAGTGGTTTTAGGTCCTCAACGTCTTCCTCTTGCAATAAAAACGGTAATGGGGTGGGTCGGTGCTATTAAAAATCTTGCAAATAATGTACGAGATGAACTATCTGAAGAATTGAGATTACAAGAGTTACAAGAAAGTATCAAAAAAGCAGAAAAAATGAATTTACAGAGTTTATCTCCCGAACTTTCTGAAACAATAAGTGATTTAAAACGTTCTGCGAAGGAATTAGAAGAGAGTATCAAAAAAGACATACCTCAAAGAGATGAAAATACACCTTATGAAGATGAGTTAGCCGAATTGGCGGAAGATGATGAGGATATTGAAGAAATATATGAAGATAATTATCCTCAAGAGAAAAAAGAGATAAGAGGGAAAGAGAATGTCAGTTGAACAGTCACAACCTTTAATTAGTCATCTCGTTGAATTACGTAGTCGTTTGTTACATGCACTTGCTTGTATTGGTATTGTTTTTGTTTTATTGGTATTTTGGGCAAATGATATTTATTCATTGTTAGCAACACCTTTAACTGAACGTTTACCCTCTGGTGCAACAATGATTGCGACCAATGTAGCGACACCTTTTTTTACACCAATTAAATTAACACTTGTGGTTGCTGTATTCTTATCTGTTCCTTATATTTTGTATCAAATATGGGCATTTGTGGCTCCCGCTCTTTATAAACATGAAAAACGTTTGGTTTATCCATTACTTGTTTCTAGCACGTTACTGTTCTATGTTGGGGTTGCTTTTGCTTATTATGTGGTTTTTCCATTAGTATTTGGTTTTTTAACCAGTACCACCCCAGAAGGGGTAACAATGGCAACGGATATTGCCAGTTATCTCGATTTTATTTTAACTATTTTTTTAGCTTTTGGTGTGTGTTTTGAAGTCCCTGTTGCTATTATTCTATTGTGTTGGGCAGAGGTAACGACAGTAAAAGATTTAAAAGCAAAACGACCTTATATTATTGTGATTGCTTTTGTTATTGGAATGTTACTTACACCTCCAGATATGTTTTCACAAACATTGTTGGCTATTCCAATGGTTCTATTATTTGAAGTTGGGTTGATTTTTTCTCAATTTTATGAGAAAAAATAAGCATAAACATATATAATTGTAATCTATTACTATTTTAACTAAGGATCTAAAAATGAAAAAACTCGTTTTTTTACTTACTAGCATAATCACTTTTTTACCCGTGTATGCTCAAGCTTCTATTTGTGATGTTATTATACATTCTAGTAAATCTCTTCAGACGACTAGAGATGAAGTACGTAAATATAAGAATTTTAATAATGTAACGATTTTAAAAAGTAAACAGGGGTGGTTTTTAGTTTCTGTTGCAAATCTGAATAAACAAGCATCTGAGAAAATATTAAACAAATGGAAAGCACAAGGAAAAATTCCTGATGACAGTTATTGTTCTTCGGTAAGATATCCGTTATTTGAAAATTCTCCTTACAATAAAAAGACAACTAAAGCCAAGAACATCATTAAAAAAGAGAAAAAGCCAGCAATAAAACCAGAGAAAAACGTTGTTCAAAAAAATAATGATGTTAAGAATGAAAGCATTAAGAAACCTATGCCTCAAAAAGATGTAAATGTTACTAATGAAAAAGCAAAGAATGAAAATATTCAACAGCAAGCAGAAAAAATGGTAACAAGAGGTGATATAGATCCTCAGGCTAAATCAGTTATCTTTGAGTTTAAGAAAAAAATCACAAAATATCAGAAAAATAAATTGAATTTTGTTGATTCTTATAATAAAACTAATAATGCCTTAAATTTAACATTACAATCACCAACACAAGATAATTTGTCACAATATGAAAAATTGTTACAGGATCTTTTTGTGACTAAAAAAGAGTTAATCGAATCCTATAATAATGTGGCGAATGATTATAAAATACACAAAGATTATTTTAATAAAATTAAAGAGTTGGATAAATTACCTTCTTTCTTGAAAAGTGAACGAATGAATATTGAAACGACCTCAAACAAAATTTCAGAAATGAATAATAAGTTATGTCAAAGTGGAAGTTTTAATTGCAATTAATTATAGTTATTGTGCAAATTTGTTATTCATTGTTCAAGATAAGATCGTATTTTTTTAAAAAGATGATCTAATAACCTATTAAATTATTAATAGATATTTAAAGTTAAGGATACAAATATGAAAAAGTTAGTTATTTTACTTGTTGGCATTATCTCTTTGTTGCCTAGTTATATTCAAGCTAGGACTTGTAATATAATTGTCCATTCTAGTACATCTCTTAAAATGGCAAAAGGAGTAATGTTAGTCGCTCAGAAATATAAACATTTTGATAATGTCACTATTTTAAAAAATAACGGGAACTATCTCGTTTCTGTTGCAGATGTTAATAAAGCATTATCTGAGAGAATATTAGAAGAATGGAAAGAGGAGAAAATAATTCCTAAGAATAGTTTCTGCTTAACAAAAAAATATACAAGGGTTCACAGTAAAGCAACAAAGAAAGTGACACCCGTAACGAAAGTTGAGAGAAAACAGTCTAGCACTGCTAAGGGTAAAGTTTGTAATGTTATTATCCATACTAGTAAGTCTCTTCAAACAACGAGAAAAGAAATTCTTAAATATAAACATTTTAAAAATGCTTCTATTTTAAAGAATAAGGAATGGTATTTTGTTTCTGTTGCAAAAATTAACAAACAACAATCAAATAAAATTTTAAAACAATGGAAAGCTCAAAGAAAAATTCCACAGGATAGTTTCTGCTCTACGAGAAGATATAGAACGGTTAATCTTAAAAGTGGTAATAATACGGTTCTAAAAGCAAGTAAAACAGCGAAAAAACTAAATAAAGAAATGAAAGTGACTTCAAAAGTAAAATTAAAACAGGTTAAGCCTCAAAAAACTATGCCTAAGAAGTTAAAAAATAGTACTCAACCACTTAATCCACAAAAGGCGTTGGTATTAGACTTTAATAAAAAAATAAAAATATATCAGAATAATAAATTGAAGCTTATTGATTCTTATAACAAAACCAATAATGCGTTGAAATTGACATTACAATCACCAACACAAGATAATTTGTTAAAATATAAAAAATTACTACAAGGTCTTTTGGTAACTAAAAAAGTGTTGGTTGAATCATATAATAATGTGGCGAATGATTATAGAAAGAATAGAGATTACTTTAATAAAATCAAAGGGGTAGATAAATTACCATCTTTTCTAAAAAATGAAAAAATGAATATTGAAATGATCTCAAATAAAATTTTAGAAATGAAGGGTAAGTTGTGTCAAAATAAAAGTTTTAACTGTAACTAACTATAATCATTATGCATATTTGTTATTCATCTTTTCCAAATCGTCGCTTACGCCGTTTGCGTAAGCACGATTTTAGTCGTCGTCTGGTGGCAGAAAATCAACTAACAGTGAATGATTTGATTTATCCTGTATTTGTGATTGAAGGAGAAAATCAGCGAGTATCTGTACCTTCAATGCCAAATATAGAACGATTAACTATTGATCAACTATTAATTGAAGCAAAGTTACTTGTAAAATATGGTGTACCTGCCATCGCATTGTTTCCAGTAGTAGAACAAGACAAAAAATCATTAATGGCAGAAGAGGCTTATAACCCTGATGGGTTAGTACAACGCACTGTTCGAGCATTAAAGCAGGCATATCCAGAATTAGGCATCATAACAGATGTTGCATTAGATCCTTTTACCACTCACGGTCAAGATGGAATTATTGATGATAGTGGCTATGTTTTAAATGATGTCACCAAAGATATTTTAGTGAAACAAGCTCTTTCTCATGCACAAGCTGGAGCAGATATTGTGGCTCCTAGTGATATGATGGACGGACGTATTGGCGCTATACGCCAAGAACTCGAACAGCACGGCTTTATTAATACACAAATAATGGCTTATTCTGCTAAGTATGCCTCAAATTACTATGGACCTTTCCGAGATGCGGTGGGTTCATCAAGTAATTTGAAAGGTGGTGATAAAAAGACCTATCAGCTTGATCCTGCTAATGGAAATGAAGGGTTACACGAAGTTGCTCTTGATATTCAAGAAGGGGCTGATATGGTAATGGTTAAACCGGGAATGCCTTATTTAGATATGGTATGGCGTGTTAAAGAGCAGTTTGGTGTGCCTACTTTTGCTTATCAAGTTTCTGGTGAGTATGCAATGCATCTGGCTGCCATTCAAAATGGTTGGCTTAAAGAAAAAGAGTGTATAATGGAATCACTACTTTGTTTTAAACGAGCAGGTGCGGATGGAATTTTAACCTATTTTGCGAAACAAGTTGCACAATGGTTATATGAAGATCAATACCGCTAAATAAAATAATTTGAATTTAAGCGGTCACATTTGTAAAAAAATTTGCAAAAGTGACCGCTTGTTTATTTTCTACAAAAGGCTATTTTTATGCAAAAACCTCTCGCTATTTTTTTAATGGGTCCTACCGCTTCAGGAAAAACAGATCTTGCTATCCAATTAAGAAAAAATTTACCCATTGAAGTTATCAGCGTTGATTCAGCCTTAATTTATAAAGGTATGGATATTGGCACAGCTAAGCCAACTAAACAAGAGTTGGCTCAGGCACCACATCGTTTAATTGATATTATCGATCCTGCAGAATCCTATTCTGTTGCAAATTTCTGTGAAGATGCACGACAAGAAATGGCTGAAATTACGATAGCAGGGAAAATTCCTCTTTTAGTTGGAGGTACAATGCTGTATTACAAAGGCTTGGTAGAAGGGCTTTCACCCTTACCTTCTTCGCAACCAGAAATAAGGGAAAGAATTCAAGCTAAAGCGGAAAAAATAGGCTGGGTAGAATTACATAAAGAGTTATTAAGTATTGACCCTGTTGCAGGACAACGTATTAATGAAAATGATAACCAACGAATTGGACGAGCCTTAGAGGTCTTTTATATTTCAGGTAAAACAATGACAGAGTTAATCGCTCAAAAAGGAGAGGTATTACCCTATGATGTTTTGCAATTTGCAATCTCTCCTCAAGATCGAGCTATATTACATCAACGAATAGAACAGCGTTTTCATAAAATGATAGATCTTGGTTTTAAACAAGAGGTTGAGCGGTTATTTGAACGTAAAGATTTACATATTGATTTGCCTTCAATCCGTTGTGTCGGTTATCGCCAAATGTGGGAGCACTTACAAGGTGATATTTCTCTTGATGACGCAATTTTTAAAGGTATCTGTGCCACAAGACAGCTTGCTAAACGTCAAATAACTTGGTTGCGAGGATGGAAAAGTGAGATAGAATGGTTGGATAGTCTAGAACTAGATAATTCTTATATTAAAATGAAAAAGATCATTGAGTTAAAATTATAAAAGGGTATAATTTTATCGATTGATTGTATTTTTATTACTTTTAATCGTACTATTCTTTCGTATAAAACAATAATTAAAAGGAACGATTGTTATGGCAAAAGGTCAATCTTTACAAGATCCATATTTAAATTCACTACGCCGTGAAAGGATTCCTGTTTCTATTTATCTCGTTAATGGAATTAAGTTACAAGGTCAAATTGAATCATTTGATCAGTTTGTTATTTTATTAAAAAATACAGTGAGTCAAATGGTATATAAGCATGCTATTTCGACTATTGTTCCTGCACGAGCAATATCTCATAATAACAATAATCATCCACAAGCTACCCCTCAATCTTGTAATCAAGCAGAGTCTCAAGTTGAAAGTGTCGGTACAGAGTAGTTTTAAGGCTGAAATTTCTTATAAAAACCAAGTGAAAACTAAATTCGTTTGGTTTTTTTTCGTTTATTCAAAAGGATCTAGTACCCTTCTGCGCTAAAATCAGGTAAGAATTCATTTGTTGCAAGACGTTTAACCTCTGTATTTATTGAACCATCTGGATGTAAAACTATTTCTCGCCAACCTTGTGGAATTAAGTCTAAAGTAAAATTATTGCTATTGGGTTTGAATTGAATACAAGTTGAAGGCGTAGATAAAATACGTATACCTTTCCATATTTGATCCATTTCTTGATGAATATGTCCGTGAATAATGGCTTTGATATTGTGATAAGGTTTTATTATTTGGGCAAAATCGTGGACATTGCGTAAACTGTGTTGATCTAACCAAGCAGAATAAGTCGGTAAGATATTATGATGTAATGCGATCAAAGTATAACGCTCTTTGTTTTGCTCTAATTTTGTGTGTAACCAATCTAATTGGTGTGAACTTAATTTGCCGTATGGTACACCAAATACTTGGCTATCTAGCATTAAAATCTGCCATTTATCTCCAATTAAAATTTGTTTTTGTGGGTTAATTTGTGAATACTGTTGTAATGGTTTTTCCATTTGAGCTTGATCGTGATTACCTGGTAACCAAAAAATAGGTTTCTCTAGTGGTTCTACCATTTTTGCAAAGCAGTGATAACCTTGTTCATTATGATCTTGTACTAAATCTCCAGTTGCTAACACAAGCTCAAACTGAAACGGGTTATCTAAAATAGCATCCAGCACAGCTTGAAAACTGTTAGTTGTATTCATTCCTAACAATTGTTCATTTTTTTTCGAAAACAAATGCGTATCCGTAATTTGTAAAATACGGATACTTTCATTTTTTTGAAGTGGTTGATAAAAATAATCCATTACTGATTTCATTAAAAATAAAGTGTAACTACTTTACCTATTTTATAAAAAAAATCAGCAAGAAATGTTTAAATTTGTGAACTAAATCTTATTTATTTTTTAAATTTGTGATAATTTAACTGTAACCACTGCAATCCTAGAACAGCAATTACATTATCGATCTTGCCTTCTTCTATCCATTGATAAGCTATTTCACGCGAGACAATATGCACCAAAATATCTTCATTTTCTTCTTCTAAGCCATAGATTCCACCGACATTAGTTGTATCTACTAATCCTAAATAAATATGTAATTTTTCTGCCATTCCCCCTGGGCTATCCCAAACCGTTAAGGCGTGTTGAATGTTTTCTACTGTTAAGCCAGCTTCTTCCTTACTTTCACGGATAGCGACTTCTTCAGGGCTTTCATCGGTATCTATCATTCCTGCGATCAATTCTAATAACCACGGTGATTTTTTACTTTCAGGTTCATAAGCACCAATTCTAACTTGTTCAATTAAGACCACATTATCTTTAACGGGATCATAAGCAATTAAAGCAGAGGCTGCACCTTTCATTAAAAGTTCTCGACACACTTCACCACTCATTCCACCTGCATAAAGTTTATGGCGAAAGAACACTTTTTTGAGTTCAAAATGCCCTTTATAAACAGTTTCTTCACGTAAGATTTCAATATCTTTTTGATTAAATTGTAAAACTTTACTCATTATTTCTCCTTATTAACTTGATATACAAGCGGTAATATTTTTTCTATTTTTTGCAAATTTCCTTGATGATATTGTGAGATTTCAGGCACAGCTGAACCTTCAAAAAAATAGCACAAATAAAAAGGTAACTGGTTGAAAAAGTGTAATCTTCCTGTGGGACAATATTTACACTCAATAGTTTTCTGAGTAGGCGAATGACTGACCTCTCGTAATTTAACAATGCCCACGCCTTGTGATTTCAAGATTGCTTCTCGTAAGCACCAGCTGAGATAAAAATGCTCAACTAACTTATCAGGATCTTTTAATAAATAGTCTTTTTCTAATTCACTCGCATAATAGTCTAACAAGGCTTTATAGCGACGTGTTTTTTTTGGGGCTTCAATATCAATGCCAACCCTTTTTTTTGATTTGGCATAACTAAAAATAACAGCGACCCAATCCCCTGAGTGACTAATATTAAAATCAATACGTTCATCTGTCACAAAAGGACGACCTGTTGATGTTTTTTGAATATTATTCAGCAAATTGAGATCTAATTGATCTTTTTCAAAGAGTTGTGTCAAAAGAAAACGTGCTGTTTGGCGACTTTTCCATTTTTGAATTTGACGAGAATTAAGATTTGAACTAACCGCTGGAACATTACTTCCCCATAAATATTCATCATTACGAGCAAAGACAATTTCCAAGCGGTCAGATTTCATTGAGTTTTTACCTATTTTTACAAGAAAGTCGCACTTAATTGGAATAGTTTTTCAATATCTTCCACTTGACGTTGATCATTTAAGAATAAAATTAAATGATCTTCTGCCTCAATTTTTATCGATTTATGAGCAATCAATACTTCATCATTACGCACAATCGCCCCAACCACTGCCCCTGATGGTAATTTCAGCTCTTTAATTTCTTTGCCAACCACTTTTGAGGTTTCTTCATCACCATGAGCAATAATTTCTAAACCCTCAACCATTCCTTGATTAAGTGAGGCGACTTTCACTATGTCACCTCGTCTTACATGAGTGAGCAAGGTTGAAATGGTGGTTTGCTGTGGCGAGATCACCAAATCAATTGCACCACCTTGAATTAAGTCTAAATACACATTGCGTTGCACGAGTACAAGGGTTTTCTTCGCCCCCATTCGTTTTGCCAACAATGCTGACATAATATTGGTTTCATCGTCTTCTGTTAAGGCTAGGAAAAGATCAATATTTTCAATATGTTCTTCAAATAAAAGTTCACGATCGGAGGCTTTACCATTTAATACCAATGTTTTTGATAATTTTTCAGCAAGCAATTCCGCTTTTTCAGGATTCTCTTCAATCAGTTTTACACTACATTGATTTTCTAGGGAATTGGCGAGCTTGGTCGCAATATCACCTCCCCCCACAATCATAATACGCTTTGGTTGTTTTTCGAGGCGTTGTAGTTCACTCATTATTGCTTTTATATGCACTTTTTCACACATAAAGAAAACGTCATCATCCGCTTCAATAATCGTGGTTGCTTGTGGCACAATGGTTCGTCCTTGACGAATAATAGAAACAATACGTGCCTCAATATGAGGTAAATGCTCTTTTAGTGCAGAAATTGGATAACCAACCAAAGGACCACCATAATAGGCTTTAATACTGACTAGTGACACTTTATTATCCGCAAAATGAGCGATTTGTAATGCCCCAGAATAATCAATTAGTTGGAAAATTTGCTCGGTAATCAATAATTCTGGTGCGATAATATGATCGATAGGTAATACTTTGTTACTAAATAAAATATCACGTTCACGCACATAATCAGGATTACGAATACGAGCCAGCTTAGTCGGAATTTTAAATAGCGTATAAGCAATTTGGCACGCAATCATATTGGTATCATCACTATTCGTCACCGCCACCAACAAATCCGCATCGCTTGCCCCAGCTTCTCGTAAAATACGAGGTGACGCACCGTTGCCTTGAATAACCTGCAAATCGTGTTTAGCTTGTAAGCCTGCTAACATCGTTTCATCATCGTCAATAATGGTAATTTCATTATCTCTTACAAGGTTCTCCGCAAGGCTTGAACCCACTTGTCCTGCACCTAAAATTATAATTTTCATAATAACTCTTTAATTATCTGTTTTTATTAACTTCGCATAAAAGAAACCATCGCCACCTTGTGCGTTCGGGAAAAACTGTTTCATTGTAACCTTTTCACCATTAAAATCCATTTCAACCAGTTTAGCATTAGCGGTATTTTCTACAAAACGTTGAATTTGTTCGCTATTTTCATCAGGTAAAATCGAACAGGTTGCATAAAGTAGCGTGCCGTTTGGTTTTAAACGTTGCCACATTGCATTGAGGATTTTCGTCTGTAATTTCACTAACTCCGCAATATCACTCTCTTTACGTAACCATTTAATATCAGGGTGTCGGCGAATAATTCCCGTTGCGGAACAAGGCACATCTAATAAAATACGATCAAACATTAGCTCTTTTTCTAACCATAAATCAGGCTGACTTGCATCGCCACAAATCACAGTTGCGGTTTGATTTAAACGTTGTAAGTTCTCGCTCACACGTTTTAAGCGATTTTTTTCAATATCTAAGGCAATCACGTTAGCTTGCGGTGTTTGCTCTAAAATATGGGTCGTTTTGCCACCCGGTGCGGCACAAGCATCTAAAATCAGTTCCTCATTTTGTGGTTCAAGCAATTTCGCTGACCATTGCGCGTGTCCGTCTTGTACTGTCACAAAGCCTTTCTCAAAATCTGGTAAGCTTGACACCACCACAGGATTATTGAGCATAATCGCACAATCAGGCACGCAACAAGCGGTCACATCTTGCGAACTTTTTGCAAAATTATCCCCTAATCTGACCGCATATTCGTCCCTCGTAGAATGCTGAGCGTTTACTCGCAACCACATCGGTGGACGATCATTATTGGCATCAATAATCTCTCGCCAGTTTGGATAGGCTTTTTTCAACTTATTCACAAACCATTCAGGGTGATTGGTTTGCCAGTTTTTGTCAACGATCGCCAAAATGCTCTCTTGTTCACGTAAAAATTGGCGTAACACACCGTTGATTAATCCTTTAAAACTTTCTAACTTTAATTCTTTACTCGCATTAACTACCTCGCCAACTGCTGCGTGAGTAGGTACTCGCATATATAAAATTTGGTATAAACCGACTAATAACAAACAATGTACTAAACGTGTTTTCCCTTTCAATGGCTTTGCCACCAACAAACGAATAATCCACTCTAAACGAGGCAACACTCGACACACGCCAAAGGTAATTTCCTGAACAAAAGGGATATCTTTTTCCGCTAATTTAGGCTGAACCTCCACCATTAACGCCGAGAGGGATTGCCCTTTGTCTAGTACTTGTAAAATAAGTTGTGCTGCCACAGCACGAGATGATTGTTTTTTCATTAAAACTCGATCTAAATTTGTTGTAATTTTTCTCTAAATATTAACCGCTAACTTTACCATTTTTTTGGGGGGAATTATAGCGGTATGATTTCAATCATTTTTTACCATTTTTTTCTATCCAATTTTTCCCGGCAAGTAAAATTCCTAACCCAATAAATGCACCGGGTGGAAGTACTGCGAGTAATAAACCTGAGTCAAAATTAAAAATATCTAAACGCAATTCTTTTGCCCAGTCACCCAGCAATAGATCTAAGCCGTCAAATAAGGTGCCTCTGCCGATTAACTCACGCATCGCACCTAATACCACCAACACAAGGGTCATTCCCAATCCCATTGCAAAGCCATCAAAAGCAGAGTGTATAACCGAGTTTTTAGAGGCATAGGCTTCAGCTCGTCCAATTACAATACAATTAGTGACAATCAATGGAATAAAAATACCTAGCGATTGATAAATAGGATAAGCAAAAGCATTCATCAATAATTGAATTGCCGTTACCATTGTGGCGATAATCATTACATAAATAGGAATACGGATATCGTGAGGCGTAAATTTTTTGAACAGTGAAACAAGGGTGTTAGTACAAATTAACACCATTAAGGTTGCTATTCCTAAGCCTAAGGCATTAGTCACATTATTAGATACTGCCAATAAAGGGCATAATCCTAATAATTGTACTAATGCACCATTATTTTTCCACACACCATCTTTGAGTAATTTTTTCCATTCTGAAGAGGGGGCTGGTGTATCTTCAATTTGTTTAATGGGAATTTGATTTTCTGTCATTTTTATTCCTAATTACAATCTGGAAATGTTCTAATTAATTTGGGTTGCAACAGTAAGGTTGTTACAAACCACTTCGCACTTTCTCGTACATTATTAACTACCGCTCTTGGTGTAACTGTCGCACCAGTAAACTGATCAAAAGTACCGCCATCTTTCTTAACGAACCACTGTTTTTCATTATTTTCTAACAGATAGGCCGTTAATGTTGCTCCTGTCAGTTGATCATATTTACCACCGTATTTATTTTCGGAAATCTCATTTAAACTGAGTTTTTTTCCATTAAAGGAGAGGATCCAATCTGATATTCTAATATCAATTTTATCTCCCAATCCCGGTGTTTCATTATGAGTTAGTACTCGTACTCCGAGTACTTTTACACTTTTTTCTAAACGATCAAGTTGAAAGCCTTCCAGTAATACAATATCACCAGCATAGCCATTGGGTGCGGTACTTTGAATAGCATAAGCGGTCACTTTATTCCTTTTTTTTGCAAAATATATTCTATTTAAGAAAGGATAGTCTGCTAATTGTATTTTTTTACAAGTGGCTAAAATATCATTATCCATTATGTTGTGAGGAATAACTTCATTTAAAAATTGACGCTGTTGCTGTGCGATAACATTATCAATTTTATCTTTTGTCAGCCAATAAATACCCACAGAAAAAGAAGTACAAACCAATGCAACTGTTGCTAAGATAAAAGCATAACGCATTGAAATATTAAACGGTTTCATCTTATCTCCTTTTCCCTAACTTAGTGCCATATAAACGTGGTTGAGTATAATGATCTATTAATGGAACACAAATATTGGCTAGTAAAACAGAGAAAGCAACCGCATCAGGGTAATTTCCATAATAACGAATGATATAAAGTAATAACCCAATCAAGGCTCCAAAAATTAACTTACCTTGAGGAGTAGTAGAGGCAGTGACAGGATCCGTTGCAATAAAAAACGCCCCGAACATCATTGCTCCACTGAGTAATTGAGCATAAAAACTTAAGTGAGAAGTCACATCAGCAAGGAGCATATCAGTTAAGAATGCACACAACGTGAACACACTTAACATTGCAACAGGAATTTGCCAATGAATAATACGTTTATAGAGTAACACCAATCCACCCAATAAAAATGCCACATTTACTTGCCACCAACCTTGTGCGACATCCCAACTTCCTTTAATAAAAATTGGCGATTTTACAAGATCATAATAAGCGAAATCAGGATTACAATCAGAACATAAACTAGCATAAAAGGTTTTTGCACTGTCTAATGGCGTTGCTTGAGAAATACCATCAACTTGACTAATTAATTGGTATAAATCAACACCTTGAGTAGTCACCCCTGAAAAAACTAACGATAAATGATCACTAAAATTAAGGGAATGTTTCAATAGTTCAACAGGCACTGCCCACGAAGTCATTTGTACTGGAAAAGAAACTAACAACAACGCATAGCCTACCATTGCAGGATTAAAAATATTTTGCCCCAAACCACCATAACAATGTTTCGCTAACAACAATGCCGCTAAGGTTCCAATCACAATAATCCAGTAAGGTGCATAAGGTGGAATTGCCATTGCCAGCATCATTGCTGTGACTAACCCCGTCAAATCTGCTAAATAATAAGCGGTTGGTTTATGGCGTAATTTTGCAACAGCCAATTCAATAAAAGTTGCCAAACTCAATGCAATACTTATTTGAATAAGTACACCATAACCAAAATAGTAACACTGCACTGCCAATGCAGGTAACATCGCCCCCATTACCCATAGCATAAATTTTGCAGTGAGATTGCTGGAGTGAGTATGTGGAGAGCTTGCCATTTTAAACATTATCATCTTCCTTTCTATTATTCTTTTGTGCTTCTTTTTTTGCTTTAGCTCTTGCTATTGCTTGTGCGACAGCAAGTTTACGAGGGTCTTGTTCTGTTTGTGTCGTGCCTGTTTTTGCAGATTGTTTCTCAGAAGTGACCGCTTGCTGTTCTTTTTGTTGAGCTTCTTTTTTCGCTTTAGCTCTTGCTAATGCTTGTGCCACAGCAAGTTTACGAGGATCTTGTTCTGTTTGTGAGGTTTCATTTTTTGTAAATTGTTGCTCAGAAGTGACCGCTTGCTGTTCTTTTTGTTGTGCTTCTTTTTTCGCTTTGGCTCTTGCTAAGGCTTGTGCAACAGCCAGTTTACGAGGATCTTGTTCTGTTTGTGAAGTTTCATTTTTTGCAAATTGTTGCTCAGAAGTCACCGCTTGTTGCTGTTTGGCTAAGCGTCTAGCTTTGCGTAGTGCCATTAACTCACTGTTATCTGGCTCACCTGCAATCGTTGTTTTAATTGCTTTAATTCCTACTTTTTGAGCTTGCTCTTTTTTTGCTTTTAAGCGAGCGAGAGCCGCTTGAACAGGATCTTCTCCCTGCTGTTTTGATATCTGTTCACGACGTTTATCAGCCGCTTCTTGAATACGTTTTTCTCGTGCTTCTTTTTCTTTTTGTAAACGAGCTTCACGAGCCTCAAAGCGTTGTTTTGCCTCTAACGATTGTTTTTCTTTACGCTCAATTTCAGCAATTTCGGCTTTTTCATCTCTAAAATATTGTACCAAAGGAATATTACTCGGACAGACAAAAGCACAAATTCCACATTCAATACAGGCGTCCAAATTATAAGCTTTTGCTTTATCGTGATCTTTAGCTCGAGAATGCCAATATAGTTGTTGTGGCAACAAACCAATCGGGCAGGCATCAGAGCAACTTGAACAACGGATACAATTACGCTCTAACTCTTCATCGCTATATTCATCCACATTAGGTGCAATCACACAGTTTACGGTTTTGGTTACCGGCACTTGTAATGTTGGTACACTAAAACCCATTAAAGGTCCACCGATAAGAACAGGGAAACATTTACTTTCTTCAAATTGTACTTGTTCCAATAAATAATTTAATGGCGTACCTAATCTCGCCCACACATTGCCTTTTTGCCCAATGCGATTACCTGTTAATGTCACCACTCGTTCAATCAAGGCTTCATCATCCATCACCGCACGTTTTACGGCATAAGCTGTTCCCACATTGTGCATAACAATACCCATTTCAATCGTACGTTTGCTTTGTGGAATTTCAAGTCCTGTTAAAACTTGGACTAGCTGATCCGATGATCCTGATGGATATTTAGTTGGTATAACACGCAGTTGAATATTTTTTGCATTTTTTAAGGCAGATCGTACCGCTTTAATTGCGTTGGGTTTATTATCTTCAATCGCAATAACCACTTCTTGAGGTTGTAATACATATTGTAAAATCTCAATGCCTTCAATCATTTCAGCGGTATAATCTTGCATTAAGCGATCATCACAAGTGATATAAGGCTCACACTCTGCACCATTGATAATCAACAGTTCACAACGCGTATCCGCATAATGTAATTTTGATGAAGTGGAAAATACCGCTCCGCCTAACCCTGCAACACCTTTTTGGTAAATTTTATCAATAATCGTACCGCTATCATATTGAGTATAATCAGTGATTGGATAACGCTCAAACCATTTATCTTCACCATCGGCTTGAATAACCACCGTTAATTCAGGTGACGCATTGATATTGGTTGAAATATGCTCACCAATGGCAATCACTCGCCCTGACGTTGGAGAGTGAACAGGTAATTGTCTAAAATTCTCTCCTTGAGTTAAAGGTTGTCCTTTTAAGACTTTATCCCCCTCTTTAACGATTAAATCCCCCGCAGAACCAGAGTGTTGCACCACTGGCACATAAAAATGGCTTGGCAATGCCAAATGTTTAATAGGCGTTTGATTTGATTGTGATTTCATCTCTGGTGGATGTATGCCACCGGGGAAATCCCACAATTTATTTTGGCGGATACGACTTACTGCATCATTTTTCATTATCGCCTCCCACCACTATTCTTTTTTGTATTTCTGTGGTATTGACAATAGGAATAATCAAGTTTTCATCCAGTGTCCAATTTCTTTTTGGTGTTGCTTGTTTTGATTTTATCATTTTAATACAATCCGTTGGACAAGGTGCAACACAAAGCTCACAGCCAGTACATAACTCAGGGATAATGGTGTGCATTGCTTTATTTGTACCAATAATCGCATCAACAGGGCAAGACTGAATACACTTAGTACAACCAATACACATATCTTCTTCAATAAAAGCCACCATTTCTTCAGGTGCTTCCCCCTCCATTTCAGGCGGTTCAACGCCCATTAAATCAGCTATTTTAATAACTAAAGGAGGTCCACCCGGTATACATTTCGTAATATCATCGCCGTTGGCAATCGCCTCCGCATAAGGCTTACAGCCTGGATAACCACATTGAGCACATTGACTTTGAGGCAGGATTGCATCAATTTTTTCAACAATAGGATCGGCTTTAACCTTTAATTTTATTGAGGCGTAACCAAGAATTGCTCCTACAATAAGAGCAATAATGGTTAAAATGGCGATAACATAATAGGTCAGCATTAGATTTTAACCAACCCTGTAAAGCCCATAAAGGCAAGGGACATCAACCCAGCGGTAATTAATGCAATAGAAGATCCTTGAAAAATATGAGGAACATCTGCTGCGGCTAAACGTTCACGTAAAGCAGCAAATAACACTAAGACTAATGAAAAACCCGCTGCTGCACCAAAACCATATAATACTGATTCCACTAGGTTGTTGGATAAATTCACATTTAATAGAGCCACCCCTAACACGGCACAATTTGTGGTAATCAAGGGTAAATAAATACCTAATAGGCGATAAAGAGCGGGACTGGTTTTATGTACTAACATTTCTGTTAATTGTACGACGACCGCAATAATCAGAATAAAGGCAAGGGTTCGTAAAAATTGTGCATTAAAAGGGGCAAGAATATAGCTTTCAATTAAATAGGCAGAAAGTGACGCAACGGTTAGCACAAAGGTTGTCGCTAACCCCATACCAATCGCTGTTTCTATTTTTTTAGATACACCCATAAAAGGGCAAAGCCCTAAAAACTTTACTAATACAAAGTTATTAATTAAGGCTGTACTAATAATTAATAAAAGATAATCAACCATATTCCCACAATACTTTCCAAAAATGGTGACCATTATCGCATTTTTTAAGGGATTGGGGTAGGTTTTACCGATATTTTCATTTGGTATAAAAATAAGCAATTGAGTAACCCCCTCCCTAACCCTCCCCCGCAAGCGGAGGAGGGAATTTTCAGCTTATACTATTATTCCACCTCTGCAAGTGGAGGAGGGAATTTTCAGCTTATACTATTATTCCACCTCTGCAAGTGGAGGAGGGAATTTTCAGCTTATACTATTATTCCACCTCTGCAAGTGGAGGAGGAAATTTTTAGTTTATGCTATTATTCCTCCCTCCGCTTGCGGGGGGAGGCTAGGAGGGGGGATAACGAATTCAAATTTCTCGCTTTTTTAACATAAAACTAATTTCTTAATTTGGAATAATTATACGTAAGCCCTTGCAATCAAACCATTACCACTATATTGATACTTTTCTAAACCGTAACCAATAAAAGCAGATTCTCCCTTGTGAAGAATAATTTGTTTGTTGTGAGAGTGAATTATAATTTCCCCTTTTGTACAAAATAAAATTTCCGCACTGTTTAACGAGTGTGTTTTTACATTTTCTGTTACCGTCATAATTGCAAATTTAAAATCTGGCACAGGAATAGGATATTCATTGTTATTATTTGGTTCTATTTTGATATTCTCAGGTGAAATAGAGTCAAATTTTGTGTTATCAATTAATTCTGCAACATCAATATATTTAGGGGTTAAACCTGCACGTAATACATTGTCGGAATTTGCCATAATTTCAAGACCTGTTCCTTGTACATAAGCGTGAGGTGTTTCAGCATATAAAAACATTGCTTCGTTAGGTTGAAGTTCAATCGTATTTAACATTAATGGCGATAATAACCCAATATCATTATCATAATATTGACGAAAATGTTGGATATAATCAAAAGCCTCTTTGCCTAATTTTGTTTTAGCCCCTTTCTCTAGTTGAGTATAAAGTTCTGTTAAGATTTGGTCTTTTTGTTCATTATTTAATGACATAATGGCACTGAAAAAGCGTTTTAATCCTTCACTAGTTTGTGATTGTTTTAAGGCTGAAATTTCTTTTTTAAGGCTCAGTAGGTTAGCTTCTTTAAACAAACTAATGATTTGCTCAATAGGGCGAAATCCATTCATTGCTTTGTAAGGGGTCAAGGCATACACGAGTTCAGGCTTGTGATTAGGATCTTTATAATTACGATTAGGGGCTTTTAAGTCGATCCCTTTTTCATTTTCTTTAGCAAAACCCAATTCAGCTTTCTTTTTATTAGGGTGAACTTGAATAGAGAGTGGTTCTTCTGCACATAATACTTTGAATAAAAAAGGTAATTCTCCAAATTGTGAAGCGGTACGATTACCTAAAAAATTTGCAATATTCTGGTTAATTAGTGTTGAGAGCAACTCCCCAGTTTCTGCATTTTTAGAGCAGCCATTTGGGTGTGTTCCCATCCATAGTTCCGCTTGTGGTTTGTTATCAGGATTAGGAATGTCAAATAACTGATTTAACGATGTTTTACTTCCCCAAGCGTAATTTTGAATAACATTATTCAGTTTAAATAAAAGCTCACTCATAATATTTACCTTATAAATAAATGTATTAATTTTCTGTATTTAATCAGATTATATAATATAATCAGCCTATTATTCCATCATATGAGTTTAAAAATGTTTACCCATAAAACCTGTTTAACGGAAACTTTAATTTCAACGTTATTACATTCTAAAGAGATGACGTCTGAAATACTAAAGTGGGCGGACTATTTAGATATTGATTTAACTTCTCCTCGTATAGCTTGTATCATTGAAATGGAGAGTGATTCTCTTGAGGTGATGGTAGATAGAATTCAAATGATTCAAGAATGGTTAATGGCACAAAATAAGCAAAATCTTGTTATTCAACGATCTCTTTCTCAATTAGTATTATTAACGCCAGCATTAGAGAGTGATGAGAAATGGGATTTGGAACAACATATCGCTTCTATGCAACAGTTAATTAATTATATTGAAGAGCCACATTTTACTGTCACTGTTGCGATAGGTCGTTATGTGGCACAATATAATCCTCATCATATAGCCACTTCTTATCAAACAGCTAAAGCGACATTACAAGCAGGTAAAATTCGATGCCCTAATAAAAAAATATATATTTATCAGGATCTTATTCTTCCTATTTTATTTGAGAAATTAAAACAAGGTTGGGAGAAAGAAGAATTAGATTGTATTATGCAAAAATTAAAAGAGGCAGACGAAAACGGCATACTAAGAAACACGTTGTTTACGTGGTTTGAAAACAATATGCAATCGGTGAGTACAGCGAATATTTTAAATATTCATCGTAATTCTTTGGAATATAGATTAAACAAAATTGCTCAGATTACAGGACTTAATTTATCAAATACAGCAAATAAAGTATTACTTTATATTGCGTTATATTCGATATGTTAAATTAAAGTAAGCGGTATGATTGTGATGAAAATTTGCAAATTATCGCACTTATCCTACCGCTATTAAGCTATAAATGTTGTAATACAGTCACGAGATCTTGTTGTCTAAAAGGCTTAGTTAAAACAGGAAAATCTTTGGTTTTTTCAAGCTGTTCTGTATGCCCTGTCATAAGCAGAATTTTTATTTTAGGATAGTTTTCTTGTACAAATTTAGCAATGTCTATTCCTGTCATTTTTCCTGTTAGTACAATATCAGAAAGTAAATAACAAATTCCCTTTTCATCATTTAAAACAGAGATTGCCTCTTCACCAGAAGTACACACGAGTGGTGTGTAACCTAGATTATAAAGTTGTTCAAAAAGAGTTAAACGTAAATCATCTTTATCTTCAACAATTAGAATTTTAGACTGTTTATTATTCGATAATTGATATTCTTGATTGCCTATATTTTGTAGTGATGCCGTTTGAGTAATGGGCAGTTGTAGGTGAATTGTTGTGCCTTCATTTATTTTAGACTGAACAACAACTCGCCCTTTTGATTGACGAATAAAACCATACACCATTGATAACCCAAGACCATTACCTCGTCGTTGCCCTTTGGTGGTAAAAAATGGTTCAAAGATACGTTTTCGGGTTGCTTCATCCATTCCACACCCATTATCAATAATAGAAAGTTGCACCATTTTTTCTATATGATGGGTTCGTTTAATGACTTGGACAGTAGAGCGAATAACAATTTCTCCCCCATTAGCTAAGGCATCTTTTGCATTTACAATAAGATTCATTAATGCGGTTTCTAGCTGATTTTTATCAATATAAATGAAAGGTAAGTCTTCAGCTAAGTCTAGTTGGATGCTAATATTAGGGGGAACGCTATGCTTGATGAGATCATTAAATTCTAAGATTAATTTGTTAAGATCTAAATCTTTTGGGTGTAAGGGTTGTTTTCTCGCATAAGCTAATAAACGTTGGGTTAGCTCTGCACTATTTTCAGCCGCTTTCAACGCTCGCTGTAAACGTTTTTGCTGTTTTTCTGATAGTGTTTCTGGGTCAATAAGATCTAAATTTCCAATAATTACGGCTAAGAAGTTATTAAAATCGTGGGCAATGCCCCCCGTTAAATGCCCGATAGTTTGCATTTTTTGACTATGGGCAAGATCACTTTCTAATTTTTTACGTTCAGTGCGGTTAATTAAAAATGCCACTAAGCCATTTTCTAGGGTGGTAGAACGCCACTCTAAAATTTGGTGATTAAATTCAATTTCTAATAACTCTTGAGCTCGATTCGGCGTGGTTAATATTTCTGGAGTAATAGCGGTATTTTTTCCGTATAAATTTGCATTTTTTTGATTAAAAAAGACCGCTAATGTTTCAATATTTAGTGGCTGTGTTGGATTACTCATAAACTCATTGAGTAGTTCTTTAAATTCTTCATTACAAGAAATTATCTGCATTTTTTCATCAAAAATAACAAAGCCATCACGCATTGTAGAGAACGTTTGCTCTAATAATTCACTCTTTTCTTTCAACAATGCATCGGCTTGTTCCAGTTTAACGACATTTTGATAAAAACGGTGAAAAGCACGGGCGAGATCACCAATTTCATCTTGTGTCTGTTGTTGTGGTACTTGAGCGGTTTTATCACCTTGTGAAAGTTTTTTTAATGCTTGAGTAATGGAATAAAGACGTTTTCCAATTAAGCTATAAAAATAAAAACCAATGAAAATAAGCAATAGAATGGCAATAAAAGAAACAACAGAAATATAGGTTGTTTTTGTTGATATATTTTGTTGTATTTGTTCTGATTGCGTATTTAGATCTGTAAATTTATGGGACACAACATTGGCATAATCAGTATTTATTTTCTTTACTAATGCGTTAATTTGATAGGTTAATGACTTAATTTTTAAATGGATATTTTTTAGTGTTTCTGCCTGAGTAATATTATTCTGTAACAGAATTTTTATTTTGTTAAGTTCTGTGTTCTTCTTAATATGTTTATTAAATTGAGGTAAAGAAGAATATATCGCGTGTAATTCTAAAAATACAGCGGGTGAAAAATGACTTTTCGTTGCTTTTTGAGATGATTTTTCTAGTTTTTCTAAGCGATATATAAAAGAAGGGGAGGTCGGATTTTCTTTTTCTAATTGCTTGATTTGGCGGATATGTACCTGAACTTGATGTAATGCACTTAATAATAAATTATTTAAAATATGACGTTGGTGACTGTTTAATAATAATTTTTGAATGGTGTTTTCTAATAAGTGAATTTGATTGACGACTTGTATCAAAGGTTGATTTTCACTGTTTGATACATCTAACTTTAATTGAGATAAAAATTGACGTAATTCATCAGCGTATAGAGAAAGTTGTTGAGATTGTTCTTTATACTCTAAAGCATTCATTGTTTGAATTAAACGTGTGGAATAAGACGAAATTTCTGCTGTTTTTACCCCTAATGTCATTGAAAAAAAGATTTGGTTTTGTGATCTACTTCTCAAATCTGACAAAGAGTCATAAGTATTATTTAGCCCTAAAATGGCGGTAATACTAATAAAAGAAATAAAAATAATCGTTAAAATGATAAAGACGACCAATCGGAATTTAACATTGTAACCATTTGTAAATAAAGATTTTTTCACAATTATTCCTTAGCAAAATTTGGTAAAAAATTATATTTTTATAACCGCTTATAAGCTAGTTTAAAGGATAGTATAGCCTTAAATTATGACAATTATGAATGAGTGAAAAAATATTTTATTCATAAATTTATGCTTTAATTAGCCTAGTTTTTATTATTGGAGGATAAAATGGCTCAAACAAAAAATACATTACCTCTATTAGAGATGAAAGACATCGCAAAACGCTTTGGTTCTTTTTATGCTTTACAAGATGTGAATTTGGCTATTTATAAAGGCGAAATTCACGCACTAATGGGTGAAAATGGTGCAGGTAAAAGTACCTTAATGAAAATTCTTGCGGGGGCTTATACCCTAACTTCTGGTTCAATCAAAATTGAGGGACAACCTTTTTCTATTTCCTCACCTAAAGATGCGATTAAAGCAGGTATCACGCTAATCTATCAAGAAATCCAACTCTCTCCTAATTTAACGGTTTATGAAAATATTTTTTTAGGACAAGAACTCAAAACAATGTTTGGTCTTGATCGTAAAACAATGGAAGCAGAATCCCAAAAAGCTTTAGATCGCTTAGGGGCTCAATTCTATGCGTGGCAAAAAGTATCTTCATTAACTATTGCGGAACAGCAACAGGTTGAGATTGCTCGTGCGTTATATCGTAATAGTCGTGTTTTGGTAATGGACGAGCCAACAGCTGCTCTTTCTTCTCGTGAAACAGAACGTTTATTTGCGTTAATTAAGAAGTTGCGTGATGAAGGAATGGCGATTATTTACATTAGCCATCGTATGGCAGAAATTTATGAACTTGCTGATCGAGTGAGTGTATTGCGTGATGGAAAATATGTCGGTTCATTAGTGCGAGAAGAAATAGAGTCAAGTCGATTAGTACAAATGATGGTAGGACGACCATTAACAGATTTGTTTAATAAAGAAAAAGTGCCTGTGGGTAATGAAGTATTACGGATTAATCATTTATCTGACGGTCACAAAGTTAAAGATGCATCATTGGTTATCCGAGAAGGAGAAATTGTTGGTTTATCAGGACTTGTTGGTGCAGGACGTTCTGAATTAGCTCATCTATTATTTGGTGCGGCTCAACCAACACAAGGTAAAATGTATCTGAGTGGGGGAGAAATTAGCTTTAAAACCCCAAGAGATGCGATCGCTCACCATGTTGCATTACTACCTGAAAACCGTAAGGAAGAAGGATTGTTCCTTGATATGAATGTATTTAACAATATTACAATGGCAACCATTGAGAGAGATGCTTCAATGATGGTGGTGAATCAAGGAAAAGCAAAACAGGAAGCAGATAAAGCGATTAAAGGATTGCAAATTAGAGTACCGAATGCAAATGTTACTGTTGGTGGTCTTTCAGGAGGAAATCAACAAAAAGTATTACTTTCTCGTTGGTATGCGATCAATCCAAAATTATTTATTTTAGATGAACCAACACGAGGCGTAGATGTTGGGGCAAAAAGTGAAATCTATAAAATGATGACGGAAATGGCAAAACAAGGGGTAGCAATTTTGATGATTTCAAGTGAATTACCTGAAATTGTGGGAATGAGCGACCGAGTTTATGTGATGCAAGAAGGTCATATTGTCGGTGAATTAAAAGATAATGATATCAATCAAGAAAAAATTATGGCACTCGCATGTGGTGCTGAAACAGAATAAAAAATTAAAAGGAGATAAAAAAATGAGTAATGCTACCCAAGTAGAAAAAAAAGCAAGTCTTAAAAAATTTGTACTTGCGGATACAATGCAAGCGGTTGGTATTTTACCGATTTTAATACTTATCGTGATAGTCTTTTCATTTGTTGCTCCTCATTTTATGAGTGAAGCAAATATAATGAATATTACTCGTCAGGCATCAATTAATATTGTTTTAGCCGCGGGTATGACTTTTGTTATCTTAACTGGTGGTATCGATCTTTCGGTTGGTTCAATCTTAGGGGTAACAGCGGTAATGGGACTTGTTTCATCATTAAACCCCGCACTTTCTGAATTTGCTGTACCTATTGCGTTATTAGCAGGTTTAGGTATGGGGGTCTTTAATGGTCTGTTAGTTGCTTATGCAGGTTTACCTCCTTTTATTGTGACCTTAGGTACTTATACTGCATTACGTGGTGCGGCTTATCTTGTCGCAGATGGTACAACTGTCATTAATTCAAATATTTCTTTTAGTTGGATTGGTAATAACTATTTAGGTCCTGTGCCTTGGTTAGTGGTAATAGCTTTTGCTGTCATTGCTGTTTGTTGGTTTATTTTACGCAGAACTACACTAGGCACACATATTTACGCAGTGGGTGGTAATTTAGAAGCTGCTCGCTTAACAGGTATTAAAGTATCTGTTGTTTTAATCTTCGTTTACGCTGCTAGCGGATTATTATCTGGCTTAGGTGGCGTAATGAGTGCATCTCGTTTATTCAGTGCTAACGGAAATCTTGGTATGGGATACGAACTTGATGCAATCGCAGCCGTTATTTTAGGTGGAACAAGCTTTGTTGGGGGTATCGGAACCATTGTCGGTACACTTATCGGTGCATTGATTATTGCCACCTTAAATAATGGTATGACTTTAATGGGGGTGTCATATTTTTGGCAACTCGTTATTAAAGGTGCGGTAATTATTGTCGCTGTATTAATCGACAAATATCGTACCCGTTCAGCTTGATAAAAGCTTAATTATTTCTCAAATATTAGGAGAACTTTACTATGAAATTAAAAACATTAGCCGCATCTTTGATGTTAGCTGCAGCACCATTTGTACAAGCAAAAGAGTTAAAATCAATTGGTATTACTGTTGGTGATTTATCAAATCCATTCTTTGTGCAGATTGCAAAAGGGGCAGAGTTAAAAGCGAAAGAATTAGCAGGTAATGATGTTCAAGTAACTGTAAATTCGAGCGGTTATGATTTAGGGCAACAAGTGGCTCAAATTGATAACTTTATTGCAGCTAAAACAGATATGATTATCTTAAATGCGGCAGATTCTAAAGGTATTGGTCCTGCGGTTAAACGAGCAAGAGATGCAGGTATTATTGTTGTTGCTGTTGATGTGGCAGCAGATGGAGCAAATGCAACAGTAACCTCAAATAACTATCAAGCAGGTGAACTAGCGTGTCAAACAATTGCAGAGAAACTAGAGGGTAAAGGTGATGTAATTATTATCGATGGTCCACCAGTATCAGCAGTAGCAGACCGTGTTCAAGGTTGTAAAGAAGCTTTTGCTAAACACAAAGATATTAAAATTCTTTCTGATAACCAAAATGGTAAAGGTAGCCGTGAAGGTGGTTTAGAAGTAATGACAAACCTATTAACTGCATATCCTAAAATCGATGCAGTATTTGCAATTAACGATCCAAGTGCAATTGGTGCAGATTTAGCCGCTCGCCAAATGCAACGTAAAGAGTTCTTTATTATGGGTGTTGATGGTAATCCTGAGTCTGAAAAAGCTTTAGTGCAAGAAGGTAGTTTATTCGTCGGAACGCCAGCACAAGATCCACAAGTAATGGCATCTGAAGCGGTGAGAATTGGTTATGACATTTTACAAGGTAAAGAAGCACCAAAAGAACCAGTGTTAATTCCTGTGAAATTAATTGATAGAACTAATATCAAAGACTATAAAGGTTGGACAGTAAAATAATCTGATCTAACAGATCCTTTCCCTACTTTTAGTTTTTAAGAGTGGGGAAAGGTTATTTGATAGGCGTGCAGCAAATATCAAACAGATAACCAACACCACGAATGGTTTTAATATAAGTCGGTGCTTTGGGATTAGGCTCAATTTTTTTGCGTAATCGCATAATTAATACATCAATAGTGCGGTCAAAAATCTCAAAGGATTCATTATGAGTAAGCTCTAATAATTTCTGACGAGATAATACTTTACGAGCATTACACACCAACGCATTGAGTAAAATATATTCCCCTTGGGTTAAAATAACTTCGGTTTGAGAAGGCGAAAAAAGTTTATGATTTTCAGTATCTAATAACCAGTTATCAAATCTGAACCCTTGTTGAATTGTTGGAGAAAAAAGAGAATTAGGTGTAAACGTTTGAGGTTGAGAACGGCGAATGGCAGCTTTTGCTCGAGCTACGACAATTCGTGGATAAAAAGGCTTAGCAATATAATCATCCGCCCCCATTTCAAGACCAACCACTACATCAGATTCCGTATTTAAACCACTTAACATAATAATAGGGGCAGAACTTAGAGATTTTAATTGTTGTAATAAAACTAAACCATTAATATCTGGTAGAATAAGATCGAGAAAAATTAACGTAATCGATGGATGTTGAGAAAGTAAAGATAAAGCCTCTTTCCCATTGGATGCAGTGATCACCTTATAACCGTAGTCATCAAAGGTATCACATAATAACTCACAAATTTGTGGGTCATCATCAATGATCAGGATAGAAATATCTTGTTGCATAAGCAAAATCCATATAATAATTAAGTTAAGAATTGATAATATAGTATATATAAAATAACCATAATTACAAATAGTTACTCAAAGCAAACAAGCGGTCTAATTTTTATAAAAATTTGCAAAAAATAAACTAAAAGTGACCGCTTACTAGATAAAATGTTTTGAATAATTATTTGAACATAAGGAGAACATTATGCGAATTGGGATTGATTTAGGCGGTACAAAAATTGAAGTAATTGCACTATCGGATCAAGGTGAAGAGTTATTTAGAAAACGTGTACCAACACCACAAGGCTCTTATCCAGATACATTGCAAGCAATTAAAGGTTTAGTTGATGATGCCGAAGCAGCAACAGGGCAAACAGGTACAGTAGGAATGGGTATTCCAGGTACGATTTCTCCTTTTACAGGTAAAGTAAAAAATGCCAATTCTACGTGGTTAAATGGGCAATATTTAGATAAAGATTTAGAAAAATTATTAGGACGTGAAATTCGTATTGCCAACGATGCTAACTGTATGACAGTGTCAGAAGCAACAGATGGAGCAGGAGCTGGAAAAGATATTGTTCTCGCCTTAATTTTAGGTACTGGCTGTGGTTCAGGTATCGTGATCAATGGCAAACCTCATAATGGTGCTAATGGTATTGGTGGAGAGTGGGGGCACAATCCTTTACCTTGGGCAGATGAAGAAGAAAAAGCAGTAATGGAAAGTAAAGCTTGTCATTGTGGTCGCGCGGGGTGTATTGAGCAATTTATTTCAGGGACAGGCTTATGTGCTGATTATGAAAGACGCTCAGGTACTCGTTTAAAAGGGAATGAAATTGTTCAACTTTCTGAACAAGGTGATCCGATTGCGGAACAATCTCTGCAAGCTTATGAAAGACGTTTGGCAAAATCATTGGCGGAATACATTAATGTATTAGATCCTGATGTGGTTATCTTTGCGGGTGGGGTATGTAATATTGAACGTTTATATACCAACGTACCACGCTTAATGAATGATTATATCTTTGGTCGAGAATTCCAAACACCGATCAAAAAAGCAATGCACGGTGATTCTAGTGGGGTTCGAGGGGCTGCTTGGTTATGGCCTTTGGAAAAATAGTAAATTTTCATTCAAATCATACCGCTTAAAAGCGTAGAGGATAAAGCAATGTATTTGGGAATTGATTGTGGTACACAAGGTACGAAAGTTATCGTTGTTGATAGTCAGCAAAAACGTGTTATTGGCGAAGGCTATGCTCCACACCAAATTATTGAGAATGGTAATGGACGAAGAGAACAGCAACCTAATTGGTGGATTGAGGCTCTGTTACAAGCCTTTAAACTTGCCATTCATTCTGCAAATATTTGCCCCAAATTAGTTAAAGGTATTGGTATATCAGGACAACAGCACGGTTTAGTTATATTAGATAAAAATGATATACCTTTATATAACGCTAAATTATGGTGTGATACTGAAACCGCAACAGAAAATGATGAACTGATTCAGGCGTTGGGTGGTTCAAAGCGTGCATTTGAACAACTAGGTATTCTCTGTCAGACAGGCTATACAGCATCTAAAATTAGTTGGTTAAGAAAATACCATCCTCAAATCTATACCCAAATTGCCAAAATAATGCTTCCCCACGATTATCTTAACTATTGGCTAACAGGAATATTTGCAACGGAATACGGCGATGCTTCTGGTACGGGCTATTTTGATGTGATCAATCGCCAATGGGATTATGAAACATTTAATATTATTGCTCCAGAATTAGACCCTAAACAGGTTTTACCACAGTTAATCTCTTCTCATCAAAAATTGGGTATAGTAAGAAAAGAAATTGCTCAATTGTTAGGCTTAAGTGAGCAGGTGGTGGTGTCTACTGGTGGTGGCGATAATATGATGGGAGCCATTGGCACAGGCAATATCAAACAAGGTATTGTAACAATGAGCTTAGGTACATCAGGTACACTTTATGCCTATACTGATAAACCATTAACCACCTTACCTCCAATGATTGCCAATTTTTGTTCTAGTTCTGATGGTTGGTTGCCTCTTGTTTGTGTAATGAATATGACCTCTGCGAATAACACCATAATGTCATTATTTGATCTTGATATTCAAACATTTAATGATCTTGTGGAACAAGCAGACATTGGGGCTGGAGGTATCACGATGTTACCTTTCTTTAATGGAGAAAGAGTGCCTGCTTTACCAAATGCTAAAGGAACTATTTTAGGATTGGATAGTACTAATTGTACTCAATCAAATTTAGCAAGAGCAACAATGGAAAGTGCGAGTTTTACTTTGTGCTATGGACTGAATTTATTTAGACGAGCAGGGCTGGATACCTCTGAAATTCGTCTAATCGGTGGTGGGGCAAAAAGTGCTGTCTGGCGACAAATGATTGCTGATATTATGAATGTTAACGTTGTTTGCTTAAAGGAGAGTGAGGCGGCTGCATTAGGGAGTGCCATTCAAGTGATGTGGATAAATAATGAGGGGGATTTAACGTCTCTTTGTGATAATTTTGTTCATATTGATGAAAGTTCAACAGTTTATCCAAAACGTGAAAATGTGGAAAAGTATAATCTGGTTTATCAACGTTATCTAAGTGCATTAAATCAACAATACTTTTAAAACAGCTAAGCGGTACGATCCTTATTAAAATTTGCAACTTTTTAAATTTTACCAACCCAACGCACGATTAGCGACCCATTCTCGCCCTATTTTGAAATGGTCTAAACCGATCAATCCTAAGGTTCTCGCGAGCTGAACAGGTAAAAATTCACAGCAAAAAATAGAAATTAAACCGCTAGTAGAACGGATAATTTTATTTTGATCCGCCAAACGATTTTTCTCAAATTGACTTAATAACGCATAATCGCCTAAATCATTGCCTTGCTCAAAAGCTCCTGAAAGCAATTTGGCTAATTCAAATAAATCTCGCATTCCCAAATTAAAACCTTGCCCAGCGACAGGGTGTAAAAGTTGGGACGCATTGCCGACAATTGCCAAGCGATGATGAATATGGGAAGTGGCTTTTTGGGATTGTAATGGATAACTAAAACGACGACTTGTACGTAAGAATTTACCCAACTTCCAACCAAAATTTTGTTGCAGTTTTGCCAAAAATTCTTCATCAGATAAACTCAATAATCCGCTTGGATCATTGACGCACCATACTAACGACATCTGATTTTTGATCTCTGCCGTTTCACACAATGGTAATAATGCCAAAGGTCCTTGCAAGGTAAAACGCTCAAAAGCTTGTTGTTGGTGGGGTTGAGAAATTTCCACATTCGCAATAATTGCCGATTGATTATAATCTCGCAGCTGTACCGTTTCTACACCACACTGTTTAGCAATTTGTGATTGAATACCGTCTGCCGCCACAATTAACGCCGATTTTAACTGCGTTCCCGAGCTTAACGTGATTTCACAAGCGGTCTGATTTCGTTCAATATTTGCAACGGTGTCTGGACAGAAAAGCTGAATATTAGAATGTTTTTGAATAAGTTGAGAAAGTTCAAAACCGAGTTTAGCTAACTCAACCACCACGCCCAGTTGTGGCAAGTGCATTTCGGTGGCTTTTAAGGTGGTTTTACCAAAATGATGTTGATCTGAAACCTGAATTTTTTGAATTGAGGTGCTAATACGACGTACCACATCGCTTAAATTTGTCGTACCAAGCGGTTGAATTTTTTGTAATTTTTGCAAACTTCCTTGTGCCAATGCGATACTTCTCGCATCAAATCCCCCCTGACTTTTAAAGTCTGGTTTGATCTTTTCCACAATCGCAATTTGCATTTTGTGATCCGTAAAACTACTCAATGCCAATGCCAAAATCGACCCTGTCATCGCACCACCGACAATCACAACATCAAATTGCTGAGCCATATACCACCTCAATTTTTTATTATTTAGTAAATGCACGAAACATTAAAATTCAACATTAAACTTTAATGTACTATTTAAACCCAAATCTTTTTTATCTGTCACAAATCCTCCTAACAATAATTGAAGAGAGGTTTGTTTATTTAACTTAATTCCAGCATCAAAATTTAATTCAAAACGAATAGGGTTTGAAAGACTCATTTTATAAGATTCAAATCTTGCTATATTTGCAAATGATATTGATTTATCATCTTGATAATTAAACTCTTTTTTAACCATTGCATTGAGATTATAGTACGTGTTTTCATTCGCTATACTATATTCTAAACCGCCACCAATACGAGTATGAATTACATTGCTTTTCTGTTGTTTTAATACAGCCGTTTTTTGCGTTCCGATTTTACTATAAAGAACGCCGAGTGTTGCAACAGGTTTTAAAGTATGAGTATAGTTTGCAATGGTATTTTGATATACATTATGTTTGTAATGCAAGTTTAACCCAACACTATACGCACTATAACGAGATGAAAGATCTTGTTGTAAGAATGATAGTTTGTTATACGTTGGGGAATGATTTTCATAGATTGCATTTACCTGCCCACCTACTTCAAATAAATTATGATAAATATAATTTGCATAGCCTCCCAAACTTAGAGTATGAATATCGCTATTATAAAAATCATTATTTGCAATGCCACCTTGATATGATAAGAAACCACCAATTAAAGAGTTCCCTTTTTCTAGATTTCTTCTATGATCATAGCCAAGGGTAATCCCACCTAAGTTTAAATTATGATAACTATTTTTAGTTATTATTCCGTTTACATCAACCCAAAGATCATTATCTAATACCTTATCTTGCCACATTGTCTGCATACGCTGATTTATTTTGGTATAGTTATTCCATAAAATTTGTGGAGCAATCGTATTTGGTATATTTGCAAATTTTTGTAAATAATCATCCGCTTGTTTTAATATATTATCTAATTGTGATTGTGCATTTTTCTCGCCAGTTTGGTAGGCAAAAATTGCCTTATCAAAATTATTTTTATAGGCACTATTTAATGCTAATTTATCAATTCCTCTTTTATCAAAAGCCTCATAAATGGCTTGATATTTTGAGCTTATTTGTATATCAGGTTTCTTTGGTGCTAGTGTAGGTTTTTCTTCTACAATAATATCAGGTGTTGGAGCAGGTTTATCTTCTACAATAACATCAGGTGTTGGAGCAGGTTTATCTTCTACAATAACATCAGGCGTTGGGGCAGGTTTTTCTTCTACAATAACATCAGGTGTTGGGGCAGGTTTTTCTTCTGCAATAACATCAGGTGTTGGAGTTGGTTTTTCTTCTGCAATAACATCAGGTGTTGGAGCAGGTTTTTCTTCTACAATAATATCAGGTGTTGGAGCAGGTTTTTCTTCTACAATAATATCCGGCGTTGGTGTAGGTTTATCTTCTACAATAACATCAGGTGTTGGAGCAGGTTTTTCTTCTACAATAACATCAGGTGTTGGAGCAGGTTTTTCTTCTACAATAATATCCGGCGTTGGTGTAGGTTTATCTTCTACAATAACATCAGGTGTTGGTGTAGGTTTATTTTCTGTTGCATCAGGTAAGTTTTTATTTTTAAAAATCACATAAATAGCATTACCCTCAGTTTTGTTATAACTTTTTATGTCTTGATCTAACTGGTTTTTAAAGTTGATTTCTCTTACTTGTCTTTGATCGTCTAAATCATTTGTAACAATAAGTTTATAAACAGTATCAAGTTTTAATTTTTGACTATTTGCTTTTAAAAACTCAGAAAAAGTAACACTAATTTTTGAATTTGATTTAAACGTGATCTTTTTATTATTTCTCACGGCAACTAAATCATTTTCAGTATCTTTTAATGTACTATCATCTTTACCGACATTTTTTAAATCTAAAATGCCACTAATATTCATATTTGCAGAAAGTTGATTATTACTTACCGCATCAATATTTAAGTTTTCAATATTAAGAATACTTGCGTCAGTAGTCACGGTATTATTATTGAGTAAGGTAAAGTTTTTAATGGTACTTTGCGTATTATTTTGAGTATTAAATACGCCGTTATCAAGTATAAAACTATCAACCACCATTTGAGCATTATTTGCATTTATATTACCGCTCTTTTGAGTAATATTTCCGTTAAAAATCACTGTGCCAGCATCAATATTTTTACTTTCAACATCTTGTTGGAATGAATAACCATTTTTATAAGTATTTTCGCCATCAAATTTATCAATATAGTGCGTTAAATCACCACCGATATTTACCGTTGCATTAGTTGCAGTAATATTAGCTGTGGTTGCTGAACTTTTACTCAAATTAAGCGTTGCCCCTTTTTTAAGGGTAATATTTTTTGCTTTATACTCTCGAAAATCCCAGTCGGTTTGCTCTAATCTATTTGGGCGAGATAAATCAATACCATCAAGTTTTAATGATAAATAATTCAAACATACTTTTTCTCTTTGATTACTATTCACATAATATTGTTCTAACTTGTTAGTGCTTGCCTCTGGTGAACAAGGATTAGCAGGTTTTTTAGGTAGTACAAAATCAGGATGATTTTTAATAATCTCCGTAAAATCTTGTTTACTGTTTACCTCTTTAAAATAAGCGTGAAGTGTTGGGTGTCCTTGAAGGTTTAGCGTTTTTCCTGCAAGTACATTCACATCGCCATCAATATTAAATCCACCATCAAAAATATTATTATCATTATTTGGGTTAATATCAATTTTGCTAATTTTGTTATAAATCTCACCGCCTATAAATGCGTGAATAAGATTCTTATTATCTTCGCTATTCTCAATGGTTAGAGTACTTGGCATATTATGAGAATTTTGTATTAAAGCACGATTATTATTTACCGAGAAATTTTTAATGCTTAAACTCTGCGAGTTTAGATCAAGAATACCGCCACGATCACCAAAGAATAGGTTATCTTGAACATTAAAATGAGAGTCAAGTTTTAGCTTACCACCAGTATTGTAAATTTTATCAAAAGCATTGCTATTTTTAAGTACAACTTCACCGCTTCCAAAACGTAGATTTCCATTAGTTCGAGCATCTACAATTAAGCTACCATCACCAACTTTGTGTAAATCTTTTTTATTTAGAACAACATTATTAAGGGTTAGCTCTGCCCCTTTTTCAACATCAACGCCTGCTATTTCACTAATATTATGGTTATTTCCATCTAATATATTTTTCCCAGTAGTAAAAACTAACCCACCAGTTGCAAGGTTTAAATCACTATTTAAAGAAAAGTGTTGTGCTACTTTAAAAATATTATCTTTATTCGGTTGTAAATCACTTTGATTTACAGATTGATTAAAACTATGCTCAAAATTCTTTTTATAATCATTAAATTCTTCTTGGATTGTTACTGAAAAATCAGCGTGACCATTTGTAATCCCACCAGCACTAGTAACTCCAAGAAGTACCCATTTTTGCTTATTTTCATCCCAAGCAACAATTCCAGAACCACTATCTCCTCTAAATAGACCTGATTTAAATGTTACTAATTGTTCATCTTTAGTGTTAGGTTTGATAATAAAAGGTCTAAAAATAAAGCCCTCTCTTTTCCCACCATATTCTTTAAAATTAAAAAATGAGTAAAAATTAAGATCACCAAAATTTTCTGGAACATCGGTTACAATTTTCCAAACACCTCCACTTAACGCATTTGTCATATTAGAAATAACACAATCTTCGCCTTCTTTTTGACAAATAACCCCCTCTTTTTTAAGGGTTAACGCACCACGTCCACTTTGATACGCTTCATTAAATTTGCTGTAATATTTTTTTAATTTTTCTTTTGAGGTTTGTTTAAAATTATTGATATCACTATTTGGTTCATCATATTCTTCCCAGCATTTTCTTTTGGTATCATTAAATGGCATAGCGTCACATTTTGCATATAAATCTTTTCTTTTCTGAATATTTTTATTTTGCTCAATATTATCTTCTACAAAAGCAGGATCGACTTTACCTTCAATAATATATTTTGAGGTTCTAAAATAAGAAGTATCTATGCCATATTCCTTATGATTACGAGGCTTATTATTTTTTACACCAAAGTCATATTGAGAGAGCCCCCAAGTTTGCATTAAAGGTAAATACGCATTTGGTTCTTTAAATTCTCCTGTAAGTTGCTTACTATCTTTAAATGCAGATACAACAACGTGATAAGCCGTAGTAACATAATTTCGCCCAAGTGAAGTTGTTGCACCAGAGCGAGAGCGATGAGAAAAATCAGGAATTTTTTCAAACAGTTGTGTAATACCATTTTTTCCTTCATAGGTAAGGGGAATTTGTGAAGGAATAAATTTTCCTCTATTTTGCCCAAAGTCAAGGTAATCACGATAAGTAAAGTTATTTAAGTCTAAGGTTTGAGAATGAACATAGCTTGCTACGAATAAAGCAAGGAAAGAAAATTGTAATTTTTTCATTTTTAATGCAAATGTATAATATTTATTATCAACATTATGGCAGATTCAAATTTGAAGTGCAACGCCCTCAAATCTAGATTTTACCTTAAATGATATTTGATTGATAAGCGATATATCATTTTTCATTTAGCCATTTGAGTTTTCTCTAAAATGATATCCAAGATAGAAAAAATCTAGCAAATACAAAAAGATAAGTCCTTGTGTATTTGCTAGATAATACTGCAAATTTCTTACTAAATCTTACCGCTTCATCATCACAATTTATTGTAAAACTGAAATATCCGCCACATTTAAGAATAGGCGTTGTAGCGAGCCTAAAATTGCTAAACGGTTATTACGCAGTTTTTCATCTTCGGCATTTACCATTACTTTATCAAAGAAGGTATCCACCACATCACGCAAACTTGCCAACTGTTCTAAAATCGCTTGATATTCGCCATTCGCAAATTGCGGTGCAAGGCTTGAATTTAATGCAATGATTTTCTCTGCCAACACTTTTTCAGCGTCAATTTCACAAAGTGAAAGATCGATCTCGCCAACACTATTTTCTGCTTTAGCTAAGATATTTGCAACACGTTTATTCGCTGCCGCTAATGCCTCAGCACTTTCTAAGGTACGGAAATAAGCTACCGCACGCACACGTGCATCAAAGTCCGCAGGTTTTGTTGGGCGACGAGCTAATACCGCTTGAATTACATCAACTGAAATACCTTCATCTTGATACCACGCACGGAAACGTCCCAGCATAAAATCAACTACTTCATCAACCACGTTTTTATTTGATAATTTATCGCCAAATAATTGTGCTGATTTTTGGATTAAATCCGTTAAATCTAATGGTAATTTTTTCTCAACGATAATTCGTAACACACCTAATGCCGCACGACGCAATGCAAATGGGTCTTTATCCCCTTTTGGATACTGACCGATACCAAAAATACCTGTTAAAGTATCGATTTTATCCGCTAACGCAACACTGCACGCCACCAATGAAGTCGGTAATTCATCGCCTGAGAAACGTGGCATATATTGTTCATTCAATGCCACCGCTACTTCTTCATCTTCGACATCGTGACGTGCATAGTGCATTCCCATTACGCCTTGCGTATCGGTAAATTCAAACACCATATTTGTCATCAAATCACATTTTGATAATAAACCTGCACGTTTTGCTTTGATTTCATCTGCACCGATTTGTTTTGCAATTTCGCCGCTAAGTTGCTCAATGCGAGCGGTTTTATCACGCACTGTACCAAGCTGTTGTTGGAATAATACGGTTTCTAAACGTGGTAAATTATCTTCTAAACGCTGTTTTAAATCTGATTTAAAGAAAAATTCTGCATCGGCTAAACGTGGACGCACCACTTTTTCATTTCCTTCGATCACAAAAGTGGGATCTTCTGGGTTGATATTCGACACAAAAATAAAGTTTGGTAATAAGTTGCCCGCTTTATCATAAATAGGGAAATATTTTTGATCCCCTTTCATTGTGTAAACTAAGGCTTCTGCTGGCACTTCTAAGAAACGTTCTTCAAATTTCGCCGCCATTACCACAGGGAACTCAACTAATGATGAGACTTCTTCAAGTAAGTCTTCTTCAATATCTGCGATACCACCTAACGCTTCGGCTTTGGCTTGTGAATCTTTTAAAATGATCGCTTTACGCTCTTCAAAATCTGCAATAACCGATCCTTTTTCACGTAGAATTTCAGGATATTGATCCGCATTTGCGATCTCAACTTCTTGCTGTCCTAAGAAACGGTGTCCACGTAAAGTTGTACCACTTTTCACACCTAAAATTTCGCCGTCGATCAACTCATCGCCAAGCAACATCGTTACCGTATGCACAGGACGGATAAATTGTACGGTTTTATCGCCCCAACGCATTGCTTTTGGAATCGGTAATTTTGCCAACGCATTGTTGATAATCTCATTTAACAAGTATTTTGTTTCTTGCCCTTTGATAACCGCACGATGTACTAACCACTCGCCTTTATCCGTTGCGATACGCTCCGCCTGATCAACCGTAATTCCACAACCTCTTGCCCAGCCTTCTGCTGCTTTGGTTGGATTACCTTGATCATCAAAGGCTGCTTTCACCGCAGGACCACGTTTTTCAATATTTTTATCTGGTTGCACCAACGCAAGCCCTAAAACTTTAACCGCCAAACGACGTGGTGCAGCAAACCATTCCACTTTATCAAAAGTCAAACCCACTTGATTTAACTCTTGCTCCACATTGCCCGCAAACGCCAGCCCTAATTTTTTAAGTGCCTTTGGTGGTAACTCTTCTGTGCCAATCTCGGCAAGGAAATTTTTTGTTGTCATTTTGTTCTCTCTTTTAGACTGTTCACGCAGTGCGTGAATAATGTAATATTAAATTTTCTAAACGTTATTCAACGCTCTCACTTTTTCAATTTGTTGCTGTAACTGTAATTCTGTTGGTAGATAAGGTAAATATTTCGCACTAAAAATCTGCTTTCTATCAGCAAGTACAGAATATTTGGCAATCGCCTCACTTTTCTCACTACACAACACTAAACCAATAGTTGGATTATCATCTTCGCCTTTAAATTGCTCATCGTATAAACGAACATAAGTATCCATTTGTCCGATATCTTGGTGCTTTAACTTGCCAATTTTTAGGTCAATCAATAAAAAGCATTTCAGTTTGAAATTATAAAAAACTAAATCAATATAAAAATCTTCATCATCAAAGCGAATTCTTTTTTGACGTTCAACAAAAGCAAACCCTTTGCCTAATTCAAGTAAAAATTGCTGTAAATTATTGATTATCGCTTGCTCAACATTGCTTTCTTGATAGGTTTTATCTTGTAAATTTAAGAAATCTAAAATATAAGGATCACGCAAATAATCCTGTATTGTTTCTTTTAATACTTCCGTTTTTTCTTCTGCTTCTTGAACAACAACAGGCTTATTTTGGCTTGCTAATAAACGTTCATAATAAAGCACTGAAATCTGACGATCTAATGCACGAGAAGACCAACTTTGCTCAACCGCTTCTTTTAAATACCATTCTCTTGCTTGTGGATCTTCAATGCGGATTAAACTTCTATAATGCGTCCAACTCAATTCGGTACGCAGTGCGTTCCGAATTGGAAAAGCAAGGTAAAATTGACGCATATTTCGTAAATTACGAACATCAAAACCCTTACCATACATTGTTGTTAAACGTTCTGATAAATTCTGTAATACATATTTACCATACTCAGCACGCTGTTGTCCTTGCTGTTCATCTTCCACAAGCAAACGCCCAATATCCCAATAGCATTGAACCATTGCAGAATTGACCGTTTGTTTAACTTGCTTTCTCGCTTGCTCTATAATTTGAGCAATGCTTTGAGTTAAGTCTTTATTTTCTGTTGGAAGATTATTCATAAATTCGCAAATTCTCTCTAAAATCTAACCGCTTTAACCAAAAATATTTTGTAATTCTTCACGATCTAAAATCACTTTTTCATTCTCTAACACCAAAGCAGGAATACCAATATTTCCTAAACTTTTTGGCATATCGAACGCTGAATGATTGTCACGTAATTTTAAAAAGCGTTTAAAGTTCGCCATTGATTCAAAAATATTTACACCTTCATATTCAACATTTAAGCGTTCTAATTCTTGCTTAAATGGAATGGTATCAGGGCATAAGTCGGTGTAAAAAAGTGTTGGTTTATTCATTTTTAGTCTTTTTATCCGCAGAAAGTTGTTCATATTTCTTTTTTATGTCTTCAGCTTGAGTTTCTAATTCAGGAAATAAGGCTTGTTTACTAATACCTAATGATCTTAGTTCTTCTAAAATTTCTTTTTTATCCTTTCCTTGTATTTTTATTTTCATCATCCAATCTGGATTTACATTTACTGCACTTAATCTATTTTCTTCTGATAGATTTGAACCAAATAATAAAAAAGCTCCTTGTTGTCTAATAATTCTAGGATTATTCATTTTTGCCTTTACGCATAAAACTTTCTCTATATCTTCGTAAGAAACTTTAATATCACAACCATTCTTATCGTATTTAATATCAGAAATCAACTGTAAAGTGTCTTTCTGAAGATTAAATTGATCTTCTTTTGAATCTTTTATATTTATATAAATTTCATTTAATTTATTTACAAATTCACTAGACAATGAAGTGTTTTCTGATGAATTTAATTTACTCTGAAGCTCTCTTTTGGCTTGATCATCCTCATTTACTAATTTAGTAATTGCATTTAGAAGTAATGACTTTTCATCTATATTAAAATTACAATTGTTAATAGCAAGACATGAAAGTATTCTAACTTTGTCATCTGAAGAATACTTAACATGTTCATTTGGAATATCAAAAATTATTATATTTCCATCTTCATTCTTACTACCTTGAGCAGCAAAATATAATGCAACTAATATATTTGAAGTAATATCCAATAATCTTGTAGGAAAACCGTAATGCTGTAATTTAACTAATTTATCAAATAATGATTTATCATTTATAAAATCTTGTGGGCTATTCAGCAATGCATCATGTAGTATTTGCTCTTCATTTTCAATCAATCCTTTATTGCGATATATACTAGGAACTTGTTCAAAAGTTTCATTTGATACTCCTCGAAAAAAACGTGTGTACCTATTTCCATCTTTCCCTTTAGGAATTTTATTTAATATTTTGGAAACAGGAGATACTTCTTTATTTTCAAAAGCGTCTAAACTCTCTTTTTCTTCCTTATTTATAATTTCAGAAAGCCACCTATCTTTTTCTTCATTATTTATAATTTCAGAAACCCACTTATCTTTTTCTTCATTATTTATAATTTCAGAAACCCTCTTATTTTTTCCTTCATTATTAGAATCAGAAATAAATTGTTTATTTTTTTTATTCATCTAACTACCTGATTTTACAAAAAATTACTTCTTACACATCGGAAACCCTAACGCTTCTCTACTTGCATAATACGCTTCAGCCACACCTTTGGTTAACGCACGAATACGCAAAATATAACGCTGTCTTTCGGTTACAGAAATCGCTTTGCGTGCGTCGAGTAAGTTAAAGCAATGCCCTGCTTTTAGGATACGCTCATAAGCTGGCAATGGTAATGGCTGTTCTAATTCTATTAGATACTTTGCTTCTTTTTCGTATTCTTCAAAGCATTGGAATAAAAAGTCCACATTTGCGTGTTCAAAGTTATACGTTGATTGTTCCACTTCGTTTTGGTGGAATACGTCGCCGTAGGTAGTTTTGCCTAATGGACCGTCTGAATACACTAAGTCGTAAACGCTGTCCACGCCTTGAATATACATTGCTAAACGCTCTAAACCGTAAGTGATTTCGCCCGTTACAGGTTTACATTCTAATCCGCCTACTTGTTGGAAATAGGTAAATTGCGTCACTTCCATACCGTTTAACCACACTTCCCAGCCTAAGCCCCACGCACCTAGTGTTGGGTTTTCCCAGTTATCTTCCACAAAACGAATATCGTGCACTAATGGGTCAAAGCCGAGCATTTTTAAGCTGTTTAAATATAATTCTTGGATATTATCTGGCGACGGTTTGATGACCACTTGGAATTGATAATAGTGCTGTAAACGGTTTGGGTTTTCACCGTAGCGACCGTCAGTTGGACGGCGTGATGGTTGCACGTAAGCCGATGCCATTGGCTCAGGTCCGATTGCACGCAAACAGGTCATTGGGTGCGATGTACCTGCCCCAACTTCTAAATCAAACGGTTGTACGATAGTACAACCTTGCTCTGCCCAGTAATCTTGTAGGGCTAAAATCATACCTTGGAATGTTTTTACATTGAATTTGGTTGTTGCTGTTGTCATTATTTGTACCTAATTCTTAAAAGTGAATAGAAAATTGCTTTTATTATACCTTTAAGCGGTCACTTATTGGAGATTTTTTGCAAATTTTTATTAAAATCATACCGCTTATATTTACTTCAATCGCTAAAATATTATTTTTTTATACATATTTGCGTTCTTACTGTTAAAATTTATAAAGATTTATTTTATTTATAGATAGCAATCAGCAGATTGAAACTCTATAATTCTAGTTAGACATATTTACATATCTCAATAGGAAAAGTTATGCAATTCTCAAAGATGCACGGATTAGGTAATGATTTTATGGTAATTGATGGGGTGACACAAAATGTGTATCTAAGCCCTGATCTTATTCGTAAATGGGCTGATCGTCGTCGTGGAATTGGGTTTGATCAACTTTTATTAGTCGAGCCACCTTATAGTCCTGAGTTAGATTTTCATTATCGTATTTTTAATGCAGATGGAACAGAAGTCTCACAATGTGGCAATGGTGCAAGATGTTTTGCCCGTTTTGTTAACCTTAAAGGATTAACAAATAAAAAAGAAATTAAAGTCAGTACAGCAAAAGGAAAGATGACTTTATTTTTACAAGATAATGGTAATATACGAGTCAATATGGGTAAACCTATTTGGGAACCTGCTAAAATTCCTTTCACTGCAAATAAATTTGAGAAAAATTATTTACTTTTGACTGACATTCAAACCGCTATTTGTGGGGTGGTATCAATGGGTAATCCTCACTGTGTATTGCAAGTAGATAATGTAGAAACAGCAAACGTAAATAAATTGGGTGCATTACTCGAAAGCCATGAACGTTTTCCTGAAAAAACGAATGTTGGATTTATGCAAGTACTTACTCGTAATCATATTAAGTTACGAGTTTTTGAGCGAGGTGTAGGGGAAACTCAAGCCTGTGGAAGTGGTGCTTGTGGAGCTGTTGCAGTAGGCATTATGCAGGGTGTGTTAGATCATAGTGTGAAAGTAGAATTACGAGGTGGTTCACTACAAATTGAATGGCAAGGTGAAGGACAGGATCTCTTTATGACAGGTAGTGCTACCCACATTTATGATGGTTATATCCATTTTTAATTTGCAAGGTTAATGATAATGACAAAAAATTTAAACCCCTTCCATACTTTTCACTTAGACGTAAAGGCAAAAGATATTGTTGAAATTTATTCGATTAAACAATTAATTGTTGAATGGCGAAATACTTTACCCCCCAAACTATTACTCGGGCAAGGTAGCAACGTTCTATTTTTAGATGATTTCCAGGGAACGGTGTTTATCAATTGTTTAAAAGGTATTCATCATTATGAAGACGATAATTTTCACTATTTACAAGTTTCAGGTGGCGAAAATTGGCATCAATTTGTCAAATGGACGCTCGATCGTGATATTGCTGGATTAGAAAATTTAGCCTTAATTCCGGGATGTGTTGGTTCATCACCTATTCAAAATATTGGTGCTTACGGGGTTGAGCTAGAGCAAGTATGTGATTATGTGGAAGTATTAGATTTAAACAGCGGAAAAACTTTTCGTTTAACCAATGATGAATGTCAATTTGGTTATCGAGACAGTATATTTAAACATCAATATAAAGATAATTTTGCCATTATTACTGTTGGTTTTAAATTAGCTAAAATGTGGCAACCAAAATTAGAATATGGGTCATTAAGTCAATTTGATCCTGAAACTGTAACAGCTAAACAGATTTTTGATGAAGTTTGTAAAGTACGGATGGAAAAATTACCTAACCCTGAAGAATTTGGTAATGCAGGAAGTTTTTTTAAAAATCCAGTTATAGAGTTTGCAAAATTTGAACAACTTCGTACCGCTTACCCATTAATCCCACACTACCCACAACCTAATGGTACAGTAAAATTACCTGCTGGATGGTTAATAGATCAATGCCATTTAAAAGGGTTCAAAATGGGGGGGGCAATGGTACACCTCAAACAAGCCCTTGTTATTATCAATAACGGTAATGCTACAGGTGCTGATATTGTTGCATTAGCTAAAGCTGTTCGTAAGCAAGTTCGTGAAAAATTTGGGGTGGAAATTTTACCTGAAGTTCGTTTTATTGCTTCAAATGGCGAAGCAGATAGTGAAGAAATAACACGATGAATAAAGCGTTGAGCACATCAGTTATTCAATCACAACTAACAATGGGTCAATTGTATCTATTTGATGAATTAAATTCTACCAATGAATATTTATTGACTAATTGTAATACCTTATCTCAAGGTTCTGTTTGTATTACAAAAAAACAAACTGCTGGACGTGGTCGGCGTGGGCGTAACTGGATTGCACCAAAGGGAAATTTAAATTACTCACTAATATGGTCTTATCCTATTAATTCTAATTTAATCTTACCTCCACTAAGTTTAGTTGTTGCGTTAATCGTGATTGAGAGTTTACAACAGCAAGGTATCCAAGATTTAACAATTAAATGGCCAAATGATATTTATCATAAAGGTAAAAAAGTGGCAGGAGTTCTTATTGAACTTAAAACTATGCCCCCCCATATTTATTTAGTAATGGGTATTGGTATTAATTTAGCTCCGATATCAAAAGAAAATACGATTGATCAACCTGTCAGTACTCTCTTTGGGTATGATATTAATCCTAATCAACTTGTTCTTTGTTTAACTAAAAAGTTACAACAAATGTTAATCAATTATCCTCAAACAGGCTTTAAGCCTTATTTTAGTCTGTGGAAAAATTATGACCTGTTTTTACAAAAAGAGGTATCGATCATCACAGATACTCAAATATATAAAGGTATTTCACAAGGTATTAATGAACAAGGAGAGCTTATATTACAACAGCAAAATAGTTTTCTTTACTTTTCCGTTGGAGAAGTATCATTAAGAAAAGTATAATAAATACTCATTTAATAGTGAAAAAGTATTATAATATAATTAACAACAATACAATTATTAGGTAAGAACATAATAAATTTGTAAATTTTTACCAACATCTTACCGCTAGAAAGAAGAAGGAACGCCTTATGCAAGACCCAAATTATCAACAAGAATCTGAAAAATACGATAATCCCGTACCCAGCCGAGAATTTATTTTAGATACCATTCGTCAATATGATGCTCCAATGAGTCGTGATGAGTTGCTTAATGCTTTTAATATCGACGATGAAGAACGAATGGAAGGCGTACGTCGCCGATTACGAGCAATGGAAAATTCAGGGCAACTGATTTTTACCAAACGTAAGCGTTATGCGTTACCTGAAAAAATGGATTTACTCAAAGGTACGGTAGTTGGACATCGAGATGGCTACGGTTTTTTAAACGTAGAAGGTGAAGATGACGATTGGTTTATTCCAAATGGACAAATGAGCCGAGTGCTACACGGCGATTATGTATTAGCTCAACCGAATGGCAGAGATCGTCGTGGGCGTAAAGAAATTCGTATTGTGCGAGTGATTGAAGCACGTAAGAAACAGCTTGTAGGACGCTTTTTCCTAGAATCAGGTGTGGGCTTTGTCGTACCTGATGATAGCCGTATTACCCAAGATATTTTAATCCCTGATGAACATCGCTTAGGGGCGAGAATGGGGCAAATCGTGGTGGTGGAATTAAAAGAACGCACTGCCAGTTTTAAACGCCCAATCGGTGTGATCACTGAAATTTTAGGTGAAAACCTAGCACCGGGAATGGAAATTGAGATCGCCTTGCGAAACCACGATATTCCTTATGAATGGTCAAAAGAAGTTGAAAAACAGGTTGCAAAACTCAGAGAAGACGTGCCAGAAGAAGCAAAATTAGGGCGTGTTGATTTGCGAGAATTACCACTGGTTACTATTGATGGCGAAAGTGCCAGAGATTTTGATGATGCGGTATTCTGTCAAAAAGAAGGCAGCGGCTGGCGTTTGTGGGTGGCGATTGCCGACGTAAGTTATTATGTTCGCCCTAAAACAGCCCTAGATTTAGAGGCTATTCAGCGTGGTAACTCGGTTTATTTCCCAAATCGTGTTGTGCCAATGTTACCAGAAGTGCTTTCAAATGGACTTTGTTCATTAAATCCACAGGTAGATCGTCTCTGTTTAGTGGCGGAAATGACGGTATCAGAAAAAGGGAAATTAACGGGTTATGAGTTTTATGAAGCGGTAATGAATTCTCACGCACGTTTAACCTATACCAAAGTATGGAAAATGCTACAAGGCGACGAAGACTTACGTGAACGCTACGCACCGCTAGTGCCACATTTAGAAGAATTAAATAATATGTTCAAAGTGCTAACAAAAGCACGTCAAAATCGTGGTGCAATAGAGTTTGATACCATAGAAAGTCAATTTATTTTTAACCCAGAAGGGCGTATTGAACGTATTGAACCGTTAATTCGCAATGACGCCCATAAAATTATCGAAGAGTGTATGATTTTAGCCAATGTTGCGTCGGCAAAATTTATCGAAAAAGCCAATGAACCGTCGTTATACCGTGTTCACGCGTTGCCAAGTGAAGAAAAACTGACAAGTTTTAGAACTTTCTTAAAAGAACACGGCTTATTATTAGATGGTGGCTTAAAGCCAACACCAAAACATTATGCCAAATTATTGGAAAAAGTGCGTAAACGTCCTGATGCTGAGTTAATTCAAACAATGCTGTTACGTTCTTTAAAACAAGCGGTTTATTCGGCGGATAACGTGGGGCATTTTGGATTAGCCTTAACGGAATACGCTCACTTTACTTCGCCAATTCGTCGTTACCCTGACTTATTATTACACCGTGCGATTAAATATTTGGTGGAAAAAGAGAAAGGTAATAAACGTTATTATACTGACGGTGGCGGTTATCATTATAAAATTGATGATATCGATCAATTCGGCGAAAAATGTTCAGCAACGGAACGTCGTGCTGATGATGCAACCCGTGAAGTGGCGGATTGGCTGAAATGCGAATATATGCAGGATCACATCGGTGAAGAGTTTGAAGGCGTGATTACTAGCGTAACTGGTTTTGGGTTATTCGTAAAAATTACCGAATTGATGATCGATGGTTTAGTACATATTTCCACCTTAGATAATGATTATTACCGTTATGATGCTGATCGTCAGCGTCTAGTTGGTGGAAGTGGAATTATTTATCGTTTAGGGGATCAAGTGAAAATCAAGGTCGCTGGTGTAAATTTGGATGATAAAAAAATTGATTTTGTCCTACTTGATTCAAAAGGTCGTTCATTGGGGGATGGCAAAGCTAAAAAGCCGACCAAGAAGAAACCAAAAAGTAAAACTAAAAAAGCTGTTTTCAAAGAAACTTCAACGGTAAAAACGAAGAAGAAAAAAGCACAGAAAACGGTAAAAAATCGTAACAAAAAGACAGTATAAAAATAACATTGATGAAATGAATAGCGGTAAGATCTAGCTAAAAATTTGCAAATTTTGATCAAGATCGTACCGCTTAGCAAGTATGAGAAGACAATGAAAAAACTAAATATTATTTTTGCAGGCACGCCAGATTTTGCTGCTCAACATTTACAACAATTAATTGGTTCACAACATAATATTGTGGCGGTTTACACACAACCAGATAAACCTGCAGGACGTGGTAAAAAACTAACAGCAAGCCCTGTAAAAAAATTGGCTCTTGAACATCATTTAACAGTTTATCAACCAAAATCATTGCGTAATGAAGAGGCTTTAACTGAATTACAAACACTCAATGCGGATGTAATGGTTGTGGTTGCTTATGGGTTAATTCTCCCTGAAGAAGTATTAAAATCCCCTCGTTTAGGTTGTTTAAATGTACACGGTTCATTACTTCCTCGTTGGCGTGGTGCAGCTCCTATTCAACGTGCAATTTGGGCGGGTGATAAAGAAACAGGCGTCACCATTATGCAAATGGATAAAGGGCTGGATACTGGCGATATGCTATATAAAGTGACTACTGATATCGCTGATGATGAAACCTCAGCATCTCTTTATCAAAAGTTAGCAGATATTGCTCCTCAAGCATTGTTAACAGTATTAGATAATTTAGAAAGTGGGAAATTTCCACCTCAAAAACAACAAGATGAGTTAGCCAATTATGCGGAAAAACTCACTAAAGAAGAGGCGAAATTAGACTGGAATTTATCTGCTAGTCAGTTGGAGCGTAATATTCGAGCCTTTAACCCTGCTCCTGTGGCTTATTTAACTCTTGATATCAATGGCAAAGAAGAGCGAGTAAAAATATATCAAGCAGAGGTATTAGAACATCAAGAAAAAGAAATTGGTACGATTTTAGCCGTAGATAAAACAGGTATTCAAATTGCAACGCAACAAGGTGTGTTAAATATTATTCAATTGCAACCACAAGGGAAAAAGCCAATGATGACCCAAGATTTTTTAAATGGTCGTGGTAATTGGTTTAAAGTAGGGGATAAACTTTAGTTACTAAGAAAATGCCCCTATTTTAATAGATCTTTTAAATTTTGTTTCATCCTAGCAATTTGATCAATATAAATTTGTTTATTATCTAATTCATCAATAAGATGTTCGATAGTTTCCGACAGAGTCATCTCTAATTCTTTTGATTTTTCAGATAATCTTAACCAACTTGAATATTCCAAATCAATTGATTTTTTCTTGGTTGTCTGTTTTTCAGCATTAAAAAAACGTTTTCTCTTAGCTCGAACTGATTGACGCATTTTTTTTCGTTGTTCTGGTGTCATCTCAGTTTTAACCCACAGTTCAATTTCTTCTGGGCAGTTCTGTAAAGAAATAAGTGTTTCAATTTTTAATTCAATAAGGCTTTGTTCTTGATGTTTGGTAATGGCTTCACCTGTTTGATGTTTCTTTAACAAGTATTGCCATTTCCAATTTGCTTCTTGAATATCTAATCTTTGGTATCTCATTCATTTATCCTTTTTTAGAATTTATACAGAAGTATATCGAAAATCACGTTATAATAAATCAAATTTATATTATGAGGCATAATTTGTGAAAATTACTCCACTTTCTTTTAAGCAACTTTCTTGTGAGCATACTTTTTATCTAAATAATGAGAAAGTGACTTTTTTAGATTTTCAATTTAATTTACAACAAAGTTTATCACTTTTTCAGCAACAACAATCTGGATCATTATTGATCTTAAAAACAGATATTCTACCTGAAATTGTTGATGAAATTACAACTTATTTTACACAAAAAAATCAAAAGCTAAAACTCTGTACGGAATTTAATGGCGATCAATTGTTCGGTTATATCGGTTACATTAAAGAAACTCAGCAAGCAGAAATAGTAGAGGGGATACTTTCACAACTGGATAATGGTGTTTTATTACTAAATGTACATTCGTTGTTAAAAGATCTTTCATTATGGGATAAGTTAAAGCAAGCATTATTATTTGGTGAATTTTATTTAGAACCAAATAAAAAGATGATAATGCAAAAATTATCTATTAAAACAACCTTTAAATTAATTTTAGCTGGCTCTCGTAAAGATATTGCAACACTAACTAACTATGACGAAAGTTTACATCAATTTGCACATTATACAGAAGTAGAAACGGCTTTATCACTTAATGAATACTCATTAACACAATGGGGAAACTATATTCAGTATTTGTCTAAAAACTTAACCACTAAAATATTTTCTAACAAAGGATTATTGCAATTACTCAATCACTATATTCGAGAAAGTGAAAATCAGCAGCTGATTTCAATTTTACCTACTCAAATAAAAAAAGATATTTTAGGCATTTCTGTATTTTGTGCATCTCAAACACAGTTTGATAATATTGATGGCTATTTTGAATTGTTAGAAAAACAGGCAGCAACATTGAACAATTACACACAATTAGAAATGCTCAATAATCAAGTGTATATCGGCACTGAAAAAGAACAAATTGGACAAATTAATGGGCTTTCTGTGGTTGAATTTGAGGGGGTTCCTTACGCCTTTGGTGAACCATTACGAATTAGCTGTAATACTCGTTTAGGTGATGGAGAAATTGTTGATATTGAACATAAAGTTGAATTAGGAGGCAATGTACACGCAAAAGGCATTATGATTGCAGAGTCTTGTCTTGCTCATTTATTAGAATTACCTACACAACTTCCTTTTTCTGCTTCTTTGGTCTTTGAACAGTCTTATGGTGAAATTGATGGAGATAGCTCATCACTGGCTATTTTCTGTGTATTAGTAAGTAGCTTGGCTAAACTGGCTCTCCCTCAATCCATCGCTGTTACAGGATCTATTGATCAATTTGGTCGAGTATTAAGTGTAGGAGGCGTAAACCAAAAAATAGAAGGCTTTTTCGCTTTATGTCAGAAAAGAACCCTTACTGGCAAACAAGGGGTCATTATTCCTGAAAGCTGTATATCTCATTTGAGTTTACACAGAGATGTAATTAATGCTGTTGCAGAAGGTCAATTTCATATTTGGGCTGTTTCAGATATTTTCCAAACAATGGAACTATTATTCAACACCGCTTTTTACAATAAAGATGAAGCAGAAAATTCTATTTTTTCAATTATTAAAGAAAACTTAGAAAATGAACAAGAACAGCAACCTACAAGCGGTACGATATTATCAAAAATTTGCAAAAAATTAATAGCTTCTTAATGGTCTGACCATCAATTAATTTATACTCGCTTATTTTACAGTTTGATATTATGAGAGTAATAAAATAAGGAAGATATGTTTATTTTGGGACAATTAAATAAGGGATAAAAATGAGTAGTCTAGCAAATATTAAAGACAATTATAATTACGAAGATCTTTTAGCTTCAGGGCGTGGAGAACTTTTTGGTAGTGAAGGTCCTCAACTACCTGCACCTTCAATGTTAATGATGGATCGTATTACTAAAATATCTGATCAAGGTGGAGCTTTCAACAAAGGATATATTGAGGCAGAACTCGATATTCATTCTGATTTACCTTTTTTTAAATGCCATTTTATTGGAGATCCTGTAATGCCAGGTTGTTTAGGATTAGATGCAATGTGGCAATTAGTCGGTTTCTTTCTTGGTTGGATTGGCGGAAAAGGAAAAGGTCGTGCATTAGGTGTTGGTGAAGTGAAGTTTACAGGACAAGTTTTACCTACAGCTCAAAAATTAATTTATCGTATTAATATGAAAAAAGTGATTAATCGTAAATTAGTGATGGGTGTGGCAGATGGAGAAGTAGAAGTTGATGGTAAAATTATCTATATTGCTACTAATTTAAAAGTTGGGCTATTTCGAGATACATCATCATTTTAACTTCGTGATATCTTCAATTAAAGTATGATCTTGCCTTAAAGAGTAAATTTTTTAAAAGTTATTTATTTGTATAATGAAGTTTCCCACCATCTACTAACGAGTAGTATTGCTTCGATATTTCGCTAAGAAAAAGTAATTTTACGGAAAATTCAGAAAATAATATTTTTAATGTTATGCTAAAAAATTAGAAAAAAACGACAATTTGAGCTAAATTTAATCGTTCGAATGGATTTTTCAATATTTTTCCAAAAAGTACTTGCGTCACCTTTAAAAATCTCTATAATACGCCACACACAACGACGCACTGTTGTGAAACGAAGTTTTAACTGGTGCGTCGTTGTTTTTTGCTCTTTAACAATTTATCAGACAATCTGTGTGGGCACTTGTTGATTGACTTATTTGAAAAAAATATTTGAAATAAAGAAGTCTTAATAAGTGTCACTGAAAATTTATTTAATAAAAATTCTATGTCAGTTTATTGAGCGATTAAACTTTTAATTGAAGAGTTTGATCATGGCTCAGATTGAACGCTGGCGGCAGGCTTAACACATGCAAGTCGAACGGTAACAGGAGAAAGCTTGCTTTCTTGCTGACGAGTGGCGGACGGGTGAGTAATGCTTGGGAATCTGCCTTGTGGAGGGGGATAACTACGGGAAACTGTAGCTAATACCGCGTAATATCGAAAGATTAAAGTATGGGATCTTCGGACCATATACCACGAGATGAGCCCAAGTGAGATTAGGTAGTTGGTGAGGTAAAGGCTCACCAAGCTGACGATCTCTAGCTGGTTTGAGAGGATGACCAGCCACACTGGAACTGAGACACGGTCCAGACTCCTACGGGAGGCAGCAGTGGGGAATATTGCACAATGGGGGAAACCCTGATGCAGCCATGCCGCGTGAATGAAGAAGGCTTTCGGGTTGTAAAGTTCTTTCAGCGATGAGGAAGGGTTTGTATCTAATAGGTGCAAACATTGACGTTAGTCGCAGAAGAAGCACCGGCTAACTCCGTGCCAGCAGCCGCGGTAATACGGAGGGTGCGAGCGTTAATCGGAATAACTGGGCGTAAAGGGCACGCAGGCGGTTGTCTAAGTCAGATGTGAAAGCCCCGAGCTTAACTTGGGAATTGCATTTGAGACTGGGCGACTAGAGTCCTCTAGGGAGGGGTAGAATTCCACGTGTAGCGGTGAAATGCGTAGAGATGTGGAGGAATACCGAAGGCGAAGGCAGCCCCTTGGAGAGAGACTGACGCTGAGGTGCGAAAGCGTGGGTAGCAAACAGGATTAGATACCCTGGTAGTCCACGCTGTAAACGATGTCAATTTGGGGGTTGGGCTTTAAGCCTGGCGCCCGTAGCTAACGCGATAAATTGACCGCCTGGGGAGTACGGCCGCAAGGTTAAAACTCAAATGAATTGACGGGGGCCCGCACAAGCGGTGGAGCATGTGGTTTAATTCGATGCAACGCGAAGAACCTTACCTACTCTTGACATCCATAGAAGAGACTAGAGATAGTCTTGTGCCTTCGGGAACTATGAGACAGGTGCTGCATGGCTGTCGTCAGCTCGTGTTGTGAAATGTTGGGTTAAGTCCCGCAACGAGCGCAACCCTTATCCTTTGTTGCTAGCAGGTAATGCTGAGAACTCAAAGGAGACTGCCAGTGATAAACTGGAGGAAGGTGGGGACGACGTCAAGTCATCATGGCCCTTACGAGTAGGGCTACACACGTGCTACAATGGCGTATACAGAGGGCGGCGAACCTGCGAAGGTAAGCGAATCTCAGAAAGTACGTCTAAGTCCGGATTGGAGTCTGCAACTCGACTCCATGAAGTCGGAATCGCTAGTAATCGCGAATCAGAATGTCGCGGTGAATACGTTCCCGGGCCTTGTACACACCGCCCGTCACACCATGGGAGTGGGTTGTACCAGAAGTAGATAGCTTAACCTTAGGGAGGGCGTTTACCACGGTATGATTCATGACTGGGGTGAAGTCGTAACAAGGTAACCGTAGGGGAACCTGCGGTTGGATCACCTCCTTACCTGAATAAGCGACAATGAGTGCTCACACAGATTGTTTGATAGAAATAATAAGAGACAAAAGACATCATTTCTGGGTCTGTAGCTCAGGTGGTTAGAGCGCACCCCTGATAAGGGTGAGGTCGGTGGTTCAAGTCCACTCAGACCCACCACTCATTGAGTGTGGTTAGAAATGATAGTGATGTGTTGGGGATATAGCTCAGCTGGGAGAGCGCCTGCCTTGCACGCAGGAGGTCAGCGGTTCGATCCCGCTTATCTCCACCAATTCATCATTGCTAAGTGAATTTGTAAATATATTTATAAGTTAATTTAGCAATGATGAAGCACGTTAAGTGTTTTGTTATATTTGTTCTTTAAAAAATTGGAAACAAGCTGAAAACTGAAGACTTTCAAGTTCAGAAGACAGAGTACGGAAGACAGATGACAGGAATTAAAACTGTAATTTGTTAAAGTGGCTGTTTTTTGAGAAGAAGTCTGAGTAAGAAACTAAAAAATAGTATGTTGAACAAAAGCAACATACGAACTTGAGTTGTTTAATGTAACAACGTTAGGTTTTCTTTAATTTATTTTAAGAATACTTGAGGTTGTATGGTTAAGTGACTAAGCGTACACGGTGGATGCCTTGGCAATCAGAGGCGAAGAAGGACGTGCTAATCTGCGATAAGCTTGGAAGAGTTGATAAGAAACGTGATAATTCCAAGATTTCCGAATGGGGAAACCCAATAGGTGAAGAACCTATTATCAATGACTGAATACATAGGTCATTGAAGCGAACCGGGAGAACTGAAACATCTAAGTACCCCGAGGAAAAGAAATCAACCGAGATTCTGTGAGTAGCGGCGAGCGAAAGTGGAAGAGCCAGTTAGTTTTAGCATTTGTATTAAGAGAATGAGTTGGGAAACTCAATCAAAGAGGGTGATAATCCCGTATCTGAAAATACAATTGTGGAACTAAGCTAACGATAAGTAGGGCGGGACACGTGATATCCTGTTTGAAGATGGGGGGACCATCCTCCAAGGCTAAATACTCCTGATTGACCGATAGTGAACTAGTACTGTGAAGGAAAGGTAAAAAGAACCCCTGCGAGGGGAGTGAAATAGAACCTGAAACCGTGTACGTACAAGCAGTAGGAGCAACTTCGAGTTGTGACTGCGTACCTTTTGTATAATGGGTCAGCGACTTATATTTTGTAGCAAGGTTAACCGAATAGGGGAGCCGTAGGGAAACCGAGTCTTAACTGGGCGTTTAGTTGCAAGGTATAGACCCGAAACCCGGTGATCTAGCCATGGGCAGGTTGAAGGTTGGGTAACACTAACTGGAGGACCGAACCGACTAATGTTGAAAAATTAGCGGATGACTTGTGGCTGGGGGTGAAAGGCCAATCAAACCGGGAGATAGCTGGTTCTCCCCGAAATCTATTTAGGTAGAGCCTTGAGCGGACACCTTTGGGGGTAGAGCACTGTTTCGGCTAGGGGGCCATCCCGGCTTACCAACCCGATGCAAACTCCGAATACCAAAGAGTGATACTCAGGAGACACACGGCGGGTGCTAACGTTCGTCGTGAAGAGGGAAACAACCCAGACCGCCAGCTAAGGTCCCAAAGTCTATATTAAGTGGGAAACGAAGTGGGAAGGCTTAGACAGCTAGGATGTTGGCTTAGAAGCAGCCACCATTTAAAGAAAGCGTAATAGCTCACTAGTCGAGTCGGCCTGCGCGGAAGATGTAACGGGGCTCAAATATAGCACCGAAGCTGCGGCATCAGGCGTATCACAAATACGCCTTAGGATTTACGATTGACGGCTTTCACGAAGTGAAAGGCGGCAAAGCGTTCCAAATGTCGAGTTGGAATGAAGTAAGGATTGAGGAATATTTGTGATACGCCTGTTGGGTAGGGGAGCGTTCTGTAAGCGGATGAAGGTGAATCGAGAGGTTTGCTGGACGTATCAGAAGTGCGAATGCTGACATAAGTAACGATAAAACGAGTGAAAAACTCGTTCGCCGGAAGATCAAGGTTTCCTGTCCAACGTTAATCGGGGCAGGGTGAGTCGACCCCTAAGGCAAGGCTGAAAAGCGTAGTCGATGGGAAACGGGTTAATATTCCCGTACTTGTAATAACTGCGATGTGGGGACGGAGAAGGTTAGGTTATCAGGGTATTGGATATCCCTGTTTAAGCCGGTAGGTGGGAATTCTAGGCAAATCCGGAATTCTGAATAACACCGAGAAGTGATGACGAGGCTCTAAGGAGCTGAAGTAACTGATACCACGCTTTCAGGAAAAGCCACTAAGCATAGGTTATTATAAATCGTACTGTAAACCGACACAGGTGATCAGGTAGAGAATACTCAGGCGCTTGAGAGAACTCGGGTGAAGGAACTAGGCAAAATAGCACCGTAACTTCGGGAGAAGGTGCGCCGGCGTAGATTGTAGCCCTTTACGGGTGAAGGTTGAACCGGTCGAAGATACCAGCTGGCTGCAACTGTTTATTAAAAACACAGCACTCTGCAAACACGAAAGTGGACGTATAGGGTGTGATGCCTGCCCGGTGCTGGAAGGTTAATTGATGATGTAATCGAAAGAGAAGCTTCTGATAGAAGCCCCAGTAAACGGCGGCCGTAACTATAACGGTCCTAAGGTAGCGAAATTCCTTGTCGGGTAAGTTCCGACCTGCACGAATGGCATAATGATGGCCAGGCTGTCTCCACCCGAGACTCAGTGAAATTGAAATCGCCGTGAAGATGCGGTGTACCCGCGGCTAGACGGAAAGACCCCGTGAACCTTTACTATAGCTTGACACTGAACCTTGAATTTTAATGTGTAGGATAGGTGGGAGACTTAGAAGCAGTAACGCCAGTTATTGTGGAGTCAACCTTGAAATACCACCCTTTAACGTTTGATGTTCTAACGAAGCGCCCGAAACGGGTGTTCGGACAGTGTCTGGTGGGTAGTTTGACTGGGGCGGTCTCCTCCCAAAGAGTAACGGAGGAGTACGAAGGTTTGCTAATCACGGTCGGACATCGTGAGGTTAGTACAATGGTATAAGCAAGCTTGACTGCGAGACGGACATGTCGAGCAGGTACGAAAGTAGGTCATAGTGATCCGGTGGTTCTGAATGGAAGGGCCATCGCTCAACGGATAAAAGGTACTCCGGGGATAACAGGCTGATACCGCCCAAGAGTTCATATCGACGGCGGTGTTTGGCACCTCGATGTCGGCTCATCACATCCTGGGGCTGAAGTAGGTCCCAAGGGTATGGCTGTTCGCCATTTAAAGTGGTACGCGAGCTGGGTTTAGAACGTCGTGAGACAGTTCGGTCCCTATCTGCCGTGGGCGTTGGAGAATTGAAAGGGGCTGCTCCTAGTACGAGAGGACCGGAGTGGACGCATCACTGGTGTTCCAGTTGTTTCGCCAGAAGCATTGCTGGGTAGCTACATGCGGAATAGATAAGTGCTGAAAGCATCTAAGCACGAAACTAGCCTTGAGATGAGTTCTCCCAATCTATAAGATTGTAAGGGTTGTTTGAGACTAAGACGTAGATAGGCAGGGTGTGTAAGCGTTGTGAGACGTTGAGCTAACCTGTACTAATTGCCCGAGAGACTTAACCATACAACACTCAAGTGTTTTTGTTTCAGAAGACAGAGGACGGAAGACAGAAGACTGTAAGGTTGGAGTTTGAAGTTTAAGAAAGTTAAAGTAGAAGCTTGTTTTTAATTTAAAGAATGAAGAAAAGATTAGATATAAATATCGACAGATTTTCCTGATGGCCATAGTGCAACGGAACCACCTGATTCCATACCGAACTCAGAAGTGAAAAGTTGTAACGCCGATGGTAGTGTAGGGTCTCCCTATGTGAGAGTAGGACACCATCAGGGTTTTATAAGAAGGAAGAGCCGTAACTAGAAATAGTTACGGCTTTTTTGTATTTAAAAGACAGTGAAAAATAAAAAAACGCTCAAATATTACAATCAAAATAGTATTACTAAATAGTTTTATATTATAATCTTCTGTAATTTGTAAATTTTTAACAGGATCTTACCGCTTGTGAAGAAACTTGACCCCATTATTGAGTTGTTTTTAGATAGTTTATGGCAAGAACACGGATTGTCAGAGAATACTATTGCTTCTTATCGACAAGATTTAGAACTTTTTAGTCAGTGGCTATCTGATAAACACAATTTTTTGACTTTAGATCATTTTGATTTACAAAGTTTCTTAGGACAACGTTTGGAGCAGGGGTATAAAGCGTCTAGTTCTGCGAGAATGTTAAGTTGTTTACGTAAATTCTTTCGGTTTTTATATTTAGAAAATTATCGTAGTGATGATCCTACTGCAACCTTGATGTCTCCTAAAAAATCTCAACGGCTACCTAAATCTTTGAGTGAAGAGAAGGTGTTAGATTTATTAAATGCACCTAATACCCTGGATCCAATTGAGTTACGAGACAAGGCGATGTTAGAGCTGTTATATGCAACAGGATTGCGTGTGACAGAATTAGTTTCGCTAACATTGGAAAATTTGAGTTTACGACAAGGTGTGGTTCGTGTGATTGGTAAAGGGGATAAGGAGCGACTTGTTCCCATTGGTGAAGAAGCAAATTATTGGATTAATGAGTTTTTTCTGTATGGACGTCCTTTATTACTAAAAAATGAGCAGTCTGATGTGTTATTTCCAAGTCGTAGAGGGACACAAATGACTCGTCAAACTTTTTGGCATCGTATTAAACACTATGCTTTGCTTGCTGATATTGAGAGCGATAAATTATCCCCCCATATTTTACGGCACGCTTTTGCGACACATTTAGTGAATTATGGTGCAGATTTAAGGGTGGTACAGATGTTATTAGGGCATAGTGACCTCTCAACTACGCAAATTTATACCCAAGTGGCAAAATCTCGGTTACAATCACTTCATCAAAAATATCATCCAAGAGGATAAGCAATGAATTCGTCATTTTCAAAATTTAGTTGGGCATTAGGTGGCTTATGTTTACCTTGTGCTTTATGGCCGTTAGCATTATTACTTACACCTGCATTATCTAATCATATTCAATTTAGTTCTTTACAACTTAATCTCTTATCTATTTCCCTTTGGGTTTATCCGTTTATTCTTTTTACTATCGCTTATCTTTTATTTAAATTGTATAAAACCAATGTTAAGTTAGCAAAGCAATTACTTTTGGTGGCGTTTATCGGTGCTTATGGGTATTGGGGTTATATTTTTAGCTTAATTTAAGAGAGTGTCATATAGATGTCGTCCCTGTGTCGTTCTTTCTTCTGAACTTTGTTGTTAATATGAAAATCCACTTAATGAATGGAGAAGAATAATGATTATACAGAAATTAAGATTAGAACGAGGTTGGTCTCAACAACAGCTTGCTGAAATGAGCGGTTTAAGTACTCGAACAATTCAGCGTATTGAAAATGGTAAGACAGCCAGTAACGAATCAGTAAAATCATTAGCCTCTGTTTTTGAAGTGGATTTTTCAACTTTAAAAGGAGCATTAACAATGAAAACTGAAACACTATCGTCTTCAAACAATAGCAATGAGTTAATACTTACTCGTGATGAACAGTTAGCTTATCAAAAAGTACGTAATATTAAGCGTTTTTATATCAAACTATTTGTGTTTGTTATTGTGATGAGTATCTTATTGATAATTAATTTAACCGCTACACCTAATAGTTGGTGGGTACACTGGGTCTTTTTAGGCTGGGGATTGGGGTTAATAATTCGAGGATTAAAAACGTTTGATTGGTTACCCCCTTTAGGTGTGGAGTGGGAAAAACGTCAATTAGAGAAGTATTTAAATAAAAGATAACGATGGTCATAACTTAAAAAGACTGGGTTTATAAAATAAAACTCAGTCTTTCCACTTTGCTTTAACAAAAAGTAATGGTGGGCGGTGTGTGAGATCTTTAAATTCATTATGCCATTGTGGTTGATCTATTAGCATTGGTTCTTCTATTTGTTCAATTTCAAATCCTGTTTGGATTAATTGATTTAAAATTGTTGCCATTGTGCGATGATAAGTTTTAAAGGGTTGTTTAAACCAATTTCTCTCTCTTTCTCCCTCATCTCTATAATGGTTTAAGCGATATGCTATTTGTAGATTATCCATATTCTTTTCCCAGCGATTTCCTTGTTTATGAGCAGTAACTATTGGGTGTTCTTGTGAGAAAATAAGTGAGCCTTTTAAGTTAAGCTTTGTTTTTATATCCTGTAAAAGCTGTGGAAAATTCTCAATATAATGAAAGGCAAAAGAACTGGTAATTAAATCAAAATTACCTTCATCAAGTTGTTTTAGTTGCTCCATTGCTAAACAATGTAATTTATAAGCGGTAGGATTTATTTTATTTTTTGCAAAATTTTGTTGAGCCTGATTTAGCATTGATTGAGATAAATCTACACCAGACACATAACTTGCACCTTGTTGAAGATAATAGTGTAAATGTTCACCTGTTCCACAGCCTAAATCTAATATTCGTTTATTTTTTAAATTTGGAAGGAGTGAGAACATTGTCGGTTTTTCCACAACTTCATTCAAACTCATTGGATTGGTTCTTAATTGTTGATAGCGTTCAAAGAATACAGATTTATCGTAAATGCTTGTTTTCATAATAAGTATTTTTGTTATAAATGAGAAAAGCGAGTTTTTACACTCGCTTTAATGATTAATTAGAATAATTCTTTGGTTTTTATCTCTGGTGAATCTAAACCTGATTGAGAATTTGGATTGGTTACTGGAATTTGATAACCTTGTTCAATAATATATTTATTTTTAGGTTCTGTACCTTTAATAAAATATTCTGTTAAATCATCACCTAGTAAACCATATTGAGCATCAATTCCTACTTTAATAATATTGGGTGGTATAGTTTCAGCACGTTGTGGTTTATCAGAAAGTGCGACTTTCATATACTTAATCCAAGCTGGAAGTGCTGTACTTGCACCCGCTTCTCCTCTACCGAGTTCTTTATTATCATCAGAAGCAACATAAACAGTCGTTACAATATCGGAGCCAAAACCCGCATACCAAGTTACTTTAGAATTGTTAGTTGTTCCTGTTTTTCCACCAACATCTTTACGAGGTAATTGCTGCGCTATTCGCCAACTTGTACCTCTCCAATCTTGCCCTCTCTCACCGAAAGCGGCTGAATGTAATGCACTACGCATTAAGAATGCGAGTTCTCCACTAATGACACGAGGAGCATAACGAATAGTCTGCTCTGTTTCAGAGGCGGTTGCCATTAAGCTAGGATCTTCTTTCTTTGTTGTAGGCTCTATTTGTAGGTCAGTAATATTATTATCATCTGATGTTGAAAGTGAATCCACAACTTCATCCTCATCCTCTTTTACAAAATCAAAATAGGTCGGTTCAGGGTAAATAACAGGAATATCATTACAAGAAATACAAGCAATACGGGGATTTGCTTTATAGAGTTCATTGCCCTGATAATCTTCAACTCTTTCGATGATAAAAGGATCAATCAAATATCCTCCATTATCAAATACAGCATAGCCACGAGCCATCTCTAATGGTGTAAATGATGCAGCTCCTAAAGCTAAAGCTTCAGTTGCTTTATACTGATCTCGATTAAAGCCAAAACGTTGTAAATATTCAGCAATGTAATCAATGCCCGCCATTCTCACCGTTCTTACCATCATTACATTTTTGGATTTTCCTAATCCAACACGTAATCGCATTTTTCCTTCATAAATATTTGGTGAGTTTTTAGGAACCCAAGGTTCTTGACCTGCTTTACGAATAGTAATTGGTGTATCATTTAGTGTTGTTGCAAGGCTTAATCCTTTGTTCATCGCAGCAGTATAAATAAAGGGTTTAATAGAAGAACCGACTTGCACCATTGATTGTGTGACACGATTAAAATTGCTTTGTGCAAAACTAAATCCACCGACAGCAGCTTCAATTGCACCGTTATTACTATTTAACGAAACTAATGCTGAATTAACTTGTGGAATTTGTCCAAGTTCCCAATCAGTAGAGCCTTGTTTATTTTGTATTGCTCTCACCCAAATTTGTTGACCGACTTTTAATACTTGCTTCACAGAAGTAGGAGATGATCCTTTTTTATTTTTATGGATAAATTTTCTTGCCCATTTCATTCCAGATAATGGAAGGTCTGCCTCTTCACCATCAGCTAACAAAATATGTGCTTTATTTGGGGTAACATTCAAGACAGCAGCACTTACAAAAGGCTCAGAAATAGGGAGTTTACTCAAATGTTCAATAATATCTTCTTCATTCCACGCTGCGCTATTTTCCTTCCAAAGTGTTACCGCACCTCTCCAACCGTGACGTTTATCATATTTAATTAAATTTTCTCTTAATGCTTTCTGTGCTTCAAATTGATCTTTTGATAAAACAGTTGCAAAAACCTTAAAACCTTTGGTATAAGTCGCTTCTTCACCATAACGTTTTACCATTTCTTTACGCACCATTTCAGTGACATACTCAGCACGAAAATCTAAAATTGTTTTATGAAATTTAGAAAGAATTGGTTCTGCTTTAGCTTTTTCATACTGTTCTTGAGTAATTTTTTTTACTTGTAGCATTCGCCATAATACGGTATTGCGGCGTTTTTCTGCTCGTTTCACAGAGTAAATAGGATTCATTGTAGAAGGGGCTTTTGGAAGTCCTGCAATAATCGCTGCTTCGGAAAGAGTCAGTTGATCTAATTCTTTTCCAAAATAAGTTTGAGCCGCAGTTGCAACACCATAAGATCGGTATCCTAAATAAATTTTATTTAGATATAATTCTAAAATTTCATCTTTACTCATTACCTTTTCAATTTCTGTTGCTAAAATTAACTCTTTTAATTTACGAGCAAGCCTTCTCTCTGGTGTTAAGAAAAAATTTCGAGCTAATTGCTGAGTAATAGTACTTGCCCCCTGTTTTCGCCCACCTTTTAATAGGGCTACAGCAGCACGTGCAATACCTTTTAAATCATATCCACTATGCTCATAAAAACGCGTATCTTCAGTGGCAATAATGGCATCAATAAGTTGCTGTGGAATATCTGCTAATTTAACAGGAATACGGCGTTCTTCACCTACTTCTCCAATTAATTTTCCATCAGAGGTATAAATTTGCATTGGTTGTTGCAGTTTAAAATCCTTTAAGGAATTAATTTCAGGTAGGTCTGCTTTTAGCTGAACATAGGTTATTCCCCCACCAATAGCAGCGAGAATAATAAGAGAAAGTAAAGTGCTTAATATTATTTTTGTGATCTTCATCGAGAAAACTCTTTTTGTTAATGACGAATAAGTAATTTTAGCACAATAATAGTGCCTATTTTAATTTTACGATCATACCTTAAAATGCACTAAAAAGGAAAAACAATAGATGTTATTTCAAACAAAATTACAGAATAAAAAATTGGGATTAAGCCAAAATGAGCAATACTTTTGTGTGGTTTCCATTGAAGATCAAGTAATTTGTACAAAATGGTATGAAAAAGACAGTAATAGATTATTAGATATTTTAAAGAGAGAGAAATCAGAAATTTGTATAATTCAAAGTATGAGTGACCGCTTTATTTGGAGAAAATACCTTTTTTTCCCTCATTATTATAATAAGGCAATGATATATCGCCAAATTATTGAGGTATTAAAACAAGAGGTTCCTGTTTCTATTGAGGAGATCTATTTTGATTATCAAATAGCATTACAAGAATCAGAGAATATTTATAGAGTGATTATTTATGCACTTATTAAAAATAATGAAACAGATTTTAGTCTCAATAAGCAGATGGTTTTAGACAGCGAACTTTATTGTTATCGTAGGGGAATCGATTATTTAGTCCATCAACAATTAGATAACAAGGGGGAAAGTAGTAGAGAAGATACTTATTTATTTAAAAATCAACTTATTCAGTTTAAACAAACAGAGCTTTTCCAGATATCTATTGAAAAATTATCACAACTCACTGGTTATAAGCGGTTACTTACTATTGAAAAAATACAAAATTTATCACAAATAGAAAAAGAAAAAATTATTACACTGGCGTTACCTAGTGATCAGAAAATTATTGATCCTTATTTATATATAATAGCATTAGGAGCCTGCTTATGGAATGGCAAGGTATAAATTTAACAAATTATCATCAAACAAATTGGCTAAATAAGATTAAAAAAAGATATTTTTATTATATGGTTTTGATTGTTATTTTTATTATATTGGCGGTAATGATAAAAATATACAGTAATAACTTTTATACAAATGGATTATATTATCAACAGCAAAATAATAAATTTAATCTTAAAATTAAAAACAAAGAAGCATTATTAAATAATTTTCTTAATAACAAAAAAATGCAAAAAAATCTTCTTAATGCTCAAAATATAAAATTGATACTGGATAAACTTCAAAATCTACCCATTGAAGGTACAGTGAATGAAATTAATATTAAACATAATATAACAGATTATTTTTTGATTTTAGGAAAGTTAAATAAACAAGAAGATTTTGAAAAAATATCAGCTTATTTAAAACGTATTAAAAATACAAATTTTAGTATTAATATGCTACAAACTAACAGTGATAATCAATTAGAATTTATTATTAAAGTGAGTTTTATATAAAGATGAATAAAATAAAAAAGTATTATTTTCAACCAAGTAGTTATATTTATCTTTTTATTGAGGCGACCTTAATACACAAGATACAAATCTCTATTTTGATAGGATTGTTGATTATAAGTTACCCTCTATATGATATTTTTCATAATATGCAATATCAACAAAAACAGTTTGATACTTTTCAAAAATATAAAGCAAAGAATTCAAGTCTTGATAAAAAATTGGAACAATTAAAAGTGGTTTCTATGGATAATCATTCTCCTTTAGAAATTAATCAAAAAGTTAAACGTATTTTAGTTAAAAACAAAATGAATATTGAAAGTATTTTATGGAATAAAGAAAATAATATTATTGATGTTGTTTTTAATCAAAAATTTAAAAATGTTGTCGATGTGATTATTCAAATAAGTAATGCCCAAAATATTTATTTTAATGAAATTAACTTAATAAAAATAAATGAAAATCATTTAGTGCAGTGTGTACTAAGTTTATCCATATTAGAAAGGTAAAATAATGAAAAAGTTAGTATTGTTAATGTGTTTGTTTTTGAGTTGTTATATTTATGCTGATCCTTTTTATAAAGAAAAAGAAATTATGGATAACAAAGTCACAGTTGAAGAATATAATATAGATGAAAGTGAACCTGATATTGTTGATAAAGAGGGTTTAGTAAAAAGCATTCATTTAAATTATGCGAGAGCAAAAGATATTATTGAAAGTTTAACTAAAGGACAAGGAACCTTGTTAGATGGCGGTTATATTCATTTTGATCAACAAACAAATACATTGATTTTAAAAGGAAGTAATCGGATTTTAAATAAATTAACCGCATTAGTAAAAAAATTAGATAAACCCATTAGGCAAGTTGCTATTGAAGCAAGAGTAGTGACTATCAGTAGTGAACATTTACAAGAATTAGGTGTTCGATGGGGAATGTTTAGTCCAACTGCAAACTCTCATCAATTTGGTGGAAAATTAGAAGGGAATGGGTTTTCAGCAAATAATTTAAATGTTAATTTTCCAGTGGTCAGCAATGCAGCTTCTGCAGTTATTCAAATTGCGAGTTTGAACAATAGATTATTAGATCTAGAATTAACAGCATTAGAACAAGAAAATAGTGTGGAAATTATTGCTAGTCCAAGTTTAATTACAACAAATGAGAATAAAGCGAGTATCAAGCAAGGAACAGAGGTTGCTTATCCACAGCGTAATGCTAAAGGGGATATTACTGATGTTGAATTTCGTGATGCAGTTTTAGGGCTTGAAGTTACTCCTCATTTTTCTCAAAATGATCAAATTTTACTGGATTTATTAGTTACTCAAAACGCACCAAATACAGCAACAGCAAGTAGTCAGCAATGGGTGACTATAGATAAACAAGAAATTAAAACACAGGTTTTAGCTCAAAATGGTAAAACGATTGTACTTGGAGGGATCTTTCAAAATATGCTTTCTAAGGAAAAAGATGCAGTACCTTTATTAGGAAGCCTACCGATATTAAAGCATTTATTTAGTCATACCAAAGATAAGGTGGCTAAACGTGAACTCGTCATTTTTGTCACGCCACATATAATTAATCCTCAGTAGTAATATTGGCTGAAAAGTTTTTATAGTTTACTTATTATGGAGTTTGTAAATGAAATCAGAGTTAGTTAAAATAAAAAAAGAAACAATAAGAGAAGCGGGTAAATTATTACTTGATTTTACCAAAATTATTGTTGCTATTGCAGTGATTACGCCATTTGTACAAAATAATAATGTTGAGGTATTTCCTTTTCTATCTGCAAGTATTTCAATGGTTACAGGTTTATATTTAATAAACAAAGGAGCAAAAAATGGATAGTTTAACGATTGTATCAGGTGTTATTGCATTATTTGGTCTTTTATTTGCATTATATGTGCATTTTTCTACTAAATGATTTATAAAAGACGGTCACTCTCTCAGTCTAATATTTTCCCCTATCCGTTGAATTTATGATAGAATTCGCTACCGTTCCACCGCCTGTTTAAAAATAATACAGCAAGCGGTTAGATCTTTAACAAATTTTGCAAAATTATACTTTATAGAGGTTATATGAAAGTTTCTCCACGTCGTCGAGCTCGTGAATGTGCGGTACAAGCACTTTATTCTTGGTTTATATCTAAAAATTCAATTGAAGAAGTTGAAGTCTCGTTTATGACAGATCAAGATATGAAAGGTGTTGACGTTCCTTATTTTCTTAAATTATTACGTGGTACAGTTGAACATATCACAGAGGTTGATGCAGCTTTTCAACCTTATTTAGATCGTAGCCAAGATGATCTTGATCCTATTGAATATTCCATTTTACGAGTAGCAAGCTATGAATTAAAATTCCAACTTGATGTACCTTATAAAGTGGTGATCAATGAAGCGATTGAAGTGGCTAAAGTATTTGGTTCTGATGATAGCCATAAATATGTAAACGGTATTTTAGATAAATTAGCACCTGCATTAGGGCGTAAATAAGATTTCTAAAATGAATGAATTTGATGTAATTAAGCACTACTTTAATCGTCAGAAAGCAAAACAATCTTCTGTATTAGCGATTGGCGATGATTGTGCCATCATCGAATTAGCATCACAACAACAGTTAGCCATTACCACAGATACTTTAGCTGTTGGAACACATTTTCTTCCTGAGATCTCTCCTTATGATTTAGCCTATAAATCTGTTGCTGTCAATTTAAGTGATTTGGCGGCAATGGGGGCAATACCCAAATGGATTTCATTAGCTTTAACCTTACCAAAGGTGGAACATCAATGGTTAGCCGAATTTAGCAAAGGGTTATTTGCTATTTTAGATCACTACAATGTAGAATTAATTGGCGGTGACACAACCAAAGGTGCATTATCCATTACAATTACCGCTCAAGGGGTATTAGACAAAGGTACGGGGTTATATCGTCATAAAGCACAACTGAATGATTTGATTTTTGTATCAGGAACACTCGGTGACAGTAAAGCAGGTTTAGCACTATTATTTAATCAAACTAAAAATGACACAGAGCAACAACAATACTTATTACAACGTCATTTAAACCCTACTCCTAGGATAGAACTAGGTCTGTTACTTAATCAATATTCGCAGTGTGCGATTGATATTTCAGATGGACTGTTGGCAGATTTAGGGCATATTTTAGTGCGTAGTCAATGTGGTGCAGAACTGAATTTGCAAGATTTACCCCTGTCATTACCGCTTGTAAATGAATATCCACGACTAGCAGAAACTTTTGCTTTAACGGGAGGGGAAGATTATGAACTTTGCTTTACTATTTCTCCTAACAAGGTAGAGGCTTTTAAGCAAGCCATTGCTCACTTAAACATAAAATGTAGCTGTATTGGTAAAATCACCCAATCTGGCTTAACTTTATTAAGAGAGGGTAAAGAAGAGCCGTTTCCTGTACAAGCAGGATTTGACCATTTTTCATAAAAAATAAAAGGTAACAAAATAATGAAACCGATTAATCTCAAAAATCCCATTCATTTATTCGCTTTTGGTTTTGGTTCAGGTTTAATCAAGCCCGCCCCAGGTACTTGGGGAACATTAGTTGGTATGATTTTTGCAATTTTGTTATGGAATCTTACCGCTTCCCCGCTTTTTTTTATGATCTTTACTGTAATTTCTTTTATTTCAGGTTGCTATATCTGTGAAAAAACCAGTCAAGACCTAGGTATTCACGATGATGGGCGTATTGTATGGGATGAAATTGTTGCCATCTTTTTAATTTTTGCTTTTTTACCTCAATACGATTATATCTTTTATGGGCTCACTTTTATGGTATTCCGCTTTTTTGATATTGTTAAACCCTATCCGATAAAACAGTTTGATCAAACCCTAAAAGGGGGATTAGGAATTATGGTTGATGATATTTTAGCGGCTGTTTATTCTTTAGTGACACTTTATATTTTCCATTTTGTATTATTTTCCCTATAAAAAAACACCACAAAAATTGTTGTTAATTTTTGTGGTGCTTATTAATTAAAATTAGCGATTAACTGCTTCAATTAATTTATTATAGGTATCCATTACTTTATAAGGACTTCCATTTACCATCCAACCAGAACTTGGGTTTAATTGCATTTTTTCGCCAGTGGAATAAGGTTTTTTATCTCTTACTCGACGCATACGTTCTTTAAGTGCTTTGCGATAGTTATCAATCGTCATAGGTAAAGTCGCATAGCGAGCCATTTCTACAGATGTATCCGCTTTGATTTGCTCAATTAATTTATCAGCACTGTCTTCATAAGCACTTATCAATGATTTTGCTTTTTCTACATCAAATTGTTCTTTAGATAAAAGGTTAACTGCTGGTTTTGCTTCTATCATCGTTGAAAGCATCCAATAATTAAATTTTTTGCCGTAGTTTTTTTCTATTTCTACCAACTGGGCTTTCATTGCATTATTATTAACTTCTTCTAGCTGTTTAGAAAGTTCATCGTGAGCTTTAAGAAAATTTTCCATAGCGGTAGCTAATGGCTTATGCATTTTTTTACCTTTGGCAAAATTGTCATCTTTATAGTTTTCACGATCATAATAACGATTTGCTTCATTAATTTTTTCATTTAAAGACAATGTTGCTTTTAAATAATTATCTGCCGCTTGATCTAACTCTTCTTGCTTAGGCTCCACTGCAACGGCTACTGGTATATTTTCTTTACAGTCTTTGATAACGTGATCATGTAAAGTATAAAGTCCATAAACAATTCTTTCTTTACCCGTTGGACCTTTTTTCATATCTTTAACCCAGCTTTCATAACGATTTATGCTGTCGATAGCTCGACCTGAAATTCCGTTATAACATTTAATATAGGCATTGGTTTTTACTGATAGGTCTTGAGAGAATGCTTGAGACGACATTGCTACTGTAGCAATTACGATGGTTTTGAATAATGTTTTCATTTTTTATCCTTTTCAGATTTAAACTATTTAACAATAGCTACAATAGCTACAATAGCTACAATAGCTACAATAGCTACAATAGCTACAATAGCTACAATAGCTACAATCTTGTAGCTAATTTCCATTAGTTTTTGTAACAAAAATTATACTACTGTCTAACATTCTAGTATAAATTTTCATATAAAACAAATATGCAGTGGAGACTGTCAGAGGTCTTTCTTTACGATAATACTATTTTTAGTATTATGATAAAAATAGTATTTGAGAATACTTAGATTGTAATATATGCTTTAACAAACTTAGATTTTTTGATAGGAAAATTGATATGCTATTAACCCTTTTCTTTGTACAGCTAGCAGGATTAGTAAGCCCAGGTCCTGATTTTTTCTATATTAGTCGTCGAGCGGCGAGTAGTAATAGTCGTAATGCCATATTTGCGGCAATTGGTATCTCCTTAGGGGTGGCTTTTTGGGCAATTGTGGTTATTTTTGGCTTAGGACTTTTGGTCAAGGATGTGCCTTTTTTGAACTACCTTATTATGATTTTAGGGGGAAGTTTCTTAGGTTATACGGGTTTTAAAATGGTAAGGGTCAAAGAAAATGCTCAATTTGATGAAAGAGCTTTTACTGAAAAAACATCTGCAAAAAAAGAAATTTTAGATGGATTTATGATTAATCTTGCTAATGCAAAAGCGGTGGTTTTTTTTAGTAGTATATTATCTGGTTATACTGCACAACTTGTTAATATTGAAGATTATTTTTCAGTATTAGCCATTTTGTTTTTTAGTACTTTAATCTATTTTTCCCTCGTTGCACTATTATTCTCTCGTCAAGTTATTTGTAAATTTTATGCAAAATATAACCGCTATATTGATAATGTAGCGGGGCTAGTTTTCCTCTTTTTTGGGTTGAATTTGATTTATAATGGACTACTGTTTTTTGTTTAAAGAAATAAATAAAATTTACCTAATAATAGTTAAAGAGTGTTAAACTAGTCTGTTAAATAAAAAATTATTTGATCGAAACAAAGCAAACAAGTTAGGAAATAAATTAAAATGATAACATTTGAAGAACTCGATTTAGCGCCAGAATTATTAAAAGCGGTAAAGCAAAAAGGGTATAAAACACCAACGGTCATTCAGCAAAATACCATTCCAGTAGCTATGGAAGGACGTGATTTGCTGGGTTCAGCCCCAACAGGAACAGGGAAAACAGCGGCATTTTTATTGCCAGCGATCCAACATTTATTAGATTATCCTCGTAGACATTCAGGTCCACCACGTATTTTAATTTTAACGCCAACCCGTGAATTAGCAATGCAAGTGTCAGGGCAGGCAAAAGAGTTAGCGGAATTTACTCATTTAGATATTGCCACTATTACAGGTGGTGTGGCGTATCAAAATCACGGTGAAGTGTTTAACCATAATCAAGATATTGTGGTAGCAACCCCTGGTCGATTATTACAATATATTAAAGAAGAAAATTTTGATTGTCGTGCGGTTGAAATCTTAATTTTTGATGAAGCCGACAGAATGTTACAAATGGGCTATGGACAAGATGCAGAAACCATAGCTGCCGAAACACGTTGGCGTAAACATACGTGGTTATTTTCAGCCACCCTTGAAGGTGATTTGCTCACAGATTTTGCAGATCGTATTTTGACTGAACCAGAACATATTGATGCAGATCCGAGTCGTCGTGAACGTAAGAAAATTACCCAATGGTATTATCATAGTGATAATTTAGAGCATAAAACTAAGCAGTTAGCCCGTTTTATTAGTGAAAATAATGTAGAGAAAGCGATTGTATTTGTACGTCGTCGTGAAATGACCCGTGAATTGAGTGATATTTTACGTAAGCGTGGTTTACGTTCAACTTACCTTGAGGGGGAAATGGCGCAAACTTTGCGTACTCAAGCGATTGAGCGTTTGAAAGAGGGTGTAGTAAATATATTGGTTGCAACAGATGTTGCTGCACGGGGGATTGATATCGATGATATAGATTTTGTGATTAACTTTGATTTGCCTTATAACGCTGATGCTTATTTACATCGAATTGGGCGAACTGCTCGAGCAGGTAAAAAAGGCAGTGCTATTTCACTGGTTGAAGCCCACGATTATAAATTATTAGGAAAAATTAAACGTTATACTGATGAAGTGTTGAAAGCACGTATTATTGAAGGGTTAGAGCCTCGCACTAAAGCACCAAAAGACGGTGAAACAGCCTCAAAATCGAAAAAAGAGAAAGCAAGAATAAAGAAAAAGAGAGAGACTAAAAAAGACGAGAAAAAAGTAAAAGTCAAAATTCGAACGAAGGATACCAAAAATATTGGTAAACGTAGAAAACCTAAGGCGGAAATTCCTAAAACATAAATTATACCCCCTCCCTAACCCTCCCCCGCAAGCGGAGGAGGGAATTTGGGTAGTTCTTTGTTTTGAAAACTAGGGTGAGAATTTTCTCCCGACTATGCAAAAAAAATTCCTCCCTCCGCTTTGCGGGGGGAGGCTAGGAGGGGGGCAATATATTCAGCAAACCTAAATTATGTTACAAATAAATGATGGCGTTTATACTAAAGTTGAGTACAATATAAACATTACAATGAGAGAAAATAGAGCGTTATTTATGATGAAATTTAAAAAGAATTTAAAACAATGGCTTGTTGCATTCGCAATGATCAGTTTAACGGCTTGTTCTTCTATCGATCCTGAAACAGGAGCAAGAAAAGATCCGTTAGAAGGATTTAATCGAGCGATGTGGGCAGTGAATTATAAAGTATTAGATCCTTATATTTTAAAACCTGTTGCAAAAGGGTGGCGTGATTATATGCCAAGTCCAATAAAAACCGGCTTAACAAATGTGTCAAGTAATTTGGCAGAACCTGCTAGTTTTTTAAATCGCTTATTGCAAGGTGATGCAGAAAAAGCGGTCGTACATCTTAATCGCTTTTTAATAAATAGTACTTTTGGTTTAGGGGGATTAATTGACTTTGCGAGTTCTAGTGAGCCTTTAAAATTAAAAGAAGTACGCACTTTTTCTCATACGTTAGGTAAATATGGAATGGGGGATGGACCTTATATTATGTTACCAATTCTTGGACCTAAATCACCAAGGGATCTCTTGTCTGAAGTAGATTACACTTATCCTATTTTATCTTTACTCACTTTCCCTGCAACAATTGGTAAGAAAGTGGTGGATGGCGTAGATCAAAGAGCCAAATTATTAGAGCAAGATGAAATATTAAAACAATCTCAAGATCCTTATATCATTGTTCGTGAGGCTTATTTCCAGCATAAAAACTTTGAATTAAGAGATGGAAAGCCAAAGCAAGAAGAAGTGAAAGAGAGACAATTCTCAGAAGCCGAATTGGAAGGGATAGACTAATCAGTGTATTAATGATTATTTAATAAAGGACAGATAAGTGCATTTACGTTCAATTATTCGTATTATGGGAATTTTAGTGATGTGTTTTTCACTCACTATGCTTGTTCCTGCAGTGGTTGCGCTGATTTATGGAGATGGAGAAGGAACAACCTTTGTTAAATCATTTCTAATCAGTATTTCTGTCGGTTTTTTATTTTGGTGGAGTTGCCGTTATCACAAAGATGAGTTACGTTCTCGTGAAGGATTTTTAATTGTTGTTGCATTTTGGTTTGTTCTAGGCTGTATTGCAGCATTGCCTTTGTTTCTTGCAAATAGCCTTGATATGAGTACCGCAGATGTGTTATTTGAATCCTTTTCTGCTTTAACAACAACAGGTGCAACGGTAATGTCTGGTTTAGATGAATTACCTAAAGCGATTTTATTTCACCGTCAGTTTACCCAGTTTGTTGGAGGAATGGGAATTATCGTGTTAGCGGTTGCCGTTATTCCTTTACTTGGGGTTGGAGGAACACAACTCTATAAAGCGGAGTCTTCAGGTCCTTTAAAAGATCAAAAAATTCTACCCAGAATTGCTGAAATTGCAAAATTATTATGGTTGCTTTATTCCTTTATGATTTTAGCTTGTGCGTTATCTTACTGGTTAGCAGGAATGTCTGTCTTTGATGCCATAGGACATAGTTTTTCGACTATCTCAAATGGGGGGTTTTCTACCCACGATGCGAATATGGGATTTTTCCAGAATTCATCAATTCATATTATTGCCACTGTTTTTATGCTGATTGCAGGTTGTAACTTTTCACTGCATATTTTAGCTGCAATGAATTGGCGAAAAGGTCAGATTTCTAAAATCTACTTTGGTGATCCTGAATTTCGTTTTTTTGTATTATCACAACTCTTTTTTATCTCATTATTTTCAATTGGATTATATTTAACGACGTCAGATTATTCGTTTGCTAAAGCTTTTGAGCTAGGGTCATTACAATTAGTTTCAATGTCAATGACAGCAGGTTTCACCATTTTTGATTTTAATGAATTATCTCCATTTTTAGGGATATTGTTATTATTTTCTGCCGCTGTGGGCGGTTGTGCAGGTTCAACCTCTGGTGGATTAAAAGCCATTCGGGTACTTGTGTTATGGCTACAAGTTAAACGTGAATTAAAACAACTGGTTCATCCTAGTTTAGTTAATTCCATTAAATTGGATAAAAGTGCTTTGCCAATACGTATTATAGAAAGTATTTGGGCTTTCTTTATTGTATTTATACTGGTTTTCTTCGGCTGTACTTTTGTTGCAATGTTGTTTGGAATGGAAGCGTTTGATGCTCTTGGAGGCGTGTGGGCGACTATTACAAATGCAGGTCCAGGGATTGGAATGACGAGTTTGGGTTTTGCTGATACCCCAGATGGGGCAAAATATGTGTTTATTTTTGCAATGGTTGCGGGGCGTTTAGAATTTTTCTCTTTACTAGTGTTATTTACTCCTGCATTTTGGAAGACATAAACAAATATTTTTGTAAAAAGTATTGACAAAGTGACCGCTTTGTTTCATTCTTAAACCACTTTAATTTTTACAACAATTTTAAAATGAATAAATTTATGACAATTATTACCACCACCATTACCATTATGGAAACATAGTGCGGGTTGTTGCGTTTTAATAATTGAATAAAAAAATTACACAAAACAATAAATAAGAAACCCGCTAACAAGCGGGTTTTTTTATAACTAAATTTATAAAAAATAATGAGGGAAAAAATATGCGAGTTCTTAAATTTGGGGGCACATCACTGGCTAATGCACAACGTTTTATGCAAGCTGCTGATATTATTGAAAATGCACATTTAAGTGATCAAGCTGCAGTTGTATTATCCGCACCAGCAAAAGTCACTAATCATTTAGTCGCAATTATAGAAAATGCAAAAAATCAGCAACAAGTGACCGCTTGTTTAACAGAGTTAGAGGTCATATTTTTTGCGATTATTGAAGGATTATATCAAGCTAATGCAAAATTAGATCGTGAAGCATTACTTTCTTTGGTTAATACGGAATTAACTCAAATTAAGCACTTAGCCGATGAAATTATCAAAACAGGAAAATGTGAAGATAAAATGAGTGCCACAGTACATTGTCGAGGTGAGAAATTATCTATTGCGATAATGCAAGGCTGGTTTGAAGCGAAAGGGTATGGGGTCACAAATATTGATCCTGTTAAAAACTTGCTTGCAAGAGGTGATTATTTAGAATCTTCTGTGGATATTGCAAAATCAATGGAACGTATTGATGTTAAGGCTATTCCTAATAAAAATTTAGTGTTAATGGCAGGTTTTACTGCAGGCAATGAGCAGGGAGAACTGGTCTTATTAGGACGCAATGGTTCAGATTATTCCGCTGCCTGTTTAAGTGCTTGTTTAAACGCAGAGCGTTGCGAAATTTGGACAGATGTTGATGGTGTCTATACTTGTGATCCTCGTCTGGTACCTGATGCGATTTGCTTAGAAACAATGAGCTATCAAGAAGCAATGGAATTAGCCTATTTTGGTGCAAAAGTGATCCACCCAAGAACCATTGCACCATTGGTTGCCCAGCAAATTCCTTGTGTGATTAAAAATACCGCAAACCCTGAAGGAAAAGGCACCTCCATTGGGCATATTAGCAATGATAATGTAATGGTAAAAGGGATTACTAATCTTGATAATATGGCAATGTTTAACGTCTCAGGTTCTGGTATGCAAGGAATGGTGGGAATGGCTGCACGTATTTTTTCTGTGATGTCTAGTGCAGGGATTTCTATTATTTTAATCACTCAATCCTCTTCAGAATACAGTATTAGTTTTTGTGTGGCGGATAAATATGCAAATAACGCCTTATCAGCATTAGAAAGTGAATTTGAACAAGAGCTATCTCAACAGTTACTCGATCCTATTGAGGTAATGCAAAATCTATCTATTGTGTCAGTCGTTGGAGATGGAATGCAGTCCGTCAAAGGATTAGCTGCTCGCTTTTTCTCTGCACTTGCTCAAGTAAATATCAATATTATTGCTATTGCTCAAGGTTCATCAGAACGTTCTATTTCTGCGGTTGTACCAATGAATAAAGCCGTTGAAGCGGTAAAAGCTACGCATCAAATTCTGTTTAGCAATAAAAAAGTGATTAACCTTTGCTTATTTGGTGTAGGGGGAGTAGGAGCAAATTTAATTGAACAAATTAAAAATCAGCAAAGTTACCTTGCGAATAAAGATATTGAAATTAATCTCTGTATGTTGGCAAATTCAAGCAAAGCCATTTTTAATAAAGATGGTGTGGCGCTGACAAATTGGCAATCACAACTTGCTAATGCGACACAATCATCAGATTTTGATACCTTATTAGCTTTTGTGAAACAACACCATATTGTTAATCCCGTCTTTGTGGATTGTACCACTTCGCAAGTGGTGGCTAATCTCTATGCAAAAGCATTAAAAGAGGGCTTTCACGTGGTGACACCAAATAAAAAAGCCAATACATCAGATTATGCGTACTATCAACAATTACGTGAAAATGCACGTCGCAGCCATCATAAATTTTTGTATGAAACGAATGTGGGTGCAGGGTTGCCCGTAATTGAGAACTTACAACATTTACTTGCAGCAGGTGATGAAGTACAACGTTTTGAGGGTATTTTGTCAGGCTCACTCTCTTTTATTTTTGGTTTACTTGAAGAAGGTTTAACCCTTTCGCAAGCAACGGTATTGGCAAAACAAAAAGGATTTACAGAACCTGATCCTCGTGATGATTTGTCGGGTGAGGATGTTGCACGTAAATTATTAATTTTAGCACGTGAAATTGGCTTACCTTTAGAACTGGCAGATATTGAAGTAGAGGGTGTGCTACCACAAGGTTTTGCACAAGGAAAATCAACGCCAGAGTTTTTACAATTATTACCCGAACTTGATCAAAAATTTGCAAAAAATGTTGAACAAGCCACCGCTTGTAATAAAGTATTGCGTTATGTTGGATCAATAGATAACGGTAAATGTAAAGTGTCAATCAAAGCAGTAGATAGTGATGATCCACTATTTAAAGTGAAAAATGGTGAGAATGCACTGGCATTTTATACCCACTATTATTCTCCAATTCCATTGTTATTACGTGGCTATGGAGCGGGTAATGATGTCACCGCAGCAGGTATTTTTGCCGATATTTTACGTACATTAAGATAAGGAGCAAAGCAATGGCATTACGAATTTATGCACCTGCAACCAGTGCAAATATCAGTGTAGGATTTGATTTATTAGGTGCTGCCGTTTCTCCAATAGATGGTTCATTACTTGGAGATATGGTCGAAATTGATGATTGTCACACTCTCTTTGAATTTGAAAGTGTTGGGCGATTTGTTAAAAAATTACCTAAAGAGCGAGAAAAAAATATTGTCTATCAAGCCTATGTTTTATTTAGTGAAAGGTTAAAATTACGAGGTGGAAAGGTTAAAAAACTACGTTTAACCTTAGAAAAAAATATGCCAATTGGTTCAGGATTAGGGTCGAGTGCCTGTTCTATTGTTGCGGCATTAGTGGCGCTTAACCAATTTCATCACAATCCATTTACTGAAATGGAATTATTGGAAATGATGGGGCAGTTAGAAGGACGAATTTCAGGCAGTATTCATTATGATAATGTTGCACCTTGTTATTTAGGTGGTTTACAGCTAATGGTTGACGGACAAGGGAGTATTTGTCAATCTTTACCTTTTTTTGAAAATTGGTATTGGATACTCGCTTATCCCGGAATAAAGGTTTCTACGGCGAAAGCACGAGCCATTTTACCAGAAAATTATTCACGTCAAGATATCGTCGCTCAAGCTCGTTATTTAGGGAGCTTTATCCACGCTTGCCATACTAAACAGGAGGCTTTAGCCACAGAAATGATGCGAGATGTGATTGCTGAGCCTTACCGTGAGCAACTATTACCAAACTTTGCTACCATACGCCAACAATCTAAAGATCTCGGCGCATTGGCTGTGGGTATCTCAGGCTCTGGTCCTACGATGTATGCAATTGCTTCAAGCCTTGAAGATGCTTATAGATTATCCAGTTACCTTGAAAATAACTATTTACAAAATGATTCGGGTTTTGTACATATTTGTAAGGTTGATAGCGAGGGAGCGAGAGCGTTAGGGTAATCAATACAAAGGGATGAAAAATAAATCCGATTTATAGGGGAGACTGCCCTATAAATCGGATTTGCTTTGATGAAAGTTATTACTAACTTACTTTAATTTTACTTAACTTAATTATAAAATACCTAAAAAGGATAATAGAATAGAAAGCCCAAATGTAATGGCAATCAACATAATAGGATTAAAACGTTTTTTAGTAAGCAGATAATACATACTTAATACATAGCCTAATCCTAAAATATTTGGAAAAATCTTATCAAAAAAGTCTGTTTGAACAGAAACGGTTTTTTGAGCATTGACCACTATCTCACTGATAACATTAATATGGACATAGGACGCAATTAAACCACCGATTACAGTGACCCCTAAAATAGTTGCCCCTTTTGCGATAATATCGGACTCTTTCTTAATGCGTTCAACAGCATTTATTCCTAAATTATACCCAAGATGGGTTAAAGGAATGCGTAATAGCCAAATGGCAAGGTAAACCGCAAAAAATAAAATGGGTCCAAGTACGCTACCTGACATTGCCAAAGAAGCACATACCCCTGCCATAATTGGTAACAAGGTGAACCAAAATATCGCATCACCAATCCCTGCTAAAGGAGCAAATAATGCCAGTTTCAGCCCTTTGATTGTGGCTCTTTTTTCTTTTGCTTCTTCTAATGAAACCAGCAAGCCCATTAAAAAGCCAACAAGGTTTGGATGGGTATTGATAAATTCCAAATTATCATTCATTGCATCAGAAAGATCTTTTTTATCTTTATGAATTTTCTTTAACAAAGGTAATTGTGAGTATAGAAAACCACAAGATTGCATTCTTTCATAGTTAAAACTTGCTTGCAAAAATGATGAACGAATAGCAAGTTTGGTAATATCTGATTTGGTAATAACTTTATTAGATTCCATCTTCTTCGTCCTCCACTTTTCGTGTGATTGTACTAATACTGGATAATATCTGACTACGCTCTTTACCAATGTTATACATTAACATTGCAAGAGCAAACCCTACTGCTGCTACTGGAAGTAAGTTTGAGAAGGTTAAGAAACTCGCCATTACAAATCCAATAATGAGGTAAGGAACATATTCCAGTTTGAGTAATACTTTTAATAACATACCAAAACCAACTGCTGGTAAAATTCCTCCTGTTACTTCAAATCCGTGAGTAAGCCATTGAGGTAAACTATTCACAAACACTTTCATTGGTTCTTGAGCAATATAAACACATAAGAACACAACAATGGCATAAATACATCCAATAATTGCAGTAGTGGTTATATTTATTTTTGCAATACTTTGTACATCTGCGTTATCAGCCGCTTCATCAGCTTTAACCATAAAAATAGTAAATGCCGAGTAGCAGAATAAAATGATATATTGCATTAAAAAGCTAAATGGTAAAGCCAAAGCCATAGAAGCCTGTGGGGTTGATCCTGTGGTATAAGCGAGTACCGTTCCCATTACACCTGCCAAAATAGGATTTGGTGGTTGCACACCTCCTGCTGGTGTTAAACCTGCAAAAGCAAGTTCAGTTAAACCACCAACCATTAAACCTGTTTGTAAATCACCTAAAATGGCACCTGTTAAAGTGGCAACGATAATTGGTCTAAAAATAAAAAGTGCCTCAAACCAAAAATCAATACCAACAATTAAAGCCATTATGGCAATTCCAATTCCTTGTAACAAAGTAATTTCCATAATTTTCTCCTTAATCTGATGAGTTAAAATTATTTAATAAATTCCTTACTATCTCCGGGAACGTCCTGTATATACAGCTCAACGCCATAGTCTCGGATTTTGTGTAAATAATCTAAGTCTGTTTCATCAACATAGACTTTTTTACTTAATTGAGTTTTGCCTTTTGAAAAGTGCATATTACCAATATTCACCTCTTCAATCGGTACACCTCCTTCAATCAACTTCCAAGCAACCTCTGGAGTTGGAACAACAATAAAAATTTTCTGTCGATCTGAAGCTTTATGAATAACGTTAATCATTTTTTCAATACTGAAAAAACGCACACCAGCCCCTGAGGTTTGCAAAACACTTGCCATAAGTTGCTGTTGAAGTGGATCTTCTGCGACATCATCATCAACGACCACAACAAGATTAGATTGAAGGGTCATTACCCAAGTCATTCCAACTTGTCCGTGAATTAAACGATTGTCTATACGAGTGAGTAAGATAGGCATAGTCTCTCCCTATTTGATTATGTAAAGCATAAATAAAAAGATTGACTTATTGTAGATCGAAATTGTTAAATTACAATTATTAATTATTAATTATTAATTATTAATTATTAATTATTAATTATTAATTATTAATTATTAATTATTAATTATTAATTATTAGATCAAGATCACATTTTTTATTAAAAATACCACAGAAAATAACAATAAAATTTTATTTTTTGATATTTTTTGCACTTTCAATCTCAAAAACCACCACTTTATGAGAGTTTTTACTATCGATTTTCCAACGGATATTACACTCAGCCAGTAACATTCCATATACTCGATCAGTCAGTTTACCTTGTTGATAAGCTGGACGAGGATCTTGTGCGATAACGTCTCGGATAAATGCAATGGGATCATCAATTTGATATTTTGCAAATTTTTGACAAGATGTAACCGCTTGTTTCACCTCTTGCGTAAAGGTAACGGTTAATTTTGGAGTAGGTTTATGTTGTGCAAAACCAGATTTGGCATTGACTTCGCTATCAGCATAGGCGAGATAGGGTTTAATATCTAAAATTGGTGTGCCGTCAACTAAATCCACACTGCCTAAATAAAGCAACACGTCTCCATTTTTATAGTCGATTTTTTCTAATTTCACTTTTGATAAACCAATGGGATTGGGGCGATGTGTAGAGCGACTTGCAAATACACCCACTCGTTGATTACCCCCTAAACGAGGAGGTCGCACTGTGGTTTGTACTTTACCTTGTGGAATATGATGAAATTGAAATAATAACCATAAATGGCTAAATTCACTGAGTCCTCGAACACTCTCTTCTGTATTGTAAGGAGGGAGTAAACGCAATATCCCTTTACCCTCAGCCACTAAATTAGGTTGGCGTGGTACAGAAAATTTTTCACCGTAAGGCGTATGAATAATTCCCACGGGATAGCACGTAATTGGTTGAAGTTCCATCATATCGTCAATTTCCTTTAAAAAATTAAAAAATAATATGTCATTTTATAATAAAATAGCTCATTATAAGGAAACTAAATCATAAATAAAATTTTAACCTACAATGACGATGAATAAACTCTCTACACTTTCTATTTGGATTAGCACCGCACGTCCAAAAACCTTGCCTTTAGCTTTAGCCTCTATTTTAGTTGGCTCAGCATTAGCGTCATCGGTTGGTGCATTTAATGGTATTACCACTTTTTTAGCTTTTTTAACCACCCTGTTATTGCAAATTCTCTCTAACTTTGCAAATGATTATGGTGATCATATTCAAGGCTCTGACACCGCTGAGCGTATAGGGCCATTAAGAGCTATTCAACAAGGTGAAATTACCAAAGAGCAACTGAAAAAAGCGATTTATATACTAATAGGGCTTTCTTTACTTAGCGGTTTAACATTAATTATTTATGCTTATCAGTCGTGGCAGGATCTGGTTGTTTTTGGTGTATTGGGTGTGCTGGCGATTATTTGTGCAATTACTTATACTGTTGGTAGAAAACCTTATGGATATATGGGGTTAGGCGATATTTCTGTATTGGTTTTCTTTGGCTTTTTAGCCGTATCTGGAACATTCTATTTACAGGTTCATTCTTTATCAATGATTATTTTTCTTCCTGCCTTTAGCTGTGGATTACTTTCAGTTGCAGTACTCAATATCAATAATCTAAGGGATATTCATCAAGATAAAGTGGCAGGGAAAAATACGATTATTGTACGTTTAGGATCAAAAAAAGGCTGTATTTATCATATCTTATTATTAACACTAGCGGTCACTTGTTACTTAATTTTTGCAATTTTAACGCAACAATCTTGGCAAGGTTTTCTTTTCCTTATCACCACACCGTTATTGGTTAAGCACGCTTTAACCGTTTATCGTCATCAAGATCCTTGCGAACTTCGTCCTTTATTGGGGCAAATGGCAGGCTTAGCTTTAATCACTAACTTTATTTTTAGCTTAGGAATAATGTTATAGCGTAAAGAATCAGATTGATGTTAATTCTGTCATTGACCAACGTGGTTTTACATTAATGCTTAAATCACTTTGCTCACCATTTTTAAGGCGTAAAAAACCAGCGTAAGCAATCATCGCACCATTATCTGTACAAAATTCAGGGCGAGGGTAAAAAACGTTGCCTTGTTGCTTTTTCATCAATTCTGCAAGGTTGTGACGAAGTTGTTTATTGGCACTAACTCCACCAGCGACCACTAAACGTTTATAACCTGTTTGTTTCAATGCTCGGCGACATTTAATCATCAAGGTATCTACAACGGCATCTTGGAAGGCATAAGCGATATCACAACGAGTTTGTTCGTTTAATGTACCTTGTTCAGCAATCTGTTTATGAATAGTATTAGCGGTTGCTGTTTTTAGACCAGAAAAACTAAAATCTAATCCAGGTCTATCTGTCATAGGGCGAGGAAATTTAAAACGTTCTGCTGTACCTTGCTCTGCCAATTTTGAGAGTGCAACACCTGCTGGATAGTCTAATCCAAGCAATTTCCCTGTTTTATCAAAGGCCTCACCTGCAGCATCATCAATAGATTCACCAAGCAGTTCGTAATTTCCCACATTTTCAACTTTAATTAATTGAGTATGTCCCCCTGAAACTAACAATGCAATAAAAGGAAACTCAGGAGGATTTTCTTCGAGCATTGGAGCGAGTAGATGTCCTTCCATATGATGTACGCCAAGTGCAGGTATATTCCACGCATAAGCCAATGAACGAGCGATGGTTGAACCCACTAATAATGCACCGACCAAACCTGGTCCAGCCGTATAAGCAATACCATCAATTTGATCAGCCGTTAAATTGGCTTCATCAAGAGCGGCTTGAATTAAAGGTAATGTTTTACGAATATGATCCCGTGAGGCAAGTTCCGGTACAACGCCACCATAATCAGCGTGCATTTCAATTTGACTATAAAGTTGATTGGCAATCAACCCTTGTTGTTCATCATAAATGGCGATGCCGGTTTCATCACACGAGGTTTCAATTCCTAAAATTCTCATTGTCAGTTTGTTATTCCTAAAAAATAAAGCCCTCTTTCATTAATGAAAGAGGGGGAGTGTAAATAAAAATTTGTAAAAAAGTTTAAAAATGTGACCGCTTAAAAACTTTCTCTATATGCTGGTTTTTTTGGCGTTTTAAATTTTTGTTTTTCAGTAGATTTAATTAGGTCTGCTGTTTTTTGTGCGGAGTCTTTAATTCCCATTTTCTCAAATGCATTTTTTAAATAAGGAAGTGCATCAATGGTTGCTTTACTATCAGGGAAATAACGAAGCATTTCTTCAATACGATTTACAATAGCAACATAAGCTTCACGTTTTTGGTAGTATTTAACAATTTCGAGCTCGTGTTCTGCAAGACGATTTTTTAAATAGACCATCCACTGTTTTGCTTCAGCAGCATATTTACTATTAGGGAAATTATTCGCAATAACTTGGAAATTTCCATAGGCATCACGTGTAGATTTAATGGCTCGAGAAGAACGATTAACTTTAAAGAAATCTTGAATAAAATTATCGCCTAAACGCACATTCGATAATCCTACAAGGTAATAAACATAATCCATTTTTGTACTATTTGGATTGTTGCGAGCAAAACGCTCTGCAGCTTCAATGACTTTGTAATATTCTTTAGTTTGATAATAAGAGTACATTAAATCTAATTGTGTTTGTGCTCGATGAGTATTATATTTAAAATTACCATCAATGGCTTCTAAATACCGAATAGCAGAACTGTAATTTTCGTCTTTTAAATAAGTTTGTGCTTTGTTATAAAGAGTTTGATAAGGAAGAGTTTCAAAGTCTTTTTTTGAACTTGAACAGCCTGTTAGCAATACTCCTGCTAAAATAATGAAAGACAATGATTTTAATTGTTGCATAATAAATTTACCTAAAGTTAATGTATAATTTTGTTAGACTTGCTATTATTCGCTAAGTTCATTTGTTCTATTTTATAGAACATCACTTAATAATACAATAAATTGGAATTTAAATGGCTCAAGAAATTACATTAAAAACTGAAATCTCATTAGATTTAATCGGTTCTCGCTTAGATCAAGCATTAGCACAAAGTTTTCCCGATTATTCTCGTACTCGTTTGAAGGCGTGGATTGATAATGATCGTGTAAAAGTGAATGGTAAAATTGTAAATAAAGCACGTGAAAAAGTTTTTGGTGGAGAAGAGATTGAAATTCTTGCTGAAATGGAAGATGAAGTTCGTTTTGAAGCACAAAATATTGCACTTGATATTGTTTATGAAGATGAAGATATTTTGGTGATTAATAAACCTAAAGGTCTTGTCGTTCATCCTGGTGCTGGCAATCCAGACGGTACGGTGTTAAATGCACTGTTACATCATCACCCTGCGATTATTGAAGTCCCTCGTGCAGGTATTGTACATCGTTTAGATAAGGATACCACAGGCTTAATGGTGGTTGCAAAAACCATTCCCACACAAACTCATTTAGTCGCAGCATTACAAAAACGCCGTATTACGCGTGAATATGAAGCTATCGCCAGTGGTGTGATGACACAAGGTGGAAAAGTTGATGAACCAATGGCTCGTCACCCAACCAAACGTATTGCAATGGCGGTACACCCAATGGGAAAACCTGCGGTTACTCACTATCGTATTATGCAAAAGTTCCGTAATCATACACGTTTACGTTTACGCTTAGAAACGGGGAGAACCCATCAAATTCGTGTGCATATGGCACATATTGCTCATCCATTGTTAGGCGATCAAGTTTATGGCGGACGTCCACGCCCACCAAAAGGTGCGAGTGAAGAATTTTTAACTATATTACGTAATTTCCAACGTCAAGCACTGCACGCAGCAATGCTTCGCTTAGAGCATCCAATAACGAAAGAAATAATGGAGTGGCACGCACCATTGCCTGATGATTTTGTAGAATTACTAGAGGCTCTGAAAACGGATTATGAGTTGTATAAAGAAGAGTTAGATTATTAGCGATTATCTAGATGTGCTTTAATCAACTGAATAAACGCCTCACCAAAACGTTCTAATTTACGTTCCCCGACTCCATTTATGGCTAACATTTCATTAGGGGTTTGAGGTGTGAATTCTGCCATCTCTTGTAAGGTGGCATCGTTAAACACAATATAAGGCGGAATATTTTCCCTATCGGCAATCTGTTTACGTAAAAAGCGTAAACGGGCAAACAGATCTTTATCATAACGACGATTAGTTGCTTTGGTTGATAGTATCGTACTACTTGAAATACCTAAGCGAGGCATTGCAAGAGCAAGTGGTTCTTCGCCTCGTAAAAATGGACGTGCATTTTTGGTTAATTGTAGTGAAGAATGCTCCATTATATTTTGTTTAATCAGCCCTAAATGAATAAGCTGGCGAATAACACTGATCCAATATTCTTGATTTTTTTCTTTACCAATGCCAAATACGGAAAGTTGATCGTGGTGATGATCTTTAATTTTCTGGTTATTTAAGCCTCGTAGCACGCCCACAATATGATGTAATCCAAATACTTGACCTGTTCGATAAATTGCAGACATCACTTTTTGAGCATCGACTAAGCCATCGTATTTTTTAGGTGGATCTAAACAAATATCACAGTTTTTACAAGGTTCTTGACGTAATTCGCCAAAATAGTTGAGTAATACTAAGCGGCGACAAGTTTGTGATTCTGCAAAATCTTTAATGGTATTCAGTTTATGCTGTTCGATCTTACGTTGTTCATTTTCAGGTTTTTCCAATAAGACTTTTTGTAGCCAACCATAATCCGCAGGATCGTAAAATAGCATTGCCTCTGCGGGTAAGTCATCACGTCCTGCACGCCCTGTTTCTTGATAGTAAGATTCTATACTACGAGGTAAATCAAAATGTACCACAAAACGCACATTAGATTTATTAATTCCCATTCCAAAAGCTACCGTTGCAACGACCACTTGAATATCATCTCGCTGAAAGGCATTTTGTACGGTAGATCGCTCAAGCACTGACATTCCCGCGTGATAGCCCATTACCTTGATACCACGAGAGGCTAGTTTTTCCGTAATACTCTCTACTTTTTTACGACTACCACAATAAACAATGCCACTTTTTCCTTGCTGCTTGTCTAAAAACTTAGCTAACTGATTAAGTGGCTTAAATTTTTCTTGAATAGTGTAACGAATATTAGGGCGATCAAAACTACCCAAGTAAGTATGAGGATCGTTAAGCTGTAAATGGGTAATAATATCGGCACGAGTGGCTGGATCCGCTGTTGCGGTAAGTGCCATAAGCGGTATGTTTGGGAAAGTTTTTCGCAAACCGCCAAGCAAGGTATATTCAGGACGAAAATCGTGTCCCCATTGTGAAATACAATGGGCTTCATCAACCGCAATTAAATTAATTTTACAATGAGAGATAAAGTGATAAAAATTATTGGTCATCACTTTTTCTGGAGAAATATAAAGTAATTTTAGTCTTCCAGATATTGCTTTTTGTTCAATTTGTTGTTGTTCTTCAAAGCCTTGAGTTGAGTTAAGATAAGCGGCTTCAATACCGTCTGTTAAAAGTTGATCGACCTGATCCTTCATCAATGAAATTAAAGGTGAGATCACTAAGGTGATTCCCTCTAAGCATAATGCAGGCACTTGATAGCAAAGGGACTTCCCTCCACCTGTGGTAATAATAACCAAACAATCTTTATTAGATAATACTGCCTCAATAACTTCTTGTTGCCCAGTTCTAAAAGATTGGTAGCCAAAAACATTATGTAAAATATTTTTGGCTTTGACCATTAAAGGATTAGTCATTATTGAAAAGAAACGATTTCACCGTGTTTTTTCACAGCTTGTTCAAGGTGAGTCCAAAAAGAATGACCTTCACGATCAATCCATTGTCCATTTTGATATTTAAAGTGGAAACCACCCAATTTACTCGCTAGCCATAGCTCTAACATCGCTTCTTGTTTGTTAATGACTATTTGTGAATTATCAGCAAATATAATTTCCATCACTGAACCGTGCATTTCACAATCTACATCACAATCTTGTTCTTCAAGTTGTTCTTCAATGGTGAGCCAAGTTTGTTCAACAATTTGATGAAATTCTTGAGTATTCATTTAACTATTCCTAAATTAACAGATAAAAAACGGAAGCGTTGAGCTTCCGTCTTTTAACCATAAATAAATTATTTTGCACGGAAAGTAATACGACCTTTTTGTAAATCGTATGGGGTCATTTCAACAGTGACTTTATCTCCTGTTAAAATACGAATATAATTTTTACGCATTTTTCCAGAAATATGAGCAGTCACAATATGTCCATTTTCTAATTCAACACGAAACATCGTATTTGGTAAGGTTTCTAAAATTGTACCCTGCATTTCAATGCAATCTTCTTTTGCCATTTATTCCTCTTTTGTTTGATTGACTTTATAAAATAATAAAACTTCGTTATTATACTCTCAACCGACCGAATTTCAATCATTAAAAAATAACAATTTAAGCCAACAATATAAAGGTTATTATGCAAAACATCATTTTTATCTACTCAAAAAATCTGACAACAGAAAAAATAGTACAGTTTGAGCAAAAATCAGGGTTAAAAATACTGAAAAAGTTAGATTACTTAGCGTATAAAATTGCATTTTTTAATGCAAATCTTACCGCTTCCTTGCAACAACTTGCCACACAAATTGAGTGTGATATTAGTTCATTAGATATTACACCAACCTTAGCACAACAAGGATTATTGGTAATGGATATGGACTCCACCGCCATTAAAATAGAATGTATCGATGAAATTGCCAAACTGACTGGCACAGGGGAATTAGTCTCTTTAATTACCGCAAGTGCAATGCGAGGCGAATTAGATTTTGAACAAAGTCTACGTCAACGAGTTGCTACATTAGAAAATGCCCCAGAAGAAATTTTGCAAAAAGTTCGTCAAATGTTACCGCTTATGGACGGTTTTGAAACGCTGATTAACACATTAAAACAAGCCAATTGGAAAATGGCTATCGCCTCAGGGGGCTTTGATTATTTTGCGGATTACTTAAAACAGAAATATCAGCTTGATGATGCCGTTTCTAATCAGCTTGAAATACAAAATGGGAAATTGACAGGTAAAGTATTAGGCAAAGTGGTGGATGCACAATATAAAGCAGAAACCCTACAACGTCTTGCTCAAGAATTTAATATTCCGCCAACTCAATGGGTTGCAGTGGGGGATGGGGCAAATGATTTACCAATGCTCAACACTGCCAGTTTAGGTATTGCATTACACGCTAAACCAAAGGTTCAAGAACAGGCACAATTTGTGGTAAACTTTGGGGACTTAGCCGCCATTGCATTATTATTAAATGCAAAGCACTTATTTAATCAATCATCTTTATAAATAGAAGGAAAATAAAATGCCATCTTTTGATATTGTATCTGAAATTACTATGCACGAAGTACGTAACGCTGTAGAAAATGCCAATCGTGAATTAACTAACCGTTGGGATTTTCGTAATGTTACTGCGACTATTGAACTCAATGAAGGGAAAGAGAGTATTAAGCTAACCTCTGAGTCCGACTTCCAAGTAGAACAGTTGCTGGATATTTTACGCAATGCAATGATTAAACGTAGCATTGAACCCTCATCATTAGAAATTCCTGATGATTATGAACACAGCGGAAAAATGTACAGCAAGGAAGTCACGCTGAAACAAGGAATTGAAAAAGAGATGGCGAAAAAAATTATTAAATTAATTAAAGACGCAAAATTAAAAGTACAAACCCAAATACAAGGTGAACAAGTTCGAGTAACTGGAAAGTCTCGCGATGACTTACAAAAAACGATTCAACTTGTAAAAGGTGCTGAATTAGGACAACCGTTTCAGTTTGAGAATTTTAGAGATTAAGTCATTCTAATAAAGAAACTATCTGATTAGGTCATCATTAAATAGTTTTTCACTTTTTAGGCTAAACATACTAGAATAACGAGGTTTGGTCGATTATGTTTAAAAAGGAAACAAAATGACACAAGAATATTTAGATTTTGAGTTACCTATTGCAGAACTTGAAGCAAAAATTGAAGCGTTACGTTCAACTGTAAATTCTGATGATAAAATTAATATTGATGATGAAATTAAACGTCTTCAAAAAAAATGTAATGAACTTACAAAAAAAACATTTGGTGATTTAGATGCGTGGCAAATCACCAAAATGGCTCGCCACCCAAACCGCCCCTATACTCTTGATTATATTGAGCGTATTTTTACTGAGTTTGATGAATTGGCAGGAGATCGTGCTTATGCAGATGATCGTGCAATTGTAGGTGGAATGGCTCGTCTTGATGGACGTCCTGTAATGATTATTGGGCACCAAAAAGGACGTAGTGTAAAACAAAAAGTATTACGCAACTTTGGAATGCCAGCACCTGAAGGTTATCGTAAGGCATTACGTTTAATGAAAATGGCAGAGCGTTTTAATATGCCGATTATCACTTTTATTGATACCCCAGGAGCATATCCAGGAGTAGGTGCTGAAGAACGTGGACAAGCTGAAGCCATTGCCCATAATCTTCGTGAAATGTCAAAATTATCTGTACCTGTTATTTGTACGGTAATCGGTGAAGGTGGTTCAGGTGGTGCGTTAGCCATTGGTGTGGGCGATAAAATTAATATGCTGCAATATGCGATTTATTCTGTGATTTCTCCTGAAGGTTGTGCGTCTATTTTATGGAAAGATGCTGAAAAAGCCTCAACCGCAGCAGAAACAATGGGTTTAACAGCGACGCGATTAAAAGAATTAAAATTGATTGATAGTGTTATTGAAGAGCCATTTGGTGGAGCTCAAAAGGATTTCGATGAAATCGCTCAAAATGTAAAACAGTGTTTACTTAAAGATTTAGACGATCTTGATACAATGTCTACAGAAGAACTTTTAGAGCGTCGTTATGCTCGATTAATGAGTTATGGTGCTTAAAATTAAGTGGTAAGATGATGAAAGAATTTAATTATAAAAAAGGTTTATTATGAAAAATGTTTTGTCCATTCAATCTCACGTTGTTTACGGTTATGCGGGTAATAAAGCAGCTGTATTTCCAATGCAAATGTTGGGTATTGATACTTGGGCATTAAATACTGTACAATTTTCCAACCATACTCAATATGGTAAATGGACAGGTATGGTTATACCCCAAGAACAAATTACAGAAATTGTACAAGGTATTGATAATATTAATGCTTTAGCTGAGTGTGATGCGGTGCTTTCAGGTTATATTGGTGCGGCTAGTCAAGGTAGTGCAATTTTAGAGGCTGTGGCTAAAATTAAAGCCAAAAATCCAAATGCAATTTATTTTTGTGATCCCGTAATGGGACATCCTGATAAGGGCTGTATTGTGGCTGATGGTGTTGCAGAGTTTTTACGAGATGAAGCAATGGTAAAGGCAGATATTATTGCCCCAAATCTTGTAGAACTACGTGAGTTAACAGGATTGGAAGTAGAAAATTTTGATCAAGCCTTAAGAGCTGTTAAAGCTATTCAATCGAAAGGGGTTAAAAAAGTCTTAGTTAAGCATTTAAGCAAAGTAGGGCAAGATCCTAATCAATTTGAAATGTTATTAGCAAACGAAGAAGGTATTTGGCACATTAGTCGTCCATTGCATACTTTTAAAGCAAAAGATCCCGTGGGAGTGGGTGATTTGACCAGTGGTATCTTTTTAGCGAATTTATTAAACGGAAAATCTGATTTAGAGGCTTTTGAACATACTGCTAATGCTGTAAATGATGTAATGACGGTCACTCAAAAAAGTGGTAAATATGAATTACAAATTATCTCTGCTCGTGAGTTTATTGCTCAGCCAATAAGCCAGTATAAAGCGGTAAAAATTAGCTAAATATGGGCTAAATTAAATATTAAGGGATACGTTTAATGAAACAGTATCCTTTAATTTTTTATCATTCTATGATTGACGACATAATGTTAATGTTTCCTCAATCAACCTTAACGCAATGGTTCCTTTTGGCGGTAATTGAGGTAACGGTTTATCATAATCAAACCATCCTGCATCAAAAATTTCCTCTTCTTGTAAGGTAATTTCGCCGCTCTCATAATCCGCTAAAAACCCTAACATTAAAGAATCGGGAAATGCCCAAGGTTGGCTGCCAAAATAACGGATATTTTTAATTTTTATTCCTGTTTCTTCAAATACTTCACGTTCCACGGCTTGTTCTAAGGTTTCCCCTGTTTCAACAAAACCCGCTAAATTGGTATAAATGGTGCCTTTATGGCGTAAATGGTTTGCCAATAAGATTTGATTATCTCGTTTTATTGCGACAATAATTGAGGGGCTAATTTTAGGATAAACACGGCTACCGCAAGCATCACAATGTAATGCCATTTCATCACTTGCTTTATAAAAAGGTTCTCCACAGCTACCGCAAAAACGATTTTTTGTAAAAAAATGATTTAAACTGACCGCTTTGTTTAATAAATAAAAATGTTGTTCTGATTGAAACAGTTGTGAACGAAGAGTAACAAAATGTTCATTTAATTCATTCTCTTGTGTGGGAATAAGCCATACAGGAAAACCATTATATTGAGCAATTTCAATTCCTTTTTTTCCTTCTAAACCACAGGATTGAGCAGTACCAAAGGGAATGTTATTATTGGGTAAATAAAGTTGAGATTGGTAAACGTGTAACCAATAACACTGTTGATGTTGAGGTAATAATTTCATCTAATTATCCTTAATATCAGTAAATTTTGCATTTGTGAGTTGGGCTAAATCTTGTGGAGCAAGTTCAATATCCAGCCCTCGCTTTCCGCCTGACACAAAAATAGTATTAAATTGCTGTGCTGAGCTATCAATAATGGTGGCTAGGCGTTTCTTTTGCCCCAATGGACTAATACCTCCCAGCAAATAACCTGTTGTTTTTTGTGCTACGGTTTTATCCGCCATTTCCATTTTTTTAATTGCTAATGATTGTGCCGCTTTCTTTAAATTAAGGTGAGAAGAAACAGGAACAATCATCACCGCCAATTTTTTCTGATCACCATTTTGAGCCACTAATAATGTCTTAAACACTTGTTGTGGATTTAATCCTAACTTATCTACCACTTCTTGTCCAAAATCAGATGTATTAGGATCGTGATCATAAGGATGAAGTATAAAGGGTATTTTGTGCTTTTTAAGTAAATTTACAGCGGGTGTCATTATTTTATTATCCTCAAAAATGAAATGAAGCGGTATGATTTTAATACTTTTTTGCAAAAAAGAGTATAAGGTAAGCTCGTATTTTGAAATTTGTCTCTATATTGTGCAATATAAATTTAACCTAGGCTGATTATAGACAAAAAGCCGTTATAATTGCTTATAACGGCTTTGAGTTAAAATTTTAAATTACAATACTTTTTTCAAACCTTCAATTGCGGCGGTTACACTGCGAACTTCAACGGTTTTAGCATCTTCTTCGTTTGGAATTTCTTTTTGAGTACGGTTTACAATAACACCTGAAACCATCGCTGCTTTTAATCCTAATGCGTGACACATTGTGTAAAGCGTTGCAGATTCCATTTCAAAGTTCATTACACCAAGGTCTTGCCATAATTCAAGGTTACCCTGATAATCTTTCCATACTTTACCCGTATATGTGTCATAACGTTCTTGACCTGGATAGAAAGTATCTGATGATGCTGTTACACCGATATAAGTTGGATAGTCACACTCTTTTGCTGCGTCATATAACGCTTGAGTTAACCCAAAATCAGCTACTGCAGGAAAGCATAATGGTGCAAAATGTTGGCTTGCACCATCAAGACGTACAGCACCAGTTGTAACAAGAACATCACCAATGTTGATATGTGGTTGAATTGCCCCTGTTGTACCGATACGTACAAAGTTACGTACACCAAGTTGTGCTAATTCTTCAACACAGATAGATACAGATGGACCACCAATACCAGTTGAACAAACCACAACAGGCTTGCCATTAATATAACCTAACCAAGAGGTATATTCGCGAGTTGAATTTAAGAATTTTGGATTGTCCATATATTTAGCAATACGCTCACTTCGTGCTGGATCTCCAGGTACGATAGCGTATTCTGCACCTTCTAACATTGCTCTAGTTAAACCTAAATGGAAAACTTCAGACATTTTATTTCTCCTTATTTTATGTAATTATAAATCTACTTTAGAGGGGTTAATATTTCTCTTAATTGGATTCTGCATAGAAACGATGGTTTCTGTTGATTGAATTTCATCAAGAGATTGAATTTTTGTGGAAAGTAATAGATGAAGTTCCTCAATGGTATGAGTCATTACTTTTAAGAAAATGGAATAATTTCCAGTGGTATAATAGGCCTCTATCACTTCATCAAATTGGTGTAATTTTTGAATAACTGCACTGCAATCTTTCGCACTTTTTAAGATCACACCAACAAAACAACAAACATCATAACCCAGCTTTTGTTCATCAATACAAATCTGAGTGCCTTTAATTAAGCCTGATTGACGCATTTTTTCAACTCGAACGTGGATAGTACCAGCACTCACTTCAAATTTTTTTGCCATTTCAGCATAAGGCGTTCGAGCATCAAGGGTTAATGTTCGCAGAATTTGTCGATCAAGTTGATCTGTAGATACTAAGTTCTGGTAATTTTTCATCATTTCATCCTACAATTTGTGGTGCTATTAAAATATATCTATCTATATCTCATATTTTTAAATATATTCCAATTATATCGCTAATATACTAATAATGAGAAGATCTCATTTTAATAAATGTGAGGAAAATCACAAATTTTATTGAAAAATAGTGAAAATTTTACAACTAATATAATTCTAACAATGACGCAAAGGATTTCGTTTTTTAAAATAAATTTTTATTTTATGGTTTTTCCAGTAAAATGAACTATATTTACCAAAACAAGCGGTAAGATAGTAATATAAATTTGCAAAATTAAGGTATATAAATGAAATCATCGCAATCTCTTTTTGAAAAAGCACAACAAGTTATCCCAGGTGGTGTAAATTCACCAGTACGTGCATTTAAAGGTGTGGGAGGCACACCTATTTTTATTGAAAAGGCACAAGGTGCTTATATTTTTGATAGTGAAAATAATCATTATATTGATTATGTTGGGTCTTGGGGACCGATGATCTTAGGGCATAATCATCCTAAAATTTTAGATGCAGTGATTAAAACGGCTCAAAACGGATTAAGTTTTGGAGCACCAAGCCCTTTAGAAACAGAACTTGCGGAATTAGTTTGTAAACTTATCCCTTCTATTGAAAAAGTCAGAATGGTCAGTTCTGGTACAGAAGCGACAATGTCAGCGATTCGCCTTGCTCGAGGTTATACCAATAGAGATAAAATTATTAAATTTGAAGGCTGTTATCACGGACATTCTGATTCACTATTAGTAAAAGCAGGATCGGGTGCATTGACGCTTGGTCAACCAAGTTCACCAGGTGTGCCTGAGGATTTTGCTAAGCATACACTTACTTGTGAATATAATAATCTCGATTCTGTTAAACAAGCATTTGAGCAATATCCTAATGAGATTGCTTGTTTAATTATTGAACCCGTAGCAGGAAATATGAATTGTATTCCTCCACAAGAGGGATTTTTACAAGGCATTCGAGAGCTTTGTACTCAATACGGCACGGTTTTTATTATTGATGAAGTAATGACAGGTTTTCGAGTGGCGTTAGGTGGAGCTCAAGCCTATTATAATGTCACGCCAGATTTAACTACCTTAGGAAAAATTATTGGCGGTGGAATGCCTGTAGGGGCTTTTGGTGGTAAAGCTGAAATTATGGATTATATTGCCCCAACAGGACCTGTTTACCAAGCAGGTACATTATCAGGCAATCCTATTGCAATGGCAGCAGGAATGGCTTGTTTGACAGAACTTTCAAAACCTGAAAATGAGCAGCTACTTGCATCGAAAACAAAACAATTGGCAGAAGGCTTAAAAGCGCTGGCGAATAAACATTCTGTACCGTTTTTGGTTAATTATGTTGGGGGAATGTTTGGTTTATTTTTTACCGACCAATCTTCGGTGACAAGTTATAAAGATGTAATGCAGTGTGATGTTGCAATGTTCAATGCATTCTTCCATAAATGTTTAGAAAAAGGTATTTATTTTGCTCCATCAGCTTTCGAGGCTGGTTTTATGTCTTTAGCCCATAGTGATCAAGATATTGCAAAAACATTAGAGGTTGTAGATAAAGTCTTTGCTGAACTTAAGACGCTGAATTAAAAAAATAGTATTTAAGCGGTATGATCTTGAATAAAATTTGCAAAATCCCAAATTTATTAATATTAGGAATAAAGTAATGAAAGAAGAAAATCAAACTATCTCACAGCAAACGGAAACCACTCATTTTGGGTTTAAAACGGTTGCTAAAGAAGAAAAACAGCAACTTGTCGCACAAGTTTTCCATAATGTAGCGGGTAAATATGATTTAATGAATGATCTACTTTCTTTCGGTATTCATCGAATTTGGAAACGCTTTACGATAGATTGTAGTGGAGTAAGACAAGGGCAAAAAGTTCTCGACCTTGCGGGAGGAACAGGGGATTTTAGTGCCAAATTTTCTCGACTTGTTGGTTCAACAGGGGAAGTTGTATTAGCGGATATTAATAGTTCAATGCTAGAAGTAGGGCGTGAAAAGCTACGCAATTTAGGTGTTGTGGGTAATGTGAGTTATGTGCAAGCCAATGCAGAAAGTTTACCTTTCGCTGATAATACCTTTGATTGCGTTATTATCAGTTTTGGGTTACGTAATGTCACTGATAAAGATAAAGCACTGCGTTCAATGTATCGAGTGCTAAAACCGGGTGGACGTTTATTAGTATTAGAATTCTCTAAACCAATTATTGATCCTATTAGTCAGGCTTATAATTTTTACTCTTTTAATATTTTGCCAAAAATTGGTGAAGCAGTAGTGAATGATGGTGACAGTTACCGTTACTTGGCAGAATCCATTCGAATGCACCCGAAACAAGATGAATTAAAAGAAATGATGCAACAGGCGGGTTTTGAAAGTGTGAATTACTATAATTTAAGTGCAGGTATTGTTGCTTTGCATAGAGGGTATAAATTCTAGGAGAGACTAATGTTAGAACAATTAAAACAACAGTTTATGTTATCTCAAGTAACCATTGGTACGCTAGAAATGGGCTTTAATTATTTAATTAACCGCTCACCTCATTGTTTGCCAACCTTAAAAAAACTGAAAGATAGCACCTTACATATCAAATTATTACAACCTGAATTTGAATGTATCATTAATTTTAGTGAAACCCAAACAGATTGGCTCTCTCATTATGAAGGAAACCCAAGTTGTTGCCTTAGTTTACAAAGCTCGGTATTACCAAAATTAGCAGATAAAACGAAACTAACGGAGCTAATCAATAATAAAACTTTACTTTTAGAGGGTGATATTCAGGTTTTACAACATTTTGTTCAGCTTCTTGATGAATTGGAAAAAAATCCAGCTGAGTTACTCTCGCCTTTTGTCGGTGATGTTATTGCACAAAGCTCAACAGATGTTGCTGGTTTTTTATTTAATAAAGCTAAACAACAAATAGCCAAAAATAGTGAACATATAGTCGATAATCTTATTAATGAACGTTCTGTCTTAGTTCATCAATTAGAAATTGCAAATTTTTGTGATGAAGTGACCGCTTTGGAAAAACAAGCTAATCAGCTAGAAATGAAGGTAAGAAATAGCGGTTAGATTTTTTTTACAATTTACAAAAAAAAAGACCTCATACCAAAATATGAGGTCTTTTTTTCACCTAATGTGATTTATGTTCTATTTATAACGTTCTGTACGTAATCCCAATACCAAACTCACACACATTAACAGTAGAATAATCGTAAATGGTAAAGCGGTTGAGATTGCTCCAGCTTGGAGTGCTTGAATTGCTTCTGTACCTCCAACCCAAATTAATGCTGCAGCAATGGCACCTTCGATTGTTGCCCAGAAAATACGTTGTGGAACAGGGGCATCCATTTTTCCGCCAGCCGTGATACTATCAATAACCAGTGAACCTGAATCTGATGAAGTTACGAAGAAGACTAATACTAAAATAATCCCCACTACAGAAAGAATGCTAGAGAAATTAAGTACATCAAACATTTGGAACATAGCAAGAGAGACATCTTTTAAGCCTTCTTGACCTAATACACCCACTTTATTGATCACTTGATCAAGTGCAATACCACCAAAAGTTGACATCCAAACTAAGGTTACTAAGGTTGGAACAATCAATACGGCAAGTAAAAACTCACGAATGGTACGTCCTTTTGATACTCGAGCAATAAACATACCAACGAATGGAGACCAAGAGAACCACCACGCCCAGTAGAATACCGTCCAACCTTGGAACCAAGCTTCGTCTTCACGTCCGAAAGGATTACTTAATGGAATAATATTTTTTACATAAGACATTAATGTTCTAGGTAAAACATCTGAAACAATACCAATATTTAACGCAGCAACAAATACTAATAATGCAACTGCAATTCCCATATTAACATTACTTAATAATTTCACTCCACCATCAATACCTTTTATCACAGAATATAAGGCAACAGCAGTGACCGCAATAATGACAATAATTTGTAAGCTTATTGAATTTTCTAAGCCAAATACGTGATGCATACCACTGGCAGCTTGTTGAGCACCTAGTCCTAAGGATGTGGCTAACCCAAATAAAGTGGCAACCACTGCAAGAATATCAATAATATGTCCAATCCAACCCCACGTTCTTTCACCTAATAATGGATAAAATACTGAGCGGATAGAAAGAGGTAAACCTTTATTGTAGGTAAAAAATGCGAGTGAAAGTCCTACTAAGGCATAAGCAGCCCAAGGATGTAAACCCCAGTGGAACATTGTGGCGCCCATTGCTAAATCTGCAGCTTCTGGCGTGTTTGCAATCACATTTAGTGGTGTTTTATACCAACCAGTATAATAGGCTACAGGTTCTGCCACACTCCAGAACATTAAACCAATCCCCATTCCTGCTGCAAATAACATTGCAAACCAAGAGACTCGTGAATGCTCTGGTTTTGCATCAGCTCCGCCTAAACGAATACGTCCAACGGGTAATACAATTAACGCTAAACAAAAAATAACGAAAATATTTCCAGCTATGATAAATAAACTGTCAAAATTACCAATGATTTTCCATTTAATCCCATCTAATACTTCTTTTGCTGTGTGAGAATCAGCGATCAACACAGCGGCTAAGAAAAGAATGATTAATCCTGCACTAATACCAAATACGGCATTATGGATATCAAAACCCCATTTTTGAATATTATCTTGTCCGATTTCGTAATCAGTATTATGAATACTGTACTTATCGTGATGTTTTTTTTGTTTCATATTTTCCTCTAAATTTGAATAAAAACTCCGTATATACTACCACTATCTACTATTTATAACAAATAAATACATTATTTTACTGTTTTTTTATCCAGTTTTTGTGTATCCTAAATGCTCATATTTAATAGATGGAATAGAACAATGATCGGACGATTACAAGGTAAAATTATTGAAAAATCGCCACCCGAAATTGTATTAGATGTACAGGGTGTTGGCTATGAATTATTACTTCCAATGACTAGTTTTTACAACTTGCCAAAAGTTGGTGAAGAAACCACGCTTTTTACTCATTTAAGTATTAGAGAAGATGCTCATTTACTCTTTGGGTTTTCTGAGAAAATTGATCGCACCTTATTTCGAGATCTGATTAAAACGAATGGTGTCGGACCTAAACTTGCTTTAGCCATTCTTTCTGCAATGTCTGTTTATGATTTTGCGACAGCGGTAGAAAACGAAGAAGTAACAAAATTAACAAAAATTCCAGGAATTGGTAAAAAAACTGCTGAGAGGCTCTTGGTTGAATTAAAAGGAAAATTCAAATCAATGGCTCAAACAGAGTTCTTTATGCAGCAATCTTCTCAAGAGATGACGGCTATCAATAAACCAAGCCCAACAGGTGAAGCAAAAGAAGCATTAATTGCACTTGGTTATAAAGCAACAGAAATTGAAAAAATGCTCAAAAAAGTATCACAACAAGATCTAACCAGTGAACAAATTATTAGAGAGGCGCTGAAAAAGTCGCTATAATATTAGCCACTTACTAAAAAATTCACCTAAATTACACAAGCGGTCAGATTTGAGTAAAAATTTACCAAAATATTGAAGGAATAAAAATGGCGTGGATACAAATTCGCTTAAACAGTACAGATGATAAAGCAGAACAACTTAGTGAGTTTTTTGAAGAATGGGGAGCGGTATCTATTACTTATATGGATAGCCAAGATACCCCAATTTTTGAGCCATTACCGGGCGAAACTCGTTTATGGGGCAATACGGATGTCGTCGCTTTATTTGATGCAGAAACAGAGATGAAACCAATCATCACAGCACTACAACAAAGTAGCATTATTGCACCTGATTTTGCTTATAAAATTGAACAGATTGAAGATAAAGATTGGGAGCGAGAATGGATGGATAATTTCCATCCAATGCAATTTGGCAAACGTTTGTGGATTTGTCCAAGTTGGCGAGAAGTACCAGATCCAAATGCAGTAAATGTTATGCTCGATCCCGGTTTAGCCTTTGGAACAGGTACGCACCCAACCACAGAACTTTGTTTACGTTGGTTAGATAGCCTAGATTTAGAAGGTAAAACCGTGATTGATTTTGGTTGTGGTTCAGGCATTTTAGCGATTGCTGCCTTAAAATTAGGGGCTAAATCGGTGATTGGAATTGATATCGATCCACAAGCAATCACTGCAAGCAAAATGAATGCAGAGCAAAATGGTGTGGCAGATAAATTAGCCTTATATTTACCCGAGGATCAGCCACAAAATTTACAAGCGGATGTAGTTGTCGCTAATATTCTTGCAGGTCCGTTAAAAGAGCTTGCCCCTTTGATTATTAACTTAGTAAAACCACAAGGTTTATTAGGGCTTTCTGGGATTTTAACCACCCAATCGGAATCAGTTTGTGAAGCTTATCAACAAGATTATGAGTTAGATCCTGTGGTAGAAAAAGAGGAATGGTGTCGAATCACAGGCATTAGAAGAGGGTAAAAATGAAAAAAATACTGTTATTAAATGGTCCAAATTTAAATATGTTAGGAAAACGTGAACCAGAAATCTACGGTTCACAAACTCTTGTAGATATTGAACGACATCTTCAACAACTCGCAAAAGAGCAAGGTGTTGAGTTAGATTATTTCCAATCAAACAGTGAAGAGGCATTGATTAATCGTATCCATCAAGCTTTTCAGCAAGTCGATTTTATTTTATTTAATCCCGCTGCTTTTACTCACACTAGCGTTGCATTGCGTGATGCAATACTTTCTGTTGATATTCCTTTTGTGGAAATCCATTTGTCTAATGTCCATTCTCGTGAAGCGTTTCGCCATTATTCTTATTTTAGCGATATTGCACAAGCTGTTATTTGTGGCTGTGGGATAAAAGGCTATGAATATGGGCTAGATTTTGCAGTACAGCAATTAGCAAAATAAAATATTTCAGATAAAAATTATTTTGAGTGATAGAGTCAAATCTAACTTGAACTAACTACTAAAATTCCCTCCTCCGCTTGCGGGGGAGGGCTAGGGAGGGGGGATGGTATTACTTTTTTGCAAATTTTCGATCAAATGTTACCGCTATAATTAAAAGGCTCGTTATAGTAAAAAAATTATCGTAATTTTTTCGCTAACATTGTCACAAATTGTAATTGAATTCGGTTACCATCTGCATCAACTCGATGTAACTTTCCAAGATCTTCATTATATTTTACCAATTCCCAATCTTGATAATAATTTTTCAATTCATTCTCTTTAAACGCAAAAGGGAAAGGTTGAGTACAAGGATATGCTTTAGTATCCATCGCACAGACAATTAAATTATACCCACCCACTTTTGTTTGCTGCTGCATATTTTTAATAATATCAGGAATACGATCTGCTTGTAAGAACATCATCACCACAGTTGAAACAATAAAATCATATTGCTCTTTTAAACTTGCATTGTGAATATCATAAGTATGAGCATCAATAGAGAGATTTTCTTGCTCAATAATACGATTTAAAAAAGCAATACTTTCAGGATTATGGTCAACAGAAGTAACGTCAAAGCCTAATAAATTTAAATAAAGTGAGTTACGTCCACGTCCACAGCCAAGGTCTAACACTTTACCTTTTGGTACAATATTTACTGCATTTAATACTTCAGAATGTGTTTTGGTTAAATTATATTTTTTAGCATAAAAATCTTCTGGTTGACAATAAAATGCTAACTGACACTCTAAATCATCAGAAATCGCTTCTACTTTATGCCAAAGCTGAGGGGTAACAAAATCTGCTTGATTTTCAGGTGATAAAATAACAGAATTAACTTCCTGTCCCTCTTCTGTTAATTCATAAAATTTTAATTTACCTTTTAAAACAGTCAGTTTTCCCCAAGTTCCTTCTTTTGTATTATGCTTTTCCTGAAACATTTTAGGTAATGAATCTTTATTCCATACAGGCATAGTTTTATAACAAATTAAGTTTTGCATCATTTTTTCCTTATTACTTAATGTAAAATTTTCATAAAATAAGTGTATATGAAACAAACTTTAAAGCCAACTATTTTAGTCAGGTATTAGGTATTTTTTCTTTCTTATAAAATAAAACTACATTCACTTTTTTTCATATTTTTTAATCAAACAAATCCTATAATTTTTATAAATGAGAATAAGATCACAAAAATTTTTATAAAAATACATTATTATTCAAAACCTTATTTTTATTTTAAAACTTACTCATTAAAAGGGGTCAATATGATTACTCAACTCATTAACGAAAAGCTGATTTGCTTGGATCTAAAAGCAACCACAAAAGACGAGGTATTCCGTGAATTAACGGAAATACTCAATTCACAAGGAAAACTAAAAAATCCTGAACAATTTTTAAGAGATGTTTATGCACGTGAACAGATTGGTAATACAGGATTTGAAAACGGTATTGCCATGCCACACGCTAAAAGCTCAGCCATTACTGAGCCTGCTGTCGTAGTAGGGATTAGCCGTAGTGGTATTAATTATGATGCCGAAGATGGTGAATTATCTAAATTATTTTTTATGATTGCTTCACCCGATGATGGTGCAGATCATCATATTCAAGTATTAGCAGAGCTTTCTTCTAAATTAATTGAAGACGGTTTTGTTGAAGCTCTTTTCAATGCAAAAACTAATAGTGAAGCCCTTGCATTATTACTTTCTGAGAAAAAATCTATCACAACAACATCAGCAAACAAAGGCTTTCTTATTGGGGTAACAGGTTGTCCAACGGGCATTGCACACACTTATCTTGCCGCAGAATCCCTTGAAAAAGCAGCCGCTGAAATGGGATATAGCATTAAAGTGGAAACCAATGGCTCAATTGGGGTACGAAATTCACCAACAAAAGAAGAAATCGAACAAGCCACTGCTATTTTAGTATGCTGTGATAAACAGGTGGATATGGCTCGTTTTAATGGTAAAAAAGTCATTCAAACTGGTGTAAAAGCACCAATAAACAATGCCAAACAAGTGATTGAACAAGGTTTACAAGCTCCTATTTTTGTAGCAGATAGTAAAGAAACTAACCAACAAGCTAACATAAAATCTAACCGTTCCACCTTATATCGTTATTTAATGAATGGAGTATCACATATGATTCCATTCGTAGTAACAGGCGGTTTAATGATTGCTCTTTCTCTCGCACTTGGAGGTGAACCGACACCCAAAGGTATGCAAATTCCTGACGGTAGCTTGTGGAATCACGTTTTTAATGTTGGGGTGGTTGCCTTTACTTTAATGATCCCAATCCTTGCAGGTTATATCGCTTATGCGATCGGGGATCGTGCGGCCCTTGCTCCGGGTTTCATCGGTGGTTGGATTGCCAATAATGGTTCTTTCTACGGTGCATCAGCAGGAACTGGGTTTATTGGTGCTATTATTGCGGGTTTACTTGTTGGTTACTTTGTTCGTTTTATCGTACAACAAAACTACAGTAAAATGGTTGCCCCTCTCGTGCCTATTATGATCGCCCCAATCTTAGGAAGTGTCTTTATCGCCACCCTTTTTATTTTTGTTATCGGTGCACCCATTGCGGATTTAATGCAATGGTTAAATGCTGTATTAACAGAAATGAGTACTGGAAACGTGATTTTACTGGGTATCGTACTCGGTGGAATGGCTGGTTTTGATATGGGGGGACCTGTGAATAAAGTGGCATTCCTCTTCTCTGTGGGAATGATTGCAAACGGTCAAACACAATTTATGGGTGCAATGGCAGCCGCTATTCCTGTCGCACCACTTGGAATGTTCCTTGCAACCGTAATGGGACGTAAACTAAATCTCTTTGAAGAATCTGAAATTGAAGCTGGTAAAGCATCAGGTGCAATGGGCTTAGTGGGTATTTCAGAGGGAGCGATTCCATTTGCGGCACAAGATCCATTATCTGTTATTCCAGCAAACGTCATCGGTTCAATGGTTGCAGCAGTATTAGCCTTCTCATTCGGCATTACCAATAGCGTTGCACACGGTGGACCAATCGTTGCCCTACTTGGTGCAATGAATAAACCCGTATTAGCACTACTTTGTATGCTTTCAGGTGCTGTGGTAACCGCAATTGTTTGTATCGCACTGAAAAAAGTACGTCAGGCTAAAATGGCGACAGCATAAAATAGCGTTATTACTAAAACAAAAGCAGACTTTTAAAGTCTGCTTTTTTATAGGAGCATTTTTATTTATACAACCCGACACAACCTTGCAATATTCTGTGCCGTTGAGATTAGATTTGCTTTACCTTGTTGCAAGGTTTCTTCAAGAGAGCCTAGATTACGAATAATCGGAAAGACGCAATCAATGCCATATTGATATACTACTTCATAATCCTCTTGTAAACAGCCCACAATCGCAATCACAGGTTTATTAAATTGTTTCGCCACCTTTGCGACACCAATCGGCGTTTTGCCTGCAATACTTTGAGCGTCCATTCTGCCTTCGCCTGTAATCACTAGGTCTGCTTGCTCGATAAATTGAGCCAGTGACGTGGCTTCAATCACGATATCCACACCTGATTTTAGGGTTACGTTAGGCAACAATAATAAACCGCCGCCCATTCCGCCCGCTGCACCGCAACCTGCTTTCTCTTTAATTTCAAGTTGAAGCTGTTGCTGAACAATATTTGCAAAATGTGCTAACGCTTCATCTAATTGCTGAACCATTTCAGGTGTTGCCCCTTTTTGAGGTCCAAAAATAGCACTCGCTCCATTCTCGCCACATAAAGGATTATTCACATCACAAGCTACTTCAAATTGAACACTATTTAAAAGAGAGTTTAAACGTGGATTTAACGCCGATAAATCAATCTGAGCAATCTCTTTTAAGGCTTCGCCACCAAAACCAATCGGCTGATTTGAGCGATCTAAAAATTTTCCACCTAAGGCTTGCAACATTCCAACACCGCCGTCATTCGTCGCACTTCCGCCAATCCCAAGAATGATTTTTTCTACGCCATACTCTAACGCTGAACTAATCAATTCCCCTGTGCCAAAAGAAGTGGTTTTAAGGGGATTACGTTTTTCAGGCGGAACAAGGTGTAAACCAGAGGCGGCGGACATCTCAATAAATGCCGTTTTACGATCCCCTGATAGCCCAAAGAAAGCGGTTATTTTATTCCCTAATGGGGCAGTAACTTCGGTTTCTATAATTGAGCCATTTGTCGCATCAACTAAGGATCGCACCGTGCCTTCGCCACCGTCTGCCATCGGAATTTTGATAAATTCAGCATTGGGATAAATTTTTGCAAATCCTTCCTCAATCGCATTTGCCACTTCTAAGGCGGTTAAGCTTTCTTTAAATGAATCAGGGGCTATAATAATTTTCATCTTTTTTATTCCAAAAACTGTCCAAAATCCACTTCAATATAACTTTGTTCTAGCTGTTGTTTGGTCATTAAATTTTGCTCAATTTCTGCGAGTTGGGTAATGCAATCACTTAAATTACAAGCGGTGTGATTGACACAATTTTTTGCAAAAAATTCACTTAAACTGACCGCTTGTTGATTGAATAAATTGAGTAATAATTGTTGTAAATTTTGCTCTCGTAAACATTGTGGCACTTTGTTGATGGTTAAGCGAGTTTGTCCTTGCCAGTGTTTTTCAATAATTTCAAAACCAAGCATAGTAAGTTGTTGCTCACATTGTTGCCACGCAATAGTTTGAGGTTCATCGAGGGTTAAACTTAATGGGATCAACAAGACTTTGGTTTCTGTTTTTTTCAGCTCAGCTTGTAATTTTAATTCTGCTAATTTTTTTAACGGTACTAAATAAAAGGACTCTTGTTTCTTCAACAACAAGGCTTTATTTTTCACAATCGCAAGGGCTTGAATATAATCAGAACTTGATTGTGTAAGCGGTGTGATTTCTGCGGTTTTTTGCAAATTATCCATTTTTGGTAAATTTTCACTAAAATCCGACCGCTTCATTTCCGAAGGTCGAGAGATTTCCGAGCCACTTTGTAATAACTCGCCATAAAGACGTTGTGAGGATTTACTTACACTTGGTGAAGTATAAGAACTTGACGGTCTTTGAAAACTCAGTCCCTGTGAATAATTTTCTTGATACTGCTCTTGGTATCGCTCCGCAAAAATATTTTTGCCTGCTGCGGCTCGGTTGGTATCTTTGGTGTAACTTGGAATCGGTTCATTCACTTGATTATCTGTTAAGGGTAAATTTACTTGCTCTTGCAGAGCATTTGCAATACCTTGATAAATAAAATCGTGTACGAGTCGTCCTTGATGAAAACGTACTTCGTGTTTCGCAGGGTGAACGTTCACATCCACTTGGCTTGCATCTAAATCCAAAAATAGCACAAAACTTGGGTAACAATCTTTGGCGAGTAAATCGCCGTAAGCCTGACGGATAGCGTGGTTGATGGTTTTATCACGCATCATTCTGCCGTTTACATAGCTGTAATTGAGATCATTTTGCGTTCTTGCGATCGTAGGCGAGCCGATCCAACCTTGCAAATGAAGATCCCCGTGTTGCCAATCTAAATGCACGCTATTTTGAATAAAATTCTCACCACAAATTGCCGCCACACGCTTTTGCTGTTGCTCTAAATTGTGCTGAGCAATGCCACGATAATGGCGAATTTTTTTATCGTTATGGGTCAAGGTAAAGGTAATGCTTGGTTTTGCCAATGCAATACGACGAACTACTTCATCAATATGGCTAAATTCTGTTTTATCGGTACGTAAAAATTTACGTCTAGCAGGCGTATTAAAAAACAAATTTGCCACTTCAATGGTTGTGCCGACAGGGTGTGAGGCAAGCTGAATTTCCACCGCCATATCTCGCCCTTGTGCATAGGCTTGCCACGCTTCCGTTTGATTTTCAGGGCGTGATGTGAGAGTTAAACGAGACACCGAACTGATACTTGCCAACGCTTCGCCACGAAAACCTAAACTTAAAATCGCCTCTAAATCTTCAAGGCTCGCAATTTTACTGGTGGCGTGACGAGCGAGGGCTAATTCCAGATCCACCTTTGCAATACCACAGCCATTATCACGAATTCGGATCAACTGCGATCCGCCTTTTTCAATATCAATTTGAATATTAGTCGCCCCTGCATCAAGGCTATTTTCTACTAATTCTTTAACCACAGAAGCTGGTCGCTCCACCACTTCCCCCGCCGCAATTTGGTTGGCAAGTTGAGGGGGCAAAATATTGATAAGGTGTGTTTGTGTCATTTTATTTTTAGATTTCAGAAGATAATTAGTTGGATTTTAGCATAAATTCTGGAAACAGGGCATACCCTGTTTTTTGCTTAAACAATCAATTGATACTAAAACTGCCATTCAAAATTTACTTGCACTTCACTTTGTTTATAAGAAAATATCGTGTCATTATTTGCTTTATTGCGACTATGTTTAATCAATAAACTCGGTACAATGCCTTTAAAATTCCATTTTGGCATTTTAAATATAGCTAAATAAGTTTGTAAATTTTCTCTTCTTGCCTTAAATATCACGCCATAATCTTTCTCATAACGATAATGTTTAAGTAAGGCTAAAAAAGTGGTGTTTAATCCAAAATCAAATTGATGATTAAAACCTAAGCGTAGCCCTGCCATTTGATAATTTTTCTCTTTTTGTAGCGTGTGACGATATGCAAAATCTAAACCACTAAATAAGGTTGTTTTTGGGCTAAGTAAATAATACCAAGTTCCAGATAAAGTGCTTAAATAAGCATTTTCAAGAGAGTGTTGTTCACTATTATAATAGAATTTCTTCTGTTCAAATTGTAAGTTTAAATGATGACGAGGTGACAAATTTTGTGAAAAATTAATACGTCCGCCCCAAGCGTGATAATTACGATGATTTTGCAACACATTATATTCAAACATAGGTGCAATGGTTAATTCTGTTTTCGCATTTTGGAAGTGATAACCTAAAGACGTTTTAACGGTATTTTCATTATAGTTTCGATAGTGAGGATAAAATTGACCATAACTATTCAATGAAAATGCTAGACCGTGATTTGCAACAAATGAAGTTTGTTTACGAATATTTGCATCATAATGCCAACCTTGAGCATTAATTGACTTTGGAGAAGATTGTTTTTCAATACATTGATTATTCAAAGAAAGTAAACATTCTTCTTTTTGTGATGATTGATTGATATTTTGATTATATTGATAACCGATACTCAATCCGCCTTGCCAACTTTCCCGTTTGGATAAAGCTTGCTGATAGCCACCAATGGTTTGATATAGATTTTGAGGTAATTCTAATTGGGTAATTTTTTCAAATAGCGATGTCGATTCATTATTTTTATGATTTTCAAATAAAATTCTCGCAAGATCTAACTGCCCACGTAAAAATTGTGGATCCAGTTTTAATAGTTCCTGATAATAAAGCTCGGCTTGTTCAAGACTTCCTTGCTTCCTTGCTAACAATCCTTTTGCAAATAAAACAAGCGGTGGTTTATGATCGGCAAATTGTAGATATTGAGCTAAAAATTTCTCCGCATAATCCCATAACTCTTGGTTTAGCGAAATATACAACGCCTGTCCAACAGCATTTACATTATTTTCTACCTCAAACTTTTTACCGCTGAGAGTAATTTCATTTTGTGACGTTTCATTTTTACGCTGTTGATACTCTTGTTGTTGCTGTTGCACTTTTTGTTGGTACTGTTGTAATAGCTGAATACTCTCTTGATTATGCGAGTTGTCTTGATATTGCTGTGCAATTGCTTGTGGTATAAACATCGCACCTAAAAAAGGCACCCAATAATATTTTCTCATATATTCCCCGAGTATTAATCCAATAATAAAAATAAATTTGCAAATTTTATTATTAATGTGACCGCTATAATATGTTTAATTCGCAATGAAAAAATAGAGATCCAGTAAACTCGATCTCTATCAATAATTAAATAATGCTCAAATTATTTTTTAGTACCACCAAAAGCCGTATCATATTGGTTATTACCTTCAAATTTCGTATAACCTGCTAGAGCTGAAGCATCTTTTCCAAAGAAATGACCTTTAGCTGAACCATCTACTGAACCATTTGCTGTTGCGTCACCATCAAAACTTGCATCATCATAAATATCTGCTGATACCTCAATAGTTAAGCCTTTTTTTGTAATAGTTCCATCAAGTAGACCCTCTTCAAAATCAGCGGTAAATTCACCTTTTAATAATGCTTTATTTAAGTCATTATTTTGGTTAATACCTTGTACAGAATACACTGCTTGACCACTGGTTGGCATTGTTTGTGTTTTTTCATTACCTGCGTAATAAACGACACGATCAGTTTTAGGATTTGCATTTTTTGCCACCCACTCACCAAAGTAAAGTTCTTGAGAGCCAACCTGTTTAAAAGCATAATTTCCTAATTTATTATGAAATCCTGGTACCCAATCTGGCATATTATTCATTTTAAGAACAACTACATCATTACGATCCACACCACCAAAAGTTTTCATCCATTGCACTCTTTTGGCCACACCAGATAAAGATTTAAAACTTGTAATTTTATCTTTTACTGCAGTAACTTTAATACCTGGATAGCCTGCTTTATCTTTATGAAATAAACCATTATGCTCTGGAGAGGCTCCAAGCTCTAAACCTTTGGTCTTATCTGAAAGATCGGAAGTCACAACAGCACTGGCAGTGCTAACAGCAAATAATGAACTTAATACAACAGTTGCTAAAAGTGATTTCTTCATAAAAATCTCCTATAATAAATTTGTGGATATTTTCCACGGTTAAAATGATTCTACTTTTTCTTAAAAGTAGCGTTCTTTTTAAAGACAGTAAAATAGATTTAGCGGTCGTTTTACTGTCTTTTTTTCTAAAAAATCATTGCTGACTTTTTAAAAACTTGCGGTTAATCCTAATTTAAAGGTTCTTCCCGGTGCTGGGATCATTGAACGAGTCATAGGATCAAGATAGTAACGATCAGTTAAGTTTGTTCCCACAAACTCTAATGTTACATTTTTTGAATATTTATATTTTGCATAGGCATCCACCGTTAACACTGGTTGCCAATACATTGGATTATTCATTCCTAAACCGCTTACAAAACCATCTTTTTGATCAATTTCATACAAGCGATTTTCATCTTTATTCTTCGCTTTGCTGTGATATAACCAACGAGTGCCAAGCTCTAACTTACGATCAAAGAAACGTCCGCCTAAATTCGCAGTAATAGAGTATTTTGGTTGAAGTTGAGTTCTTAAATAGCCCATAGGGAAACCCGCAGTAATACAATTCGGTACTCGTTGTAAGATTGGATCTAACATATTTGCTGTATCTGCATCGCACACCTTATTTTTTAAATGATATTCAACCCCAAAATCAGCAAAATATTGTCCATTATCAAAACGACTTTGTAATTCAATACCTTCTAGAGTTCGTTTATCAAATTGTATAAAACTAAAATTGGTATCACGATCAATGACATTTTTAGTGACGTTATGGTAATAACTTAATTTAACATCCGATTTCACCTCATTATCAAATAAATGTGATAAATCATAAGCATAACCAATTTCAATATTTTTAGCTTTTTCAGCTTTTAATGCTCGATCATAAGTTGCCACACTGCCTGCGGATGCAGAAAAACCAACCGTTGTTTCAAAAATACTTGGCATACGGCTATATTGCATATAACGAATCCAAGCACGGGAATGATCTGTTAAAAATGCTGTAGCAGAAAATGAAGGACTAAATGCGTGAGCACGTTGTTTTTTTATTGATTTTAATTGTTCCTTTTCTTCAATTGGTCTATCCATTGAATTTGCACCAGTAATTTTATACTTTGGTTCCATTTTCCCAGTAACTAAATTTTTAACCATTTTATTTTTTAAGGTACCATTATAGAAAGGATTATCTTCTCGATGTAAACGACCATCTTTTCTGTATTTCCAGTCAATCGTTGATGAATTACTTGAAAAAGTACCATCATCCATATTTAGTTTAGGTTTTTGCTTACCTAAATCACGATATGCACGATGAATATCAGGATCAAAGTCTGGATTCTTTCTTCTACGTCCATTTATTCTAACTTTAGGTTTAATAACTAAATAACCATTCTTACCTTTCATTGACTTATATTCATTTTGTTTTTCTGTAATTTCGTTGTATTTATCTAAATCTTCTTGAGAAAAAAGCTCTGAATAATTAAAGCGTTTTCCTTCCGTCATATAACGAGGAGAGCCATCTTCATTTTTGTATAACTTATCTTCTTTTAATAATTTATCTAAATAATCATCATAAGACCAATATTCATTATAACGACCGCCTGCAGTTAAAATTAACCAATCTGTTGGGCGATAGTTAAAATTAGTTGTAATATCCCATTCTTGACGACGACCTAAACGAGGAGGGCTTTCCCACGTTGAGCTTGGATTTGCGGTTTCTTTTAAGTGATTACTGGTTAATTTTTCTTGTTGGAAAGAACCAGATACAGTTACACTCAGTTTATCTGTTAACTCCATTTTATTACTAATATTAAAGCCTTTTCGCGTGTTATATGCATTTACTTTTGCAGCATTAACATAACTATATTGACCATTGGTATTTGGATTTTTTTTCGCAGCCTCAGCCCCAATTTTTTTTACGCATTCCTTATCATAATCAAACTGATGATGTGGGTCACTATTAGGGTGATACCCACGAAAACACTCATTTGAAACTCTTATAAACCAGCTATCTTTTCCCCAATCTGGTTCACCTGCGGGTTCACGTGGATTTCCACCTGAGGTATTGGTATCACTAATGGTTTTGTTATACCAAACTCCTGCTTTTAAATTAATATATGGATTATCAGGATTAAAATTATAATTTACATTAACAGCATCTTGTTTTACATGCGCTAAAGGCCATTGTGGAACCCAACCAACAAAGCTTTTAAAATCTAAACGTGATGGCATAATCTCGCCATAATTAATATCAGTATGACGATAACCAAGTTTAATTCTTTGATTATCTGTTAATTTTAGTGAGCCTTTTAATAAATAAGACTTCATTTCATTGGATGTATTTGGAATTTCAGTATGCGGTTTATAAACTGAAGCGGCAAACGGTAAATTAGGCTCGATCTGAGATAATTCTCGCCCCCATTTGTCATTGATTTTCCCTTCATATTTATGATAACCACCTTTCCCTGCTAAATAGTTTCCTTTAGAACGATAGCTATAAGCAGCTAAGAAATCATATTTATCTTCTTTAACCGCAACCGCTAAACGAACTGCATTATCTTTAAAAAATTTACCTTTTTTCTTCGGTTCCACAAGCGTGACTGGTGAGAAATCACCAAATATATCAGGATTACCTGTTAAGCGATAATCCTCTCCCCATTGATAATCTGGTATTCTTTCTTTTACAGAATTGTTACTCGTTTCTAACTTTAATTCAGCTCCAAATTTTTCTCCTTCTTTCACAATATCATCGACATCAATAGTTCGCATTTTAACTGCTCCACCAATACCAGACATATTGCCAGAAGCAGTAGAAGGGCCCTTTTCAACAGTAATTCCGCTAATTAAATTAGGATCAAGATAATTTCGGTTATTTGCACCATTATAGCCCCGCCACGTTGTTACGGCTTGCTCTGTACCATCAACAGTAACAGGAATTCTTCCTTGCCCTTGAATACCACGAATATTGGGGTCAACTGCACCACTGTTGCGAGCGTCACCACTATAAACACCATTAAACCCTTGGAATAAATCGGCTGGTGCAGCACCTTTATAACGCTCAACGGTTTCTTTATCGGCGTACATATTGGTAATATCACGCTGATAAACTTCATCTTTTTTTTGCTCATCAATACTTTCTGCTTTATCTGTAACAGTTATCGTGCCTAGTGTTGATGATTGGTTATTAAGAATATCAACAGCCTGTGCTGAAGTACTTGTTACGATAAGTACAGTCGATATAAAATTCAAACACAAATTTTTTTTCATAACATCCTCTTTGATCTCAATTTAACAGATACGCGAGATTAACGTTAATGCGAACCATTGTCAATTGCGTTGGTTGAGTTTGCTAATTATTTGATTGATATTTATTCTTATCAAGTATGTGATATTTGTTTATGAGAATTGATAAATAGAAATATTTTCTTTAAATAAGCTGATATCTGGTAAAAAGTAAATATTACTATAACGTGAATAATAGCAATTAGTAGAAAAATATTGGCGGAATATTAACAATATTCTTCTTTTGAATATGTGTTGGATTGTATAGATTGGGAAACAATTAAACTAAATAAGCGGGTTAGTTATTATAAAAATACCACACAAAATTAAGATTACAAACCTAATTTAATAGTGGTTTTAATATAATAAAAGCAGGGGAGCCCCTGCTTTTTTTATTGATACTAATATTTAGTGTACTATTTAGAGACACATCAATAAAATTAAAAAAAAGTATATTACCGCAATAACAACATCGGTTTTTCACTATAACGTGCCACTTTTACAGTATCAGAGCTTAATCCTTTAGAGGTTCTTTTTTTCTTAGCTAACATAATGATTAAATCAATACTTTTATCGTGAGCAATTCGATTAACTTCTTCGTGAATTGTGCCGTGAGCAACAATATGTTGCACTTTTGCTCCTTTCGGAAAATGTTGTTTTGTAAACTCGTGTAGCATTTTATTCGCTTCTGAGATCACTGATTTATCAAAACCTTGTGGTAAAAAAGAAGAGATAAAACTTCCATCAAATGGTTCTATCACGGTTGCCACTCGATAAATAGCATTTGGGTTATGAGCGGTGAGATCTTGTGCAGTTTTTACCATTTCTGACGCTTTTTCTATATCGCCAAGATCAATAACAATTAAAATTTTATTATACATAGTTAATCCTTGATTACTTTAGTTTGTTGCTACTGCGTTTTTTCTACGACGTCGTTGGTTCCAGCCCACAAATAAAGCGAGTAATAATGCTGGAATAAACATTAGTTCTTTTGGTAGTGAAGCTTGTGGTAATTTTACGCTTAAAATTACCTGATCCCAACTTAACCCAGCTTTTTCTGCCGGTGAACCCACATCAACCATATCCACAATCACTTTATTTTCTTGCTCTAACAATTCTAATCCTAAGGCTTTAAGACGAGTTTGTCCGTTTACATCAGGAATGTCCAATTCTGAGAAAAATTCTATTGGTTTACCATAAGGGTTAACCCCTGCAATTTGTAGTGTTATTTTTTCACCTGCTGATGCGTTTTCAAGCTGTTGTACAAACTGAGTTGCTTCAATTGTTTTTGTACTTGGTGAAATTTGCTCCATAAAGAGAGCTGGGCGAAATAAGATAAATGCAGATAGAATTAACGCCACTGTTTCCCATTTCTTGTTTTTTGTAATAAAGAAATTCATAGTGGCGGCTGTAAAGAGTAATATTGCGGTGGTAGATATAATAAAGACCAGTATACCTTTAGCCCAACCTACATTAATTAATAATAAATCAGTATTAAAGATAAATAAGAACGGTAAAATGGCGGTTCTTAAGCTATAGAAAAATGCAACCAACCCTGTTTTAATCGGATTTCCTCCTGAAACTGCCGCTGCTGCAAAGGAAGCCAGTCCAACAGGTGGGGTGACATCTGCCATAATTCCAAAATAGAACACAAATAAATGTACCGCAATTAAAGGTACAATTAAGCCATTTTGACGCCCAACTTCTACGATAACCGTCGCCATAAGTGAGGATACCACGACATAATTTGCCGTAGTTGGTAATCCCATTCCTAAAATTAAACTAAAGACAGCAACAAGAACCAGCATAATTAACACGCTACCCATTGAAAGAGCTTCAATGATGCCAGAAAGTTGTACTCCAAAACCAGTTAACGATACAACACCTACGATAATACCTGCTGTTGCTGTGGCAATGCCAATACCGATCATATTTCTGGCTCCAGTTTCTAAACCATCAATGAGATCTTTTACGCCTAATTTTAAAGACAGTGGGTTAAATACTTCTTTTCTGAAGAAGTTTAATAATGTTCTTTGAGTCACAAGAATAAAGCTAAGTACTAATGTTCCCCAAAATGCAGATAATCCTGGTGATAAGCGTTCAATCATTAAACACCAGATTAATACGACTACTGGCAGTAAAAAGTGTAACCCTGAATTTACGGTCGGTTTAACTGATGGCAGTTTCACAATTTTAGAAGTCGGATCATCAATTTCTAATTCTGGGAATTGTGCAACTCGGTAAATTAATCCTAAATAAGCGAGGGTTAATAATACCATTATAATCATAAAGGCAGAATTTGGTGCAATCTCTTTTATCCAACCTAATCCAAATTTAACGGCAAAATAAAGAATACAAACACTCAAGAATGTTGCTAATACTCGTATAATGGCAACGAATAATGGACGAGCAGGATCCGTTCTTTGAAGTCCAGTTAAATTAAGTTTACACGCTTCTAAATGAACAATATAAACTAATGCGATATACGAAATTAATGCAGGCAAGAAAGCGTGAGTAATCAATTCACTGTATGGCATATTAACATATTCAATCATTAAAAATGCAGCCGCACCCATTACAGGTGGCATAATTTGACCATTTACAGAGGAGGCAACTTCTACAGCACCTGCTTTTTCTGATGAAAAACCGACTCGTTTCATCATTGGAATAGTAAATGTTCCAGTAGTTACTACGTTTGCAATTGAAGATCCTGAAATTAACCCTGTTAATCCAGAGGCAACAACGGCAGCTTTTGCTGGACCGCCACGCAAATGCCCTAAGTATGCAAAAGCAGTTTTAATAAAATAGTTTCCTGCCCCCGCTTTATCAAGCAATGCACCAAATAAAACAAATAAGAAAACATATTTAGTCGATACGCCTAACGCAACACCAAATACTCCTTCTGGCGTTATCCATTGCTGATTAATAATATGGGAAAGCGTACCTGTACGATGGCTGACAATCCAGCTACTTGGGAAAAATTGCCCAAAATAGTTATAAAGTAGAAAACCTGCAGCAATAATGACTAAAGGCAGCCCTAAAGTACGGCGAGTTGCTTCAAGCAGTAAAACAATCCCCATACAACCAGCGATAATATCTTGTAAATTTGGTGCCCCAAAGCGAGTGACTAATTCTTCATAAAAGAATAAATAATAAGAACCTAAGAATGCTCCCATTAAGGCAAACGTCCAATCTATTAAAGGAACCCTGTGCTTTGGCGAAGTAGCAAAAGCAGGAAAGGTTAAAAATCCTAAGAATAGTGCAAAAGAAAGGTGAATTGAGCGTGCTTTGGTGTCATCAATAACTACGTTTATATCAATTCCTGCTGCCCTTACCATCTCCTGTAAGGTATAAGCCAGAGGTGAGCTATAATAAAGTTGGAATACCGACCATAAAATAGCAGTTACAATAATCAGTTTTTTAGTAAATCCATAAGGATTACGACCACCAGCATCATTAGATGCTACCATATCTTGCAGATCGTCATAATCTACTTTATTTATTTCAGACATAAAATGCTTTCTCGTAAAAATCAAGTTATAAGGGGAAATGAGTACCCTCAATCTGGTTAAAGATTGAGGGGAAAGAAAATTTGTGAAATTTTCAGATAATGAGAATTTTACTCTCAATTATGATTTAATAAAACAAATAATTGAATTATTTTAACCAACCACGCTCTTTATAATAGCGTACCGCACCTTCGTGAAGAGGCGCTGAAAGAGCATTTTTAATCATATCTTGCTCTTTCAAGTTTGCAAATGCTGGGTGTAAACGCTTAAAGCGGTCAAAGTTATCAAACACCGCTTTAACTACGGCATAAACACTGTCTGCATCAACATCTGTTGAAGTGACTAAAGTTGCATATACACCAAAAGTATCTACTGGTTTATCAGAACCTTTATATAATCCACCTGGAATAGTTGCTTTCGCATAGTAAGCATTATCAGCAATTAGTTTATCAATTGCTTTACCTGTAACAGGTACTAAATGTGCATCACAAGATGCTGCCGCTTCTTTTAATGCACCATTTGGGTGTCCAACATTATAAGTGATCGCATCTAAGTTGTTATCACACATTACAGAAGCCATTTCTGACGCCTTTAATTCTGATGCGACTTTAAATTCTTTTTCTGTCCAACCTTTGGCATCTAAAACAACTTTCATTGTTGCACGAGTACCACTACCTGGGTCTCCTACATTTACACGTTTATTTTTAAGATCATCAAATGATTGAACACCTGAATCATCACGAGCCATTACCGTAAATGGTTCTGGATGGATTGAGAATACAGCACGTAATTTATCGTTCTTTTTACCTTTGAAAGAACTTGTACCATTATAAGCGTGGAATTGCCAATCTGATTGAGCAATCCCCATTTGCATTTGATTACCTGCAATGGCATTTAAGTTTGCCACAGAACCGCCAGTTGATGGTGCATTACATTTTACATTTGTTTTTGCCGTGGTACGGTTTACTAATTTACATACCGACTGACCGACTACATAATAAACACCTGTTTGACCACCTGTTCCGATAGTCACAAATTTTTCATCAGCTTGAACAGAAATTGCACTCATCGCTAGTCCTGCTACTAAAGAAAATTTTAATAATTTTTTCATTAAATTACCCTCTGTTTTTTATTTAAAAATAATGTTGTATTATCACTTTCTGTTTTTACAAAAATATAACATTTAAATGTATACTAAAAAAGTATTTGTTTTGCAAGTAAAACAGTAAAAAGAACCATTAAATGCGTCGATAATTTTCAAAAATTAGGCTATGATCACAAAAATGAACATTTTTTGAAGAAATATTTTTAGGCTCAAATGGAATATTATATACCCAAATTTGAAGTTGTTTTTGAAGAAGAAATTAAAAAAAGTCGCTTTATTACCTATATTCGTCATACAGAAGGTATTGAAGAAGCTAAGGCTTTTTTAACCGAAATGCGAACCACTTATCCTGATGCACGCCACCACTGTTGGGCGGCTGTGGCTGGTTCACCGACAGATAGTCAACAATATGGTTTTACTGACGATGGTGAACCACAAGGCACGGCTGGAAAACCAATGTTAAATCATCTGTTAGGCAGTGGAATGGGTGAAATTAGTGTTGTGGTAGTACGTTATTTTGGCGGCATTAAATTAGGCACAGGTGGATTAGTTCGGGCTTACGGAAACGGTGTACAGCAAGCCTTAAAGCAAGTAGAAAAAATTCGCAAAGTTTTAAGAAAATCATACCGCTTACAATGTGAATACGATCAATTTAACTCACTACAAAACCTGCTTAGCACAATGGATATTGAAATTTATGACCAACAATTTAGCGATAAAGTTGTTATAGAATTAGGTATTAATCCCACTGAATTTGATGAAATTCAACAAGCCATTACCGAACGATTTTCTGGTCAATTAAACTTAATTGAGATGGAATAGCGGTTACTTTCTGATTAAAATTTACAAAATTTCTTCTTCCCCTTGAAATCTTAAATTTAATCACAATCTAATAAGCAGTTTTTTGAAAAATAAGGAATAACAATGACAACTATTGTATGTGTACGTCGTGATGGCAAAGTAGCGATGGGGGGCGATGGTCAAGCCACGCTCGGTAACTGTGTGGAAAAAGGCACAGTAAGAAAAGTGCGTAAAATGTATCAAGATAAAGTGATCACAGGGTTTGCAGGTTCAACGGCAGATGCCTTTATTTTGCGTGAATTGTTTGAGCGAAAATTAGAGCTTCATCAAGGGCATTTAGTGAAATCCGCCGTAGAATTAGCCAAAGAGTGGCGTTCAGATCGTGCATTACGCCGTTTAGAAGCAATGATGATTGTCGCTAATGAAAGCGAATTTTTATTAGTTTCAGGCAGTGGCGATGTGATTGAGCCAGAAAGTGACGTATTAGCGATTGGATCTGGCGGTAATTTTGCAAAATCAGCCGCATTAGCCTTATTGCGTAATAGTGAATTATCAGCCAAAGAGATTGTTGCGGAGTCATTAAAAGTGGCGGGCGAAATCGATATTTACAGCAACAGCAACCATATTATTGAAGAAATTGAAAAATAGGAACAGATTATGTCAATGACACCTCGTGAGATTGTATCAGAATTAGACGCTCATATTATCGGGCAAAAAGAAGCTAAACGTGCCGTCGCGATTGCATTACGTAACCGCTGGCGTCGTATGCAGTTACCAGAAGATCTACGTCAAGAAGTGACCCCAAAAAATATTTTAATGATTGGACCAACCGGTGTGGGTAAAACGGAAATTGCACGTCGTTTAGCAAAATTAGCCAACGCCCCCTTTGTGAAAGTGGAAGCAACCAAATTTACCGAAGTGGGTTATGTGGGTAAGGAAGTTGATGCGATTATTCGTGATTTAGCTGATGTTTCAATGAAATTAGTGCGTGAACAAGCGATCGAAAAAAATCGTTTCCGTGCTGAAGAAGCAGCGGAAGAGCGTATTTTAGATGTATTACTTCCACCAGCAAAAGACCAATGGGGCAATAGTGAAGAAAGTAACAGCAGTAATTCTACTCGTCAAATCTTCCGTAAAAAATTACGTGAAGGTCAATTAGATGACAAAGAGATTGAAATTGATATCGCTGCCCAAGTGAGTGTAGAAATTATGACACCACCCGGAATGGAAGAGATGACATCGCAATTACAATCCCTGTTTGAAGGCGTATCGCCAAGCAAAAAGAAAAAACGCAAAATGAAAATCAAAGATGCGTTTAAAGTATTAATTGACGAAGAAGCGGCAAAATTGGTTAATCCAGAAGAATTAAAACAGCAAGCGATTGAAGCGGTGGAACAACACGGTATCGTGTTTATCGACGAGATCGATAAGATTTGTAAAAAATCAGAGCATAGCGGTGGCGATGTATCTCGTGAAGGGGTACAACGTGATTTACTGCCAATCATTGAAGGTAGCTCAGTAAACACTAAACACGGCATTGTAAAAACGGATCATATTTTATTTATCTGTTCAGGTGCATTCCAAGTGGCTCGCCCGTCAGACTTATTGCCTGAATTACAAGGTCGTTTACCAATCCGTGTCGAATTAAAATCCCTAACAGAACACGATTTTGAACGTATTTTAACCGAACCAAATGCCTCATTAACCTTACAATACAGAGAGTTAATGAAAACAGAAGGCGTTGAGATTGAGTTCACCGAAGACGGTATCAGCCGAATCGCAAAATCAGCGTTCCACGTAAACGAGAAAACCGAAAATATCGGGGCAAGACGTCTGCATACCGTATTAGAACGTTTAATGGATAATATTTCTTTCAATGCGAGTGAACGCTCAGGGGATAAAATTGTAATCAACCAAGACTTCGTTGCCAAAGAGTTAGATGATGTGGTTGAGAACGAAGATTTAAGTCGTTATATTTTATAATTAAAAACGTTGTAGGGGCGGCATTAGCAAACTATCCGTCCGTTACGTTATATAGAACTAAGTGGCTAAATATAGCGGTAAGATTTGATCAAAAATTTGCAAAAAATGAAAATAATCGTACCGCTTCTTAAATTGGTAATTCATAAGTATATTTTAGTTCTTCCATTGCAAAGGTAGAAGTGACATCCGTTAAACCTTCTACTTCTCTTACTAATTTTTTATAGAAAATATCAAAAGTGTGAATATCTTTCACTCGTACTTGCATTAAATAATCATATTCTCCTGCCATTCGATAAAAAGCCGTGACTTCAGGAAAGTCTATAATTGTTTTGGAGAACTTGTGATACCAATGCTCAGAATGATCACTGGTTTTAATCCGAACAAAGCCAATAAGACTTAAATCCACTTTATTTGCATCTACCAATACAACTCGATTACTAATAATTTTAAGTTCTTCAAGACGATGAATGCGTCGCCAACAGGGTGTGGTGGTTAAGTTGACCTTTTCAGCTAAATCTGTAATCGAAATAGAGGCATCTTTTTGTAATAGTCTTAAAATTTGTCTATCTATTTTATCAAGTTTGTACACTTTGTTACCTCGCAAGTCAGTTTAGTTGTAGAAAAATATTCTTTCTATATAAGATATTTTAGAATTTTATTTTAAAATTTATGGAAATCAAGTAAAAATGGAGAAAATTTTTTTTACTTTTCAAGAGTATAATCACAACTATTATGATAATTAATAAACAAAAAGAGGTGGTTTTATGAAATTTGGAACACAAGTTTTACACGGCTATAATATGCTCGATCCTGAAACAGGGGCATCATCCATTTCTATTTGCCAAGCATCAACCTTTCATCAGAAAGAAATTGATAATATGCAGAAATATATGTATTCAAGATTTGGTAATCCAACTCGTTCTGCATTAGAAGAAGCCATCGCTAGCCTAGAACAAGGCAAATATGCGGTGGCTTTTGCGTCTGGGGTGGCGGCAATTTCTGCGGTACTTTTGATGTTCTCAAAAGGTGATCATATTGTGATGTGTAAAGATGTTTATGGCGGCACATTTCAATTAGTCAATGAGGCATTACCACGCTTTGGGATTGAAGTGAACTTTGTTGATGAAACGAATCTTGCTGAATGGGAAAATGCCATTAAACCGAATACCAAAGCCTTTTATATGGAAACGCCGTCTAATCCGACTTTAAAAATTACCGATATTCAAGGTGTGGTTGAAATTGCAAAAAGGCATAATATTTTGACCGCTATTGATAATACATTTATGACACCACAATATCAAAATCCACTGACAATGGGGGTAGATATTGTTATTCAAAGTGCAACTAAATTCTTAAATGGGCATAGCGATGTCATTTTAGGTGCAGTAGCGGTGAATGATGATGAACTTTATGAAAAATTGCATAAACAACAAATTATGCTTGGCGGATTACCGGGTATTGAAGAAAGTTGGTTGGTGATGCGAGGTATCAAAACGATGGCTATTCGAATGGAGAAAAGTACTCAAACGGCATTAAAAATTGCTCAACTTCTTGAAATCCATCCTAAAGTTAAAAAAGTGTATTATCCCGGTTTAGAAAGTCACGAAGGCTATGAAATTCACAAAAAACAAGCATCAAGTGGTGGGGCAGTGCTTTCTTTTGATTTGGGTAGTATTGAAAATATGAAGAAATTTGCAGAAGCCTTAAAATATCCTATTGTTGCAGTGAGTTTAGGAGGCGTGGAATCTATTTTATCTTATCCTGCAAAAATGTCACATGCCAGTGTACCTGAAGAAGAGAGATTAAAACAAGGAATTACAGCAGGATTGGTTCGCTTATCCGTCGGTATTGAAGATCCAGACGATCTGATTGATGATATCAAAAATGCACTGGATCATATCTAGTGTTTTTATAAGGTGGTAAATTGAACATTTGTTTCTATATTTACAGATGTTCAATAAAATTTCACAAGACTAAAATGTAAATCCTATAAGGAGCAATATATGAGCAATCAAAAAAACTATGAAAAAGCAGGTATGACCAGACAGCAATGGAAAGAAGCCATTAAGTTTGATAGTGTCGATATCGGTTGGATAGTGATGAGTATCGGGATGGCGATAGGTGCAGGGATTGTCTTTCTCCCAGTCCAAGTTGGTATAATGGGAATATGGGTTTTTCTTCTTTCCGCAATCATTGGTTATCCTGCTTTATATCTCTTCCAAAATCTCTTTATAAATACTCTCGCTGAATCAAAAAAATGTACGGATTATCCTCGAATTATCTCTGACTATCTTGGTAAAAACTGGGGGGTAGCGTTAGGTATTCTTTATTTTATTATGCTTGTCATTTGGGTGTTAATTTATTCATTAGCCGTCACTAATGACAGTGCCTCTTACTTGCAATCCTTTGGTATTACTGAAACCAAGTTAAGTGATAATATGTTTTATGGATTAGGATTGGTTTGTGTACTTTCTTTTATTGCATCGAAAGGAGAAAAATTACTCTTTAAATTATCTGGATTTATGGCGGTGACGGTATTATCTCTTGTGGGGATAATGGGGGTGCTACTTGTATCACGTTGGGATCTCTCAAATCTTCCAGCCGTTGGAAACTGGGGAACAATGATAAAAGATGCCATCATAACCCTTCCATTTACTCTAACGTCTATTTTATTCTTACAGTCATTAAGCCCAATGGTGATTTCTTATCGATCACACGAAAAATCTGTTGAAGTGGCTCGCTATAAAGCATCACGAGCAATGCGTATTTCGTTTGTGATTTTATTTGTGGTGGTATTCTTCTATGCAGTTTCATTTACTTTAGCAATCAGCCAAGAACAAGCCATCAGTGCCAAAGAGCAAAATATTTCATCGTTAGCCATTATTGCTCAATTTATACCAGGTAGCTGGGCAACTATTACAGGCATTGTGATTAATATTTTTGCGATTGTGACTTCTTTCTTTGGGGTATTTTTAGGTTTTAGAGAAGCGTGTGTTGGTCTTGTAATGAATGTGTTACTACGTAAATATAAAGAAGAAGAGATCAACAAGCCATTAATTGAGAAACTGGTAGTTGCGTTTATCATTCTTATTTGCTGGGGAACAATCGTTACCAACTTCCCAATCCTTAACTTTACCTCAATTTGTAGTCCAATTTTTGGTTTAGTTGGCTGTTTAATCCCTGCATATCTTGTATATAAAATGCCACACTTACACCACTATAAAGGCTTAGCAACAAATGTGATTATCTTTACTGGAATACTCCTTTGTATTTCACCATTTCTTGCTTTTATTTAGTTTTGGAGATTAGCAGTAAATTTTTTCACTATTTTAAATAATCAAAAAAGTTGCTTAATTTCTTATTTTATAAGGAGTTAAGCAACTTTTTATTTTTTTTCAATTGTGTAAATTTCTCTTAAAATGTGACCGCTTACTGGCTTAATTTATACCCAAAAAGTTGTTGATAGAGATCATTAATAAGATGTTTATCATTTTCAAAATTAAGTGCTTCAATACTACGTTGTAAAGTATTTTCTGCTTCTTTTTGTGCCGCAAGTGAAAGCTCAACGGTTGGCGCTTGATGGTAAATAGTGGCAAGAGTTTTTAAAATAGCAATCCCAATATTTATATTTGTTGCACCGTCTCGTGCAATAGGGCGGATTGATTCTTGAATAAAAATCCCTTCATCCAATGGAACAATACTTAAACGATCAAAGTTTCTATCGTCATCTTTTTCGATTGGTTTTTCAGTCAGTAATTGTGTAAGAGTCGCTAATACTGTTAATGCTGTACCTGAGTCATTAATTGCAGGAGAAAGGGCTCGTTGTGCAACTTCACTTAAAACAGATAAACCAAAACTTGGATCTTGTTCAAATTTACGTTGTGAATCTACAATAAAGAAACGGTTGATTTCATCAAAATCAATATCCTCAAAATGATTTCGTTGCACTAATACCATTGCTTTATTTGGCATTAGCCAGTTCCCTACTCGTACCATAATATGTAAATAGCAATCGTTATCTTCAGCCCAGTGCTGCAAGCCCGAAAGATTTATATTAATTAAATAACCAATCTTTTGAGAATAAATTGATCTTACTTGTTTTAATTCAGTAATTTTGGCGGCAGTACCTAAATTTGGATTATTACGATAATCACGTAATGATTCAGTGGCTTTTTGTTGAATACGATCTAAGGTGTTTTTTAAACGCCCTAATCCTGAAAGAGTTTGTACCCAACGAATTAAAACTACCACTAAATATAATAATAAAATAACAATACAACCAAATAGAATAAACAGCCCATTTGTGCCAAAAATACCGAGTCCTAATAATATCTTAGCAATAACTGCATAAATAAACGCAGAAAGAAAACTAGAAATTGCTGTTCGAGTAGTACCATCGGCAATAATTAACTCTGTTGCTCGAGGTGTGGCATTACTGGCGACGGAACTAAAGGCAGCAATCATAATTGAAAGAGAGAAGGTGCTTACTGCTAGCATACTGGAGGCGATAATATTTAATAAGTCATCTACAATATCTATATTAATTTTAGGTAGAGTTTGAGCAGGTAACCAACGATCAATCCAATAAGAAGAGAAAGCAATGATTAGAGCTAATAAAGCCCCTAATGTAGGCTTAACCCATAATGTATTGCTTGGTTGCTTTAACCAAAGTAAAAAACGGTACATAATATTTATAAAATTATTTTAGAAAACCCTATCATACTCTAAATTGAACGTATAAAAAACACCCTAAAAATTATTATTACTTTCAGGGTGTGTAAATATAGCGATAATTTAAGCTTTTGCTTCTAATTCTGCGACTTCTTGATTAAGCACTTTAATTTTTGCATCCATTCTATCGTAACAAAGTTGGATTAATTCTTTGATATTTTCACGAGAGTAGCCAGCGGTATCAATTGGTTCTAAGGTTTCACAAATTACGTAACCATTATCCCAACGATTTAAGTCTATTTTATTATGGGTATTTGAACATACGACAGGCACAATAGGTACGCCTGCTGCGATAGCGGTATGAAAAGCACCACGTTTAAACGGAAGTAAACCACGCCCACGGCTACGTGTTCCTTCAGGAAACATCCAAATAGAAATGTTATTTTCTTTAATCACTTTTGCTACTTTGCTCATTGTTTTAATTGCACTATTATGATTTTCGCGCTGAATTAAAATATTACCACTACTCCAATACATTAAACCAAAAAATGGAATCCAAATTAAGCTACTTTTTCCAACGCTAACCGTATTCGGTTGTAACATTGCAGAAATCGTTACCATATCATAATTATTTTGATGATTGGCTATATAAATAGCGTGTTGGGTAAAATCTTTTTTAGGACGAAGAATCACTTTAATACCCACAAAATGATGTAACCAGCCAAACATTTTGACGATAAAACACACATTATTCGGATGTTTAAAACGGCATAATGAATAAACTGTGCCAATCAAACAAATTCCAATAGCGAGAATAACAACAATAATAATTCTAAGTATTTTGAGCATAAATTCGTCCTTTTTTATCAATTAATTAAGTTGAGATTGAATAAAGGCGACCATTTGATTTTTAGCAATCATCTGTTTTTCACCAGTATGACGGCTCTTATATTCAAGCTCACCATTTTCAAGGCTACGCTGTCCAATCACGATGGTGTGTGGTACGCCAATTAATTCCATATCTGCAAACATCACACCTGGACGCTCTTTACGATCATCAAAAATCACATCAATATTGAGTGCTTTTAATTGCTCATAAAGGGCTTCGGCTTCTTGTTTTACTTCATCAGATTTGTGCATATTCATTGGAACAATCGCTACCGTGAAAGGTGCAATTGCATTTGACCATTTAATGCCACGTTCATCGTGATTTTGCTCAATTGCTGCAGCAACCACACGAGAAACACCGATACCGTAACAACCCATAATTAAGGTTTGTGGACGACCGTCTTCACCTTGCACTGTGGCATTCATTGCTTCTGAATATTTTGAACCTAATTGGAAAATATGCCCTACTTCAATACCACGTTTAATCAATAATGTGCCTTTGCCGTCTGGACTTGGATCGCCTTCTACTACGTTACGTAAATCTGCTACTTTTGGTAACGCAACATCACGCTCCCAGTTCACATTAAAATAGTGTTTACCGTCAATATTTGCTCCTGTGGTAAAATCGCTCATTAACTCAACGCTACGGTCGATAATCACAGGAATTGGCATATTTACAACCCCTAGTGAACCTACACCTGCACCGATTTTAGCTTTAATCTCTGCTTCATCAGCAAATTCAAAAGGTTCAGCTACTTCTGGTAATTTAATGGCTTTGATTTCATTTAAGTCGTGATCCCCACGTAACACCAATGCGATTAAAGGTTGCTCTTCGCTTGCCCCTTTAACTACTAAAGTTTTAACGGTTTTCTCAATCGCCACATCAAATTGTTCTACCACTTCGGCAATGGTTTTTGCATTTGGTGTATCCACTAATTCCATTTCTTTGGTTGGTGCCTGTTTTTCGCCCACAGCCACTGCTTCCGCTAATTCGATATTGGCTGCGTAATCTGATTCTGTTGAGAATACAATATCGTCTTCGCCACTTTGTGCTAATACTTGGAATTCGTGTGATGCGTTACCACCAATTGATCCTGTGTCAGCTTGAACAGGACGGAAATCTAAGCCTAACCGATTGAAAATATTGCAATAAGTTTGGTGCATTACTTCATAAGTATTTTGTAGACACTCAGGTGTTGTATGGAAAGAGTAAGCGTCTTTCATTAAAAATTCACGTGAACGCATTACACCAAAGCGAGGACGCACTTCATCACGGAATTTGGTTTGAATTTGATATAAATTTAACGGTAACTGTTTATATGAGGTAATTTCACGACGCACTAAATCGGTAATCACCTCTTCGTGAGTTGGACCTAATACAAATGGACGATTACCACGATCATCAAAACGTAACAATTCTGGACCGTAGTCATCCCAACGTTGTGATTCAATCCATAAATCCGCAGGCTGAACCACTGGCATAGACACTTCTACCGCCGATTTATTCATTTCTTCACGCACGATATTTTCTACTTTTTTTAATACACGTAACCCTGTCGGTAACCAAGTATAAAGCCCTGATGCTAAGGGTCTGATCATTCCTGCTCGCAACATTAATTGATGGCTTACCACCTGTGCATCATTAGGGGTTTCTTTTAATGTAGATAGTAAATATTGAGTTGTACGCATTATTTTTTTATTCCTATTTGTATAATTTAAAATTTTATTATTGATTTTAACTAGTGTAATACTCTTGCTTTTATTGTTCCATCAATTGCTTTTAATTGAGCAAGTGTTTCGGTTACATCATCAGATTCAACATCTATAACGACATAGCCAATTTCAGCATCTGTTTGTAAATATTGTGCTGCAATATTCATATTTGCATTAACAAACACTTGGTTAATCTGATTCATTACACCAGGCTTGTTTGTATGAATATGTAATAATCTTTTTGCTCCACTGTGTGATGGTAAGGAAACAGCAGGAAAATTAACGGCTGATAGAGTAGAGCCATTATCAGAGTATTTCACAAATTTATTGGCAACTTCTGTACCAATATTGGCTTGTGCTTCTGTTGTTGAACCACCAATATGAGGAGTAAGAATAACATTATCAAACTGGCATAATGGTGAAGTGAAGCACTCATCTTTTGATGCGGGTTCAATAGGGAATACATCGACAGCAGCACCTCGTAATTTCCCAGATTTTAAAGCTTCAGCAAGAGCATTAATATCAACGACGGTTCCTCGTGCGGCATTGATTAACACCGCCCCCTCTTTGAGTTTTTTAAGACACTGAGCATCAATCATATTTTTAGTAGAATTGTTCTCAGGCACGTGAAGAGAAATAACATCACAAAATGACAATAATTCATCTAAATTATGTACTTGTTGTGCATTACCCAGAGGGAGTTTGTTTTCTATATCATAAAAATAAACTTGCATTCCAATAGATTCGGCGATTACACTTAATTGTGAACCAATATGACCATATCCAATAATACCTAATTTTTTATTACGTACTTCATTTGAACCTTCGGCAGATTTATTCCATTCGCCTCTATGTACTTCCATATTTGCTTGAGCAGCTTTACGCATTAATAAAATAATTTCTGCGAGTACCAGTTCTGCAACAGAACGAGTATTTGAAAATGGTGCGTTAAAAACAGGAATTCCGAGTGTTTTTGCCGCATTCATATCCACTTGGTTGGTACCAATACAAAAACAGCCAATAGCGACCAATTTAGTCGCTTGAGATAATACTTCTGCAGTTAAATATGTTCGAGAACGAATACCTACAAAGTGTGCATCTTTGATAGCATTAACTAATTCATCACCATCAAGTGCTTCATTATAATAATGAATGTTGTGATAACCTGATGATTTTAGTACTTCAACAGCGTTTTTATGCACACCTTCAAGTAACACAAATTTAATTTTTGATTTATCTAAAGAAATATGAGTTGTCATTATTACATCCTGTTTTGTTTGCATTTAAAGAAATTGTAAATTTTTATAATAATCTGACCGCTTATTCAATAATTTTTGTACCATCTGGTGAGCCGACAATGGTGATGTTTGCAAAACGTTGTGCAAAGATACCGTTCGTAACCACACCAGCGATATTGTTAATCGTATGTTCCATTTTAAGCGGTTCAATAATATTGAAATTATAGACATCTAAAATTACATTACCATTATCCGTTACCACACCTTCTCGATATTCAGGTGAACCACCCAAAGCAACAAGCTGACGAGCAACATAAGAACGTGCCATTGGAATAACTTCAACAGGTAACGCAAAGGTTGAACCTAATACATCAACTTGTTTAGATTTATCCACAATACAAATAAATTTTTTTGCTAATGAGCTTACAATTTTTTCACGGGTTAAGGCTGCACCGCCTCCTTTGATCATATAACCTTGTGGGGTAATTTCATCAGCCCCATCAATATACACATCAAGGCTAGATACTTGGTTTGCCTCAAAGACTTCAATACCTAATTCACGTAAGCGTTTTTCTGACTCTTTTGAAGCGGCAACAGCACCTTTGATTTGATCTTTCATAGAGCCTAATGCTTCAATAAAACAATTTACGGTTGAGCCACTACCAACACCAATAATAGTTTCTGGTTTGACATACTTTAGAGCAGTTTTTGCTGCTTGTTTTTTCATTGAAAGTTGATCCATTATTTCTAATCTCTAAATGTAATAAATTAAATTTTATTAAAACGTAATGAAGGGGAGCATTGAATGAGCAAAGCGAATGGAATATGCCCCCCTACCAAATAAAATGACTAATTACGTTTTACTGCTTCTGCAATTTCAGTTGCACAGCTGTGAGCAAGCTCGCCATCAGCACATTCCACCATTACACGAATTAACGGTTCAGTCCCTGATTTACGCAATAAGACTCGCCCTTTACCTTTCAAACGTTGTTCCACATCTTGTGTCACTTTTTGAACTTCTTCACTTGCAAGTGGATCAGTATCGCCACTAAACTTAATATTGATAAGTGCTTGTGGATAAAGAGGCACAGCTTCGGCTAATTCATTTAAACTTAATTTTTGTGATGCCATTGCCGCTAGTACTTCTAATGACGCCACAATGCCATCCCCAGTGGTATTTTTATCTAAGATAATAATATGCCCTGAGTTTTCCGCACCTAATGTCCAGCCTTTTTCTTTTAACTGTTCTAAAACATAACGGTCGCCCACTTTGGCACGCACAAATGGAATTGCAAGGGTACGCAGTGCATTCTCTAAGCTCATATTACTCATCAATGTACCGACAACGCCCCCTTTTAATTTACCCGCACGCAATGCTTCACGAGCAATAATAAAGATAATTTGGTCACCATCAATTTTATTACCAAGATGATCCACCATAATCAAGCGATCGCCATCGCCATCATAAGCTAAACCAAGATCGGCTTTATGTTCAAGTACGGTTTCTTGTAGTTGCTTAATATCCGTTGCACCCACACCTTTATTGATATTCATACCATTTGGCTTAGTACCAATTTCAATCACTTCTGCACCTAGCTCACGCATTACATTTGGTGCGATGTGGTAGGTTGCACCGTTCGCACAATCCACCACAATTTTATAAGCACTTAAATTTAAGTGTGAAGGGAAAGTACTTTTACAGAACTCAATATAACGTCCAGCAGCATCAGTAATTCGGCTTGCCATTCCTAGCTCCGCAGAATCCACACAATCCATCGGTTCATCAAGCATTGCTTCTATTGCTTCTTCCACTTCATCAGGTAATTTCTCACCATTTGATGAGAAGAATTTAATTCCGTTATCGTCATAAGGATTATGAGATGCTGAAATTACAATCCCAGCTTCCGCACGAAACGTACGAGTTAAATACGCAATCGCAGGGGTTGGCATAGGACCAGTAAATGCCACAGAAAGCCCTGCGGCTGAAAGCCCCGCTTCCAATGCCGCTTCTATCATATAACCTGAAATACGAGTATCTTTACCAATTAAAATTCGCTTTGAACCTTGATTGGCTAATACTTTGCCCGCAGCCCAACCTAATTTTAAGATGAACTTTGGCGTGATAGGATATTGCCCAACTTTGCCACGAATACCGTCTGTTCCAAAATATTTACGTTCTGCCATTTTTTAGTCCTTAGTGTTTGTGACCACAACCACAGCTACCTTCTTTTTTCTCTTTTTTTTCTTCATCACTGTGACAATGACCGTGTCCACCACAACATTCGTGTTCTTCTTCATCGTGATCGTGTCCACAACAGCCACCACCGTGCTGATGAATATGACCGTGAGCGATTTCTTCTTCTGTTGCTGCACGTACGGATACGATTTCAACACTGAATAATAATTCTTGTCCTGCTAACATATGGTTACCATCAACCACTACTTCGGTTTCATCCACTTCGGTAATCACAACAGGTAATGGACCAATATCCGTATCTGCGATAAAACGCATACCCACTTCTAATTCATCAACGCCTTGGAATACATCTTTTGGCACACGTTGCACCATATCTTCATTGTATTCGCCGTAGCCTTCTTCTGGTTTTACACGCACTTCAAATGTATCGCCTACCGCTTTACCTTCTAATGCATTTTCTAATCCAACCACAAGGTTCTGATGACCGTGTAAATAGTCTAACGGTTGATTAACAGGTGCTTCATCAACTAATACACCTTCTTGGGTACGAACTTGGTAAGCAATGCTTGGTACGGTATTTTTAGTAATTTTCATTAGGGATTCCTTTATTTAAGTAAAAATTGTGTCTATTGTAACGTTTTAATGACCATTAGAGAATAAAAAAATGGCATTTGAAAAAAATCTTTATTTTTCTAACTATTGAATAGTTGTGTATAATCTATTTGCTTTCAAGTATAGTAAATCACTATACGTTTTTATTACTTAGCTTATGAGTTTGAATTGAGGATTTTTCCTTACATACTAAATTTCAAAGCGGTACGATCTATCAAAAAATTTACTAAAATGACCAAATCTAACGGATTTCAATTTAAACAATTTTTTATTGCACACAACAAATGTGCAATGAAAGTAAATACGGATGCTATTTTATTGGGAAGTATTGCGAATATAAGTAATATTTCATCTATTTTAGATATTGGAACGGGAACAGGGCTAATTGCAATTATGTTAGCACAACGTACCGCTTATACTACCTGCCAAATTACTGCATTGGAGATCGAACCAAATGCTTTTCAGCAAGCTGTTGAAAATATTCAGCAAACAGTTTGGAAAGATCGTTTATCTATTAAATTGTGTGATTTTTTAGACTTTCAAGTTACCCAAAAATTTGACCTTATTGTGTCTAATCCTCCTTATTTTGAATATAGCCTTGCAAGTAAAAGTAGTGAGCGAGATCTTGCTCGTGCGACTACTCAAAGCCATTTTGTGTGGCTAAAGCACGCCAAAGATTTACTTTCTGAAGAAGGTAAAATTACCTTTATTTTACCTTGTGATGTAGCAGAAAAATTAATTGAGGAGGCAAAAGAAATTAACCTTTATTGCATTGAGCGTTGGGACATTGCAACGAAGCAAGGTAACCCACCGAAACGAATGATTGTGACTTTTTGTAAAAAGTTTCAACAAAGTGACCGCTTGTTTTTGACTATTTATGATAAAAATTATCAATATACTGAGCAATATAAAAAAATAACGCAATTATTCTATCTTAATTTTTAATGCAAAGAGAGTTGCGATCTTTATTCACATAAAATGTAGATAATTTTGTGAATAACTACATAATAATTGTTGAAAGGCTGTGAAAAATTCCATTAATTTGTTGTTTTATATGCTTTTTCTGATTTATTATTTGTATTTGTTAAAAGATCACCAACTCGTTTAATTGATCTACAATGTGGCTATTTCTTATGCTTTCGATGGATGTTAATTTTGTTTCTATCAGGCTAGTTTTCGCTACTCTTTTTTTATCCCCATTTACTGTGGATAAATTTGTGTAAATCTAAGAATTGTTTGATAAAAGCTTTACAATAATTAGCTCAGAAATTTGGGCATACCATTACCATTATCTCCTTATTCCCCTAAATTGAACCCTATTGAGAAAAAATTAAACAATATTTATGTAAGCTACTCCCTAAATTTAGTTCATTTTTGGTGGCTTTATTGTTTTATTTTAATTGAGTATAAATTTAAAAAAGGCAGGGTTGAATTCCTGCCTTTCTATTTTAATCGAATTTATTTAAGCAATAATTATTGCCCATAATAGGCATTTGCACCGTGTTTACGTAGATAATGTTTATCCAGTAATTCTTGTTGCATTGATTGGATATTTGGACGAATTTGGCTAGTCACAAAATTCATATAAGCTAATTCTTCTAGTACAACGGAATTATGCACCGCATCATTGGCGTCTTTTCCCCATACGAATGGTCCGTGTGAATGCACGATAACTGCTGGGACTTGACCCGCTTGAATATGGCGTTTTTGGAAAGTTTCAACGATCACTTTTCCTGTTTCTAACTCATATTCGCCTGCAATTTCAGCTGGGGTCATTTTGCGGGTGCAAGGAATGGTACCGTAGAAATAATCGCCGTGTGTTGTCCCGAGTGCGAGTAAATCTTCGCCTGCTTGTGCCCAAGCGGTTGCGTGACGTGAGTGAGTATGCACAATTCCACCGATATTAGGGAATTGACGATAAAGTTCTAAGTGTGTTGGCGTATCTGATGATGGTTTTAGTTTGCCTTCTACCACTTTACCAGTGAATAAATCTACTACTACCATATCATCAGCAGTCATTTCATCATATTCCACACCAGATGGTTTGATTACCACTAAGTTTTTCTCACGATCGATTTCACTCACGTTTCCCCAAGTGAATGTTACTAATTTATGTTTTGGTAATTCTAGGTTTGCTTTTAAAACTTTTTCTTTTAACGCTTCTAACATTTGAAGCCTCCTTCTTTCATTTTTTGTTCGATCCAACGGCGTGCATTGATAATTTCAGCGATTGGCTCTTCAGCTTTTTCTGTCCACATTTCAATTAAGAATGCACCACGATAATTTAATTTATTTAGAATATTGAAGAATTTTGCAAAATCCACACAACCATCGCCAAATGGGACATCTCTAAATTGCCCTTTGCAGGTTTCGGTGACTTTGTAGGTATCTTTTAGATGTAAGGCTGAAATTTTATTGATACCTAAGGTTAATTCTTCTTCAACGTTATCATTCCACGCTGAAAGATTGCCAATATCAGGATAAACGGTAAACCAAGGGGAATCGATAATTTGATCCCATTTTTTCCAACGAGAAATTGAACTCATAAATTTGGTATCCATAATTTCTACTGCAAGGGTTACCTGATTACTTGCTGCAAGCGTTACCGCCCATTCAAGCCCTTCTTGAAAACGTTGGATTGTGCCTTCGTCTTGCTCTTCGTAATAAACATCGTAACCTGCAAGTTGAATGGTACGAATACCTAAATCAACGGCTAATTGAATGGCTTTTTCCATCATTGTGTAAGCTTCTTTGCGAATGGCTTCATCTCGGCTACCAAATGGGAAACGGCGATGCCCAGATAAACACATTGACGGAATAGTTATGCCAGTAGTCATAATCGCTTTTACTAGCTCTAAGCGTTGTTCTTTTGTCCAATCTAAACGAGCTAAACGCTCATCGGTTTCATCAATAGAAATTTCGACAAAATCAAACCCACACGCTTTTGCAATAGATAATCTATCTTGCCAACTGATATTTTTTGGCAAGGCTTTTTCATAGATCCCTAATTTATGTTTTCTCATTTTTTTATCCTATTAAATTGTGCTTTTAAGCAAGAATAATGTGTAATCCTTGCTCTGTTAATTCTTTAATAATAGTTGGGTCTGCTTCTTTTCCTGTAATTAAAATATCGATATTTTTTAACTCAGCAAACAGCATTCCTACTCGCTTACCTAACTTTGAGCTATCCAGTAAAACAACCAACTTTTCCACTTTTTCTAACATTTTCTGTTCAGAATTAGCAATTAACATATCATTTTTATATAAGCCCTCGTGTGAAAGCCCTTTACCACTAGTGAAAAGAATATCCGCAGCATAATCATCTGAACTACTATTTAGAGAAAGCATAATGGCTTGATTTTTATTATATTGTCCACCCATAATGACGACATTATGATGATCATTACTAATAAGGGTATTTGCAAGCGGTAAGTAATTGGTAATAATTTGCAAATTTTTGCCACATAAACTTTCACCCAGCATCAACATTGTTGAACCACAAGTAAGGATTACGCTGGTATCCTCTTTGCACAACTTATTTGCTGCAATGGCAATGCGTTTTTTTTCTTCAAGATTATTGATATTTTTTTTTATAATAGGTGAGCTGGTTGAATAATAAGTCGCATTTAAAGACTCTGCACCATTGCGTACTTTTTTTAATCTACCTTGTTGATCTAATTTTGTAATATCTCGACGAGCAGTAGCAGGAGAAATACCCAACAAATCAATAATTTCAGCTGTGGCTAAATACTTTCGTTCATTAACTAATTTAAGCAGTTGTTGTTGTCTATAATTTTCATTCATATTTTTATTTCTCTAATTAAAATTTATGCCAATTATAATGAACAGCAAAAAAAGAAACCACCCCAATTAAGGGGTGGTAAAGTATATTAAAGAATACTTTTAAATGGTACATTTGGCTCTTGCTCAAAACAATCATCAAAACCACGTGGGTGATGGTACTCAATTAAATCTTTATCACGAGGATAAACATATTTGCCGCCCACTTCCCAAATAAATGGGTGGAATTTATATTGTAAGCGATCTTTACGCATTCTATATAATGCTAAAATTTCATCGGTACTTGCTTGGAAGTTTGACCATACATCGTGGTGTACAGGAATAACTACTTTTGCTTGTAAGGCTTCTGCCATACGAAGTAAATCAATAGAAGTCATTTTATCCATAATACCAACTGGATTTTCACCGTAGTTGTTTAATACAACATCAATGTCATGTTCTTTACCGTGTTTAGCAAATTGAACAGAGTAGTGTGAGTCAGCACCGTGATAAATATTACCACCCGGTGTTTTGAAAATGTAGTTTACACATTTTTTACCCATTTCTTCATCACTTGGGCAAAGACCTAATAATTCTCCACCTTGTGCATCAGCACCTTGAACTGGAAGTGTGACTAAACAGGTTCTATCAAAACCATCTAATGCAACAATTTCCATATCTTTGATTTTCACTGTATCGCCCGGTTTAACCGTAATACAACGATCTGCGGGTACACCCCATTTTTGCCAAATATCAGTACAGTATTCTGGACCAATAAATTTAACGTGATCTAATTTTGGGTTATTGATAACTGCTGCGGCAACATTGATATCAATATGATCACTATGGTAGTGTGAGGCTAATAAGAAATCTAATTCTTCAATTGCAAATGGGTCAATAACAACAGGACTTGTACGTAAGTTTGGTTGTAATTTACGCACACCTGACATATTTGCCATTTGGTGTCCACGCACCATATCTTTTACTTTTTTAGTATTTTTTCCACGGAAACACCATAGATCCATACATACGTTTGCCCCAGCGGGTGTTTTGATCCAAATTGAGCAGTTACCTAACCACCACATCGCAAAACTTTTTTCTGGCACTACCTCTGCAGCAATTTCTTCATTTAACCACGTTCCCCACTCTGGAAAAGTTGAAAGAATCCAGCTTTCTCTTGTTATTTCTTGTACTTTTGACATTTTAATTTACTCCTGATAAAAAACGATAATAAGAAATCAAAAATAATCATACATAATCATTTTGATTTATTCAATCTTTTTTTCCTAAACTGTGATTTAGGTCAAATTTTATATTTTTTTCATTTTTCAAAGGAATAAAAGCGATTTATTTATGATTTTCTCTGAATAACCATCTTTTTTTATCAAAAATATTTAAATATAAAATGTGATCTTGTTCACAAATAATCAAATTTAATCTTTTTTAATCGTCTATTAAGGCGTATTATAGTGATGATTACGCAAATTTTGATTTTCTATATCATAATAGTGATTGTTGAAAATCGCTAATCGTTTCAACTACTATTTTTTACTCACAAAAAGGAAATGACTTATGGAGTTTATTACAGAAATCCTGATTTTCCTAAAAGATCAAGTGCTATCTAAAGCACCGCTCTTATTAGGTATCGTTGCTTGTATTGGTTATATTTTATTGAAAAAAGATACCACTACAATTCTTAAAGGAACTATTAAAACTATAGCTGGTTTTATGCTTGTACAAGTAGGTGCTGGCACACTTGTTAAAGGCTTTAAACCAATTATCTTAAAACTTAATGAAGTACATGGTTTAACAGGAGCAATTGTTGACCCATACACTGCTATGCAAGCGACCATTACCACAATGGCAGATAATTATGCTTGGGTAGGTTATGCAGTACTTGGAGCATTAGCATTAAATATTCTTTTAGTTGCATTTAGACGTTTCACTGGTATTCGTACTATTATGCTTACTGGACACATTATGTTCCAACAAGCAGGTTTAGTGGCGGTATTCTATATGATTATTGGTGCAACAATGTGGGAAACCATTATTTATACCAGTGTATTAATGGCACTTTATTGGGGTATCTCTTCTAATATTATGTATCAACCAACACAGGCTGTTACAGGTGGAGCAGGGTTCTCAATTGGTCACCAACAACAAATTGCATCTTGGATCGCGGTTAAAGTTGCACCTAAATTAGGTGATAAAGATGACAGTGTTGAACATATGAAATTACCAAACTGGTTGCATATTTTCCACGATAGCGTATCAGCAACAGCGATTGTAATGACCGTATTCTTCGGTATTATTTTATTGTCATTTGGTTTAGATAACTTACAAGTAATGGCGGGTAAAACACACTGGACAATCTATATTCTTGAAACAGGGCTTAAATTTGCGGTCGCTATTCAAATTATCGTAACAGGTGTACGTATGTTCGTCGCAGAACTTTCAGAAGCTTTCAAAGGTATTTCTGAGCGTTTAATTCCAAATGCAGTATTAGCGATTGACTGTGCGGCAATTTACGCATTCTCTCCAAATGCAATGGTATTCGGCTTTATGTGGGGTGCTATCGGTCAGTTTGTTGCTGTTGGTATTCTTCTTGGTATGGATGCAAGTGTTCTTATCATTCCAGGCTTTATCCCAATGTTCTTCTCTAACGCAACAATCGGGGTATTTGCAAACCGCTTTGGTGGTTGGAAAGCTGTTATGAAAGTTTGTTTTGTAATGGGTATGATCGAAATCTTAGGTTCTGCTTGGGTAATCCAAATGCTTGCTGATCAAGGTACAATCTTTAATGGTTGGATGGGAATGGCTGACTGGGCATTATTCTGGCCACCAATCTTACAAGGTATCATCTCTATCCCATTCTTCTTCTTTGTTATTGTTGCCGCAGCATTAGTTTATATGTTCTTTGCATCAAAACAATTACGTACAGATGAAGCAGTAGCACAAGCTCAAGGTAAAACATTAGATCAATATTATGGATTTGGTATTGAAGAAGATGAAGCGGTCACTTCTGAGGAAGTTTTTACAAATTCTCAAAGTAGTGCAAAAGCTGTTCGTATCTTAGCAGTATGTGGTTCTGGTCAAGGTTCATCAATGATGATGAAAATGAAAATCAAAAACTACCTTGATAAACGTGGTATTCCAAATGAAATGGATTCTTGTGCGGTTACCGATTATAAAGGTAAACTAGCAAACGTAGATATCGTCGTTTCTTCACAGCATCTTGCGAATGAAATTGATGGTGGCGACAAAGTATCTGTATTAGGTGTTAAAAATATGCTTAACCCTAACTCATTTGGTGATGAATTGGTTGAATTAATCAATAAACACAACGCAAGTTAATCATCAACTGCGATTAATTTTAGAGAGAATCTAAAATAGTTAAAACAGCCCCTAGAGAATAATTTCTAGGGGCTCTGTTCTTAAAATTGAAAAAATATTAAAAAGGTATTTAAAATGAATTTAAAACAATCTCTGATTGAGAATAACTCAATTAAATTAAACCAAACCGCCACTAGCTGGGAAGAGGCAATTAAAATTGGTACCGATATGTTAGTTGATTCTGGTGCGATTGAACCTCGTTACTATGACAACATTATCAATAAAGTAAAAGAAATGGGGCCTTACATCATCTTAGCACCGGGACTAGCAATGCCTCACGCTCGCCCAGAAGAAGGCGTAATTAAAACCGCTTTTGCATTAGTCACATTGACTGACCCCGTTTTCTTTGATGGTGAAGATGAAGGTGTAAAAGTACTGATTACTTTGTCAGGTAGCTCATCTGACGAACATATGCAAGGCATTATGGAAATTACCCAAGTGCTAGAAGATGAGGATCCTGAAAGTGAAACAGGGGTTGATTTAGCAAAAATCTTGGCGTGTCAAACAAATGAAGAAATTTACGCTGTTATAGATGCAGCATTAAACAAATAATAAAAGGAATATAAAATGTCAAAACCATTATTACAAATTGCATTAGATTCATTAAGTCTTGAAAAAGCAGTAGCAGATGCAAAAGTGGCGGAAAAAACCGTAGATATTATTGAAGTCGGAACAATTTTAGCTTGTGCCGAAGGAATGAAAGCGGTAAAAACTTTACGTGCATTACACCCAGATCATATTTTAGTGTGCGATTTAAAAACTACCGACGGTGGTGCAATTTTAGCGAAAATGGCATTTGAATCAGGTGCAGACTGGCTAACCGTTTCAGCAGCAGCACACCCTGCAACCAAAGCAGCGTGTAAAAAAGTGGCTGACGATTTCAACGCAGCAAATCCAGATTTAAAAGTGAAAAAAGAAATTCAAATTGAAATCTACGGCAACTGGACATTTGAAGATGCACAAGAATGGGTAGATTTAGGCGTGAAACAAGCAATTTACCACCGCTCTCGTGATGCTGAATTAGCAGGTAAAGGCTGGACAGCAGAAGACATTGAAAAAATGAAAAAATTGGCTGATTTAGGCTTAGAACTTTCAATCACTGGTGGAATTGTGCCACAAGAAATCCATTTATTTAAAGAGATTACCAATGCGAAAGTATTCATTGCAGGGCGTGCATTAGTGGGCGAAAAAGGGAAAGAAACTGCAGAAGCGATTCGTACAGAAATCAACAAATACTGGGTTTAAGAAACTTAAATTAGGTATAAAAAAACCTGCTTATTTTCACTGAATAAGCAGGTTTTTTATATGAATAATTAACTTGTTATGAGCGTTTCATTATTTCAAAAAATTCATTATTTGTTTTTGCTACCATTAATTTATCAATCAAAAATTCCATTGCAGAAACTTCATCCATAGGATTAATAATTTTACGTAGTACCCACATTTTTTGAAGCTCATCAGGAGTGGTAATCAGATCTTCCTTACGAGTACCAGAAGGGTTAAAGTTAATTGCAGGGAATACACGTTTTTCAGCAATTTTACGAGAAAGATGTAATTCCATATTCCCCGTACCTTTAAATTCTTCAAAGATAACTTCATCCATTTTTGAACCCGTATCGACAAGGGCAGTTGCAATAATAGTTAAGCTTCCCCCTTCTTCGATGTTACGAGCAGCGCCGAAGAAACGTTTCGGACGGTGTAGTGCATTCGCATCGACACCACCAGATAAGATTTTACCTGATGATGGGGTAACCGTATTGTAAGCTCGAGCTAAACGAGTTATAGAATCTAACAAAATAACCACATCTTTTTTATGCTCAACTAAACGTTTTGCTTTTTCAATTACCATTTCCGCTACTTGCACGTGGCGAGAAGCTGGTTCATCAAAAGTAGAGGCGATGACTTCTCCTTTTACAGAACGAGTCATCTCTGTTACTTCTTCAGGTCGTTCATCAATAAGTAACACAATCAGTTCACATTCAGGGTAGTTTGCTGTAATACTTTGAGCAATATTTTGTAGTAAAACTGTTTTACCCGCCTTTGGTGGTGCAACAATCAGACCACGCTGTCCTTTACCGATAGGTGCGGCTAAATCCAAAATACGAGCCGTTAAATCTTCACTTGAACCATTGCCTCGCTCCATTTTTAAACGAGAATTAGGATGTAGAGGAGTTAAGTTTTCAAATAATATTTTATTGCGGGAAATTTCAGGCTTGTCATCATTGACTTTGGCGACTTTAAGAAGGGCAAAATAGCGTTCTCCATCTTTAGGCGGTCTTATTTTCCCTTCAATACTATCACCGGTTTGCATATTAAAACGGCGAATTTGACTAGGAGAAACATAAATGTCGTCAGGACCCGCTAAATATGAGCTGTCGTTCGAACGTAAAAAACCAAAACCATCAGGTAAGATTTCTAATACGCCTTTGCCAAAGATGTCTTCACCACTTTTGGCGTGTTGTTTTAAAATCGCAAAAATGATGTCTTGTTTACGTAAACGACCTAGATTTTCTAAGCCTTGTGATTCGCCTAATTTCAGAAGTTCTGAGACTGGCATTGTTTTTAATTGAGTTAAATGCATAGGAAAGTTTTTTATTTTATAATTTAAATTAAAGTTTGAACAGAATAAACAAGTTTTGTCCAGAAATGGTTTTCACCAAGAATTGAGGTTGCCTAGATTACCTTTATTTTTGTCAATTTGCAAATTTTTTTATTGATTTACTTTAAAGTTTTTTGAGCAATTTCGTACTTTTTTTAAAATAATGCTAAATAAACGGATAAACTTCGGCTTTAGCTTACTTTTAAGAAAGTAATTTATGTAAAAAATGGCAAATTATTCTATTTATTTTCCATTTTTTTGACACACAAATGTAAAATTTCATCATAGCCTTTTGATATATAATCATTATGTTTAACATTATTATTTTTAAGATCGTTCATTGCCTCATAAATACCCTGTATCATACTTTGAGTATCAGTAAGTGTCCAACACTGAGCATTTAAATGATAAAAATTTTGTTTTAAATCAGAAGCAAAAAGAATGCCGTTGTAATAAGCATAAATATTATGATCTAACATTTTATTTAATGTGTTTGCTCTAATTTGTTTAATTGGTTGGGTAATTTCGCCATTATAAAATTGTGTCACACCTTTAATAAAAGCGTCAATATCATAGGTGTTATCTACTCTATCTTGATAGGTTTGAGAGGCTGAACCATATCCAACAGCATAAGATTTCTGATCAAGTTTATCTTTTGCAACTGATTGAAAATAAGGTGATTGATTACAAGCAGTTATAATAAATAATCCCATTATTAAGCAGATTGTTGAAATAATTTTTTGCATTGTATTACCCTCTTTTATTAAAAATCTGCTACTATTCTATCCTAAATAATGTTGTTGAGGAAATAAAAAATGAAACAGTATTTAGACTTATGCCAAAGAATTATTGAGCAAGGAAAATGGATTGAAAACAAAAGGACAGGAAAGCGTTGTTTAACCGTCATTAATGCGGATTTAACCTATGATGTAGCACAGGGGGGATTTCCTCTTGTTACAACACGAAAGAGCTTTTGGAAAGCAGCAATTGCAGAATTACTCGGTTATATTCGTGGTTATGATAGTGCTGCCGATTTTCGTCAATTAGGCTCTAAATCGTGGGATGCGAATGCCAATCAAAACACAGAATGGCTAGCAAATCCTCATCGTAAAGGTGAAGATGATATGGGATTAGTTTATGGTGCTGTGGGACGAAACTTTCCTAAACCAGATGGTGGTAGTGTTGATTTATTACGCCAAATTGTTGATGACCTGAAACAAGGAATTGATAACAGAGGAGAAATCTATACTTTTTATCATCCAGGTGCTTTCCATTTAGGCTGTTTACGTCCTTGTTTGCATAGTCATCACTTTTCACTACTTGATGGCACGCTTTATTTAAATAGTACTCAACGTTCTGCTGATGTGCCACTTGGCTTAAATTGGAATATGGTACAATGTTACACTTTCCTTGCTTTAATGGCTCAAATAACAGGACATCAAGCAGGGCAGGCTTATCACAAAATTGTCAATGCACATATCTACGAAGATCAGCTTGAATTAATGAGAGACGTACAATTAAAACGGTCCCCCTTAAAAGCCCCTAAATTAAAAATAAACCCTAATATCAAAACATTAGAAGATTTAGAAACTTGGGTAACATTAGATGATTTTGATGTTGAGGGGTATGAAAGTTACGATCCAATCAAATATCCTTTTTCTGTTTAGTGTCCTCAAGGCTATTTTGGTTTTTACCTAAAACACTTAATATAAAAAAGAGAAAACAAGCGGTATGATTTTCATCAAAATTTGCAAGTTTTCTCTTTCAAATCAAAAAAGTATTTAATTACTTCTCTTCAGTCACCGCAACTCTTGGTGCTGAATGTACGTGACTAACAGCACTTGAATGACCACCAAATCCTTTACCATAAAAATAGTAACGAGACTCTTGCCATTCTGTTACATTAACAGCATCATTTAACTCTTTTGATGATTCTGCTAATGTCATTACTGCTGTTGTATGCTGAACTCTTGAAATAGTGCCAAGTTTCCCATCAAATTGATAGCTACTTTGATATGCTTTAGTTTCAGTTTTAGGCGTAATTTCAACAATATTATCTTGGGGTTTTGATTTAGATACTCTATCATTTTTTTCTGCAACTAAATCTCTTTCCGATTCTTGAGAAATCACATTTCCTAAAGGTGTGGAAGAACTTGTATTACGCTCTTCTACAACAACAGGGGTGACCGGTGTTAAAGAACCATTTTTTTGTTGTGCTAACATCTCATCAACAGAAAGGAAACGAGGTTTTTCATCTGTTTTTACTTTTGCTGGTTTTTCAGTTTTAATCCAAACTTTTCCACTCGCAAATTCAGGTGACATTACTGCAGAAGTTAATTTCATCGTCGTATTATTACTAGATTGACGACGACGTTGATTTCCAATACGTAAATGACGAGGAGAGCGGCGACGAGAATGCTCTTTGTCATTATTATCCTGTTGTGGCTTAATATCTGTTACAACCTCTGCTTGTGATGGCGGCTGTGACGGTGTTGCCACATTTTCTATAACAGGTTGAACTTCTATCATTTCTTTAATCTCAGGAACAATATCTACGTTACTATTTTCACTGATTTCTGGTGTATTTGTGGCTCGAATTTTTTTACGTAGATCACGGCGCTGACGACGTTCTTCAATTTGAACTTGATTTTGCTCTTTAGTAACTTTTTTCTCAGGTTGTTTTTTTTCTGCTACCGTAACAACTTCTTCAATAACATTGTTGCCTTTTTTCGTCGTGTTATTGTTACTATGTTTTTTGGTTTTTACATTATCAGAGGTTGATTTAGGCTCATTATTACGAGCAGGATATTCTTTTCGGTTGCGACGATTTCGCTGATTACGTCCTCTATTATTATTGTTATGTTTATTTTTCTTAGGTGTAACTTTTTCCTCTTCAACAGTAAATATACCTTTAATCTTACTAATGATGCGACTAAGCAATGATACTTTTTTCACTTTAGGTGTTGGTGCAGGTTGTAAATTTAAGTCACTGTTTTGCAATACTGCTTCAACAGTAATAATAGGTTCATTATTTATCGCTGTATTTTCTGTGGTGAATGTTGGTGTTGTATTTTCGTCATCTTTAACTTGGTAGAATTTAGCTAAATCATAACTTAATGTCGAAGAAATTTCATTTTCACGTAAACGATAAATATTAAAATGCGGTGTTTCAATATTTTCATTTGGTACAATCATAATATTGACATTATGACGTTTTTCAATACTATCCACAGCTTTACGCTTTTCATTTAATAAGTATGAAGCGACTTCAACTGGTACAACAGCGTGTACTTGTTTTGAATTTTCTTTAATTGCCTCTTCTTCAACCAAACGTAAAATTGAGAGTGAAATAGAATCATTATCACGAACTTTACCCGTTCCTTGACAACGAGAACAAATATGTGAAGAAGCCTCACTTAATGAAGAGCTTAAACGCTGACGCGACATTTCAAGCAAGCCAAAACGGGAAATTCGACTAAATTGAATTCTAGCACGATCTTGTTGAACGGCTTCTCGAATACGATTTTCGACTTCACGCTGATGACGAATAGGTGTCATATCAATAAAGTCAATAACAATTAAACCGCCTAAATCACGTAAACGCATTTGACGAGCAATCTCATCAGCAGCTTCAAGATTGGTGGTTAATGCGGTTTCTTCAATGTCACTACCACGAGTCGCTCTTGCAGAGTTAATATCAACAGCAGTTAATGCTTCTGTCGCATCAATAACAATAGAACCACCAGAAGGTAAACGCACTTCTCTTTGGAAGGCGGATTCAATTTGTGATTCAATCTGATAATGGCTAAATAATGGGACTTCGCCTTCGTATAGTTTCACTCGATTGATAAAATCAGGACGTACTAAGCGGATGTGATTTTTTGCTTTCTCAAAAATCTTTTTACTATCTATTAAAATTTCACCAATATCGCGGCGTAAATAATCACGAATGGCACGTACAATAACATCACTTTCTTGATGAATTAAAAATGGTGCAGGACGTGAGCTTGCTGCTTTTTTGATGGCTTCCCAATGATGTAATAAAACTTGTAAATCCCACTGTAATTCTTCTGGTGATTTTCCAACACCAGCCGTTCTTACAATTAAGCCCATATCATTAGGTACATCTAAGTTACTTAACGTTTCTTTTAATTCTTGACGTTCTTCACCCTCAATTCGGCGAGAAATCCCTCCTGCTCGAGGATTATTAGGCATTAAAACTAAATAGCTTCCAGCTAAAGAAATAAAGGTTGTCAATGCAGCTCCTTTATTACCACGCTCTTCTTTGCTAACTTGGATAATAACTTCTTGCCCTTCTTTGATTACATTTTTAATGCTTGGGCTACCTTGAAATACATAACCATTAGGAAAGTATTCACGAGAAATTTCTTTTAAAGGAAGGAAACCGTGTCGATCTGTTCCATAATCAACAAATGCTGCTTCTAAACTTGGTTCAACACGAGTGATTTTTCCTTTATAGATATTTGATTTTTTTTGCTCGTGTCCCGGACTTTCAATATCTAAATCAAATAGGCGTTGCCCATCAACAAGGGCAACTCGCAACTCTTCTTTTTGAGTTGCATTAATAAGCATTCTTTTCATTGTATTTTCTCTTAATCTTTTTATGTCTCTTTTTAATGCCAATCTCACGACTGTTCAAAGAGATAAATTATTTTAAACTCATTATTACGTCTTACATTTATATTTTGCGTAATCTTTTATTTATTGCATATGGTGGTTGAAAATTAACCGTTAAATTTCTTTTATTTTTTATAAAATTTTTAAATAAATAAAAGCGGTTAATTATGACATTTATCGTGGTTGATAAGCAAGGGCATTATAAATTATTTTGAAATGTTTTATATGATAGGCAAAAAAAACGCTGATTATTTCTAATCAGCGTTTAAAATATGGCTCCTCCTGCTGGACTTGAACCAGCGACATATGGATTAACAGTCCACCGTTCTACCGACTGAACTAAGGAGGAATAGATGGTGCCTCGAGGCGGAATCGAACCACCGACACGAGGATTTTCAATCCTCTGCTCTACCGACTGAGCTATCGAGGCATCTCGTCGTTTGCGGAGCGTATTAAACCGTTTTTTCTTTCCTTCGTCAAATACTTTTTTTAAAAAAAACAAAAAAAACAGTTTAACAGATCGCTTTATATACAAATTGTATAAAAAAACAATATTTTATCTTACCTTTTTATATTCTTCATACGCTTTATTTACTTTTAATAAATAATTTCTCGCTTGTGAAGATGGATGTGCAGTGGTTAAAATTCGATATACTGCACTTGGAGATAAATGATTAATTCTTTCAATGGCATCTGACTTATTTCTATCAAAAACTTTTAATACCGCTCCTGCACCACTATTATAAGATGAAATCATTGCATAACGTTTTGAAACGGGATGAGTGATACCAGCTAAATATTCATTTTTCAAAATGTGTAAATAGTGTACTCCTGCATCAATATTCTTTTGTGGATTATAGAGATAATCACGACTTGGTTTTCCCCACTGTCCTTTATGTTCAAATACATCACGCCCAGCGGAACGAGGTACAACTTGCATTAAACCAATTGCGTTAGCATAACTTACAGCGTAAGGGTTAAAACTTGATTCGGTACGCATAATGGCTAAAATTAAATTAGGTTGAATATCATAAGTTTGAGATGCTTGGCGAATAATAGGAAGATATTTTCTTGCACGAGCCTCTATATGATTTGCTATCATCATAATGGTGACATAAGTCACGGTTCGTCCATTTTTCAAACGACGTTGCTTTAATTTATTCTGTAATAAATAAGTAGCAAAGTTATTTGCTATCATTATATTTGTTACAGGATGATTTAAGTGATCAACTACCTGTTCTTGTAAGAATGGACTGCTACTGATTGGTGTATCTCCTGCAGCAAAAAGATCGATGCCAGAAGCATCATTACCCATTAAAAGAGTATGAATAATCGCATTTCGTAAATGAGCTGTATTACCTAATGTTTCAATTGTAATACGCCCATCATCAAAACTAATATGTGAACGAGTATAAAATCGGTCGGTATATTTAACGTAATCTTTTTTACTGGCAACAAGTAACTCATTTACGCCCCAAATTTTATCGATATTACGTGAAAATTGTCCAGTTAAAATATCTAATCCACGTGTATCTTTAGTATAAATCTGCGTCTTATTTTTATTTGAACTTCCACAAGCAACTAAAAAGGGAATAATCAGAAAAGCACAAAACTTTTTTATTTTCATTTAGTGATCCTCAGGAACATAGCCTTCAATGTGAACATCTTTACCTTCAAATAGAAAGTTAACCATCTCTTGTTCTAATAATTTACGATGTTCAATATCCATCATATTTAATTTTTTTTCATTCACTAACATCGTTTGTTTTTTCATCCATTCAGACCACGCTTGCTTACTAATTGAATTAAAAATTCGTTGACCTAATTCTCCCGGATAAAGCTGAAAATCAAGACCTTCTGCTTCTTTTTTTAAGTACTCACAAAATACTTGACGAGCCATTGTTATACCTCTTTTTATTTATTCTTTAATTCATTTAAAATTCGTTTGATAGGTGTTGCCAACCCTACCTCACTTGGATTTTCCAAATCATACCAATAATCTTGCTTTAAAGATATATTTACGCCATAAATTTCAGGTTTCTCTGCCACTTTAAGCGGTATGATGTGATGATTTTTTTGCAAATCTAAATTAACCAAAACGGGAATAATATCCAAATGAAAATGGCTAAATGTATGACGAAATGCAACCTGCTGTTCTATTATAATTTGTAAATTTTTGTCATAAAGTGACCGCTTCAGATCTGCTAAGGTATCAAATTGAGGGAAAGCAAATAATCCACCCCATAACCCTTTATCTGCTCTTTTTTCCAATAAAACTTTTGAGCCTTGTTTTAAAATAAGGAAATAACGCTGTTTTTCAGGCAATACTTTCTTTGGTTTTTTGGTTGGATATTGCTCCCAAAGTTGCATTTTATTTGTTTTACAATCTTTTTCTACAGGACAAAGGTTGCACTTTGGTTTAGTTCGAGTACAAACCATTGCACCTAAATCCATCATTGCTTGATTAAAATCAGTTACTCCTTTATTAGGTGTGATTTGTGTAGAAAGTTCCCATAATTTATTTTCAACCGCTTTTTTTCCACTCCAGCCCTCAACCATAAAAAAACGAGTCAATACTCGCTTTACATTACCATCTAAAATGGGGTGAGGTTCTCCTAAAACGGAAGATAAGATTGCACCTGCCGTACTTCTTCCAATACCAGATAATGCTAATACATCCTTAAAATCAGTAGGAAACTGACCTTCAAATTCATCTCGAATTTGAACAGCTGCCTTGTGTAAATTTCTTGCTCTGGCGTAATAACCAAGCCCTGTCCATAGATGCAAAACCTCATCAATATTGGCATTCGCTAAGTCAACAACGGTGGGAAAGCGAGCAATAAATCGCTCAAAATAAGGGATAACAGTGGCAACTTGAGTTTGTTGTAACATCACTTCTGAAAGCCATACACTGTAAAGCGTCTTATTGTGTTGCCAAGGTAAATTTTTGCGACCGTATTGCTGATACCATTTCAATACAGGTTCTGCAAAACAAAAATCTGACTTCATTTGAATAAATACTTAATCACTAAAACTAAGTATCTAACTTAGATTGTATTAATTTAACCATCTGTTGCATTGCTTCCTGTGGTGCTTGTTCTTGATTCATTAACCAACGAAACAGTTCAGGATCTGTAAATTTTAACATTTCCACAAAGGTATTTTGTTGTTCTTGTGACAAATTATCAAAATGATTTTTATAAAATGGCATTATCATTTCATCTAATTCACGCATACCACGACGGCATTCCCACTCAATTCTAAAACGATTAAAACTCATTATTTTACCTCTTTTATTCTAAGCTCTTTGGGTACTTCAAAAATAGTATTTTCTTCACAGCCCTCTAATTCTTTGATCGTATTTGCACCGAGAGATTTTAAATGTGAAACAACGGATTGTACCAACACTTCTGGTGCAGATGCCCCTGCGGTAATACCGATGGTTTCCACATTTTCAAGCCAATTTGGATCAATGTCTTCTGCCCCATCAATTAATTTTGCAGGTGTTCCCATTCGAGAAGCTAATTCAGCTAAACGGTTAGAATTAGAAGAGTTTTTAGACCCCACTACTAACACCAGTTGTGATTGTTGTGCTAAATCTCGAACTGCTTGCTGGCGGTTTGTGGTGGCATAACAAATATCATTTTTACGAGGACCTTTAATAGCTGGATATTTTTGCTTTAATTCTTCAATTACATCAATAGTATCATCAATGGATAATGTGGTTTGAGTCATAAAAGCCAAACTGTCATCTTCATTTACAGATAATTTTGCGACATCTTCGACAGATTCAACCAAATAAATTCCACCCTCTTGATTATCATATTGTCCCATTGTGCCTTCTACTTCGGGGTGACCCTCGTGTCCAATCAAAATCGCTTTCGTCCCTTTTCGGCTTGCTCTTGCTACTTGCATATGAACTTTGGTCACTAAAGGACAAGTTGCATCAAACACTTTTAAATTACGACTTTTTGCTTCATTTCGTACGGCTTGAGACACACCGTGGGCGGAAAAAATCACAATCGCATCATCAGGTACATCATCGAGTTCCTCAACAAAAATTGCCCCTTTCTGCTTTAATCCTTCCACCACAAAGCGATTATGTACCACTTCGTGACGTACATAAATTGGTGCACCGTGAATTTCTAAGGCTAATTCCACAATAGAAATAGCACGATCAACCCCCGCACAAAAGCCTCTAGGATTAGCTAATAAAATTTTCATTTAATCACTCTTTTTCTGTTTTTTTCCATCTAAAAAACTTTCTAGGATCAACAATCCCGCCCCCATCACAATACCAATATCGGCAATATTAAAAACAGGATAATGATAAATATCCCAATAAAAATCTAAAAAATCAACTACATAGCCGTTATATAAACGATCAATTCCATTTGCTAATGCACCACCAATAATCAACGCATAAGCACTATTTGAAAGCTTTTGTGAATAACGATTTTTGCTTAATAATACGATCAACACCGTAGAAATAATGACCGCTAAACTAATAAAAACGTATTTTTGCCAACCTGAATGTTCTGCTAAAAAGCTAAACGCCGCCCCAGTGTTACGTACATAAGTTAAATTAAAGATAGGTAAAAGAGTGATGCTCTCATAAAGTGCAAAACTTTTTACCACTAAATATTTGGTCAATAAATCAACCACAAGTACGACTACACTTAACCAAAGCCAATAAACGCCTGATTTTTCTGTTATTTTATTCATTAATTAAATAGCCTCTTCATTTTCTTCACTAGTACGAATACGGATGACTCGCTCAATATCGGAGATAAAAATTTTACCATCACCAATTTTTCCAGTCTGTGCGGTTTCAATAATAGCTTCAATGCAAGGTTCAACTAAATCATCGGTTACCACAATCTCTAGCTTAACTTTTGGCATAAAATCAATCGCATATTCTGCACCACGATAGAGCTCAGTATGTCCTTTTTGACGTCCAAAGCCTTTTACTTCGGTCACCGTCATTCCTGTAATTCCAATATCAGATAATGATTCACGCACATCATCAAGTTTAAATGGTTTGATTATTGCTTCTATTTTTTTCATCGTCTTATCATTCATTTAGTGGCTAACGGGAGGGATTATAATACATAAGCGGTCAGATTTTTATAAAAATTTACCAAATTTAGATATAAGTAGTTGAGAAATCTATAAGATTATAATTTCTGTTTTGACGTATCGATCACATTTTTAAAAAATTTATTATGTAACTATTGCCAAATCGTTTTTTTTTTGCACAATCCGATCGATTTTTAATCTAAGAAAATAACAGAGGTTTATTATGAAAAAAACATTATTAGTAATTGCAATATCAACGGTTTTAACTGCTTGTGGAAGTGGTGGCAGTGGTGGCAGTGGTGGAAGTAATTCTAACAACAAAGTAGTTGATACTAAAAAGGATACACAAACGACAAATCCAATCGTTAATAACGATACGACCAAGAAAGATACAACCCTAAAAGGTGTGGTGCTAAAGGATATCTCTAAGGCAGATATAAATAAATTTGAGCTTAATGGTAAAACAATTATGTTAATGCCTAATGGTTTTAATGTAGCACGTTTCCTTACTAACAGTGGTGGTAGCTTTAATGGTGATACCTTAACTAAGTCTGTGAGTGGTACAAAATATGCTGAAACACGTTTTGGTATCTTAGCACCTGATAATGCAGATGTTATTGGATTTAGCCAAGGTAAAGTAACAGCAGTGAAAGATATGCCAACTAAGAATGCAGTCGTTAAATATCTTGGTGATTTTGTTGTTTATGAAAATAAGGAATTTGAAACAGGTACCGTTGATATTGATGTAAATTTTGGACTTAAAAATATTAAGATTGATGCCTTTGCAGATGGTTCGGATAAAGTAATTAAAACAGCAAAAGGTACAATTTCAGGAAACCAATTTACTGTTGACTCAGGAAAAGGTAAAGGTCAATTTTATGGCTCAAAAGCTGCTGAGCTAAGCGGTGTTTATAAAGATGGTGATATCGTAGCAAGTTTTGGAGCTAAAAAACAATAACCAAGCGGTACGATTTATATCAAAATTTACCAAATAAATTAACAGGGGAGCTTGCTCCCTTGTTTTGTCATTGTCTGTCCATCAATGAGTTTGTCCCTTTATTTATTTTAAATAGTTATTGATAAAACTCGTTATTTTTGTACAATCACTGATAGTTTTTGGTGTATTTTAATATAGGGCTTATTATGAAAAAATTAGTATTAGTAACAGCGATATCTTTAGTTTTAACCGCTTGTGGTAGTAGTGGAGGCGGTAACAGTGGTTCTGCTGATAACATAAAATCTGCTAAGGTTGAAGGTGTTTTATTCGCTTATGATTTACAAAATCCTGTTAAGAAGCAATCAAAAGATCCTGCTGGAGATATTACCGAATATGACGATTATGAGTTAAAAATGACCCGATTATCTAAAGATAAGGATATTAACCACATTCAAATCAACTCAGTATCTATTCAATTAGAGCCTAATGGAGATGAAAAATATACAGATTATTATGATGAGACTGGAATGGATACAGTAAAAGTGGGTCAGGTTTTACGTTCTGTTACAAGTGGTAATACGTATAAATATATGCGTTTTGGTCAGCATAGTACTTATGATTATGATCCAAATAATCCAGCAGATCATAATGATGATCAACAAACATTTGGAATATTTGTACAAGGCTATGCTACTCAAAATATGCCAACCGCAGATGCAGGTATCGTGACTTATACAGGTGATGCTTATGGTGGAACTGAAGCACTTACTAAAGGTAAAAGTAAGATCGATGTCAACTTTGGAAATAAAACGTTGAAAGGAACATTGTCTGATTGGCAAAATTATAAGTTCTTGGCTGAAGAAGATAAAGCACAACCTATTCATTTTAGTGCCAATATTAAAGGTAATAAATTTGAAGGACAAAATGTAAAAGGTAACTTCTTTGGAGATAATGCAGCTGAAGTGGGAGGTATTTATTATAATAAGCAAAAAAAAGAAGGCGCGATTTTTGGAGCTAAAAGACCGTAACCAAGCGGTACGATTTATATAAAAATTTACCAAAAAACATTGTTGTAGAGACGTAGTATGCTACGTCTCTACGATATGAATGATATTAAAAGCTTAATTAAATAAAAGAATTTAAATGAAAAAAACACTAGTGAGTATTTTAACCCTTTCCGTCATTTCCACCTCTATGCTAGCAAAAGATTATACACCCGCAGATTATAAGTCTGAAACTAATCCAGATCTTCAGGTTATCAATAAAATTGATAAATTTGCAAAAAATGATCATAAAGCAACCGCTTCAATGCCTCAAAAAAAGAGTAATGCTGTAAAAGTAAATGCACAAAACTTACTGGCTAATCCTTCTTTATTAAAGCGAGCAATGCGAAGTGTGGTTTTGACTAAGCAGATAGAGGGGCTTTCCGTTATATTACCTATTTATCAAAAATTAGCTGATGCTGATCCATTATTGATCACTTATGCAAAAGGACTTTTAGCACACTCAAACGGGCAGTTTGATGAGGCAATTAATCATTATCGTAAAATTATTGCAAGTAACCCTGAAATGTCGGTGGTACGTTTAGATTTGGCGACAGCATTATACACTAATCAGCAAAAGCAAACCGCTTACGATCAACTTAAAAAATTACAAAGCGAACCTTTGCCTCCTAATGTGGAGAAAATGGTTGGTCAGATGATGATGAACATTGAACGTGAACAAGATTGGCAGTGGAATGCTAATTTTTATGTTCGCAATGAACGTAATATTAACAATGCACCCAAAGAGCGAGAAATTAACTATAAAGGCGGTAAAATAACCACACCACAACCAGAAAAAGCACAGGGCATACATTTAGATTTAAGTGCATCAAAACGCTTTAATTTAAAAGGCAATTTTTATAGCAATTTGCAGTTAGATTTGAATAGTGACTTATTTTGGAATAACCATAAATACGATGATGTTTCCGCTCAACTTGGGGTAGGAATAGGCTATCAAACAGCAAAATTTACGGCTGAAATTCAACCCTTTGCTAAAAAACGTTTTTATGCAACGGATCCTTATTCTGTTAGCTATGGAGCAAGTGGATTTGAAAGTTATCAATTTACACCACGTTTTAAACTGTCTAATAATTGGTCGTGGGAGTACGAAAAATTTGATACCAGAAAACACTTAAATGGTCAGCGTCAATTTTTGGGGCTTTCCGCCTTTTTTATGCGAAATTCACAACAATATTGGCTAGCGGGAATTAATCTTTATAATAAACAAGCACGAGATCAAGATGACGCTTTTATTCGTAAGGGAACTTATATTGGTTTAGGACAAGAGTGGCAAGGTGGTTTGTCATCTAAGTTGATTTTATCATTGGGAAAGCGTGATTATAAAGGTGTAGATATTTTTAATATTAAACGCTCTGACAAAGAGTATTCTGCAAAGGTGTCACTATGGCATCGTAATTGGCACTGGCTTGGTGTGACGCCTCGTTTGGTGCTATCTTGGAATAAGACGAGCAGTAATCATTTTTTATATAATACTCAAGACAGTAAAGTAAATATTGAGTTTTCCAGATCATTTTAAACTATCAATATAGCGGGTAGATGTTAGATAAAATTTGCAAATTTCAATCAACATCTGACCGCTTTATATATCATTATTTGCGTAATTTAACGGTTTCAACTTGATGGTTTATACCTTTGGTTAAAATTAGATTTGCCCTTTCTCTCGTAGGTAAAATATTTTTCTTTAAATTTAATCCGTTGATCTCATCCCAAATTTGTGACGCAGTTTCAATGGCTTCTCGTTCAGAGAGCTGAGAATAATGATGAAAATAAGAGTTTGGATCAGCAAAAGCACCACGTCTAAATTTTAAGAAACGATTGATATACCATTCTTTTAAATATTTTTCTTTTGCATCAACATAAATAGCAAAATCTACTAAATCAGACACAAACACATTATTAGATTTTATTCCTGTTTGTAAGACATTAAGCCCTTCTAAGATCAAAATATCTGGTTGATCGACAGTTTCAAATTGATCAGGGATGATATCGTAAGTAAGGTGCGAATAAACTGGCGCAGTAACATTAGGCTTCCCTGATTTTACATCGGAAACAAATTGAATTAAGCGTTGTGTATTATAAGACTCAGGAAACCCTTTTTTATTTAGTAAATTTTTTTCTGTTAATTCTGCAAGAGGATATAAAAAACCATCTGTTGTGATTAAATCGACTTTTCTTTCTTTCGGCCATTGAGATAATAACGCTTGTAAAATACGAGCAGAGGTACTTTTTCCAACAGAAACACTTCCTGCTAGACTGATAATATAAGGGAATTTTTGAGGAGAAACACCAAGGAAGCGATGTAATACTGCCTGACGTTGAATATTTTCATCAATATAATAGTTAATCAAACGTGCTAAGGGCAAGTAAATCGTACTTACTTCATCTAAAGACAAGTCTTCATCAAAACCCAGTAGTGGCTTTAAATCTTGTTCTGTTAATTTTAAGGGAACAGATTTTCTTAATTCTGACCACTGTTGTCGATTAAATGTTAAAAAAGGTGTTGTCTTGCTATTTGTTTTTGAAAGCATAATTTTTTATTAATCTATTATAGATAATTTGGTTATCAAAATTTAGGCAGAGATTTTACAGGATAAAGTGACAAAATAGTGTAAAAAGATGAAAAATCTCTCAATAAAGCAACATTTTGAACGGTAAATAATCAAAAGAACAAAAAAAAAGGATTTTTTTAAAAAAAAGACTTGCACAGTTCGTCAGAATTTCTATAATACGCACCACTTGCTTACGCAATGCCGACTTAGCTCAGTAGGTAGAGCAACTGACTTGTAATCAGTAGGTCACCAGTTCGATTCCGGTAGTCGGCACCATTATTACGTAAATAAGTAGTCTATATTGTGGAGGGGTTCCCGAGCGGCCAAAGGGGGCAGACTGTAAATCTGTTGGCTCAGCCTTCGAAGGTTCGAATCCTTCTCCCTCCACCATTTCTATTTACGCTAATAGGACAGATAAAATTTAGCCGCGGGCATCGTATAGTGGCTATTACCTCAGCCTTCCAAGCTGATGACGCGGGTTCGATTCCCGCTGCCCGCTCCAGTGTCGCTGATATAGCTCAGTTGGTAGAGCACACCCTTGGTAAGGGTGAGGTCGGCGGTTCGACTCCGCCTATCAGCACCATCTTTTCCATTTTTATTTTCCTTATTTTAGTGTTATAATAGAAACTCAACGAATTTATTTTTATTTGGTTAATGTGGTGACTACCATTGTAACCGTGTTTGTTTTAGAGGGACTTTATAATGTCTAAACAGAAATTTGAACGTACAAAACCGCACGTAAACGTGGGAACAATCGGCCACGTTGACCACGGTAAAACAACTTTAACTGCTGCAATCACAACTGTTTTAGCTAAAAAAACAGGTGGTGAAGCACGTGATTTCGCACAAATCGATAATGCGCCAGAAGAAAAAGCGCGTGGTATCACTATCAATACTTCACACGTTGAGTATGATACAGAAACTCGTCACTATGCACACGTTGACTGTCCTGGACACGCGGACTATGTGAAAAATATGATCACTGGTGCTGCACAAATGGACGGCGCTATCTTAGTAGTAGCTGCAACTGATGGTCCAATGCCACAAACTCGTGAGCACATCCTTTTAGGTCGCCAAGTAGGTGTTCCATACATCATCGTATTCTTAAACAAATGTGATATGGTTGATGATGAAGAATTATTAGAATTAGTTGAAATGGAAGTACGTGAACTTCTTTCTGACTATGATTTCCCAGGTGATGATACACCAATCGTTCGTGGTTCAGCGTTAAAAGCGTTAGAAGGCGAAGCAGAATGGGAAGAAAAAATCTTAGAATTAGCGGATCATTTAGATAGCTACATTCCAGAGCCAGAACGTGCAATTGACCAACCATTCCTATTACCAATTGAAGATGTATTCTCAATTTCAGGTCGTGGAACAGTAGTAACTGGTCGTGTTGAGCGTGGTGTGGTTCGTACTGGTGATGAAGTAGAAATCGTTGGTATCAAAGAAACAACAAGAACAGTTGTAACGGGTGTTGAAATGTTCCGTAAATTACTAGACGAAGGTCGTGCTGGTGAGAACGTAGGTGCATTATTACGTGGTACAAAACGTGAAGAAATCGAACGTGGTCAAGTACTTGCTAAACCAGGTTCAATCACGCCACACACAGACTTCACATCAGAAGTTTATGTATTAAGTAAAGACGAAGGTGGACGTCACACTCCATTCTTTAAAGGTTACCGTCCACAGTTCTACTTCCGTACAACTGACGTAACTGGTACTATCGAATTACCAGAAGGCGTAGAAATGGTAATGCCAGGTGATAACATTCAAATGGTAGTAAGCCTAATTCACCCAATTGCAATGGACGAAGGTTTACGCTTCGCTATCCGTGAAGGTGGACGTACAGTGGGTGCGGGTGTTGTTGCTAAAATTGTTAAATAATTAGTTTTATTTAAAATAGTAAAATGCGAAAAGAAGGCGTATCGGAAGATGCGCCTTTTTGTATTTATATTTCTAGGTTTGAAGCGGTATGATTTTTATATAAATTTACGAAAATGAATGCTCAAATTTAAAACCTGTTATATCTACTTTTAGAATGGATATTCTATCCTTATGCCAATCACCTAATACAATACGAGTAAACAAGCGGTCAGATTTATTTGAAAATTTGCAATAATGGATATCTTGTTTATGGGTATGTCCGTGAATTAACCATTCTGCTTGATATTTTTGTACAATTTTAGTCGTAAAAGGTGTATTCACATCCATTATTTCATAAGCTTTAGATTGTTTATCCAAACGGCTTTTATTACGAATTTTATTGGCAATATTAATACGTAAACCTAATGGTAAGTACAGGAATAATTTTTGAATCCATTTTCGATGGACTGTTTTACGAAACTTTTGGTAGTTAATATCATCAATACATAAGGTATCACCGTGACAAAGTAAGGTTTTTTTACCAAATAAATCAATTAATTGATAATCAGGCAATAGCGTTATCTTTGATTTTTTTGCGAAATCCTTTCCAATAAGAAAATCACGATTTCCACAAATAAAATAGCTTTTTGTCCCCTGTTGAGCAAGGTTATTCAGTGCTTGTGTAATTGTTGTGATCAATTCAGATTGTTCATCATCACCAATCCAAAAATCAAATAGATCGCCTAAAATATAAAGTGCTTTTGCAAGCGGTGCTTTTTTTTCTAAAAATTGTAAAAAATGTTGGGTGATCTCTGGTTGAGATTCACTTAAATGTAAATCCGAAATAAAATAATAATGCATATAGGTTATATTAAAAAAATTGAAAAGTTATAAAATTTTTTGAAAAAGTCACCGTTATGAGTGAATTTTTGTTAAAATAGCACAAATTAGAAAAAATACAAACGATACCTTATTATTTTGAAAAGGAATAGAAATGACAATAGCACGTATTCACTCTTTTGAGTCTTGTGGCACAGTGGATGGACCTGGAATTCGCTTTATTTTATTTTTACAAGGTTGTTTGATGCGTTGTAAATATTGTCATAACCGTGATACTTGGGATCTACACGGCGGTAAAGAAATTACTGTTGAAGAACTGATGAAAGAAGTTGTTACCTACAAGCATTTTATGAATGCAACTGGAGGAGGAGTAACGGCTTCAGGCGGTGAAGCTGTCTTACAGATGGAATTTGTCCGAGATTGGTTTCGAGCCTGTAAAGAAGAAGGGATTAATACTTGTTTAGATACTAATGGTTTTGTTCGAAATTATAATGAAGTTGTAGATGAAATGCTGGAAGTCACAGATTTAGTGTTATTAGATTTGAAACAACTTAATGATAATATTCATAAAAATTTAATTGGTGTTTCTAATAAGCGAACACTTGAATTTGCTCGATATTTATACAAAAAGAGAAAGCCTACTTGGATCCGCTATGTTGTTGTACCTGGTTATACCGATGATGATGATTCTGTACACCGTTTAGGTCAATTTATTGAGGGAATGGACAATATTGAAAAAGTAGAATTACTTCCTTATCATCGTTTAGGTGAACATAAATGGAAAACAATGGGCGAAGATTATGAACTTTCCGATGTGCAACCACCGACGAAAGAACAACTAGAACGCATTCAAAAAATTTTAACTGGTTATGGTCATATTGTGAAGTTCTGATAATCGTATAAAGATTTTGTGAAAGTGGTCCCCCCGACCGGACTTGAACCAGTGACCAATCGATTATGAGTCGACTGCTCTAACCAACTGAGCTACGGGGGGATTTCAATGTGAAAAGCGAGTGCATTATAGTGAAAAAAATCATAAAAAGCTATCTTTTATGGTGCGTTAGAATAAAAAATAGCCTTTATTTCTTAAATCTTTTTTATATCAAATTGCGTGAGATCAATATAATCCACGGTGTGATAAAATTTACTTAAAGCGTGACGAAGTTGCTCCGCTCGTATCGGTAGTCCATTTTCTGCATAATCTTTAACTTGTTGATACACCGCTTGTTTAAATAAACGATTATCTCCTGCATTTCCTGTTAAGTTATCAGCACTGGCAAAATAGCGAAAATTTGCAGCAGTTGAAAGTATCCATTCAATGGCTTGAGGTTTTACTTCAAATTTTTCAAATTCACGTTGTTGTTGCTCAGAGCGACCATCTGGCTCATACCAATAGCCAAAATCTTCTAATTTATGACGCTCTTTTCCTGCAATTAACCAATGTGAAATCTCGTGTAAGGCACTGCTGTAATAACCTTTAGCAAACAAAATAACATTATAATTACGTTCAGAAGGTTTACCATTTTCTTCTAAAAATTGAGGAAGGTAAATAGGGTAGTCACCACCAAAATCAAGTTTGACGTTATATTCTTTAAAAAAAGTTTTATTGAAAATCTGGATTAAATCTTCAACATTATGGTTGTCTTGATTCATCATTAATTTGAATATAAAAATAAAGGGGATTATAGCCTAACTTTTGTAAAGAGATAATAGTTATTTTTTGATTGAGATTGTAATAATATTGATTTTTTATTTAAGAAGACTTTGATTATCTCAAATTATCGAATATTTTTTCTGTGATATTTAAAAAAAACGCTCCTAAAAAGAAGCGTTTTTGCAAAATGATTAAAACTAATATTAGTTTTTACGACCCGAACGACGACGATCTAACTCGGTTAAATGTCTCTTACGGATACGAATTGATTTTGGTGTAACCTCAACTAATTCATCATCATCAATAAATTCAATCGCTTGTTCAAGCGTAAACTTAATAGGTGTCGTTAATGAAATAGCTTCATCTTTACCAGATGCACGCATATTCGTTAATTTTTTACCTTGTAAACAGTTTACTGTTAAGTCATTTGAACGGCTATGAATACCGATAATTTGACCTTCATAAACTTCTACTGCGTGTTCAATTAATAATTTACCACGTTCTTGTAAATTAAATAATGCGAATGCCAATGCTTTACCTGTTGCATTTGAAATTAATACACCATTTTTACGCTGACCAATTTCACCTGCTTTAACATCATCATAATGGCTAAAGCTTGCATAAAGTAAACCAGTACCAGAAGTCATTGTCATAAATTCACTACGGAAACCGATTAAACCACGACTTGGAATCACATATTCAATACGTGTACGTCCTTTGCCGTCTGATGACATATCTTTCACTTCACCTTTACGCATACCCAATGCTTCCATTACTGCACCTTGATGCTGTTCTTCCACATCTACAGTTACTTGCTCAAAAGGTTCTTGTTTACGTCCATCAATTTCACGGAAAATTACTTTAGGACGAGACACTGCTAATTCATAGCCTTCTCGACGCATATTTTCAATTAATACTGATAAATGAAGTTCACCACGACCAGAAACACGGAATGCATCTGGATCTTCTGTTTCTTCAACACGCAATGCAACATTATGTACTAGTTCTTTACGTAAACGCTCTAAAATCTGACGAGAAGTAACAAATTTACCTTCTTTACCACAGAATGGTGAAGTGTTTACACAGAAGAACATTGTTACTGTTGGTTCATCAACACTTAATGCAGGCAAGGCATCAACATTATTCACATCACAAAGTGTATCAGAAATGTTTAATTCTCCTAAACCAGTGATTGCAACGATATCTCCTGCGTGAGCGATTTCGGCTTCATAACGATCTAAACCTAAATGGCTTAATACTTGTCCAATTTTACCATTACGACGTTTACCTTCACTGGTAATTAACGTCACTTGTTGATTTGGTTTAACTGAACCACGTTTAATACGTCCAATTCCAATAACACCAACATAACTATTATAATCAAGTTGAGAAATTTGCATTTGGAAAGTACCATTTGTTTCCACTTTTGGTGGTTCAACGTGCTTGACAATTGCTTTGAATAACGGTGTCATATCAGCTTCAAGGCTTTCGTGTTCAAGACCTGCTACACCATTTAATGCTGAAGCATAAATAATTGGAAAATCTAATTGTTCATCTGTTGCATCAAGATTGACAAATAAATCAAAAATTTGATCTACCACCCAATCAGGTCTTGCACCTGGGCGATCGACTTTATTAATTACTACAATTGGTTTTAAACCGTGAGCAAATGCTTTTTGGGTGACAAAACGAGTTTGTGGCATAGGACCATCAAAAGCATCAACCACTAATAGAACAGAGTCCACCATTGAAAGTACACGTTCTACTTCACCACCAAAGTCGGCGTGTCCCGGAGTATCTACAATATTAATGTGGTAGTCATTCCAGTTAATTGCTGTATTTTTTGCTAAAATTGTAATTCCACGTTCTTTTTCAAGATCATTTGAATCCATTACTCGCTCATCAACGTCACCACGTGTTTCTCCAAAAGTACCAGACTGTTGAAGAAGCTTATCTACTAATGTTGTTTTACCGTGATCGACGTGAGCAATAATTGCGATATTACGCAATTTATTTATATCTAAATTTTGTGTCATTTTATTATCTTAAAGTTGTTTGTTTAAAAAAGTTGTGCAAAATATTTTTTACATAACGAGCGATTATACCGTGAATTGTGTTTAATAGATAGTCATTTTATTAGTTAAATTAATTAGTAAATAGATGAAGGATGTGTTACAAATTTGAATGTTCTTTATGTCTGAATAGTAGAAAGATTTGTTTTAAAATGTGCAAATTGGTAGCATTATTCACAAAGCAAGTGGTAGAATACTAAACTCTATAAACTATTCACAATCAGCGGTATGATTTTGGTAAGAATTTGCAAATTTTTATAAGAAAGTGACCGCTTCAACAAGAAAGAAAAAATTATGATTTGGTATAAAGCTCTATTTTCATTACAAGGTCGTTTAAATCGTAAGGGATTTTGGATTGGCGTTGGATTAAATTTTTTATTTTTATTGATAATGGCAAATTTGATTATAAGCACGGAGACCTTGACAACATTAACGGTTTTGCCTTTGTTAGTATCAATGTATAGTCTTATTGCAATTATTATTAAACGGTTACACGATCGTAATCGTTCAGCGAAAGCTCTTTTTATCTTAGTTGTGCCAATCTTATGTTATTTTACTTCCTTAGGTACTCAAGGCAAGATGGCGTGGGCGTTGGGGGTTGTGATGCCAGTGTTTATTTCCACAACCTTGCTGTTAGAGTGGGGTTGTTTTAAAAGTTTTCCTGAAGCCAATGAGTATGGTGAACAGGGGCTTTCTATTACATTTAAAGAATAAATTATGACTATAAAATTAAATTATCAAAAAACGCACTTTTTAATGAGTGCTCCAGATATTCATCATCTTCCTGAAGATGTTGGTGTTGAAATCGCTTTTGCTGGGCGTTCGAATGCAGGTAAATCGACAGCATTAAATGTACTGACTAATCAAAAAAGTCTGGCAAAAACCTCAAAAACACCAGGGCGAACTCAATTAATTAACTTATTTGAGGTTGAACCAAATTGTAAAATTGTAGATTTACCGGGTTATGGGTATGCTGCAGTGCCAGAGCAGGTGAAAATAAAATGGCAAAAATCCTTGGGAGAATATTTACAGCAACGTGAATGTTTGAAGGGAATTGTGATTTTAATGGATATTCGCCACCCTCTTAAAGCACTCGATCAACAAATGATTGAATGGGCGGTAGCATCTGATTTACCCATTTTACTGTTTTTAACGAAAGCAGATAAATTAAATCAAAGTGAACGTAATAAACAATTAAAAATAGTGAGAGAAGCTATTTTACCTTTTCAGGGAAATATTGAAGTAGAATGTTATTCTGCACTGAAACGAACAGGTATCGATAAACTTGCCAACAAACTAAATAGTTGGTTTGCTGAAATAATGATAGAACAAACAGATGCAACAGAGGAATAAAATTATGTATAACCAAGCAGAATTAGATCAAGAAACCAATGAAATTATCACTGATTTATTCAATGATGGCAGTGATCCCAATGCACTTTATATTGTAGAGCATCATATTGCCCATAGAAATTTTGATAAATTAGAAAAACTGGTGATTGATATTTTTAAATTAGGCTATGAAATTGCGGATGCAGAAGAGTTTGAGGAAGAAGATGGCTCGACTATATTCTGTTGTGATGTTGTCAGTGAAATTGAATTGAAACCAGAATTAATTGCTAAACAGCAACAAGAAATTATACCGCTTATTGAAAAGGCGGGAGCTGTATATGAAGGCTGGGGCACTTATTTTGAAGATCCAAATGCACCAGATGAAGACGATGATGATATACAATTTTATGATGATGAGGAATAACGGTTCTTAATTATCAATAAAGATTATAAGTAACAGGTTTTTCCATTTTCGATTTTTATTACATTATCAAATAGATTTTGTACTTCATTAAGTTGGTGGGTGACCATCAACAAGGTGAGATGGTGTGTTTCACACACTTTAGCGACAAGACTTTGAAGCTCTTGGCGACGTTGTGGGTCAAGAGCGGAAAAGGGTTCATCCAGTAGTAAAATAGGTTTATGTTGTAACAAGGTTCTCGCCAGTGCAACACGCTGTTTTTGTCCGCCAGAAAGTTGATCACAACGGCGATTTATCAAGTCATCAATTCCCATTTGAGTGGCAATATCGGTGACTTTTTCCTTTTGTTCCGTTGTTAATTTTAAACGAGGCACTAAGCCTAATCCAATATTCTGCATTACCGTAAGATGGGAAAAAATATTGTTATCTTGAAATAACATTGCCACAGGACGTTGTGTAACAGAGGTGGAAAAATGATTTTCTCCATTAAGCCACAACTCGCCAGAAGTTGCTTGTTCAAAACCTGCAATTAAATTTAATAGTGTACTTTTCCCAGCACCACTTTCACCAACAATAGCGACTTTTTTACCTTGTTCAATCTGTAAATTAAATTGCATTGGCATTTGTGGATAATCGAAATTGAGGTTAAGTTTAATCATTAATAATTCTCTTTTCTTTAATACATAAAAAAGGTAACAAAGCACATAACATTAGTACTAAAGCGGTCACCGCAGCATCTTCAGTATGATAACTGCCAAGTTGTTGATAAAGCAAGTAGGGGAGTGAACTAAAATCAGGTGTACCAAAAAATGCAATAATAGAAAAACTGCCTAAACTGGCAGACATTGCAAAGGCAAACGCATTGATAAGCGGTCGAATTAAATAAGGCTTCTCTACAATCCACCAACGATTGACTCCTTTCAAATTCAAGGTTTGAGCCAGATTATTGTAACGAGCGAAAGCTTGATACATTGGTGAAAAGAGTAGCCGATAGATATAGGGTAGGAGTACTAAACCATTACACAAACCAACAATTAATAATAGCTGAGAAGTAGACAATTCTGTTTCCATAAAAAATAAAAACAGACCAACAGCAAGTAAAAACACAGGTAAAATAAGCGGATAAGTTGTGACACCTGCAAGTAAACTTTGAGCCAATTTTTTATGATGAAAAGCTAATTGACGCGTTTCTAAAATTAATAAATAAGTAATCGTAATCACACTAATTGAGGCGATGATGCTAATAGATAAAGAGTAGCCAAATGCAATCCATAACGCAGGATTAAGTAATTTTCCTATAAAATTAGATACGATAACAGCTTCCCATACTATGCTCATAAGCGGTACGATTATTGCAAAAATTTGCAAAAATAATACCGCTTGTAAAAATAATTTAGACCAACCCAATGGCTTTGGTAACCAGTATTGCGTAGGGTGAGTAATAATTTTGGATGAAAAAGCGTAGCGTGTGGTGATATCCATTATAAGTTGTAAAAATACGCCTATAACAAGCTGAACCCCAATAAGCATTATTGCTTTTGTAAAATCAAATTCAAAAGTGACCGCTTGGTAAATGGCGACTTCTAAAGTGCTGTATTTGGGGCTACCACCAAGCATCAACACAATTGGAAAGCTAGTAAAACAGAGCAAAAAAACATTACTAAAGGCATAGGGTAAAATGCCTTTTAAGTGAGGTAATTCTACAATTTTAAAATAATTCCAACCTGTTAATCTTAGTTGAGAGGCGAGCTTAAATTGATTTTCAGAAATGAGTTGTAAACCTTCAAGGGTATATTTTGTTACCAGAGGAATGTTGAGCAGTAAATGAGCAATTAAAATACCCTGTAATCCATAAATAGAAAATGACCATTGTATTCCCGAATAATCAAGGAGTTGTGCAACCCAGCCAGAATGCCCCCATATCCCCACGACGGCAAAAATAACAACAAGGGAAGGAAGTGACCAGACAAAACTGATGAGTCTATATAGAAAACCTTTACCTTTAAAATTCAAATAGAAAAAGGAGCGAGCTAATAAAATACCAAGAAAAGTTGCAAGTACAGCAGATAATCCAGCTTGAATAATACTATATTTTATAATTTTTAAACTTTCTGAGACTGACCAAAAGGTATTTTCATTACTATGAGAGATAAAAGCATAAAAGCTGATACCATATAAGAATAAGATCAGAATATAAATGAGCCAAGCAGAAGATGTTGTAAAATAGCGTAACATAGTTTAATCAATGAAAAATAAGCGGTCAGATCTTAACAGTTTTTTGCAAATTTAGGGTAAATTGATCATCAAATTTTAGTTTGAATCTATTTTTTATATGAAAACTTTGATGAAACTTGATCTAATTAAAGATATTTATATATTTTTGAATGCTTTTTTTTACTATTTGTAGTAAAGTTATCAGGATTTTTGGTAAATATGACCCAAAAACAGATTTTATTACTTTGAAAAAATCAATGAGGATTTAGTTATGTATTCAAAAGATGTAAAAATCGTTGGTGCTAATGGTTTGCACACTCGTCCAGCTGCTGAATTTGTAAAAGCGGCAAAAGGTTTCGAGTCAAAAATTGAAGTGACAGTTGCAGGTAAAAGTGCAAGTGCAAAAAGTTTATTTAAACTTCAAACATTAGGATTAACGCAAGGAACCGTTATTACTATTTCTGCTGAAGGTGAAGATGAACAAAAAGCAGTAGATTTCTTAGTAGAACTTGTCCCTACTTTAGAATAATTATTTCTATTTAAAAACAGCTTTCTGGAGACAGAAAGTTGTTTTGTTACATTTAAACATACACAAAGGATACATTATGATTTCAGGTATCGCTGCCTCTCCAGGTGTTGTATTTGGTAAAGCACTTGTCTTAAAAGAAGAACCTATTGTTCTTAACTCTCATAAAATTTTAGCGGATCAAGTTGAAGCGGAAAAAGCGAAGTTTTTCGAAGGTCGTGACAAAGCCGCCGCTCAATTAATTGCAATTAAAGAAAAAGCAAAACAAACGCTTGGCGAAGAGAAAGAAGCTATTTTTGAAGGTCATTTAATGATCTTAGAAGATGAAGAGCTTGAAGAAGAAATTTTAGCTTATTTAGAGGAAAATCTTGTTACTGCGGATGTCGCAACAAGTAAAATTATTGATATGCAAGTTTCAATGCTTGCTGATTTAGATGATGAATATCTAAAAGAGCGTGCAGGTGACATCAGCGATATTGGTAACCGTCTGTTACGCAATATTTTGGGTATGACAATTGTTGATTTGGGAGATATTCACGAAGAAGTCATTCTTGTTGCTTATGATTTAACACCTTCTGAAACAGCCCAGCTAAACCTTGATAAAGTACTTGGTTTTGTCACTGATATTGGTGGACGTACTTCTCATACCTCTATTATGGCTCGTTCATTAGAGTTACCTGCCATTGTAGGAACCAATAATATTACGTCTCTGGTAAAAACTGGAGATATGTTAATTCTTGATGCAGAAAATAATGTGGTTCATATTAATCCTGAAAATGAATTAATTGAGCAATTTAAGGCATTAAAAGAAAAAGTTGAGCAAGAAAAAGTAGAGTTAGCAAAACTAAAAGACTTACCTGCTGAAACCTTAGATGGTCATCATATTGAAGTCGCATCAAATATTGGGACAATTCGTGATGTTGATGGTGCGTTACGTAACGGTTCCGAGGCTATTGGTTTATATCGTACAGAATTTTTATTTATGGATCGTTCTGCTCTTCCAACAGAAGAAGAGCAATTTGAAGCCTATAAAGAAATTGTACAAGCAATGGATGGTAAACGTGTTATTTTACGTACAATGGATATTGGTGGTGATAAAGAATTACCTTATATGGACTTCCCTAAAGAAATGAATCCATTTTTAGGCTGGCGTGCTGTTCGTATAGGTTTGACTGATGAATATAGCCATATTTTAAAAGATCAATTACGAGCAGTATTACGTGCTTCAGCATTTGGGAAACTTGCAGTAATGTTCCCAATGGTTATTTCAGTAGAAGAAATTCGTATGTTGAAAGGCTTAATTGAAGAGTTTAAAGCTGAATTACGTACTGAGAATGTGGCTTTTGATGAAAACCTTGAAATTGGTGTAATGGTTGAAACGCCATCTGCGGCAATCAATGCTCGTCATTTAGCGAAAGAAGTGGATTTCTTTAGTATTGGAACCAATGACTTAACCCAGTATCTCTTAGCGGTGGATCGTGGAAATGAATATATCGCTCATCTTTATAATCCATTAGCCCCGTCAGTTTTAAATGTAATCAAGCAAATTATTGATGCGTCACATAAAGAAGGTAAGTGGACAGGTATGTGTGGTGAGCTTGCTGGAGATGAACGTGCTGCAGCATTATTATTGGGTATGGGATTAGATGAATTTAGTATGAGTGCAATTTCAGTTCCTCGTATTAAAAAATTGGTACGTAATATGAATTATGCAGAGGCAAAAATATTAGCCGATAAAGCATTAGCTTGTCCAACAGCCCAAGAGATTGAACAACTAGTGGATAGTTTTTACGAAAAATTAAACTAAATACTTACAAATGGTCTATTTTTGTATAGAATATACTTAGTTTTTATATTTTAGATATTATTAAGTCCCAACATACAGGAGATTATTATGGGTTTTTTAGATAAGTTATTTGGTTCAAAAAAAACAGAATCCAAAGAAGTAAAAATTTATGCACCACTTACTGGTGAAATCGTCAGTCTTGAAGATGTGCCTGATGTGGTTTTCTCTGAAAAAATAGTCGGTGACGGTGTTGCAATTCGTCCAACAGGGGATACGTTAGTTGCACCAGTAAACGGTACCATTGGTAAAATTTTTGAAACTAATCACGCATTCTCTATTGAATCAGAAGATGGTGTTGAGTTGTTTGTCCATTTTGGTGTAGATACTGTTGAGTTAAAAAGTGAAGGTTTTACTCGTATTGCAGCTGAAGGGCAAAAAGTGAAAGTAGGTGATCCTATTATTAAATTTGATTTAGCACTACTTGAAGAAAAAGCAAAATCAGTATTAACACCAGTTGTGATTTCAAATATGGATGAAATCAGCAATTTAGTGAAAAAATCAGGTGATGTCGTTGAAGGTAAAACAGTTGTTTTAACGTTAACTAAATAATTTACCGATTATTTTAGGATAAACAAACCACGGTAAATACCGTGGTTTTTGTGTTTTAATCAGTAGGAGATAAAATGAATTACCAATCTTATCCAGCACCAAGTTATTTACAAAAATTAAAAATTGCAGTGCATTATATATTGCCACAGCTTGCTTTAACCCAAGTTGCAGGTTGGTTTGCAGAAAAAAAATGGGGAGTGGTCACTCATACGATTATTAATGTATTTGCGAAATTTTATAAAGTGAATTTATCAGAAGCAGAAAAAGAAAAACCACAAGATTACGCTTCTTTTAACGAATTTTTTATTCGTCCACTGAAAGCAAATGCCCGTCCTATCGTTGAACAGAAAAACGCTCTTTGTTTCCCAGCTGACGGTAAAGTAAGCCAATTAGGACAGATTAAAGATAATCAATTGCTTCAAGCAAAAGGGCATCACTTTACTTTAGAAACCTTACTTGCCAATGATGAGGGGCTAGTTGAAAAATTCCGAAATGGACAATTTATTACCACCTATTTATCACCAACAGATTACCATCGTGTACATATGCCTTGTGACGGTGTATTACGTAAAATGATTTATGTACCGGGTGAGCTTTTTTCTGTTAATCCATTTTTAGCAAACCATATCCCTGATTTATTTGCTCGTAATGAACGTGTCATTTGTGAATTTGATACTGAATTTGGTTCAATGGTACAAATTTTGGTGGGAGCGACTATTACAGCGAGTATGAGTACCGTTTGGGCTGGTGTAATTAATCCACCACGTTCAAAAGAAGTAAAAGTATGGGAATATTCAGCAGAAGGTGAAGAAGCTATTTCATTGAAAAAAGGACAAGAAATGGGTGCTTTCCGTTTAGGTTCTACGGTGATCAACTTATTCCCACCAAGTAAAGTTGAATTAGATAGTTCACTTGTTGAAGGAAGTGGAACAAAAATGGGTGAGAAGCTCGGTATTCAATTATAATTTTACTGACAAGCGGTGAGATAATATAAATTTTTTGCAAAATTTATTGAAAATCATACCGCTTGTTTTAGATTTTTTTAACTATTAACTGGTTTGATGTCTTTTTATTTCATCACAAAATGACATTAGTTATTTTATAATAGCCAGTGAAATCAATAGGTAACACAGAGGATAGAAAATGACAAATTTTGCAATGGTTTTTCCTGGTCAAGGTTCACAATCAATTGGGATGTTAAGTGAACTTGCAACCCAATTTACAATCGTAGAAGAGACCTTTAAAGAAGCGTCACAAGTATTGGGTTATGATTTATGGGATTTAGTTCAAAACGGTTCAGCAGAACAATTAAATGAAACACATCGTACTCAACCCGCACTGTTAACGAGTTCTGTGGCGATTTATCGTGTATGGCAACAACAATATCCAGATTTGAAACCAAGTGTAATGGCAGGGCATAGTTTAGGGGAATATTCCGCTTTAGTGTGTGCGGGCGTTATTCCTTTTAAAGAGGCGGTGAAATTGGTGGAATTGCGTGGTCAATTTATGCAACAAGCGGTACCTACAGGAACAGGGGCAATGTATGCAATCATTGGTTTAGATAATGAAACGATTATTAAAGCTTGTGAGCAGGCTCAAAGTCAAGCAAATGCAGGTGAAGTGGTATCTGCGGTAAACTTTAATTCTGTTGGACAAGTGGTGATTGCAGGTTCTAAAGATGCAGTAGAAAAAGCGGCTGAATTATGTAAAGAAGCAGGGGCAAAACGCACGTTACCTTTAGCCGTAAGCGTGCCCTCACATTGTGCATTGATGAAACCAGCAGCAGATAAACTGGCAGAAGAATTAGTTAAAATTGAATTTTCAGCTCCGCAAATTCCCGTTATCAATAATGTAAATGTGGCGGTTGAAACTAATGTGGCGAGTATTCGTTTAGCGTTAATTGAACAACTTTATAGCCCTGTTCGTTGGACGGAAACTGTGGAAAAAATGGCAGAGCAAGGTGTGGAAACACTTTATGAAATTGGTGCTGGCAAAGTATTGACAGGTTTAACCAAACGTATTGTGAAAACCTTAAATGCTCAAGCTGTGAATGATATTGCTTCATTAGAAGCAGTTAAAAAATAAGGAAATTAAAATGACAAAAAAAATTGCATTAGTCACAGGCGCGACTCGTGGTATTGGGCGAGCAATTGCACAAGAATTAGTGACCAAAGGGAATTTTGTTATTGGTACTGCTACTTCTGAAAATGGGGCAAAGACTATTTCTGATTACTTAGGTGAAAGCGGTAAAGGTTTAGTACTAAATGTGGCAGATGTTGAATCTATCGAAGCCGTTTTAAAACAAATTAAAACTGAATTTGGTGATATTGATGTATTAGTCAATAATGCAGGTATCACGCGTGATAATCTGTTGATGCGAATGAAAGAGGATGAGTGGTTTGATATTATGCAAACAAACTTAACGTCGGTATTCCGTTTATCAAAAGCTGTATTGCGAGCAATGATGAAAAAACGTTTTGGACGTATTATTACTATTGGTTCGGTAGTTGGTTCAATGGGAAATCCAGGTCAAACTAACTATTGTGCAGCAAAAGCAGGTTTAGTAGGTTTTTCAAAATCTTTAGCTAAAGAAGTGGCGGCTCGTGGTATTACGGTTAATGTGGTTGCACCAGGTTTTATTGCGACAGATATGACCGAAGAGCTAAATGAAGATCAGAAAAATGCTATTTTAAGCCAAATTCCAGCAGGTCAATTAGGGCAGGCACAGGATATTGCTAAAGCGGTGGCGTTTTTGGCTTCTGAAGATGCCGCTTACATTACAGGGGAAACCTTGAATGTTAACGGTGGATTATATATGAGCTAATATAGTCTGATTTTAATTTGTTATAAAAATAAAATGGTTTCTCAATTTCAACAAAAATTGCAACAATTAATCACACCATCACAAAAGTTACTTGTAGCCTTAAGTGGTGGTGTGGATTCTGTTGTTTTGTTAGATTTACTTTGTAAAACTCAAGATAAATCAACATTGAGAGCCATTTATATTCATCACGGTTTAAGCAAAAATGCAGACGATTGGGCGGATTTTTGTCAGCAACTTTGCGATCAATATGGTATTGAATTAGTTATCAAAAAAGTTACCGTTGATGCGACAAAAAACATTGAAAATAGTGCCAGAGCAGCACGTTATCAAGCCATTAGGGAAATAATTTCAAGTGATGAGATGTTGGTAGCGGCACATCACTTAGATGATCAAACAGAAACCTTTTTTCTTGCATTAAAACGAGGCAATGGTTTAAAAGGATTATCTGCAATGCAGGAAGTTAGCTATTCACATCATTTCCCATTATTGCGTCCTTTACTTGCATTTTCTAAGCAGGAACTAACCGCTTATGCTAAAGAAAATCGTCTTAAGTGGATTGAAGATGAAAGTAATTTTAATACTGATTTTGATCGTAATTTTTTACGTCAAGAGGTTTTACCATTATTAAATCAACGCTGGAAACAGTTCCCCAGAATGGTGTCTCGTAGTGCGAAACATTGCGAAAACCAGCAATTACTCTTAGAAGAATTATTAAATGATGAGTTGCATAAAGTCGCAAATTTTGCAAAAAAATCATTAAATGTGACCGCTTTCTCTCACTTTTCAATACTTAAACAGCAACAGTTATTACGGTTGTGGTTAGAAAAATGTGATGTGATAATCCCTAGTGTGGCTCAATTAGCGCAATTAACGAATTTTATTCATATATCAGCAGATAAAAATCCACAATTAAAATTAGGTAAGCATATTATTCGCCGTTATCAATCACAGCTTTTTATTACTACCGAATTAGTGGATATTCCCCCTTTTTCAGAATACCTTGCTCCTAATAAGGGAATTAGGTTGCCCCATAACCTTGCAGAAATTACTCATTTTGGGGATCATCTTTTTTGTAAATTTTCACAACGAAGTGACCGCTATCTATTGCCTCAAGAATTGGCTAATCAAACACTAGAAATAAAATTAGGTTGTGTCGGTAAAGTAAAAATACGTAATAAACCACAACGTGAAGAGATGAAAAAAATTTGGCAACAACATCAAATTCCTACTTGGCTACGTTCTCGTACTCCTGTTGTTTTTTTTGAAGATCAATTCTTAATGGTGTTGCAATAAATTATATTCGCTTATTTATGTTTAAAATACACGAAATGCTAATATAAGTTTCATTTAATGAAAGAATAGTATTGATCCTAATTTATTTTTTACTACAATGGAGTTTCATTAAAAATATAACAATGGAGCAAACACAATGAATTTTCAAGATTTATACGCAGTTGCAGAGGAGTTTGGTGCTCCTATTTTTGTGTATGATGCACACAAAATCATTTCACAATATCAACGATTAACTAATGCGTTTTCTAATGTCCCAAAATTAAGGGTGCATTATGCAGTTAAAGCACTTTCTAATATATCCATTTTAGCGTTACTTAAAAAATTAGGTAGTTGTGTTGATACAGTCTCTATTGGAGAGGTCAAATTAGCCCTTAAAGCAGGGTTTGAACCTCAGCAGATTATATTTACACCCAATGGCGTTTCTTTATTAGAGATTGAAACTGTTGCACAGTATGGGGTACAAATTAATATTGATAATTTGAGTATGCTTGAAGAATTTGGCGAAAAATATCCAGCCATTCCTGTTTGTGTCCGTATTAATCCACATATTATGGCAGGAGGAAATTCTAATATTTCAGTGGGGCATATTGATTCAAAATTTGGCATTAGTATTCACCAGTTACCCCTTATTTTACGTATTGTTGAAAATACAGGAATGCGAATTAATGGCATACATATGCACACGGGGTCAGATATTTTAGATATTGAAGTTTTTTTACAAGCTGCAGAAATTTTATTTGATACAGCAATGCAATTTGCTGATTTAGAATTTATCGATTTTGGTAGTGGTTTTAAAGTGCCTTATAAGAAAGATGATATTGAAACGGATATTGAACTTTTAGGGGAAGAGCTTGGTGCTAGATTTAATAAATTTTGTACTGAGTATGGACGAGAATTAACACTTGCTTTTGAACCCGGTAAATTTTTGGTGAGTGAGTCTGGATATTTCCTCGCGAAGGTAAATACGATTAAGCAAACGACATCCACAATTTTTGCACAAATCGATAGTGGTTTTAACCATCTTATACGCCCAATGCTCTATGGTGCGTATCATCATATAACAAATATTTCTAATGTTGATGGGAAACTAAGATTTTATTCGGTAGTGGGCTATATTTGTGAAACGGATACTTTTGCGTCTAATCGCCGTATTGCAGAGATCAAGCAAGAGGATATTTTGTGTTTTCATAATGCAGGTGCATATTGTTTTATGATGTCTAATAATTATAATTCACGTTTACGTCCAGCAGAAGTGTTATGGCACAATGGTAAAGGACATCTTATTCGTGAGCAGGAAACTTTTGAGGATTTGGTTCTTCATCAAAAAAGGGTAGAAATAGATATTTAGTGAAATTATTATGCTGAATAATCTCTTAAATTTAGAACTTGATCACAAAAAAAACTTTCTTTTAGTGCTAGAATAAACAAGTAATTAACATTTATTTAACTATAAAATTTAACTATACGAAAGGATAAACAAATATGAATAGTAAATTACGTCAAGCTGCTCTTGATTTTCACGAATTTCCAATTCCTGGGAAAATTGAAGTTACTCCAACTAAATCCCTTGCAACTCAACGAGATCTCGCTCTTGCTTACTCACCGGGTGTAGCTGAGCCTTGTTTAGAAATTGAAAAAGATCCTTTAACAGCCTATAAATATACGGCGAAAGGTAATTTAGTTGCGGTAATTTCTAATGGTACGGCTGTTTTAGGTTTAGGAAATATCGGTGCGTTAGCGGGTAAACCAGTAATGGAAGGTAAAGGCGTACTATTCAAAAAATTTGCGGGTATTGATGTTTTTGATATTGAAGTCGCAGAAAAAGATCCTGAAAAATTTGTCGAAATTGTTGCTGCATTAGAGCCAACCTTTGGTGGTATCAACCTTGAAGATATTAAAGCACCAGAATGTTTTTATATTGAGCAAAAATTGCGTGAGCGTTTGAATATTCCTGTATTCCACGATGACCAACACGGTACAGCCATTATCAGTGCCGCAGCGGTTATCAATGCGTTGCGTATTGTAGATAAAAAAATTGATGAAGTGCGTTTAGTGGCTTCTGGTGCTGGTGCGGCGTCGATTGCTTGTTTAAATCTACTCGTTTCATTAGGTATGAAACGTGAAAATATTACCGTTTGTGATTCAAAAGGGGTGATTTATAAAGATCGTGATGATCGTATGGATGAAACGAAGAAATCGTATGCGATTGACGATAATGGTTGGCGAACATTGGCAGACGCCATTCCAAATGCGGATGTGTTTTTAGGCTGTTCAGCAGCAGGGGCATTAAAACCTGAAATGGTTAAACAAATGGCGGCACATCCACTTATTCTCGCTCTTGCTAACCCAGATCCTGAAATTACGCCACCAGAAGCTAAAGCGGTGCGTCCTGATGCGATAGTGTGTACAGGTCGTTCGGATTATCCAAACCAAGTAAATAACGTGCTTTGTTTCCCATTCATTTTCCGTGGGGCATTAGATGTGGGTGCAACCGCAATTAATGAAGAAATGAAACGTGCAGCAGTTTATGCGATTGCAGATTTAGCCCTTGCAGAACAAAGCGACGTGGTCGCTTCTGCTTATGGTGATGAAGCGGCGACTTTTGGGGCTGATTATGTTATTCCTCGTCCATTTGATCCTCGTTTAATTACTCGTATTGCACCTGCTGTGGCGAAAGCCGCAATGGATTCAGGCGTAGCAACCCGTCCTATTCAAGATTGGGAAGCTTATAAAGAGAAATTATCTCAATTTGTGTATAAAACGAATCTCTTTATGAAACCCATTTTCAATCAAGCAAAAGCGAATAAAAAACGCATTATTTTAGCGGAAGGAGAAGAAAATAAAGCCTTACAAGCAACTCAAGAAATTGTATCTATGGGGCTTGCTTATCCAGTGTTAGTTGGTCGCCCCGCTGTTATTGAGGAAAAAATTCAAAAACTAGGTTTACACTTAGAAGTAGGTAAAGACTTTGAGTTAATTAATAATGATCATAATCCTTATTATGAAGAATGTTGGACACATTATTATAATAAAATGAAACGTAAAGGAATTACTCAAGCTATTGCTCAGCGTGTAATGACCTCAAATACAACGGTTATTGCTGCAACATTAGTTGATTTAGGTTATGCAGACGGTTTAGTTTGTGGCTTGTTTGGTTCATACAGTAAACACTTAACTTCAATTAAAGATGTTTTAGGCTTAAAAGAAGGTGTGAAAACCCCAGCAGCATTAAATAGTTTAGTGCTTTCATCAGGTAATGTATTCTTAACCGATACTTATGTTAATGCAAATCCAACCGCAGAAGAACTGGCGGAAATTACCTTAATGGCAGCAGAAGAAGTCTGTCGTTTTGGTATTCAACCAAAAGTGGCGTTGCTTTCTCACTCTAACTATGGATCATCAGATCAACTGGGGGCACCAAAAATGCGAAAAGCACTCGAGTTAGTCAATGAAGCAGATCCAAGCTTAATGATTGATGGTGAAATGCACGGCGATTTAGCACTTTCTGAAGAATTGCGTAAAGATATTATGCCTGATAGCCCATTAAAAGGATCCGCAAATTTATTAGTAATGCCAAATTTAGAAGCAGCACGTATTAGTTATAACTTATTGAGAGGAACAACTACTGCAATCACAGTGGGACCAATCTTAATGGGAATGAATAAGTCAGCACAAATTCTAAATCCAGTATCATCAGTACGCCGTATAATTAATATGGTGGCCTATGCTGCAGTAAAAGCACATAGTGATAGTAAAGGATAATCGCAATTTAATCTAAAATATGCTAAATTAAATGCCATTCTTTCATTAAATAGAATGGCGTTTTTTTATGATTATTCAAGCTATCTTAGTTTCTATGGGTGCAATGTTTGGAGCGTTATCTCGCTGGCAAATAGGGGTCTGGTTACAACCTGTTTTTAATCACTTCCATTTTGGTACCTTGATTGCGAATCTTTTAGGTTGTTTTCTGATTGGCATTGCATTAGGGTTAAACTTACACGATTCTCATAAACTACTTTTTATTACTGGATTTTTAGGGAGTTTTACGACATTTTCTACTTTTTCAGCCGAAATTAGCACTAAAATTTTGGAAGATAAATGGTTGCATGCCATTAATATTTTAGGGTTACATCTAGTTTTGGGTATTATCGCAACTGTATTTGGGTTATGGATCAGTAGGGCAATAAGCGGTTAGATTTATATAAAATTTTGCAAAATTCTATAAAATTGCTTAACAATTTGATCTATATTCAGTAAATCTTTTAAGAAAATGCTATAATCCCAATGTTTTTATTTTTAAATTATTAAGAGGAAATCATAATGTCAGTAACTAAAATGACCGATCTAGACCTTGCTGGTAAGCGTTTATTTATTCGAGCAGATTTAAATGTACCAGTTAAAGACGGTAAAGTAACATCTGATGCACGTATCCGTGCAACACTTCCAACCTTAAAATTAGCCTTAGAAAAAGGGGCGAAAGTGATGGTAACTTCTCACTTAGGTCGTCCAACAGAAGGCGAAGTTGAAGAAAAATTCTCTTTACAACCTGTGGTTGATTATTTAAATGACGTATTAGATGTGCCTGTTCGTTTAGAAAAAGATTATTTAAACGGCGTTGATGTGAAAGAAAACGAAATCGTTGTATTAGAAAACGTGCGTTTTAACAAAGGCGAAAAGAAAAATGATCCTGAATTAGGTCAAAAATATGCGGCACTTTGTGATGTATTCGTAATGGACGCATTTGGTACAGCACACCGTGCACAAGGTTCTACTTATGGCGTGGCTGAATATGCACCAGCTGCTTGTGCAGGTCCATTATTAGCCGCAGAATTAGACGCATTAGGCAAAGCATTAAAAGAGCCAGCTCGTCCAATGGTGGCAATCGTAGGTGGTTCAAAAGTTTCAACGAAATTAGAAGTGTTAAATTCACTTTCTCAAATTGCTGATCAAATCATCGTAGGTGGTGGTATCGCAAATACCTTTATTGCGGCAGCAGGTCACAACGTAGGTAAATCACTTTACGAAGAAGATTTAGTGCCAGTTGCTCAAAAATTAGCAGAAACTACAGATATTCCAGTTCCTGTTGATGTGCGTGTGGGTACAGAATTTTCTGAAACTGCACCAGCCACTGAAAAATCAGTAACAGAAGTAACAGATGAAGAATCTATCTTTGATATCGGCGATAAATCAGCAGAACAATTAGCTGAAATCATCAAAAATGCAAAAACCATTCTTTGGAATGGTCCTGTGGGTGTATTTGAATTTCCTAACTTCCGTAGAGGTACAGAAATTATTTCAAATGCTATCGCAGAAAGTGAAGGTTTCTCTATTGCAGGTGGTGGCGATACCTTAGCGGCAATTGATTTATTTGGAATTAAAGATAAAATTTCATATATCTCAACCGGTGGTGGGGCATTCTTAGAATTCGTTGAAGGTAAAGTATTACCAGCGGTTGAAATCTTAGAAAAACGTGCCAAAGCATAATCAAATATCGCCCCTATAAATGGCTTGTAGGGGCAAAAATATATTAAAAATTTTTAAACACAGAGGAAATATAAAATATGGCTAAATTATTAGACATCGTAAAACCTGGCGTTGTAACAGGCGATGACGTACAAAAAGTTTTTGCATTTGCAAAAGAACACAACTTTGCAATCCCAGCAGTAAACTGTGTAGGTTCTGATTCTGTAAATGTGGTTTTAGAAACAGCGGCTCGTGTAAAATCGCCAGTAATTGTTCAGTTCTCAAACGGTGGTTCATCTTTTTACGCAGGTAAAGGAATCAAACCAACAAGTGGTCAACGCCCAGATGTTTTAGGTGCGATTGCAGGTGCAAAACACGTTCATACCTTAGCAGAAGAATACGGTGTGCCAGTCATTTTACATACCGATCACTGTGCGAAAAAATTACTTCCTTGGATCGACGGTTTATTAGATGCTGGCGAAAAACATTTCGCAGAAACAGGTAAACCATTATTCTCATCTCATATGATCGATCTTTCAGAAGAGCCAATGAATGAAAATATGGCAATCTGTCGTGATTACTTAGCTCGTATGGATAAAATGGGAATGACCCTTGAAATCGAAATCGGTATCACTGGTGGAGAAGAAGACGGTGTGGATAATTCAGATGTTGATGAGTCAGAATTATATACAAAACCATCAGAAGTACTTTACGTTTACGATCAATTAAGCGAAATCAGCCCACGTTTCACTATCGCTGCGGCATTTGGTAACGTTCACGGTGTTTATAAACCAGGTAATGTGAAATTAAAACCATCTATCTTAGGCGAATCACAAAAATTCGTTTCAGCTGAACGTAATCTTCCTGAAAAATCATTAGATTTCGTATTCCACGGTGGTTCAGGTTCATCTCGTGAAGAAATTCGTGAAGCAATCAGCTACGGTGCAATCAAAATGAACATCGATACAGATACACAATGGGCATCTTGGAATGGTATCTTAGATTTCTATAAAGCAAACGAAGCTTACCTTCAAGCACAATTAGGTAACCCAGAAGGTCCTGACGCACCAAACAAAAAATACTACGATCCACGTGTTTGGTTACGCAAAATGGAAGAATCTATGTCTAAACGCTTAGAGCAATCTTTCGAAGACTTAAACTGTGTAAACGTTCTATAATTTGCAAATTTTAAGCAAAATCAGACCGCTTGTTTAAGCGGTCTTTGTTTATTATTGTATAGTTTCAGAGAAAGAGGATGAAATGACATCATTACTTGAAGTGAAGAGTCTCAATAAATGTTTTATTGAGTCGATAGGCTTATTTCGTAATCAGAAAATATGTGCTGTAAATGATATTTCTTTTAGCCTTGAGCGAGGTGAAACTTTAGCCGTTGTTGGAGAGAATGGTTCAGGAAAATCGACTTTAGTAAAAATGATTGCAGGTGTGATTAAACCCACTTCTGGAGAAATACATTTTTTGGGTCGCCTGTTGACTTTTGGAGATTACAAATTTCGAGCTAAGCATATCAGAATGTTATTTCAAGATCCAAATAGTGCTTTCGATCCAAATTATAATATTGGACAAATTTTGGACTCTCCTCTTAAACTTGCCACAGACTTTGATGAAGTCACACGTAATACAAAAATTTTTGAGACGTTAGAACTTGTGGGATTACACTCAGAACATGCCTTAATGCCAATTAGTGAAGCGTCAAGCAATCAAAAACAACGAGTCGCATTTGCTCGAGCATTAATATTAGAACCTGATATTATAGTTATTGATGATACTCTTAGTACTTTAGATTTTTCATTACGCATTCAAATAATCAATCTAATGTTAAAACTTCAACAAAAACAAGGTATCGCCTATATTTATGTAGGACAACATCTCGGTATTGCTAAACATATTTCAGATAAACTTCTTGTTATTCAAGAGGGTAAATCCATTGAATATGGTAATACCAAAGATATTTTACTTAATCCTCAAACCACTTTTATGTCACGCTTAATCGATAGCCATTTTGGTAAAAAGCTAACAGAAGAAGCGTGGGCAGAGTAGTAAGAATTAATATTTAAACAACCGTTTGGATTAATGCTGAGACATCTTCTGGAAATTGTTGCTCATTAATCATTTTGACTACATCATCGTGTGTATGACGGTTATGATCATAGAGTACAACAATACTTGTGTCTTGTGGCTGTAAGAAATGAGTTTCACCAAATTCTGTATAGCGAGTTGCCCCAATACTAATAATGGCTTGAGTAGGGTAATCAGCTTGTTTTAATAAATTAGCGATATTATTCATTGGATCTTCATCAGGCTGATTATTCATTCTATCGATAATCCAAGTTAATAACTGTTGATGAAAGTAGCTATAACCCACAGTTGGACTATCTACACCATATTCTGTTAATTTCCCATTACGTTGATGAAAACAAGCAATATGATAATGGTCTAAATTCCCTCCCCGTTCAAAGCGGTCAATTTTGATCCAATTTTTACTTATTCCCTTTGAATTTATCCCCCAATTTTTCTTTTCACAAATTTTACGTGCATTTGGACGACGAATAGAGCAGTCATTATAAGCAGCAAAATGAGAGGGTTTAATTTCTACCACTTTATTATTGCGATAAACTAACTCACAAATGAGTGCAACTTCAGGCTCAATTTGGAGATTATCCGCATCTTCTAAGTGAGGAAAACTTAATTTATCGTTTGATAACGGATAAGTAGAGAGAAATTGCTCTGATTGACTTAACTTGTTACTCGGAATATAAAAAGGAAAAATGGCTTTTGGTTGAATGGCATTTTGAGTTTTTACCTTGACGAAATCAGCCGCTTCTCCTGCTTGTTCCAAATGTCCAGCAAAATTACCCGCTACACCCAATCCAATAAATTGTTGTTTTTTCATAATGACCATACCCCTGTGTATAAAATTAGATTTAATTATAAGAATAAAATAAGCAATGATAAATATAAACTTTCTTATTGACTTAAATTAATGAAAAAATATAATGCAGACACAAATTAACTTCCATCACGAAATACTTATGTCTAAAATATCAAAACATTCCATTTTCTTTCCTATTTTATTTTTTATCATCATTAATTTGGTCATTCTTTCTGTCAGCCGTGTAGGTTTATCTGTTTGGCAAATAGAGAGAGTGAATGCAGTCAATGGCTGGTTACCCTTATTATTACAAGGTCTTCGTATTGATATTTCAGCACTCTGTTGGTTATTTGGTATTCCGACTTTATTAAGTGTTTTATTTCTTTCTTCAAACGTTGTTGGACAGGTTTGCAAGATGATATTAAGAGTATGGCTTACTGTTGGTAGTACCTTTATCTTATTTATGGAACTGTCTACTCCTGCGTTTATTGAAACCTATGATATACGCCCTAACCGTTTGTTTATAGAATATTTACTTTATCCAAAAGAAGTGTTTACAATGTTGATTAATGGACATCTTGTTGCGGTATTATCAAGTGCCATTATTACAACTTTAGCCGCTATTCTTTATTGGAAACTATCCGCTAAAGTGGTTAAATCGCTTTATTATCCAAATTGGAAATGGCGTCCAGTTATAGCGTTAATTGTTGCGGTAATTACCTTTGTTGGTGCACGTTCGAGTTTCGCACATCGAGGAATGAATCCCGCAATGGTTGCATTTTCAAGCGATCCGCTAGTTAATTCATTAGTGTTAAATTCGGGTTATTCTGTTTTATTTGCAGTTCAACAATTAAAAGATGAAAGTTCATCTTCTGAACAATATGGAAAAATGTCTGCAAAAGAAATGTTTGCTACTATTAAACAGAGTCAGCAGCGACCTCTTTCAGACTACATTTCAGAAGACATTCCAACACTTTCTTATAATGAAGCAACTTATAAAGGTAAACCTAAAAATATTGTGATTATTTTAGAAGAAAGTTTAGGTGCTCAGTTTATTGGAATATTAGGTGGAAAACCACTTTCACCAGAATTTGATAAGTTAGCTCAAGAAGGTTGGTTGTTTGAAAATATGTATGCCACAGGTACTCGCTCAGTCAGAGGAATTGAGGCGGTGATAGCAGGATTTACCCCAACACCAGCACGTTCAACCGTTAAACTCGCTAAAAGCCAGCGTAATTTTTTTACTATTGCTGAATTATTAAGTAGAAAAGGTTATGAAACGTCTTTTATTTATGGGGGAGAAAAGCATTTTGATAATATGGCAAGTTTCTTTTATGGTAATGGTTTTAAAACAATTATAGATGAAAAAGATTATACTAACCCTGAGTTTGTTGGCTCTTGGGGAGTGAGTGATGAAGATCTCTTTAAGAAAGCACATAGCTTATTTAGTCAGTGGCATAAAGAAAGTAAACCATTTTTTAGTTTGGTCTTTTCATCCAGTAATCACGATCCCTTTGAATTTCCTGATGGAAAAATTGCTTTATATGATGAAGAAAAGCAAACACGTAATAATGCAGCAAAATATGCAGATTATGCGTTGGGGCAATTTTTCAAATTAGCAAAAAATTCAACATATTGGGAAGATACCCTCTTTTTAATCATTGCTGATCACGATTCACGTGTAGCTGGAGCATCGTTAGTGCCTATTCAACATTTTCATATTCCAGCGTTAATTTTAGGTAATGGTGTTGAGATTCAAAAAGATAAACGATTAGTGAGTCAAATTGATATTTCTCCAACTTTATTATCTTTAGCTGGAATTAGTGGTGCTTACCCGATGCTTGGTTATGATTTAACTAAAAATATTGATCCAAATCGTGCTTTTATGCAATATAACCAAACACAGGCAATGATGAAAGGTAATGATGTCGTGATACTAGAGCCTAAAACCACTGCGAAAGGTTACACTTACAATCATCAAACTCAACATCTAGAAGAAAAAGAATTACCTCAAAGTATGAAAAAAGAAGCCCTTGCTTATGCACTAGTGGGAAGCTATTTATATAATCAGCAATTATATAAGTTACCCAAAGAGGAAAATTCCAATAAAAATTAATATTTATAAGCGGTCACATTTTGATAAAAATTTACCATTTTTTGAATTTATCTCCTCGTCTAGAAAAAATTTTATTCTATTCTAGAAGAAAGGTAAATCACTAATAATTAATCATTCATATTGTGTATTTTATGTTAAAATTGGTAAATTAAAATTTACTAAGGATTTTCTATGAATAAATTAAAACTGTTTGGTGCGTTGGCACTGGCATTGTTTTTATTGAGTGGGTGTAATCAAGAGTCGGAGCAAATCAGTCTTGAAGGAAAAACGATGGGAACGACTTATCATATTAAATATATTGATGAGCATACCAAAGAATTGCTTAAACCAGCAGAGATAAAAAAAGAAATAGATCATTTGTTGGTGGGGGTGAATAATGCGATGTCTACCTATCAAAAAGATTCTGAAATTAGTCGTTTTAATCAATCGATAGAAATAAATAAACCTTTTGTGATTTCTAAAGACTTTGCAACAGTTGTTAAAAGTGCATTTGAGTTAAATAAAATCACTCAAGGTGCGTTAGATATTACCGTTGGACCTTTAGTCAATTTATGGGGATTTGGACCTGATAAACGATTAAATCAAGCACCAACAGAACAACAAATCGCAGAAAAATCACAAGCAGTTGGAATTAATAAAATTAGACTTTTGTCTGAAAATAATCAATTTAGTTTAGTGAAAACTCACTCAAAGGTGTATATTGATACTTCTTCGATTGCAAAAGGATTTGGCGTTGATAAATTGGCACAATATTTAGAACAACTAGGCATTGAAAATTATCTTGTAGAGATTGGCGGAGAGTTAAGAGCCAAAGGGAAGAATATACATAAAGATGATTGGCAAATTGCTATAGAAAAACCAACTCTAGTACAGGGGCAAGAAATTCAAATTTTAGTGCCTATTAGTAACTTAGGTATAGCCACATCAGGAAGTTATCGTAATTATTTTGAAGATGACGAAGGAAATCGTTTATCGCATATTATTGATCCAAAACAGCTAAAACCAATTAGCCATAATCTTGCCTCTATTACCGTATTAGCAAATACATCAATGAAAGCAGATGGTTTAGCGACAGGGTTGTTTGTACTTGGTACAGATAAAGCATTAGAAATTGCAGAAACAGAACATTTAGCGATTTTTTTAATTATTAAAACAGATAATGGCTATGAGACTAAAATGTCGAGTGAATTTAAGAAATTAACACATTTATAATTGATTATTTGGAGTGATAAATGGAAACTATTTTATTAACCTTTGGCTTTTTTCTTGCAATCATTTTTGCAATGTCAATTGGCTATATTGTTAAAGGTAAAACAATTAAAGGAAGTTGTGGGGGGATCTCTGCATTAGGAATGGAAAAAATGTGTGACTGTGAAGAGCCTTGTGATAACTTAAAAGATAAGGTTGAAAAAGGTCAAGCAGATCCAACAGAACTTGAGCGTTTTAAACAAAATTCCTCTTTTTATGAAGTGAAGTAAAGGGTATGAAATCACAAACATTTGTAAATAATTGCTCACAAGTGACCGCTTGTCAGTTAACTGAAAATGCGACGAAAAAGGTTATCTGTGGAATGTCTGGTGGTGTGGATTCTTCCGTTTCTGCTTTTATTCTTCAACAACAAGGTTACCAAGTGGAAGGCTTGTTTATGAAGAATTGGGAAGAAGATGATGATACGGATTACTGTACCGCAGCGGCTGATTTAGCCGACGCTCAGGCAGTATGTGATAAATTAGGGATTAAACTACATAAGATTAACTTTGCCGCAGAATATTGGGATAATGTCTTTGAGCACTTTTTAAGTGAATATAAAGCAGGACGAACACCAAATCCTGATATTTTATGCAATAAAGAGATCAAATTTAAAGCCTTTTTAGAATACGCTGCAGAAGATTTAGGTGCTGATTATATTGCAACAGGGCATTATGTACGTCGTCGTGATCTTGATGGGCAATCTCAGTTATTACGTGGTTTAGATGCGAATAAAGATCAAAGTTATTTTTTATATACTTTAAGTAAAGATCAAGTAGCTCAAAGTTTATTTCCCGTCGGTGAACTAGAAAAACCGATTGTTCGCCAAATTGCCGAGGATTTAGGTTTAGTCACTGCTGAGAAAAAAGACTCTACAGGGATCTGTTTTATAGGTGAGCGTAAGTTTAAAGACTTTTTAGCCCGCTATCTTCCTGCTCAAGTCGGTAATATCAAAACCATTGATGGTGAAGTAATAGGTCAACATCAAGGCTTGATGTATCACACCTTGGGGCAGCGTAAAGGTTTAGGTATTGGTGGTTTAAAAAATAAATCTGAAGAGCCTTGGTATGTGGTGGAGAAAGATTTAATCAATAATGAGCTGATTGTGGCACAGGGACACGATAACAGTGCATTACTTTCAACAGGTTTAATTGCTCAACAATTACATTGGGTCGATCGTCAACCTATTCGTAAAAATTTACGTTGTACTGTCAAAACACGTTATCGTCAAACTGATGTTGCTTGTGAAATTCAACCTATTGATGATGATACAATTAAAGTCATTTTTGATGAGCCTCAAATTGCAGTAACACCCGGTCAATCCGCTGTTTTTTACCTTGATGAAATTTGTTTAGGTGGTGGAGTAATTGAGGAACAATTGAAAATCTAATTTTATTAGATAAGTTTTGGTTAGATATCATAAAGGTTTTGGCGTTGGAGCAATCAGATAACGAGCTAATTGCTCATTCCATAAAATATTCATATCCATTTGATATACCTCTGATAGTGCATTATTTTTAACTAACTCTTCAGGGGTAAAATCACCCACTTTTTTACCTTTATTTAATAGCAAAATATGATCGCTAAATTGCAAAGTAAGGGATAGATCGTGCATAACAGCAATAATGGTTAAACCTTGTTCTTGAAGCTCTTTCAATAAATACATTAGATTATATTGATGATGAATATCGAGATGATTAGTAGGTTCATCTAAAAAGAGAATTTTACCCGTTAGATCTTCATCCGGATAAGCAAAAATTTGAGCAAGGGTTCGAGCAATCTGGACTCGATGTTGTTCTCCACCAGATAATGTAGCATATTCTTGCTTTCTTAAATTAAGAATACCCATTTTTTCTAAACAGTGTTGAACCACTGCTTGATTTTGTTTTTTACAACATTGATAGCGATAAGGTTCACGTCCGAGATCAACAATATCTTCAACCTGAATATTAAAAGGAATATGAATAAGTTGTGGCAAAACGGCTCTTTTCTTAGCAAGTGCCAAGCGGTCAGTTGTTCGTAAGTTTTTACCATTTAATGAAATAGTCCCTTTATTAGGGGGAATATCACCGTTGATCAGATTTAAGCAAGTGGTTTTTCCTGCACCATTAGGACCAATAATAGCGTTAAATGAGCCCTGAATAATCTCTAAATTTAGGTGATCAATTAAATTTTTATGCTGTACAGTAAAGGTTAAATTTTCAGCCGCTAGAATAATACTCATCTTGCACCTCGCCACACTAAGAAACCTAAGAATGGGGCACCAATCATTGCTGTTAAAATACCAATAGGAAGTTCTGCTGGCATTATAATTGTACGAGAAATCACATCAGATAAGGTCAATAATATTGCCCCAAATAAAAAAGAAGCAGGCAGTACAACTCGATGATCACTTCCTACTAATTTACGCACAATATGAGGAACGACTAGCCCAATAAAACCTATTCCACCCGAAAATGCCACGCAAACTCCCACGAGCAAAGCGACTAATAGGATTTGACGTTTTTTGGCTTTTTCAATATCAAAACCTAAATGCCCTGCCACATTTTCACCCAGCATTAAGGCATTTAAAATTGCGGAATCTCGCCATAAAAGAGGAAGGGTAACAATACAAACTAAACTTAAAACAGCTAATTTTTCCCAATCAAAAGCGGTTAAACTTCCCATTCCCCAAAAAGCGATGGATCGTAATTGAATATCATCGGCGACATAAGTCAGTAAACCAGTTAAAGCCCCTGTTAAGGCACCAAAAGCAATACCTATTAACAGCATTGAAGAGATATTGAGTACACCGCCTCGTTTAGAGAAAGAATACAGTAACATCGTCATTCCCCAACCACCTAAAAAAGCAAAAAAAGGTAATGCAAAATTACTTGAAACAATGGAGAGAGGTAAAAATAAACTGCCTAAAACAATAAATAAGGTGGCAGAAAAGGAAGCGCCAGACATTACACCAATAATACCCGGATCAACAAGGGGGTTACGGAATAACCCTTGCATTACTGCCCCTGTAATCGCTAATGTACCACCCACTAATACAGCGGCAATCACACGAGGAAAACGAATATTGACTAAAACTTGCCAAATTGTATTATCTGTTGTTGTCGCCTCACCACTGAGCAAGCGGATGATCGTGGCATTCTCTACCTCTATTGCCCCAATACGACAGCCTAAATAAATACTAAATAATAATAAAAAAATAAATAGACTAAAAATGGATGTTCTAGAAAAAAATATTTTTTTATATTTAGAGCAATATTCGTCAATCATTACACTATGCTTTTGTCATTTTAACTAACTGAACTCGTGCGGCATTAACGTCTAAAGCCTCTTCTTCAAAAGCAATAAAATGAAGATGATTATGATATGAAATAGTGACACCAAATTGATTGACCGCAACCATTTCAGGTACAACACCTAATTGTAACTTGATATCATTTTGAGTCAGGTATTTTTCCATTGCTTCAATATGATCTTTATTCATATGCTCAATAATTTTTAATTCCGTTTCTTCATCAAATGATGATGCTCTTTTTATTACTTCAGGCTCTACCCACGCAATTCGTCCAAACCCTAAAATTACTCGAGCCATCTTTACATTTAAACGATAAAACTTAAATTCGTGAAATTTTTCATACATTTTTGCTCTTGGATAATGACGAAAATAACTGTGTTTTACTCGCATTAAATCTTCTTGATCTTTAATTTCCAGTAAATCGCCCATTACCCCTAATCGCCAGCCTGTTTCAATACGATGATTACGTCTTACTTCACGCATAAATAATGAAACCTTTGAATTTTCAGTAATATTTTTTGTGCGTTCTGCAATAGTCGCTGTATAAATAACAGGACAACCAGTATGATCAATAATAAAAGGAGCAACCGATCCCATTGGATAACCTGCAGATTTGCTCTCTTCACGACTAATTGTACTTAATTCACCTGCAAAGTTAGTGAGATAAATCTTCTGTGCATCAATATCTCCTGTACTATAACGGTCGTGCTGCTTTATATTTTTGTCTGTAATTTTTGGCTCTGATGATTCCATCATTTTATTTCTCCTCTTGAGTGACACATTCTTTTGCTGCTTGAGTAATCTCTTTTGCTGGTTGAGTAAGATCAGGACCAAAGCCTAATCCTTCCACAATTCCAATAGTAAAAACACAGTCTTTTTGACCTGCTTTTGTTATAGCAAGTTTAGTATATTTATCTAATGCTTTGGTTAGTGTTGCTGGATTACGATCTTTCCCACTATGAGAAGCAATAATAATCATATCCATATCACTCACAGATAATGCCTCTAAAGATACTGGCTTAACACTTTTAAACTGTGATTTGAAAATATTTTGACTGCCTACAATATCAATCATTCCATCTCCTGCGGTTTCATCACCAAATCCCATAAATCGATCAACCCCACCATCCATAAAGAACGCTATTTTAGGTTGAGTAGGATAACTCTCAATAATTTTAGTTATTTCTGCTTTATCTTTATTGATACGTTCAATCAGTGGTTTTGCTTGCTCTGTTGCATCCAAAGTCTTCGCAATTAACTGAATATCATCAACAACGCCCTCAAGCGATTTCTTATCTGTTATTGTAATGGTTTCTACTTTTGATGATTTTAGTTGAGCAATTACATTTGGCGGACCAGCATCAGGTACTAGAACAACTAAATCCGGACGCATTGCTAAAATACCTTCCGATGATAACGCTCGGCGATAGCCAATCTTAGGTTTATTTTTCATAATATCAGCAGGTAAGGTACTTGTGGTATCCACTGCAATCAAATCATCCGCCAACCCTAATTCAGCAATAATTTGAGAAGCATTGCCAGTCGTAGAGACAATACGATGATAAGACTCTGCATTAATTGATGCAGAAAGTGTTGTTAAAACAAATAAAGCACTGATTTTTCTTTTATTCAATGCTTTTGAGTGTAAATTAGCGATCAGTGTTTTTATAAACATAAATTAGCTTTCCTTTTCAAAATTTAATTATCCGTAAATATTATCATTTGTATCTATTATGGTGTCAATAAATTTTATGGAAATGTTTCATTTGTTAATAATTTGTGTAAAAGCAACTTCGTTAACCAGCTCTTGCTATTTTTGAAAAAACAAGTAAGATACGCTTCCTAATTTTCACTTGGGTTCCCTAACCCCAAATTTATTTTTCATCAAAAAGGACACAATTATGCTTTTAAATATTGACTTTTCAGATCGTCAAAAACGTCGCTCATTATTACTATTATCGCTTTTTCATATTTTTATTCTTGCAATTAGTAATTATCTGGTACAACTTACCTTTGAAATAAAAATCCCCTTTACTGATTTAGCGATACCAACTACTTGGGGAACGTTTTCATTTCCTTTTATTTTTTTAGCGACAGACTTAACTGTACGAGTATTTGGCACAAACTTGGCACGCCGAATTATTTTCTTAGTAATGTTTCCTGCTTTAATTGTTAGTTACATTATGTCTGTTATTTTCTTTGAAGCACAGTTTCAAGGTTTTAATTCATTAGCTAATTTTAATTTCTTTGTTTTTCGCATTGCTCTAGCAAGCTTTACTGCTTATATTATTGGGCAGCTAATGGATATTTTTATATTTAATAAACTTCGTCAAAAATCACGCTGGTGGATTGCTCCAACGTCATCAACATTATTTGGTAGTTTGGTTGATACTTTAGTGTTCTTTGCAGTGGCATTTTATCAATGTGCAGATCCTTACCTAGCAGAGCATTGGTTTGATCTTGGTATTGTCGATTATTTTGTCAAAATCTCGGTGAGTATGGCACTTTTCTTACCGCTTTACGGCGTATTATTGACCATTATTATTAAGAAGTTTGATTTAGCAACAGCGGAATAAATTTGCAAAAATTATACAACAAGTAACCGCTTATGATATTATCTATAAACTATAAATATATTTTGCTAAACAAAAGGGAGTATTTTATGAAATTAAGACAATACATTTGTATCGCTACTTTATCAATATCTGCGATTGGTATAACAGGCTGTACATCAACAAGCCAAATCAACAACGAAGCAGCCAACAGCTATATGAAAGTGGTTTCACAAGCTAAATCAAAAGGTGTTTTGGATACTAGCTCTAGAACCGCTAAAAGAATTAAAGCTATTTTTAACCGTATGGTACCTTATGCTAGAAAGGCGAATGAAACTGGTGTGCCATTTAGTTGGGAAATGACAGTGGTCAAATCTAAAGAGCTAAACGCTTGGGCGATGCCAGGTGGGAAAATGATGGTTTATACTGGATTGGTTGATAAATTAAACCTTTCTAATCCTGAAATTGCGACTGTTATTGGGCACGAAATGGCTCACGCATTAAAAGAGCATAGTAAATCATCTCGTTCTGTAAGTGTGGTTACTGGTATTGCCGCAACTATTGGTAAGGTCGCACTTTCAACGCAAGGTATTTCAACAAATGTAGGCGGCTTTGATATCGTTGATATCACTAAGGATCTTGCATTAGATAAACCTTTTTCTCGTCACCACGAAACAGAAGCTGATGAAGTTGGTTTAATGTTGATGGCTCAATCTGGTTATAATCCAAGTGCTGCTCCAAATGTATGGACAAAAATGAGTAAAGTTACAGGGGGATCAGGCTCTTCGATTTTCTCAACTCACCCAACCAATGCTGATCGTCAAGCTAACTTACAACGCTTGCTACCTGAAGCGATGAAGCTTTATAAAGCATCAAAAAAATAATTCTTAATATGAAAAAAGCCCTTATTAACTAAGGGCTTTTTATTTGTCATTTTAATTTTATACAATTATTATCGCATCGTTACAAATTCTTCCGAACCTGTTGGGTGGATTGCCACTGTGTTATCAAAATCTGCTTTTGTTGCACCCATTTTGATTGCCACCGCAAAACCTTGAATCATTTCATCCACACCAAAGCCGATACCGTGTAAGCCGACAATTTTTTCATCTTTACCTGCACAAACCAACTTCATTCTGCAAGGCTGACGGTGTTGAGTTACGGCGGTGTACATTGCCGTAAATGATGAAGTATAAACTTTCACGTTTTCTTCGCTATATTGCTCAATCGCTTGTGGCTCAGTTAAACCGATCGTACCAATAGCTGGGTGGCTGAATACTACTGTTGGGATTAAGCTGTAATCTAAATGCTCGTTTGGTTTGTTATTGAATAAACGCTCAGATAAACGACGTCCCGCCGCCACTGCCACAGGAGTTAATTCCACACCACCTTCGATAATATCGCCGACCGCATAAATGCCTTCAACATTGGTGTTTTGGAATTTATCCACTTTGATAAAGCCACGTGCGTTTGTTTCCACACCTGTTGCTTCAAGGTTGATCACGTCCGTTGCTGGCTGACGACCGATTGCCCAAATTAAGCAATCTACGGTTTGTTCACGACCGTCTTCTAATTTTAAGGTTACTGAACCATCTGCATTTTTAACCACTTCTTGTGGGATTGCTTGGGTGTGTAATTGAATGCCCTCTTGGGCTAACACTTCTAATAAGGTATCCACAATGAACGGATCAAAAGTACGCAATGGACTATGCTTACGCACAAATAAATGAGCCTCAGCACCTAAGCTATTTAATACGCCTGCAAGTTCTACGGCAATATAACCTGCACCCACCACAGCCACACGTTTAGGTAATTTGGTTAATTCAAAGAAACCGTTAGAATCGATACCGTGTTCCGCCCCTTTAATATTTGGACGTGTTGGACGACCACCTGTTGCGATCAAAATATGATCCGCCGTGATTTGTTCGCCATTCACTTCAATGGTATTTTTATTCACAAATTTCGCAAAACCATTGATCACATCAATATTATTTTTTGCTAACACATTGTTATAAGATTGATGAATACGTCCAATATAAGCTTGACGACTTTCGATCAATTTTGAAAAATCAAAGTCTTTCAAATCAACATTAAAACCATAATCAGGTGCATAAAGTTTAATTGCTTCTGCAATTTGAACCCCGTGCCACATCACTTTTTTCGGCACACAGCCCACGTTCACGCAAGTACCACCTAAATCTTGTGCCTCAATAATCGCACATTTTTTGCCATAGCTTGCTGCACGGTTAATTGAGGCAATACCACCGCTACCACCACCGATAGCGATATAATCATAATGTTTTGTCATAGTTTGTTCCTGTTGTATAAGTGTATAAGCGGTAACATTTGATAAAGATTTTACCAAATTTAAAATAGAAAAGAACCCTTTTAATTTGATAGGATTTATTGATTGATTATGAATATGGAAAATAGAGCGTATAGGAAGTCACGATGAAATTGTTTAGTTTAGTTTTTGGGTTTTTTCAGCTATAATTTCACAAAGATTTTACATAACTAAATTAATTTTAATGATATTTAGGCTATTAAGAAATATAAATAAAAATTCTAAGTAAATTATAAAAAAATATAGGGGTTACAAATATATGAGAAGAAGGGCTATCTCTTTATTCTCTGGTGCAGGTGGAATGGATTTAGGTATGATCCAAGCAGGTTTTGAAATACATTGGGCAAATGATTTTGAACCTATTGCAGTAGAAACATATAAAAGAAATATAAGTAAACATATTATTCTTGGGGATATTAGAAATATAAAAAGTAATGATATTCCCTTTGAAAAAGGAGAACTTGATCTCATTATTGGCGGGTTTCCTTGCCAAGGTTTTTCTATTGCAAATAAAAATAGAACAATTAAAGATGAGAGAAATTTTTTATATAAAGAAATGTTAAGAATAATTAAAGATAAATATCCAAAATTTTTTGTAGCAGAAAATGTTAAAGGTATTTTGAACCTGGAAAAAGGAAAAGTTATCAAGATGATAAAAGATGATTTTGCTAGTTTAGGTTATAAAGTAGATATTAAACTATTAAATGCTGCAGATTATGGGGTTCCTCAGCAGAGAGAAAGGGTGATCATTATTGGAAATAGACTTAATTTAGAAAATCCTTTTCCTGAAATTACTCACGCAGATATTTATGAAGGGGAAAATAATTATAATAATCCATCTGAAAAATATCAGAATACTAACTTATTACCTTACGTAACTGTCGAAGAAAGTATTAGTTTTTTAAAAGATATACCTTTACAGAATAATACTATAAATAATTTTATTAAAGTTGATGATAGAAAAATATATAATCATATTGCAAGTACTAGTGTTCAAGATACATTTTGGGGAAGAAAATACCAAGTAAATCAGGCTGATATTTGTGATTATTTAAAATATTGGAGAAATAAATCAGGTTGGTCAACGAAAAGAGTTGATGAACACTTTGGATATAAACATACTGCTGGGCATTGGTTTAGGAAAGATAATAACTCAGGCAGTATTCCTAAACCATCTGATTGGTGGGAATTAAAAAAAATTCTTGGATTTGATAATAAATATGATAAAGAAGTAACAGAGTTTGTAGAGAAACCTATTAAATTTGAGCAATCACTTAGAATAACAAATTGGAATAGAGCGAGTGATACTATAACAGCAACATCACCAGAGATACATATCAATAAAGAAAGACGACTATCAGCAAGAGAATGTGCAATCTTACAAACTTTTCCAGATGATTTCATTTTTGAAGGCTCATTAAATTTAATGTATCGACAAATTGGAAATGCTGTTCCTGTTTTACTCGCTAAGAAGATTGGGGAAGTTATTTTACAAACGTTAAATTTAGAGGAGTGTAATAATGAATGATAAGACATTAAAAAATATTGAAGAGCTTGAGTTAAAATATTTAAAAAAATATTATCATTTCTTAAAATTTGCGGAAGATGAAATGTTTTATGGTTTCAAAACAAAAGAAGCCATAAAAGATGATTGGTTTGGTCTTTATGGTGATGAGAATGGAAAAGGCATCAGTGATTTTGCGGTTGGAGCAGAAAGAATAGTTTATTCATTACTGAATGGGAAAGGTATTGGACAACCTAATTCATCTCCAGTAGGTGCTGATTTATTTTTTGAAGTTGAAGATGCGTATATTCATATAGATTTGAAAACGGTACAAAAGGATAATATAGGTGACTTTACAACAAGTATATTTGTAGGAAGAAATCAAAATAGTTATAAAGGTAATATGATTGTAAGAGGTGAAGTTAGAGCGTATGAACCAGCTCTTCCGACGTTCTATAATAAAAATAAGGAAAATCAAAAAATCTGTTTATCTTATTTCATTACTATTCTTTATGACAGAAAAAACTTAGATATATTAGTAATTACTATTGATTGTATGCCAAATGGAGAGCTTGAAAGTCACTATAAAGAGCGAGTATTGAAAGCGGGCAAAAACTTAGATAAAACTAGATTTAATATTAAGGAAGTAAATAAATTTGAATTATTGGATGGCAAGCCTTCAAGAATAAAAGTCATTTATTTTGATGAAAAAATGGATGAGGATACAAAAAATAAATTGACAATTTTTGAACAAATCTATAAAGATAATACCTTAAACTAAATAATGTTAATTATTTAATTATGGTTAACCCCATATCAGATAGCGGTCGGATCTGTTTCTTTTTTTGCAAAAAATTTATAAGATCTGACTGCTTTTTTTCTCTTTTTTACTTTTTTCAGCTATAATTTCAAAAAATTTTATACTACATCATTTTAAGGAAACAATATGGGTTTTTTAGCAGGTAAACGTATTTTAGTCACAGGTTTAGCAAGTAATCGTTCTATTGCTTATGGTATTGCTCAAGCTTTTGCTCGTGAGGGGGCTGAGTTAGCCTTCACTTATCTAAACGATAAATTAAAACCTCGTGTGGAAAAATTTGCACAAGAGTTTGGAGCAAAAATTGTATTGTCTTTAGATGTGGCGAGTGATGAAAATATCACGGAATGTTTTTCAGAATTAAATAAACATTGGGATAAATTTGACGGTTTTGTTCACGCAATTGGTTTTGCTCCAGCGGATCAATTAGAGGGTGATTATGTCAATGCTGCCACTCGTGAAGGATTTAAAATTGCACACGATATTAGTGCATATAGTTTTGTTGCGATGGCTCAAGCAGCTCGTCCTATGTTAAATCCAAATTCAGCATTATTAACCCTGTCTTATTTGGGTGCGGAACGTTCAATTCCTAACTATAACGTGATGTGTTTAGCAAAAGCGTCACTTGAGGCGAGTACACGTGTGATGGCGGCAGATTTAGGTAAAGAAGGCATTCGTGTCAATGCAATTTCAGCAGGTCCAATTCGTACATTAGCGGCTTCTGGCATTAAAGATTTCAAAAAAATGCTTTCTACTTTTGAAAAATCAGCACCACTGAAACGTACTGTGACTATTGAAGATGTGGGTAATTCAGCTGCATTTTTATGCTCTGATTTAGCCTCTGGTGTAACTGGCGAAATTTTACACGTTGATGCAGGCTTTAGTACTACAGCAATGTCAAATTTAAGTGAGTAAGTATGAGGGTAAAGACATAGCATTAGGCTATGTCTTTACACAATTTTTATCAAAATATATCACTAGGACTATTGAAAGAGCTGTTCAATTTGTTCATTAGTTAAATGCCCAGCTTGAGATTTTTTGATGTTAAGCTCTTTATCTAAAATGATACTTGAAGGATAACCACGAATTCTGGCTCGTTTAATAATTTCTCCTTGTTCATCAAGCAGTACAGTGATATTTTTGTAATCTAATCCGTTATACCAGCGAATAAAATCTTCCGTTGATTTTTCACCTCTGTGAGTTGGCGAAACAAGGGTAATTACTTCAAAATTTTTGCCTTTTTCTGCACTTAATTTATCAATATCAGCTAATCCAGCTAAACAGAATGGACACCACGATGCCCAAACTTTCACATAAACGTCTTTACCCTTATATTGATTAAGAGAAATAGGCTGATTATTCAAATCTTTAAGTGGAATATCCGCTAAGCTTATTTGTGCATTGGCAGTGATTGAGAATAGTGCCAGCAATATAGAAAAATATTTTTTCATTTTTTGTTCCTTACATAAAGATATTTAAGTTATTCGTAATCAGCAAAATACCCATTAAGATAATCAGTACGCCACCAAAAATTTTGAATTTACCAAGATGATTATTTAATACTTTGGCTTTTTTCAATAATTCTTCTGAGAAGAATGAGAAAATCACAAAAGGTGTGGCAAGTCCAAGTACATATACAAACATCATTGTTACTCCATAAAATGCCGAACTATCTTGGCTTGATAGAGCTAATACTGAAGCTAGAATGGGACCGATACAGGGTGTCCAACCTAAGCTAAATGTTAGTCCTAAAATAAAGGCTTCAATCGAGGCACTTTTGCCTGAGGTTTTAATTTCTACGGTTTTGGTTCTTTCTAAAAAGCCGAATTTAATGATATCTAATTGATGAATACCAAGAATAATGACGATTACCCCTGCGACAACACGAGTGGTATCATTAAAGAGCAGGTCACCTAAAAAACTAAAACTAAATCCGAGTCCAATAAAAGTAACAGATAAGCCTAAAATAAATAGAAATGTATTGAGGATTTTTTTGCCCCCTTTACTTAAAATACCAAAATAGATCGGCATAATCGGAAAAATACACGGCGATAAAAAAGAGGCGAGCCCCGCTAAAAATACACTACTAATTACTAATTGTTGTTCAATCATTTTATTTTGCTTGTCCTGTTATTTGGTTGATTAAATAGCCATATCCTTCGGCTTCCATTTGTTCTAATGGAATAAATTTAATTGCGGCACTGTTAATGCAATAGCGTAAGCCACCTTTGTCTTTTGGTCCATCATCAAAAACGTGCCCTAAGTGTGCTTGACCGCTACGGCTTAAAACTTCGGTTCTGACCATATTAAAGCTGGTATCGTCATCATAATTTACGACATCTTTATCGATTGGCTTGGTAAAACTTGGCCAACCACAGCCCGATTCAAATTTATCCATTGATGAAAATAACGGTTCGCCAGTGGTTACATCGACATAAATACCGTCTTTAAAATTATCCCAATATTCATTACTGAACGAATGCTCTGTGTTTTTCTTTTGGGTAACACTGTATTGTAACGGTGTTAATTTTGCTTTGAGTTCTTTATCGCTTGGCTTTGGATAATCATTTGGATCAATGATGACCTTATTCGCTTTCTCTAGATCAATATGGCAATAACCATTCGGATTTTTTGCTAAATAATCCTGATGATAGTCTTCCGCTAATACATAATTTTTTAACGGCTCAACTTCTACTTGAATTTTATCTTGATATTTTTTCTGTTGTTGCTCAATCACGTTTAACACAACGGCTTTATCCATCTCATTTTGGTAGTAAACGCCAGTGCGATACTGTCTGCCACGATCGTTGCCTTGTTTATTTACGCTTGTTGGATCGATAACTTGAAAATAGTATTTCAATAATTTTTCTAACGAAATTTTATTAGCATCATAAGTGACTTTTACCGTTTCAGCGTGATCGGTTTTTCCAATAAGCTGGTAGTTAGTCTGAGATGTTTTGCCATTTGCATAGCCTGAAACCGCATCTTTTACACCATATATTTTTTCCATATAGGCTTCAATACCCCAAAAACAGCCACCTGCTAAGTAAATCTGTTGTAGATTTTCCGTTTGTGTTTGCGTCATCATTGTATGCTCCATTGTTTTTTCGTTTTCATTATTTGCGGTTACCTTTAACGATAATAGCGTTAAAGGAATGAATAATAAATAGCTTAATTTCATTGAGTATCCTTTTATTTAAAAATAATTTCTGCTTAAAAGTTTTTATCCTTTATAATGTTAGTCGTAGTAATCACAAAATGCTTACACATTTTTTTATATTTTTTAAGGAAGTAAAAATAGTGATAAATAATGCAATCAATAATTCCTTTTCTGATCAGCAATTAAACGAAATTCGAGAGCAGATGTTAAAATTTGCTTACTTACAACTTAACAATAGTGATATTGCAGAAGATATGGTTCAAGAGGCATTATTAGGTGCTTTAAATAATATTACTCACTTTAAACGTCAAGCAGCACTTAAGACATGGATCTTTGCAATTTTAAAAAATAAGATTATTGATTATCTGCGTCAAAAAGATCGCTTAGTGCTAGAAAGTGATTTAATCACAGAAGAGAATGAAAATACATTTTTTGATCAAAAAGATCACTGGAAACCACAATATAGCCAAACGTCGTGGCAAGATAATGAAGATAAAATTTACTCAAAAGAATTTTGGTTGATTTTTGAAGCCTGTTTAACTTATTTACCTGCCAAGCAAGCTCAGGTCTTTATGATGAGGGAGTATTTAGACTTTCCATCAAAAGAAATTTGTGAAACCGTTAAAATCACAACGAGTAATTTACATATTTTGTTATATCGTGCCAGATTACAATTACAGCATTGTTTGTCTAGAAAGTTAAAATTGGAGGATTAAAAATGAAATGTTTACAAGTCACGCAATTAGTTTCACAATCCCGCGAAAGAAAATTAAAATTCAATGAAAAGTGTGGAGTGATGGCTCATTTAGTTATTTGTCCTCAATGTCGTCATTTTAAAAAAAATTGTCAACAAATGAGTGAAATTATGAAAAAATTTGCGAATGAAGAGTAAAACAAGCGGTAAGATAAAAAGAAAAATTTGCAAATTTTGTGTTTTATCTTACCGCTAGGGTTATTGTATTCATTTTATTGAAATAACAGAAAAGCCCCCCATATTAGGGTTTTATTATTGATATATTTAAAATAGAGTTGGAGATTAAGTTATGATGAGAATGTTTTTATTCCTAGCAACCAATATGGGTGTAATGATTGTTTTAGGAATTATTTTAAGTTTAACAGGAATTGAGCGTAGCAGTTTAACTGGCTTGTTATTAATGGCAACAATGTTTGGATTTGCGGGTTCTATTATTTCGTTATTTTTATCCAAAACAATGGCACTGCGTTCTGTGGGAGCGGAAATTATTCAAACCCCTCGCAACAATGCAGAGCAGTGGTTAATGGATACCGTACAACGTCAAACAGAGCAAGCAGGTATTCCAATGGTTGATGTTGCTATTTATCATTCTGCCGATGTGAATGCTTTTGCAACTGGGGCAACTAAAAAAGGGTCACTTGTTGCAGTAAGTACAGGGTTACTTAATACAATGACACAAGAGGAAGCAGAGGCGGTGATTGCTCACGAGGTATCGCATATTGCCAATGGTGATATGGTGACAATGACTTTATTACAAGGTGTGTTAAATACTTTTGTGATTTTTATCTCTAGAGTGATTGCGAGTGTGATTTCTCGAGGAGAAAATGGGCAAAGCCGTAGTACAGGTATGTATTTTCTTGTTTCAATGGTATTAGAATTTGCATTAGGTATATTAGCGAGTATGATTGCAATGTGGTTTTCACGTTATCGTGAATTTAGAGCAGATGCAGGTTCAGCCAGTTTAGTTGGGAAAGAAAAAATGATTGCAGCATTGCAACGGTTACAATCTATTCACGAACCACAAGAAATGCAAGGTTCATTGTCTGCTTTTATGATTAATGTAACAAGCAAAGAATTATTTAGTAGCCACCCACCATTAGAAAAACGAATTGAAGCATTAAGAAATTTATCTCAGTTTGAACAAGCAAAGTAAGGAAAATAAAATGGAAAAACAGTATCCAGAAACAATTTTTAGTAAAATCATTAGCAAAGAAATTCCAGCAGATATCGTCTATCAAGATGAGTTAGTCACGGCTTTTAGAGATATTTCTCCTCAAGCTAAAACTCATATTTTAATTATTCCTAACAAATTTATTCCAACAGTCAATCACGTGACTACAGAAGATGAGTTGGTACTAGGACGCTTAATGACGGTAGCTGCAAAAATTGCCAAAGAAGAAGGAATTGCAGAAGAGGGTTATCGCTTAGTAATGAATTGTAATAAACACGGCGGACAAGAAGTGTTTCATATTCATTTACATCTTATTGGTGGTGAGCAACTGGGAAAAATGGTTTAAAAAATAGGTAAAATTCAGTGAAAAAAGCAATCTTATTCAAAATAGTCACCATATTCACGTCTTTGATAGTGTTAAGTGGTTGTATTAGTAAACATACCGATTCACTAGGTGTGGCAACCAATCGACCATTAGTTAATATTGCAGAGAATATTGCCTCACAGCTTGATGTAGATGCAGAAGTAGAGTATTTGGCTATAAAAAATAGCTCAACTAAAGAAGTGAATTTAGCTTATAAATTGTTTTGGTATAGTCAACGAGGTACAACCCAAGTTGGAACAGATGAATGGCATAATTTAGCGTTAAAGCCTTCCCAAAAACAACAGATTGAGCTAAATAAACCAACACAGCAAAGTTATTATTATCGTATTTATATACGTAAAAACTAATTTAAATGAACCTAGAAAATTGGCTTGAAAACTATTTTAAACAAGCGGTCACATTTGTAAAAAATTCTGCAAATCTAACCGCTTGTAGTCAAATAATTGAGCTGGAGAATGGCGAGTGTTATATTCTTCATCAACAAAGTGAACGGGCAACAAACTTAGGGATTAATTATGGATTAGAATGGCAAATTTTAAATACTATCACACCGCTTAATATTGCCCCTAACGTGCTTTACCATAATCAACACTTCACTATATTAAGCTATATTCAAGGTGCAGAAGTTACTCAATTTACGCTCCCCTTACTCTCTCAATTAGCACAGCATCTTGCTAAGTTACATCAATTTAATGATCCACAAGCGGTACGATTTTTACAAAAATTTGCAAATTTTGATATTGTAGAGCGTTGTCATTTTTTATACAAACAACTTACTTTACAACAAAAGCAATGTATTGATATCTCTATATTAAAACCGATCAAACCTTTTGCAAAGAGTATCTGTCATCACGATTTACATTTAGGTAATTTTATAGAAAATGATGGTCAATTATTTTTAATTGATTGGGAATATGCCGCTGTTTCAGATCCTGCGTTGGATATCGCTCTTTTTTTCAATGCTAATGAGCTTACAATAGAACAGAAAAATTATTTTTTTGATTATTATCTGGTGCTAACCAAATTTAATCAACAGGCATTTAAATCAAAAATTAATGAATACCAAATAGTGGTTAACCTATTAAACCAAGTGTGGGAAGAAGTAGCGAAATAAAAAAATCCCTCATCTTTCTAATAGAATGATGAGGGAGTAAATTATTATAAATCCAACCAAGTGGTGACTTTTAATTAAAAATTCGCATTTCGTGGTGCACGTGGGAATGGGATAACATCACGAATATTTTGTAAACCTGTTACATAAACAATCAAACGTTCAAACCCTAATCCAAATCCTGAATGAGGTACTGAACCGTATTTACGTAAATCACGGTACCACCAGTAATCTTCAGGGTTTAATCCCATTTCTTCCATACGTGCATCTAACACCTCTAAACGTTCTTCACGTTGTGAACCACCGATGATCTCGCCAATTCCAGGTGCTAAAACATCCATTGCAGCAACGGTTTTACCGTCATCATTTAAACGCATATAGAAAGCTTTAATATCTTTTGGATAGTTTTTCACCACCACTGGCGATTTAAAGTGTTCTTCTGCTAAATAGCGTTCGTGTTCTGATGAAAGGTCAATTCCCCATTCAACGGCAAATTCAAATTTTTTGCCTGATTTTAATAATACATCAATCGCATCAGTGTAATCAATTTGAGCAAAATCAGAATTGACAAAACTTTCTAAACGTTCAATAACGCTTTTATCAATGTGTTTAGCGAAGAATTGTAAATCATCAGCACGTTCTGTTAAAACGGCGTTAAATACATATTTCAACATTCTTTCTGCAAGGGCTGCATTGTCTGCTAAATTAGCAAAAGCCACTTCAGGTTCCACCATCCAAAATTCAGCGAGATGACGTGTGGTATTTGAGTTTTCCGCACGGAATGTTGGACCAAAAGTATATACTTTACTTAATGCACAAGCATAGGTTTCAGCATTTAATTGACCAGATACCGTTAAAAATGCTTCTTTACCAAAAAAATCTTCATTAAAGTCAATCTCACCTTTTTCTGTACGAGGTAAGTTTTCTAAGTCTAAGGTAGAAACACGGAACATTTCGCCCGCACCTTCGGTGTCAGACGCTGTGATTAATGGTGTTGCTACCCAATAAAACCCTTCTTCGTGGAAGAAGCGGTGAATGGCTTGCGCCAAACAGTGGCGAACACGAGTCACCGCACCAATTAAATTTGTACGAGGGCGTAAGTGGGCAACTTCACGTAAATACTCCATAGAGTGACGTTTTGCTGCCATTGGGTAAGTATCAGGATCTTCAACCCAACCCACCACTTTAACTTGTGTTGCGTGAAGTTCGACAGCTTGCCCTTTTGCAGGTGATTCAACAACCGTCCCAGTTACCTCGACAGAGCAACCTGCGGTAAGTTTTAATACTTCTTGTTGATAATTTTCAATATCGTTATTAACGATAGCCTGAATAGGATCAAAACAAGACCCATCATAGACCGCAAGGAAAGATAATCCTGCTTTAGAATCACGGCGAGTACGTACCCAACCACGAACAGTAATTGTTTTACCAACGGTAATTTTTTCTGATAACACATCAGAAATAGAAGAAAATTGTGACATTATTACCTCAATATATTTTAATTATTTTGTTAGTTTAAATGGAAAATTGGAATATGGCATACCATTTACTTTTATTGTTAAAGTATAGTCCCCTAAAGGGTCTTCTTTTGAAAAATACCAACAGTTATTACTGATAAAACCATCTTGAGAGCTTTCTTTTTTTGAAAGAAGAGTGTGTTTTGTTTTATTACTATTTGTTACTGTTGTACTGGTTCCATTATCAAAATAGCCATTTGGAGGAGAGGTAAATTCCTCTACAATGTCATACTGAGTATTAGCTTCAAGATCACTGATATCCCAACATAAACGAGTCTTTTTCTTTGAAATAGAAATAGTATTTGTTTCTGAAGAATTATCAATGTGTATTTTTACGTTCGGTTCTGCAAAACTTGTTTGAGTACTAAATAGTAAAATAAGACCAGTAATGAGTGTTGCTAAGTTTAATTTTTTCATAGTGATTTCCATTATAGAGTTAAATTTGTTTGCTAGATTGTTCACGTAACTGTTTTGCAACGAGATTAATTGCTTCTCCGTGTGCCATTCCTTGCTGTACGAGTTGTTGAATTTTTTCAACTGCTTGTTGCTGTTGTTCGTGGGTTAACTCAAGCTGAGTATCATTATACATCTTTTCTTTCCTCTTTTTCTAGTATTACCAACTTCCGCCAGCACCACCGCCACCAGAACTTCCTCCGCCGAAGCCACCGCCTCCGCCAAAGCCTCCACTTCCAAAACCACTGTTGCCTCCACCAAATCTACCAGAATGATGAGACATTGAGCCAATACCCCCTAGTGAGCTTGGACTTACATAGTGATTTTTACGTCCAATACTATTAAAAATAACAAATAATAGGAATGCAACGCCTAAAAAAATAAAGAAACCATCAAAAGGATCGGCTTTCTCTTTTTCTGATTCTAGTGGTTTATATTCTCCCTTTGTAGCTTGAATAATGGCAGATAAGCCACTTGCAATACCTTCTGCATATTTGTTCTGTTTAAAAAAGGGAACAATATTATGGCGAATAATAGTCGAAGCAATAGCATCAGGCAAAGCACCTTCTAAGCCTCTACCTGTTGCAATAAAAAGTTTATGATCATTTTTGGCAATCAGTAATAATACGCCATTATTTTCTTTTTGGCGTCCAATTCCCCATTTATTAAATAAATTAAAGCTATAACTAGAAACGTCTTCTCCCTCAGTGGAAGGAATAATCACGACTGCAATTTGTGAACTGGTTTTTTGACCATAATCGACAAGGGCAGTTTCTAATTGTTGTTGTTCCGGTTGGGTTAATGTTTTGGTGTAATCAGAGACATATTGAAAAGGTTTAGGCACATCAGGGTAATTTGCTTGAGCAGATAAACTGATAAAAAGAGCAAAGATAATGCCAATATGTAATAAAATACGCTTTATCATTTTATAATGACCTCATTTGAAAGTTCATCAATATCATCAGTTTGAATTGGGTAATATTTTATGAGTTGAGTTTCCACTTCTTTAATCCCATTGCAAATTGCTTGGGTAAAGTTACCGCGTTGACATTGCTGTTTCATTGCATCATACACTGCTTGCCAAAACTCATCACCGACTTTCTGATGAATACCTTTATCACCAATTACTGCCACATAATGCGGTTTAAAAGATAAATAGATTAACACCGCATTGTGTTGTGCCGTTTGATACATTTCTAATTCATTAAACAGTTGTTCAGCACGCTCAATCGCAGAATGGGTTTTCGCTTTACGTTCCACCACAACCCGTAATTCAGCGGAGGTGTGTTGTTCTAAATGAGCAATGGCTTGTTCAATTTGTTGTGTATCAACAGGTAATTTTTTACTAAAAAAAGAAAAGAGTTTCATCGTGTTACCATTGGTATAAATGACATCAAGCGGTTAGATGTTTACAAAAATTTGCAAATTTTTCATCAGATCTTACCGCTTGCTAAGTCAATCATTTTAATTAAAGTTTACTGTTGGTGCATTTTCCACACCTGCACTTGCTTTAAATTGTGGTTTTGATTGAAAACCAAATAAAGCTGCAAACAATTTAGTTGGGAATTGACGTACTTTTTTATTATATTCTTTTACGGCATTATTAAAGTTATTACGTTCAACATTAATTCGGTTTTCCGTACCTTCAAGTTGAGCTTGTAAATTTAAAAATCCTTCGTGTGCTTTTAATTCAGGGTATCTTTCTACACTAACTAATAAACGAGCTAATGCTGAGTTTACGCCTTGTTGAGCTTGTTGGAATTTTTCCATCTGCTCTGGTGTTGCTTTGCTTGGGTCGATAGTAGTTTGCGTTGCTTTCGCACGAGCTTCAATCACTGCACTTAAGGTCTCTTTTTCAAAATTAGCTTGCCCTTTGACGGTATTCACTAAATTAGGAATTAAGTCTGCACGGCGTTGATAAGCTGACTCCACATTTCCCCAAACAGAATTGATATCTTCTTCTGCTGTAACTAAACCGTTATAACTATTTTTTAAGGTAAAACCACCCAAAACAGTGATAACGACTAAGCCGATTAAAATCCACTTTTTCATAAATTAAACTCCCAATATATAGAAAATACATAGAAAAAAAGCGAGCATTTAACCGCTCGCTTCGTATTAAGTTTTGAAATTAACGACGTAAACCTAAACGTGCGATAGTGTCTGCATAACGATTTAGATCCGTACGTTTTAAGTAATCTAAAAGTTTACGACGACGTGAAACCATTTTCAATAGACCACGACGACCGTGATGGTCTTTTTTGTGTTCTTTAAAGTGATTTTGTAAATGGTTAATTTGAGCAGTTAAAAGAGCGATTTGAACTTCAGATGAACCAGTATCTTTTTCATCACGACCAAATTCAGCAACGATTTTTGCTTTTGCTTCTGCACTTAGAGACATATTTTTACTCCTAAAATAAGTAAGTTAAAATTCATCAATAGCCGATCTCTAATTCAGCTATGACACGGAATAGCTAATTTTAAAGTAATATGATAAAAAATCAATGAGTAATATTGAAATTAGTTTGAAAACGTATATTTATGGAAATATTAAATTTAATATTCCCATATATGATGACGATAATATTAGATTAGTGATAATAACTAAAATTAGAAAGTATAGCGTAAACCTGTTGAAAACTCGTGGCTATTAATTTTTACCTTACTATTCTCTGTTTTAAATTTACCCCAATAGTTGTAATGATAACCTACATCAAGATCTAAATTTGGCATTAAGTTGTAACTTGTACCAACTAAAAGACCTAAACCAACTTTCGATTTACTATATTTGTAAATATTGATATTTTGGTTACGTGTATTGCTCTCTTTAGAAATCAATTTCCAATGATTTGACGAAATTCTTGCACCGATATAAGGTGTTACTGGTAGATCAAGAGCAAAGTCATAGATAGCAGATACACCAAAACTATTAAATTTTTGAGTAAGTTTATCCATTCTATTATTATCTAATTTTTCAGAGGCCGTTTTATTTTTGTAATGTGTATAGTCTAACGCTACACGAACATCACCAAAGTTATAACCAAGACTAAGACGAGGTGATAAACCTTTTGATTTTTCTTTGTAATCACCAGATTTTATTTTAATTGATGAATAACCTAAATCACCTTGCACATAAATTCCTTGTTGTGCAACTACAGGTGCAGTTAGACTTAAAGATAACGCTGTAATTAAAAATGCTTTTTTCATTTGTTTACTCCATTAGTTAAAAGTTAAAAGCGGAGGCATTATGCAGAAGTAATCTTAATCATACAACAATAATTTTTGCTATTTAGCATAATAATTCAGCGTATGGTTGATAGAACGTTGTATTTTGCATAATTTTATAAAAATGTTACCGCTGATCTTTAAATAAAAATCTGTTATTATTATAGTTATTCTCATTTGTTTAGAAAAATAATGAATATTCAATCAATTTTAAAGTTAAGTTTAATTAGTAGTATTTGGATTATTTCTGCTTGTACATCAATATTAGATGCGCCTACGCAGGTTAAAAATAAAGTCACAATTTCACATTCCGATTCTCAATGGAAGGCACAACTAACTCAACTTAAAAAAATAAAATCATACCAAACCAAAGGACAATTTGGGTATATTTCAACACAGCCGAAAGAACGTTTTTCTTCTTTATTTAATTGGAAATATCAAGATACTCAACATTTTAATTTTATTCTTTCTTCAAGTTTATCCAGTCAATCTCTCTCTCTCAATCGTCACCCACAAGGTCTGACAATTTCAGATAATAAGGGTCGAACACGAACAGGCAAGGATACAAATCAACTTATTAAAAATATGGTAGGATTTAGTTTTCCCATTGAACAATTTGGTGATTGGTTAAAAGGCTTACCAAGTGCCACTTCTGATTATATTGTGAATGAAAAACGTCAGTTATCTCAATTTAACTATGCGTTGAATGGGCAACGTTGGCAAGTGAGTTATGTGGCATATCACGAAGATAAACAACCGAATTTACCTAAATTAATCATTCTACAAAACAGTCAACAAACCTTAAAAATTCGTATAGATAACTGGAAATATTAAGATGATTTTACCAAGCCCCGCCAAGCTAAATTTATTTTTATATATTAATGGTCAACGACCTGATTGCTACCACGAGTTACAAACCCTTTTCCAATTTTTAGATTTTGGTGATGAGATTGAGATAGAGGTTACTCAAGAGGGTAAAATTGAATTACTAAATGAAATTGAAAATGTCCCTACTGAGCAAAATTTAATTTATAAAGCGGCAAAATTATTACAAAATCATCCCGCTTACAATAATCCTAAATTGGGTGCAAGAATGACTGTTACTAAAAGGTTACCAATGGGTGGAGGATTGGGGGGAGGCTCATCCAATGCAGCAACAGTCTTAGTGGGTTTAAACTATTTATGGAAATTAGGGCTTTCATTACAAGAATTAGCTGATTTAGGTTTGACTTTAGGTGCTGATGTACCCATTTTTGTGCAAGGGCGAGCAGCTTTTGCTGAAGGAGTAGGGGAGCGATTAACTTTTTGTGAACCCCAACAAAAGTGGTATTTAGTTTTAAAACCAGATGTACACATTTCGACTAAAACAATTTTTAGTAATCCTAATCTTCCAAGAAATACCCCAAAATTTACGTTAGATCAATTATTAATAAAAAAATGGGAAAACGATTGCGAAAAAGTTGTTAAAGATCACTATTCAGAGGTTGAATATCTTATTAACTGGTTGGTACAATATGCCCCGACTAGGCTTACAGGTACAGGTGCTTGTATTTTCGCTGAATTTGATACAAAAGAAGCAGCAGAGAAAGTCTTTTTATTAAAGCCAGAAGGAGTGACTGGCTTTATTGCAAGGGGGAAAAACATCTCTCCTTTGCATCAAAAACTGAATTTATTTTTTTAAACTACTAGAGGTTCTTACACAATGTCCGATCTTCAAATTTTCGCAGGGAATGCGGTTCCTGAACTTGCAAACCGAATTGCAAACCGTCTTTATACTTCGCTAGGAAATGCAACGGTTAGCCGTTTCAGTGATGGTGAAATTCAAGTACAAATTAATGAAAATGTACGTGGTGGAGATATTTTTATTGTTCAATCCACTTGTGCACCAACTAATGATAATTTAATGGAATTAGTGGTAATGATTGATGCCCTTCGCCGTGCATCCGCAGGTCGTATTACCGCAGTTATCCCTTATTTTGGTTATGCAAGACAAGATCGTCGCGTACGTTCAGCGCGTGTTCCAATTACCGCAAAAGTAGTGGCAGACTTTCTTTCAAGTGTAGGCGTCGATCGAGTGTTAACTTGTGACCTACACGCAGAGCAAATTCAAGGTTTCTTTGATGTGCCAGTAGATAACGTATTTGGTTCACCAGTATTAATTGATGACATTTTAAAGAAAAATGACTTAGTTAATCCAATTGTCGTCTCTCCTGATATTGGCGGTGTGGTACGTGCCAGAGCAGTAGCAAAACTGTTAAATGATACTGATATGGCGATTATTGATAAGCGTCGTCCAAAAGCAAATGTCGCACAGGTTATGCATATTATTGGTGATGTTAACGATCGTGATTGTATTTTGGTTGATGATATGATTGATACTGGTGGCACATTAGGTAAAGCGGCGGAAGCCTTAAAAGAACGTGGGGCAAGACGAGTATTTGCTTATGCAACACACCCTGTTCTATCTGGTAATGCAGTTAAGAATTTAAGTAATCCTGCATTAGATGAAATTGTGGTGACGGATACTATTGGTTTAACACCAGAAATCCTTGCTTTGGGTAAAGTAAGACAATTAACTTTATCAGGAATGCTTGCAGAAGCGATTCGTCGTATTAGCAATGAAGAGTCAATTTCAGCAATGTTTGGTGCTTAAAGAAGATTGATACTTCATAATAAAAAAAGTCCGAGCATTGTCGGACTTTTTTATTTTTGCAAATTTTTCACAAAATCATACCGCTTATTTTACCCTTTATACAAACTCGGATCTTCTTCATTTGGACGAGTTTTAAAGCGTCTATGTAGCCACATATACTGTTCAGGAGCATTCATTATTTCTTTTTCTACCACCTTATTCATTAAGGTAGCTGTGTCAATATCATCTGTACAGTGACTGAAATCGACAGGGGGGCTGACCGTTAATGTATAACCTGTTCCATCAGTATTACGAATAGGTGAAAATGGAATAACAACAGCGTTGGGAGCAGAACGTAGTAACATTCTCGTACCAGTCGTTGTTGCTGTTTTTTTTACGTTGAAGAAAGGAACAAATACGCTAGACTTTCTACCATAGTCGTGATCAGGTGCATACCAAATCATCTCTCCTTGACGCAGTGCTTTAATCATTCCTCGTAAGTCATTGCGGTTTAACATTGCTTTATTAGAACGCACTCGTCCACGAAATTGAATCCAATCAAGCAAAGGATTATCATTAGGGCGATAAACACCAATACCTTGATGGTGTAATCCCATAATTCTTGCTCCTAACTCTAAGGTTAAAAAATGTACGCCAACTAAAATAATCCCTTTTTGATCTTTTTCAGCTTGTTTAAGGTGTTCTATTCCTTCAAATTTTGACCATTTTAGAATCCGTTTATCCGACCAAAACCACGCCATTCCTGTTTCAATGATAGCCATTCCGACAGATTCAATATTTTTTTCAACAAGCTGTTCGATTTTTTGTTTTGAGTAATTAGGAAAGCAAAGTTCAAGGTTACGTTTTGCAATAGCGGTACGATATTTTCCGAATTTTGCAATTTTGAAAATAGCACTTAGTCCTTTACCGATTTTTAATAAAATAGGATAAGGAAGCAATAAGATTAGGTGAAAAAAACCTAATCCAAGCCATAGTCCCCAATATTTGGGGTGTAAAAATTGCATTTGAAAAGGAGGAAACTGTGTTTTATTTGCCATTTTTATTATTTATTAAATAAAATTTCCTCAATTTTACCTGAATTTCGTCATTATTGTAATAAATTGTATGTAGAAAGATTATTATTGATATGGGGTACGGTATGTTTTTACCCCCCACCCTAGCCCTCCCCCGCAAGCGGAGGAGGGGAGTTGCGGTGTATATTATTATTCCTCCCTCCGCTTGTGGCGGGGGGAGGCTAGGCACTCAGCACATCATAAGGGCTTTCTTCACTATTATTCCTCCCTCCACTTGCGGGGGGAGGCTAGGTCACGAGTTAAACTTTCTTCTTTTTTAGTCTATTATTCCTCCCTCCGCTTGCGGGGGGAGGCTAGGAGGGGGGGTAATGAATTTCGAAATACAATCTTACCCCATTACTGACGAGTACTATCTATTTTATTTAACAGAGAAATTACCTTTTCATCAGCAAAAATTTCATCTATCGTTCTACTCAATTTCCGACGCCAGTTTGGGTATTCATCACTCGTCCCTGGAATATTCACTGGTTCAAGCATATTCAACCAATCTTCAGGTTGTGTACCAAATAACGCACTGTTGGTATCCGCCACATAATGTTGTAATTGATGTGTGAAATTTTGGCTCACATTTTTGCAAGTTTCTTCTAAAATGTGACCGCTTGTTTCTACAGCGTGACGGATTTTTTGCTTCGCAACTACACGATCTTTTCTTAGTTGTTTAAGTAGATCTTCATTCGGATAGATCCCAAATTTTTCGCCTAATTCAAAATCATAATCTTGCCAGTAACCTTTTACTGTTGGCAAATCGTGAGTGCTTAGGGTTGTCATTGCTTGATAAGGGTAATCTTGTAATCGCTTGCTACCATTTTCATCAAATTCAAAATAGAAAATGTTATACGCCAAAATGCCTTTTTGTTCTAAGGCTTCAAGCATTCCATCAGGTACAATCCCCAATGCTTCGGCAATAATTAAACACTGATGACGTTGGCTTTCAAGGGCTAGAATTCCCAGTAAATCGTCTAGTGGATAACGTACATAAGCCCCGTCTTTGGCTGGTACACCTTTGGTTGCCCACCATAAACGTGCAAAACCTAAAATATGGTCAATTCGCAATGCGCCACAATGTTGCATATTGGCACGCAATAAATCAATAAAAGGCTGATAACCACGTTGTTGTAGCACATCTGGGTGCATTGGTGATAATCCCCAATTTTGTCCTTGTGGTGCCATAATATCAGGCGGTGCACCAACAGAGGCATCTAATACATAAAGTGCTTTATCTGCCCACGTTTCTGCACCATTGGCTGAAACGCCCACCGCTAAATCACGGTAAAAACCTATCGGCATTTTTAATTTTTTCGCTAATTTATCGCACTCAGCTAATTGCTGTTGGGCGATAAATTGTAGCCACATATAAAAACGTACTAAATCGGGGTGTTCTTGTTTAAATTTTGCAACCGCTGGGGAATGATAATCGTGATATTCGCTGTCCCAAGAATCCCAGCCCCATTGATTTTCTAATTGTTCACAACGGTATTGATGAAGTGCATCAAAGGTCGCTTGAATAAGCAAATTTTCACCATTTTGTTGAATAAAGCCTTCAAAATCAGCTTGATTTTGGGTTTTAAAAGTTTCAAAAGCGAGTTTTAAGCCTTGTAATTTTAGCTGTATAACTTTTGTGTAATCTACATAATCGGCATTTCTGACATCTGCCAACTGTTGCTGAATTTCTTGTGAATTAAACCAACTTTGTGCTTTTTTACTTTGTTGAAAAGCGGTCACTTTGTTTACGTCAATATAGATAATATTTTGCCATAAACGAGAAGAAGGACTATAAGGGCTGGCACTTTCAGGGTTTGCAGGGAATAAAGAATGAATAGGATTTAAGCCCACAAAATCGCCACCTTGTTGTGCGATTTTCGTTAAAAATTGTTGCAGATCCCCAAAATCACCGATTCCCCAGTTCTCTTTTGAGCGTAAAGTATAAAGCTGTAAAATCGATCCCCACAGTTTTTTACCCTGTTGCAATTCAACTGGTTGAAAGGCTTTTTCTGGGGTAACGATAATTTGACATTCAAAGGTCTGCTTTTCCGCTTTAATAGTTAAAACGTGATAGCCCAATGGAAGATTTCTCGGCAAATTGACTGAATAATTAAAAATATAACCTGAACGTGTTTCGCCATTTTCTAATGTCAGTTGCCAATAGTCGTCCACTTTTTCATTTTTAGTAAAATTAAGATCAAAAGTGACCGCTTGATTTTGTTTGACTACTTTTACAAAAGGTACTGCCCGTTGAGATTGTGGCTCACCCAACAAGTTGGCAATGCGTTGATACACTTCTGGCGTTGAATAACTACGCTCTCCTTTTTCATCAATAAAATAAGGGTAAATATATGGGTGTTGTTGTTTTATCATTTTTATTCTCCTAACCTTTTACACCACCAGATGTTAAACCACCCACTAACCAACGTTGTGCCAAAATAAAGACTAAGGTAATTGGAATAGCAGAAAGAATAGCAGCAGCGGCAAAATCGCCCCATAAATAATTTTGAGGATTTAAATACTGTTGCATACCCACTGCTAAAGTATAATTGTCCACATCTCGTAATAGTAATGAGGCAACGGGTACTTCAATAATAGAAGAAATAAAAGATAAAATAAACACCACCGCTAAAATAGGGACTGATAATGGCAATAAAATTAAGCGGAAAGTCTGCCAAGGGGTTGCTCCATCTAAGGCTGCCGCTTCTTCTAAAGAAACATCAATGGTTTCAAAATATCCCTTAATTGTCCAAACGTGCATTGCAATTCCACCTAAATAAGCAAAAATTACGCCACCGTGCGTATTCAATCCTAAGAATGGAATGTAATCACTTAAACGGTCAAATAACGCATATAATGCCACTAATGAAAGTACCGCTGGGAACATTTGAAAAATCAACATTCCTTGTAACAATACACCTTTTCCTGCAAATTTTAAACGAGCGAAAGCATAAGCTGATGTTGTGGAAAAAATTAATGTTAGAACAGCGGTCACTGTCGCCACCTTCACAGAGTTCCATAACCATAATAAAACAGGAAAAGGAGGTGGCGTGACTGTTCCATCAGCGTGTGTCACAGGAAGTCCTAATGCCAACTTCCAATGCTCAAAAGAGATCGTACTAGGAATAATTTCTCCTAGTGCTAAATTACCCGGTCTTAATGAAATGCCGATAATCATCAACATTGGGAACAAAATTAATGCACAAAATAAAATTAAAAATAAGTGTGTTGAAAATAAACGTACTTTTATGGATTTTTCTTGAACCATTGCCATTTTATCTTCCTCCTAATCTTGCTGTAATTTGGTTAAACGAATTTGGAACAAGGCAAGAATACTGACCAGTAAGAAGATAATCACTGCAATTGCCGCTGCTAAGCCAAAGTCTTGTGATCCGCTACCTTCAAAGGCGATACGGTAAGTATAACTTACAAGTAAATCAGTATGCCCTGCTGGGGTGGTTGTGCCAACCATATTTGGACCACCTAAGGTTAATAATTGAATCAGTACAAAGTTATTAAAGTTGAAGGCAAAACTGGCGATCATCAATGGCATCAGTGGTTTTAATAACATTGGCATTGTGATTTTGGTAAAATTTTGCCACATTGTCGCACCGTCAATGGCAGAGGCTTCATACAAATCATTTGGAATGGCTTTGAGTAAGCCCATACAAACAATCATCATATAAGGGTAACCCAACCACGTATTTACAATTAATAGCATTGATTTGGCTAAAGTTGGATCATTAAACCATTCAGGGCGAATACCAAATAATTGGTTAAGAATTAAGTTTATTTCCCCAAAACTTTGGTTGAACAATCCTTTAAATACCAGAATGGAAATAAAACCCGGTACGGCATAAGGTAAAATTAGCAATAAGCGATAAACAGCTTTACCTTTCAGAGGTTCCCACTGCACCAGTGAGGCAAAAATCATTCCTAAAAATACAGTAAAAATAACAGTTAAGAAAGCAAAAATCACTGTCCAAATAAAGATTTTAACAAAAGGCTCTTGTACACCTTTATCAGTTAAAATTTTAATGTAATTACTCCAACCTGCCGCAACGATATAACCCGGTTCTAAACGCTGTTCAACAAACTGCCCTTGTTCATCAATTTTTTGAAAGAAACCAATTTCATTATTTGCTTTATATTTTTCGCCTGTTTCATTATTGATTAAAATTTGCGAATTTTGATCAAAATCATACCGCTTCTTCTGTTCCGTAAATTGGCGTAATGAACTCATTGTTAGGCTTTCATTTGATGGTAGTACAACATTAACCGCTTGTAAATTAGTACGATTTTTTATGATAATTTTTAATGGTGCAACTTTACCTTCTGGTAATTTTGCCACTTCATTGACGGATAATTCTTTTGGTAATTTTGTGAGATCAAGTGGTGCAGAAAGATAATTTTTTTGTAATTTGCTGTTATTTAGTGTGAGTTGATATTTATTGTTTTCGATTGCTAATAATTTAAAATTAAAACGCTCTCCAAAAGCAAATTTTTGTGATTGTAATTGTGAAACAACTTGCTCAAAGCTCAATCTATTTGCACCACTATAATTAGTAAATGCAATAATAACGGTCATCAATAATGGAAAAATAATAAAAATTCCAATTGCGGATACACCTGGGTAAAGATAACGCCAACGATATGCTCTGCCATTGCTGAACACATAAATACCAGAGGTTAAAACAACCAACACCAGCAGTGCAAATATAATCTCACCTTGTAAATAAATGGTAAAAACAAGATAAAAGGCTAATAAATAAAGCAAACCAATGCAGAGGCGTTTTCCCCAAATTTGAAGATTTGTTGGTGGTGTTTCAATGGAAGTAAGCATATTTTCGTCCTAAATTTTTATTATTATGAGGAGTAGAGACGTAGCATGCTACGTCTCTACAGTTCTATGCAAAATTTTTAGTATTTGAATAAATTAATTACTCTTTTTCAATTTTCGCTTGTGCTTCATCAAGTGCTGCTTTAACACTTTGACGACCTGTTACCGCATTGGTAATCGCTGCTTTTTCTGAATACCAGAAACGGCTCATTTCAGGGATATTAGGCATTACTTCACCATTTTCCGCATTTTCCATTGTTGCCGCAATGCGTGGATCTTTGGCTAACACTTTTTGATAGCTTTTCAATGCCACCGCACCTAATGCAACATCTTTGTTTACGGTTTCTAAACCGCTATCTGTTAATAAATAGTTTTCCATAAACTCTTTAACCAGATCTTTATTTGGACTTGCTGCATTCACCCCAGCACTTAATACGCCAACAAATGGTTTACCTGCTTTACCGTTTAATTTAGGTAATACTGCTACGCCATAGTTGATACCGCTTTTCTCAATATTTGCCCAAGCCCAAGGACCATTAATTGTTAACGCGGTTTGACCTTTATTAAAGCCCGCTTCTGCAACGGCATAGTCAGTATCTTTGTTGATGACTTTTTGTTTCACTAAATCAACCACAAACTGTAACCCTTTTTGTGCTGCTTTATTGTTCACGCCAATATCTTTTGCATCATAACCTTTATCAGTTAATTTGAACGCGTAAGCACCTTGTGAAGAGATAATTGGCCAAGTGAAGTAAGGTTCAGCTAAGTTCCACATAATCGCTGATTTACCGTCTTTTTTAAGTTTTTTATCTAACTCAATGACTTCTTTCCACGTTTTAGGAGCGGTTGGTACTAAATCTTTGTTATAGATTAAAGATAAAGATTCCACTGCGATTGGGTAAGCAATTTGTTTACCTTTATAGCTTGTTGCTTTCCAACCAATGTCAGATAATTTTGCTTTAAACTCGGCACTTGGTTGAATTTCTGCAAGCAAACCTGCTTGTGCATAGCCACCAAAACGGTCGTGAGCAAAAATAATCACATCTGGACCATCACCAGAAGCGGCAACTTGTGGATACACTTCTTCTAATTTAGAAGGATGCTCGACAACAACTTTTACACCAGTATCCGCTTCAAACTTTTTACCCACTTCGGCTAATCCGTTGTAACCTTTATCTGCATTGATCCAAATGTTGATTTGACCTTCAACCATTTTTGCATACACACCTTGTGCCACAGATAAACCTGCTAATACGGCAAGGGCTGTTTTTGTTAAATTTCTCATAACATTTTCCTCTTTGTTTGTTGATATATAAAGAAACTAAGATAATTCGAGCGGTATAATGAAATAATTATATTTAAAAGACCTCATCCCCCCCTCTCATCCCCTATTATTTTTTTTGTGAACTTGATCATACTTCTTACATTATTATCGAATATTTGTGACAGTGATCACAAAAAAACAATTTAATTTCGTGATCTATATCACAAAAAAATACTTTATTTGCACAAAAAAAGACCGCTTATATTTTATGATTTTTTTTATCCAAGTATGATGTTTTCCCTAGATAATATTATTATATTAGTTTTCAATAAAAAAAGAGAGGATAAATACAATGGCTGATGTTCGATTAGTAAATGTAAGTAAATCTTATGGCGATATCCATATTTCAAAAGATGTAAATCTTGAGATAAAAGAAGGCGAATTTGTGGTTTTCGTTGGACCTTCTGGTTGTGGAAAATCAACGTTACTGCGTATGATAGCAGGCTTAGAAGATATTACAACAGGTGATCTATTTATTGGTGATACAAGAATGAATGATATTCCACCTGCTAAACGTAATATTGGTATGGTGTTTCAATCTTATGCCCTTTACCCTCATTTAAGTGTGGCTGAGAATATGTCTTTTGGATTGAAATTAGCGAAAGCAAGTAAGACAGATATTGATAAAAGAGTTAATCAAGTGTCTGAAATCTTGCAACTTGCTCACTTATTAGAACGTAAACCAAAAGAGCTTTCAGGGGGACAACGTCAACGTGTGGCGATTGGGCGAACCTTAGTTTCTCAACCAGAAGTGTTTTTGTTAGATGAACCACTTTCTAATTTAGATGCGGCATTACGTGTGCAAATGCGTGTCGAAATTTCAAAGCTCCACAAACGTTTAAACCGCACAATGATTTACGTTACTCACGATCAAATTGAAGCGATGACCCTTGCGGATAAAATTGTCGTTTTAAAAGCAGGAGGCGTGGCACAAGTCGGTAAACCATTAGAGCTTTATCACTATCCAGCTAATCGCTTTGTGGCAGGGTTTATTGGTTCACCAAAAATGAATTTCTTACCTGTGAAAGTCATTGATGTGCGTGAAGGTGGCGTAAAAATTGAATTACCAGATTCTACACACCTTAATTTCTGGGTGCCAGTTGAAAGTGCAGGAGTAAAAGTGGGTGATAATCTTTCACTTGGACTTCGCCCTGAGCATTTATTACCTTCTGATCAAGCTGAAATTTGTATTAAAGGAAAAGTAAAAGTGGTGGAACAGCTTGGTAATGAAACCCAAATTCATATTGAAATGCCACCGATTAAACAAAACCTTGTTTATCGCCAAAATGATATTGTATTAGTCTCAGAAGACGATGAAATGGCTATTGGGATTGATCCAAATCGTTGCCATCTATTTAAGGAAGATGGTACAGCTTGCAAGCGATTATTTAAAGAGCTTGGGGTGTAAGTATTTTTTCATAGTAATCACAAAAACAAAAACTTTATTCTATTTACTTAATCATAAGGAGTCTGTTATGAATAAAAAAACTTTACTTGCAGCGGTTATTTCTGGTGCGATTATGTCAAGTTCTGCTTTTGCGGTAGATTTTCACGGTTATGCTCGTTCAGGTATTGGCTGGACAAATGGAGGGGGTGGACAACCTTTATTACAAGTAACCAATAACCCTTTTGCTCCTAAATACCGTTTAGGAAATGAAGCAGATACTTATATGGAGCTTAAATTAGGTCAAGAATTATATAAAGATGGTGAAAAATCAATTTATTTTGACTCTAATCTTGCTTACAAAACTAGCCAAAAAGTTGATTGGGAATCGACTAGCCCAGCATTTCGTGAAGTTAATGTACAATTTAAAAACTTTGCGGATAGCTTACCGGGTGCAACCTTATGGGCAGGTAAACGTTTCTATCAACGCCACGATGTCCACATGAATGACTTCTACTACTGGGATATTTCAGGTCCGGGTGCAGGGGTTGAAAATATTGATGTAGGTGCTGGTAAACTCTCTTTAGCTGTAACTCGTAATACAGAGAGTGGCGGTGCTGTACTTGGTGCTGAAAAAGCTGATGTATATAATGATGTTTTTGATGTACGTTTGGCAGGTATCAAGACCAATGAAAATGGTTCATTAGAATTGGGTGTTGATTATGGTAGAGCTCATGCTAAAGATGGTGCTAAATTTGTTGATGGAGCCACTAAAAATGGTTATATGCTAACAGCAGAACACACTCAAGGTAATTTCTTCGGTGGCTTTAATAAATTTACTATTCAATATGCAAAAGATGCAATGACTTCTTGGAACTCTGGTCATTCACAAGGATCAAGAGTTGATAACAAAGGTTCAATGTTACGCCTAATTGATCAAGGAGTGGTTAAGTTTAGTGATAAAGTTGAAACAATGTATACCTTAATTTATCAAAAAACAGATCTAGATAATGATAATGGTAATACTTGGTATTCAGCAGGTATTCGCCCAATGTATAAATGGAATAAAACAATGAGTACATTGCTTGAATTGGGTTATGATCGTGTTAAACAACAAAAAGATGGGAAAAAAGATAGCCTATTTAAAACAACTTTAGCACAACAATGGCAAGCAGGTGACAGCATTTGGGCAAGACCAGCAATTCGTGTATTTGGAACCTATGCAAAAGCAAATGATAAAAAATTAAATGGTAAAGATCACCAATTTGTTTACGGTGTTCAATTTGAAGCGTGGTGGTAATATTTCCACAATACACCTTTAAGTAAATAATAAGCGGTTACATTCTTCCATTTTTTTGCAAAAAATTGATAAGATCTAACCGCTTATTTTGTATAAATACTACAAAACCATAGGAAATATTATGAAAAATAAAATTACTCTTTTGATTTCAACCTTTTTTGCTGTATCAGTATTAGCAAGTCCTTCTCAGTTAGATCAAACTAAGTTACAAAATCTTAATTGGCAAAATGTGAATTTATCACAACAACAAGTGACAGATATTACATCAAATCAAGTTAAACATTTTATTTCTTCTATTGCAGGTTTTGATAGTGCAGTTATTGGCTATAAAATTCCTGCTAATCAAGGAACAATAAAAGTAAATCTCAGTAGTTTAGTGGTGGATAACGATCATATTTTTGTGCCTAATATGTTAGTATTTGATGCAAATTTTAATCCATCTGTTACCTATCCTGCTTCAACCTTTAAACTTGCTGAGGCTCGTGGTTTGGATGAACCTCAATTAACGGCACAATTAAGTTTAACCCCAACAGCAAATCAAGATTACCTTTACTTATTGATCTATACTACAAAACAAGATTTAGAAAAAACAACCACTATTACTCACCCAGCCAAACTTTATGCAAAAGCAAAAGGTAATCAACCGCCAGCAATTAATGATCTTCAAGTCAAACATACTAATTCTGGAAAAATCAAAATTGAAATTGATGGTGTACAAACCAGCCAATTTATTGGGTTAAATGGTCCACTTTTTGAAGCCAAACAACCACAAGCAACGGTTGTAGGGAAACAACAAAAAGCAACCCCAAAACGCACTCAAAAAGTAGAAAACAGCACTGAACAATATTTTAATAATGCCGTTCTTAGTGCATTGAAAAATAACGATATTAGTAAAGCAATGAACCTAGTGAATGAAGCAGAACAGTTAGGATTAACGCAACCACGTAAAATATTCCTTAAAAAAGTTGCTGCTAAGAAATAATATTCGAGGAGTGGCACAATGAAAAAATGGTTATTATTACCTGCCGTTATATCGAGCATTGCCTATGCTGAACAATGGCAAAACACACTGTTTCCTCATTTTGAAAAACAGCAAAAGTCTGTTTTTCAAGCTAGAGCAGATTTGGAAAAAGGTAATTATCCACTACAATTTCATTTTGATAAAAAGTGCTATCAGCCTGAAAAAAATATCAAGTTAAATACCGCTTTATCCCTTGTTCCTTGTAAGGATAAAAAGGTAAATTTGCGTATTTTTAGAAAAGGGCAATATATCGCCACTATCAATATGCAAGCGACAACTCCTACATTAAAAGTAACGGTTAAACCTATCGAACCACCTAAAAAAATAGTAAAAACCTGCCCTGTCTGGAATAAAAAACCAGTGATTATTGATGTATCCTCTACCTTTAAAAATGGTGAAAAAATACGAGATTTCTATTCAGGGCAAGTCGCGACCGTAGAGCAGGGGAAAGTAACAATGTTACCCGATCCAAATGCGAACGGATTACTACTTTTAGAACTTGCTAATTCGACGATTAAACCTACTTTTGATTGGCATAATGCCATTGTTTATTTTGTACTGACGGATCGCTTTTATAATGGCAATACTGCCAATGATCATAGTTATGGACGTAAAAATGATGGAATGCAGGAAATCGGTACTTTTCACGGTGGTGATCTCAAAGGCTTAACCCAAAAATTAGATTATTTATCAGAACTTGGTATCAATACTATTTGGATCAGCTCACCCTTAGAGCAAATTCACGGTTGGGTTGGTGGTGGCTCTCAAGGGGATTTTCCACACTATGGTTATCACGGTTATTATCATCTAGATTGGACAAAACTCGATGCTAATATGGGGACAGAGCAAGAGTTAAAAGCATTTGTTGATCAAGCTCATAAAAAAGGTATTCGTGTACTATTTGATATCGTAATGAACCATACTGGCTATGCAACGTTGGCGGATATGCAACAGTTTAAGTTTGGTAAACTTTATTTAGATGCTCAAGAAGCCGAAAAAACATTTGGTAAAAAATGGACAGATTGGACGCCAAAAGCCAATGAAAATTGGCATAAATTTAATGAGTATATTCATTTTGGTCATAAAGAAGGCTGGAAAAACTGGTGGGGAAAGGCTTGGGTGCGTTCCGATATTGGCGATTATGATGGAGCAAAATTTAATGATCTGCAAATGTCACTTACCTCATTACCTGATTTGAAAACAGAGGCGGAACAAGCGGTAACATTACCTGCATTTTTTGCAAAAAAAGAAACTAATGCTAAAAAGCTAGACAATGCCAAAGTACGTGATTATCTGATTACTTGGTTAAGTGATTGGGTGCGTGAATATGGTATTGACGGTTTTCGTGTTGATACGGCGAAACACGTTGAAAAAAGTACGTGGCTCGCTTTAAAAAATGCTTCATCAAAAGCTTTAAAAGAATGGCAAAAAAATCACAAAAATTTTGGTAATAATTTTTGGATGACAGGAGAAGCGTGGGGCTTAGGTGTAATGAAAAATGATTATTATCAAAATGGCTTTGATGCGATGATCAATTTTGAGTTCCAAAATGAAGCTCAAAAATCCTTAGATTGTTTTGCAAATATTGGAGAAACCTATCAATTAATGAGCAACAAATTAACCGATTTTAATGTGTTAAGTTATCTTTCTTCCCACGATACAGAGCTGTTTTTTGATAAAGCGAGTAAACAAGATTTAAACAAACAAAAAATAGCAGGCAGTTTATTAATGCTCTCTCCGGGTGCAGTACAAATTTATTATGGTGATGAAACCGCTCGTCCATTTGGTGCAACAGGATCAGATCCATTGCAAGGCACACGCTCAGATATGAACTGGGAAGATCTAACCAAGCCAGAGCATCAAGCATTATTTAACCATTGGAAAAAATTAACCCATTTCAGAAAAAAACATATTGCAGTTGGAAAAGGAAAAAATATCACACTTGAAACTCAAAATTATTTTGCATTTAGTCGTCAGTATGATAAAGACAAAGTAATGGTTGTTTGGGTTGGGAAATAGGCAATCGTAAACTTTTAATTATTGATTTTATAAAATTAATCGTAATAATTCCCCCTCCCTAGCCCTCCCCCGCAAGCGGAGGAGGGGATCTGAAAGCCTAGCACTTTCACGCAAGCGGAGGAGGGGATCTGAAAGCCTAGCACTTTCACGCAAGCGGAGGAGGGGATCTGAAAGCCTAGCACTTTCACGCAAGCGGAGGAGGGGATCTGAAAGCCTAGCACTTTCACGCAAGTGGAGGAGAGGATCTGAAAGCTTAGCACTTTCACGCAAGTGGAGATGAAAATTATCCCTCTTTATGCAAAAAATTCCTCCCTCCGCGTGCGGGGGGAGGCTAGGAGGGGGGCATAAATTTCAAGATCTTACCTGCTGAAAAATAAACAATCACAACTTGATTTTAATAGCATTTTTGACTATCTTGTACGGTTTGATTTAAGCATAGTCTTAAATAAAATTTAATCAATGGAGAAAAAACACAATGCCAAATGGCACAAATCTAAATAAAGGTAATATTAAAGGCTTATTTCCTTTATTTGCTTTTTTAATCACTTATATCCTTGTTAGGGTAATCTCGGGAAGTTTTGAAACAATGCCGATTATGATCGGTATTTCTATTGGGTGTTTAGTTGCTTTTTTCTTAAATGATAAAGATCATAAAATTTCTTTCACTAAAAAAGTTGCTATTTTTTGTAAAGGTGGTGGCGAAGAAACCCTTATTTTAATGGTGATTATTTTCCTATTGGCAGGGGCATTTTATAGTGTGGCAAATTCAATGCACGCGGTTGACTCAATTGTTAATATTGGATTAAGTATCTTGCCTTCAAATATTATTTTACCGGGTTTGTTCGTGGTATCTTGTATCCTGAGCTTTGCAATGGGAACGTCAATGGGGACGGTTTCAACTTTGGCACCGATTGCCATTGGTATAGCAACTAAAATTGGGATTGATATTCCATTAGTTGCGGGTCTCGTAATTGGTGGGGCAATGTTTGGGGATAACCTTTCTTTCATTTCGGACACCACCATTGCAGCAACTCGAACCCAAGAAGTCACAATGAAAGAGAAATTTAAAGTCAATTTCTTAATGGTACTGCCTGCGATTATTATCAATATTGCCTTATTATTGCTTGTTGATGTAAATACAACTGCTGCTACGGAACACCTTGATTTTAATTTACTGAATATCCTACCTTATGCAATTATTATCGTACTTTCTTTGGTGGGGATGCACGTGATTCCTGTAATGGGATTGGGGATTTTATCAGGCTTAATTATTGGTGTTATTCATCAAGATTTCACTCTGCTTGAAAGTTTTAAAGTAATTCATACTGGAATGGTTTGGATGGAAGATATGGCGTTAATTGCCGTATTAGTTGGTGGTATGGTGGCATTGATGAAATATTTAGGTGGGATTGATTACCTACTTTATCACTTAACCAAAAATGTAAAAAGTGTAAGAGCAGGTGAATTTAGTATCGCAACGCTTGTCAGTTTATTAGATATTGCGACCACGAATAATACCATCTCAATCATTGTTTCAGGTCCTATCGCAAAAAATATCGGTAAGGAAATCGGAATAAATAGAAGTCGAATTGCGGCAATTTTAGATCTCTTTTCTTCGGCATTTAGTGGTTTATCGCCATTTGGTGGGCAATTATTGGTAATGGCGGGATTATGCTCGATTTCTCCGATAGATATTATTCCCTATGTTTGGTATTGTATGCTAATGTTAGTCTTTGGTATTTTCTTTATTATGATTGGTTGGCCAAATATTAAAAGAAAGAAGTAAGCTAAAAAAATTTATACTTGTTTAGTGGCTGTATTTTGTTGCAGTCATAATATTAATACAATGGAGGTAAAATGCAGTCACTAGCAAAATTGATTCCAACGAAACTGATTTCAAGTAAACAAAACCAAACTCATTCTAATCATAATATTGAACGGACACTGTTATTAACCGAACTAGATAGCATTCATCGCTATCCACTAACACTTATTATTGCCCCTGCTGGCTATGGTAAAACTACCCTAATTTCTCAATGGAAAGAGCGTCAATCTCATACTGGTTGGTATGCGTTGGATAAAAGTGATAATAAAACAGAACAATTTTCTCGCTATTTTACTGCAGCATTGGTACAAGCCTGTGGAATGGAAACCGATGATTTAAACTATCAAAATGACTTAACTGATTATTTCTCGCAATTACTGGTTAAATTAAATAACATCGACACAAATTTTAGTTTAATTATTGATGATTATCACCATATTGAAAACACTGAAATTCACAATGCGTTACGATTTTGGTTAAAAAATCAGCCAAGTACAATGAATTTAATTATTCTTTCTCGTTTAACGCCACCACTTAGTATTACTAACTTACGTATTCACGAACAGTTATTAGAAATCAATATGAGTCAGCTTGCTTTTACACATAAAGAAGCAAAACAATTTCTTGAATTAAAGTTAAATGATACTTTCTCACAAGAAGCGATATTTACTTTATGTGAACAAGTTGAAGGTTGGGCAACAGGATTACAATTAATTAGTTTTATTTTGAAACAAAATACCGATCTTATCAAAACACCACAAAAACTGTTTGCTAAACTTAATCAACATCATATTGCGGATTATCTTAATGAAGAAATTTTTCATTATATCGATCCTGAACTTAAACAATTTATGCAACGCTGTGCGATTTTACATTCTATGAATGAGGGCTTAGCAATTGCGATTACCCAAGATAAAAATAGTGCTAAAAAGCTTGATGAATTAGAAAAACAAGGACTATTTATTCAGCGAATAGATAGTAATGATGGCGGTATCTGGTGGAAGTTTCACCCTATTTTATCCTCTTATTTAACTCAAAGTTGTCGTTTAGAATTACCCGATGAATGGCAAAAACTCAATCAATGTGCGGCAATGGAATGGCTAAAATTAGGGTTCTGCCAAGAGGCGATTTATCACGCTCAACAAGTTACTGATACACAAGTATTATATAAAATTATTCAACAATATGGCTGGTCATTATTTCATCAGGGGCAATTAAAATTATTAGAAGATAGCTTAAACCACCTTCCTACAGAATTAATGTGGCAAGATCCAACGTTAGTCTTACTTAAAGCTTGGGTAGTACAAAGTCAGCATCGTCATCAAGAAGTCAGTGGTATTTTGCAAAAATTTAATACAAACTCACCGCTTGCTGAACCTTATCAAGGAAAATTTTATGCATTAAGAGGACAAGTCGCTATTAATGAAGGAGATGATGAGCTAGCTTATAAACTGGCAAGTAATGCTCTTTTAACTATTCCTCAAGAATTTAGCTATGCTCGAATTGTGGCAATTTCTGTTATTGCAGAAGCGCAACATTGTCGTGGTAATTTAAAAGAAGCAATGATACAAATGAAGCAAGTCGAAAAAATGGCACTTTCACAACGTACTTATCATCATTGGTTATGGTCTAAGTTGCAACAAGCTGAAATTCTATCTGCTCAAGGCTTTTTACAATCTGCCTATGATTTATTGAAAGAAACCACCCTGCAAGCAGAAAATTTTCATCAAATTCCGATGCACGAATTTTTATTACGTTTAAAAGGACAAATTCAATGGGAATGGCACAACCTCGACCAAGCAGAAGCAATGGCAAATGCAGGGATTGATATTTTAGAAAAAGAAGATGAAAAGCTACAATGTCTCGCCTTGCTTACTAAAATTTCATTAGTACGTGGCGATCTCAATAATGCTAAACGCTTAATTGAACAGTGCCAGCATTCGATTAATCATTTTCCCGTGCATAAGGATTGGATTGCCACATTGGATGAAATTCAGGTGCTTTATGCTCAAATGACCAATGATCCTTCTCAGTTAGATAGCTGGTTAGTAAAAACAACTTTACCAACCAGATCCTCAAACCACTTTACACAGCGTCAATCTCGTAATATTGCACGTGCTTATTTATTACAAAATAAACCAGAACAAGCACTTGATATCTTAAATACCATTTTACATACGGCAGAAAGTTTAAAATTAACCAGCGATATCCAACGTGCGTTAATTTTAAGAAATTTAGTTTTTGTTCATAAAAACAAAAAAGAGTTAGCTCAAAAAGATTTAATTCGAGCATTGGAAATGAGTCAACAAACGAATTTTATTAGTGCTTTTGTGATTGAAGGCGATGTGATGGCACAACAAATCCGCCAACTTTTACAAATGAATATTTTGGATGAGTTTTCAACGCCTAAAACACAATTTATTTTACGCAGTATCAATCAACATAATCGTCATAAATTTGCACACTTTGATCAACAATTTGTTCAAAGGCTCCTTGAAAATCCACAAGTGCCTGAACTGTTGAAAATTAGTCCTCTTACTGCTCGTGAATGGCAAGTGTTAGGGTTAATTTATTCAGGTTATAGCAACGAACAAATCTCTCAAGAACTTGTAGTAGCAATGACAACAATTAAAACCCATATTCGTAATTTATACCAAAAAATTGGGGTAAATAATCGCAGTGAAGCCATTGAATATACTAAAAATTTATTGGTGTTAATGGGATACCATTAACAAGAGGTAAACCTTAAATCTAGATAGACAACTGTAATCGTTCCCCCCTCCCTAGCCCTCCCCCGCAAGCGGAGGAGGGAATTTTGATAAGTCTTTAGCTCTCTCGCAAATGGGGAGGAGGGAATTTTGATAAGTCTTTAGCTCTCTCGCAAATGGGGAGGAGAGATTTCTCCTCTGTGCAAAAAAATTCCTCCCTCCGCTTGCGGGGGGAGGTTAGGAGGGGGGACTAAAATTAACAAATTTAATTACTTACGTGGAGATAGGGTATCCCAGTTTCTTTAATATTTATATCAATGAGTTAGATAAAAAACTGGTAAAGCATAGCGGTTACATCCAGTTTAAAATTTACGATTATCCTTAAAACTAGATAAAGGAAATTTAAGGTTTTTATGGCGTTCTTAAGGTGTGGAACAGTGAATTATTTTTTATTTTATCTGTCTTATGCTAGCTAATGTTTATATTAATATTAAGGAAAATATAATGAAAAAATCATTTTTAAGTTATCTTATTTCAACAGTATTTGCGGTGACAGTGACTTCACAAGCAGTCAGTGATGAAATAAAAAATACTGAAAGCTCTATTTTTCAAAATCAACAACTGTCTGGTTTTAAAATTATTAGTAATAATATTAAAAAAAGCCCAGCAGATAATGCGACTTATCAAGGCATTCAGCTTGATAATGGAATGACAGTGTTGTTGATTTCTGATCCAAAAGCGAATAAATCGTTAATGTCAGCGGCGTTACCAATAGGTTCAATGGAAGATCCTGTTTCCCAACAAGGTTTAGCTCATTATTTGGAGCATATGGCATTAATGGGTTCAAAAAAATTCCCAGAAACCAATGGGTTAGATCATTTTTTAAGTAAGAATGGAGGCAGAAATAATGCCTCTACGTCAAAATCTCGTACCGCTTATTATCTAGAAGTAAATAATAATGCTTTTAATGAAGCCGTTACTCGCTTAGCGGATGCGTTGGCGGAGCCTCTATTGTCAGAAGTAAATGCAAAAAAAGAATTGAATGCGGTTAATGCTGAAATGGTTCGAGCCAAATCAAGTGATGGTTATTTGATGTATAGCGTGAATTTAGCCACGTCAAATCCGAACCATCCCATTACTAAATTTGCAGTGGGTAATAAAGAGAGTTTATCTAATAAACCAGAAAGTAAATTACAAAATGAATTACAGCAATTTTATCAAAAATATTATTCTGCAAATTTAGTTAAAGCAGTGCTTTATTCTGACCAGTCAATCGAAAAATTACAGCAATTAGCCGTTAAAACATTAGGGTTAATGAAAAACAAACATTTGCAAAAACCAACTATAAACGTACCGCTTTATCGTGAACAGGATAAAGGGATAATGATTTCTTATAAGCCAATTAAACCACGTAAATTATTGGCGGTGAGTTTTGATTTTCCTAATAATGAAGACAAATTTAAATCTAAAACAAATACCTATATTAGTTATATGCTAAATAATAATACAGAAGGCACATTGTCTGATTATTTAATTACACAAGGCTTGTCTTCAAGTGGTATTCAAGCAGGGGCTGATCCAAATGTAAGTCGCAATCGTGGTGATTTAACGATTTATGTTGAACTGACCGAGAAAGGTTTAGAGCAAAAAGATCAGATTATTTCATTGATTTTTCAACAAATTGAACAGCTTAAAAAAGCAGGCATTCAAGAAAGCTATTTTAAAGAAATGAAGCAAAGTTTAGCTCAATCTTTTGAGCATTTACAGGTAGAAAAGCATTTAGGCTTTGTGGAACAAATTACAGATGCAATGCTTTCTTATCCATTAGAAAATGTGATCAATGCAGGTTTTGAAACCCAAGCAATGGATCAAAAAGAAATTGCTGAAAAATTAGCAGAAATGACATTAGATAATGCACGTATTTTGTTGATGAATAAAAAGGTGAAAACAGATAAACAAACACCTTATATGAATGCCCCTTATTCTGTGATGAAATTTAGCCCTGAACAAAAATCAAAATGGTTAGACTTTAGTCATAACCCAACCATTAAACTACCTAAGTTGAATCCTTATTTCGTGGAAGATTTTTCACTAAATAAAATGGAACAGTTTCGTGTAAAACCACAAAAACTGAAATATGATAAAGGTGAAAAAATTTATGCAATGGGCAGTCATTATTTTCCAAAAGAACCTAAAGCGATTATTAGTTTAAGTTTTGGAATTTCCCCTAAAAATAAAGCATTAAAACCTCAAATGACGGTGGCGTTGTTAAACTATATGAATGGCTTAGCTCAAACTAAGCTAGCATTTCAATCTTCTGTGGCGGGTATTGAGACCTCATTTTATTACGGTGAAAATGGAGTCGGTGCTAATCTATCGGGCTATACACAAAATTTTGAAAAACTATTACAAGACGGTTTAATACAAATGAAAACCTTTGCTTTAACAGAGGCTGATTTGCAACAAGGGAAGCAGAAAATTTTAGAGGCGTTAGCTCGTGAGAAAAAAGAGAATAGTTTAAATCAAGCAGCTGGAGTTTTTTACAAGTTAGCAAGTTATCCTTATTTTGATAGAGAGAAGCAGAAAAAAGCACTTGCGGAGGTGTCGTTAGAAGATGTTAAGCAAATGCGAAATCATTTATTGAATGATACGACTGGAATTGAAGTGCTTTCTGTCGGAAATTTAACAGATAAGCAGGTAAAAAACTTAACTAAAACCGCAGAAAAAATAGTAGCCAATAGTAAAACAGCATTAAATTATAATTATTTTGTTGATTTTCGTGATGTCACACAAAAGATTAATTATGTGCAACAAGTACCCAATGAAGATAACGCATTAGTATTAATTTATTTGGTAAAAGGAAATGACAGATTAATGGATAATGTTCGTTCTATGTTATTAAATGACATTATTTCTCGCTGGTATTTTAATGATTTGCGTACAGATAAGCAGCTTGGTTATGTTGTTGCTTCTCGACGTATTTATACTGGAAAAACTTCTGGCTTATCATTTATGGTGCAAAGTCCAAATACAACACCAAAAGGGATAATGCAACACAATGAACGCTTTTTTAAGGAAAGTGAGCAGAAACTCAATGCTTTAACAGATAAAGAATTTGAACAATATCGTGCGAGCTTGTTAGAAAAATTACAACGTAAACCAGAGTCTTTGGAGCAAGAATTTAGTCACTTTGTGACTGATTTTAATCACAATAATTTACGTTTTGATAGTCGTGAAGAGTTAATTAAAGTTACAAAGAAAATAACAAAACAGCAAATTATCGATTTTTATAAACGAGCAGTGATAGAGCAATCGGGTTTTGTCTTGATAAGCCAAGCATTAGGTACAAAAGCAAAAGCTGAGGATAAGGTAAGTTTGGATAACTTCAAAACAGTAACAAGTATTGAAGAGTTACAAAAAACATTGCCTGTTTCACATTGGTAATATTATATAGTCAGTGATGAAAATTACTGACTATTTTAATAATTACAATGTAAAATAACCACCAAGAAAAAATAATCATATTTAGGAATTTTTAATGAAAAAGCATATTCATATTTTAGGTATTTGTGGCACTTTTATGGGCGGTATTGCGATTATTGGCCGTGAATTAGGTTATAAAGTCACAGGTTCAGATACTAATGTTTATCCACCAATGAGTACTTTTTTAGAGAAGAGTGGTATTGAGATTATTCCTAATTATGATGTGGCACAACTTGATCCAAAGCCAGATATGGTCATTATCGGCAATGCAATGAGCCGTGGAAATCCTTGTGTAGAGTATGTGTTAAATAATCAGTTGAATTTTACTTCAGCACCTCAATGGTTGCACGATCATTTATTAAAAGATCGTTGGGTTTTAGCAGTGTCAGGCACGCACGGTAAAACGACCACAACAGGTATGTTAACGTGGATTTTAGACAAAAATGGCATTGATACAGGCTTTTTAGTCGGTGGAATTGCAGGAAATTTTGGGATTTCAGCTCGATTGGGATCAAGCAAGTTTTTTGTGATTGAAGCCGATGAATATGACAGTGCTTTTTTTGATAAACGATCTAAATTTGTGCATTACAATCCCAAAACTTTAATTGTGAATAATTTGGAGTTTGATCACGCGGATATTTTTGATGATCTAAAAGCCATTCAACGCCAATTTCATCATCTTGTTAGAGCAATGCCACAAAATGGCGTGATTTTATCTCACAAAGAGGAACAAAATGTCCAGCAAATGTTGGGTATGGGCAATTACAGTGAATTGCAATTTGTGGGCAAAGAGCAAGAATGGTATGCCGAGCCATTAAATCAAGATTATTCCCATTTTGCGGTTTACCACAAACAACAGAAACAAGGTGAAGTGCAGTGGAATGTGGTGGGTAAACATAATATGCACAATGGGTTGATGGCGATTGCGAGTAGTTATCATACAGGTGTTAGTGTGGCTGACGCCTGTAATGCGTTGAGTTCATTTGTGAATGCCAATCGTCGTTTAGAAGTAAAAGGACAAATAAATGGCGTTACTCTTTATGATGATTTTGCTCACCATCCAACAGCAATTAAAGCAACTATTGAGGCATTGCGAGGGAAAGTCGGCAAAGAGCAACGTATTTTAGCCGTATTAGAACCACGTTCAAATACAATGAAAATGGGGGTACATAAAAATGAAATTGCCCCAGCACTTACCGATGCCGATCAGGTATTTATTTTGCAACCTGATAATATAGATTGGCACGTTGAACAAATCACAAAAAATCTCACTCAGCCTGCACAATGGAGTGAAAATTTAGATGAACTGGTACAAATGATTACCACACAAACAAAACCAACGGATCATATTTTAGTAATGAGTAATGGTGCTTTTGGTGGAATTCATAACAAGCTGTTAGAGAAGTTGAAATAATGGCTTTAGTGATAATTGGATTAAAAATAGAATTTGATGATTTGCAAATTTAATTCCTTACGTAGCGACAGGGCATGCCCTGTCGATACAATATATTTATACATCAATGAGTTATGTGAGAAGTTGATAAAATATAGCGGTTACATCTAGTTCAAAATTTGCGATTTTTATACTTGCTATTTCTTAATAGTATCTACATAATAATTGTTAATTCCTGAAATTAATAAGTAAAAGTTTACGATTGTTTTCCCCGGTTTTAAAGAGATTGAGACCTCAATTTGGTAGATGTTTTTGAAATCTTGAATTTGTAGAAATACATGCCCTGTTTCTACAATATATTATTCTTCAATGGTATATTTTTTGCGAATAGGTTTAATCTAACGATTGTCAATGCTACTTAACCCTATTAACTACCATCAAAAACAATCCTTCCCTTTCCTTAACTCAATAAACTCCTCTAACGAATTAGCTATCAAAAAAGGATTAATTTCTTTTTCTAAGGCAATAGAAGAGGGGAGTGTTGGTTTGTTTTGAGAGCGTAGTTTTTCAACTTGCTGTTTATATTGTTGTACGGTTTGATTATTAGGTTGAACACTTTCCACAAATTGAAGATTGCTATAAGTATATTCGTGAGCAGGGTAGATTTTTACATTATCGGCTAATAATCGAAAGCGTTGCAGAGTGTTAAATTGTGCAACATAATCCCCTGTAAATACACGTCCACAACCTGCTGAAAACAGTGAGTCACCACAGAAAAGGTATTTTTCATCAACCAGATAGCTAATATGTTGTGCTGTATGTCCTGCACTGTCAATCACTTGAATATTATAACCTAAGCATTCAAAATGTTGATTATGTTCGACAATTTGAGTGGTAAATTGAGAAAGTTCTGCAGAACCATAAACAGTTAAATGAGGGTAATGCTCCACTAATTCTGCAACCCCTCCAGTATGATCAGCGTGATTGTGTGTTAATAATATAGCGGTAGGTTGTAACTGATTTTTTGCAAAAAAATCTAATAAAGTGACCGCTTGTGAGGGATCGATGATGATTACTTTATCCGCTTTTTGAATTAACCAAATATAATTATCGGATAATACAGGAATAGGGGTCACTTTCATTTTATTTTCCTAGTCGTCTTTTTTTAAGAAAAGAGCAGCTGCACCACGTGAACCACCCGAGTCACCGTGAATTGCTTTTTTAATCACAGGCACTTTTGCAGAACGCATTAAATAAGGCGGTAATGCTTTTGGTAGAGCTTCATAAATATAATCAAAATTAGATAAACCACCACCAAAAACAATCATATCAGGATCTAACACCGTAATCAGATTGCTAATACAAATTGCCATTAATTTTACATATTTTTCAACAAATCGTACCGCTTGTGGTTGTTGATTATAAAAGTTTTCGATAATGGTTTTGGCGGATAAGCCCTCACCCTCTAACTCGTTATACAACATTTCAAAACCACGTCCTGAAATATAAGTATCTAAACACGCTTTATTGCCACAGCCACAATCAAAAATAGGAGCGTTATCCCAACCTAATAATTGTAGAGCGTGATAATTTAATTGTTGATGACCCACCTCTCCAGCCATACCAATTCTGCCTGAATGCACTTTGCCATCAAAAATCAAACCGCCGCCAAAACCAGTGCCGATAATTAAGCCTAATACTGTAGAATATTGTTGATTTTCTTTATCCCACGCTTCTGAAAGAGCAAAGCAGTTGGCATCATTTTCGGCTTTTACTTCACGATCTAAACATTTACTGAGATCTTTTAAAATAGGTTTATTATCTGCTACTCGAATATTGGTAATTTCAGCAATACCTGTTTCGTGATTGACAAATCCCGGTAAACCTAATCCAACCATTCCTTTAGTATTGAATTTTTTATCTGCGTTAAGCACAAGGGTTTTAATGGTATCTAACCAATCTTCATAGCTAGTTTGAGGAGTGGGTGTGCGTTCAGAATAGAGTTTATCAAGTTGCTCATTAAATACAGCAAGCTCAATTTTTGTACCGCCAATATCTAATCCGTAATAATAGGTCATTCTTAATTCTCCTTGTTAATATTTTTATGGAGGAATTATATAAGAAATTATCTAAAAATAGTGAAAAAAATATTTACGCAAACGTTTGCGTTAGATATAATTTACACGATTCTTTACTTTATCTCACACTTTTTAAGGAAAATTTATGAACAGTAAATTATTTTATGCGATTGAAGACAAACCACCTATAGGGTTGAGTTTATTACTGGCTTTGCAGCATTTACTTGCCGCTATTGGTGGAATTGTTGCAGTTCCTTTGGTTATCGGTAATGTACTGAAATTATCGACGGAAGATACTATTGTATTAGTGAATGCAGCCTTATTGGTTTCTGGTATTGTTACTATCATACAATGTCGAGGAATAGGACACATTGGCATACGTTTACCCGCTGTAATGGGAACAAGTTTTACTTTTGTGGCGGCAGCATTAGCGATTGGCTTTAGTGATGCGGGTGTGGGTGGGATTTTAGGTTCATCACTTGTTGCTTCTTTAGTAATGATCATTGGTAGTTTCTTTATGCCACATATTCGTAAATTATTTCCACCTGTGGTAACGGGGACAGTCGTAATGATGATTGGACTTAGCTTAATTCCAGTTGCCGTAGATTGGTTTGCTGGTGCTCAAGTCGGTGATCCTAATTACGCTGAACCCAAAAACTTGATGATGGCAACCTTTGTATTAGTTATTGTTGTGACATTGGTGCAATGGGGACGAGGTATTTTTTCTGCAGCAGCCATTGTGATTGGTATGATGATTGGCTATATTACGGCTCTCTGTTTAGGTTGGGTGGATTTTTCAGGTGTGAAATCAGCCCCACTTTTTTCTATTCCCCAGCCTCTTCATTTTGGATTATCTTTCCCTCTTTCAGGGATAATTGGAATGAGCATTGCCTATTTGGTGACTATTGTGGAGTCCAGTGGTAACTTTCTTGCACTGGGTGAAGCCACCAAAACAGAGGTGACACCACAGCAATTTAAACAAGGTATTTTGGCAGAAGGATTAGGGTCTGCGTTAGCCGCCATTATGTCTACCACACCTTTTTCAACCTTTTCACAAAATATCGGTTTAATCACCTTAACAGGGGTTGCCAGTCGTTATGTTGTGGCATTAACAGGCGTATTGTTAGTATTAGCAGGACTTTTCCCTGTATTTGGTGCGTTAATTGTTTCTATTCCTCTTCCTGTATTAGGTGGGGCGGGAATTATTATGTTTGCAATGATTATTGCTGCAGGTATTCAAATGCTTAACAATGTAGAACGCACTAGCCGTAATGGTTTAATTATTGCGATTGCTATTGGTGGCGGATTAGCGGTTACCACTCGACCAGAGTTATTGGGTAAATTACCTGCATTCTTTAAAGAAATTTTTGGTTCTGGTATTACCGTAGGCGCAGTATTAGCACTTTCACTCAATTTAATTCTTCCTAAAGAAAAAGAAGAATAAAAGATGATTTTATTAAGAATTCACTCATTTATTAAATTACAGTTTTGAGAATAAGGGTTTTTTCAGTATAATCCGTAAGATATTTTTTATTTTTAGGATAACTTACAATGATTGAAAAAATGCACGAGAAAACAAATAGTTTTGCATTTAAAGCTATTTTTGCGTTTGTCGCACTCTCTTTTGTATTAGGGGGTGTGGGTGGCTCTTTAATGTACAGTAAAGATGATTATGTGGCGAAAGTAAATGGTGAATCTATTTCACAACGCACTTTTACTTATACTAAAAATCGTCAGCAAAGTATTCAAAGTGATAAATTAGGCGCAAAATTCTGGGATTTATTAGATACGCCTGAATATGCAGCTCAGTTTAATCAACAAGTTCTCAATGGGTTGATAGATGATGAATTATTAAAACAATATATAAAAACCTTAGATTTAGGGGTAAGTGCTGAGCAGATTAAACAGCAAATTGTGAATACGCCTGATTTTCAACAAGACGGTAAATTTAATAACGAATTTTATCAAAATGTATTAAGAAACAATAATATATCGCCAGATTATTATGCCTCTATGGTAGCAGGGGATATATTAAATGGACAGGTGCAACAAGGTATTTTAGACTCTCAATTTAGTGTTCCTGCTCAGAATACATTATTGGCAAAATTATTATTGCAGCAACGTACTATTAGAACCGCTGTGTTGCCACTTGCAAAAGAAGTGGAAAAACAGACAGTATCTGAAACTGAATTACAAAACTACTATAATGAACATAAGGCACAGTTTGTAGAGCCTGAAAGAATGCAAGTTGAAATTGTTACTGTTACACCAGAGGATCTTGCTGATGCTAGTTCAATTACCGATCAAGATGTAGAAGATTATTATCAACAAAATCGAGATAAATTTATCACTAAAGGTGAAACGCATTTAGCTCACATTCAAATGGCAACTAAAGAGAAAGCAGCAGAAGTTGAAACAAAATTAAATGCGGGTGAAGATTTTTCTGTTTTAGCAAAAGAGTATTCAAAAGATATGATCTCAGCTCAAAATGGAGGCGATTTAGGTTGGGCTAAAGCAGGGACATTCCCTGAAATTTTTGAACAGGTAGCCAATATTCTTGAAGCTGGAAAAGTAAGTAAGCCAGTAGAAATTAACGGAAATTATCATATTATCAAAGTATTGGAACGTAAACCTGATGTAGCAATGACACTTGAGCAAGCCACACCAACAATTAAGCAAACGTTGATTAAAACAACCAGTTTGGCAAATTATGGAAAAGTGACCAATGAAATGGCGAATAAAGCATTTGAATCACCAGATTCATTAACGGATGTGGCACAAGTGGCTAATGCAAAAGTACAAACGACACAAGAATTTTCACAAAATGCCATCCCTGAATTATTAAGCAATCCTAAAATTCAATCTGCTTTGATGAAAGGCGATTTCCGTCGTAGTCGTCAGGTGTCGGAAGCGATTGATTTAACTGATGGGAATAATGCAAAAACAGCCTTTATTCGAGTTATTAACTATAAAGAAGCTCGTCCACAAACATTTGAAGAAGCAAAAGAAACGGTGCAAAACTTAATTAAAGCGAAAAAAGCACAGCAAGTGTTAGCTGAAAATTCAAAAGCGATTGTGAAAGGGTTAAATGAAGGACAAGCCGTTGATGTCAGTTTTAGTGAGCCTCAAACACTGGTTTATATCCAAAATTTAATGCAACAACCAACACTAACAAAAGATGTATTTGCAATGCCAAAACCAGTAGATAAAACGACTTATCAAGTTACAATGGATCGAATGGGCAATGCGGTTATTATTGCATTAGATAAAGTGACAGAGGGTAAAGAAGAGGGCTTTAAGGCATTTGAAATGGTACTTTCTCAATCTGATCAACTTCAATTACGTGATGAAATGTTAAGTGATTTACGTAACCGAGCAACGATCGAATATAATGACGCATTTTTAAGACAACAAGAACCTTAACGTTCTCGATAATAACATTCAAGCGGTATGATCTTTTAATAAATTTGCAAAAAATTAAATAGATCATACCGCTTTGTTTATTGTTATTTATTTTACTGCAATCATTGAACCAAAATTAAAACACTGAAACCATAACTCAATATTATTAAATCCAGCTTGCTGAAGACGTGCTTTATGGGTTTTTATGGTGTCTGTTCGCATAACGTTTTCTAACGCAGTACGTTTTTGACTAATTTCTAGTTCGCTGTAGCCATTGGCTCGTTTAAAGCTATGGTGTAAATCAATCAGCAATTCATTCATCGATGAATTTTCAAATCTAAATTTTTCTGAAAGTACTAATACGCCATTTGGATTTAATCCTTGATAAATTTTAGTGAGTAATAGTAAACGATCTTCTGGTGGTAAAAATTGCAAAGTGAAATTTAATATTACCATTGAGGCATTTTTAATTTCAATATTACGAATGTCATCACATAAAATTTCAACGGGGATTATTGAGTGAAAAGTGTTGAGATGGCTACGACAACGTTCTACCATTGCAGGTGAGTTATCGACCCCAATAATATTGACATTGTTATATTTTAGATTACGACGAATAGCTAAAATAGCCGCCCCACGAGAGCAACCTAAATCGTAAATAGTTGAATTTTCTGTGACAAGGCGTTCTGCAAGCATTCCGATAGCAGTAATAATATTAGAATAACCTGGGACAGAACGTTGAATCATATCTGGAAAGACTTCTGCAACAGATTCATCAAAAGTAAAATCCCCTAATTTATTGATAGGGGCTGAAAATAAAGTATCTTTAGACATAAAATTTGTTAGTTAAAAGTTGAAAAATGGCAATGTGAATAATTACTTACTAGAAAAGTTATACTTTTTTTGAACTTTTTAAAATTGACAAAGTCTGAGTAAGTGCTAAATGCTTTTACTGAAGTGAGTAGTTTTTTCATAATTTCCTTAGTAGATTAAGTTACCCCGATATCACATTGATATCGGGGTTTTTCTTTAGTTTAATACTTAGAGGTTTAATACTTAGAAATTAAAAACCTGCACCCATAAACATAAACGTAGCGATCATTAGCATTTGACCTATTTCTCGATCTGACATTTCCCGATCATTGAGTTTCACTTTGCCATTATCAATGGCTAGTTTCATTTTGATATTTTTATCATCTACGACAAAAAAGTCACTTTCTTTAGCTTGAGAGGTTATATTCCCAATTTTTATATCAGCCAACTGCTTTGCATCTTGTTTTGTTTCACCATTCAGCAATTCTGATTGTTCAATCATTAGATGAGTTGCAGGGATACTGAATTTCATATCCAATAATGATTGACTCAGTGTATTGATAACATCATTTTCTGATTGTATTAAATCAGGATCAAATGGTTTTACATTTAAATCCAATTTAATATCACTTTTTCCTTGTTTATTTTTCAATGAAAGATCATTAATTTTTAATGATGAACCTTTTGAGATCGCTTCAAGAAATAACTTTGTGGCATAATCCGAATTTTCAGGATCATCATACATTTTTTCTATGGCATTATTCCACATTTTAGCGTCTCCAACAAAATCTGCATTTAGCTTCATTTCACCAAAATTTTGTGTTATTTCATTTTTGGTCATTGAAATATCTGTTTTCATTTTAGTGTTGCTTGAGTAAGATACTTTATCAAGATAACCTTTTCCTTCCATTTCAAGATTATTCATAGCAAATTTATTTTTATTATCTCCAACATAAAACTTTTCAACATTAAAAACATAATCTCCCAATCCTAAATATGGGTATTCACTTTTCTCTGAGGTGAATTTATATTCCATATTTTTAGCCGCAAATTTTACGTTTACTCCATTGAAAAATGCAACAGAGTCAAGTGCTAAATTCACATCTCCAATGCCATTTTTATCTGTATCAAATTCTGCTTCCACTTCTGATATTTCAAAGTTTCCGTCAGTTGATTTAGCCGCATTCGTTTTTGCACTACCGTTTAAATTAGTGTTGTAATCAATATCAATATTAGTCGTAAGCACTACACCATCTTTAAATACCGATTTGAGGGAATCTGGGCTATATAAAATGCCTTCATCACTTGCCATAACCGGCAATAATTTACCTTTGATTAAACGGTTTAGTGGGAAAGGACCGTGATGAAGTGTGTCGGCACCTTTAAAGATATAGTTTTCACCATCATAATTTTTAACGACTAAGTTATAATTGATATCAGAGCTAAAGAAACCACGTTCGATTTTGACGTCTTTATACTCGGCATTAACGCCGTATGCTTTAAGTACTTTAAGTTCTTTATTGGCAAGATTAACGAGTTCACCATAACGAGCTTCAACTTGTTTTCCTGTATACCACGCACCGCCTATTTGTGCGATACCAACTACCACAACTAATGAGAGGGCAATTTTTGATAATTTCATTGTTTTATCCTTTATAAATAGAGTTGTTGAATTAAGCGAATATTTTGTTTTAGATAACCTTGACTTTTTAAGTAGTCTTTCAGTTGTTGCCAATTCAAAATACCTATATTACTTAACGTAATAAATTGTTCTAATAATATCGCATTTTCAGTAGGAAGAATACGAATAATGTCTGCTAAATTTTGTTCAAATTGATATTTTTCTGCTTTTGTCATTGTTGAGCTATCACAAGCGGTAAGATCATTTACTTTTTTTGCAATTTTTTCAGGACGTCCTACAAAATATCCCCTTTCTGCTTTACTTAATGCGCTAAAATACATTCCATCAAGAATGGGTAGATAATTTAGAAATTGCATTAAATCACCTAATTCACCGTTTTTAAGCTCTAATTCAATTTCACAAATAGGATCTTCTCCCCATTTATTTTTTACCCAACCTTGATCTAAAACGATTTCAATTTCAGCGTTTTGATATTGAACCAGCCAACAGGTACGAGTGACATCAGTACTAAATACTTTTTCAAGGGAGTGATGAATATCTTCAACATCAGAAAATTGCAAATTAAAGTGATCATCTAACCGCTTAAAATCAGGTTTATCATTGGGTAAATCCATATTGTATTCAGGACGAATATGTAGCCCTCCTACAATTTCTCCTTTGGTTTTTAACGTCATTTCACAGTGCTGATTGACTTTACGTACTCGTAATCCCATTTTTTGATTAGCAAAAAACAGCGAAGGGGTATCGTAGTAAGTGTTGATTAATTCATCTGTTTGTTGTTTAAGAATGGGTTGGGTTACTAACCATTTTTTTATTGCCTCAATATTATGAGGCTCAAGCATCATTTTTAATTCAATTTCGTTTTGCATTTTTTATTCTTTATTTAGGTAGTGATTTACGGTATGTTTAATTTTGTCTATTTACACAAAGTTAAATAATCATAATGGTATGGTAACAGTGTTGTTGAGAAAAGGTTTAGTTAAAATTAAAATAGCGTGTCGTAAGATGTTGTAAAATACTTACAACATCTGACCGCTATTATTTCTTATTTAAATAGATTACTTAACGTAGATTTTGCTAAAGATTCAAGATCCAAATTATTGGTATCTAATTCACCATTAGGGCTTAATTTATCAACAACTTGTGGTAAATATTGAGAAAGTAAATTTGGCACTTCATTTTCATCAACACCCGCTTGTTGTGCAACATTGCGAAGTTCATCTTCACCGATGACCTCTTTAATTTGTTGTGATGAAACCTCTTGATTTTCACCTGTACCAATCCAAGATGAAACTACATCACCTAAACCACCTTGCTGTAATTTTCCCATTAACCCTTCAACACCACCTTGTGATGAAAGCAGTGATTGCAGTAGTTGTGGAATTGCTTGATTTTGTTTATTCCCACCAATTAGAGATGAGACCACTGAACTTAAAATACCTTTTAACATAAATTCTCCTTAGTTAAAATAGATAGAAATTAAAATAGCCTTGGGTATCTACTTACTTCAGGCGTTTATGTGTGAATATCCAAGAGTGCCTTTTTACTTTAACATAATGATAATAATTGCTCAAGGCGTGTTATTTAGGCAGTATGGATAAAATTTGTCTCACTTTTTCTAAATCCTCTTGTGTGTCAACACCAACTTCAGGGGCTTGTTTAGCAACATCTAAATGGATTTTTTCACCATACCATAAGGCACGTAATTGCTCCAAAGATTCCAATTGTTCCAGTTGAGTAGGTTGCCAATTTACATATTGTTTAATAAACCCAGCTCTATAGGCGTAAATACCAATATGGCGTAAGTAATTTTGCTGTGCCACAAAATCATCATCACAATTGGAAAAATGATCACGAGCGTAAGGAATAGATGCACGTGAAAAATAGAGTGCAAAGCCATTTTTGTCAGCTAAGGTTTTCACAACATTGGGATTAAATAACTCTTCTTTTGTGGTTAATTTAACGGCTAACGTTGCCATATTCACCTTTGATTTTACTAAGTTTTCAGCAATCTGATTGATAATCACAGGGGGAATTAAAGGCTCATCGCCTTGTACATTAACGATAACCTCATCATCAGCAATTGCCATTTTCTCAATAACTTCTGCTAAACGCTCTGTCCCTGAATTATGTTTTTCCGAGGTTAAGCAAACTTCTGCACCAAAGCTCTCAGCAACCTGTAAAATCTCGTTATGATCCGTAGCAATAATGACACGACTTGCTCCAGCTTGAATTGCTTGTTGCCACGTGTGTTGGATCATCGGTTTACCGCAAATATCAAGCAATGGTTTACGAGGTAAACGGGTAGAGGAATAACGTGCAGGAATAATAACAGTAAATTTCATTTTAACATTCCTCTAATGATTGACCACTTTCTGGCAGTAACACGATAATGCCATTTTCGATTGGATAAGCCACGTTTTGCTCTTTGCAAATTAAACGGTTATTGGTTTTATCCCACTCTAATTTTGCATTACAGTTTGGGCAGGCAAGGTTATTGAGTAATTTTTCATTCATCATTTTTTCCTAACTTTTTTAAAATTGGATTAAGTAATTGTTTTGTTGATGTTGGTGTAAAAGTTGCATCAATTGGCACGAAAAACCAGTTATCTTGTGCGAAATGACGACATTTTACGGCATCTTTTTCTGTCATTAATAAAATTTGATCTTGATTTGCAAGGGGAAGTAGTTGTTCTTTTGAGTAAGGCTGATGATCGGCAAAACTGTGACAAGCGGTCACATTAAAACCTAAATTTGCAAGCATATTAAAAAAACGAGGCGGATAGCCAATACCTGCCATTGCGACAATCTGTTGTGATTTAAGATCACTTAGTGCTATTTTCTGATTAGTTTTTACATTAATCGTATAGTCTGCTTGCAAGGTCATTTGATGTTCATTTGGTAAAGCCTTTCCACCATTACAAATTAATGCATTAACACGTTTTAAGCGACTGGGAAGTTCGCGTAAACCACCGGCAGGCAATACAAAACCGTTACCAAAACGACGCTCACCATCAATCACCACCCATTCAAAATCCCGTTGTAATTTATAATGTTGTAAGCCGTCATCAGCAATAATTAAATCTAATGAATAATTTTTCAATAATAATTCAATACTTTGTTGGCGGTTGGGTGATATTGCAAGAGGAACCTGAGTACGTTGCACAATTAATACTGGTTCATCACCCATTTGCTCAGCGGAACTTTCAGGGGTAACGAGTTGTGGAAAGTCTTTTGTGTTCGCCCCATAACCACGAGAAATAACACCAACTCGAATGCCTTTTTGTTGTAATTGTTCTACTAACCAAATCACTAATGGTGTTTTTCCGTTTCCACCTACGCTAATATTCCCCACAATTAAAACGAGAACAGGCGAGCGGTAAGATGTTAAGAGATTTTTGCAAAAAAGCCAATGGCGTAGACGACTAATTAGGTAAAAGAGCAGTGATAAGGGGGATAAAATCCACGTAATAGTAGAACGATTTTGCCAGATTTTCATTTTATAAATTTTAAATTGATGGGTGGATGACGCTGTAGAGACGTAGCATACTACATCTCTACAAATTCGCACATTGATGATTAATCAATTTTCGGCTTATCGCCTTTTTCAACACAATTTTTACCAACAGTCACCTTAGATTTATTCTCTAAAGATGGTAATTCATACATTGTTTCAAGCAATAATTCTTCTACAATCGAGCGTAATCCCCTTGCCCCTGTTTTACGATCCATCGCTTTTTTAGCGATAGCAAGCAGAGCATCACGAGTAAATTTAAGCGCCACATTTTCCATTTTAAATAGAGCTTGATATTGTTTAATGACTGCATTTTTAGGTTCTGTTAAGATCTGTACTAGTGCCTTTTCATCTAACTCTTCCAAAGGTGTAACCACAGGTAAACGACCAATTAACTCTGGAATTAAACCAAATTTAACTAAATCTTCAGGCTCAACTTGTTTAAATAATTCAGTGAGAGCTTGGCGATCTTTATCTTTTTTCAATTCAGCTTTAAAACCAATGCCCCCTTTTTTATTTGCTCGTTGTTCGATAATTTTATCTAAACCAGCAAATGCTCCGCCACAAATAAACAGGATTTTCGAGGTATCCACAGGAATGGTTTCTTTTTGTGGGTGCTTGCGTCCACCTTGAGGGTTAATACTTGCGACTGTACCTTCAATCAATTTAAGTAACGCTTGTTGTACACCTTCACCTGATACATCACGTGTTAATGACGGATTTTCAGATTTACGGGTGATTTTATCAATTTCATCAATAAAAATAATCCCACGTTCTGCTTGTTCTACGTCATAGTCACTACTCATTAATAATTTTTGAATGACATTTTCGACATCTTCACCGACATAACCTGCTTGAGTCAGTGTAGTTGCATCAGCAACAGCAAAAGGTACATTTAAATGACGAGCCATTGTTTCAGCAAGTAATGTCTTACCACAACCAGTTGGACCAATGAATAGGATATTACTTTTACCAAGCTCTACACCATCAGTTTCTTTATTATCACTTAATGCATTGCGTAAACGTTTATAGTGATTATAAACTGCAACAGAAAGTACTTTCTTAGCGTGTTCTTGTCCGATAACATAATCATCTAAATGTTGATGTATTTCTTTTGGTGTAGGAATATTTTCAAAAAAACTTTGTTCTTTTACTTTTTCATTTATTTCATCCTGTGAAAAAGATCCTTGAGAATTGACTACTGCATAAGCATCTTCAACACATTCAATACAAATAAAACTTTCAGTGCCTTCAATTAGCCCTTCAACTTCATTTTTTTGTTTACCACAAAAGCTACAATGTGGCATTTTTTCAAAATCAGACATTATTTACTCCCTCGAGAGTGGACGACTTCATCAACTAAACCATATTTTTGAGCTGCTTCTGCTGACATAAAATTATCACGATCAGTATCTTGTTCAATAACAGACAGCGGTTGTCCTGTATGTTCACTTAAACGCTCATTTAAGGTTTGTTTAATTTTTAAAATTTCTTGAGCGTGGATTTGAATATCAGAAGCCTGTCCTCTAAAGCCCCCTAAAGGCTGATGGATCATCACACGAGCGTGAGGTAACGCAAAACGTTTGCCTTTTTTTCCTGCTGAAAGTAAAAAAGCACCCATTGAACAAGCTTGACCAATACACACAGTGCTAACATCAGGTTTGATAAAGTTCATTGTATCAAAAATTGCCATACCAGCAGTAACAGAACCACCTGGTGAATTAATATAAATACTGATATCTTTTTCAGGATCTTCTGACTCTAAAAATAATAATTGAGCGACAATCAAATTTGCCATATTGTCTTCAACTTCACCGCTTAAGAAAATAATGCGTTCTTTTAGTAAGCGAGAATAAATATCAAAGGCTCTTTCGCCTTTTGACGTTTGCTCTACCACTGTTGGAATAAGAGCATTGTTAGGAATTATCATATTTTTTTCCTTTTTATAAATTGATAAAAACAGCTCATTTTACCAGACTTTAATAAGGAATAAAAACGAGTTATGTAATTTTTAAAGAGAGTGAGTTATAGATTGTCATTCTTTCCAAATAAAGAAATAATAAGTGATTTCTTAATCATTTATATTTTAATAGATGATCTTTAGTATTACTTCAAGTAAAATGTGTCTGTATTTTAAATAAAAATGAATTTTTTAACCTCTATGGAGACGTTCTTATGGCTATGAATAATATTCTTGGATTATTCGCTGAATCCCCCCTTAAACCCCTTCAGAAACACTCAACGAAAGTAACAGAGTGTTGTGAATTATTAGTTCCTTTTTTTGAACAAACCTTTAAAGAAGATTGGGATAATGCGGAAGATTATCGCGCTCAGATAGGATTACTTGAACATCAAGCAGATGATTTAAAAAAAGAAATTCGCTTAAAACTTCCTCGAGGATTGTTTATGCCAATTGAACGTACTGATTTATTAGAGCTTGTTACACAACAAGATAAATTGGCTAATTTTACTAAGGATATTGCAGGGCGTGTAATTGGTCGTCAATTACTAATACCTAAACAGATTCAAGAAGATTTTAACTACTTTGTTAAGCGTAGTATTGATGCCGTTCATCAAGCTCATAAGGTTATTCACGAAATGGATGAATTACTTGAAACAGGCTTTCGAGGGAGAGAATTGAATTTTGTTAATAAAATGATTTTAGAGTTAGATACCATTGAAGACGACACAGATCAATTACAACGAGTTCTACGTAAAGAATTATTACAGATTGAATCACAATTAAATCCGATTGATGTGATGTTCCTATATAAAATTATTGAGTGGGTTGGTGTGTTAGCTGATCAGGCTCAACGTGTTGGTTCTCGAATTGAACTAATGTTAGCTAAATCATAGCTCGGAGGAAGTAATGGAATTAATTCAACAATATGGTCATATATTAATTATTATTACCGCTATTTTTGGTTTTTTTATGGCGTTTGGAATTGGGGCTAATGATGTTTCTAATGCAATGGGAACGTCTGTTGGTTCAGGTGTTTTAACTATTAAACAAACCATTTTTATTGCAATTATTTTTGAATTTGCAGGTGCTTATCTTGCAGGAGGAGAGGTTACACAAACGATTAAAGGCGGGATTATTGATGTTAGTTTATATGCTGATATGCCTGATGTATTAGTACTTGGGATGATGGCATCGCTATTTGCTTCAGGAACTTGGCTTTTAATTGCATCTCGTATGGGATGGCCAGTTTCAACTACTCATTCTATTATTGGTGCAATTATTGGTTTTGGTTGTGTTACAGCTGGAACAGAATCGGTTGAATGGAGTAAAATCTTAGGAATTGTCGGTAGTTGGTTTGTTACTCCTTTTGTTGCTGGTGTTGTCGCTTATATTGTTTTTTCTAGTACACAACGTTTAATTTTTGATACATCAAAACCTGTTGAGAATGCTAAAAAATATGGTCCTTATTATATGGGATTAACTGCATTTGTATTGTGTGTGGTCACAATGAAAAAAGGATTAAAGCATATTGGATTACATTTAGAATGGTCAGAGGTTTTCCTTATTTCCTTAATTATTGCAATTATTTCAACAATTGCTTGTCATTTTTATTTTAAAAAATCCGCTTTTGATAAAATAGATGATGGTAGTTTTGAAAGTGTGGAAAAAGTATTTGGCATTTTGATGGTCATTACCGCTTGTGCAATGGCATTTGCTCACGGTTCAAATGATGTTGCTAACGCAATAGGACCTTTATCTGCGGTAGCTTCTATTGTGGAAACAGGTGGTCAAGTTGCGGGTAAAACAGCCCTTGCTCCTTGGATTTTACCTCTTGGTGGTGCTGGAATTGTAGTGGGGTTAGTTGTATTAGGTTATAAAGTAATGGGAACCATTGGAACAGGTATTACCGAATTAACGCCAAGTCGTGGTTTTGCAGCACAATTTTCCTGTGCGACTACTGTGGTTATTGCCTCAGGAACAGGATTACCAATTTCAACCACTCAAACCCTAGTAGGGGCAATTTTAGGAGTTGGTTTTGCTCGAGGAATTGCAGCATTAAACTTAAATGTAATTAGAAATATTGTTGCTTCTTGGGTTATTACCTTACCTGCAGGTGCGTTTATTTCGATTATTATTTATCATATTTTAAATACTATTTTTCGTTAGGATATAAACAACAAAAGAAAGTGCTTAGCACTTTCTTTTTTACATAAAGGAATAAAACAATGCGTTTACGAATTATACCATTTATTTTAATATTATTAGGAACTCTACTACCTTTGTCTGGGCAGGCAGAAAATTTTTATTACGTTACCGATGCTCTAAGTGAATATGTAAGAAAAGGTGCGGGGAATGATTATAAAATTGCAGGAACGGTAAAAGCGGGTGAAAAAGTGATTGTTCTGGAAAGAAAAAATAATTACTCACTTATTCAAGATACAAAAAATCGTCAGGTTTGGATCTTAAATAATAAGTTAACCACAGAACCACCGTCAAAACAAAAAATTCCTGTTTTAGAAAGACAAATTGAGGAATTAACATTAAAACTGAATAAGATAGAAAGTGATTGGCAACATCGAACAGGAGAAATCCGCCGTCGATTAACTCAAGCAGAACAACAAAGTAGAACGCTGTTAGACATAAATGCACAATTAAAACGAGAAGTCAGCATCTTAAAGAATAAAAATAAAGAGCTTGAGATTATGCAAGATGTTGAACAGCGTGAAATAATGATCAAATGGTTTATGTACGGAGGCACAGTATTAGGAATCGGTTTACTGTTAGGGCTCTTAATTCCATTTATTTTGCCAAGAAAAAAACAAAATAATGGATGGAGTTAACGGTGGCGACCTATATCGTAGGAGATTTACACGGCTGTTTCGATGAATTAACACAATTACTACAACAAGTAAGTTTTGATGTTAATAAAGATGAATTATGGCTAACTGGCGATCTTATTGCTCGGGGAGACAAATCGTTAGAGTGTTTGCGTTTCGTTAAATCTCTCGGGGACAAAGCAACTACGGTATTAGGTAACCACGACTTGCATTTACTTGCCACTAATCTTGGTATAAAAAAAGTCAATGCAAGGGATAAATTAGATACATTATTGATGGCAGAAGATAAAGAAGAATTACTCGAATGGCTTCGCCATCAGCCTCTATTTGTCCAACATCCTAAATATGGTTTTTTATTAAGTCACGCAGGGATTAGCCCTGAATGGGATCTAAAAACAACCCAACAATGTGCGAAAGAAGTAGAAACTCTATTGCAAAGTGAGGATTATCAATATTTATTGCAAAATATGTATGATAACTCACCGCTTGCTTGGAATGAAAATTTATCAGGAATGGAACGCTATCGTTATATTATTAACGCATTCACTCGAATGCGTTTTTGTAATGAAAAAAAACAATTAGATTTTCAATGTAAACTTTCACCTCAAGATGCACCACCCACATTGAAACCGTGGTTTTTATTGGATAATCCTCTTTATAAACAACATAATATTCTATTTGGGCATTGGGCGGCGTTACTTGGTTATAGTACTCCTCCTCATATTTACTCACTAGATACAGGTTGTGTTTGGGGGCATCATTTAACGATGATCTGTTGGGAAACTCAACAAATATTTACTCAACCGCATTTAAATAAAATTACTTAATTATTCATTTAAAATGTGCAAAAAGATCAAATTATCCTACCGCTATGCTTTGTTAAAGACACATCTTCATAAGCGGTCGTAGATATCTACATAATTGCAAAAAATTGTCAGAATGTGACCGCTATCTCTAAATCAATATAATTCAGTATGTTGCTCTTTATAATTATGATAATATTTAGTTACCGAGTTTTGTTTTAGAAAATTATTAAAAATAAAAATGTCAAACGAATTAGATACCCAAATTAGCCAAATTATTGCATCAGAATTAACGGTGCAACCAAAGCAGATTTTATCTGCAATGAACTTATTAGACGAAGGAAATACGATTCCTTTTATTGCTCGTTATCGTAAAGAAGTGACGGGCGGACTTGATGATACGCAATTACGCCACTTTGAAACACGTTTGATTTATTTACGAGAATTGAACGATCGCCGTCAAACCATTTTAAAATCGATTGAAGAACAGGGTAAACTTGATGACGATTTACGCCATAAAATTGAAAATACCCAAAGCAAAACAGAATTAGAAGATCTTTACTTACCTTATAAACCAAAACGCCGAACTCGTGGGCAAATTGCGATTGAAAATGGACTTGAACCATTAGCCACAACACTTTGGGACGAGCCAAATCAAACACCTGAAAGCCTTGCAGAAACTTATCTGAATGATGAAGTGAAAGATGTGAAATCAGCCTTAGATGGTGCAAGATATATCTTAATGGAACGTTTTGCCGAAGACGCTCAACTACTGGCTAAATTACGTCATCATCTCACCCAAAATGCGACCCTTGAAGCAAAAGTGATTGATGGAAAAGAAGTTGAAGGGGCAAAATTCCGTGATTATTTTAACTATTCTGAACAGTTTAAAAAAATTCCTTCTCATCGTGCCTTAGCCATTTTACGTGGGCGAAATGAAGGCATTTTAAATGTCTCTTTAAATGCCGATCCTGAACAAGATGACGCAATCCGTACCAGTTATTGTGAAGAGATTATTCGTGATCATTTAGGAGTACAATTTAATGGTTTAGCCTCGGATACGTGGCGTAAACAAGTGATTGCGTGGACGTGGAAAATTAAAACATCATTGCATCTAGAAACAGAATTGATGACGACCTTGCGAGAAAAAGCCGAAGAAGAGGCGATTGATGTTTTTGCTCGAAATCTTACCGCTTTATTGATGGCGGCACCTGCTGGGGCAAGAAATACAATGGGGCTTGATCCAGGTTTACGAACAGGGGTGAAAGTTGCTGTGGTGGATAATACGGGTAAATTATTAGCAACGGATACTATTTATCCGCATACAGGTCAGGCAGATAAAGCGGCTCACAGCATTTATACCTTAGGCAAAAAATACAATGTGGATTTGATTGCGATTGGTAATGGTACGGCATCTCGTGAAACAGAACGTTTTGTGGCAGAAACCCATAAAAAATATAGCGATTGGAAAGCTCAAACCGTTGTGGTTAGCGAGGCTGGGGCATCGGTTTACTCTGCCTCTGAATTTGCCGCTCAAGAATTTCCTGAGTTAGATGTTTCATTGCGTGGGGCGGTGTCTATTGCTCGCCGTTTGCAAGATCCGTTAGCGGAATTAGTGAAAATTGAACCAAAAGCGATCGGCGTGGGGCAATATCAACACGATGTCAACCAAACGCAATTAGCCCGTAAATTAAATGCGGTGGTGGAAGATTGTGTGAATGCGGTAGGTGTGGATATTAACACGGCGTCTGCACCACTTTTAACCTGTGTGGCGGGTATGAATAAAACCCTTGCACAAAATATTGTGGCATACCGTGATGAAAATGGACGTTTTACGGCTCGTAGTCAGCTTAAAAAAGTGGCTCGTTTAGGACCAAAAGCCTTTGAGCAATGTGCAGGATTTATGCGAATTTTAGACGGAAAGAACCCGCTTGATCGTTCAAGTGTCCATCCTGAAGCGTATCCTGTGGTAGAAAAAATCTTGCAAGCAACGGAATTAAGTTTAAGCGACTTAATGGGCAATAGCACACGCATTCATCAGCTGAATGCATCACAATTTGTGGACGATAAATTCGGATTGCCAACAGTAAGCGATATTTTCAAAGAGCTTGAGAAACCAGGGCGTGATCCTCGAGGCGAGTTTAAAACAGCGACCTTTATGGATGGGGTGGAAGAAATTAAAGATCTTGTTGAAGGAATGATCTTAGAAGGTACGGTAACCAACGTAACGAACTTCGGTGCGTTTGTGGATGTGGGCGTACACCAAGACGGTTTAGTGCATATTTCAATGTTAGCAAATACTTTTGTGGACGATCCTCACAAAGTGGTTAAGACGGGCGATATTGTTAAAGTTAAAGTCTTAGACGTGGATATTGCACGTAAACGTATTGCCTTAACAATGCGATTAGATGAAAAATCTGCCCCTAAAAAAGATCAAAATAGAGATGAACAAGCGCCAAGAAGCAGAACAACAGCAAATAATCCAAAATTTGCAAAAAATTCACAAAAAACAACCGCTACAAATTCAGCAATGGCAGATGCTTTTGCGAAGTTAAAGAGAAGATAAATGAAATTATATCACGGTAGTAATATTGAAGTGGCAGAACCAAAGTTGCTTACTAATCAAAGATTACTTGATTTTGGTTCAGGCTTTTATTTGACTTCAAGTTTACAACAAGCAACTCTTATTTGAGATAATAAAATGACAGATAAAGATTTTGTAAGATTTCTTGATTATTATGATAGAGAAGTGATTTCACTTATTGTTGAAAAATATGGCTTTGGTGAGATGGAAGCACTGCGTGATTTTATTCAATCTGAAACCTATCAAATGCTTGCAGATACTGAACTGAAAATGTGGAATTTCTCTCCAAAAATTATTTTTGATTTATGGGAATGTGAAAAAATAACTGGTAATCCTAGACATTCTATTTATATCAAAGGAGCATAAAATGAAAAAAGAAATGCAATTTTTTATTTATTTGCTAGAACATTATGCACATTATAAAAGGACAACCGCAACGGAAATATTACATACTTGGGATAGATTAGCACTGACGGATTTTATTTATGATATGTATGAAATGTATCACAGTGAGCGATTAGAAAATGCCTTTGAAGATATTGATAATTTAGTTGCCAAAAAGGATCAAAATGTTAGCAAATAAACTTGGTATCACAGATATTTTAGAATTAGCAAAAGCCGAAGAAAAGCAAACTAAAATAAAAGCTCTGGCACTTTTTGAAGAAAAGGTATTAGACACTTTTGAAGTGGGAACTTTTCAAGGCTTGTGTCAAATTCATCATTATTTATTTAATGATATTTATGATTTTGCAGGGAAAATGCGAGAGGTCAATATTGCAAAAGGCAATTTTCGCTTTGCACCTGTGATGTATCTTGAACCTGCTTTAAAAAGTATTGACAAAATGCCACAAAGTAATTTCAATGAAATTTTTGAAAAATATGTTGAGATGAATGTGGCACACCCTTTTAGAGAGGGGAATGGACGTAGTACTCGAATTTGGCTTGATACGATTTTAAAGAAAGAATTAAAGCAGGTGATTGATTGGAGTAAGGTAAATAAAGAGGATTATTTATTGGCGATGGAACGTAGCCCAGTGAAAGATCTCGAAATTAAATTTCTACTTCAACAAGCATTAACGGATAAAATTAACGATCGTGAAGTTTATATGAAAGGAATTGATGCAAGTTACCACTATGAAGGTTACAGTGTCTTTAAAACTAAAGATCTTAAAAATTATTAAGATTTTTATTACTATGATTTTTTAATCAGGAGAACCAAAAATGAAAAACAAGTTAGCAATTTCATTCTTATTTAGTGCATTAACCGCAGGGTTTATCGGTGTAGCAAATGCAACCGATAAAGATGCAGGTGTGGAATTAACCGTATTACATACTAATGATCATCACGGTCATTTTTGGCGTAATAAACACGGTGAATACGGTATGGCAGCTCGCAAGACTTTGATTGACAGTATTAGAAAAGAAGTGGCAGATCAAGGTGGGTATAGTCTATTGCTTTCTGGTGGAGATATTAATACTGGTGTTCCTGAGTCTGATATGCAAAATGCAGAACCAGATTTTAAAGGAATGACAAAACTCGGTTATGATGCAATGGCATTAGGTAATCACGAGTTTGATAATCCATTAAGTGTGTTAAAACAGCAACAAGAATGGGTAAACTTTCCTTTCTTAGGTGCAAATATTTATGATAAGAAAACGGGTGAACGTGTATTTAAACCTTATCAAATCTTCACTAAAGGTGGGGTAAAAATTGCGGTAATTGGTTTAACGACTGAAGATACTATGAAAATAGGTAATCCTGAGTATATTTCAGGTTTAGAATTCCGTAATCCTGTTGAAACAGTAAAACAATTAGTCCCTGAAATCAAAAAAACAGAAAACCCTGATTTAATTTTTGCGGTCACTCATATGGGGCATTATCAAAATGCAAATTACGGTATTAATGCACCAGGTGATGTAACTTTAGCTCGTTCATTACCTGAAGGTTATTTAGATATGATTATTGGTGGACACTCACAAAATCCTGTGTGTATGGAACCAAATCTAGAAACTTACGATCCAAACTTTAAACCAGGCAAAGATTGTCGTCCTGATAGACAAAATGGGACTTGGATTGTGCAAGCGCACGAATGGGGTAAATATGTAGGGCGTGCAGATTTCAATTTTAAAGAGGGTAAATTAGTACTCAATGAGTACAAACTGATTCCTGTGAACTTGAAGAAAAAAGTAAAAATTGATGGTAAAAAAGTACGTCAATTAGTGGCGGATGAAATCAAAGAAGATCAAGAAATGTTAAGTTTCCTCACTCCATATCAAGAAAAAGGGGAAAAAGCACTGAATGTAAAAATTGGTCAAAGTGATGCAAAATTAATTGGAGATAGAGATATTGTTAGAACACAGCAAACTAATTTAGGGCGTTTAATTGCAACCGCTCAAAAAGAAAAAGTACAGGCTGATGTAGGTATTATGAATTCTGGTGGTGTGCGTGATTCTATTGAAGCAGGTGATATTACTTATAAAGATGTGTTAAAAGTGCAACCTTTTGCAAATACGGTAGTAAAAGCAAATATGAAAGGGGCAGAACTTAAAAAATATCTTGAAGTTATTGCCGTACCTAAAGCCGTTGGTGCAGGGGCATATCCTCAATTTTCTGGCATTTCAATGACGGTTAAAAATGATGGAATACATAATGTAAAAATTAACGGGGAAGCATTAGATAATGATAAAGTTTATACCTTTACCGTTCCAAGTTTTAATGCTGCTGGTGGAGATGGTTATCCAAAATTAACAGACTTCATTAATACAGGTTTTGTAGATGCGGAAGTATTAAAAAGCTATATTCAATCACACTCTCCATTAAAAGTGGCAGATTATGAACCCAAAAATGAAGTAGTATTTGAAAATCAATAATTTGATTACAGCCTCCTTTTGGGAGGCTGTTTTGTATTTTTAGGAGAAGTTTATGCTATTTAATTTACCTCAAAATGCGTTAATAATTATGGGATTAGTAGTTATTTTCCTACTTATCGCTTCTTTTATTACCACCAAGAAAATTAACCAAAATCCAGAGAAAGATTACACCGAACTTAAGCAAAGAGTGATTTCGTGGTGGTATATGATTGGTATTCTGTTTATCTGTTTTAGTTTAGGTTTTACCACAACTATTGTCTTATTTGCGGTGATTAGTTTCTTAGCATTAAAAGAATTTTTCTCCATTGTGCCATTAAGATTAATTGATCGCCGTGTGATATTTTGGGTCTATTTAACCATTCCGATTCAATATTATTTTATTGCAATAAAATGGCACACAATGTCATTAATTTTTATTCCTGTTTATCTATTCTTATTTATTCCAATTCGCCTTGTGTTACTCGGTGAAGTAAAGGGCTTTATTCGCTCCGTAGGGATATTACAATGGGGAGCAATGCTCACCATTTTCTGTATTGGTCATTTGGCAATGTTAGTCGGATTACCAGCAACACACCCCAATGCAGGAGGATTAGGTTTAGTGTTATTTATTCTTTTATTAACACAATTTAATGATGTAATGCAGTATGTGTGGGGAAAATCCTTTGGTAAGCATAAAATCATCCCTAAAGTCAGCCCAAATAAAACGTGGGAAGGTTTTTTAGGCGGGATATTATCGACCTCTATATTAGCCTCACTATTAGGAATGATATTAACCCCAATGCCAATTTGGTTAAGTTTTATCGCAGGGATTGTGATTGCTGTAGCAGGATTCTTAGGTGATGTTGTAATGTCATCGGTTAAACGAGATTTATCGATTAAAGATTGCAGTACCTTAATTCCGGGTCACGGCGGTATTTTGGATCGAATGGATAGTTTGACCTTTTCAGCCCCGTTATTTTTCCATTTTTACTATTATCTGTTTGTGTGATTAGGTAGGCAATGATGAAAATTAATTTTAAATATTTACCAAAAATCTTATTTTTTGCCTTGATTGTAAAACCTGTTGTTTTATTTCTATTAGGATTAAATATTCAAGGTAAACGTTCTTTGCCCACCAAATCTGCGGTGATTGCTGCTAATCATAATAGTCATTTAGATACACTGGTATTGATGAGTTTATTTCCTCTTTCTCAAATACATTTAGTCCGCCCTGTCGCAGCAGCGGATTATTTTTTAAAAAATCGCTATATGGCGTGGTTTGCGTTAAATTGCATTGGGATTATTCCCTTAGAGAGAAAAAGTCAGCAATATGATCAAATTTTTAAAGATTGTCATCAAGCACTGGATAACGGTGATATTTTGATTTTATTTCCTGAAGGCAGTCGTGGAGAACCTGAAAAAATAGGAACCATCAAGAAAGGATTATATTATTTATTGGAAGAGCGTCAGCACAATGTGAAAGTCTATCCTGTAATTTTGCGAGGTTTGGGCAATGCGTTACCACGAGGGGAAGCCTTATTTGTACCTTTTAATTGTGATGTAATTATTGGCGAACCTTTACCTCCTCAAAATAGTAGTGAACAGTTTGTCACAATACTGTTTGAGAGATATAATCAACTTGCAGAGAATTGCTTAACTAAATAAAAAGATCAATCAAACAAGCGGTAAGATGTTGATGAAAATTTGCAAATTTTTTACTTTATCTCACCGCTTGATTTCTATACGGATAAGGAAAAGATATGTCAAAAATAACTAAACAACAAATTTTAGATGCAGCTTTGTATCGCTGTGCAATTCGTGATTATGATCCCACTAAAAAAATTAGCGAAGAAGATTTTAACGTAATTTTAGAGTTAGCACGTTTATCACCAAGCTCAGTAGGCTCAGAGCCGTGGAAGTTTTTAGTAATACAAAACCCTGAACTTCGTCAACAACTCAAACCTGTGAGTTGGGGAATGAAAACACAGCTGGATAATGCGAGTCATTTGGTGTTTTTATTAGCCCATAAAAATATGCGTTATGACACTGATTTCTTCCGTCAAAAATTGCAAAGTCGTGGTTTAAGTGGTGAGAAACTAGAACAAAAATTACAAGATTACAAACGCTTTCAACAAAGTGATATAGATATTTTAGACAGTGAACGCACTTTATTTGATTGGGCGAGTAAACAAACTTATATTGCACTTGGCAATATGATGAATGGTGCAGCAATGATGGGTATTGACTCTTGCCCAGTTGAAGGAATGAATTATAAAGCGGTGACTGATATTTTAGTGGAAGCAGGATTATTTAATCCAAATGAGTACGGTGTTTCTGTGGCAGTGACTTTTGGTTATCGAAGTGATAAACCATTACCTGCAAAAAGCCGTAAAAAAATGGACGATATTGTGATTTGGGCTGAGTGAATTGAGAGGTAACAAGAATGGATAATTTAATTGCAGGAAACCTACGTTTTGAAAAAATGCAAGGCGTAGGCACAATGGATATTAATTTTGCCAAAGATAAGAATACTTATGTATTAATTGGTGAAAATGGAATAGGCAAAACGAAGTTTTTAGAAAGTTTATTTACGACTTTGCTACTTAGTAATCAGCAAGTATTAATAAAACAACCTTATATCTTAAATCAACGCCTACCTTTTAGCGGGGTGAAAATTAATGGGAAAGAATTTAAAAAAAATAATGATGAAGGGTTTTGCCCAACTAAAGAAGATTTTATGAATTTCATAATTAATCCATTTCCTATTGTTTACCTTTCAGCGTCTAATCGAAGTAATATTGATAGAGTTGACTCATCTGTTAAAAATATGGGGAGCAACCAAACTAGACGAGAAGAGTATTTAGAATATTTAATAGGTTGTTTTTCTTATAGAGAAAGTAAATTAAAAAATTTAAATATGAAAGTTAATTTGGAAGAATGGATTATCCAACGAGCCCAATCGTCCAATAAATATCAAACTAAAGAAGATAATCGAGAAATTGAAATACATACATTATTGACCTTATTAAATAAAATGGATAACCGTATTGACGGTTCGTTTTTAGAAATTTCAGGAGATAATCGAGTATTTATTAAAGTTGAAAATCAAAAACGAGAATTATCAGAATTATCCAGCGGTTTTACTGCTATTTTAAAGTTATTACAGGGAATTATTGCAGGTTATAGTTATTTCACTAATGAAACCCAAATTCAAAATGTTCGTGGATTTGTATTAATTGATGAAATTGAAAGCCATCTGCATAATGAGTGGCAAGTAAAAATAGTGCCATTATTAAAAACGTTATTCCCAAATACCACTTTTGTTATTACTACTCATTCATCGTTAGTGATTAGTCAGTTAGAGCAAGGTGAAGCTTACCGTTTAGAACGTGCTGATGATGGCGTTGTTTATGGCAAAGAGATTAAAAATCCAAATAAAATTACTTTTGTTGATTTAATGCAAAATGCGTTTAGTGTAGATTTAAATCAGTTAAAAATTGATCGAGAAAATCAATCTAATCAGGAGCAAGGCAAAGCAGCCTTATTAAATTTGATTAAAAATGAATTGGATAAGATGGAGAGTAAATAATGAAAGGATATTTATTAGATACTAATTTTTTAATTTATTTATCAAAAAATAATGATGATCCTGATAAACAAGAAATCTTAAAAGAGATGCAAAGTATTTTAGAAGATCCTTATTCAAAATTATTTACAACACCACTGATTTCTTATGAAGTTTTACGTGGCGTAGAGTGGCAAGACGAACAAAAGTTATCAGAACTAAAAGCAATCTTGAATAGTTTTGAAATGCTTGATGTAGAAAATGAAGTTTCAGAGCTTGCAGCAAATCTATACCGTTTTGATATGTATGAAAGTCAACAAAAAAGTGTAGATAGAAATTTTGATAAAAGACGCTTTGATACTTTTCATTTTGCAACAGCTAAAGTAAATCATTTAGAGATTTTATCAAAAGATAAAGATATGAAATCGCTTGATGATTTATATAGTAGAATGTAAAGAAATTAGTTTAAATTATTAAAGGAGGTGGTGATGTTATTTCTAGTCACAGGAGCAAGTGCAGGTTTTGGTGCAGAGATTAGTCGAGTATTGGTTTCAAAAGGGCATAGTGTTATTGGAACGGCAAGAAGAAAGGAAAAGCTGGTTCAATTACAAGAAGAGTTAGGAGATAAATTTTATCCACTTTGTTTTGATATTAGCTCAAAAGAAGAAACGAAAAATTCGATAAACTCACTACCAGAACATTTGCAACAAATTGATGTGTTAGTCAATAATGCTGGCTTAGGGCTTGGGTTAGAGCCTGCTCATTCCGCCTCTTTTGAAGATTGGGAAAAAATGATCAATACCAATGTGTTAGGACTTTGTTATATGACGCATTTAATTTTACCTCAAATGGTTGCTAGAAAATTTGGATTAATTATTAATATGGGGTCGATAGCAGGCACTTATCCATATCCGGGTGGTAATGTGTATGGTGCAACGAAAGCATTTACCAGACAATTTAGTTTAAATTTACGTGCTGATTTGGCGGGTACAGGTGTACGAGTGTGCAATATAGAACCAGGTTTATGTGGAGATACTGAATTTTCACATATACGCTTTAAAGGTGATACAGAAAAAGTCAATGCCCTCTATAACGATGTGGAATTTATCAAACCGATAGATATTGCCAATATTGTTTCTTGGGTCAGTGAACAGCCTCAACACGTGAATATTAATGCTATTGAAGTAATGCCAACAGCACAGTCGTTTTCTGCGTTGAATGTGGTTAAAAATAATTAATAAAAAAGATATAAAGATAATGAAAAAACTACTGGTGATTAGAAATGATAAATTAGGAGATTTTATGTTAGCGTGGCCGTCTTTTGCTATGTTAAAAAAATCAATGCCTAACACTAAATTAGTGGCGTTAGTACCACCTTATACGGCTAAAATGGCACAAATTTGCCCTTATTTAGATGATATTATTATTGATACAAAAGAGTTAACAGAAACGGTTAAAAAAGTGAAAGCAGAGCAGTTTGATGGGGTGATTAGTTTTGTTTCGGATATTTATAATGCAAAATTGGTATGGAAAGCCAACATTCCTTATCGTTTAGCCCCTGCAACAAAATTAATTCAATTTCTTTATAATCATCGTGTAACACAGCGTCGTTCACGTTCTGAAAAAGCAGAGTTTGAATATAATTTAGATCTAGTGCGTGCTTTTTTAACCAAGCATCACATTCAGATTATTGAGCCACAACGCCCTTTTTTACGTTTTGATAATACTTTACTCAAACAGCAAAAAGAGAAGCTATGTTTACAGCTTAATCTTGACCCAAATAAAAAATGGTTATTTGTACATTCGAGTACTGGCGGTTCTGCAAATAGTTTATCTCTCGAACAATACACCGAGTTAATAACAGCCATATTAAACCATCACGATTGCCAAGTGATTTTGACCGCAGGTCCGAATGAAAGTGACAGAGTGAATGCGTTAGCGGAATTAATTAATGATCAACGCGTTGTCGTATACGATAAAAATGAGGGAATGGTTGATTTTGCACAATCGTTAGCTTGTGCCGATTTGTTTATTTCAGGTTCAACAGGTCCTTTGCATATTAGTGGAGCATTAAATATTCCAACCATTGGCTTTTATCCAAGTCGTCGTAGTGCTTTACCCATTCGTTGGCAACCTACTAACGATCCTGCTTGTCATATTGCGTTTTGTCCACCTGCGACAAAAGAAACCGAGAGAGATTTGACGGTGATTTCAATAGAAAAAGCATTGAGAGAAATTCAGCCATTTATTGGCAGAATGTGGCAATAATTAATGAATATAGCGGTAATATTTTGATTAAAATTTGTATATAAATTACCGCTTGCTGAGTGAATGATAGATTTGTTATAATGAAATAGCCAAAAGTAGGACAAAAAACAATCAATCAATCGTTTTTTATATGATTTTTGTAAAAAGTGTGAACTTTGTCGTTTGACATAAATTGATATTTTTGCCATCATTTGCGTATTCAATGTTCTGTCATTTTAGAACTATTGATGTTAACTGGTTGTTTTAGACCTTAACAGAAACAACTTTTCAGTGAATTATTTAAATAATTTAAGGTGATTATTATGAAAAAAACTCTTGTAGCATTAACAGTTGCGGCTTTAACAGCAACTTCAGCTTCAGCATTAACAGTATTTGAAGAAAACGGATCAACAATTAAAGTTGGTGGTGCTGTTAAATTATCTGTTCAAAAAGAATCTTTATCTAAAGGTACTATTGCTAAGCGAGTTACCGAAGATGGTGCTAAAGCAGATGTTGGTAAAAAAACAAAAATGCGTAAACATGATGCTAAAATCAATGTTGAAGCAAAATATGCTTTCGGTGATGCTTATGCGTTAGGTTTCTATGAGTATGATTTCTTAGGTTCTACAGCGAAAAAAGCGTATGTAGGATTAGGAAATAATGCAGGACACCAAGTAACTTTCGGTCTTCAAAACACTTTTGCTGACAATGTTGGTGAATCTTCTTTTGATAATATCTGGGGTGTTCGCAAAAAATTCCTTTCAGGTGACGCGGATAACTCAATTGCTTACCGTTTCACTGGTTTAGAAAACTGGGAATTTGGTGCTGATTATGTATTAAAAACACAAGAATTTGCAGGTTATAACGCGGCGGGAGAAGTAGTATTTGAAGAAAACAAAGCAGCCTTTGATCTTGGTGCAAAATATAGTGCTAATGATTTAACTGTAGGTTTTGCTTATGGACATCAGAAAAAAACTAATGCCTTTGACTTAGGTTTAGCTTATCAAATGGATAACTTAACATTTGCATTTGATGTTGGTTATTTGAAAATGGATAAAACTAAAGCATACTATGTTTCTCCAGGTATGAAAGCAGCATTTGGTGATGCAGCAGTTTATGGTAACTATAACTACTACAAATCAAAAACAGGTGATGCTAAAACTAAAAAACATGGCTTTAACTTAGGTACTGAATACCAATTAGTTAAAAATGCGAAAGTATTTGCTGAGTTTAACTATGTAAAAGTTAAAGATGCTGATAAAGCTGATAAAGCTTTCGGCGTTGGTATGAAAGTTGAATGGTAATCTAATTACCTAGCAACTTAATTGCTAAAATAACCCCATAGGCTTAGGCTTATGGGGTTTTGTTTTTGTTTAACGATCCAATTGACTAAAGCACTTGCTCTACAAATTTTGCTAATTGTGCCTTTGGTAAAGCACCCACTTGCTGTGCAACAACTTCACCGTTTTTAAATAATAATAAAAATGGAATGCTACGTACACCAAATTGCATTGGAGTAGTTTTATTCTCATCAACATTCATTTTAACGATCTTAACTTTACCTGCAAATTCTTCTGATAGCTCTTCTAATACTGAACCAATCGCACGACAAGGTCCACACCAAGGTGCCCAAAAATCTAATAATACTGGAACTTCTGATTTTAAAACATCTTGTTCAAATGTTGCATCATTTGTTTGAATTAAATTACTCATAATTTTTCTTTCCTTATGTTAATAAATATAAAACATCTCTAAATTAAGATGTGTGGGGTACAAGATAAAATGTTCTCTGCAAAATTGCAATAGTTGTTAACTATTATATTGATTACTTTCTGTAATCATTTGCTTGTTGTAATAAAGTACTACTTTCTTTCAAAAACTGATCAGAATAATCACCAAACCATTGATGTACTTTTTCAAAAGCATCAACAAAACCTTGTTTATCTTGCGTTTCAAAATACTCAAAACACTGTTGAAAACTCTCTTCAAGAGACTTTATAACGATTAAATTCTCAGGCTTATCCGCAATGATATCTGCATATAATTCAGCATCTTGTGCAAATAGTCGCCCAATCATTGCTAATTCTAAACGGTAAATAGGCGAAGATAAGGCTAATAATTGGGATAATTTTATTGGTTGTTGTGATAAATGAAAACCTGCTACAAAAGTTGAAAAGTGGCGTAATGCTTGAATATATGTCATTGTATGATCGTGATCTTTTGCATCAATAAATTCAATTTTTGCACCCCAAATTTGTATTTGTTCTAACAACCATTGATAGCTTTCACTTAATCTACCGTCACAGCAAGCGATAACTTGTTTTGCAAAACTTGTAATATCACTTCCAAACATAGGGTGTAAACCAACCACTGCTCCATTATGAATTTCAAGCATTTTCTCTACAGGTTTTGCTTTTACGGATGTGAGATCAGCTAAAATCATATTTGACGTTAAATAAGGTTGTAATGCTTCAATCACATTAAGGGTATGTGCAATTGGCACAGAAACAATCACAACATCTGCATTCGCTAGTATTATTGTTGCATTATGCCAATCTTCTTTATCTAAAATCTCCACTTTATAACCAGAATAATCAAAATAACGAGCAAACAGTCCTCCCAATTTTCCTTTACCACCAACAATCACTATTTTTTTGATATTAGGATTAACTGTTTTAAAACCGTGATGGTGCTCATTAGCATAAGACTCTCGCATCAAACGACGCAATACATCTTCTATTAAGGTAGCAGGGACACCTTGTTTTTCAGCCTCAGTTCGACGAGCTAAAATCATTTGATCTTCACGCTCAGGATCATAAACGGGCAATCCATATTCTGATTTTATTTTACCTACGTCTTCCACAAGCTTTAAACGTTGTGAAAATAACTCAACTAATTGTTGATCAATATCATCAATTTTATTTCTAATTGGATCGAGTGGATTTATCATTTTATTTCTAAGATTTTAATCAATTTTTGTTTGACTTGCTCAACAGTTATTCTTTCCATTAGATTTTTACCCTTTGCTTTGGTAGCCCAAGGAAGTGCTGTCCAAGGTTTTCCATAACTTTCCAAAACTGCATCATCATAAATAGAAATCACTTTATCAAGATCATTATAAGGGCCTGTTCTTCTTGGATTATGTATTGCGTATAAACCAATAATAGGGGTATTTTGTGTTGTCGAAATATGAGCTGGACCAGAATCAGAAGATAATACGAGATCAACTTGTGAAATTAATGCAGTAAGTTGCTGTAAATTTGTTTTCCCTGCAAGATTAATACATTTAGGGGCTAATTCGTGAATTTTGGCAGCAGTATTTAATTCATATATTGCAGACGAACCTGCAAGAATAACATTCATTCCTTTTTCTATTAAATATTGCGTAATTTGAGCATAATTTTCAGGAGACCAATCTTTTTCTTTTTTACTAGAACAAGGGGCGATTAAAACATTTTTTGTTTTTTTATCTATAAATTGTGCAGTAAATTCAATGTCTATTGGTAAAATACCAAGATCCCAAGTGGGGGTTAAATCTGTAACTCCCAGAGCTTGTGCAAACATCATTTGACCATCTAATACGTGAGGGGAAGTGGTTTGTTTTACTTTACAATTTGTAAAAAATTGTTGCCCTTCTCTGGCTCTATCTTTATTAAACCCCATTTTTGTATTTGCTTTAATACCCAAAGATAAAATGGATGTTCTAAATGCAGTTTGCATATTTAGTAAAACATCAAATTTTTGTGTTTTTAATTGTTTCCACAAAGAAAAAAAACCTTTCCAGCCTTGCTGTTTGTCAAATGAAATCAGTGTAACATTAGGAATGTTTTTCATTAGTTTAGCTTCAGTCTTACCTATAATCCAACTAATTTTATAATCTGGGTAAGATCGCTGAATTGCCTGAATAACGGCTAATGTATGACAAACATCACCAATTGCAGATAACCTTAGAACACAAATAGAAAGGGGTTTATTCATTGTTTTACCTATAAAAAATCCACGTCGCAACGTGGATTTTATTGAATCTCTGTAAATTATTCCACCGTTAGAATACGAGTTGTATTGGTTGTGCCAGTTTTTTGTTCATCACCATGTGTTAATAACACAATATCACCACTCATTAAACTACCGCTCTCTTTTAACAATTGAATGGCTTTTCTCGCCCCTTCAATTGTACGACTATCTTCTTCAAATAGCACAGGAGTGACACCACGATATAATGCACAACGGCTTAATGCTTTGTCATTACGAGAAAGTGCAAAAATAGGTAATCCAGAACTAATTCGACTCATTAAACGAGCAGTATTGCCAGAACTTGTTAAAGCAATAATTGCTGAAACACCTTCCATATGATTGGCTGCATACATTGCTGACATTGCTACTGCTTCTTCTGAATCATCAAATGTACGATCTAAACGATGTTTAGAGTTATTTACATTTGGCATTTTTTCAGCACCAACACATACTTCAGCCATTGCTTTAACCGTTTCAGCTGGATATTGACCTGCTGCTGTTTCACCTGAAAGCATTACCGCATCGGTACCATCTAATACCGCATTTGCGACATCCATTACTTCAGCACGAGTTGGCATAGGGCTATTAATCATCGATTCCATCATTTGTGTTGCAGTAATAACAACACGATTTAATTGACGTGAACGCTTAATTAAACGTTTTTGAACACCTACTAATTCAGCATCACCAATTTCAACACCCAAATCTCCACGAGCAACCATCACCACATCAGAAGCATTAATAATATCATCCATTGCTTCTTGCGTTGCAACCGTTTCTGCACGCTCAACTTTTGCGACAATTTTTACATCATCTAAACCCGCTTCTTTAGCAAGTTCACGAGCATAATTTAAATCAGCACTTGAACGAGGGAAAGAAACAGCTAAATAGTCCACACCAATCTGTGCAGCAAGTTTTATATCTGCTTTATCTTTTTCAGTTAACGCATCCGCAGATAATCCACCACCTAATTTATTAATACCTTTATTATTTGAAAGCGGTCCACCAACAGTAACCTCTGTATGCACTTTTGCACCTTCGGTAGAAATTACTTTTAACTGAACTCGTCCATCATCTAATAATAAAATATCACCAGGAACGACATCTGATGGTAATTTTTTATAATCTAAGCCTATTGCGTGTTTTGTTCCTTCTCCTCTTGGAAGATCGGCATCTAACACAAACTTATCACCAATATTTAAGAAAACTTTTCCATCTTTAAATGTTGACACTCGAATTTTAGGTCCTTGTAAATCACCTAAGATTGCAATGTGTTTACCTAATTTTGCTGCAATTTCACGAACTTTATTTGCACGATCAATATGATCATCAGGTGTGCCGTGTGAGAAATTCATTCGAACCATATTTGCACCAGCCACAATGATTTTCTCTAAATTATTACCACGCTCAGTTGCAGGTCCCATTGTACAAACAATTTTGGTTCTTCTGATCTTTCTAAACATCTATTTACTCCATACTTTTATATAATTTATTTAAATTCTAAATTCTAAATTCTAAATTCTAAATTCTTTTTGTAGTTGCATCTACATAAAACGAGAGGCATTATACACCTAATTTTAATCAGTTTATAGATAAATAAGAGGAAAAATATGAATATTTGGATTATGCGACACGGTGAAGCTGCTTTTAACGCAACAATGGATAATCAACGTAGTTTAACTGAATATGGAAAAACAACCACTTTCCAACAAGGTCAATGGTTAGCTAAACGTTTAATTATTCAAAATGATCAATTAGATCATATCCTTGTTAGTCCTTATTTGCGAGCTCAACAAACTTGGCAAGAGGTACAAAAAGGATTTCAAGCGGTCACATCTGATCAACTTTTTACAAATGTTGAAACTTGGAATGGAATTACCCCTGCTGGACACCCTCAAACGGTACTGGATTATATGAGAGTACTACGTGAAAATAATGTAAAAAATTTACTTATTGTCTCTCATTTACCACTGGTCTATGAACTCGTATCAACCCTAACACAACACCAATCCTCTGTTCATTTTTATCCTGCTGTTATTGCAGAAATTGATTGGACAATTGATTGTGGGAAATTGATTACATCAGAAAGACCATAAACTATTTAATTAAACTGTTCAAGATTGACTCATACTAAGGCAAGACAGTACTTGAAATCTAATAAAAAAATGAATTACATTATTTAGACGTAAATACAGCTAGACGCAAATACAGCGGGTAGATCAAATCAAAAATTTACAAATTTAATTTTTTATAGATAGGGCATATGCTCTATCTATGTAATATTTTTATAGTCTCTTATTCTCCAACCTATCTTCTCTTTTTTCTAAAAAATAAAGACTGACTCTTTTGATGCCTATATATTCTATAAAGTTAATTCAAACAAATTTGCGTTATCACCATTATTCATAGATTTTAAATTCCATCAAGTGTTCTAAATTCAAAACAAATCATTTGGTTTCATAGTTTTCTTTCCTTTAACACTTATTCATATCTATTTACAACTAAACACATCAAGATCTTGGAATTTGAAAATATCTCCAATCATAAAAATCAAATGCTGTCAATTGAAATATATTTATGCGAACTGTAATTTATCTCCTAAAGTTGTTATATTTTTTATATATCTAAATTTATAAAAATACACTTTTTATATGGTAATTTTAATATCTTCTTCAAGGTAAATTTTAATAATTATATAGTATAGGAAAATAATATTTTTTTTACAAAAGTATAAGTTTTAGTATAGCTTTTTTAAGAACTAAAAAGCCCTTTTGTTGTATAATCCAATGCCCTTCATTCTTAAATTGAGGGTATTTATGCTAGTTATAAAAAGAGCATTACAAAGAGATTTAATAACAAGGTTATTTTAATGATTAACAATACAAAAAAAATATTAACAACGAAAGATATCCAACTGATGAAACCTGGAGATAAAGATATAATTGATACTGGTGAAAACTCTGGATTAAGAGTAGTTTGTGGTAAAACAGGCAGAAAAACATTTATTTATCGTTATAGAAGTCCTATTTCCTATGAAAAAAAACTTCTCCAAATTAAAATTGGTGTTTTTCCAAAAACAAGTCTAAATGATGCAAGGCAAAAACTACAAGACTTAAAACATATTCGCTCACTTGGACGTTGCCCTACAACCGAGTATAAGCAATCTAAAAAAGAACAAGAAGAAAGGCAAAAAGATGCTTGTTTTTCTGTTAAAGAAATGATTGATCTTTATTTACAGCAATATATTGAAGATCACTATAGTGATAATGGTACATTTATTGCAGGTAGACGTAAGCTTAAAGGACAAAAAGAAACACGAAGAACACTATATTATGATATTGTAAAGCCTCTTGGAAAGAGAGTTGCTTCTTCACTAACAAGAAAGGAAATAACGAAACACATACAAAATATTGTTGATGAAAGAGGAGCTAGAGTACAGGCAGGACGTGTATTAAACGAATTAAATTTAGCTTATAAATTTGCTATCAGTTTAAATAAATTTCCAGAAACTTTTATCAATCCAGCATTTTCCGCCAAAGAAACACTAAAAATGTCTACAATTAAATTGACTGGAAATAAAGCAACTAGAACATTTAGTGAAAAAGAAATTAAGCTCTTTATGAAATGGCTCCCTCAATCTAGTTTTAGTCAAAAAATTCAAAATGTTTTTTTATTAACCTTATTCACTGGTTGTAGAACGGGAGAGATATGTGCTATTGCTTGGAATGATGTTGATTTAAAAAAGAAAACTATTTTTCTAAAAGAAACCAAAACAGGAACATCAAGATATGTACAACTATCTTCTCAAGCAATAATATTGCTAAAATCAATAGATAATTCAGGTAAATATGTTTTTCAAATAAAAAGAAAAGAAGAACCAATGAACCAAAAATATTTAACCGAGTGCACTTGGAGTCTCAGAAGAAGAGGGCTAATGATAGATCTTGAACATTGGTCACCACACGATTTAAGAAGAACTGTTCGTACAGGATTGGCCCGATTAGGTTGCCCAAATGATGTTGGTGAGGCTATTTTAGGTCACTCTAAAAAAGGAATAGAAGGAACTTATAATCTGCATACTTACGATAAAGAGTGTAAAAAATGGCTACAAACTTGGGGAAATTATTTAGATAAATTAATTACGTAACATCAATATTTAGTTAAACCAAGTATAGCTTTTAGTATAAGTTTTTTATATTAACACCATACTAACTATGTAATAGCAATGAATAAAGCCTAATGTATCAACAGTCACTGAAAACGATGCAGATGCAGACGGTACTCCTGAAGTGATAAAAACCGAGTTAGATACGGATGGAGATGGTAAAGTTGATACCGTCACAGTCGCTAAGGATTTGGATGACGATGGAACTGTTGATATCAGTAGAACTACTGTTGATATGGATGGCAACGATACACCTGAAAAAGTAATTGTGACCACAAAAGATGCCATTACAGGTGAAATCGTTGAAACCACCAATATTGATAAAAACCAAGACGGTAAACCTGACAGAACCATTATTTCAGTCGATAAAGACCATGATGGTACCTTTGAAACCGTGACTGAATCTACCACTGAAAGAGATGGAACCAAAATCACCAAAGAGTTTATTAACACAGATGATGAAGGTGCTCTTGATGAAGTAGTTGTTACTATTGAACATCCAAACAAAACAGTGACAACAGAAACAGGTAAAATCACTGAAGGTAAAGATGGCAATCTAGTTATCGACTATGACGTAGATAAATACTCGAATGGAAAAGCCATCAGTGGTAGAACCGATACGTTAGATAAAGACGGTAATGTGCTTAAATCAGAATACGATGTGAATAATGATGGTACAACGGACAGCATTACTACACGTGAGTTTGATAAACTCGGTAATAACACGGTTGAGAGCATTGATAAAAATGCAGACGGTAAAACTGAAGTCATTAAAACTAACAAATTCGATGAGCAGGGTAATGCAATTAAAACGGATGTTGATTTAAATGCGGATGGAAAAACAGACCAAATTATTACTCGTGAATTTGATGAAAAAGGCAATGCGACTAAAGTATCAACAGACCTTGATGCTGACGGTACACCAGATAAATCGACTACCAATGAATTTAATGAGAAAAATCAACTTGTGAAATCAAGCAATGATTTAAACAATGACGGCACACCTGATAATATCACTGAAAATGAGTATGATATTTATGGAAACCGAATTAAAGCAGAAAGTGATACAGATACTGATGGAGTAATAGATAAAATCACTGCTTGTGAATTTGATGAAAAAGGACATCTCATTAAATTATCTACTGACCGTAATGCTGATGGTATAGTAGATAGTGTTAATACCTATGACTATAATGATTATGGCTATAGAATTAAAGTTGAGATGGATAATAATGGTGATGGAATTATAGATAGAACCTTCAATTATAAGTATAATGATAAAGGGCAGGTTATTGTGAGAACCTATGATGAGCATGATGATAATGTTATTGACGAATATCAGTATCTAAAATATGATGATATGGGGAATAGAATTCAAGAAGATTATGATTATGACCATGATGGTAATATTGATAGAATCCATTATCTTGAATATAAAGATACTCAAATGCTAACTAAAGTTAGTGTTGATCTGAATAATGATGGTACGATTGATCATTACAATGATTGGATTTATAACGATAAACATCTCTTACAAATAAGAGAATTTCATCAATCTGGTGATAATAATATTCAAAAGTTGTATCTTTATGATGATTATAAAATGTCAAGTGATGGTCATCTTGCAGCTCTTAAACAGATTGGATGGTTAGACGATGATGTCTCGCTTACTATTTCTGATGAAAGCTTAAATACAGTAACTGGTCATAAATTGACCTTGGTTAGTTCTAGGTTCAACTCTGAATTGATATTAGAAGGTAATTTCACAAAAGCATCTGAAACAGAAAAATACAGTGGTCAAGACTATGTGAAATACACAGATGAGGCTGGAAATACGTTAATAGTAGACCCTGATATCACGGTAGATATTATCTAGTTTAATAACACCAAATTCACCTTAAACAAGCGGTAAGATGTTGATCATATTTTGCAACTTTGTTTAAGGTTGAAGTAGGAAATTAAAAACCTGTATTGCTTTGGCAATACAGGTTTTTTTATTATATATCAAAAGATTGCAAAATTTTATTCGCCACAAATATCCAGAGCTTGTTTAACTAAACTATCACTAATACGATAACCATGAGTATTTAGCTGTTCCAATAACGGACGAATAGATGAAATTTGTTTTTCTTTTTTCAGTTTGATAAGAATCGCAATTGTACCAGTAATTTTTATATTGCGATGTTGGGCTACACGACGTCCTTTGCGTTCATCAATAAGAGCAATAGCATTGTACTGCTGAGCAATAGATAACGCCTCAGCCTCGCCTAAATCAAGTAGTTGAGAAAGATGAGAGAATATTTGAGTGCGCTTAGCCAGGGCAACCGCGTACTTTGTCTATAAATTAATCACACACACCAAAAATAAGCTCAGACCTCATTTCATCAGACCAGCCAGCTGATTTCAGCTTGCTTTTCATACTATTTTTAGCTGGATGTAGTCGTGCTAAATTAAGCCCTAAACGCCTAATTATTGCCATATTTTCAACGCCATCCCCCAAATAAATCGTACTATCATCTTCTTTAAAAACAACATCAAGTACCCAATGCGCTTTATTTTCAACTTCCCAATGACCCCTAATATATTTCGCAAAGTCTTCGCAAGGAACATCTAAGCTACTGATATAAAATACTTTTTCTTCACTTTTCTTGCCATTGTCTTCTCTTATCCTATGAACTTGAATAAGGCTTTTAATTCCTGTCCAACCTTGAGATTCCAAAAGCCAATCACTTATTGGTAATTTTGAATAATACCGTTGATCTATTCGACTTCTTTCACAGTTAACTTCTTGAAACTTATCTATTTTTATTGATTTTTCTCGCACTACTTTATGAAAATAACTTTCTATTTCGTTTCTAAATTTCTTATGATTATTTTTCAATGGCATCACATAATCACTCTTCTTTTTCTATGATTTTCTTCGTTATTTTCTTTTGCGTATTCATCGCATCTACCGTAATGACGGCTTGATTTAGCTCTAAAATATCTATCATTTCTAGAATGCTTTCATTCTCATTTTTCTTACCTTTGGACTTATTTTGAGCTAAAATTAATCCTCTTGAACAACTCCAAGCCGTAATACTATGTAGCGCATTATGAGGCTCTAAATGTGAACTGTTTTTTAATGTTTTACCATCTATTGCAATACACTCTTTGCCTTGTGATTTTCGTATCTCATTGATAAAATTAATAAAAATATAATTTAATTTCTCAGGATTTATCCGTCTTACAATACGAGCAATCGTATCATCAACAGGAATACCATTTTCAAAATCTCGGTATTTTCGTAACCATTTTATATTCAATTTACCAAACTGATGAATTTCACTCCATCCTTCTGCACCTGATATTACCGCACTTACGACAAGAAAAATAACATCTAAGAAGTCATGTTTTTTGTTTATATCTTTGCGAGGGTCTTCCAAATCTTTAAAAGCTGATAATATATTCATTTTTACACCTATTTGTTATTGAATAATAGGTGCTATTAGATCATATTTTTAAGAAAAGTGCGATCTTGCCCTGTGCGCTTAGCATAACAAGGGGTTAGCAGACCTTGTTCCATTGCAGACACAATATTATTTACACCTGCCTTTGTTTTGTCGTGAGTTGCTTCTGTAAGTACTGCATTGGGGATGTAAACTCGATCAAACAATGTTGCCATTTTAGGTATAAGATCGAGAATAGACAAAGCGATGAGAGGTCCTGTGTCTGCAACAATAATATGAGACATTACTCTAAACCCAATGTTTTTAAATCATTTTGTAATTCTTCTTGTGATTGCTCAACTACAGTAACACCGCAATCATTAAGACACAATAAAAAATCTTGCACTGACATTTTGGCAATTTTTGCAGCTTTTGTTAAGGTAATCTGCCCTTGTTCAAACAAAGAAACAGCCATACTGATATGTACCCCATTATCTAACAACCCTTGAGTAAAAGGGATAGACAACGACATTGGTTGATTGCGATTAGTCAATAAAACATATTCGCCTAAACTTGCACACTGATTGAGTATGCTTGGGTTTTCTCTTAAACTTCTGATACCTACCGTTTTCATAACATTACCTCACTATTTATGTTCCACAAAATGATAGCACAACAAATTAAAAACATCACGTTTCAAATCATAAAATAATAGGTAAGATTTTTGAAAAATTTGTATGATTTATTTTTTGGCTCTATTCTTCAAACAGTGTAAATTCAAAGCAAAAAACCTGTATCGCCAAAAACAATACAGGTTTTTTATCATCTTAAATTTTTGAATACTAATTATATTTAGAATTGCTACTGTAATGCCCAAATGCTGTCAGTAAAATCACAATAGTTTTATCTTCTAAAATTTCGTAAACAAGTCGGTGTTCTCGGTCAATCCTGCGAGAATATATTTCACGAGTACTATAGTATTTTAAACGTTCGGGCTTTCCTATGCCTGTACGTGGATTTTGTTTTGTATCAATAAGTAAATTATCTATTTTTCGTAGTAATTTCTTATTGGTTTTTTCTATTTTATCTAAATCAGCATTAAATTTATCCGTTACTTTTAGCTGATACATATTTTAACTCCGCAGACGAGTAAATAGTTCATCTTCACTTATATTCAATATTGGCGATTGCAATGCCTTATCAATATGAGCATAAAAATCAGCATCATAATTATCGGTTGAACCATTGTTTAAATAACTTTTCATTAGTTCTCGAAGAACCACGCTGACAGGGATATCCTGACTTTGGCACTTTGATGCAAAGCTATTCCGCAATTGCTCATCCACTCTAAAATGCATTCCTACTTTACTCATTTTTTCTCTCACTTTATATTAAAATAGATCAAATTGTGTATCACAGTTGTATCATATATCTATAATTTATTTATGTCAAATTCACAATAAATCTAGCCACTAAAATTCTCTGTTTTACCTAGTTTTTCGAAAAATATGGTTACCTAATTCACTAATGCAAAAAACCTGTATTGTCAAAAACAATACAGGTTTTAAATTTTCTTATTCAACCTCAAATAAACTTGCAAATTTTTGGAAAAATCTTACCGCTTGTTTAAGGTGAACTTAGTATCATCTAGATAATATCTACTGTGATATCAGGGTCTACGATTAACGCATTTCCAGCCTCATCCGTGTATTTAACATAGTCTTGACCACCATGACTTTCCGTTTCAGTGGTTTTGGTGAAGTTGCCGTCTAGGTGTAGTTGATCACCTGACTTCTTACTATTTACAATCACTTTATGACTGTTATCGTCAGTGGCGATTTTGTCTAAGATTTTATCAGATATAGTAAGTTCAATATTGTCCTCTTCAAAATAGATTTTTTGGACTCCTGCTAAATTATCTGGGGTTTGAATGTTACAAGTTTTACGAACATCTACCCAATTTACAGTTCCATTAGCATCAGAATCATTCATTACTAGAACTCTATCATCCATATCATCAAATTGAGTAGTGATTACTAGATCAACCTTGTCATCACCATTATAATCATTAGTGACTTTTATTGCATTGTCACGATTGTCGTATTCGTAAATAGTAATTCTGTCAATGATATCATCATTGCCTTTATCTACACGAGATTCAATAATTCGATCCTTATCATCTCGTACATAAGAATAAACATCATCTATTGTACCGTTATTATCATTATCATCAGATATTTTAATATAGCTACCTTTAGCATTACGCTCATAAGTGCTATAACCATCTACGTTTCCATCTGCATTCAGATCCTTGGAAAATTTAATAAGACGACCTTGATCATCGTACTCTCTTAAATAGATTTTATCAATAGTACCATCATTATCATCGTCATATGACCATTTAACTGATTGACCACTACTATCATACTCTCGAGTTTGAACTGTATCAATTTCACCATCATTATTGATATCTGATGAAATTTTAATGAACTGCCCTTTATCATTATATTTACAATATTCAACCTCATCAATCTCACCATCAGCATTTTTATCATAGTTAATTTTAACTATTTGTCCCTTCATATCATGTTTATAGGTTTCAATAGCATCTACTTCACCATCATTATCTTTGTCAATATTAGTTCTGGTTTTATTCCCTTTATTATCAAACTCATAATTAGTTGAACTATCAGCTTTTCCATCTGCATTTTTATCATAGCTCATCTTAATTTGATTACCTTTTTCATCAAATTGATAAGTTTTCATGGCATCAATCTTACCATCATTATGATAATCATAATTTTGTTTAACTAAATTTCCTTTATCATCATACTCTCGGGTCTCAGAACTATTAACTTTTCCATCTGCGTCTCTATCAAACTCAACTTTAACAATTTGACCTTTATCATTACGCTCATAAGTATTAATCGCATCGATTTGACCATCATTATTTTTGTCAAAATTTTCTTTAACTACATTACCTTTATCATTAAACTCGCGTGTTACAGAGCTATCGGTTTTACCATCCGCATCTAGGTCAGTTTCTGTTTTTACTCTATTACCGTCTTCATCAAACGTGTTTGTATCAATTTTGTCAGCACTGCCATCTGCATCTAAATCAGTAGATACTTTAGTTACATTACTTTTATCATCAAATTCACGTGTAATGATTTGATCTGTAATACCGTCATTATCAAGATCAATTTCTGATTTAACAATGTTACCATCAGAGTTTAATGTATCAGTACGCCCACTAATAGCATTACCATCACTATATTTATCTACTTCATAGACAATAGTATCTGAACCATTATAGTTATGAGTAATAACCCCTGTTTCCGTTGTAGTAACACCGTTAGGTTTTTCAATAGTATTGACAACAGTATCTTGTTTTCCATCATCATTGCTATCAGTATGAACTGTAGTAATTACTGTGCCATCTCTCTCTGTAATCACTTCTGTTGTAGTGTCCGCAATACCATCTCCATCCTTGTCTAGTTCAGTGACTGTTGATACAGCGGAGGATAGGTTGTAACATATTGATTTAATTGCATTTTATTTAAAGCTTAAAATTAACTGTAAGTCCCTTTTCTCTCTCTAAAATGACACTATTTTGGGAGAATAATCGTATTAAAAATAAATGGAAAAAATACTTAGATTTGAAGAAATAATCCGTATAAATTTAAATATCAAACTCCCTATCATTAAAATATTTCATCCAAATGGATGATTATCTAAAAAATTCAAATTCATAAACGACACTAAAAGAATAAAAATTCTGATTTTTATTAATCAAGAAAACGCCTTTAAAAGGATATTTTTTACACAAAAATGTACAGCCTACATATTTTAATACTGCAATTAAACAAAACTTAAAAACATAGTTAAATCAATGTGTTACAACCTATCCTCCGCTGTATCAACAGTCACTGAACTAGATAAGGATGGAGATGGCACGCCAGAGACCATAACGACTAAGAAAGATACCAATGGTGATGGAAATAACGACACCATTACTGTATCTAAAGACTTTGATGACGATGGAAAGGTAGATGCAAGTAAAACTACCGTTGATATAAACAACGACGGTAATCCTGAAAAAGTAACCATTACCAGTACCGACCCATTCACAGGTGAAATTGTTACCACTACCACAGAAGATGAAAATGATGATGGTACTATCGACAAAACAACAGTCGCGGTAGATAAAGATGCGGATGGTATCCCAGAAACCATTACTGAAACTATCACTGAAAGAGATGGAACCAAAATCACGAAAGCCTTTGTGGATAGCGATGATGATGGCAAGCTTGATAGTGTTGTAGTGACAATAGAGCATCCAAACAAAACAACCACAACAGAAACAGGCACCATTACTACGGATGAAAATGGCACCCAAACCATCAAATACGAAGTAGATAAATACAGTAATGGAAAAGCCATCAGTGGTAGAACCGATACTGTCGATAAAGACGGTAACGTGGTTAAATCAGAATACGATGTGAATAATGATGGTACAACGGACAGCATTACTACACGTGAGTTTGATGATAAAGGCAACAACACCAAAGAGCTTATTGATAAAAATGCAGACGGTAAACCTGAAGTCATTAAAACTAACAAATTCGATGAGCAGGGTAATGCGATTGAAACAGACATTGACTTAGATGCGGATGGAAAAACAGACCAAATCATTACTCGTGAGTTTGATGATAAAGGTAATGCAACTAAAGTATTAACGGATTTAGATGCTGATGGTACTGTTGATAAATCTACTACCAATGAGTTTAATGCTAAAAATCAGCTAACTAAAACGAGTGTCGACAAAAATAATGATGGAACAATTGATGAAGTTCGAGACTTTAAATATGATATTTTTGGTAATAATACTGAAGTAGAATATGATAGAAATGCTGATGGTAAAGCTGATCATATAGATTATATGGAGTTTGATAATAAAGCCCATCATATTAAGACCTTATCTGACAAAAATGGTGATGGTCAAATAGATGCTATTGGCTATTATGAAGTTAATGATATGAATCAAAGAATTAAAATAGACTATGATTTTGGTAATGATGGTGATATTGATCGTGTAATTACCCAAAAATATAACGACAAAGGACAACTAGTTAGATCAGAGTATGATAAAAATGTTGATGGCGTAGTAGATTCTATAACTACTTATGAATACGATGATAAAGGTAAACGAGATAAATTTAGTTATGACAAAAATGCTGATGATAAAGTTGATCATATAGATATCCTCAAGTTTAACGATAAAGATCAGCATATTAAAACCTTATCTGATAAAAATGCTGATGGTAAAATAGATTCTGTTGGTTATTATGAACTCAATGTTCGAGAAGAAAGGATTAAAATAAGTTATGACTTTGATAATAATGGTGATATTGACACCCTTATTTACAATAGTGATTTACTTGATAGCCTTAATACATCACCTTCTGGAGTTTCTTATAAAGGACTATCTACAATCAAACTATCAACTAGCGGTGACACTGAACTCACTATCAGTGATGATGCATTAGCAACTATTGGTAAAGGTGCAACAAACCATAAACTGAAAATAGTAGGTGATGAAAGTGATACATTAAAACTAAGTCAATCAGTGATTGATACTTTAGTTGATGGTGGCACAGGTAATGACACTTATACTGCAGGTAATGTGACACTAACTGTTGACCCTGATGTGACAGTATCGGTTATCTAATCCTAAAAAGAATATAGGTGAGTTTACTTACCTATATTTTTACTATCATTCAAAAACAAAACCTGTATTGCCAAAACAATACAGGTTTTTAATTTTCTTATTCAGTGAGACTATAAAAATATTCATCTATCAAGCTTAACATCCCCTCATTTAAATTTGAAAAATTATAAAAACAAGATTACAATGTATTACAAATGTAAGACATTAAGGGGTTTATTATGGCATCTGTTAGTATTAGATTAAACGATAGTGAGAAAGCATTTATTGAAGATTTTGCTAAAATGAACAATAAAAGTATTTCAGAGCTTATTAGGGAGACCGTTTTCAAATCATTAGAAGATGAATATGATTTGATTGAGTTGAAACAAGCAATCGAAGAATTTAATGCAGATAAAAGCACTTATACACTTGAAGAAACATGGGAACAATTAGGAATATGAAGTACCAAATAGTGACCTCAAGGACTTTTATCAAGTCAATGAAAAAATTGGATATTCATACACAAAAACAAATCAAAAGCTGGATTATTAAAAATAATGATTTAATCGCGAGTAATCCGAGAATAATAGGTAAAAACCTCAAAGGAAACTTAAAAAACTATTGGAGATATCGTATTGGCGATTACCGACTACTTACGCAAATTGAGGATGATAAGTTAGTCCTAATATTACTGAGTGCAGGGCATAGAAAAAATATTTACAATCAACAAAAATAAAGTTTTGAGACTATAAAAACCTGTATTGTTTTTGGCAATACAGGTTTTTGTTTTTGAATGATAGTAAAAAATATAGGCAAGTAAACTCACCTATATTTTGAGATTATATGAAATTTACACAGTTCGTGAAATCGTATCCTCATTTTTGTATTTAACAGGAATAACGTTATACTCTCTATTCATTTGTTCTACTTGCCACAAATCATAAGCTAACTGCATTTGTAACCAAGTTTCAGGGGTTGGACCTCGTCCTAACCATTTATGTAAACGAATTGCCATATCAGGGGTAATGGCAGACTTTTCATTAAGTAATCTTGATAAAGTTACTCGTGAAATCCCGAGCTGTCTTGCGGCTTCTGTTATTGTTAAACCAAGCTCTGGTAAAATATCTTCTCTAATAATTGCCATCGGGTGGGCGGGACTATACATTCTCATATTTTCATTCCTTAATGATAATCTTGATAATTTACAATTTCTGCATCACCATTTTCAAATTTAAAAGTAATACGCCAATTTCCATTTACTTTGACACTCCAATGTTCTTGTAAATTACCTGATAACTTATGTAAATTATAGCTAGGTAAATTAAGCTCTTGAACATCTTTTGCTTTCTCTAAAATGGTTAAAATACGATTAAGTTTATTTTTATGGGATGTGATAATCCCAGCTGTAGAACCTGTTTTAAAAAACTTTTCTAATCCTTTATGTTTAAATGAAATAATCACAAAAGTTGACCTATTTACTTTTAAATTTGAGTTATTGTAAGCTGTATAGATACGCTTATCAAGAGGTCTATTTCAGTATTACTAATAAAAAAACCTGTATTGCCAAAAACAATACAGGTTTTTAATTTTCTTATTCAACCTCAAACAAAGTTGCAAAATATGATCAACATCTTACCGCTTGTTTAAGGTGACGGTGATATTACCAAACTAGATAATATTAACGGTAATATCAGCATCAACTATTAAGTTATTTCCAGCACCATCAGTATATGTAACATACTTATCGTTCGTAGCTGTTTCTGTGAAACCACCTGTTAGCTTAAGAGTAGCCTCTTCAGAGTGATTAGAATAATAATGGTCTGTTACTCTAATATTCTTAGATGCACTAACTATTTTGTCAATCTCTGCAGCTGAGAAAGTAAATTTTTCATTATCCTGTAAATAAATATGTGTTAAACCATCTAAACTAGCAAGTGTACCTATCTTAGTTAGTGACACCGGCTCATAGATGAATAAGAGATCTGCATTACCATCAATAATACCATCACTGTCTGATGCTCTATTATCCCTAGCTATAAACAATTTCTCATTAGCATTGTTATAGAAATTCTCTTCTGAGAAAGTTATCACTTTATTTCCTTGTTTATCAATTGAGAATTCTTTTCTGCCAATTAGCTGATCTAGATCATTGTACGACATTTCGTTACCCCACTGACTTCCACTTGGTCTTGTAACAAGCGATTCAACGAAACGTCCCTCTTCATTATAAGTATATTCCATACTATTGATAGGCGATTTATTTCCTTCTGCATCCAATTTAGATATTTTTCTTTCAACTGTTTGATCCCAATCATTAATAGCTGGATACTCTCTTAATTGATCGTATGTTCCATCTCCATTAAAGTCCTCTTCCCATGTAGCCTGGTTCCCATTTTCATCGTAAGTATATCTGTCATTTCTGATTGGTTTATGATTTGCAGATAAAGTAGTTGCCTTGATAAGGTTATTATTATCATCGTAGAAATGTAATTTTGTTGTTTCTAGAGTTCCATCATTATCATTATCTACTGCAACTGTTTTAATATTGCCATTGTCATAATAAGTATAAATAGTTGATGAATCAGGTTCTCCATCATCATTTTTATCATGATGTACTTTCTTCACCAAGCCATTATCATAATATTCATAAGTCTTCGATGATAAAGCACCACCAAACTGAGTCATTTCCTTAGCAACTGACCCATCAGGATTATAGTCAAAAGATATTACTTTATCGTCAGCTCCATCCATATTAAGGTCGATTTTCTCTTTCTTGATAGTACCATCGGAATTATATTCAAAAGATGATTTATAATCTTTATCACCATCATTATAGAAATCATATTCAGAATCTAGCACTTCTCCTCGACCATCACGAGTAATTCTATCGGTGCGACCACTAATACCTTTTTCATCACCTCGTTTATCTACATCAAACTTAACAGTGATGATACCTTCTTCATCAACATTAGTAATGGTGCCTTTTTCAATAGTAGTTATATTGTGCTTGTCAATAATAGTATTGGTTATTGCATCTGGAGTTCCATCGCTCTCTTTATCAATTATCTCTGTTGTTTTGTTTAGTTTGCCATCATCAGTAGTATCTGATTTGATAATTGTAGACTCTGGATTACCATCTCCGTCCTCGTCAGTTTCAGTGACTGTTGATACAGCGGAGGATAGGTTGTAACACATTGATTTAACTATGTTTTTAAGTTTTGTTTAATTGCAGTATTAAAATATGTAGGCTGTACATTTTTGTGTAAAAAATATCCTTTTAAAGGCGTTTTCTTGATTAATAAAAATCAGAATTTTTATTCTTTTAGTGTCGTTTATGAATTTGAATTTTTTAGATAATCACCATTTGGATGAGATATTCTAATGATAGGGCGTTTGATATTTAAATTTATACTGATTATTTCTTCAAATCTAAGTATTTTTTCATTTATTTTTAATACGACTATTCTCCCAAAATAGTGTCATTTTAGAGAGAAAAAAGGGACTTACAGTTAATTTTTTATTTTAATAAAGAGCAATTAAATCAACTGGTTATGCACTCTTCTCCGCTGTATCAACAGTCACTGAAAACGACGCAGATGCAGACGGTACTCCTGAAGTGATAAAAACCGAGTTAGATACGGATGGAGATGGTAAAGTTGATACTGTAACAATTGCTAAAGATTTGGATGACGATGGAACTGTTGATATCAGCAGAACTGCTGTTGATATGGATGGCAACGATACACCTGAAAAAGTAATTGTGACCACAAAAGATGCCATTACAGGCGAAATTGTTGAAACAACTTACATTGATGAAAACCAAGATGGTAAACCTGACAGAACCATTATTTCAGTCGATAAAGACCATGATGGTACCTTTGAAACCGTGACTGAATCTACCACTGAAAGAGATGGAACCAAAATCACCAAAGAGTTTATTAACACAGATGATGAAGGTGCACTTGATGAAGTGCTTGTCACCATTGAACATCCAAACAAAACAGTGACAACAGAAACAGGTAAAATCACTGAAGGTAAAGATGGCAATCTAGTTATCGACTATGACGTAGATAAATACTCGAATGGAAAAGCCATCAGTGGCAGAACCGATACGTTAGATAAAGACGGTAATGTACTGAAATCAGAATACGATGTGAATAATGATGGTACAACGGACAGCATTACTACACGTGAATTTGATAAACTTGGCAATAATACTGTTGAGAATATTGACAAAGATGCTGATGGAAAATCTGATGTTATTAAGACTAACAAATTTGATGAGCAGGGTAATGCTGTTAAAACAGATGTTGATTTAGATGCTGATGGAAAAACAGACCAAATTATTACTCGTGAATTTGATGAGAAAGGTAATGCGACTAAAGTATCAGAGGATTTAGATAATGATGGTAAAGTCGACCGTTCTACAACTAATGAATTTAATGCTAAAAATCAACTTGTGAAATCAAGTAATGATTTAAACGATGACGGCATACCTGAAAATATCAGTGAATATGAGTATGATATTTATGGCAATAGAACCAAGATAAAAATTGATCAAAATGCTGATGGAAAGGTGGACATTATTGAGATTAGAGAGTTTAATGAAAAAGGTCTTATAAATAAGGTCAGTGTTGATCAAAATGCTGATGGTCAGATTGATCGTATTACTACTAAAGAGTTTGACGATTTTGGTAGAGTAATCAAGGCGAATGTGGATAAAAATGCTGATGGAGTAATAAATCAAAATATAACCTATGAATTTAATGATAAAAATCAATTGGTTGAGATTAATTATGATTACAATAATGATGGGAAGGTAGATCGTGTTGAGGCTAGAGAGTTTGATGAAAAAGGTCTTATAAATAAGGTCAGTATTGATCAAAATGGTGATGGTCAAATTGATAGTATTCTTACTAAAGAGTTTGACAATTTTGGTAGAGTAATCAAGGCGAATGTGGATAAAAATGCTGATGGTATAGTTGATAGTAATAGAATCCACGAGTATAATGACAAAGGTCAGTTAGTTAAGGTTAGTTATGATAACAATAATGATGGAAAGGCAGATGGTATTTATATTAAAGAGTATAATGACAAATCTCAGGTGGCAAAAATTGAGCAGGATAAAAATGCAGATGATGTAATTGATGGTGTTCTTACTTATTTATATGATATAAATGATCTCACTTTTGTAACTGAAGATGCTGATTCTGATGGTAATGCGGAGGCACTTTTCGTCTATAAAGATAGCGATATTTCAACAGTTGATCATCTTTTAGGTCTTGGATATATCCATTTCTATGAGGGTTATGTTAGCCTCACTATTTCAGACAAGACTCTGGACAAAATATCAAACAGCGATAATAATCATAAAGTGATTGTAAATAGCAAGAAATCAGGTGATCAATTACACCTAGACGGAAACTTCACCAAAACCACTGAGACAGAAGCTCACGATGGTCAAGACTATGTTAAATACACGGATGAGGCTGGAAATGCGTTAATCGTAGATCCTGATATCACAGTAGATATTATCTAGTTTAATAACACCAAATTCACCTTAAACAAGCGGTAAGATGTTGATCATATTTTGCAACTTTGTTTAAGGCTGAATAAGAAAAATTAAAACCTGTATTGTTTTGGCAATACAGGTTTTTTTATAGTCTCAAAATATCCTTAGGGTCTAAATACTTGTATTTCAATATCCTTCATCATTTTATAGTGTTTGTCATTACCCGTTAAAAGAGGAATATTATAAGCGGCTGCAGTTGCGCCAATAAGGGAATCTGCAAGTTGAATTGAGTGACTTAAGTAGTATTGCTCAACATAAAACATTGCTTTTGTCGATATGTCTTCAGAAACATATAAGATTTTGGTTCCCCACAGCTTAAATGCTCTATGTAATTGGGCTAATTCCTGTTTATTTCTCATACCCTGAACCAGCTCCATATAGGTTATCACAGAAATTTGAAAGTTCCCTGCTGTTTCGATTGTCTTATATGCGTTTTCGTTTCCTCGTAAATACCAAATAAGAACATCAGTATCTATAAGCATTTAAAACCGTCCTTTGCGAAGGTGACGAACATATGCTTGGACATCATCCATCATTTCATTGTCTTTCCACATACCAAATAATTGATGGCTGTCATTCATATTTTCTTTGGCTTCATAAGGAACAAGTCTCGCACAAGGCTGTCCTCGGTAGGTGATTATAACGTCTTCACCTCGATTGACTGATTCGATAAGCTTTTTAGAATGAAACCGTAAGTCTTTTGCTGTTGCTATCATAAAATACTCCCGCTATGTAAAGTTTTCATTTTGAAGTATAAACTATATAAAAAAGAAATCAATCTGTGAATTGGAAAATGGATATAAAGGACAAAAAGCAGAGGTTTTTCATAAAAAAAGGGGTAACTATATTACCCCTTTTAGATCCCATAATTTATCTATTATCCAGCAATAACAATAACATCTGGATCAACCACTATTGATAGATCTCCTATCGTATAAGTATCTGGATTGGTGTCTCCTTCAACTTTCGTATCAATAATTTCTTGACTTAATTTCAAAACATCATCTTTAGTGCTACTTCTGATTGTTAGTGTGTCTCCAGCAATAGAATTTAGAACATCATCACTAATAGTCAATACGGTACTATCCTTTTGAGACAACCAAATTGTAGATAAGTTTTCATAAGAAAATCCTTCATAGCTGTCTAATTCTAGGCTTCCAATAGAAGATTCTTTATACTGAATACTTTCAACTTTACCATCATCCCCCTTATCTTGGAATATAACAGTCGCTTTGTTAAAGGCATCAAAATCTTTATAGTAGTTTCCTTGATCTATTGTACCGTCATTATTGTCATCACTATTCCAAGCAATTCTTCTTCCATAATTATCGTAGTGAGTTTCAATTCTTCTTTCATAAGTATTGTCACCATCTTGGTCAAGAAGTTCTTCTACTGCACGACCATATTTGTCGTATGTTGCTTTATTTCTTGAGTTAATACTGTCGTCATTCCCTCTATCTAATTCCATTAGCTGTGCTTTACCGCATGGAGTGAACTCACTGTAGTATGCTACATAATCCATTTTGTCACCAGAGCCATCATTATCAGAACCCCATGAAAGTAGTCTGCCTTCATCATCATACGTACGGTGAATAATACGTTCTATAGTGCTAACATCACGATCCTTATCCACTGATACCGTCAATGCTCTATTTTGTGCATTAAAATCACTGTATAAATTGGTTTCATTAATTCTGCCGTCTGCATTTTGATCAATATCTACTCTAGTTACACGTCCCATTTCATCATAAGTACTATAGGAAATATTATCAATCTTAGCATCCGCATCTCTATCAAGTTGACGTACTCTAGCTTGTCCATTTTCATTAAAGTCTTCATAACGGTTAACAGTATCTATTTTGCCTAAAGCATATCTATCAAGGGATTCCTTCACGACATTTCCATCAGTATCATGTTCATAATAGATTATTTGATCAGCTTTCCCATCTCTATCGAAATCATATTCAGTCTTAGTCACTAACCCATTTTCATTAAGAGTTTGAATTTCATTTGTAAGACATCCGTTATCTGAGAATTTATCTTTTACAAGCGTAATAGTTTGTGTTCCATCTGAATGATTAACAATGGTTCCTGTTGAGGTTGTTTTAGCTCCATTGCCTGGTTCTTGAGTGATAATTGTTACTCCATCTTGAATACCATCATCATTACTATCTGTGTGAACAGTAGTAACGACCGTACCATCAGGCTTCGTAGTCGCCTCTGTGGTAGTGTCTGCAATACCGTCTCCATCCTTGTCTAGTTCAGTGACTGTTGATACAGCGGAGAAGAGTACGTAACCAGTTGATTTAATTGCGCTTTATTAAAATAAAAAAATTAACTGTAAGTCCCTTTTTTCTCTCTAAAATGACACTATTTTGGGAGAATAGTCGTATTAAAAATAAATGAAAAAATACTTAGATTTGAAGAAATAATCAGTATAAATTTAAATATCAAACGCCCTATCATTAGAATATCTCATCCAAATGGATGATTATCTAAACCATTAAAATCTATAAATGACATTAAAAGAATAAAAATTCTGATTTTTACTAATCAAGAAAACGCCTTTGAAAAGGATGTTTTTTACACAAATCTATCTAGCCTACATATTTTAATTCTTCGATTAACTAAAAATTAAAAACATAGTTAAATCAATATGTTACGCACTCTTCTCCGCTGTATCAACAGTCACTGAACTAGACAAGGATGGAGATGGTATTGCAGACACCACAACAGAGGTAATTACGAAGCCTGATGGTACGGTAATTACTACGGTTCACACAGATAGTAATGATGATGGAAAACAAGATTCTGTTGTCAATATTATTGAAAAATCTAACGGTGTTACCACAACAGAAACAGGGACAATTACTCATAAAGATAATGGAACTCAAGTTATAAATTATAATATAGATCATTATTCTGATGGAAAAGATATGCATGTTAGGATTGATAAGCTTGATGCTGAAGGAAATATTACCGAAGAAAAACATGATCTTAATCTAGATGGGAAAATGGAGACTATTGTAGAGAGAAGTTTTGATGACAATGGATTGATCCAAGAAGAGCGTACTTATATAGGTGGATTAAGTCAACCAAGCAATATTAAAATTTTTGATATTGCCAACGGAACAGCTACATTAACTAAGATTAGGGCTGGTAGAATCTTTGAAACTCAAGAGATAGAGTATGCTAATGCTTCAGATCAAACAAAAGAAGCTAAAACAATATTTAAGGATTCAGAAGGCAATATTAAATCAACCGAGACATATAAATATAATGATAAAGGACAACTAGAAGAAAAATCCGTAGAAAAAAATGGTAGTCTTAAAAATGAATATTATGAACATGACAATGAAACAGGAAATACAACCAAAGTAAGTTATGATAATGATGGAGATCCTAGCACCCCTATTGATTCATTTGTAGTTAATGAATATGATCAATATGGAACTCTGATTAAAAGATATTATGATAAGGATGGTGATCCAGATACTCCTTTTGATCGTTTTGTTAGATTTGATAATATGAACGACCAACATTTATATGAAAAACTCTATTATAATAATGGCCAAGCTTTTAATGATTTGAAGTTTAATGATATTAAACAACAGATCTGGCAAGGATTTAATAGAGATGGTGATTTAAGCAATGGCTATGAACAAATAGATTACTATTCATTTACAGAGGAGAGAGATCAAGCTCTAATCATTAGGGATACTAATGGTCATGGAAGATTTATATCTTATCTCTATTATGATGCTGATTTACAAGCCCTTTATGATGATAACCCTTCTGAAGGTAAGGATGTATTCTCTGGATTAACTAACATGACAATATTAAATGTACATCAGCAGGAACCAGTAATATTAACTTTATCAGATGAGATGATAGATAAAATGGTGGGTAATACTGATAATCATAAATTTTATGTTGATTCTTATCGTGAGAATAAATTAGTTTTACAGGGAAGTTTTGAAAAAACAGGTGAAACGGAAATACGCCAAAATCAATCTTATGAATTATATAGTGATGAAGCTGGACATGTAGTTGTTGTAGATCCAGATCTCATAGTCGATATTATCTAGTTTGATAACAGCAAATTCACCTTAAACAAGCGGTAAGATTTTTCCAAAAATTTGTAACTTTGTTTAAGGCTGAATAAGAAAATTAAAACCTGTATTGTTTTTGGCAATACAGGTTTTTTTACATACTTAATCAGGAAAAAATAAAATATTTCAAAATAGTTGTAAGCCTGCTTTTATGTGATATAATTACATCACAAATATTAGGGATTAAAATGATAAAAAGTTTTAAACACAAAGGGTTGAAGCAATATTTTGAAAAAGGAACGACAAAAGGATTACGAGCTGATCATGTGAGAAAAATAAACAGTATCCTTACCTTAGTAGATCGTTCGAAAGCCGTTGAAGATTTTAATCAATTATTTAAGTGTCATGAATTAAAAGGCGAGTGTAAAGGCATTTATTCAATGACTGTCAGTGGTAATTGGCGGATTACCTTTAAATTTATTGATGGCAATGCTTATATTTTAAATTATGAAGATTATCATTAGGAGAAATCATGCGTAAACCAGCACATCCAGGTGAAATTTTATTAGATGGATTTATTGAACCAAATAATATTAAGATTAAAGATTTATCACAACATTTAGGATTTTCTCGTGAAACATTGTCACGCGTATTACACGCTAAAACCCCAATGACCGCTAATTTAGCGTTGAAACTTGAAGAAGCAGGGATTAGTACAGCGAGATTATGGCTTGATTTACAAACTGAGTATGACTTATTTGAGCTAAAGCAGAAACGAGTTGGTGACCCAATTAAACCTTTTATTTTTGATAATATGGTTTTAGTTTAGATAGCTATACGAATTTCAAATTAAGTAAAGTTCAAAAATAAAACCTGTATTGTTTTGGCAATACAGGTTTTTTTGAACTATCTTAAAAATTTATATTATTTTTTAATAGGTTACAAAACAGATAAAAGTACTTGTGGTTTTTGTGTTGCGATCTTTAATAAAGTAATTGCAGAGCCACTCGGTTGTCTCTTCCCTTGTTCCCATGCTTGCAATGTTCTTACAGAAACGCCCATAATTTTGGCAAATTCACGTTGAGATAATCCAACTTTTTGTCGGGCTTCTACAGCATTATTAACTGTTACGGTATGCTCTTTAGCAACCTCATTACTTTTCATTTGCTTAACGCTTTGTAGTAATAATTCACCCAATTCTTGACCAGTAAATTCGTGTGTTTTTATATCTATATTATCAATATCAATCATTATCTAACTCCTTAACAATTTGCTTCAAAATATGGCTCGGGATATTTTCTTGTTTTGATTTTGCATAAGCTAATAACAAATTAATGACGCCATTTTCAAGTTGATTATAGTAGATGACTCTAATCCCCGCACTTTTCCCCTTTCCTTGTAAAGTCCAGCGTATTTTACGACAGCCACCACTATGGGGAATGACATCTCCTTTAGTGACATTATTGGCAATATAAGAATGTAACTCACCCTGCATATCCTTTGGTAACAAAGAATCAATCATTTTAGAATAAATAGGGGTCTCTCTAAGTGTAAGCATATAACATTAAAATCAAAAAAATCATACTGCATTGTAGTATTTTTGTGTTTTATGTGCAATTATTATTAATAAAATAATGTGAAGGATATGTGTAATAAAGTTTTTTATTTAGAGTTACAAGGATAAGGCTATGCGTAATGTACTCTTATGTATATACAAAAAACCTGTATTGCCAAAAACAATACAGGTTTTAAATTTTCTTATTCAACCCTAAACAAAGTTGCAAGATATGATCAACATCTTACCGCTTGTTTAAGGTGAAGATTATCTAATACAGGTTAGATAATATTAACGGTTACATCAGGGTCAACAATTAATGCATTACCTGCATCATCCGTGTATTTCACATAGTCTTGACCGTCGTGAGCTTCTGTGTCAGTAGTCTTAACAAAATTACCATCAAGATTTAACACATCGCCTGATTTTTTACTATTTACAATCACTTTATGACTGTTATCGTCATTAGTGATTTTGTCTAATACGTCGTCAGAGATAGTCATTTCAATATTATTTTGTTTAACGTCAATATTTTGCAGACCGATTAAATGATCTGTATTTGATATTGTGAAATCTTTATATACAAATAGTTTATCTGCATTACCATCAACCCTGTCATGAGTGGAAGAATCTATTTCCTCATAAACAGTAGCTCCTAGGCTGTTGAGACCATGTGATACTTTTTGTATTGTCTCACCATCAGCGACTCTGTATGTTGTTCTTTCTGTGATATTACCATAGATATCACGTTCATAGATTGTTGTGGAATAAGAACTTACCTCTTTAATATCAGTATGTTCCATTACTCCCTCGTAGTATGCACCTTTACGTTCTTCTATAATGTTGCCTTTATCGTCGAATTGTGAGGCAATATACCATACAGGATTATTAATACCATCATCAGGAGTAGCATCATACGTAAATATTCTGAATAATTCTGAATTTTCTTTATGAAGATAAACATAGTTATATAGGTCATCAGCTTTTCCATCTGCATTCGTATCCCACGTTGCAGAAGAAAGTATACCTTTATCATCATAAGAGTTATGATAAATACGATCAATAGTACCATCGCCATCAGTATCTCGAACAATTCTAATTTGATTACCTTTATCGTCAAAAACACCGTTATCGATCATATCAACTGTACCATCCGCATTATAATCATATTCAGATTTAACTCGGTTTCCATAAATATCATACTCATTTTCAGTGATATTATCAGGTGTCCCGTCATTGTTTAAATCATTGCTTGATTTCACAAGTTGATTTTTCTCATTAAATTCATTGGTAGTCGATTTATCTGGTGTACCGTCAGCATCAAGGTCTGTTGATACTTTGGTTGGATTACCTTTCTTATCAAACTCACGAGTAATGATTTTGTCTGTTTTACCATCGGCATTTAAGTCAACGTCCGTTTTAATTGCATTACCCTGCTCATCGAATTTGTTAGTTTTAATGACTTCAGTTTTACCGTCTGCATTTTTATCAATGTTCTCAACCGTGTTATTACCGAGTTTATCAAACTCACGTGTAGTAATGCTGTCTGTTGTACCATCATTATTCACATCGTATTCTGATTTAAGTACATTACCGTCTTTATCTAACGTATCGGTTCTGCCACTGATGGCTTTTCCATTCGAGTATTTGTCTACGTCATAGTCGATAACTAAATTACCCTCTTTACCTTCAGTGATTTTACCTGTTTCTGTTGTCACTGTTTTGTTTGGATGTTCAATGGTGACAACCACTTCATCCAATGCACCTTCATCATCTGTGTTAATAAACTCTTTGGTGATTTTGGTTCCATCTCTTTCAGTGGTAGATTCAGTCACTGTTTCAAAAGTACCATCGTGGTCTTTATCCACTGAAACAATGGTTCTGTCAGGTTTACCATCTTGGTTTTCATCAATGTAAGTTGTTTCAACAATTTCGCCTGTAATGGCATCTTTTGTGGTCACAATTACTTTTTCAGGTGTATCGTTGCCATCCATATCAACAGTAGTTCTGCTGATATCAACAGTACCATCGTCATCCAAATCTTTAGCAACTGTGACAGTATCAACTTTACCATCTCCATCTGTATCTAACTCAGTTTTTATGACCTCAGGAGTACCGTCTGCATCTGCGTCGTTTTCAGTGACTGTTGATACAGCGGAGGATAGGTTGTAACATATTGATTTAACTATGTTTTTAAGTTTGTTTAATTGCAGTATTAAAATATGTAGGCTGTACATTTTTGTGTAAAAAATATCCTTTTAAAGGCGTTTTCTTGATTAATAAAAATCAGAATTTTTATTCTTTTAGTGTCGTTTATGAATTTGAATTTTTTAGATAATCACCATTTGGATGAAATATTCTAATGATAGGGAGTTTGATATTTAAATTTATACTGATTATTTCTTCAAATCTAAGTATTTTTTCATTTATTTTTAATACGACTACTCTCCCAAAATAGTGTCATTTTAGAGAGAAAAAAGGGACTTACAGTTAATTTTTTTATTTTAATAAAGCGTAATTAAATCAACTGGTTACGTGCTCTTCTCCGCTGTATCAACAGTCACTGAAAACGACGCAGATGCAGACGGTACTCCTGAGGTCATAAAAACTGAGTTAGATACAGATGGAGATGGTAAAGTTGATACTGTCACAGTTGCTAAAGATTTGGATGACGATGGTACTGTTGATATCAGCAGAACTACTGTTGATATGGATGGCAACGATACACCTGAAAAAGTAATTGTGACCACAAAAGATGCCATTACAGGCGAAATTGTTGAAACAACTTACATTGATGAAAACCAAGATGGTAAACCTGACAGAACCATTATTTCAGTCGATAAAGACCATGATGGTACCTTTGAAACCGTGACTGAATCTACCACTGAAAGAGATGGAACCAAAATCACTAAAGAATTTATTAACACAGATGATGAAGGTGCATTGGATGAAGTGGTTGTCACCATTGAACATCCAAACAAAACAGTGACAACAGAAACAGGTAAAATCACTGAAGGTAAAGATGGCAATCTAGTTATCGACTATGACGTAGATAAATACTCGAATGGAAAAGCCATCAGTGGTAGAACAGATACGTTAGATAAAGACGGTAATGTGCTTAAATCAGAATACGATGTAAATAATGATGGTACAACGGACAGTATCACTACACGTGAGTTTGATAAACTCGGCAATAACACGATTGAAAACATTGACAAAAATGCTAATGGTAAACCTGACGTAATTAAGACTAATAAATTCGATGAGCATGGTAATGCGATTGAAACAGACATTGACTTAGATGCGGATGGAAAAGTAGATCAAATCATCAGTCGTGAGTTTGATAAGAAAGGCAATGCGACTAAAGTCTCTGAGGATTTAGATGCTGACGGTACTATCGACAAATCTACTACCAATGAGTTTAATGCTAAAAATCAGCTCACTAAAGCAAGTATCGACAAGAATAATGATGGTAAAGTAGATAGTACTACTGAAAATGAGTATGATATTTATGGAAACCAAATTAAATCTGAATATGATAAGAATGCAGATGGTAAGATTGACAGTGTTGCTACTCGAGAATTTGATGATAAAGGTCGTACTGCTAAATGGACATTAGATAAAAATAATGATGGTCAGCCTGATCTTATTCAAACGAGTGAGTATGATGAACTCGGGAATAACATTAAAACAAATTATGATAATGATGGTGATGGAACCTTTGATAACAGCGCTATACGTGAATTTGATGATAAAGGAAATATTATTAAATATACCAAAGATACGGGACTAACAATTAGCTATGTTCGTGATGATAAAGGGTACAGTACCACAGAATCTGTAGACCATAATGGCGATGGTAAACCAGATCTTATTTATACATCTAGAGAGTATGATAAAGGTGGACGATTAACTAACTTTGATGTTGATAGTAATGGTGATGGTGTTGTAGATTCTTCTCAGATTAGAGAATATGATGCAAAAGGAGCATTAACTAAACTTTCAATAGATAAAGGTAATGACGGTACCATTGATCAAGTAAACACTTATGAAAATAATGATTTTGGTTTAGTTACAAAAATTAACTATGATACAAATAATGATGGCAATCTTGATCGTATTGATACCAGAACTTATTCAGAACATGGAATATGGGAAACTACAAGTGTTGATCTAAAAGCAGATAGTAGCATTGATTTTTTCCAAAGTTATATGAATATGGAGCTTCCTTCTGATGATAGTTTTATTGGGATTTCATCTGTTTATCTCGTAGAAAATAATATCGCCTTGACTATTCCTGAAGCTACTCTAGATAAGATTGCCTCTGACAAAAATAGTCATAAATTAGTTATAAATAGTAGTAAGGAAGGTGATCAGCTACACCTAGATGGAAACTTCACCAAAACCGCTGAAACAGAAAGCCATAGCGGTCAAGACTATGTGAAGTACACGGATGAGGCTGGAAATGCGTTAATCGTAGACCCTGATATCACAGTAGATATTATCTAGTTTGATAACAGTTAATTCACCTTAAACAAGCGGTAAGATATTGATCATATTTTGCAAGTTTGTTTGAGGTTGAATAAGAAAATTAAAAACCTGTATTGTTTTGGCAATACAGGTTTTTTTGAACTCACACCGCCTATGAGACAGAACCAGAGTTATGTTTGTATAAACTAAGCGTGAGGGTTACTTTTCCAAGGATTGAGAATAGGAACATTGCTTGAAACAAAATCTTTCTCATTTCTAGTGACGACAACAAGGTTATATGTTTGTGCTGTTGCGGCTATTAAGCTATCAATAGAAGACAGTGGAGTGCCGCATTTTTCTGCTTGACCTTGAATAATCCCCCAATTTTCTGCTACATCTAAATTAACAGAATAAATTCGTGAACGGTAATTTTCGGTGAGAGCCAGTAACCAATGTGTGAGCATTTGTTTCTTTTTTGATTCGGGCAGTTTTGTTAGACCTTTGCGAATTTCACCAATTGTTACCACAGATAAAAATAGCGTTTCATCCGCATGTTCATTCAACCAAGTAATTACATTCTCATTTGGCGTATGTTTAACTAACTCAGATATAACACAAGTATCTAATAAATAATTCAAAATTCAATATCCCGTGAGTAATCTTGTTGTCTTTCAAAAATAAATTCCTCCTCGATCTTTGGGCAATCTAACAAAAACTCTTTGAAAGTCGGCTTTGGAGAAGTAATATTTCTATATTCTTCAGCTGACAATATCACAACAACTTCTTGACCTCTACGTGTTATATGTTGAGGTCCAGTTGAAATGGCATTATTAACAACCTCACTAAATTTAGCTTTAGCCTCTTGTAGTTTCCATAATGTTTGCATAATTCCTCACCTTTGCAACCTAATATAGTCAGTATAGTCAGATGATAAAAATATGTCAATTGGCTATTAAAATTTCAGGTTAGGTACTTTAACGTGTGTAAGTTAAAAACCTGTATTGCCAAAAACAATACAGGTTTTAAATTTTCTTATTCAACCTTAAACAAAGTTGCAAAATATGATCAACATTTTACCGCTTGTTTAAGATGAACTTAGTATCATCAAACTAGATAATATCTACTGTGATATCTGGATCAACGATCAACGCATTTCCAGCCTCATCCGTGTATTTCACATAGTCTTGACCTCTGTGAGATTCTGTCTCAGTGGTTTTGGTGAAGTTTCCGTCTAGGTGTAGTTTATCACCTGATTGAGCACCATTAATAATCATTTTATGATTGCTTGTACCATTAGCGACTTTGTCTAGTATGTCATCAGAGATAGTGAGGCTCATATCATTTTTTTGGAAGCTGATATCTCTAAGACCAGTAATATCATACTTATCTGATTCAACAAGCACAAAATCATCATATGTCCATATAATATCACAATGTCCATCGTTATCGATATCGGTAGCTACTGTTTTCTTTATTCCAATCTGTAATTCTCCATTCTCAGCTATTTTGTAGTCATAATATTTTTTATAATCAACACTAACATTGCCATCTATACGTTGAGAATAAACATCCACAACTCCAACATCATTATAAGTGAAATTTTCTACTTTCTCAAAAGTTCCATCATTATCACTGTCCGTGCGAATTTCACTTACTAAATCCCTCTCATTGTAACTGTATTCCTTCACGACATCAGTACTTCCATTTGCATCTGAATCAATAAGTTCTTTGAGTTTATGATGTTTATTGTCATTATCGTATTCAGCATGAATAATCGTATCAATACTTCCGTCATTGCCTTTATCAATTTTAGTTTCAATAATGTGTCCTTTATTATTATATTTATAGAACTCTGTGTGAATAGGTTTATCATCACCTTTTTTGAACACTACCTCAGATTCTTGACCAAGTTCATTATAAGAATATTCTCTTATTAAAGTAAAACCATCAGGATTATCTACAGGAGTTCTTTTCAAAATATGTTTATCATCAGAATCTTGGGAGAAGTATGTTGTTTCTGTTGTACCATTCATATCTCTATCGTAATACTGATACAATCCACCATCTTTGTGTTCCCATGTCAAAACTAAATTAGGTAAACCATCATTATTATAATCATATTCAGATTTAGTCACTTTTCCATTCTCATCATACTCATAACTGACCGTTCTATTTATTATTCCATTATTGGTGTAATCTTCTTCTGATTTAATTACATTGCCTTTAGCATCAATGGTATCAGTATGAGCAGATGATACATGACCCAGAGAATAAGGATCTACTTCATACTTAATAGTTTGAGTACCATCACTGTTATGAGTAATTGTTCCTGTTTCTGTTGTTACTCCACCCTGAGGTTTAGCATTTTGGGTTGTTTTCACAATAGAATCTTGTGTTCCATCATCATTACTATCAGTATAAGCCTTAGTAACTACCGTACCATCAGGTTTAGTTATCACTTCTGTAGTAGTGTCTGCAATACCGTCTCCATCCTTGTCTAGTTCAGTGACTGTTGATACAGCGGAGGATGGGTTGTAACATATTGATTTAACTATGTTTTTAAGTTTGTTTGATTGCAGTATTAAAATATGTAGGCTGTACATTTTTGTGTAAGAAACATACTTTTTTAAAGGAGTTTTAAAAACAATAATACGTAGAATTTTTACTATTTTAATGTCATTTATGGATTTTAATGATTTAGATAATCATCCATTTGGATGAGATATTCTAATGATAGGGAGTTTGATATTTAAATTTATACGGATTATTTCTTTAAATCTAAGTATTTTTTTCATTTATTTTTAATACGATTATTTTCCCAAAGATAGTGTCATCTTAGAGAAAAAAGGGACTTACAGTTAATTTTAAAATTTAAATAAAATGCATTTAAATCAATGTGTTACACACTCTTCTCCGCTGTATCAACAGTCACTGAACTAGACAAGGATGGAGATGGTGTTGCGGACACTACAACAGAAGTGATTACAGAGAGAGATGGCACAGTAATTACTACAGTTCATACTGATAGCAATGATGATGGAAAACAAGATACTGTTGTCAATACTATTGAAAAACCTAATGGTGTTACTATTACAGAAACAGGAGTTATTACCAACAATGATGATGGTACACAAACTATCAAATATGAAATAGATAGATTTAGTGATGGAAAATCTATTGATTCTCGTACAGACACTGTAGATAAAGATGGTAATGTTGTTAAATCAGAAATTGATACTGGAGATACAGGTGTAGTAAATAAAGTCATCACTCGTGAATTTGATGATAAAGGTAATGCAACCAAAGTTTCTACTGATTTAGATGTAGATGGTACTCCAGATAAAATCGACACGAATAGTTTTGATGAAAATGGTAACAAGATTAAAACAGAAACTGACTCAGATGGAGATGGTCAGCCTGATAGTTCTGTAACACGTGAATTTGATGATAGAGGTAACGTAGTTAAAAAAAGTTATGACAGCGATAATGATGGTAAAGTCGATGCCATTGATACTTATGAGTATAATGACAAAAATCAAATCATTAAACTCAATGCTGACAAGGATGGAGATGGTACTGTAGATAGTTTAATAACTAGAGAATATGGTGATAGAGGCAATTTGGTTAAACAAAGTTATGATAAAGATAATGATGGTCAAATTGATGCAATTAAGACTTATAAGTATGATGATAAAGGTTTGTTGGTTCTGCTTGAATTAGACAAAAATAACGATGGTGAAATTGATGCTACTAGAACTTATGAGTATAATCAAAAAAGGCAAGAAATAAAGACTAATTATGATACAAATGGTGATTATACAATAGATCAGACTGTTAGTCGTGAGTATGATGCTAAAGGTAACTTAGTTAAATATAGTACAGATAGGGATGGGGATGCTGAAATTGATCGTATCACGTATTACAAGGTAAATGCTAAAGGGCAAAGAGTTGAAAGCGCATACGATAGCGATGCTGATGGTCTAATTAATGGTGTTGACTATGAGAATGATTTTGTGGACAATCTGGATACACCCCCTTTAAATGCTTCTTATGAAGGATTATCTTATATACGCCTATCAAAAAATGGAGATACTGAACTCACTATCAGTGATGATGCATTAGCAACTATTGGTAAAGGTGCAACAAACCATAAACTGAAAATAGTAGGTGATGAAAGTGATACATTAAAACTAAGTCAAGAAGTAATTGATACCTTAGTTGATGGTGGTGCAGGTAATGACACTTATACCGCAGGTAACGTGACACTAACGGTTGACCCTGATGTGACAGTATCGGTTATCTAATCCTAAAAAGAATATAGGTGAGTTTACTTGCCTATATTTTTACTGTTATTCAAAACAAAACCTGTATTGCCAAAAACAATACAGGTTTTAATTTTCTTATTCAACCTCAAACAAACTTGCAAATTTTTGGAAAAATCTTACCGCTTGTCTAAGGTGAATTTGCTGTTATCAAATTAGATAATACTTACAGTGATATCAGGGTCAACGATTAACGCATTTCCAGCCTCATCGGTATATTTCACATAGTCTTGGCCACCATGAGATTCTGTTTCACCTGTTTTGGTGAAGTTTCCATCAATATTTAACACATCACCTTTTTTAGTACTATTTACAATTACTTTATGACTGTTTTTATCATTAGCTATCGTAGCTAGGACTTTATCAGAGATTGTTAATGAAAGATTATCTTCATCAAAATAGATATTTTCGATGCCTGATAGATTTTTACTATTTATAGACATATCCTGAACAATTAATGCGCTATCAATATTACCATCAACTAACTTGTCTACTGTAATCATAGTTGTCTTATTATTTTCATCATAATAAAATTTCTTTTCATACTCAGGTTTTCCATCTCCATTATCATCTACAGTAAAGTAATCTCTTAATCCAAGATAATTATAAGCATATTTATATATAGTATCAATTGAGCCATCTCCTCCTTTATCTATACTGAATTCATACAATTCTCCTTGTTCATTATACTCCAGAGCTGATTTATTAATAATTTTGCCATTTGAATTGTATGCAGTCATAACAGTACGATATTTACCAAAACTATTGTAGAACATTTCTTGATCAGAATTTATTACACCATCTAAACCATCATCACGTTTTAATCCTATCAACTCCCCTTTATTGTTAAATTCATAATAATAAGCCTTATCTACCTTATTTTCTGCTGTGAAATCACGATATAAGTAAATTGTTTGTCCCTTATCATTATATTCGTATGTATCAACCTGGTCTACAACACCATCGTAATTATTATCTACTAATGACTTTATAACTTGCCCTTTATTGTTATACTCTTTAGTAGTGGTACTATCAATACTACCATTTGCGCCGTCATCTACATCAATTTTGATAATATTTCCTTTATCATCATGCTCTCTGGTTTCGGACTTATCAATATTACCGTCTAAATCTAAATCAAATGAAACTTTAATAGTATTACCTCTATCATCATATTCTCGATATGTGACCGAATCAAATTTACCATCAGCATCTTTATCATATGTTGTTTTAACTAGATTACCATAAATATCATACTCATTTTCAGTAATTTTTTCTGGTGTTCCATCATTATTTCTATCATTACTTGCTTTTACAACTTGGTTTTTAGCATTAAACTCATTGGTGGTAGAGCGGTCAACTGTACCATCTGCATCAAGGTCTGTTGATACTTTGGTCGCATTACCTTTATCATCAAACTCACGAGTAATGATTTTGTCTGTTTTACCATCGGCATTTAAATCAACATCCGTTTCAATTGCATTACCCTGCTCATCGAATTTGTTAGTGTTAATGACTTCAGGTTTACCGTCTGCATTTTTATCAATGTTTTCAACAGTGTTATTGCCGAGTTTATCAAACTCACGTGTAGTAATGCTGTCTGTTGTACCATCATTATTCACATCGTATTCTGATTTCAGTACATTGCCGTCTTTATCTAACGTATCGGTTCTGCCACTGATGGCTTTTCCATTCGAGTATTTGTCTACGTCATAGTCGATAACTAAATTACCCTCTTTACCTTCAGTGATTTTACCTGTTTCTGTTGTCACTGTTTTGTTTGGATGTTCAATGGTGACAACCACTTCATCCAATGCACCTTCATCATCTGTGTTAATAAACTCTTTGGTGATTTTGGTTCCATCTCTTTCAGTGGTAGATTCAGTCACTGTTTCAAAAGTACCATCGTGGTCTTTATCCACTGAAACAATGGTTCTGTCAGGTTTACCATCTTGGTTTTCATCAATGTAAGTTGTTTCAACAATTTCGCCTGTAATAGCATCTTTTGTGGTCACAATTACTTTTTCAGGTGTATCGTTGCCATCCATATCAACAGTAGTTCTGCTGATATCAACAGTACCATCGTCATCCAAATCTTTAGCAACTGTGACAGTATCAACTTTACCATCTCCATCTGTATCTAACTCAGTTTTTATCACCTCAGGCGTACCGTCTGCATCTGCGTCGTTTTCAGTGACTGTTGATACAGCGGAGAAGAGTGCGTAACTAGTTGATTTAATTTCATTTTATTAAAATAAAAAATTAACTGTAAGTCCCTTTTCTCTCTCTAAAATGACACTATTTTGGGAGAATAATCGTATTAAAAATAAATGGAAAAAATACTTAGATTTAAAGAAATAATCAGTATAAATTTAAATATCAAACGCCCTATCATTAGAATATCTCATCCAAATGGATGATTATCTATAGCAAAAGTAAAATTATATGGCATAATATAAACTACCAACTATTTAAGGTATAAAATATGAGCTATTCATTAGATTTCCGCCGAAAAGTATTTGAAATAAAGGCGAAGAAAGGTTTAACCTTTGAAGAAACAAGTCAATATTTTAATATTGGTATCAGAACGTTGTTCCGTTGGAAAAAGAAAATTGAGCCTTGTACAACTCGTAATAAGCCTGCAACAAAGATTGATATGGACGCATTACTCAAAGATGTTGAGTTATATCCTGATGCTTATCAGTATGAAAGAGCGGAACGTTTTGGTGTAACTCAAAGGGCAATTGGTTTTGCCCTTAAACGATTGGGTATTAGCTATAAAAAAAACACTAAAACATCCCAAAGCAAACGAAGATGCTCGTATCAAATTTCAGGAAAAAATGAATGATTTTTCTAAGCAAGGAAAAACAATTATTTACTTAGATGAAAGTGGCTTTGCAAAAGATATGCCTAGAACACATGGCTATTGTAGGAAAGGACAGCGATGTTATGGACATCAAGATTGGCATGCAAAAGGGCGAATTAATGTGATTGGTGCAATTATAGGTTTTACTTTTCTAACGGTATCCTTATTTGAAGGCAATATTAATTCAGACACGTTTTATGCTTGGCTAAAACAGGATTTATTACCTAAAGTGAAACCTGATTCTGTTTTAGTGATGGATAATGCGACGTTTCATAAACGTCAGGATATGATAACAGCTATCCAAGATAAAGGTATAATTTTAGAATTTCTTCCACCTTATAGTCCTGACTTGAATCCCATTGAAAAAAAGTGGGCTCAAGCCAAGTCTATTAGGAAGAAGTTAAGATGTGATGATATTGACTTTTTATTTCAGGAATATTTTAACTATGTCAAATTATAATACTTTAGATATAAATCATTAAAATCCATAAATGACATTAAAATAGTAAAAATTCTACGTATTATTATTTTTAAAACTCCTTTAAAAAAGTATATTTTTTACACAAAAATGTACAGCCTACATATTTTAATACTGCAATTAAACAAAACTTAAAAACATAGTTAAATCAATGCGTTACAACCTATCCTCCGCTGTATCAACAGTCACTGAACTAGACAAGGATGGAGATGGTATTGCAGATACTACTACAGAGGTAATTACAAAGCCAAATGGTGCAGTAGTTACTAAGGTTTATACAGATAGTAATGATGACGGAGTACAAGATTCTATTGTGAAAACAATCAAGAATGCTAAACCTAAAGGAGGAGTAACAACAGAAACAGGAACAATTACTCATAATGATGATGGTACACAAACTATCAAATATGAAATTGATCCTTATTCTTTAGGGCATGTATCATCTGCTCGTACTGATACTATTGATGCTAAAGGCAATGTAATTAAATCAGAAGAAGATTATACCAATAATGGGGTAATCAATAGAACGGTTACTTATGAATATGATGAGAGTGGAAAAGTAACTAAATCTAACTATGATTATGATAATAACGGTAAGCCAAATTTAGTAATAATTCATGAAGCTAAAGATGGAGGAGAATATCATTATTACGATAGAGATATGAATGGTACAACAGAAACAACATATTTCTATCAGAATTCAGATGATACACATATTGTTAAAAACACTCCTGTAGATAATCCTGATGATTTTAATTTAATAAGAGAATATTCTTATAATGAACTAGGTCAAAATATTAAAACTATACTTAAAACAGGCGATGATAAGCCGATTCGTACAGAGTATTATAAATATAATGATAAAGGGCATATCATTGAAACTAAAATTGACAAAGGCAATGACGGAAGTATTGATACCATTGTTCATGCTGAATACGATAATGACAATAAACATCATAAACTAAAAGAACTTATTGATACGGATGCAAATGGTAGCACTGATATTGTGAAGGAATATAGTTACAATGAGAGAGATTTAGTAAGTGAAACCCGCACAGATAGTGATAATGATGGAACTTTCGAGAAAGTAGAATATTTTACTTATAATAATTTAGGTAATATAGTGACTTACTCTCGTGATGATGGTAATGACCACAGTATTGACTATAAACAATATCGAGAATATGCAATCGCTAAAAATGGAGAAGTAGAGGCAGGAATTCTTTCTGCAGTTGCAATTGATTGGGGTAATAATGGGTATGAGCGATTCGATATCTATGATGATCATACGATGCAAGCATCAGACAAATATGATATTGCAGGTCTTGAAAATATCTACATAAAGAAAGACAATCTTGAAGTAACTATTTCCGACGATACACTAGACAAAATTGCTAATGACAATAACGGTCATAAAGTGATTGTAAATAGCTTAAAATCCGGAGATAAACTACACTTAGACGGAAACTTCACCAAAACCACTGAAACCGAAAGCCACGCTGGTCAAGACTATGTGAAATACACAGACGAGGCTGGAAATGCATTGATTGTCGATCCTGATATCACAGTAGATATTATCTAGTTATAGCAAGATCATATTCACCTTAAACGAGCGGTAAGATTTTCCAAAAAATTTGCAAGTTTGTTTGAGGTGGAATAAGAAAATTAAAAACCTGTATTGTATTTGGCAATACAGGTTTTATTTTTCTGGTTTCAGAACACCTAATATAATATTTTATTTTTGTTGATTATAAATATTTTTTCTATGTCCTGCGCTAAGTAATATCAATATTAACTTATCATCTTCAATTTGTACAAGTAATCGATAATTGCCAATACGATACCTCCAATAGTTTTTTAAGTTTCCTTTGAGGTTTTTACCTATTATTCTCGGATTACTCGCGATTAAATCATTATTTTTAATAATCCAGCTTTTGATTTGTTTTTGTGTATGAATATCCAATTTTTTCATTGACTTGATAAAAGTCCTTGAGGTCACTATTTGGTACTTCATATTCCTAATTGTTCCCATGTTTCTTCAAGTGTGTAAGTGCTTTTATCTGTATTAAATTCTTCGATTGCTTGTTTCAACTCAATCAAATCATATTCCTCTTCTAATGATTTGAAAACGGTCTCCCTAATAAGCTCTGAAATACTTTTATTGTTCATTTTAGCAAAATCTTCAATAAATGCTTTCTCACTATCGTTTAATCTAATACTAACAGATGCCATAATAAACCCCTTAATGTCTTACATTTGTAATACATTGTAATCTTGTTTTTATAATTTTTCAAATTTAAATGAGATAAATTTTAAGCGCAGCCTTTAAGTATTTAAAGAAAAGTAGAACAATGAATATTCTTATGCTGCTTTAAGCTGAGAGCGAAATTGGAAGGAATCGATAGACCTTTTGGATTATCCTGTTGAAATTAGGACAATCATTTACACAACAAATCTGATTGAAAAGAAATGGTAAAATTAAGGAAATTCACCAAAACTATTTTTTCTAATCAACGAATGAAGCAGTAATAAAATCAGTTTATTATCTTTGAGGGGGACAAAAAATGAACACAACCAATTAGAGACTGAGGAGTAATTTTGAATCCATTTTTGACCATTTTGGGAGATAGGATTCAAGGATAACCTCGAATCCTATTTTTTAGAATTTATACAGTTTGTAGAATAGTATTTTATAAAAAATAGCTATCCTACATGATATTTATATTGACTAATTTAGATCATAGTTACAGTTATATCAGGAAAAACCATTATCTCATTACCCGCTGCATCAGCATAAACATTATTATTTGCATCAGTTCTGCCTGTATCAGTAAAGCCATCTAGAACAAGTTCTACATATTTACCTGCTTTAGCAACAAGAAGATGATTTCCATTCTCTGGATTAGCTATCTTATCTAAAGTTTCATCTGAGATTATTGCCTTACCACCCTCATATAAAGTAAGAGCTTGCATTCCTACAAGGTTATCTACTGAACTAAGATCAAACTCATCATAGACAAATCCTCCATCTACAAATCCGTCTAGTTTATCCTTACTAGAACGATCTACTCCAATAAATTCTTTTACACCTAAATCACTATAAATACATTTAGAATCAAGCGTGAACTCCCCAGTTTCTCTATCTAATACTTTACGACCAGACATACCAAACTCATTATATTCATAAATATCAGTAGTTTTATAACCAGTCAGCGCCATATCTATTTGATCATGAGAAGTAACATCTTTCACTCCATCATACCAATTACCTCGAGTTTGTTGTAAAACTTCCCCTTTATCATTATAAGTAGTAAAGGTAAACCAATAAGGTGATACATTTGGATCAGTACCATCTCCTTTAGTATAAATATGAATACTCCAATTATCTCCTTCATTATAATCATTTACATATTCTACAGAACCGTCACCATTTTTATCTTGATAAGCTTTCTTAACTTGAGGATGCTCTTTATCATATTCATAGGTCCAAATAGTCTTCTTAGTCTCAAAACCATTAGCATTCTTTGATATATCTATATATTCTATTGCATTGTTGCTATTACCTTCATACTTATATTCATTAACAGAATGAGTGCCATTAGCATTTGTGCTATCTCTATAGATAACCCGACCTTGATCATCTAATGTCTCGACAGTATTAGTAACAATAGTGCCATTAGAGAATTTGTCTACTTTATATTCTATTGTCTGAGTTCCATCATCATTATAAGTTATAGTACCTGTTTTTGTGGTAACTGTGCCATTAGGCCTAATAATCTTAACAATCTCCTCTGTTGGTCTTCCCTCTTCATCAGGATTTGAAAGAGTCTTTTCTAATTCATTTGGTTTCACTATTGCTGAACGCTCAAACTCTTCTTCAAGGAATAGCTGTGTTTTCTCTATAACTCCATCAGCTCCTTCATCCGTTGTTATTTTAGTAAGATTACCTTCAGCATCTCTATACTTCTCAATAACTTTATCTGGAGTACCATCTGTATTAGGATCATACGTGATTTTTTCAGTTGTAGTTCCATCTTCATTGTGAACTGTTGCAACTATTTTCTCTGGATGACCATCTCCATCCTTGTCATTTTCAGTGACTGTTGATACAGCGGAGAAGAGTGCGTAACTAGTTGATTTAATTACGCTTTATTAAAATAAAAAAATTAACTGTAAGTCCCTTTTTTCTCTCTAAAATGACACTATTTTGGGAGAGTAGTCGTATTAAAAATAAATGAAAAAATACTTAGATTTGAAGAAATAATCAGTATAAATTTAAATATCAAACGCCCTATCATTAGAATATCTCATCCAAATGGTGATTATCTAAAAAATTCAAATTCATAAACGACACTAAAAGAATAAAAATTCTGATTTTTATTAATCAAGAAAACGCCTTTAAAAGGATATTTTTTACACAAAAATGTACAGCCTACATATTTTAATACTGCAATTAAACAAAAACTTAAAAACATAGTTAAATCAATATGTTATGCGCTCTTCTCCGCTGTATCAACAGTCACTGAAATAGACAAGGATGGAGACGGCACGCCAGAGCTTATAACGACTAAAAAAGATACTGATAGTGACGGCAAAGACGACACAGTGACAGTATCAGAAGATATTAACGATGATGGTACCATTGATAAGGTAACTACGACTGTTGATATGAATGAAGATGGAAATCCAGAGAAAATTATTGAAACAGTAAATAATGATGATGGTTCTATTACAACTACCACCACGATACCTGATAAAGATGGAGTCTGGAGAAGTAATGAGAATGTCGCAATAGAAACGGATGCAAATGGCGATGGTAAATCAGAGAAGGTTATTGCTACAACGACCTCTCAGAATGGTAATGTAACAACAGCTGAGGGAGATATTACCCATAATCCTGATGGTTCAAAAGAAATAAAATATACTGTTACAAATGACAATTTTGAATTACGTGAAGGTATGGGTGACGAAGTTATAAAAGCGAAGAAAATCACACGAACAGATACCGTAGATAAAGATGGTAATATTGTGAAGGAAGTCTTCGATTACAATAATGATGGTACACCTGATAAAATTCTAGAGCATAGTTATGATAGTGATGGAAACAGAGTTAAAACAGTTAATAAATTTGATGGTCATCAGTTTGAAGAATCTACTACTCGTGAATTTGATAAAGATGGTAATGTAACTAAAGAGTATATTGATTACGATAACGATGGTAACCCTGATACGATTAAAACTTTCGAATACGATGAAACAGGTAATCAACAAAAAGTCTATACAGATAAAAATGCTGATGATGTTAATGATATTATGGCTACCTTTGAGTATGACAGCAAAGGGAATGTGACACATCATACTAGCATTCTAGATTTGAGTAATCCTAATGCAAAATATGACATTGTGTATAATCGTGATGAATCAGGTCGAGAGGTAGATAGAATTTATCTTGATACTGATGATGCTACAAAAGAACTTTTCAAGACTCATAATGAATATGAGGCTGATAGCAATGGCTATACAAGTAAAGTTTATGGTACACCTGGTGACTTTAGTGCAATGCTTTCAGAAACTATCGTTGAACCTAGCGAGAATTTACCTACTGTAAGTGGTCAACAAAAAATGATTGGTACTGCTTATGATACAATCAAGTACTATGAAAACAGTGTAAACACTAAAACTGAGTATGATATGAATAAGGATGGAAAAATAGAAGCAGGGGTTGACTGGATTACAACTTATGAGTACAACGATGCACGTTATATTACTAAACAAATCGATGATAAAAAAGCAGATGGCTCTGATGTGACAGAACTAACCAAATCGTACGATGATTATGGTAGGATAATGGAAACTATCACTACCAGTAATGATGTACAAATAATGCATTCTAAAATGGAATATCTCGGTAAAACTACCTTTGTATCTAAGACAATAGACTATAACCCTGATGATTCTATCAAGCAGGTCATTCTAACAGAATATGATAATAACTATCAAAAATCTAAGGATGTATGGAGTTATGATGGTAATGATACCATTGATGCTGGTGACTGGGTTCGATTATATGTTGGAGAAGGTTGGGGTATGCCTTACTTAGATGATGCTAAAGCTGATGGTATTTATGAGTCTATCACCTATGTATCTTCTCAACCGGGTAAACATACATTAACAAATGAGCACACACAAGGGCTTGAAACTATCAATTTAGATGACGGTACCAAAATTGTGTTAACCATTACTGATGATGTGTTGACCTCTATTGCTAATGGTAAAACAGATCATGCAATCACTGTAAATGGCGGCAAAGAAGATACAGTGAAGCTTAGCCAAGCATTATTTGATACCAAAGTAGAAGGTGGGGATGCTGCAGATACCTATACTGGAGACTGGGGAACATTAACGGTTGACCCTGATGTGACTGTAGAAGTTATCTAGCTACAAAAGAATATAGGTGAGTTTACTTGCCTATATTTTTTACTATCATTCAAAAACAAAACCTGTATTGCCAAAAACAATACAGGTTTTAAATTTTTATTCAGCCTTAAAAAGTTGCAAAATATGATCAACATCTTACCGCTTGTTTAAGGTGAATTTACGTAATTAATCTAGACGATATTAACTGTAATATCTGGATCTACAATTAACGCATTCCCAGCCTCATCTGTATATTTCACATAGTCTTGCCCTGCGTGAGATTCTGTTTCAGCCTTGACAAAGTTACCTTCTAGATTAATTACATCGCCAGTCTTAGTACTATTAACATATACTTTATGACCATTCTGGTCGTTAGCAATGACATCTAAAACTGTATCAGCGATATTGATTGCAACATCATCTTCTAGTATATAAATATCTTTAAAAGTAGTACCAAGAATATTGTTGTTATTAGAGATAGTTGTAGGTTCATAAACATATAGTTTGTCAACTCCTCCATTACTTTCCATATCGACAAACTGCTTAACCATTTCATTTTGATTGTCATATTCAAAAGTAGCAGTGAAATCTCTACTATCATTTTCTACATAATCTACAACTCTTTTAATTTGGAGACCCTGCTCATCATAGATGGAAGTAGCCGTATAATCGCTAGCATGATTTTGTGGATGATCTATGGTGTATTTAACCTCTTGACCCGCTTCATTGTATTCTTTATTCACAGTGAAGTTTCTACTTGTATTCTCTACATATTCTTGAATAATAGAAGTATTGAAACCTTGCTCATTGTATGTGTAAGAAGCAGTATAATCATTATGACATTATCTTTGTAATCTACACTATATGTCGCTTTTTCTCCCTTGTCATTGAATGTAGCTACTGTAGAGTAGTCCTTATCATCACTATTTTTATAATCCATATTAAGATCTGTTTGTTGACCATTACTATTATGTTTATAACTTATGGTGAAATCTCGACTATCATCTTTCATATAGTCTACGGTATATGACGTTCTTTGACCTAAATCATCATACGTATAAGTCGCATTGTAATCTTTCTTCTCACCTAGCGAGTAATCTACATTTCTCTTAATCATTGAACCTTTGTCATCATACTCAAAAGTTACAGTATAATCCCTATCATAGCCTTCTTTATAATCAAAAACTTGCTTAATAGGTTGACCTTGATCATTATATTTGGTGTTCACAGTAAAGTCTTTTTCATCTCCAATCTTATAGTCTACAACAACTCTACTTTGCTCACATTGAGCATTATATTCTTTTGTTGCAGTATAGTCTTTGGCATCACCAATTTTATAATCGACAACTCTCTCAATGATGTGTCCTTTACTATCAAATTCATTTGTTGCAGTTAAGTCTTTTTCGACACCAATTTTATAATCGATGATAGACTCAATATTTTCCCCCTTCTCATTGTATTTATTTGTAATGGTTTTATCGTTTTCATCGCCTATTGTGTAATCTACAACAGTTTCAATCACTTCACCCTTATCATTATATTTATGAGAAAGAATATGATCTTGAGTATCATCAGGTTCAATATTCACAGTTTCTTTAAGGGCATTACCTTTATCATCAAATTCACGAGTGATAATTTTATCTACCACACCATCATTGTTTAGGTCATATTCTGATTTTATAACATTGCCATCGGCATCAACTGTATCCGTACGACCGCTGATTGCCTTACCATCAGAATATTTATCTACTTCATATTGGATCGTCTGTGTACCATCAGGATTATTAGTAATTGCACCTGTTTCTGTAGCAGTTACTCCACATCGTTCTACACTTGTATTTACAACAGAATCTTGTGTTCCATCATCATTACTATCTGTGTGAACAGTGGTAATTACAGTACCATCAGGCTTGGTAATCACTTCTGTAGTGGTGTCCGCAATACCATCTCCATCCTTATCTAATTCAGTGACTGTTGATACAGCGGAGAAGAGTGCGTAACTAGTTGATTTAATTTCATTTTATTAAAATAAAAAATTAACTGTAAGTCCCTTTTCTCTCTCTAAAATGACACTATTTTGGGAGAATAATCGTATTAAAAATAAATGGAAAAAATACTTAGATTTAAAGAAATAATCAGTATAAATTTAAATATCAAACGCCCTATCATTAGAATATCTCATCCAAATGGATGATTATCTATAGCAAAAGTAAAATTATATGGCATAATATAAACTACCAACTATTTAAGGTATAAAATATGAGCTATTCATTAGATTTCCGCCGAAAAGTATTTGAAATAAAGGCGAAGAAAGGTTTAACCTTTGAAGAAACAAGTCAATATTTTAATATTGGTATCAGAACGTTGTTCCGTTGGAAAAAGAAAATTGAGCCTTGTACAACTCGTAATAAGCCTGCAACAAAGATTGATATGGACGCATTACTCAAAGATGTTGAGTTATATCCTGATGCTTATCAGTATGAAAGAGCGGAACGTTTTGGTGTAACTCAAAGGGCAATTGGTTTTGCCCTTAAACGATTGGGTATTAGCTATAAAAAAAACACTAAAACATCCCAAAGCAAACGAAGATGCTCGTATCAAATTTCAGGAAAAAATGAATGATTTTTCTAAGCAAGGAAAAACAATTATTTACTTAGATGAAAGTGGCTTTGCAAAAGATATGCCTAGAACACATGGCTATTGTAGGAAAGGACAGCGATGTTATGGACATCAAGATTGGCATGCAAAAGGGCGAATTAATGTGATTGGTGCAATTATAGGTTTTACTTTTCTAACGGTATCCTTATTTGAAGGCAATATTAATTCAGACACGTTTTATGCTTGGCTAAAACAGGATTTATTACCTAAAGTGAAACCTGATTCTGTTTTAGTGATGGATAATGCGACGTTTCATAAACGTCAGGATATGATAACAGCTATCCAAGATAAAGGTATAATTTTAGAATTTCTTCCACCTTATAGTCCTGACTTGAATCCCATTGAAAAAAAGTGGGCTCAAGCCAAGTCTATTAGGAAGAAGTTAAGATGTGATGATATTGACTTTTTATTTCAGGAATATTTTAACTATGTCAAATTATAATACTTTAGATATAAATCATTAAAATCCATAAATGACATTAAAATAGTAAAAATTCTACGTATTATTATTTTTAAAACTCCTTTAAAAAAGTATATTTTTTACACAAAAATGTACAGCCTACATATTTTAATACTGCAATTAAACAAAACTTAAAAACATAGTTAAATCAATGCGTTACAACCTATCCTCCGCTGTATCAACAGTCACTGAACTAGACAAGGATGGAGACGGTATTGCAGACACTACTACAGAAGTGATAACTAAACCTGATGGTACGGTAGTTACTAAGGCTTATACTGATAGTAATGATGATGGAACACAAGATTCTATTGTGAAAACAACCCAAAATGCTAAACCTCAGGGTGGAGTAACAACAGAAACAGGAACAATTACTCATAACAGTGATGGCACTCAAACTATTAAGTATGAAGTAGATCCTTATTCTCTGGGTCATGTATCATCTGCTCATACTGATACCATTGATGCTAAAGGCAATGTAATTAAATCAGAAGAAGATTACACCAATAATGGAATAATAAATAGAACGGTCAGTTATGAGTATGATGAGAATGGAAAAGTGACTAAATCTGAATATGATTATAATAATGATGGTTTACCTAATTTAGTTTTGACATGGGAACACAAAGATGGTGGATTGTATCAGTATTACGATAGAGATATGAATGGTACAACAGAAACAACATACTTCTCCCAAGATTCTGATGATAAACATATTTTGAAAAGAACTCCTGTAGATAATCCTGATGGTTTTACTTTAATAAGAGAATATTCTTATAATGAACTTGGTCAAGAATCTGAGGTAGTGTTCAAAAAAGGTGATGATAAACCTATTCACACAGAGTTCTATAAATATAATAATAAAGGACACATTATTGAAACTAAAATTGATAAAGGCAATGACGGAAGTATTGATACGATTATTCATGCTGAATACGATAATGACAATAAACATCATAAACTCAAAGAACTTATTGATTCAGATGCAAATGGAAGTACTGATGTCGTGAAGGAATACAGTTACAATGAGAGGGATTTAGTAAGTGAAATTCGCACGGACAGTGATAATGATGGAACTTTTGAGAAAGTAGAAAATTTCACTTATAATGATGTTGGAACTGTGGATGTTTATTCTCAACGTATAGATGGCAATGTTAGTGTTGATTATAAAAAATATTATGACTACAAAATAGCTGAGAATAGAGAATTACAGATTGGAATAAAGAAAACAGTAGCTACCGATATCGATAACGATGGACATTGTGATATTATATGGACATATGATGATTTTGTGCTTGTTGAATCAGATAAGTATGATATTACTGGTCTTAGAGATATCAGCTTCCAAAAAAATGATATGAGCCTCACTATCTCTGATGACATACTAGACAAAGTCGCTAATGGTACAAGCAATCATAAAATGATTATTAATGGTGCTCAATCAGGTGATAAACTACACCTAGACGGAAACTTCACCAAAACCGCTGAAACCGAAGCTCATGGTAGTCAAGACTATGTGAAATACACGGATGAGGCTGGAAATGCGTTAATTGTAGATCCTGATATCACGGTAGATATTATCTAGTTTGATGATGCCAAATTCGCCTTAAACAAGCGGTAAGATGTTTATCATATTTTGCAAGTTTGTTTGAGGTTGAATAAGAAAATTTAAAACCTGTATTGTTTTTGGCAATACAGGTTTTTTGCATTAGTGAATTAGGTAACCACATTTTTCGAAAACCTAGGTAAAACAGAGAATTTTAGTGGCTAGATTTATTGTGAATTTGACATAAATAAATTATAGATATATGATACAACTGTGATACACAATTTAATCTATTTTAATATAAAGTGAGAGAAAAAATGAGTAAAGTAGGAATGCATTTTAGAGTGGATGAGCAATTGCGGAATAGCTTTGCATCAAAGTGCCAAAGTCAGGATATCCCTGTCAGCGTGGTTCTTCGAGAACTAATGAAAAGTTATTTAAACAATGGTTCAACCGATAATTATGATGCTGATTTTTATGCTCATATTGATAAGGCATTGCAATCGCCAATATTGAATATAAGTGAAGATGAACTATTTACTCGTCTGCGGAGTTAAAATATGTATCAGCTAAAAGTAACGGATAAATTTAATGCTGATTTAGATAAAATAGAAAAAACCAATAAGAAATTACTACGAAAAATAGATAATTTACTTATTGATACAAAACAAAATCCACGTACAGGCATAGGAAAGCCCGAACGTTTAAAATACTATAGTACTCGTGAAATATATTCTCGCAGGATTGACCGAGAACACCGACTTGTTTACGAAATTTTAGAAGATAAAACTATTGTGATTTTACTGACAGCATTTGGGCATTACAGTAGCAATTCTAAATATATAGCAAAGATAGTATAAAGTGGCATAATAAAATAATTCTGTGCCACTTTGTTTTAGATTATTTCGTAATGAGAGAGGAGGAATTGTTATGTCAAATTATAATGCTATTGCTATAATTAGTATTCAAAAATTTGAGATGATTAAAAACCTGTATTGCTAAAAACAATACAGGTTTTTTATTGTCTAATTCAACCTCAAACAAAGTTGCAAATTTTTAGAAAAATCTTACCGCTTGTTTAAGTTTAACTTGCTGTTATCAAATTAGATAATATCTACCGTGATATCGGGATCGACGATCAACGCATTTCCAGCTTCATCAGTATACTTCACATAGTCTTGACCGCTATGAGATTCTGTTTCAGCGGTTTTGGTGAAGTTTCCGTCTAGATGTAGTTGATCACCAGACTTTTTACTATTTACAATCACTTTATGACTATTATCATCATTGGCAATTTTGTCTAGTACATCATCGGAGATGGTGATTGAAATATTATCTTTTTGGAAGTAGATATTTTGAAGTCCTATAAAGCTTTCCTGAATAGGAGTCTCAACATCAGTATACACAAATAATTGGTCGATAGTTCCATCAGCCTTTAGATCTCTTGCTAATGTATTTTGTATTTCACCATCATATGATTTGAATTCTATTTTATCTAAAACACCATCTCCATTTGTATCATAACTAATTTTACTTTGTTGAGTATATTGATTATACTCATAAAATTCAATTTTATCTATTGAACCATCATTGTCTACATCGTAACTTCGTTTGGATATGATCCCCTTAGAATTATATTCTTTATATTGTATTTCCTCAATTGTACCATCTCCAGCCCTATCTATGTGTATTATATCATTTTGACCAGACCTGTTATATTCATAAGTATATATAACATCAGCTGTACCATCTGCATCTTTATCATAAACATTTTCTATTCTTTGCCCTTTAACATTATATTTATAGGTGTGTATGGAATCAATTATACCATCACCTCCTCTATCAATAGATTCTTTTATCAGTAAATTCTTATCGTCATACTCCTTAGTAACAACTTTATCAATTAAACCATCTATACCTCTATCAAAAGTGACTTTTTCCATATTTCCTTTATCGTTATATTCATAAGTATATAAACGATCATATGTGCCATTACTATCATCATCTATGATTTGTTGCTGTAATAACCCCTTATCATCATAGTTTCTATAGATAGTTTGATCAGATACCCCATTATGTTCTCTGTCCCTTTTAATCATAACTAAATTACCATAAATATCATACTCATTTTCAGTGGCACTATCTATTTTACCATCATTGTCTTTATCGATACTCGCTTTAGTTAGCTGATTTTTAGCATTAAACTCATTGATGGTAGAGCGGTCAACTGTACCATCTGCATCAAGGTCTGTTGATACTTTAGTCGCATTGCCTTTTTCATCAAATTCACGAGTAATGATTTGATCTACTTTTCCATCAGCATCTAAGTCAATGTCTGTTTCAACAGCATTACCCTGCTCATCGAATTTGTTAGTGTTAATGACTTCAGGTTTACCGTCTGCATTTTTATCAATGTTTTCAACCGTGTTATTACCGAGTTTATCAAACTCACGTGTAGTGATACTGTCCGTTGTACCATCATTATTCACATCGTATTCTGATTTAAGCACATTACCGTCTTTATCTAACGTATCGGTTCTACCACTGATAGCTTTTCCATTCGAGTATTTATCTACGTCATAGTCGATGACCATATTACCATCTTCATTTTCAGTGATTTTACCTGTTTCTGTCGTCACTGTTTTGTTTGGATGTTCAATAGTTACAACCACTTCATCAAGTGCACCTTCATCATCAGTATTTACAAATTCTTTAGTGATTTTGGTGCCATCTCTTTCTGTGATAGATTCAGTCACGGTTTCAAAGGTTCCATCATGGTCTTTATCGACTGAAATAATGGTTCTGTCAGGTTTACCATCTTGGTTTTCATCAATGTAAGTTGTTTCAACAATTTCGCCTGTAATGGCATCTTTTGTGGTCACAATTACTTTTTCAGGTGTATCGTTGCCATCCATATCAACAGTAGTTCTGCTGATATCAACAGTACCATCGTCATCCAAATCTTTAGCAACTGTGACAGTATCAACTTTACCATCTCCATCTGTATCTAACTCAGTTTTTATCACCTCAGGAGTACCGTCTGCATCTGCGTCGTTTTCAGTGACTGTTGATACAGCGGAGGATAGGTTGTAACACATTGATTTAACTATGTTTTTAAGTTTTGTTTAATTGCAGTATTAAAATATGTAGGCTGTACATTTTTGTGTAAAAAATATCCTTTTAAAGGCGTTTTCTTGATTAATAAAAATCAGAATTTTTATTCTTTTAGTGTCGTTTATGAATTTGAATTTTTTAGATAATCATCCATTTGGATGAAATATTTTAATGATAGGGAGTTTGATATTTAAATTTATACGGATTATTTCTTCAAATCTAAGTATTTTTTCCATTTATTTTTAATACGATTATTCTCCCAAAATAGTGTCATTTTAGAGAGAGAAAAGGGACTTACAGTTAATTTTAAGCTTTAAATAAAATGCAATTAAATCAATATGTTACAACCTGTCCTCCGCTGTATCAACAGTCACTGAACTAGACAAGGATGGAGACGGTATTGCAGACACCACAACTATCAAGAAGACAGATACTGATGAAAATGGAAAAAATATTGATATAGTAACGGTACTTGAAGATACTGATGATGATGGAACGCCTGACACAATAACCAACACTATTGTTGATAAGCATAATCAAACTACTGTTGAGAAAGGTACAGTTTTATCTAGTGAAGAAGGTATAATCACGGTTAAGTTTGACGTAGATAAATTTGATGATGGAAAAGGTATTTCAGGACGTACTGATAGAATAACTCGTGATGGTAAAGGAGAAGTGCTAGATTCTTCATTTGATTTTTATGATGATGGAACACAGGATAAAAAAATAAGTTATGAATACAATGATGATGGTACTATTAAACAGGAATATATTGATCTTAATGTAGATGGTGTTCCTGAAGAATTAATCTCTTATGAATATAAAGATGGTGAGCTTTATAAAAAAACGAAAACCGTAGGAGGTGATGTTTCATCTGAAATGTATGTATATAATGATGATGGCACATTGCATAAAGTATTTTATGATAAAGATAATAATGGGGTGCCAGAATCATCAAAAACTTATACCTATTATGAGGGTAGTGAAAATATTAAAACAGTATCTAGTGATAATAATAATGATGGGAAACCAGAAAAAGTCGAAACTTTTGAATATGATGCTAACAATTATGTTACTAAAGCGATTACTGATACTGATGGTGATGGACAACCTAATAAGATTGTAAGCTATGAAGTGGATTCCAAAGGACGTACCGTTAAGATGTATGAAGATTTGGATGGTGATGCACAACCTGAAAAGTTAACAAAATATGAATATAATGACCATAATCAATATGTAGTGAGAAATCATTATTCTCTTAATGAAAATGGTGAAGAGACTCATACAAATATTGTTAAAAAGGAATATGATGAACAAGGACGTACGATTAAAGTTGAAAATAATATATTATCTAGTGATACTATAGCTATTAATAACTTTGAATATAATCAATTTGATCAAAATACTAAAAATGTAACAATGATAAAGAGAGATGCGAGTAATGAAGATTCTACTTTTACGATGCACTCGGAACAAGAGCGTTTTTATAATAGTGCTCACGAACTATCATATATCGGTAGAGATTTAGCTGAAGTTGATGGGCACTATGACTGGCTATTTACATATGAAGATTTCTCATTACCTAAGGATGAAGTATTTAAAGGATTAAGTAAACTATGGATTCAGACTGATGATGTTCTCACAATTTCTGAAGAAGCATTAGACTCAATATCTAATAATTCTGGTCATAAATTGTATATTTATAATAAATACTATTCGACTCATGCTGATTCAGCAAGTGTTAGTTTAGAAGGTAACTTTACTAAGACTGGAGCGGGAGTATATACTGATGAGGCTGGAAATGCATTAATTGTAGATCCAGATATTACAGTTAATATCGTCTAGATAATTACTATTCGCCTTAAACAAGCGGTAAGATGTTTAGAATATTTTGCAACTTTATTTAGGGTTGAATAAAAAAATTAAAACCTGTATTGTTTTGGCAATACAGGTTTTTTTACTCACCAACTCGTTTCTGCTTTAGCTCAAATCATATTCTGTTTGTTAATCAAGCCATTTAATTTAATCTTAAAAAGAAACATATTGGTTGCTAATTTATAAAAAAGAAATTAATATGTTTCTTATTTAGAGGGTAACTAAATATATACTATGGATAATCTATTAACACAAATCAAAAATCGTCGTCTTCAACTAAATTTACGACAAAAAGATATGCTTTTACGTGCAGGGATTACACGACAACAATATCAACGTTTAGAATCAAAAGGTAATCCTCGCTTAGATACTCTAGAACTGATTGCAGAAGGATTAGAATGTGAATTGATGTTAATTTCTAACGAAAAATTACCTTTAGTAAAAGCAATTTTAAATAATGAAGCAGACATCCCATCTTCTCAACAAAAAATGGATGATGTTATTAACAACCCTTGGAAAAATTTATTAGGAGAGGATGAATGAATAAGATCATCGGTTTTTTAAAATTATCACTGCATAATCAATTGGTTGGTTATTTAATCGGTTTTCAAAGTGGTAAAAATATACTGATATTCGATCCTGTATTTTATCACAATGAGCAACGTCCTACTCTCAGTTTAATTACCCATCCCAATTTTCCTAATGCAAGTAAGTTACTTTCGACACAATGGAAACAACATCAAAGATTGCATCCATTGTTTTCGAATTTATTACCAGAAGGAGCATTGCGTAGTTTAATTTCTCATTCGCTAAAAATTCATCTAGATAATGAGTTTATGCTATTCTCCCACTTGGGTCAGGATTTACCCGGAGCATTAATTGCAACACCATTACATCCTGATGAAGTCCCGCCTTATATCCTTTCTCAATGTGAGCATTGCCAAATTTCACCAACTATGGATACAACATTAGAGAAACGTTTTTCCCTCGCTGGTGTACAGATGAAATTTTCTATGCAAGAGATTAACGGTCGATATACTGTTACTCACTCAGGTAAGCAAGGTGGTGATTGGATTATAAAAACGCCCTCAATACAACATCAGGCTGTTCCACAAAATGAATATTCAACGATGAAATTAGCCACCTTAACTGGTATAGATATTCCAGAGGTTCGCCTTATTCAACTCGGAAAACTTAATAATTTACCCTCAATTAATTTACCTGATGAAGAATTTGCTTATATGATTAAACGTTTTGATAGGAATAATGACAAGCGTATTCACAGTGAAGATTTTGCTCAAATTCTCGTTAAATACCCACACGAAAAATATCAGGGAGCCAATTATGAACAAATTGGCAGAGTACTCTATCAGTATTCAGGTAATGGTTTAGCGGATGTGCAGCAATTTGCACGGCGTTTGTTAGTGAATATTTTATTAGCGAATGGTGATGCTCATTTAAAGAACTGGAGTTTACTGTATGATAATAAATATACGCCGAGACTATCTCCTGCTTACGATATTGTGATGACAAGAGCCTATATAGAGAATGAAAAAAGTTTTGCACTTAATTTGGGTAGGACTAAATACTGGTATGATGTAAATTTCTCTCATTTTGAATATTGGTCAAAAAAAGCAGATATTCCTTGGCGAGCAATCAAACCTCATTTGATAGATACATTAGATAAAGCGCGTATACAGTGGCATACAGCATTAAAAGAGTTACCAATGCTTGACTCTCATAAACAAATATTACAACAACATTGGAAAAGCTTGCACAAGGATTTTTCTATCATAAAATAAATTATTAGAGACTGTCTCCTAAACTGTGTAACTGCACTTTATTAAAGTTAGTTAAAGATAATCAGCTAAGCGATCATCAAACTCAATCATAAACTTATTGAGTGCTAATTTCCAGTCCCTAATTGGCATTGTCCATTTTTTAGAGGCATTTTGAATAGCCAGATAAACGACTTTTTTCGCAGAGTCATCCGTTGGGAATAATTTTCTCTTATTGATGACTTTGCGAATAACACTATTTACAGACTCAATAGCATTCGTCGTATAAATGGCTTTTCTTATATCTTCAGGGTAGTTAAACAAGGTATTCAGCTTATCCCAGTGTTTATACCAAGACCGTGATATTTGCGGATATTTATCATCATAAGTATTCGCAAAATTCTCTAATTCCTGCAAGGCTTCATCTTCTGTCACAGATTGATAAATTTTCTTTAAATCTCGAGCAACTGCTTTATAATCCTTATAAGGCACATATTTCATAGAATTACGCACCATATGAACAATACAAAGCTGGATTTTGGTTTTTGGATAAACGGTATTTATCGCATCAGGAAAGCCCGTTAAACCATCTATACAAGCAATAAGAATATCCTTCACGCCTCGATTTTGTAATTCAGTCAGCACCCCTAACCAAAATTTAGCCCCTTCATTTTCAGACATCCACAAGCCTAAAAGCTCCTTTTGTCCTTGCATATTAATGCCTAAGGCAAGGTAAATTGCCTTATTAATCACACGTTTATCTTGACGGACTTTAACAACGATGCAGTCCAAATAAACAATAGGATAGACATCATCAAGCGGGCGAGATTGCCACTCTATAACATCATCTAATAGTGCATCTGTCACACGTGATACCAGTGTAGGTGAGACTTCAGTCCCATACAGGTCTGACACGGTTTCAGTGATTTCACGGGTACTCATTCCTTGTGAATATAAATAGATAATTTTTGAGTCTAGTGTCGGTACTCTAGTTTGTCGTTTTTTAATGATTTCAGGCTCAAAAGTTCCCTCTCTATCACGTGGAGTATCGATAGAAAACTTACCCTCTTCAGAATATACTGTTTTGGTTGTAACGCCATTTCTAGCGTTACTTCCTTTACGAGTACCATTCTTTTGATAGCCTAGATGTGCATCTAATTCAGTATTGAGTGATTTCTCAAAGAAACGTTTATGCAATAGCTGAGTTGCATTTGCGATATCTTCTTGTGAATCTAGTTGCTCAAGTAGTGCATCGATTTGGTTGGTTAAATTTGCTTTTTTCATATTGGTATCCACCTTAATGTTTTTTGTATATTAAAGCAGATACACAGTTATTTTTATAGTCTCAATTATTACACTATACCTCAAACTACATAAGTTAAAACCTGTATTGCCTAAAATAACATAGGCAATACAGGTTTTTCATTTTCTTATTCAACCTCAAACAAACTTGCAAATTTTTGGAAAAATCTTACCGCTTGTTTAAGGTGAATTTTATGTTATAAAACTAGATAATATCTACTGTGATATCTGGATCGACGATCAACGCATTTCCAGCCTCATCAGTATATTTTACAAAGTCTTGCCCACCGTGGCTTTCGGTTTCAGTGGTTTTGGTGAAGCTGCCTTCTAAGTTCAGCCCATCTTTTGTCGAATGGCTACTCACAACTACTTTATGCGTATTATTACTAACAATTTGATCTAATATATGATCAGAAATAGTTACTGAAATATCAGGTCTATTAATAATTAATTCATTAATATTAGTAAGATCACTACCAGTTGGTACTTTAATTTCATCATAAAACCACAATTTATCTATGCTTCCATCAGCACCAATATCCTGTTTCATATAGGTGAGTTTGCCTATATCATTATATTTATAGAACTCCATTTTATCTACCGTATCATTAGCATCGAGATCATAATTTATTTGAACTCTTTCACCTTTTTCATATACATAACTATGAATTTGATTAATCGAACCATTCCCTCCCAAATCAATAAAAGCCTTGATCAATTCTCCCTTATCATTATATTGATAGCTTTCAGTATAATTACTTTTGGTATCACCATTAGTATCAACATCAACGCCTATTTGACGGTTACCATCATATTTTAGGTAATGAGTATGCTCAATATTACCATCAAGATTCTTATCATACTCACTTTTGATCACTTTATGACTACTATCATAAGTATAATAAATATCACGATCTGCCTGTAAAGGATAGTCTCTTTCTTCTGATTTAATAGTATTACCAGAACCATCTATTGTATCAGTACGATACATAATTACCTTACCATCAGAATATTTATCAATTTCAAATTTAATAGTTTGCGTTCCATCAGAATTATTAATGATTGTTCCTGCTTCTGTTGTTAATCGTCCACCATTAGGTTTTTGAATAGTCACCACTACAGAGTCTTGTTCTCCATTATCATCCATGTCTGTAAAAATTTTAGTTTTTATAGTGTCATTTCCACCATCATCTAATATAGTAGCCATCTCAGTTGTGGTGTCTGCAATACCGTCCCCATCCTTATCTAGTTCAGTGACTGTTGATACAGCGGAGAAGACGCCCTAACCCATTGATTTGATTATGTTTTAAAGTTTTGTGTAATAGTGGTATTAAAATGTGTAGGTTGGATATGTTTGTGCAAAAAACATCCTTTTTAAAGGGATTTTCTTGATTAATGAAAAATAAAATTTTTACTATTTTAATGTCGTTTATGGATTTTAATTTTTTAGATAATCAGTATTTGGATGAAATATTTTAATGATAGGGCGTTTGATATTTAAATTTATACTAATTATTTATGTAAATATAAGTACTTCTTCATTTATTTTTTACCACAACTATTTTCTCAAAACAGTGTCATTTTATAGAGAAAAAAGGAACTTACAGTTAATTTTAAAATTTAAATAAAATGCATTTAAATCAATGCGTTACATGCTCTTCTCCGCTGTATCAACAGTCACTGAACTAGACAAGGATGGAGATGGCACGCCAGAGCTTATAACGACTAAAAAAGATACTGATGGTGACGGCAAAGACGACACAATTACAGTATCAGAAGATATTAACGATGATGGTACCATTGATAAGGTCACCACAACTGTTGATATGAATGAAGACGGTAAACCTGAAAAAGTCACTGAAATAGTGAAAAATGCGGATGGCTCTACCACTACCACAACGCAAGAAGATACAAATGGTAATGGGACGTTAGAAACTAAATCTATTGCAGAAGATAAAGACAGTGATGGAAATCCTGAAAAAACAGTCACAACTATTGAAGACTCAAAAGGCAGAATTACGTCTACAGAAACCGCCACAGACCAAGATAGTGATGGACATCCTGAAGAAATAATCACTGTTAAAACTTCTTTTAGTCCAAAGTCAGGTATAAACCCTAAAACAACCACTACTGTGGAAAGAGATACTAATGATGATGGAGAATTAGACAAAATCATTGATGTTACTCATGTTAGTCGAGCTGGGTTTGTAACGACAGAAAAAGGAGAAGTTCTTTATCGTGCAGCAGATGGTTCAAAAGCTATCAAGTATACCAATGACAAAAATAATGAGGTCAGAACAGAGGTTGTAGATGAAAATGGTCGCACCATAAGAATTGAAACTGATTATCAGGGTGATGGAAAAATTGATAGTATTACTACAATTGAGCGTGATGAAGAGAATCATCAAGTAAAATATCTCCATGATAGTAATGGTAACAGTACAATCGATAAGGATGAAGTTATTGAGGTTTATACTATGGATGAGAATAACGAATACGAAATCGGTAGAGTTCGTAGTATTGGAACCGAAGAGAATATCAACCAGATAAATGAGTTTACTTATGGCAAGTTATGGAATTTATACACCTATGACTATAATAACGATGGTCAAAAAGATTGGTATAACTTCTCACTTTATAATGAAAAAGGACAATTTGTAGAGCAACGTAGAGGAAAATACTACGACGGACTTGAAGATATTACGGATATTAAAGATGTGGTAGGAACGGATACTATTTCAGTAAGTGGTAATACATATGAATATAATGATGAAGGACGTATGTCTGTTCGTTCTAATTATGCATCTGTTAAAGATATAGCTACTGATAAAGTATCTAGTGAGCATTTTTATGAGTATGATAATTCAACAGATCTACTTACAAAAGAAACCGTATATAATGGGCATATAGAAGATAATAAGGTATCAACTATATCGCATTATGAATATAATAACTCTGAACAGAAAGTTGCTCGTTATTATGATAATCTCCAAGATGGTGAGAATGTAGATCAAATAAATGTCTATGGAAATCATACAGTATCTGAGTCGGAAAAATTTGATATATCTGGAATGAAAAATATCTACTTCAATAAAGAGGATGTAACACTCACTATCACCGATGACACACTAGATAAAATTGCTAATGATGTAAATAGTCATAAAGTAGTTATAAGTAGCTCGAAATCAGGTGATGAATTAAGATTAGAGGGTAACTTCACCAAAACCACTGAAACCGAAAGCCACGGTGGTCAAGACTATGTGAAATACACAGATGAGGCTGGTAATGCATTGATTGTAGACCCAGATATCTCTGTCGCTGTTGTGTCATAATATTGAATCAACTTCACCTTAAACAAGCGGTAAGATGTTTAGAATATTTTGCAACTTTGTTTGAGGTTGAATAAGAAAATAAAAACCTGTATTGTTTTGGCAATACAGGTTTTTTATGTCTCAAATATTCTCAAAAAAAACAATCCACCAAAGGCTAATCAACCCTTGATTTTAAATTCTGATACACCGCATTTTTATCTCGTCGTCCAACAGCTAAAACATAAACAACAAGCTCATTATCAATTACTTCATAAACAAGACGATAGCCCACCGTTCTCAGTTTAATCTTATAAACTGCACGATAACCACTTAACTTTGCGGATGGAACATGTGGATTTTCAAGACGTTCCCGTAATTTTTGTTTAAATTGTGCTTGAATATTGGGAGGCGTCTTTTTCCATTCTTTTAATGCAATTGGTAAAAACTTTAAACTATAGCTCATCAATATCTACCGTTATCGCAGTGGATAATTCTGCTCTACGTTTATCTACTATCTGAGATAATTCATACTCATCAAAAATATCCATTAAAAACTCATACATTTCAGTAGGCACCAAATAAGCTGTCGGTTTATTGTGATTTAAAATTGCAATTGCGGTACCTTCCGCTTCATTTAATAAAGCGGTAGGATTCTTTTTTAATTCAGAAATGCTGGCTGAATTTTCAGCTAATACTTTCATCATAATATAAGACCTTAATAAAGCATTTAATTTAGGGCTTATTATAGTACTAAATAAATTAAATTACTATTTTTTTAACTGTATTGGTTGATATAAAAAATCTGTGCTACTTATCATAAATAACACAGATTTTGGATGTAGTATTCAAATAGAGATAGGGGGTATTCTATCTCTACATAAGTTAAAACCTGTATTGCCTAAAATAACATAGGCAATACAGGTTTTTAATTTTCTTATTCAACCTCAAACAAACTTGCAAATTTTAAGAAAAATCTTACCGCTTGTTTAAGGTGAATATGATGTTACCAAACTAGATAATATCTACCGTGATATCAGGGTCTACGATCAACGCATTTCCAGCCTCATCTGTGTACTTCACATAATCTTGACCACTGTGAGATTCTGTTTCTGCTGTTTTGGTGAAGTTGCCGTCTAGGTGTAGCTTATCACCTGATTTTGAGCTATTTACAATTACTTTATGGCTATTGTTATCATTAGCGATTTCATCTAGTACATTATCAGAAATTGTAACTGAAAGATTATCTTTGTGAATGTAGATATTTTTAAGACCAGACAAATACTCTGGTTCAACGTTTTCTATATTTTCATAAAAATATAACTTGTCAGCATATCCATCATTATTAGTGTCTCTAGACTCTTGACTTAAATTACCAAAATCATCATAGTTTCGATTATATACGGCATCAAATGTACCATCATTATCTTTATCATACTCTTTTTTAATGAGTTGTCCTTTATCATTGAACTCTCTGATATGATAGCTATCTATTTCTCCATCATTATCTTTATCAAAAGATATTTTGATAACTTGACCTTTATCATTGTATTCAAATGATTCATTACTATCTATTTCTCCATCATTAGTCTTGTCATACAGTCTTTTAATAAGCTGATTTTTGTCATTGTATTCTCTGATTTCAGATTTATTTATTTCTCCATCATTATCTGTGTCAAACTCTCTTTTAATAAGCAGACCTTTATCATTATATTCATAATATCTGACTTCATCAGTAATATTATCATTATCATTATCAAAGTCTTTTTTAATAGTTTTACCCTTATCATTTGGTTCATAAGTTTTAACACTATCTATGATCCCATCAGCATTATTATCATCGTATGCTTTAATTAAGTTACCATAAATATCATATTCATACTCTGATGTACTATCAACTTTACCATCATTGTTTTTATCACTATTTGATTTTATGAGCTGATTTTTGTCGTTAAATTCATAAGTAGAAGATTTATCAGGAGTACCATCAGCATCAAGGTCTGTTGATGCTTTAGTCGCATTACCTTTTTCATCAAACTCACGAGTAATGATTTGGTCTGTTTTTCCATCCGCATCTAAATCAATGTCTGTTTCAACAGCATTACCATGCTCATCGAATTTGTTAGTCTTAATAACATCAGGTTTTCCATTGGCATTTTTATCAATGTTTTCAACAGTGTTATTACCGAGTTTATCAAACTCACGTGTAGTAATGCTGTCTGTTGTACCATCATTATTCACATCGTATTCTGATTTAAGCACATTACCGTCTTTATCTAACGTATCGGTTCTACCGCTGATGGCTTTTCCATTCGAGTATTTATCTACGTCATAGTCGATTACTAGATTGCCATCTTTACCTTCAGTGATTTTACCTGTTTCTGTTGTCACTGTTTTGTTTGGATGTTCAATGGTGACAACCACTTCATCCAATGCACCTTCATCATCTGTGTTAATAAACTCTTTAGTGATTTTGGTTCCATCTCTTTCAGTGGTAGATTCAGTCACGGTTTCAAAGGTTCCATCATGGTCTTTATCGACTGAAACAATGGTTCTTTCAGGTTTACCGTCTTGGTTTTTATCAATGTAGGTGGTTTCAACAATTTCACCTGTAATAGCATCTTTTGTGGTCACAATTACTTTTTCAGGTGTATCGTTGCCATCCATATCAACAGTAGTTCTACTGATATCAACAGTTCCATCGTCATCCAAATCCTTAGCGACTGTGACGGTATCAACTTTACCATCTCCATCCGTATCTAACTCGGTTTTTATCACTTCAGGAGTACCGTCTGCATCTGCATCGTTTTCAGTGACTGTTGATACAGCGGAGGATAGGTTGTAACACATTGATTTAACTATGTTTTTAAGTTTTGTTTAATTGCAGTATTAAAATATGTAGGCTGTACATTTTTGTGTAAAAAACATACTTTTTTAAAGGAGTTTTAAAAACAATAATACGTAGAATTTTTATTCTTTTAGTGTCATTTATGGATTTTAATGATTTAGATAATCATCCATTTGGATGAGATATTCTAATGATAGGGCGTTTGATATTTAAATTTATACTGATTATTTCTTTAAATCTAAGTATTTTTTCATTTATTTTTAATACGACTATTTTCCCAAAGATAGTGTCATCTTAGAGAAAAAAGGGACTTACAGTTAATTTTAAAATTTAAATAAAATGCATTTAAATCAATGTGTTACATACTCTTCTCCGCTGTATCAACAGTCACTGAAAATGATACGGATGGAGATGGTAATCCAGAAACATTTAAAAAAGTAATTCAAGATAATATTATTTTTACTCAGGATGATGGTCAATCTCGAGCAACTACTATAGAGAATGCGACTATTTCATATAATGATGATGGTACGAAAACTATTACTTATAAAATAGATAAATATGGTAATGGCAAACTTGTTCAAGATCGTATTGATACTATTGATGGCGATGATAATGTATCTAAATCTATAACTTATGAACATAATGATCTTTCTGGTCTTAAACAAGAGATTGTTACTACTTATACATATGAAGATGGTATGGTTAAAACAAAATCTATTGATAATGTAGGAGAAGAGAGGGATCTAACAATCACCTATACTTATACTCCTGAAGGTGATGTAAAAACTGAAAAGCATGATTATATAAATCATGATAAATGGGATCATGTGCAAACTAATAATATTGTTGAAGATGGTCTCATAAAATCATATGATTTAAGTTACACTAATGGTAATGAGATCTCAGTAGAACAAATATTTGAGGATGGGAAAAAAGTTTCAAAAATATCGAAAAAAGATGGTGCAGTAATTGAAGATCTGAACTATCTGTATAATAATGAGGATGGACATTTGATCAAATCTAATGATATCAATGATCTTCGTTACTATATTAATATTTATGACGACATGGAGCATAAAGTTAAATTTATTTATGATCATAAACAAAACGATGCTAAAGATTATTCTCTAACATACAATTATGATGAGCATATTCATGTTTCTAGTCAATATGAATCTGCTAATCGTTCTTACATAGACTATCATAAATATAATGATGAAAAATCAAGTAAAATAATGGATGTAAGAGACGATAATGTAGATGGTTCTATTGATAAAATTTTTGTTCAAAGATCACTAACATTAGATTACCAAGATGAATATGCTACTGTTAAGGAAATCCAGATTTCAGATGTAAATAATAATCTATTAACTATTTCAGATGAGACATTAACTAATATCATTACTAATAATGGAGCAGATAAGTTAGTTATTAAAACATCGAGAGAACATAGTACTTTGGATTTAGGTGATAGCTTTATAAAAACAGGTGAAAAAGAAATTTATGAAGGTAAAAATTATATTAAATATGCGGATGACTCAGGACTGACTGTGATTGTTGAACCTGATATCGATGTTATTTAAGTAAACTTTAAATAGATAGTCAATATGAAGAATTCAAATTTGAAGTGCAACGCACCCAAATGACAGAATTCCATAAACTGTGTAAGCTCTAAAAATAGGGTTTAAGATTATTCTTGAATCCTATCTTCAAAAAACCTGTATTGCTAAAAACAATACAGGTTTTGTTTATGTTCTATAAAATACCATTCTAAAATAAGTTGACGGTTAAATTTACAACATTTCTCTAACCAAACTAGGATGTTTATTTAAAAGCCCTGCAAGGGTCACTGCAACGCCAGATGGTTCGACTCTACCTTGTTCCCAATCTCGTAAAGTACCAATAGGTGTTCTGATTAATTTAGCAAACTCATTTTGTGTCATTGTTAGCTTAGTACGAGTGCTCTTTAATAAAATGCTTTCAGGGGAATGTTTCACACCTTTTCCCTCGTTCATTTCCTGTAAAGCATTTGCAAGCTCTGGTAATGACTGTCCTGCATCTAACTCACACGCTTTCACAACACTATCAATATTTAAATTATTAATATCCATTTTAAACCTCATTTTTAAGATATTTTAATTGTTTGGCAGTCGTATTCTCTTGCTTATTTTTACTATATGCGTATACAAGTGTTACCTCAAATTCAGATGAATTATAATAAATAACACGATTACCCCCACGCTTGCCAGAATGTTTACTCGCCCAGCGTAGTTTTCTAAATCCTCCACTTTGTGGAACCACATCACCGTCCTCATAATTAATTGCAATATAATTAATGAGCTCATCAATTTCATCATCACTCCATATTTGGCGAGATGTTTTAATAAAGGTAGGTAATTCAATTACTGTTTTCATACTTATATTATACTGGTTATCCGTATTAAAACAAATCTTTTTAGATACCATACTAAAATCTGTATAAGTTAAACAAAAAACCTATATTGCCAAAAACAATACAGGTTTTTCAATGTCTTATTCAACCTCAAACAAACTTGCAAAATATTCTAAACATCTTACCGCTTGTTTAAGGTGAAGTTGATTCAATATTATGACACAATAGCGACAGAGATATCTGGGTCTACAATGATTGCATTGCCAGCCTCGTCCGTGTATTTCACATAGTCTTGACCGCTGTGAGATTCTGTTTCAGTGGTTTTGGTGAAGTTACCCTCTAATCTTAATTCATCACCTGAAACCCAGCTTTTTACAATCACTTTATGACTATTTTCATCATTGGCAATTTTATCTAGTGTGTCATCAGTGATAGTGAGTGTTACATCCTCTTTATTGAAGAGGATATTTTTCACTCCAGATATATCAAATTTTTCTGATTCAGATACTGTATGATTTCCATAGATATTTACGTAATCTATATTTTCACCATCCGTGAGATTATCATAATAGCGGGCAACTTTTTCTTCAGAGTTATTGTATTCATAATGCGATATAGCTGATACCTTATTATCTTCTATATGCCCATTATATACGGTTTCTTTTATAAATAGACCTGTTGAATTATCATACTCATAAAAATGCTCAATAGATACTTTATCAGTAGCTATATCTTTAACAGATGCATAATTAGAACGAACAGACATACGTCCTTCATCATTATATTCATATGTATTACCTGTTACTGAAATAGTATCCGTTCCCACCACATCTTTAATATCCGTAATATCTTCAAGTCCGTCGTAGTATTTTCCTCTACGTTGCTCTACAAATTGTCCTTTTTCATTATAAAGTGAGAAGTTATACCAATCTTTCTGACCATCGTTATTATAGTCATAGGTGCGTAAATTCCATAATTCACCATTAGTAAACTCATTTATCTGGTTGATATTCTCTTCGGTTCCAATACTACGAACTCTACTAACTCTGTATTCGTTATTCTCATCCATAGTATAAACCTCAATAACTTCATCCTTATCGATTGTTCCGTTACCATTACTATCATGGAGATATTTTACTTGATGATTTTCTTCATCATGCTCAATTGTAGTAATACTATCAATTTTTCCATCACCCTGATAATCAGTTTCAATTCTTGTGGTGTGACCGTTTTTATCTACAACCTCTGTTCTGACCTCATTATTTTCGTCATTGGTATACTTGATAGCTTTTGAACCGTCTGCTGCACGATAAAGAACTTCTCCTTTTTCTGTCGTTACAAACCCAGCTCGACTAACATGAGTAACATCAATGGTTTTGTCTAATTCTCCATCATCATTAGAATCTCTTTCCACAGTAGTGGTCGTTTTAGGGTTTACACCTGATTTTACATCAAAAGCAGTTTTAACAGTGATTATTTCTTCAGGATGTCCATCACTATCTTGGTCTGTCGTTGTTTCTGCAGACTTAACTCTACCTTTTGAGTCTTCAATAGTTGTGACTGTTTTTTCAGGATTTCCATCACTGTCTTTATCTTCTGCAATAGATTTAGTTTCTAACGTCCCATTACCATTTGTATCTTCTTGAGTTGTGGTAATAGTAGAGCCATCCGCATTTTTCACTATTTCAGTGACTTTTTCTGGTTTACCGTCTTCATTCATATCAACAGTTATGGTGACCTTATCAATGGTACCATCATCGTTAATATCTTCTGATACTGTAATTGTGTCGTCTTTGCCGTCACCGTCAGTATCTTTTTTAGTCGTTATAAGCTCTGGCGTGCCGTCTCCATCCTTGTCTAGTTCAGTGACTGTTGATACAACATTACCGTCTTTATCTGTAGTAGTAATTACAGTTTCAAGATTTAAACCATCGTCATCAGCATCAGTCATTACCGCTACTACATCGTTACCATCTTTATCTTTAGATGTTGTTGTTGCAGTTTCTGGGATGCCATCACTGTCTTTATCTTGAGCAACAGTTGTACTTTCTAACGTACCATCGTCATTTGCATCAACTTTGGTTGTAGTAGTTGTTGAACCGTCATCATTTTTCACAGATTCAGTGACTTTTTCAGGGTTACCATCGTCATCTGCGTCTACTGTTACAGTTTCTTTCGTTGTGTTACCTTCAGGATCTTTTTCAGTTACTGTTTCAGTATCTAAAATGTCATCATCATTAGTATCAACTTTAGTTGTTGTTACAGTTGAACCATCTGGTTGAGTTACTGTTTCAGTTACTTTGTTTGGTTTACCGTTATCATCTGTATCTTCAGTTACAGTTTCTTTAGTAGAACCATCTGGATTTGTTACTGTTTCAGTAATTTTTTCTGGTGTACCGTCTTCATCTAAGTCAACAGTTTCTGTTACTTTGTCAGCTGTTCCGTCATCGTTAGTATCTTCTGATACAGTCTTAGTATCGTCTTTACCATCTTTGTCGGTATCTGCATCTGTTGTTGTAGTTTCTGGGTTACCATCACTGTCTTTGTCTTCTGCAACAGTTGTGCTGTCTACTTTGCCGTCGTCATCTTCATCAACTTTAGTTGTTGTTGTAGTTGAACCATCGTCATTTTTCACAGTTTCAGTAGTTTTCTCTGGGTTACCATCGTCATCTGCGTCTACTGTTACAGTTTCTTTAGTAGTTTCACCTTTAGGATCTTTTTCAGTTACTGTTTCAGTATCTAAAATGCCATCGCCATTAGTGTCTTCTTTAGTTGTAGTTACAGTTGAACCGTCTGGTTTAGTTACTGTTTCAGTTACTTTGTTTGGTTTACCGTCATCATCTGTATCTTCAGTTACAGTTTCAGTAGTAGAACCATCTTCGTTAGTCACTGTTTCAGTCGTTTTCTCAGGGTTACCATCTTCATCTAAGTCAACAGTTGTAGTTACTTTGTCTGCTTTTCCATCATCGTTGGTATCTTCAGTTACTGTTTTAGTATCATCTTTACCGTCGCCATCTGTGTCTTTAGACTCAGTTGTTTTTTCTGGATTTCCATCACTGTCTTTATCTTCTGCAACAGTTGTGCTGTCTACTTTACCATCGTCATTTTCATCAACTTTGGTTGTAGTCGTTGTTGAACCGTCGTCATTTTTCACAGTTTCAGTGGTTTTTTCTGGGTTACCATCGTCGTCTTTATCTACTTTTACAGTTTCTTTAGTAGTGTTACCTTTAGGATCTTTTTCAGTTACTGTTTCAGTATCTAAAATGCCGTCACCGTTAGTATCTTCTTTAGTTGTTGTAGTAGTAGAACCGTCTGGGTTAGTTACAGTTGTTGTAACTGAATCTGGTTTACCATTGTCATCTTTGTCTTCTGTTACAGTTGTGGTGGTTGTACCATCATCATTTTTCACTGTTTCAGTTGTTTTTTCTGGGTTACCATCAACGTCTTTATCTACAGTTACAGTTTCTTTTGTAGTTTCACCTTTAGGATCTTTCTCAGTTACTGTTGTAGTGTCTAATTTACCGTCACCGTTAGTGTCAGTTTTATTTGTTGTAGTAGTAGAACCATCTGGATTAGTTACAGTTGTTGTAACTGAATCTGGTTTACCATTGTCATCTTTGTCTTCTGTTACAGTTGTGGTGGTTGTACCATCATCATTTTTCACTGTTTCAGTTGTTTTTTCTGGGTTACCATCAACGTCTTTATCTACAGTTACAGTTTCTTTTGTAGTTTCACCTTTAGGATCTTTCTCAGTTACTGTTGTAGTGTCTAATTTACCGTCACCGTTAGTGTCAGTTTTATTTGTTGTGGTAGTAGAACCGTCTGGATTAGTTACAGTTGTTGTAACTGAATCTGGTTTACCATCGTCATTTTTGTCTACAGTTGTTGTTACGTCAGTTACTTTACCTGTAGAGTCAGTTGTAGTTACAGTTGTTGTATCTAACGTACCGTCACCATTGGTGTCAGTTTTAGTTGTAGTAGTGGTTGAACCATCTTTGTTTGTTACTGTTGTTGTAACTGAGTCTGGTTTACCATCATCATTTTTGTCTACAGTTGTTGTTACGTCAGTTACTTTACCTGTAGAATCAGTTGTAGTTACAGTTGTTGTATCTAATGTACCGTCACCATTGGTGTCAGTTTTGGTTGTTGTAGTGGTTGAACCATCTTTGTTTGTTACAGTTGTTGTAACTGAATCTGGTTTACCATCATTATTTTTATCTACAGTCGTTGTTGTATTAACTACTTTACCTGTAGAATCTTTTGTTACTGTGGTTGTGGTATCTAATTTACCATCACCTGTTGTATCTGTTTTTGTGGTATCGGTTGTTGTACCATCTTGATTAGTTGTTGTGTTACCGTTACCTGTGTCAGGTTTGTATGCAACTCCGTCACCATCTTTGTGTTTAAGTGCTGAAGCCACACCTAGAGCGGCACCAAATGCTCCTAAACCTAATAAAACACCACTAAGGATAGTACCTTCTCCGCCTGCAGCAACTACGCCAGCTTCACTTGTTGCATCTACGTATAAACCGTTAGATAACAATACATCTTCTGAAGTTTGTGAGCTTAACATTGCTAGGTCATCACCTAATAATTCTGATACTTCGCCGTAAGTTAGTGCTTTACTGTTAACAATGTTGCCTGAGAAATTATCTATTTCAAGTAAGTAGATTGATTTACCTTCTTCTGGATTTAAAAGTAAATTGCGTGGGATATCAAAGTAATCTTCAACTGTTACCTCTTTGCCATTACGTAATTTAACTAGCAAGTCATCGCCCTTTCTACTGGTAGAAGCGATACTTTCTTTACTGAATGGAAGAACAACGTATTTTGTTAATCCTAAGTTTCTGATTGTGTTCATAAGAGTTTTCCTCATTAATTCATAAAAAGCTCTATTTCTCTCCATAAATATTATATTTACTAAGCCAAACATAGAATAAAGACTACTCATTGTAAAAAAAAAAAAAAAAAAACAAGCGAAAGATAACAATCTAGTGCAATATTTAACAAAATTGTTTGTAAAATAAGCGATTTTGTAACCAAAAATAATCAAAATGAGAATTTGAGTAAGTTTTTTGCAAAGTTTTATTAAAATGTAACCGCTAATAGCTGATTTAAAAATCTTTATGCTAAAACTCCCTAATCAAATTCAAAATCCTTTTATCTGAAATCGGATACGGCGTACCTAACTGTTGGGCGAATAAACTCACTCTTAACTCCTCAATCATATAGCGAATTTCTAAAATTTCATTAGGAATGGCTTTTGATTTTGGTAACTTAGCAAGTAATTGTTGATAAGCATTTTGTACCTGTTCGACACGTAACATTTTGGCACGATCTTGGTTTGGATCGATACCAAGTTTGTCTAAACGCTTCTCTATAGCGGTAAGATAACGTTGTAAATTTGCAAGTTTGGTATACCCCATTTCCGTGACAAAATTTGGGTAAATTAAGTGGTTGATTTGGTTTTTAATGTCCGACATTGCAAACGCCATTGTGAAATCTAACTTACCTTTTAAGCGTTTGTTTAAATCAAAGGTTAAGGTTAAGATTTTTTCGACTTGTTGGGCAATATCTACCGTCATTTCATTGAGATTTTCACGAATATACGCTTTGAGTTTATCAAAATCATCTTCATTCCACACAAATCCGCCAAAGTCTTCGATTAATTTATCCACTGCACAGGCAATACAATCATCAATTAAACTTAATACATTACCAAAAGGCGTGAAATACAAACCAAGTTTAGCTTTATTTGGTAGTTTTTCGTGTAAATATTTAATTGGGGAAGGTACGTTTAACAACAGTAAGCGGCGTAAACCTTGTTGCATTGCAACTTGTTGCTCGTATTCTGTTTCAAACAATTTAATCCCTACCGCATCTTTTTCATCAACAATAGCTGGATAGGCTTTGACGGTAAAATCTCGTTTCTTTTGCTCATAAAATTGTGGAAGTTGATCAAAATTCCAAATATGAATGCCACTTTGTTCAATACGATCATCCGCCACTGCAGAAAGGCTGCGTTGTACTTTATCTTTTAGCATAAATTTTAATTCATCTAAATTCATACTTTCGGCAATTTTTTTCCCTTTATCATTAATTACTCTAAAGGTTATTTTTAAGTGAGCAGGAAGTTGCTCTAAATTCCATAGTTCAGGATCAACACTCACGCCTGTCATTCGACGCAGTTCGTAGGTTAGACTTTCAAGCAAAGGCTTTTCAAAAGGCACGGCTTTTGCTAAAAATGCCTCCGTATAATTCGGTGCTGGCACAAAGTTACGGCGAGTGGCTTTTGGTAGCGATTTAATGAGAGAAATCACAAGCTCACGGCGTAATCCCGGAATTTGCCAATCAAATCCTTGTGGTTCAATTTGGTTTAATAGTGGTAGAGGAATATGAACTGTCACACCATCTGCTTCTTTACCTATCTCAAATTGATAGCTTAATTTTAATTTGAGATTGCCTTGATGCCAAAAGTTAGGAAAATCTAATTCACTAACATTATTGGCATTTTCGTTGATCAAAAAGGACTTTTCAAAATTCAGCAATTCAGGATCTTTTTTGCTGGCTTTTTTCCACCACGTATCAAAATGCTTGCTCGATACCACTTCTGTGCCGATACGCTGATCATAAAATTCAAACAGGGTTTCTTCATCCACCAAAATATCACGACGACGGGTTTTGTGTTCCAAGTCTTCTACTTCTTGCACTAAGCGGGTATTTTGTTTGAAGAATTTGTAATTATTCAGCCATTCGCCTTCCACCAACGCAGAACGAATAAAAATCTCACGGCTAACAACAGGATCAATACCGCCAAAATTGACATTACGTTTTGCCACAATCGGCAATCCATAAAGGGTGACTTTTTCAGCGGCAATTACTGCCCCTTTGGATTTTTCCCAATGGGGTTCGCTGTAATTGGATTTGATAAGGTGCAAGGCTAACGGCTCAATCCATTCTGGCTCGATTTTTGCGACCATTCGCCCCCATAATTTTGAGGTTTCTACCAATTCCGACGCCATAATCCATTTTGGTTGCTTTTTGAATAGCGAGGAGCTTGGAAAGATTGAAAAATGGGAATTTCTCGCCCCCAAATAAGTCATTTTTTCAGGCTCTTTCATACCGATATGGGACAATAAACCTGTCAATAAAGCGGTGTGAATTTGTACATAATTTGCAGGTTCGCTGTTGATCGGCATTTTTAATTCACGCACCGTTAAACGCAGTTGATGATAAATATCCTGCCATTCACGGACACGCAAATAGTTCAAATAATCCTGACGACATAAGCGTCTAAATTTATTTTGAGTTAATTCCTTCTGATTTTTACGGATAAAATGCCACAGGTTCACAAAAGAGAGAAAATCCGATTCTTTATCGGCAAAACGGCGATGTTTATCGTCTGCCGATTGCTGTTTCTCTTGTGGACGCTCTCTTGGATCTTGGATCGATAAGGCAGAAACGATCATCATCACTTCGTGTAACGATCCATTTTGACTTGCCGCAATAGCCATTCTTGCCAAGCGTGGATCGATAGGTAACTGAGCGAGCTGACGACCGATAGGTGTAAGTTCACGTTTTTGTCCATACTTAGTTTTACGATAATGGAATGCTTGTAATTCTTCTAATAGCTTAATTCCGTCTTGGATATTACGAGAATCGGGTGGATCAACAAAAGGAAATGCCCCAATATCATCTAAACCAAGCGAAGTCATTTGCAAAATAACCGCCGCTAAGTTAGTGCGTAAAATTTCAGGATCGGTAAATTCAGGACGAGAATTGAAATCGTCTTCGGAGTATAAACGGATACAAATCCCGTCACTAATACGCCCACAACGTCCTTTACGCTGATTGGCGGACGCTTGTGAAATCGGCTCAATCGGTAAGCGTTGCACTTTGGTGCGATAGCTATAACGAGAAATGCGAGCCGTTCCCGTATCAATCACATATTTGATATTCGGAATGGTTAAGGACGTTTCCGCCACATTGGTTGCTAAAATAATGCGGTTTAAATTACTTGGGTGAAAAATACGTTGCTGTTCGCTAGACGATAACCGTGCGTAAAGGGGCAAAATTTCAGTTAAGTGCAAATTCTGTTTTTCAAGTGCGTCAGCGGTATCACGAATTTCTCGTTCGCCATTCATAAAGATCAAAATATCGCCACGTCCTTCGGCTTGCAGTTCATCAACCGCATTCAAAATACCTTGTAGCTGGTCTTGATCCTCTTCTTCCAACACAGGACGATAACGCACTTCCACAGGATAAGTTCTACCTGACACCTCAATAATCGGTGCATTGTTAAAGTGCTTTGAAAAACGCTCAACGTCAATGGTCGCAGAGGTAATAATCACTTTTAAATCAGGACGTTTTTTTAGAATTTGTTTTAAATAACCTAAAATAAAATCATTATTCAGACTACGTTCGTGGGCTTCATCGATGATTAAAGTATCGTACTGATTAAGGTAACGATCCGTTTGAATTTCCGCAAGCAGAATACCGTCCGTCATCAATTTAATCAGGGAATTATCGCTTACTTGATCGTTAAAACGCACTTTATAACCAACAATATCGCCTAATTCTGTTTCTAACTCTTCGGCAACACGATTTGCCACCGAGCGTGCTGCAATTCGGCGAGGCTGAGTATGACCGATTAACCCTTTGACCCCACGTCCTAATTCCAAACACATTTTTGGTAGCTGAGTTGTTTTTCCTGAACCGGTTTCTCCTGCGATAACCACGACTTGATTTTCTTGAATGGTTTTTAGGATTTCATCACGGCGACTACTGACAGGTAAACTAGGGTAGGAAATTTTTAAATTTTGTAATAATGATTTTTTATGACTAAAAAAAGCCTGTGCTGTAGAAATTGCATTTTTTATCTCAGAAGTGACCGCTTGTTTTGCGTCTTCTTTATGGATATTAGCTAAACCACGAATACGACCACTTAAACGACGACTGTCACTAATCGTCATTTTTTGTAACTCTTTCATTAACGCTTTTTGTTCATCACTAAGCGGTCGGATTTTTTTGTTTTTTTGCAAATGGCTTTGTTGTAAATGACTTTGTTGTAAATTTTTTTTCATAATAAATTAAAGTAGTTTTTCCATTATCGTTTCTACAATTTCTTTGTGATATATAATTATATCTTTTTTATCTGAATTTTTGGATGGCGCATTTTAGCCATTCATCGCTATTTCTAAATAGTAAGGACACCAAAAGGTGCCCTGTTACATACCTATTTCTTCAAATATTTTCTAAAATATAATACGTAAGCCATTAATATTAATAAGATCAATCCACAGACAATTGAAAGAGGAGATGCTGCCATACTATGCGCTTGAATCATTTGATTTTTTAAACCTATATGAAAGAAATTGGCTAAATAATCAGTAATCCAACCGAAAACAAAACTTATCAAAATCAAACAGCTTAAATAAATAACTAATATTTTTTTACCTAATTCTTGTTTAACAATGGCTAAGGTCGCCACATTCGTTGCGGGACCTGCAAGTAAAAAGACTAAAATTGCACCTGGTGAAACTCCTGCAAAGAGTAGTCCCACTGCTAAAGGTGTACTAGAGGTTGCACAAATATACATTGGCACACCCATTAATGCCATAATCAAATAAGCATAAGAACTTGCTCCCCAAGTTTCTAAAAATTCAGAAGGTATCCAAGTAATAATAGCTGCAGAAATAATTAATCCTATTAATAACCACATTGCAGTATCATTAACCAAGTCAATTAAACTAAATTGAAACCAACGGTACACTTTTTTAGAAAAAGAGAGGGCGTCTTGAGGTTCTTGTTTAGAAGAACAACAACTTTTCTTTGGTTGCTCCACTTGTTGAGAAGCACAACAATGTGTTTTAGGTTCTTCTTTAGTGCTACAACATTGTTTATTATGATGAGAATGCTTAAGGGGATGAGACTCCGTTTCTTTACTATCAATCTCTTTTTTTTCAAAAAACATAACGGTTAAGCCCGTTATAATTGCTGTTGTCACTGCAGCAATTGGGCGAATTACCGCCATAAAAGGACCTAATAATGCATAAGTAACGGCAATAGAATCTACACCAGTTTCAGGGCTAGCAATCAAAAATGAAGTTGTTGCCGCTTTAGAGGCACCAGAGCGACGAATACCTAATGCAACAGGAATAACACTACAGGAGCAGAGAGGAATAGGTGCACCAATTAATGCGCCTTTAACAACCGAAATCACATTTTTCCCTCCTAAATGTTTATGTAGAAAATTAGGTGGAAGTGCAAATTTTATTAGTCCAGACATTAGAAATCCAAACAAAAGCCAAGGAGCTGATTCAAATAAAAGCATAAAGAAATTTTGAATAAAAAGGGTTAGGTTATTCATAGTCGTATCCTTAATAAGGTGTTGGGTGAGAACACTCATTTGTATGAGCTAGCATATTATCTAGCAATTGTGCAACGTGATGATCTGCTAATGAGTAAAAAATATATTTTTCTTCTCGTCTTTTTTTAACGAGATTAGATTCAAATAAAATTTTTAGTCGTGCAGAAATTGTGCCAATCTTAGAGTTTTCTAATTCTGCTAACTCATTTACGCAGCATTCTTTTTGTTGTAAATGCAGTAATAGTTGAAGGCGAGCAGGGTCACCTAAGGCATTAAACATTTTAGCGGCTTGCTCTAGTGATATTGAATTTAAAAGAGAAGATGGCATAGTTTTATTCACTTTTAACCTCATTGTTTTAAATAATCAATCATTCTTCCAAATGATAGAATGTTAATTAAATAAAGTCAATAATAATATTTATAAATTGAGGGATAATTACTGGAAAACTGTAAATTTTTATCTATTGATTTTTAGAAATTAACAGTATTCCCCCCTCCCTAACCCTCCCCCGCGAAGCGGAGGAGGGAATTTGGATTTTTATACAAATGAAGGTGAGCATTTCTTCCTATGCACAAAAAAATTCCTCCCCCGCGAAGCGGAGGAGGGAATTTGGATTTTTATACAAATGAAGGTGAACATTTCTTACTATGCACAAAAAAATTCCTCCCCCGCGAAGCGGAGGAGGGAATTTGGATTTTTATACAAATGAAGGTGAACATTTCTTCCTATGCACAAAAAAATTCCTCCCCCGCGAAGCGGAGGAGGGAATTTGGATTTTTATACAAATGAAGGTGAGCATTTCTTCCTATGTACAAAAAAATTCCTCCCCCGCGAAGCGGAGGAGGGAATTTGGATTTTTATACAAATGAAGGTGAACATTTCTTCCTATGCACAAAAAAATTCCTCCCTCCGCGAAGCAGAGGAGGGAATTGGATTTTTATACAAATGAAGGTGAGCATTTCTTCCTATGCACAAAAAAATTCCTCCCTCCGCTTGCGGGGGGAGGTTAGGAGGGGGGCTTAAGTATGCTTTTGCTTAGGAATAACTAAGGCAAGCCCCTCAAAGTTTTATAGGTTTAAAGGGCTTTTAAATATAACGAAAAAACTAGTAACTAAGTTTTCTAACCAATTGAATTACTTCATTAATTTGATTATCAGAGAGTTTTCCATCGAATTTAACCCCATTGTTATTAAATAATCAATCATTCTTTCAAGTGATAGAATGTTAATTAAATAAAGTCAATAATAATATTTATAAATTGAGGGATAATTACTGGAAAACTGTAAATTTTTATCTATTGATTTTTAGAAATTAACAGTATTCCCCCCTCCCTAACCCTCCCCCGCGAAGCGGAGGAGGGAATTTGGATTTTTATACAAATGAAGGTGAACATTTCTTCCTATGCACAAAAAAATTCCTCCCTCCGCGAAGCAGAGGAGGGAATTTGGATTTTTATACAAATGAAGGTGAGCATTTCTTCCTATGCACAAAAAAATTCCTCCCCCGCGAAGCAGCGGAGGGAATTTGGATTTTTATACAAATGAAGGTGAGCATTTCTTCCTATGTACAAAAAATTCCCTCCCCCGCGAAGCGGAGGAGGGAATTTGGATTTTTATACAAATGAAGGTGAGCATTTCTTCCTATGCACAAAAAAATTCCTCCCCCGCGAAGCAGCGGAGGGAATTTGGATTTTTATACAAATGAAGGTGAGCATTTCTTCCTATGCACAAAAAAATTCCTCCCCCGCGAAGCGGAGGAGGGAATTTGGATTTTTATACAAATGAAGGTGAGCATTTCTTCCTATGTACAAAAAAATTCCTCCCTCCGCTTGCGGGGGGAGGTTAGGAGGGGGGCTTAAGTATGCTTTTGCTTAGGAATAACTAAGGCAAGCCCCTCAAAGTTTTATAGGTTTAAAGGGCTTTTAAATATAACGAAAAAACTAGTAACTAAGTTTTCTAACCAATTGAATTACTTCATTAATTTGATTATCAGAGAGTTTTCCATCGAATACAAATTGAACCTTACCATTTTTATCTAGAACTGCCACAAAATTATCTTTTGGTTTTAAATTCCAAGCTTTCTTAACAGTACCATTTTGATCTAACACTACCTGACTATGTGCATTTTTTAGTTTACCTTTTTTGGCTTTACTTTTTACGAATACACCAGTACCAAAGGTTGAATCATCAACGTTAATGATAGTTGTAGTTTGATAAGTTGAACGGTTAAAGTGAGCGTTACGAATTGCTTCAATTAATGCACTATTTTTCTCTTTAGCATCACTTCTACCAGCAAAATGATTGACTACCCTTACTTTCCCCGCTAAAGAGCGAGAGTTCCACTCTTGATAAATAATATCATTATTTTTTTTGATAAGTTCACCATCTTCAACTACGGTAACATTCGGTAATCCTTGATTTAATTGAATATTGTGAGCCATTGTGAGTGGTGAAAAGAGAGCGAGCAAAACAAATAATTTTTTCATTTTTTAACCTTTTACTATTGAATTATGAAATTAAGCACCCATTTTAGCATTAAAAGGTGTGATAGGGAGAGTGGTTTTACCTCTTGGTAGATTTTTCTCGTCTAAATGTCGATTTTGTGATATTTTAGCACCGTATTTTTTAATTTAATTTTTTAAGGAGTTTTATATGGGCGCTCAAGGTGGCACAATGCAAATGATTTTAATGTTAGTCGTTTTTGGTGGGATTTTCTATTTTATGGTTTATCGTCCACAAGCCAAACGTCAAAAAGAACAAAAAGCACTTTTAGATAGTCTTTCAAAAGGCGATGAAGTGTTAATTAGTGGTGGTTTGATGGGCAAAATTACTAAAGTTGCTGATGAAAATATCGTTATGGCATTAAATGAGACAACTGAAGTAACGATTCGTCGTGATTTCGTTGTGGCAACTTTACCTAAGGGTTCAGTTAAATCACTTTAATTTTTTTCATTTTAATACAGGATTAAATTGTGTTAAATCGTTTTCCTTTATGGAAGAACCTGATGGTGATCTTTATGGTCGCCATTGGTGCATTATATGCACTTCCAAATTTATATGGTGAAGATCCGTCAGTACAAATTTCTGGTACTAGAGGACAAACCGCAACTACTGAAACACTTGCTAAAGTACAAAGTGTTTTATCTTCAATGAAAATCAATCCAAAAGGCATTAATCTTGAAAAAGGGGCAATTTTAGTTCGTCTTGAAAAAGAAAATGAACAGCTTCCAGTAAAAGAAAAAATTGCTGATGTGTTAGGGAATGATTATTCAGTCGCATTAAACTTAGCCCCTGCAACACCAAGTTGGTTAGCCGATATTGGCGGAAAGCCAATGCGAAGAGGGTTAGATTTATTAGGTGGTGTTCGCTTCTTAATGGAAGTAGATATGAACACCAGCTTAGCAAAACAACAAGAAATGTTGCAAGACAGCTTGCGTACCGAATTGCGTAAAGAAAAATTAAAATATAAAGCGGTCAGAAAATTAGAAGATTTTGCAACAGAGATTGTCTTTGTGGATTCCGATACCGCAGATAAAGCATTCCGCTTTATTCGTGATTATCATAATAACTTAGATTTAACCTATGCTTCTTCTAATGTGTTGTTATTAAAACCATCAGCAGCAGGGTTAGCAGATTCTCGTAGTGCAGCAATTGAACAAAACTTATCAATTTTACGTAAACGTGTTGAAGAATTAGGGGTGTCAGAACCAACAATTCAGCGACAAGGTGCAGATCGTATTGTGGTTGAATTACCAGGGGTTCAAGATACTGCTCGAGCAAAAGAAATTTTAGGTGCAACAGCAACGTTAGAATTTCGTTTAGTGAATACAGAAGCCAATCAAGCCTTAGTTTCTCAAGGAATTATTCCTGCCAATTCTGAGCTGAAAATAGATAAAAATAATCGTCCAGTACTACTTTATCGTAAAGCTGAAGTGGGAGGGGAGCATATTATTGATGCTACGGCTGGAAAAGATGACAGAGGGTTACCACAAGTTAGTATCAAACTAGATAGTGAAGGTGGTAATTTAATGGCAGAAACCACTAAACGAGCATTAAAAAAACCAATGGCAACTCTTTACCGTGAATACAAAGATTCAGGGAAAAAAGATGCGAATGGTAAAGTGATTTTGGATAAGCACGAAGAAGTGATTAATGTAGCAACCATTCAAGGACGTTTTGGTAGTCAATTCCAAATTACAGGGATTGACTCTTCAGCAGAAGCGCAAAACTTAGCCGTATTATTACGTTCAGGGGCATTAATTGCACCAATTGTGATCGTGCAAGAGCGTACTATTGGTGCATCTTTGGGGGCTGATAATGTGGCACAAGGTATGAATGCTGCGTTACTTGGTTTAGCATTAACCGTCTTTTTCTGCTTAGTGTATTACAAAATATTTGGTTTATTTGCAACTGCAGCTTTATTAGCAAATATGGTATTAACAATCGGTTTAATGTCATTAATTGGTGCAACCTTAACAATGCCGGGTATTGCAGGGATTGTGCTTTCTGTTGGTATGTCTGTTGATGCTAACGTATTGATTTATGAGCGTATTAAAGAAGAAATTCGTAATGGTCGTTCAATTCAACACGCAATCCACGAGGGCTATAGCGGTGCGTTTTCCAGTATTTTTGACTCAAACTTAACCACTATTTTAACTGCTGTTATTCTTTATGCAGTAGGAACAGGTCCAATTAAAGGTTTTGCAATCACGCTTTCGTTAGGGGTGATGATCTCAATGTTTACTGCAATTATTGGAACTCGTATGCTAGTTAACTGGCGATATGGTGGTAAACGAGTGAGTAAATTGTGGATTTAAGGAAGAATAAAATGGCAAGAAAAGAACAAAATGCAGCAGAGATTAAGCTTCCTTATAAGCTAATCCCATTTATGAAATACCGAATGACGGGTTATCTCTTCTCTTTGGTTGTAATTGCTTTTAGCTTATTTTTTATTGTGACTAAAGGCTTAAACTGGGGATTAGATTTTACAGGCGGTACAGTGATTGAAACCACTTTTTCACAATCAGCAGATTTGGGAAAAGTACGTTCAGAGTTAGATAAAAATGGTTATGGTAGTGCAATAGTACAAACTTTAGGTGGTACAAAAGATTTAATGATCCGTCTACCTGCTGCGGAAGCAGACAGCAAAGTAAGTACTAATGTCATTAATGTTATTCATCAACATATTGATCCAAAAGCACAAATTAAAAGTGCGGAGTTTGTCGGACCAAATGTGGGTAAAGAATTAACAGAAAGTGCTATTTACGGAACATTAGCAACATTAGCAATGTTATTGCTTTATGTTGGATTACGTTTTGAATGGCGTTTAGCAGTAGGGGCAATTGCAGCACTATTCCACGATGTTATTGTCACAATTGGCTTTTTCTCATTACTACAAATTGAGATTGATTTAACCTTTGTGGCGGCGATCTTATCCGTTGTGGGTTACTCACTGAATGATAGTATCGTGGTATTCGACCGTGTACGTGAAAACTTCCGTAAAGTACGTCGTTCAAATACCATTGAAATTGTTGATATTTCATTAAGCCAAACGCTATCTCGTACCTTGATGACCTCATTAACAACCTTAGTTGTGGTATTAGCTCTATTTTGGCTGGGTGGTTCAACCTTACATAGCTTCTCATTAGCATTATTAATCGGTATCGCATTTGGTACCTATTCCTCAATCTACATTGCAATTGGCATTGCATTAAGATTAGGTTTAACTCGTGATCATATGATCCCACCTGTTGTGGAAAAAGAAGGTGCAGATCAAGAAGCCTTTATTAATTATTAAGGTTTAATGATCAATGTGTAATTAAGGCAGATTAATTCTGCCTTTCTTTTATTATCAACATTGTTATTAAAGTTTATTCAAATTGGAAAATATTATGCTAGCGATTATTTCTCCTGCAAAAACATTAGATTACAAAACACAACTCCCTAGTTTTGCAAAAACTCAACCACAACTGACCGCTTATAGCCAACAGCTAATTGATATTTGTAAACAGCTTTCTCCTCAAGATGTTGCGAGTTTAATGAAAATCAGTGATAAATTGGCAACCTTAAATGCAGTACGATTTGCAGAATGGCAGTTGGAACATAATGAGAATAATGCTAAACAAGCACTATTTGCCTTTAAAGGGGATGTTTATACAGGACTTGATGCAACGAGTTTAACCACAACTGAAATTGAGTTTGCTCAATCTCATTTAGCTATTTTATCAGGGTTATATGGTTTACTTAAACCTCTAGATTTAATGCAACCTTATCGTCTTGAAATGGGAACAAAATTAACTAACCCTAAAGGTAAAAATTTATATGATTTTTGGGGCAGTGTAATTACACAACAATTACAGAAAACCCTTGATAAACAAGGGGATAATATTTTGGTTAATCTTGCTTCTGACGAATATTTTAATTCAGTAAAAACCAAAGAGTTAAAAGCAACAATAATCAAACCGATCTTTTTAGATGAAAAAAAGGGAAAATTCAAAACCATTAGTTTTTATGCCAAAAAAGCACGTGGAATGATGGTGCGTTATATTTTGAAAAATCAATTAACGGAAGTTGAAAAATTAAAAGAATTTAATTTAGGTGGCTATTGGTTTGATGAAGATAGCTCAACGGAAACAGAATGGGTCTTTAAACGTACTGAAATTGAAGCGCTTGCTTATAAAGAAATGAAAAGTAGTTAAAATGAAACAGGGCAACAGTAAACTTTTAACTATTGACTTTAAAAAATTAATAGTAATAATATTCAAAAAGGTACAAAAAATATAAATAATACCCCCTCCCTAGCCCTCCCCCGCAAGCGGAGGAGGGGACTGTATAAGAGGATGTGCAGACTTTTGGTCGTCATCGCTCTTTTATGTAAATGTAGGTGAGAGAAACTTTTCTTTCGATGCAAAAAATTCCTCCCTCCGCTTGCGGGGGGGAGGCTAGGAGGGGGGGATTTCAAATACGAGCTTTCCCTAAAAGATGAAAAAATTAAAACTTTTTATTTTTGTAAATTTTTGTTTATATCTTACCGCTTGTGTGAATAGCTATGCAGCGCCTAGAGCGATGTTTTTTCAAGTCCCACAAAAAATCACTTTTGATGGACAAGAATATATAAAATCAAATTATAGCCGATTAGAAGGTATGGAGCATATTGTGTATTTACCTCACAATAAAAAGGTAAATACTAAAAATTGGCAACAGGCTATTTTTATCTTTTTAGATAATAGTGTAGCAGTGAGACCTGCAATTTCTTTAGAAGAGCGTATTCATATACGTGAAAATGTGTATAAGTCACAGCATAAAATATTAGCAGATTTAATCATTAATAATGCGGAATTACAAAGTAAAATTATTTCTCCTCCCACAGAAAGAGAGCATAATATTTTATTAGAAGTTTCTCGAGGACGTAATTCACAATGTGGATTTGGTGAAATACAATATGCAATTAAGCGGTTAGATTTTGCAAAAAATTTACCAAATGTGACCGCTTATAAAAAAGAGATAATTAAACTTGCAGATCGATTTAAACAATTAGATTGGCAAATTTTGTGTAAATAAAGATATTAAGCAGGATTATTAATATCAACAAATTCAACAATCAAATTATATTCTTTTGCTAGCCATTCCCCCACTGCTTTTATGCCATCTCTCTCTGTGGCGTGATGTCCTGCTGCAAAGTAGTAAATACCTTGTTCACAGGCAGAATGGTAAGTTCTCTCTGATATTTCACCTGAAATAAAAGCGTCTAATCCTTTTTGAGCAGCAAGATCAATATAATCCTGCCCACCACCTGTGCAAATCCCAATAGTTTTAATTAATTTTTGAGGATATTCAGCAGTGAAGTCACCACATAGGGTTGGTTTTCGATTTAATATTTTCTCAAGTTTATCCGCTAATTCATTGGCTGAAATGGGTGTATCTAATTCACCATAAACAGGGATAGAGTAGGGAGTATCTTCTAATCCGTGTAGTTGTGTAATCCCTAATTTTTGTGCCAGCTGTGTATTGTTGCCCAGTTCAGGGTGAATATCAACAGGTAAGTGGTAACCATATAAGTTAATATCATTGATGAGTAACTGTTTTATACGTTTTCCTTTCATTCCTCGAATAGAAGGTTCTTCATTTTTCCAAAAGTAGCCGTGATGAACCAATATAGCGTCTGCATTGCGTTTTATGGCTTCTTCAATTAAAGGTAAGCAGGCAGTTACCCCTGTAATAATTTTAGTAATATTAGATTTTCCTTCAACTTGTAAACCGTTAGGGGCATAGTCTTTAATTGCTTGGCTATTTAATTTTATGTTTAAAATATGTTCTAATTCTAAATTATTTAACATTACTTTTTTCCTTTATTAAGCGGTATGATTTTGAGATAAATTTGCAAATTTTTATTTAAATGTGACCGCTATTTTTCCATAAAATAATTACTATCAAGAGTAAGTTGTAAGAATAAATTAAGCGGAATATCTACGTTATTTTGCTGTTTTCCAGTCATATCAAAGTACTTAAAACGCCCTTTACTTGGCTGTATCTGGTATTGTTTACCATCTGGCATTATTGCCACTCGCCATTTACTATTCGCACTTAATAGCCACTTATGATTATTTTCATTTATTAGGTCAATACCTTGAGAGTAGTCTTTCGTTGAGTTTGTTACGCCAAAGAGATTGTTTAAAAGTGTTGGTAAAATATCTAAATGGCTGGATAGCTGTTCATAGGACTCTGTTTGCCCTTTCCAATACATAATCATAGGTACTTGAGTGCGTAATTTATCAAATGAATTCTTCATTTCCGTCTTTTTGCTTAAATCTGAGGTAATAATTACCACCGTATTTTGAAGCAATTTTTGTTCTGTTAGGGTACTCCAAATCTGAGCAATTTGTTTATCAAGAATTTGTTCTTTGGCTACTTTAAGATCTAAATAATTAAAAAATGGAGCGGTATGATAATTTTCTATCCACTTTTTCCATTGAATAATCATTTGCTGATTAGAGTGGGGAGTATGTAATTTTAATTGGTTGAATAATGAGCGGTGATAAATAGGTGCTTTAAATCCTTTGGCGGAAAACAGTCCAAATTTATATTGGTTTTGTTTTAAAATATCAATTAATGGTGATGATTTTTGTTCATTTAAAATAGAATCAACATATTGCCCTGTTAATCCATAAAATAAATTAACAATACTCGCCATTGCACTATCACCTGCAATGTAATGTTGAGTAAAATTAAGTGAATTTAGACGAATATCGACTAAATTTGGCATCTTTTCTAAAGAAATTGCCTTATTACTTAAATTCGAAATATTTACAATAATTACATTTGTTTTCTCTTCTATTTTATCTGCGTTTAGTATTTTTTTAGGGTAATCTAAATAAAAGGCTTCTGGGCGACCGTGTTCTTTGATCTGTTGCTCTAAAACAGAATGATTGGCTAAACCGTGTTTTTCAAAAAATGTTTTTGCTGTCATTGGATAAGAGAGCGGATAGTTTGATTTTTGTGCGGTAATTGGACGATAGAAAGTAATGTCTGCCCACGCATAAAAAAGATGTGTTGCAGTAAAACAACAAATGAAAAACAGTGCAACAAATTTTCCCCATCTTTGACGAGCAAAGCGACGTAGCTTATGCCATATCCAATAAGAACTGATAATTTCTGCCATTAAAATGGCTAGAATAGGAATGATCATTTGCCAATGAATTAAAGACGTCAGTTCTTTGGGGCGAATAAAAATTTTCCAAACCAGAGGAGATAAATGTAAATAGAGTGTTTTAAATATTTCCGTATCAATTAACAGTATTACCATTCCAATCGTGGCAATAATTACTGAGGTAACTCGGAAAGCTAATTGGTTTCTGATAATAAAACTTAATGGAAACAGTAGTAATAAATAAACAGCAAAAACGATAAAGCTAAAATGCCCAAATAAACTGATAAAGAAATACAATTTTCCTAACAAGGTATTTGGCCAGTCAGCATTGAATGCATAACGAGAAGCAATAAAAAGGACAATACCAATATTAAAAAAACTAAACCAGTGTCCCCACGTGATACGTTGAGAAAGTGCTTCAGCTTCAGGTCGTTGTTGAAATAATTTAAACATATCAGTGTTTAGTCATTAATGAGTTTTTTAAAGCTTGTGAAAAGGTGTCTGCCAAATGTTCACGTTGTTCAGGGTCATTGATATTATTCAGTAAAATATTGCTGACCATATTACCAAGCACCATTAATGAAAGATCAACAGGGGTTTTATTTTTTTCTAATACAGTAATCAATTCATTGAGTAGTGTATCTAATTGTTCATTGTTATATTTAGATTTTATAGCCATAGTAAAAATTTTTGTAAGATAATTGGAATAATAATAACATAAATTTGTAAATTTTTATGTAGATCTTACCGCTTATTTTTTGAGGGTAACTTTCAGTATTCTTCCAATATCCGTTAAGCTATTGACAGTGATGACACCTGCTTCTTGTAATACTCGATATTTCTCTTCTGCGGTTCCTTTTCCTCCGCTAATAATTGCCCCTGCGTGTCCCATTCTTTTTCCTTTTGGGGCAGTTATTCCTGCGATGTAGCCAATCACTGGTTTGGTGATATGCTGTTTAATAAATTCAGCGGCTTCTTCTTCGGCAGTTCCTCCGATTTCCCCAATCATTACTATTGCTTCTGTTTGTGGATCTTGCTCAAAGAGTTTTAAAATATCAATAAAACTAGAGCCTGAGATAGGATCTCCACCAATGCCGACACAAGTCGATTGCCCTAATCCTGCATCCGTGGTTTGTTTTACTGCTTCATAGGTCAGTGTTCCAGAGCGAGAAATAATCCCAATTTTGCCTTTTTTGTGAATATGAGCAGGCATAATCCCAACTTTGCATTCATCTGGCGTGATGACTCCCGGACAATTTGGACCTATCATCATTGTCTCACTTTGGTTCAAACGTTGTTTTACCTCAAGCATATCTAATACAGGGATACCTTCTGTAATACAAATAATGAGTTTAATACCGCCATCGATTGCTTCTAAAATAGCATCTTTACAGCCACTTGCAGGTACGTAAATAACAGACACTGTTGCTCCCGTATTGTTTACGGCATCACGCACAGTATTAAAAACCGGTAAGCCTAAATGCGTAGTTCCTCCTTTATTTGGAGATACGCCACCCACAAGCTGTGTACCATAAGCCAGTGCATCGGTGCAATGTAAGGTGCCTTGACTACCCGTAAATCCCTGACAAATTACCTTACTATTTTTATCGATTAAAATTGCCATTATTGATTTCCTTATTTTTTTTTGCAACCTCTACGGCAAGTTGTGTTGCCTGTGTAAGGTTTGTTGCACTGATAATATTTAAGTGACATTCAGAAAGAATATGATGAGCAATTTCAGCATTATTACCTTCTAAACGTACAATGACGGGAATTTCAATTCCGATTTCATTGACTGCGGCAATAATTCCTTTTGCGATTAAATCACAACGTACAATACCGCCAAAAATATTGACTAAAATAACGTTAATATCGTGATCTGATAAAATTAACTTAAATGCCTCTGTTACTCGTTCAGCCGTAATTTTACCTCCCACATCAAGAAAATTAGCAGGATGTCCACCAAAGGCTTTTATACTATCCATTGTTCCCATTGCAAGCCCAGCACCATTGACCACACAGCCAATATTACCTTTGAGGGCAACATAGTTTAACTGATAAGATTCTGCAATGACTTCTCGAGGATCTTGTTGAGTAGGATCATTAAATTGTTGTAATTCAGTTTGGCGGTAGAGAGCATTATCATCCACAATCATTTTGGCATCTAAGCAGACCAAATCCCCTGTTTGAGTAATGGCAAGAGGGTTAATTTCTAATAAGGATAAATCTTTTTGCTTAAATAAGGTCACGAGCTGCATAAAAAATTGTGTAAATTGTTTAACTTGATTGCCTTGCAATCCTAATTTAAATGCTAATTCACGTCCTTGATAAGGCATTGCACCTAAGGGGTCAATAATCGTTTTATAAATTAAATCAGGGTGTGCTTGAGCAATCTCTTCAATGTTTACTCCTCCTTCACTTGAGGCAATAAATACAATTTTTTGTAATGAGCGATCAATGACAACACTGATATAAATTTCACGTTCAATTGCTGTATTTTCTTCTACATAAATGGTGTGTACAGGCAACCCCATAGGAGCAGTTTGATAAGTCACTAATTGCCTTCCAAATCTTTGATTGGCAAAGGTTAATGCATCCGCTTCATTGCTTACTACTTTTATTCCACCTGCTTTACCTCGTCCACCAGTATGCACTTGGCATTTCAATACCCATTGTGATGATTGAATATGTTGTAACGCTTGTTTTATTTGTGCTAAATTCTGACAAGCTATTCCTTTAGGAATAGCAATATCATATTGAGCTAGCAGTTGTTTAGCTTGATATTCGTGTAAGTTCATTTAGATTAACTCTCTCAATACTTTAAGTTTTTGTTGCTTATCACAATCTTGCTCCGCCACTTTATTTAACTTATCAATTAAATCATCATTTTTATCTTCTTTAATATAACTGACAGGCTGAATTTGTGAAATTTGCTCAGCATAAGCGGTCAGATCTTCTAATAATTTTACCTTTTCTTCATCATCGTGATATTGATTAAATAGCTCATTAATTGATTGACTGAATTGTTGTGCCTTTTCATTAATTTGTTGATCACAATATTTTTGCCAACGAATTTGTTCGCTACGAGTGAGTGTGTGAGGATAGTGTCTGGCACGATAATTGAATAGTAATTTTTCTACACGAGGATCACTAAATTTTAAGCCGTGATTGGCTAATTCTTCAGGTTTAAGGGTGCGTAAAATTGCCATATTATTTTTATCTGCATTAGAAAAAAAGGATTCATACAGCGTAAGTTCAACATTGGTCGCTTCTGCAAAGGTTCGCTCTTCACTGAAGATATCGCTTACTTTCTCTCGAATTAAATTTTTATGTTGTTTTAAACGTTTTAAATTTTCTAAACAGTAGCTACGATCGATCCCTAAACGATCGGCATTTTCAGGTAATAAGGTTTTTGCAGGTGCAATAATAGGGCATTTGTTAATATGCACTAATTTTAACGGAACAGAATACAAGCCTTGTTCTTCTAATAATGCTTTTTTCGTATAAAGTCGTTCTTGTAAAACACGAGGATCTTCATTAAGCAAATCATCAACATTACCCGCTAAATCACACACAATTACGGCATTTTGATTGGTTGGATGCCACGCAATAGGTACCACCCACGCAGTATTTCCACGATAATTGCCCAGCATTCCAGATACGTGAACAAGAGGCGTCATTTCACCTGTGTCGATCATTTTTTCAATGGCTTTTTTGCCACGATTTTCAAAGAAAAATTGGAATAATTTTGGTTGTTTTTGTTTAATCAACTTTGCCATTCCAATGGTTGCATACACGTCTGCCATCGCATCGTGGGCATCACTATGCTCAATACCATTGGCTTTAGTTAAATTTTCTAATTTAAAGCTTGGATTACCTTCCTCATCATACGCCCAATTTATACCATCAGGACGTAACGCATAACAGGCTCGTACTACATCAAGCAAATCCCAACGAGAGTTACCATTTTTCCAGCTATATTCATAAGGATCAAAAAAGTTACGAAAGAAAGTATAACGTGTCATTTCATCATCATAACGAATATTGTTATAGCCCATTACACAAGTATTCGGTTGGCTAAATTCTTGATGAATACGCTCACTAAATTCAGGTTCAACCAAGCCTTCTTTATTGCAGTGTTGAGGTGTAATACCTGTTACCATTACTGCTTCAGGTGAAGGTAAATAATCAGGTGTTTGCTTGCAATAAAACATTACTGGTTTGCCGATGATATTAAAATCACTGTCAGTACGAATACCTGCAAATTGAGCAGGGCGGTCACTGGCTGGATTAATTCCAAAACTTTCGTAGTCGTAAATAAAAAAGGTCTGTTTATTCATTGCTTATTTTGATAGTAAATTTGGAGGAATTGTAGCATAAATTTATAACGGTAAAAATTATAAAAATAACTGATATATTTGTTGTAGGGGAGTGATTAGCAAACGTAGTTTGCGTATATCCTCCCATAGCTTGATATAAAAATTCCCACAAAATATTATTAGCCATAAATATAGCGGGTAGATCAAATCAAAAATTTACAAATTTAATAATTTCACATATATACGTAGGGTGGATACACAAAACGTAGCGTCAAAGTATGCATTGACGAATGGATATTCAGAAATTTGGGATAAATGTGATGATATTATAATTGTGCAAAATAGATAGAAAACAGGGTATCCCCAGCTTCTACAATATGATTACATTTTTATGCTCTTGATTAGTTATATTTTATCAGTAAGATATTTAAAATAAATAAGCGGGTAGTTAGCGGAGTTAAATTCGCAAATGTTGGAAGTTAATATAAAAAGAGATCATAAGAGAAATTAAAATGCAAAGCTTATTAATACTTATTGTTATTATTACATCGACTTATGGGGCATTTTCTGCTCTTAAATACTTAACTTTGTCTCTAGAAAGCCAAAATCGATTAAAACATCCAACTAATCCTATTCGTAAAATAACAGAGCAAGAAAAAGTGTTTTTATCCTCCCATTTAACTATTCATTCTTTGTCACTGGTTTCTGATCAGATTTATCAACTCAATAATGCAAAAATTACCTTTGCAAAATTATTTCTTCCAAGAATGAAGAAAACAAGCGTTAAAATACAGGCTGACGGCATTAATATCTTTTTTCCTTATCCTTTAGATAATTTTTTGATAGCAGAAAATACCATTGAATACGTGGTGACTAAAGTTGGGCGTGAACTGTATGCGACCGCTATATCAGTGAATGGGCATAATTTTTTACAACCAAATATTGAATTATGGGGATTTAAACCAGAAGCAAAAGTTTTATCTACTCGTAATGAAAGCAAAATAGAATATCGTGTTAGACAAAGCAAAATAAGTTATGGTTGGGGGCTGTTTTATTTCTGTTTAGCGTTGTTATTTTGTTTGATGAGTTTAATGTCTGAACAAATGCTTTTTTTAAATATATGGCAAAGTGCAGCGGTGATTAGCATAGTGTTGATGATTTATAGTGTACTAAAAACAAAATCCAAAAATGCTGTTATAAAAGAAGTAAAAAGGATTAAAGGCACACCAAAATTTTTGCCAACTAAACACTTAGAAGATGTCAGAGTAACCCTATCAACTTACTTTGTTGGTTTAAATTTTCCGACTACAGAAGGTTATAAAAATCAATTAAATGATAAAAATAAAAGCCAACAAGAGAGTACCGAAGCAGAAGTGGTATTTGATGAAAAGAGTAAGCATTACACCTTATTAAGTGTTGCAAATGGTTTATCCGTTGAAGAACATTATAAAAAACATCCACCAAGACCAAATGATCGTTTAGGGGCATTTTCTTTTTTTGCTATGTTATGGTTTGCTCTATTTTATTTCACCACACCGCCATTATTAGAAAATATTACTGCTGTAGAGCATTATTTATTGAAAAATAATCATAAAATACTCTCTCAACCTAAGGAATTATTAAATGCAAAAAGGGGGGATTATGTTGATTTTATCGATTTAACAAATAATGTGGATGTAGAAATTGATCATTCAAATCAACTCGACCCTAATGCTATTCGTATTTTCCCTAAAGAGCGACTACAACTACCACAAGATTCTGATGAACTCATTGCTTTAGCAGAAGGTGATTTTTTTGAAATAGAAAACAGTTACTCACGTTTAAAGGATATTTATTTTTCAAGAAAATACAGTGGATTGAAAAATAATTTATCTCAACCACCAGAACAAGAAATTATATCTAGCTATTCAATGGGTTCTGCACCTGTGGTTAAAATTATTGAACCAAATAACCTGCTGAATTTATTAGATAAAGTATGTTCAGAGAAACTCACAAATTCTTGTGAACAGCTATATCAAGATTTAGCACAACAATTTTCAACACCCCAAAATTTGTATTTAATTCATCTTTATCAAGACTATAAAAATAAGCCACTTCCTGTTGCAGAATTTAAACAGTATTTTGGTTATGAAAGATTATTAACATTACAACAAACTGTAAATATTTTACGTAATACGGTTATGCACTGGGCAAATCAACATAGACAAAAAAATAAACAAATTAAAGATATTGCTAATCTTACTCAGGATCGTGGGGGGATTATTTTAAAAAGAGAAGGTATTTTAAATGAAATTGTGCCTTATAGTTCTTTTGATACCATAATGGACAAAATTCAAAAGGTACAAAAGAGGCAGAATACTAAAAAGAGTATTGCAGGCGTGATCAGTAAGGTTTCTACTACAAAAGGTATTTTAACTCTTGATCTCATAAAACCAACCAAAGTATATAACAGACATTCTATAACCATAGTTGTGGCTAAATGTTTGATTTTTATCGTAATGTTATTGGTGCTTTTATCTTATATTTTTCCAGCAAGGTATCCTAAAAGCAATATTAAAAAATAAGCGGTCACTTAATTGAATAAATTTACCAAATTTAGAATGAGGTGAAGCGGTATTCTTTTCTATTTAAGCGGTACGATTTTCCCCTAAATTTGCAAATTTATGGTAGGATCGTACCGCTTTATTATTTACAGAACAACAATTAGAAAACAAACAACAGATTATGAAATTTATTATTAAACTTTTTCCTGAAATTATGATTAAGAGTGATTCGGTTCGTAAACGCTTTATCAAAATTTTAACCAGCAATATCCGTAATACCTTAATTAAACACGATGAAACTGTGACAGTTGTGCGTAATTGGGATTTTATTGAAGTCCGCACCAAAGATGAAACAAAAAAACAGCTTGTGTTAGATTTATTGCAACGCACACCTGGTATTCATCATATTTTAGAAGTGGAAGAAACGCCTTTCACCGATATGCACGATATTTTTGAACAAACGTATCTTGCTGTAAAAGATCAGTTAGAAAATAAAACCTTTTGTGTACGTGTAAAACGCAAAGGAAAACACGAATTCCGTTCGATTGATTTAGAGCGTTATATTGGCGGTGGATTAAATCAGCGTATTGAATCAGCAAAAGTAAAATTAACCAAGCCAGACGTGACGGTTCGTGTGGATATTGATCACGATAAAATGCTATTTATTAGAGAACGCTATCAAGGGCTAGGTGGCTATCCTATCGGTACCCAAGAAGATGTGCTTTCTCTGATTTCTGGCGGTTTTGATTCAGGTGTTTCAAGTTATATGCTATTAAGACGTGGTTCTCGTGTGCATTATTGTTTCTTTAATCTAGGTGGAGTAGCTCACGAAATCGGAGTGAAACAAATGGCGTATCATATTTGGAGCCGTTATAGTACATCTCACAAAGTGCGTTTTATTGCGGTTAATTTTGAAGATGTGGTCGGTGAAATCTTAGAAAAAGTTGAAAATGGTCAAATGGGGGTAATTTTAAAACGTATGATGGTGCGAGCAGCAAGTAAAGTTGCTGAACGTTTTAATATTGAGGCTATTGTGACAGGAGAAGCCTTAGGACAAGTTTCAAGCCAAACCTTAACCAATTTACGTTTAATTGATAAAGCCTCCGAGCGTTTAGTGTTGCGTCCGTTAATCACTCACGATAAAGAACAAATTATTGCAATGGCGAAACAAATTGGCACAGATGATATTGCCAAAAGTATGCCAGAATTTTGTGGCGTGATTTCTAAAAATCCAACCGTAAAAGCCATTGAAAGTAAAATTTTAGAAGAAGAAAATCACTTTAATTTTGAGATTTTAAATCAAGCCGTTGAGAATGCTGATGTGTTAGATATTCGAGAAATTGCAGCTCAAACAGAAAAAGAAGTTGTGGCGGTTGAAACAACTTCTGAATTTAGTGACAATGATATTGTTTTAGATATTCGTAGCCCTGAAGAAGTGGATGAAGTCGCTTTTGAATTGGAGGGTGTGGAAGTGAAACATTTACCTTTTTATAAATTATCAAGTCAGTTTGGTGAGTTAGATCAGTCTAAAAACTATTTGCTTTATTGTAGTAGAGGAGTGATGAGTAAATTACAGGCACTTTACTTAAAAGAGAAAGGTTTTATGAATGTGAAAGTGTTCATCATTTAATTAATAAAGGAAATCCAATGAGTCAATTTTTTTATATCCATCCAGATAATCCACAACAACGTTTGATTAATCAGGCAGTGGAAATTATTAAGCAAGGTGGAGTAATTGTATATCCAACAGATTCAGGCTATGCATTAGGTTGTGGTATCGGAGAGAAACGAGCGATAGATAAAATTGTAGAAATTCGTAAATTACCTCAAAATCATAATTTTACATTGGTTTGCAGTGATTTATCAGAGCTATCAAATTATGCGTTAGTGACCAATGTTTCCTATCGTTTAATTAAAAATAACGTGCCAAATCCCTACACTTTTATTCTTCCTGCGACCAAAGAAGTACCACGTCGTTTATGGACGAAGCGTAAAACTATAGGTATTCGAGTGCCTAAAAATAATATTGCATTGGCTTTATTACAAACCTTGGGTGAGCCGATTTTATCTTGTTCACTAATGTTACCAGATGAAGAGATTACCCAATCTGATCCTGATGAAATCAGAAATTATTTAGAACGTCGAGTAGAATTGATTATTCACGGAGGGTATTTAGGACAAACCCCCACGACAGTGATTGATTTAACAGACGATACACCAATGATTATTCGTGAAGGAATGGGCGATTTAACGCCTTTCTTAGCATAAAAATAATTAATAACCGACGCTTGTGAAAGCGACAACCAAAAGGAAAGACAAATGAAAAATTTGCAAAAAAAGACCACAAACCGACCGCTTAGATCTGCACCAAAAACAGCAGTGAAAAAAGTAGAAGTGCCATTAGAGAAGAAGACTAAAGAAAAGGCAGCAGAGGGAGAGAAACTGCAAAAAATCTTAGCGAGAGCAGGTAAGGGTTCTCGTCGTGAATTAGAAAAAGTGATTGAGCAGGGGCGAGTTAGTGTCGATGGAAAAATTGCACAATTAGGCGATCGAGTTCAATTAAGTAATGGTACAAAAATCCGTATGGATGGTCACATTGTTTACTTAAAAAATACCGAGAAAGAGGTTTGCCGTGTTTTAATGTATTACAAACCAGAGGGAGAACTTTGTACTCGATCTGATCCAGAAGGTCGTGCGACGGTTTTTGATCGTTTGCCTCGTTTAACAGGTTCAAGATGGATTGCGGTTGGGCGTTTAGATATTAATACTTCAGGATTATTACTCTTTACTACCGACGGTGAATTAGCTAATCGTTTAATGCATCCAAGCCAAGAAGTGGAACGTGAGTACTCAGTACGTGTGTTTGGAAATGTGGATGACGCAATGTTACAACGTTTACGTAAAGGCGTTCAACTTGAAGATGGAATGGCAAACTTTAAACAAATCAAAGCAACAGGCGGTGCAGGTATCAACCAATGGTTTGATGTGACACTAACGGAAGGGCGAAATAGAGAAGTTCGTCGTTTATGGGAATCTCAAGAGGTTCAGGTGAGCCGTTTGATCCGTATTCGTTATGGTAATATTAAATTACAAAAGGGCTTACCTCGTGGCGGTTGGGAGGAAATGGATTTACAAAAAGTCAATTATTTACGTGAGTTAGTAGGCTTACCTCCTGAAACAGAATCAAAAATAGATGTGACTAAAAATCGTCGTAGAACGAATATTCGCCAAATTAGAAAATCAGTGAAACAGCATCAAAAATATAGAAAATAATTAAGTTATAAATAAGCGGTCACTTACTTCAAAGAATTTGCAAATTTTTGAAATAATGTTACCGCTTGTTTTTTTGTTTTATTAGGTAAAAAAGATGAAAACACAAATTCGCCAACATTTGAATGAACTACAAATTGCGATGCAATTACATCATCTATGGGAAAGCATCAGTCCTTCTCCACAAGATTTAGCGAACGATCAACCTTTTTGTATTGGAACATTGTCTGCAACACAGTGGTTACAATGGATCTTTATTCCAAGAATGAATGCGTTACTTGATGCAAATGCAGAATTACCTGTTAATTTTTCAATTACTCCTTACTTAGAAGAAGCATTGAAAAATGAAAAATATTTAACTCAACTATGTGAGCCAATTCAACATATTGAAAAGAAATTAAGTCGTTAATGGAATTAGATATTTTATATCAAGATAATGATCTTGTCGCAATCAATAAACCAGCAGGAATGTTAGTGCATCGTAGTTGGTTAGATAAACACGAGACGGTGTTTGCAATGCAAACCTTACGAGATCAAATCGGACAACACGTATTTCCTATTCATCGCTTAGATCGTCCAACATCTGGCGTATTACTTTTTGCATTAAACAGTGAAATGGCTCGTTTAATAAGTGAACAATTTCAACAACATCAAGTTCAAAAAAGTTATTTGGCACTGGTACGAGGTTATCTTCACGATGAAGGAAGAATTGATTATCCTCTTAAAGTACAATTAGATAAAATTGCAGATAAATTTTCACAACCTAAAGAGCCACAAGAAGCGATAACGGACTATCAAAGTTTAAAACAAGTTGAAATGCCTTATCCTGCGGGCAAGCATCAAACCGCTCGTTATTCTCTTGTTAAATTATTTCCAAAAACAGGGCGAAAACATCAATTAAGACGTCATTTAAAACATTTATTTCATCCTATTATTGGGGATACCTGTTATGGTGACCTACATCAAAATAGGGCATTTTCAGAAAACAGTGGCTGTCATCGTCTTTTCCTACATTCTCATTCTTTAAGTTTTGTACACCCTAAAACGTTGCAAAAAATTGAAATTATCGCCCCGCTTGATCAACAGTGGCAAAACGCATTTGAGTTTTTTGGGTGGACGTAAATAACCAGAATTTAAATGAAGGGTGATAAAATTTGCAAAAAATCCTCAAAATGTTACCGCTTATTTTGTTATACTTAGTACCAAATCTTATTTTAATAATTTATCTAACCAGCAAGAGGATACTATGCTCAAAATTTACAACACTTTAAAACGTGAAAAAGAAGAATTTAAACCTATCAACCCAAATAAAATTGGCATTTATGTCTGCGGTGTAACGGTTTATGATCTTTGTCATTTTGGACACGGTATAACCTTTGTTTCTTTTGATGTGGCGGTGCGTTATTTACGTTATTTAGGCTATGATGTGAAATATGTGCGTAACATTACCGATGTGGACGATAAAATCATCAAACGTTCCCTTGAAAATAACGAAACCTGTGATGAATTAGTGGAAAGAATGGTCGTAGAAATGCACAAAGATTTTGATGCATTAAATATTTTACGCCCTGATGTTGAACCACGCGCCACGCAACATATTGCTGAAATTATCGCAATGGTGGAACGCTTAATCGCCAAAGGACACGCTTATGTGTCAGAAGATGGCGATGTGATGTTTAGCGTACCAAGTTTTAAAAATTACGGGGCATTATCTCGCCAAGATTTAGAGCAATTACAAGCAGGTACAAGAGTTGAAATCAAAAGTATCAAACGCAACCCAATGGATTTCGTGCTTTGGAAAATGTCTAAGGAAAATGAACCGAGCTGGGATTCTCCGTGGGGTAAAGGTCGTCCAGGTTGGCATATTGAATGTTCGGCAATGAACAGCAAGGAACTTGGCGAGCATTTTGATATTCACGGTGGCGGTGCCGATTTAATGTTCCCACACCACGAAAATGAAATTGCTCAATCTTGCTGTGCGAACGGTGGCGATTATGTGAACTATTGGTTACACACAGGAATGCTCACCATTGATAAAGAAAAAATGTCAAAATCACTGGGGAATTTCTTTACCATTCGCACAATGTTAGAACGCTATGATGCGGAAAGTTTACGCTATTTCTTCCTTACCGCTCATTATCGTAGCTTACTTGATTACAGTGTAGAAAACCTAGATTTAGCTCGCACCGCCTTAGAGCGTTTATACACCGCATTGCGTGGTTGTGATCTTGCTGTTTCTTTATCAGAAGAACAAGCGGTTATATTTGATCATTATATTGCAAATTTCAAAACCGCAATGGATGATGATTTCAATACACCAGCAGCATTAGCGGTGTTGTTTGAAATGGCTCGTGAATTGAATAAATTGAAAAAAGAAAATCCACAACAAGCGAATTATTTAGCGGTTAGATTAAAAGAGTTAGCAGGCGTACTTGGGCTATTAGAACAAGATCCTGAAACCTTCTTACAAGGCGATAGCAACGATGATGAAGTGGCGGAAATCGAAGCCTTAATTAAACAACGTAATGACGCACGAGCGAATAAAGACTGGGCAAAAGCCGATGAAGCCCGTGATAAATTAACGGCAATGGGTATTGTGTTAGAAGACGGTGCAAACGGGACAACGTGGCGTAAAGCATAAGCGGTTATATTTGATTATAAATTTGCAAATTTAGGGGACATCAAATGAAACCACAAACCAATATTTTATTTGTCTGCTTGGGTAATATCTGTCGCTCGCCAATGGCGGAATATATTATGCGACACAAAATTAAACAGGCTCATCTTGAAAATTGTATATCTACGGATAGTGCGGGGACATCAGGCTGGCACGATGGCGAAGATATGCACAAAGAAACAAAAAAGCAACTCGCTAAACATCAAATTGATAACTCTGGTTTTGTAAGCCGTAAAGTACAAAAACAAGATTGGGAAAAATTTGATTATATTGTTGCAATGGATAACCAAAATCTTAAAGATTTAGAGCGATTATTTGGTAAAAATAGAGATAAGTTATTTAATGTTACTTCGCTTTGCCCTGATTTAGCTTACGATCATATTCCTGATCCGTGGTACACAGGGAATTTTGATGAAACTTATCAATTATTGGCTCAATGTTGTGAAGTTTTGTTGCAGAGAGTAAGAGGTAATTATATTTAGCACAAAATAGGGTGGATTGTTAACTATTTTATAAAAATAACTGAAACTGATATCCTCAGCAGATAACTAAGGAATTAAAATGCAAAATATTATATTTATTGTTACGTTATTATTGGCTTTGTATGCTTTATATATTGGTGTTAAGCATTTAGGTCGAGATATAAAAAGTCGTCATAAACTCAAACACCCTGAAAGTGCCATTCGTACGATTTCCCCACAAGAGAAAAAGTATCTTGCTCCGCATTTAAGAGTCCTTAATTTGTCTTTGGTTTCTGATGAGGTCTATCAGCTAGATAATGCAATAATTACCGCTGATGGCTATCGTTATCGTGGCACAGAAATTTTTAAAATGCGTGCAAATGGCATTGATATTTCCATTCCTGAACCGTTAAATTTATTCTGTGGCAATTCCAATACAATTGAGTATGTTGTGGCTAAGTTTGGAGTGGGTATTGTTGCGGTCGCCATTGCTATTAATGGTGAAGATTTGTTGTCAAATAGTATATATCGTTGGAAACCACAACCTGATGAACAAATACTTTCGACACGTTATGAAACCGCAACAGAATATAAAGTAAGACAAAGCAAAGAAGTGTACGTTTTAGGAGCGATTGCCTTTTTACTGACATTAATTGCTCTTTTATGTGCCAGTAATATGGAAGATTTACTGTGGTTTAACAGCACAATGATTTTGAGTGGCGTAATGCTAGTATTAATGCTGTTTGCAATTATTAAACGTAAATTTAAAATTTCATCACTTAAAAATATAGAAAAGGTCAAAGGAACATTACAAATAGTATCTGCAAACGCATTACAGAATATCAATATTGTAAAGGAAGTCGCTTTTATTGGTTTAAATCATCCTTATATTGTAAAAGATAAAAAATTACTTGAATTGGCTCAAAATACTTATTATCCAGAAAATTTGGCAATCGTTGAGTTAATGCCTACAAAAAAAGGGCAACCATACGAGCTAATTTCACTTTCAGATGATAAATCCATTGATAATATTTATAAAAATAAAATACCCCGCCCACATAAATGTTTAATTGTATTTACTCTAATAGCATTGAGTGGTTCAATTGGATTTTTTAATTCTGATTATACTTTGTTAGAAAATTTGGCTTATGCAAGAAGCTATTTATTAAATAATGAAATCACCAAACCTTTGGTTGTTCCTTTGCTTGATAGTGAAACCAAAACTTATCAAAGTGTTGATGAACTTATTGCTCAACCTCCAAAATTTGGTGATAAGCTTTCACTGTATAATATTGATAATCTGGATGTCGTTCTAAGATCTGAACAAAATCTATATAAGAAAAAGAGATTTCATATTGTTGAAAATAAAATTCATCTTAATCCTACTCAAAAATATATTCGTCCTGTCGTGCCTGAAATTTTAGACGTTTTAATTAAGGCAAATAATCATAAATTTGAGCAAATTCCTGAATTTGATATGTTAAATCACGCTGTATGGGGCTTTTATTACTTACCTGATTATTACAAAAAACACCCAATTACTTATCCGAATGATAAACAGAAAGAAGCACAAGTGGCAGAAGAAATTGTGGAATATTTTGAGAAAAAGTATGCAGGTGTTGAAGATTATTCAAGAAAGCTAAATAGTGAGCTTCTTAGAAAATATTTTAATAAGGATAAAAGTGTAGCAGTGATTAAAAATCCTAAGCGTTTAGTGAAATTATTGGATCAGGCGTGTATTGATACCCTGCCAAAATCTTGTGATAAATTATATGAAGAATTAGCAAAGAAATTTTCTAATCCGTCAAATAACTATTTAGCAGGGCTTTATAAAACCTATCAAGGAAATACCATTCCTGTTGAAGAATTTAAAAAATTATTGCAACAAGATCATCTTTTAATAATGCCAAGAACCATTGACCGCTTTAAATATGAGATTGCATATTGGGCAAAGAAAAATATCGAGCAAATTAAAGAAAATGGTAAATTTGATTTAGGTAAAAATCGTGGTGGCGTTATTTTAACAGGCAGTAAACAATCCTTTGCATCTGATTATACTTCTGGCTTTGTCTCTGATTATCACGGTTTGCAACATTGGACAATTAGTGATGAAATCGCAAAAATCCAAAAGCAACCTCAAAGCTTTAAAGGTGTAGTAACGAATATTGCTAAAGAAAAGGATACATTAGTGATTAATTTTATTGCTGATAGAAAATACCCTTATCTACAACGTCAAGGTTTTGCGATTATTCTTAGTGGGCTTTTAAGTTTACTGGTTTTCTTAATAACATTCATTGGGTATTTATTACCAAGTTTTTATCCACGCTCAAGATCAAAACAAACAAGCGGTCAGTTAGTGAGTTAAATTTTCAAAAATTATAAGGAAAAATTATAATGAATAAAAAATTATTTAGGAATATAGTAATTTTTGGTTTTACTGTTTTTTTTACTCATTTTATAGGGTCTAAGGTTATCCATCTCATTTTTCCTAAAAATGATCTACCTAAGTATGTTAATTGTACTTTTTTTGAAGAAAATGCTAATAAAATGCCCAAGGTATTTACTAATCTAAAAAAATATTCACCAGAAGAATATAACAAAGTATGTAATGCTTTTGGTAATAAAAAAATGTCTATTGAAAATAGTGATGAACTAGTGGGGCGTTTAAGTAATTTGATAGTAAAACAGTACCCTAAATCATCAGATGAAACAATTATAAAGATTGCTAATTTATCTGTTCAAACATTTGATTTGGCACAATCAAAAAGTGAAGAGGCTTGTTTGAAAGCATTAAATGGAGTAAATGAAAAAATCTTAAAAGAAGATGAATTATTTCAATTAATGAATGAGGTCGTAGTTACTTATAATAAAGATATGGCTCTGCCAACGGAATTACAAGTAAAAGATGAATTAGAAGTTATATTTGAGAAGTTAGTATCTATTTATGGCAATGACCTTAAAGCTTGGGTTGATCCAACTTATGTCCTTAAAGATAAAACAACATATTGTAGAATAGCAAGAGATTTTCATAAAGAAGCTATTAAAAATAGAGCAATAAATACATTAAGGCTTAGATATAATGGTGATTTATAAATAGAAATAATATTACAGAGGCAGTTCAACATTCTGTGTTACAGGATGTTATGCTCTTTCTGAGATATTTTAGATAAAATTGTACCACATAATTTTTATAAAAGTGTTTTTGAAAATATCCAAAAAACACAATCTGCCAAAGGCAATATTTCAGGTGTCGTCAGTAGTGTTTCTTCAACAGCAAAGGGGACATTAAAGATTAATCTTATTGAACCAAATGAAATACAAAGCCGTATATCTTTGGCGGTTTTATGTGGTGATATATTGATTTTACTGGTCTTTTTAATGGTCTTGATAAGTTATATTTTCCCAGTAAGATATCCAAAATCAAAACAAACAAGCGGTCAGTTAGTGAGTTAAATTTGCAAGAATATTTATGATTTGATGACATTAACACTGTTTGAAATAGTGTTGTTTTTGTAAATCCCTCTCTCCATTTATTAAAGGAAGTTAGGAGAGGGGATTTACAAATCTAAGTTAGATTTTATTCTCTTGGTAATAAACACAAACCTGTATCAGAGAAGTGTAAATATATTTCAGTGATACTATCTTCAAAATCTTCTGGACTTAAATTAATAAGCAGTTCTTCACCGTGCCAAAGTGCGACAACTTCCCAGTGATTTCCCATATAAATTGCAGTTTTAATTTGGCATTTTTGTGCTTCTGTACCTTCCGCTTTTAAAGATACTGCTTCTGGACGAACACAAACTAAACATTCGCCATCTGGCACGTTAAATTGAGTAGCGTCATCTAAGGTAATATCATAACCATTTACAGAGACCACATTGCCGTTTAAATGGGCTTTAAACATACTAGATTCGCCCATAAAGTTTGCGAGGAATAATGAATTAGGACGTAAATACAGCTCTTTAGCAGTACCTTTTTGCATTATTTTACCTTTGTGCATAACGATAACTTGATCTGATACCGCAAAGGCTTCTGTTTGATCGTGGGTAACGTATAGTGAGGTGATGCCTAAACGTTGTTGTAATTCACGGATACTTTCACGCATACTACGGCGTAAGTTTGCATCAAGGTTACTTAGTGGTTCATCAAATAACAAGACTTTTGGCTTAAGGATTAAAGCACGAGCTAAAGCGACTCGTTGTTGTTGTCCACCAGAGATTTGATCTACATAACGATCACCAAATCCTGCCAAATCAACTAATTCCAATGCTTCTTCAATACGTTGCTTACGCTCTTCTTGTGGAACATTCAGCATTTTTAAGCCATATCCCACATTATCTGCAATAGACATATGTGGGAAAAGTGCATAAGATTGGAATACGATACAAATATCACGGGTTTGGATAGAACTTTTTGTTACGTCTTCGCCATCAATAAAAATTTGTCCAGAGGTTGGTGTTTCTAATCCCGCAACTAAACGCAAAATTGTTGTCTTACCACAGCCAGATGGACCGAGTAAAGTTGTCATTGTTCCACGCTCAATTTCTAAATTTAGATCATCAATAACCACCGCTTTACCAAAGGCTTTGGTAACATTTTTTAATACTAAAAATTGTTTATCATTTGTTTTATTCATAATTTATTCCTAAATATTATTGTTTTTTCGCCTTAGATTTGGCAATTCGAGTATCGCCCACAATCCAATCAAAGAATAAGATAATTGACATCATCACAACAATTAACACTGAACCATAGGCAATTGCAATACCATATTCGCCGTCTTCTACACGGTTTAGAATATAAGAGGTTGCCACACGAGTATCTGCGGTTACTAAGAAAATAATTGCGGATACGGTGGTCATTGCACGCACAAAGCTGGTGACTAATGACGACAGTAACGCAGGTTTTAAGAGTGGTAATACCACATAGAGCAGTGTTTTAAATGAGCTACCTTTTAGTGAAAGTGACGCTTCATCTAGAGATTGATCGAGTTGTCCTAACCCTGCAATCGCTGCACGCATACCGATTGGCATATTACGAGTGACCATTGATAAAATAATGATTATTCCTGTTCCCGTAATATAAATTGGTGCATTATTAAAGGCAAGGATATATGCCACCCCAGCTACCGTACCTGGTACGGCAAAACAGAGTAAGGTTAAAAATTCTAAGGTTTTCTTCCCTTTAAATTCTCGCCGCACAGTAATATAGGCAAGTAGTAATCCTAATATTGAGGTAATAGGTGCAGCAGTAATTGCAAATAAGAACGTTTGAATTAAAGATGGCCATGCACCACTATCAAAGCCATTACCAAATAATAATTCATAGTTTTTAAGTGTTAAAGAATAGTCAACACCCCAGTTCACAGTGAAACTTCCGTAGAAAATACTACCGTATAGTACTGCATTGAAAAGCGTCCAAAAACCTAAGAAAAACACAATCATAGATTTCATTGCTTTTGGTAAATCTTGTACTTCGCCACGATAAGATTTTCCTGAAACTGTTACATAAGAGCGGTTACCGATCCATATATATTGAATAACAAAAATACCTAAAGAGAAAATTAACAATAATGTCCCTAAAGTACTTGCTGAAGCATAATCTAACTGCGAACCTGCAATATAGAAATAAATTTGTGATGAAATTACATCAAAGCTTCCCCCTAACACTAATGGGGTACTAAAATCTGCTAACGATTGAATTGCAACCACTAAGAAAGAGTTTGCTAATGCTGGTTTTAATAGTGGGAAAATGATATTGAAGAAAGTTTTATAGCGATTAGCTCGCATTGTATAAGAAGCTTCTTCAATTGAAGGGTGAATTGATTTTAATGCCCCTTCTAAAATCATAAAGGATAATGGCGTTAGTGCAAGTGTATGAGCAATCACAATTCCTGCAAAACCATATAACCAGTTACTGCTAAAACCAAAATATTCGACTAAAAACTCAGTAACATACCCTGAACGTCCAAGCATTAAGGTAATCCCTAATGCCACCACAAAAGGTGGGGTAACGATAGGCAAAATAGAAAAGAGTTTACCGATAAAGGCAGTACGTTTTGCAATACGAGTAGTATATAACGCAAAGAGTAAGCCGAAGAAAGTGGCTAATACTCCGATTGTCGCTGCAACACTTAATGAGTTTGTAATGATACGTAAAATATAAGGTTGTTTTATCGTATCTATGACTTGGCTGGGTACGAACTCGGTACCATCATAGAACATTGAGATAAAAATAGAAATTATCGGATAGACAATAAAGAAAAAGATAATTAAAGCAATACTTAACAGTGAAGCAATAATAAATTTATCACCTTGTAAAACCGATAATTTTGCTAGTGCGTTAGTTGCTAAAGCAATAAGTACTAAAACCAGCACTAAAATAGAAAATCCTAAGCTAATTTTTGCAATAATGGCTGAAATAAATACAAAGGCAAATACTCCAACAATTGCAAATAATTCTCCCATTCCTTGTGCTTCTTTACCTTTCGGCTTAAGATAATGAGAAATTAAAGGCACAGAAAAAAGTGAAGTAAACCATAGCCAGCTAATATTAAATCCAATGCCACCATTTTCACCATACCATCCCATTGCTTCAAATACTTCTTCTTGAGTAGATTCTGTAAAGCCGTAATATAAGGCAAAAGTCGGTAAGAAAACAAAGGCAACCAAAGCAAAAGCTATCCAAAAAAAGCTATTGCTTGTTATTGATGATAAAGTTGTTTGTTTTTTCATAATGTTGTTTTTTTATTATAAATAATGGATTTTCGCCACCATATTTCATTCACTTAAAGTAACAATACAGTGGCGAGATGAATGCTATTATTTAGCAAGTTTTACTTCATTTAACCATTTATCAATTAAACGACCACGAAGATCTTTAGAACCATATTTGCTGAAATCATAATTAATTAAATTCAGTTCACTTGGTTTTAATGCAAATGGTGAAGCTTCTGCTTTCACATTAGTTAAAATGTGATGATCTGCAGTATCTCTCCATAAAGATTCTTGTGATTCTTTTGACATTACCCAATCAATAAATAGTTTCGCATTTTTCTCATTACGTGCATTTTTGATTAAGCTTACGCCACCCAATTCATAACCCGTTCCTTCACAAGGTACGATGACATCAAGAGGAGCACCTTTTTCACGTTCAAAAGAGTAGTTTTGTAAGAAACCGATACCAATGGTGGTTTCATTACGAGCAATATTTTTTGATGGTGCTGTACCTGATTTGGTATATTGAGAAATGTTTTTATGTAATTTCTTCATATATTTAAAGGCTTCGTCTTCACCCCAAAGTTGTACGAAAGTAGCAACTGCGGTATATGCTGTACCAGAACTTTGTGCATCCGCAACTTGTACTTCACCTTTTAAGCGAGGATCGGTTAAGTCTTTCCAGCATTTCGGCACTTTTTTAATTCCTAGTTTTTTCAAACGTTCTGTATTTACACCAAAACCTAATACTCCCATATAAACCACAGAGCTATAATTTCCTTTTAGCTTGCCTGGGTCTTTAAATTCAGGGATCACATCATCTAAATATTTAGATTTATATTGTTGTAATAATCCCATTTCAGCAGCTTGTGAGTGGCTATCAAATGTACCTCCATACCAAACGTCACCTTGAGGGTTGTTTTTTTCTGCTTGAAGTTTCGCAAGTGTTGTTCCAGAGCTATTACGAATAAAAGCGGTTTTTACACCAAATTTTTCTTGGAATGTTTTAACTTGTTGTTCACACACTGTATTTCTTGCACTGCAATAAACGGTTAATCGTCCTGATGCCATCGCCATATCAGTGACTAAAAGTCCTGAAATTAATAAACCAGCTGCGGTTAATTTTGTTTGAAATTTCTTCATTTTTTCCTCCACTTACTATTTCATTTTTACTTCATCAACCCAGCGGTTAATTAAGCGTTTTCTTTCATCTTTTGAACCATATTTTTCAAAATCATAATTGATCAATTTAAGCTCATCAGGATTTGGTGCTGCAGGGTGTTGTTTTGCGGTAGTGTTAGTTAAGATTTGTAAAGATTGACCTTTTTGCCACGCAGATTCTTGCCCTTCTTTTGATAACGCCCAATCAACAAATAATTTTGCATTATCCAAGTTTCTTGCACCTTTAAGAATACTGATACCGCCTAACTCATAACCCGTTCCTTCACAAGGTACAACTAATTTTAACTTCGCACCTTTACTTTTTTCTAGCATATAATCGTGTAAGAAACCAATTCCAACTAATGTTTCACCACGTGCCGCATTACGAGATGGCGTAACACCTGATTTTGTGTATTGAGAAATATTTGGATCTAATTTTTTGAAATAATCAAAGGCTTTGTCTTCACCCCATAATTGAACGAAAGTCGCAATTGCAGTATAGGCTGTACCAGAACTTTGTGGATCGGCAACCTGAATTTCATCTTTAAATTCTGGTTTTAATAAGTCATTCCAACATTGTGGAACTTGCTTAATTCCTAATTTTTCAAGACGTTCTGTATTGACACCAAAACCTAAAATACCCATATAGATAGCAGAGGTATAATTGCCTTTTTTCTTACCTGGATCACGGAAACGCTCTACAATTTGATCAAGATTTTTTGATTTATAAGGTGTTAATAAACCGACTTCGCCCGCTTGAGATTGAGGATCAAAAGTACCCCCATACCAAACATCAGCTTGTGGATTACTGGCTTCCGCTTTCACTTTTGCAAAAGTGCTACCAGAACCATTGCGGATAAACTGTGTTTTGACACCATATTTTTTACCAAATGTTTTCGCTGCATTTTCACACATCGCATTTGTTGCACTACAATAGATAACTAAACGCCCTTTAGCTGCAACGGTGTTGCAAATCGCTAAACCTAATGCTACTGCAGAAACAGTTTTGAGTAACTGAAATTTGGATTTTTTCATTGTGAGAACCTCATTTTTATATGTAAAGAACTTGATAATTGATTTTCTAAAACGAAAACAATTGAACATAAAATAAAATGCTATGGCTCACTTTACTCACATTTTGTTTTTATTTAAACTGAAATTGTTTAAAAATGTGATTATCATCACAAAAATTATAGAAAATAAAATACTTCTTAAACTGATGAACTGTTTAAAGTAAAATCAGAATAAGAAGTATTTTCTTAGGAGAAAGGTATTATTTTTTCCAAATCTGAGTTTGGTAATCTGTAATTGAGCGATCGGAACTGAAAGTCCCTAATCTTGCAGTATTTAAAATCGTTGCTTCAATCCAAGCGGTACGATTTTGATAGAAATTTGCAATTTTTTGTTGTGCTTGACGATAGCTTGCAAAATCCGCCAAAGTGCAGAAGCTGTCTTTTGTTAATAACTCTTTCACTAAGGCTTCAAAAGTTGTGGTATCACCTTTTGAGAATGTGCCGTTAGCAAGAGAATTTATAGCTTGAGCTAATACTTTATCTTCTTGATAATATGCCATTGGCTCATAACCGTCTTTTAATACTTGGTTAATGCTCTCTACCGTATGCCCAAAGATAACCACATTTTCATTACCTGCATAGTCTGCAATTTCCACATTGGCACCGTCTAATGTACCTAAGGTGATCGCCCCATTTAAGGCTAATTTCATATTTCCTGTTCCAGATGCTTCTTTTCCTGCAAGAGAAATCTGTTCTGATACATCAGCCGCAGGAATAATAATTTCCGCAAGGCTCACTCGATAATCAGGTAAGAAGACAACCTGTAATTTACCTTTCATTTCAGGATCGTTATTGATCACATCAGCGACACAGTTAATAGCGTGAATGATTTGTTTCGCCATAAAATAACCTGGAGCGGCTTTACCTGCAAAAATAAAGACTCTTGGTACGAATTCTTGATTTGGATTTGCCTTTAATTCTTGATAAGTCGCAATGATATTTAACAGATTAAGTTGCTGGCGTTTATATTCGTGAAAACGCTTAATTTGCACATCAAAAATTGCATTTGTATCCACGTCTAAGCCTAATTCTTGCTTGATTTTATCCGCTAAACGTTGCTTATTCGCTTGTTTTATTTGTGTATAAGCGGTCTGAAATTTTTCATTTTTTGCAAATTTTTCAATTTGTTGTAATAAGGATAAATCTTTCGTCCAATCGCCTTTGATATGTTTATCCAGTAATGCACTTAATTGTGGATTGGCTTGACGGATCCAGCGACGTGGCGTAATTCCATTTGTGACATTATAAAAACGATCTTTAAATAAACGAGCATAAGCAGGGAAAAGATCGCTAACCACTAAATCTGAGTGAATTTTTGCGACACCGTTAACTGCAAAAGATCCGACCACACAAAGATTTGCCATTCTGACACGATAGCCAAAAAGAACTGCGGTTTGTTGCCATACATCTGAAAATTCTTCATCACTAAAATGGGCTTTCACTTGCTGGTATAACTCGTTATTGATACGGTCAATTATGATAAAATGACGTGGTAATAAATTCGCTAGGAGATTTTGATCCCACTGCTCTAATGCTTCTGGTAGCAAGGTATGGTTAGTATAGGCAAAAGTTTTACTACAAATTTGCCACGCTTGTTGCCACGAAAAATCATAATCATCTAACAATATACGCATTAATTCAGGAATAGCGATCGCTGGGTGGGTATCATTCAGTTGAATGACTTCATATTCAGCAAGCTGTTCCAGTTTACGCCCTTGTGCTAAATGGCGTTTGATAATATCTGCTACAGAGCAAGCACAGTGGAAATATTGTTGCATTAGGCGTAACGCCTTACCATTTTGATGGTTATCATTTGGGTACAACACTTTGGTCAGTTTTGAGGCATCAATCACGTTCTCTTCTGAGAAAAGATATTCTCCCGCATCAAATTTTGTAAGGTCAAAACTACTTTCGCTATATCCTTGCCATAAGCGTAATGGCTGTTGAATGCCTTTATAGCCTACGACAGGTAGATCAAAGGCTTCGCCGTTTACTACCCATTCTGGTTGCCATTGATATTTATCATTCGAAATCAAGCTTACTTTACCACCAAAGCCCACTTGTTGGGTAAAATCTAAATGGTGCTGTTGTTGTGGATAAAAATCACGTCCCCACGCATCACCTTGCTCTTTTTGCTTGCCTTGCTCAGAAAAAGATTGTTTGAATAAGCCATATTGATAATGTAAACCATAGCCTGTTGCTGGTTGTGCAAGGCTCGCCATTGAATCTAAATAACAAGCAGCTAAACGTCCTAATCCACCATTTCCTAAGGCAGGATCGGTTTCTTGTTCTAAAATATCAACGAGTTCGATACCGTATTGTTTTACTTGTTGAACGATAAAATCATAAACTTCAAGATTTTGCAAATTGTTACCCAGTAAACGACCCACCAGAAATTCCATTGATAAATAATTGACGTGGCGAACATTGGTAAGCGGTGTGTTTGTTTGTGATTTTTGCAAAATTGCCTGTTGGCTAACCTTTGCAATAAGTTGATACCACTGTGTTGTTGAAAGTTGTTGTGGTGTGAGATAACGAGTTTGGCAATATTGTGCTAATGATTGTTCAAATAATGTTTTAAATTGCGTCTGAAAAGACATAATCATCTCCTAAAAAGTCCATCATAAAAAAGTTGATGACATTATTTAGGATATTAAGGTAATAAAAATCCCCCCTATTCAAACTATTTAAGGATGATAAGGGGGGATTAAGAGTTATCTAATTCAAAAGTTTCATAATAATATTCATCGCTAAAAAAATTGAACTAGTATAATAGGACGTAATTATACAAAAATGTTAACTACTTCAAATTTTTAAAGTTTTTTATCGTTTTACTCTTGATATTTTTAACTAGAAGGCTTAAGTTAGGACTATCTTGAAACGACCTAAAAAGGTCATCATTAAAGAGGTAACAACTATGACAATTAATATTTCAAGTAAACAAATGGATATCACTCCAGCCATTCGTAGCCATATCGAAGATCGCTTAGCAAAATTGAGAAAATGGCATACTCAGTTAATCAATCCCCATTTTATGATCCATAAATTACCAAAAGATTATGAAGTAGAGGTGGCTATTGGTACACCAAATGGGGATTTATTTGCAAAAGCTCAAAATGAAGATCTTTATAAAGCAATCAATGAGGTTGAACATAAGTTAGAAGTACAACTTAATAAACAGAAAACAAAAACAGAAGCACGTCGTACAGATCGCAGTTTAAATTTAGCTGTAGAATAAATATTTTTGTATTATAATTTTAACCCACAATTCCATTGTGGGTTTTCTGTTCATTAAACCTTTCAAGTTAATAATTCAAATCCTATCATTCTAATAGATATAAAATTACTTGACTAAAATAGTCAGGTATATAAAATTACACCTTAATTATAGAAAAATTGTTAGGGCATTTTATGAAATTAACATCAAGAGGTCGTTATGCCGTTACTGCAATACTTGATATTGCACTTTATGGAAAATCCAAGCCTGTTAGTTTGGCAGATATTTCAGAGCGTCAAGCGATCTCATTATCTTATTTAGAACAACTTTTTGGGCAGTTGCGTAGGGAAGGCATTGTATCTAGTGTGAGAGGACCGGGTGGCGGCTATAAATTAGATAAAGCGGTTTCAGATATTAGTGTTGGAATGGTGGTAAATGCCGTAAATGAAAATCTTGATGTAACCAAATGTAAAGGTAATGGAAATTGCAATAATGAATCAAGATGTTTAACGCACTCACTTTGGGAGCGCTTGGAAGATCAGATTGCTGATTTTCTTTATACTATCTCAATTGAAGAATTAGTGTCAGAGCATTTGGCTCGTCAGGATTAGAAATTTATTAAAAAAGTGGATTATCCCTCTTTTATATTAGGAGAAAAAATGAAATTACCGATTTATTTGGATTATGCAGCAACTACACCAATGGATCAGCGTGTTGCAGATGAAATGATGAAATATATGACTAAGGATGGTATCTTTGGTAACCCTGCTTCTCGCTCGCATAAATTTGGTTGGGAAGCCGAAGAAGCGGTTGATATTGCTCGTAATCACATTGCCGATTTAATTGGTGCAGACTCACGTGAAATCGTGTTTACCTCAGGTGCGACGGAATCTGATAACCTTGCAATTAAAGGGGCTGCACATTTCTATCAAACCAAAGGTAAGCATATCATCACTTGTAAAACCGAGCATAAAGCGGTGTTAGATACTTGTCGTCAATTAGAGCGTGAAGGTTTTGAAATCACCTATTTAGAGCCAGAAACTAACGGCTTGATTGATTTAGCAAAATTTGAAGCAGCGATTCGTGAAGACACGATTTTAGTCTCAATTATGTTGGTGAATAATGAAATCGGTGTGATTCAAGATATTGAAACTATGGGTAAAATTTGCCGTAGCAAAAAAATCGTTTTCCACGTTGATGGTACGCAAGGTGTGGGTAAATTACCTGTTGATGTGAAAGCGATGAATATCGATTTAATGTCGTTTTCAAGCCATAAATTATACGGGCCAAAAGGTATCGGTGGTTTATATGTAGGACGCCGTCCACGTATTCGCTTAGAGGCGTTAATTCACGGTGGCGGACACGAAAGAGGAATGCGTTCAGGCACATTACCTGTTCACCAAATCGTGGGAATGGGCGAGGCATACCGTATCGCGAAGCTAGAAATGGCAACAGAAATGGAACGTTTGATAGTATTACGCAATCGCCTATTAGACGGTTTCAAAGATATGGAAGAAGTGTATATCAATGGTTGTATGGAACAAGGTATTGGCTCATTGTTAAATATCAGTTTTAACTTTGTGGAAGGCGAATCAATGATGATGTCATTACGTGATTTAGCGGTATCATCAGGATCAGCCTGTACATCAGCAAGTTTAGAACCTTCTTACGTATTGCGTGCATTAGGGCGTAATGATGAATTAGCACACAGCTCAATTCGTTTCTCTTTGGGTCGTTGGACAACGGAAGAAGAAATAGATCATACTATTGAAGTGGTTAAAAAAGCGGTGGTGAAATTGCGTGAACTTTCGCCACTTTGGGATATGTACAAAGAAGGCATTGATTTAAGTACCATTGAATGGTCTGCACATTAATCAATAATTTAAATAAAAAAGGATATTAAAATGGCATATAGCGATAAAGTGATCGATCATTATGAAAACCCACGTAACGTAGGGATATTAGATAAACAAGATAGCCACGTTGGGACTGGAATGGTGGGTGCACCTGCGTGTGGCGATGTAATGCAACTCCAAATTAAAGTCAGCGATGATGGAATTATTGAAGATGCGAAATTCAAAACTTACGGTTGTGGCAGTGCGATTGCATCAAGCTCGCTAATTACTGAATGGGTAAAAGGGAAATCCCTTGATGAAGCACAATCTATTAAGAACAGTGATATTGCACAAGAACTTGAATTACCGCCAGTAAAAGTGCATTGCTCAATTCTTGCAGAAGATGCGATCAAAGCAGCAATTTCTGACTACAAAGAGAAAAAACGTTAATTTTCATAATGTTATGAAAAATAAAAATAAAGCGGTAGGATTTTGCAAATTTTTAACAAAATCTTACCGCTTGTTGGTAATTAAAATTGATTAAGAATTTGAATTTTAAGGAATAACAATGGGAATTACATTAACGGAAGCAGCTGCAAACCGTGTTCAATTATTTTTAGAAAAACGAGGAAAGGGTATTGGTTTACGTTTAGGTGTTAAGACATCAGGTTGTTCTGGTTTAGCTTATGTATTGGAATTTGTTGATGAATTAAATGAAGAAGATCAGGTGTTTGAACAGCACGGTATCAAAATTATTGTTGATCCCAAAAGCCTAATTCATTTAGAAGGCACAGAACTTGATTATGTCAAAGAAGGCTTAAATGAAGGATTTAAATACACTAACCCAAATGTAAAAGACGAATGTGGTTGTGGCGAAAGTTTTTATGTGTAATGGATAAAATAATAATGAATAATCCTTTTGAACTCTTTGATCTAGCGGTTAAATTTGAGATCGATAATGCAAAATTATCCGCAAATTATCTCGCCTTACAGAAAGCATTACACCCAGATAATTTTGCAACGGGTACGGCTCAGGAACAACGCCAAGCAATGCAAAAATCAGCACAACTGAATGACGCATTGCAAACCTTAAAAGATCCGATTTTACGTGCCGAAGCGATCATCGAAATTGCCACAGGAAAAGCAGAGAATATCGAACAAAAAAGCAATAATGATATCGAATTTTTAATGCAACAAATGCAGTGGCGAGAAACCTTAGAACAGATCGAAATTGCAAAAAATGAAGAAAATCTAACCGCTTTCACAGCTGAAATTGAACAACAAAATAAAGAAATACTTAATCAGCTTACAGAAACCTTAGCAAATGAACAATGGCAACACGCCAAAGCATTATGCGATAAATTACGTTTTATCAAAAAATTAAATGTCGAAATCGAGCGAGTAGAAGAGATTATTTTTGAGTTGTAAGTGAAATCAGCGAGGGAGTAGCGAAATGAAAAAACAACTTTTAAGTGTGGCAGATAGTGAATATAAAAATTTTATTGTTGAAATAAAAGATAAAATTAAACATTCACAACTTAAAGCAGCAATAAGTGTTAATTATGAACTACTTCATTTGTACTGGGAGTTAGGCGAACTCATTGTTAAAAAACAGAAAGAATATAAATGGGGCGAAGCTTTTTTAAAAGAACTTTCTAATGATTTGAAAAAAGAATTTCCTGATATGAAAGGATTTTCAGAGCAAAATTTAAGAAGTATTCGTTATTGGTTCTCTTTTTATAGTGAATATTTAATTGGCTTACAAGCTGTAAGCGAATTAGAAAAAGTAAAAAACTTGGTAAAAAGTATTCCTTGGGGACATAACCAAAGAATAATGTATAAATGCCAAACAGTAGCAGAAGCCTTGTTTTATGTGCAAAAGACGATTGATAATGGTTGGAGCAGAGCTGTTTTAGAACATCAAATTGAAAGTAATTTATATGTTAGAAATGGTAAAGCAATTACTAACTTTGATAATAGATTACCAGAGGTTCAATCGGATTTAGCCAAGCAAACCCTGAAAGATCCTTATAATTTTGATTTTTTGACTTTGTCAGAACATCATAATGAAAAGGAATTAGAAAATGCCTTAACGAGCCAGATTACTGAATTTTTATTGGAGCTTGGTGCAGGTTTTTCTTATATTGGTAAACAAGTACATTTAAAAGTGGGAGAAAGTGATTTTTATATTGGTTTACTTTTTTATCACGTAAAATTACATTGTTATGTTGTTGTCGAGCTTAAAACAGAGAAGTTTAAGCCAGAATTTGCAGGCAAATTAAATTTTTATATTACAGCGGTTAATAAGCAACTTAAAACAGATTACGATAATGAAACCATTGGTATTCTGATTTGTAAGGATAAAGATAATATTGTTGCTGAATATTCTTTAAACCGAATTGATCAGCCAATAGGTGTCGCAGAATATGAAATCAGTGAGTATTTAGAAAGTAAGTTGAAAAATAGTTTACCAACAATAGAAGAAATTGAGAAAGAATTAACACCGTAGAGACAGGGTATGCCCTGTCTCCAAAATAAATATAAAATTAATTTAGAAGTTGGGGATTAAAATGCAAGATTTAGAACAGCTCATTAACGTGCCAAAACCTGCGTGGGATATTTTGGAAACGTGGTTTGCACAGACAAGAAATAGTTTTGAAATTTTAGAAAAAGATGATGAGCGAGCAGCACAAGAATTATTAACCTTGCAACTAAATATTGGTACACCATTGGGTGCAGTTATTTTTGAAACAGGTGGCATTTTAGTTAAAAATGGTTGGTTGCGTTTGTTAGGTTCAGGATCAAAAAAAATGGATCGTGGTTTAACGGAATGGAACTATGGCAAAACCTTTGCTGAATCAGGCGAAAAGCCGAGTTATTTATTAGTGGCTGATGATGTTATTGGTGGCTATTTTGCATTAAATTCTGGTGGTTTAGCCGGTGGATTAGGCAAAATTCATTATTTTTCGCCAGTAACAGAACAATGGAAAGACTTAAATTTAGGCTATTCAGAATTTTTAGGTTGGGCGTTAAATGCGGATTTAGATAGTTTTTATCAAGGGCTATTTTGGGATAATTGGCAACAGCAAGTGGGCGAGTTAAGTGGTAATCAAGTGCTAATTTTTACGCCTGAATTATCTGTTAAAACCGATAATCAACGTCACTCACAGGTTGTGCCGATTGAACGTCATTACCAAGCCACTTTTAAAACAGACGATAAATTTGGTGGGGCGTATTCCGTCAGTTAAGAATAAAAAAGAAATAAGAGAAAATAATGGCATTATTACAAATTACAGAACCGGGTCAAAGTGTTGAACCACATCAAGTAAAATTGGCGGTGGGGATTGATTTAGGCACAACAAATTCGTTGGTGGCAAGTGTACGCAGTGGGCAAGCAACGATTTTAAATGATAAACAAGAGCGAGCGTTAATTCCGTCTATCGTACATTATGCGGATGAGAAAAAATTGATTGGCTATGAAGCCTTTGAAAAAGCGAGTGTCGATCCACAAAATACAGTTATTTCTGTGAAACGTTTGATTGGGCGTAGTCTAAGCGATATTCAGCAACGTTACCCTAAATTACCTTATCAGTTTACAGAAAGCGATAATGGATTACCGTTATTACAAACCCGTCAAGGTAACAAAAGCCCTGTTGAGATTTCAAGTGATATTTTAAGTCATCTTAATTATATTGCTGAACAGCGTTTAGCGGGCGAATTATCCGGCGTGGTAATTACTGTGCCAGCCTATTTTGATGATGCACAACGTCAAAGCACCAAAGACGCCGCTCGTTTAGTAGGCTTAAATGTATTACGTCTGTTAAATGAACCAACGGCAGCAGCGATTGCTTATGGTTTGGATAGCGGACAAGAAGGTGTGATTGCCGTTTACGATTTAGGCGGCGGTACTTTTGATATTTCGATTTTACGCCTATCTCGTGGCGTATTTGAAGTGCTAGCGACGGGGGGCGATACCGCATTAGGTGGCGATGATTTTGATCATCTAATTGCAAATTGGATCGTGGAACAATCTCAGATTGCACCACAAAATAATACTGAACAACGAGATTTATTAACCCTTGCAACCCAAATTAAAATCGCATTAAGTGAGCAAGAAACCGCAACGATTAGTTGGAAAGCGTGGCAAGGCGAATTATTAAAATTGCAATTTTCTGATCTAATCGCACCGCTTGTAAAACGCTCATTGATGACTTGTCGTCGTGCGTTAAAAGATGCTCAAATTTCTAATGATGAAGTGCAACAAGTCGTAATGGTGGGCGGTTCAACCCGTGTGCCTTATGTACGTGAAAAAGTGGGCGAATTTTTTGGAAAAACACCGCTAACCTCCATCGATCCTGATAAAGTAGTGGCACTTGGGGCAGCAATTCAAGCGGATATTTTAGTGGGTAATAAACCTGATTCGGATATGTTATTGCTTGATGTTGTACCACTTTCATTAGGCATTGAAACAATGGGCGGATTAGTGGAAAAAATCATTCCACGCAACACCACCATTCCTGTGGCAAAAGCCCAAGAATTTACCACCTTTAAAGATGGACAAACTGCAATGACGGTTCATGTGGTGCAAGGCGAACGTGAGTTAGTGGCAGATTGTCGCTCATTAGGGCGTTTTACATTGCATGGCATTCCACCGATGGTGGCGGGTGCAGCACATATTCGTGTGACTTATCAAGTGGATGCTGATGGCTTATTAAGTGTAACCGCAATGGAGAAATCCACCAAAGTACAAGCCTCAATTCAAATTAAACCCTCTTATGGGTTAAGCGATGATGAAATCACCCAGATGATCAAATCGTCTTTTGAGAATGCGAAACAAGACATTACGGCTCGTGAATTAGCAGAACAGCGAGTAGAGGCGGATCGTGTGATTGAAAGCGTGATTAACGCATTAAAAGCAGACGGTGTGGAATTATTAAGTGAAGCTGAATTTCATCAAATTGAACAGGTGTTAGCCGAATTGATTGAAATTAAAAAAGGCGAAGATCGTAGTTTGATTGCTCAGGGAATTAAAAAAGTCGATTTAGCCACGCAAGAATTTGCGGCACGACGAATGAATGCGTCTGTGAATAAAGCATTAACAGGAAAATCTGTTAGTGAAGTTGAATAGTATAAAGGAAAGAAAATGCCAAAAATAGTCGTTTTACCCCACGAAGATCTTTGCCCAGAGGGTGATGTAATTGAAGCAAAAGAGGGCGATAACTTACTCAATTTAATGTTAGATAAACATATTGAAGTGGATCACGCCTGTGAAAAATCCTGTGCTTGTACTACTTGCCACTTGATTATTCGTGAAGGCTTTGATTCATTAAATGAAGCCAGCGATCTGGAAGAAGATATGCTTGATAAAGCGTGGGGCTTGGAAATGGATAGCCGTTTGGGTTGTCAATGTATTGTGGGCGATGAAGATTTAGTGGTAGAAATTCCAAAATATACCTTAAATCACGCCAAAGAAGCGGATCACTAAGGAAGAGTAATGAAATTAACTTGGCAAGATACACAAGACATAGCAATCGAACTTTATGAACGCGATCCTGATTTAGATCCAAAAACAGTACGTTTTACGGATATGCACCGTTGGATTTGTGAGTTAGAGGGATTTGATGATGATCCACAAAAATCGAATGAGAAAATTTTAGAGTCTATTTTATTAAAATGGCTTGATGAATATGATGAGTAAATTTGTAAATTCAATATTCAGTATTCAGTATTGAGACAGGGTATAACGATACCCTGTCTCCCTGTGATTACAAAGAATTATTTTTTAGCTTTTAATTCTTTAAATATATAATAACTATTAATGCAGGCAACAAAAATGTTTAAGCCTACCACTGGGTAAGATTTAAGTAGTAACCCATAAATCATAAATAAAATACACCCAATAGTATTAACAAAACGTAATTTAGTCACATCTTTAAGTAAGAAAGAGCAAGACACGGTAAGCATTGCCGCATAGCCTAAAATTTCAATATAGTTCATTTTTAATTCTCTTAATAAAAAATAGGTGACCATTATAAAGACATTTGTAACATATTGAAATAGTTATACAAAATAGCAAAGGTTTGCGTAATAAAAACTTATAAAAATAATGGACCTAATGGCGTTTTTGGGATATTAAACTGTTCTGGATAATGCACATCAACCAAATATAACCCTGCTGCTTTTGCGGTTGGAGCAGCTAATTGTCGATCTTTTTGTTCAAGTAACCATTTGATCCATTCAGGTTCTTGATTTTCACAACCTACTTCAATTAAACTCCCCACAATATTTCTGACCATATGATGTACAAAAGCATTCGCTTGGATATCAATAATCACAAATTGCCCATTATGAGTGACAATTAAATGATGAATATTACGATTTGGGCTATTTGACTGACACTGTGCGGCACGAAATGAGCTAAAATCATTTTCACCCAACAGAAATTGTCCCGCTTGGTGCATTTTTTGATGATCAAGTGGAACATTATAATGGGATATCCCCTTTGGCAGGATTGCAGAGCGAAGGTTATTATTATAGATAATATAACGATAACGGCGAGCTGTAGCACTAAAACGAGCGTGAAAATCGGGTTCAACGTCAATAGACCATTTAACAGAAATATCATCAGGTAGGTGAGCATTCGTTCCAAAACACCAGCTTTTTAAAGGACGATTCACATCTGTTTCAAAATGCACTACCTGTCCTGTACTGTGAACTCCAGAGTCAGTACGTCCTGCACAAAATACCTCAATTGGAGAATTGGCAATAATAGATAATGCTTTTTCTAATTGTTCTTGAACACTGATAACAGATTGTTGCTTCTGCCAACCAAAATAACGACTTCCGTCATACTCAATACCTAATGCAATTTTCATTTGAATTTATTAAATTATTAACAATAAAAGATATTGTACTACAAGCGGTATGATTTTTTGAGATTTTTGCAATTTTTTACCTCACTTTTTGAGTATACCAATTGGAGGGGGAAATAACGACTTTCACATACGATCTTGTCTTGAGAAAAACAACATTAAATTAAATTTAATCTAAAAATAGTCTCGTTATGAAAAGATCGTTATACTATACTTTATTTGTTACTTTTTAGGACAGAAATATGATGGAAATTGAACTACTTGAAATCAAAAACTTTCTAGCACAGCTCGCTCCTTTTGATGAATTGCCAGAAGAAGCACTCAATGAATTAGCCCATAATATAGAAATTCGTTATTTTCGTGCTGAAACACCGATTTTAACTTATAATGCAGACATTGACTCACTCTATGTAATGCGTAGTGGTGTAGTTGAGGTTTATCGTCGCAGTGGCAAACTGTATAACCGAATGACAGAAGGACAAATCTTTGGTCAAATGGGACTCTTTATGAATAATAAAGTGCGTTTTCCTGTTACGGCGATTGAAGATACCCTTGCTTATTGCATTCCTGCTGAAATTTTTCATCGCTATTGCAATGATTATGAAGTCTTCGCTGATTTTATGGAAGTGGAAGGTACTCAGCGTTTAAGCCAAGTGATTTCTAATAGTGAAAATGATCTTACCCAATCTAAAGTAAAAACCTTAATTACTCGCCCAGCAGTTATTGTAGATCAAAATACATCAATTACAGATACCGCGGCTTGTATGAAAGAAGAAAATGTTTCAGCCGTATTAATCGCAAATTCAGCAATTAAAGAGACGAATGAAGATGATGATATCGATCCATTTGTGGGTATTATTACCGATCGAGATTTGTGTACTCGAGTGTTAGCAGAAAAAATTGATCCTGCCACATCCATTAGTGAAGTCGTATCACCAAGCTTATACTGTCTAGATGGTAATGCTTATGTGTATGAAGCAATGATGACAATGCTCCGTTATAATATTAACCACTTGCCTATTATGAATAAAGGTGAGGCAATTGGTATTATTTCCAATACCGATTTACTCCGTCACGAATCGCAAAATAGTCTGTTGATTGTAAACAGCATTTTCCAACAGAATAGTATTGAAGAATTAGCTATTATTGCAGGGCAAGTGAAAGATTGCTTTGTACGAATGGTACAAGAAGAAGCCAATTCACATATGGTTGGATCTGCAATGGCAGTGATTGGACGTAGTTTCAAACAGCGTTTAGCTGAACTTGCCGAAGAAAAATTAGGTACAGCACCAATTCCTTATTGCCTATTAGCCTTAGGTTCAATGGCTCGTGATGAACAGCTTATTGTTACCGATCAAGATAATGCGTTGATCCTTGATGAGAGCTACGATCCAAAATTACATAATGATTATTTTGAACAATTCTCACATTTTATTTGCGACGGCTTAGCGGCTTGTGGCTATACTTATTGCACTGGCGATATTATGGCAACCAACCCTGAATGGCGTAAAACCCTAAGCGAATGGAAAGAAACCTTTGTCGATTGGATCGATAATCCCAATCCAAAAGCCTTACTAAATAGCTCAATTTTCTTTGATTTAGACGGCGTTTATGGTCGTACTAAGTGGGCAGAACAGCTATATAGCTTCGTCGTACAACGTGCCAGAAAAAATAATGTTTTCTTAGGGGCATTAGCTCACACAGCAGGGCTACGCACTCCACCACTGGGTTTCTTTAAAAATTTTGTAATGGAAAATGACGGTCGTCATCAAAAATCGATCAACCTAAAACGTCGAGGCACAGCCCCACTGGCAGACTTAATACGTGTTCACGCTCTATCCATCGGATCATTAGCTAAAAACTCCTTTGAGCGTTTAGAAAATATTATTGAAGCAGGTATTTTGCCACGTAATCAAGGGCAAGATTTACAAAATGCGTTAGAATTATTGTCAATTGTACGTATTCGTCATCAAGCCAATGATATCTTAGAAGATCTTGAACCTGATAATAATATCGAACCTGAAGCAATGTCAGATTTTGAACGCCGTAATTTAAAAGATGCCTTTTTGGTGCTAAGTAATGCCCAAAAATTCATTAAATTCCGCTATCCGCCAAGACGTAAATATTAAGGGGAAATATGACAGCACAACAAAACTTGATTATCCCTGATAGCCAAATCCCTGACAATTGGCAGGATTATTATCAACAGCAAGCCCAACAGGTAAAAAATCCACTACTAAAAGAATTTTACCAAGCAGGCGTAATCGACGAAAACACACCTCTCAAAGACGTAGATTTTGTGGCACTCGATTTTGAAACTACCGGCTTAGATGCCACCGTTGATGATATTGTGAGTATCGGCTTAATTCCTTTTGACTTGAAAAGCATTTATTGTAACCAAGCCAAACATTGGATTGTCCGCCCAAAACAAGAACTTGAAGAAGAATCAGTGGTAATTCACGGCATTACCCACAGCGACATTTCTGACGCGCCTGATTTACGCAAAGTGTTAGATGATTTGCTAACAATCCTTGCCAATAAAATTGTGGTGGTGCATTACCGTCCAATTGAACGTCAGTTTTTTAATTCTGCTTTAATGGTGAGAATTAAGGAGGGAATTCTGTTTCCCGTTGTTGATACTATGCAGATCGAAGGTAATGTTCAATATGAAAAAAGAACGTGGTTGGATAAATTACTCAGCAAAAAAATGCCCTCAGTCCGCCTTGCTAACAGCCGTACTCGCTACGGTTTACCGCCCTATACGGCTCACAATGCGTTAATTGATTCCATCGCCACCGCCGAATTATTCCAAGCCCAAATCAGCCATCATTTCTCGCCTGATATGACGGTCGGGGAATTGTGGCGGTAGTTTTTTTATGTGGATAAAATAATCAATAAAGTTAAAAATTTGTAATGCTTTATTTTCAATAAATAAAGAATATGGTATATTTAAAAATTGTTTATAATATTCTCATTTTCATTTGTAAATGAGAATAGTTAAGTAGTATTATGGTATAATGGCAAAACAAGATGTAGATTGTATCACGTTAGACTTATTTGCATCATCTCCCAAAGTAGGACGTCCTCGTTGTAGTTCGTTAAGTCGAGAGCAGCAAATAAGAGTGAATAAACGTAATCAATTGAGACGAGATCGCTCGTGTGGTTTAAAGCGAGTGGAGTTAAAGTTGCATTCTGATCTTGTTTTAGCGTTAGAAAAACTCTCAAATGAGCAAAATGTAACTCGTAGTCAGCTCATTCAAAATATTTTGAATGACTATATTGATAAACAGTGTGTTGATTAAAGGTTAATAGAATAAATAGGAAATAAAATGGCAGTTGTTGGTTTATTTTACGGTAGTGATACGGGTAATACTGAAGCCGTATCAAAAATGATTCAAGGGCAATTAGGTGCAAATCTTGTTGCAGTACACGACATTGCAAAAAGTACTAAGGAAGATATAGAAGCCTATGATTTCTTATTAATTGGTATTCCAACTTGGTATTATGGTGAGTCTCAAGCGGATTGGGATGACTTTATGCCAACTTTACAGGAAATTGATTTCTCAGGAAAAATCATTGGTATTTTTGGTTGTGGCGATCAAGAAGATTATGCGGAATATTTTTGTGATGCGATGGGCACGGTGCGTGATGTTGTTGAACAAAATGGCGGTGTTATTGTTGGGCATTGGTCAACAGAAGGTTATAATTTTGAAGTTTCTCAAGCATTAGTGGATGAAAATACCTTTGTTGGATTATGTATTGATGAAGATCGTCAACCAGAATTAACAGAACAACGAGTACAGAAATGGTGTGAACAATTAAATGATGAAATGTGTCTTTCATCATTAGCTTAATGATTATAAATAAGGAGCATAAAATGTCGGAACAATCTGAACAAAATAAAGAGCTACTGAAAAAAGTGGGTCTGAAAATTACAGAACCACGATTAACTATTCTTGCATTAATGCAAGATTCTCGTGAAAATATGCAACATTTTGCAGCAGAAGACATTTATAAACTTCTCTTAGAACATAAATCTGAGGTTGGTTTAGCGACCGTGTACCGAGTGTTAAATCAATTTGAAGAGGTCGGTATCTTAACTCGTCATAGTTTTGATTCTAATAAAGCCGTTTTTGAGTTGAATTATGATCATCAACACGATCATATTATTTGTAAAGATTGTGGTAAGGTGTTTGAATTTAAAGATGACGAGATTGAGCGTCGTCAAAGAGAAATTAGTCAAAAACACGGTATTGAACTTGAAAAACATAGTCTTTATCTTTATGGAACTTGCAGTGATCTAAGTCATTGTGATAATAAAGAAAAATAGTATTTTTTATTCTCTTTATACTTAATTATTTGAGCATAAGCGGTGAGATTTTGTAAATAAATTACAAGATCGTACCGCTTCTATTGTTTTATTTGGTACCCATTTATGTCAGAAAATACAACCCTTACTCCTCAAGTTGAAACAGCCAAAGTTCGTCCTCCTCGTAAAATTTCGATATTTTGGTTACTCCCTGTTATTGCCTTTATTATTGGTGCATTATTATTTTTTCAGATTTTGAAAGAAAGAGGCGAAATTATCACTCTTCATTTCACCGATGGTGCAGGTATTACAGCAAAGAAAACACCAATTAGGTATCAAGGATTGCAAATTGGATTGGTAAAGAAAGTCAGTTTTTCTGAAGATTTGAAAAATGTTGATGTGATTGCTGAAATTACACCTGAAGCATCATCATTATTACGTGAAGATACTAAGTTTTGGTTAGTTCAACCTTCTGTTTCTTTAGCGGGTGTTTCTGGATTAGATTCTATTGTATCAGGAAATTATATTACGCTTTTACCTGGAACAGGAGATGAGGCAGATGAATTTATTGCGGAATTAGAACCTCCTGTTGCTCCTGTTACGGCAGGAGATTTATTGATTAAGCTAGTTTCTGATGATTTAGGCTCTATTTCTATCGGATCAAATGTTTATTTTAAAAAAGTACCCGTTGGAAGTATTTTAAGTTATCGTTTTACTGAAGATCAACAACAAGTTGAGATTGATGTAATGATAAAGAAAAAATATGCCAACTTGGTGAAGAAAAATAGCCATTTTTGGAATATTAGTGGCATTAATGCAACATTAGATTTATCAGGATTATCTATTGCAATAGATAGTATTCAATCTGTTGTTCAAGGTGCAATTGCCTTTGATTTTCCTAAGGATGATACACAACAAGCTGTTCAAAATCAGCATTATACTTTGTATAAAAATTTAAAAGCAGCAAACAGAGGGATTGAAGTGGATGTTCTATTGCCTCTTCATTCTTCTGTTAAAGTTAATGAAACGGCACTCTTTTACCAAAATACGAAAATTGGGGTGTTAGCTGAATTAGATCCTATTGATACTAGTATGGAACAAAAAGTATTAAAGGGTAAATTATTACTTAATCCAAACTATACACACTTATTACGTTCAGGAACCACTATTTTATTAAAAGAACCTAAATTTGGTTTAAATAAACAACAGATAACAAAATTAAATGAATTAGTGAGAGGCAATTTTTTTGATGTTGTAAAAGTGGGTGAGGGTGAGGAATTAAATACATTTAGCATTCAAAAAGAAGCTGATTATTTATTAAGCCGTCCAGATGTGTTGGGTTTAACCTTAGTTGCTTCGCAATCTTATGGGGTAGACAAAGGGCAAGGTATTTACTATAACGATATTCAAATTGGTGAAATTTTAGAACGAAATGTCACCTTGAAAAATGTCAGTTTTAAAGTAATGATTTATCCAGAATATCGTCGTTTTATTGCTAAAAACAGTCAGTTTGTCTCTATTTCTCATTTTGATCTCTCTGCTAATATGGATGGCGTGCAGTTTAAATCCGCTTCACCAACAGAATGGTTAAAGGGGGGGATTAGAATGTTAGTTGAAGAACCAAAAGGTAAGCCTCTTGATTCTTATCCTCTTTATGAAAATAGAGAAAATGCACAACAAGGGATTATTGATACACAAAAGCGTGTAACAAAGGTATTGTCTGCCAAAAAAGTATCAGGAATAAATAAAGGTTCGGTGATACTTTATAATGATTTTCAGGTTGGTGAGGTATTAGATATTACACCAAAAGCAGAGAAATTTGAGATTGGACTGTTTATCATACCTAAATATCGTCATTTACTTACTAATAAAAGTCGCTTTTGGATTGAGCCTGCCACAGCGATTGATATTTCAACAAAAGGCATAAATATTCAAGCTGCTCCTTTTATGCGAACTTTAAAGGGAGCAATTAGTTTTGATAATAAAGGACGTAAGCAAAGTAATACCCTTTATGAAAATTATGATAAAGTCTTTGCTGGAAATTCTTATATTACCTTAATTACCAAAGATGCCGCTAAATTAAGTGAAGGTATGCCAATTAAATATATGGGATTAACCATTGGTCACATTAAAACCTTAAAATTAGAAAATGCAAAAAAACGTATTAAAGTGACCGCTTCCATTAAGAGTAAATATTATGGGATCGTGGCACGATCAGGCAGTGTATTTAAGGCGATCTCTCCACAAATTAATAGTTCAGGATTTAAGCATTTAGATGCAGTACTACAAAATTATATTGATGTTAATGCAGGTACGGGAAAACGTAAAACTTGGTTTACCTTAGTGGATAATGATGTCACTAAAACAGAATATCAAGGTGGCTTCCCTATTGTATTAGAAACCAGTAATGCCAATGGTTTGAGTGTAGATACGCCTGTATTTTATCGAGGCTTACAAGTGGGGATTGTTGATCGTGTAAAATTAAGTGAATTAGGTGATCGTGTCTTTTTATATGTACGAATTAGTTATAAATATCGTCATTTAGTGCGTAAAAATAGTCAGTTCTGGGAATCTTCTGGCTACACAATGAACGTAGGATTAAATGGAGCAACCATTAGTTCTGGCACAATGTCCCAATTAATGAATGGTGGTATTTCATTTTCTACACCATCAGGTAAAATAGTGAGTTCAAAAGCTAAAGCTAATCAGCATTTTATTCTACAACCTAACCCACCTAAAGGTGTGGCAGAGTGGAATCAAGGTGCATATTAACATTTGTAAAATTGGGAGAGTAACAAGCGGTCAGATGAGAATGAAAATTTGCAAATTATTACAAAAATCATACCGCTATAAGGGTATTCAATGATAAAGCAATTATTTGAGTGGTTTGAAAATCGTATTGAACCTTATCCTAAAAATGATCCTATAACACCAAAGTCGGGGTTAGTACCTTTTATCTTTGATGCCACTAAGGGTATGCGGATTTATATTTTTTTAATGATGCTAATGACGGCGGGGATTGGCGTCACAGAAGGATTGTTGTTTCAATTTATTGGTAACTTAGTCGATTGGGTCAGCACCCTTTCTCCTTCCCAAGTATGGCAGACTAAAAAAACATCGATTTTATTTATGTTGTTTGTGGTTTGTTTAGGATTTTTGTTTACTTTCTTTAATGCGAGTTTACGTTTTCAAACATTGCAAGGCGTATTTCCAATGCGTTTACGATGGAATTTTCATCGTTTAATGCTTGGGCAAAGTATGGGATTTTATCAAGATGAGTTTGCAGGTCGTGTTTCAGCCAAAGTAATGCAAACTGCCTTAGCCGTACGTGATTCTGTGATTACGCTTTCAGGCGTGATTGTTCAAATTTCTGTTTATTTGATTACTTCCAGTATTATTTTAGTTCAATTTGATAGTTGGTTTTTACTGCCTTTTGGCGTATGGCTAGTTGGACTGCTTCTCATTATGCGAAATTTTATTCCTAAGTTGGGAAAAGCCTCTCAAGAGCAATCAGATGCACGAAGTTTAATGACTGGTCGTATAACAGACACTTATGCCAATATTGCAACAGTAAAATTGTTTTCGCACGGTCAAAGAGAAGCAAAATATGTAAAAACCTCAATGCAGGAATTTATGCTAACCGTACATAAACAAATGCGTTTAGTCACTTCAATTGAGGCATTGCATTATATCAATAGTATGTGGCTCGTGGTTTCAACGGCAACAATGGGGTTAGTGCTTTGGTATAATGGCTTTGTGACAGCTGGAGCCATTGCAACAGCAACGGCATTGGCGTTACGTATTAAAGGATTATCACAATGGATTATGTGGGAAGCCGCTCGTTTATTTGAAAATTTAGGGACAGTTCAAGATGGAATGAACACCATTTCAAAACCTCATTTTATTAAAGATAAAGAAAATGCCACAGAACTTAAAGTATTTAAGGGTGAGATTACCTTTGAACATATTGACTTTGCTTATGATAAAGAAAATCCACTATTACAAGATTTTAATCTGCATATTAAAGCGAGCGAAAAAGTAGGAATAGTTGGGCGAAGTGGTGCAGGTAAGTCGACACTCACTAATCTATTATTACGTTTTTATGATATTCAAAATGGAGATATCAAAATTGATGGTCAAAATATTTATGATGTAACTCAAGATAGTTTACGATCACAAATTGGTTTAGTAACTCAAGATACCTCATTATTACATCGTTCAGTGAAAGAAAATTTACTTTATGGACGACCAGAGGCTACGGAACAAGAAATGGAAAAAGCAGCACAAAAAGCCGCTGCTGATGAGTTTATTGCTACACTGAGTGATGCCAAAGGCAGAACGGGTTATGATACTTATGTTGGAGAACGTGGTGTTAAGTTATCAGGAGGACAACGTCAGCGAATTGCAATTGCTCGGGTAATGTTAAAAGACGCACCAATTTTATTATTGGATGAGGCAACCAGTGCTTTAGATTCTGAAGTTGAAGCAGCTATTCAAGAGAATTTAGCCGAATTAATGGAAGGTAAAACCGTGTTAGCGATTGCTCATCGTTTATCGACCATTATGGCAATGGATCGTTTAATTGTACTGGATCAAGGGAAAATTATAGAGCAAGGCTCTCATAATGAATTATTGGCTAAAAAAGGTGTCTATGCCAAACTGTGGAATCATCAAAGTGGTGGATTTTTAGCAGATGATGAAAACGTAGAATAAATATTAAATATAAAGTGGGATAATATAAGAAAGTAATGATTAAACTAAATTTAAAAACCCTCGCCGATATTCTCAATGCACGTTTGGTTGGCGATGAGCATATCTGTGTTGAACACATTAGTACCGACACTCGTCAAGCGGTGGAAAAAGGACTATTTTTTGCATTAAAAGGTGAAAATTTTGATGCCCATAACTACTTAGCCCAAGCCGTTGAACAAGGTTGTGTGGCAGTTGTGGTTGAGCGAGAAATAGAAATTGATGTCCCACAGCTTATCGTGAAAGACACCCGCTTAGCCTTAGGTCAGTTGGGAAAATGGCTCAAAGCAAAAATCAATCCGAAAACGGTCGCGATGACGGGATCATCGGGCAAAACAACGGTGAAAGAAATGGTTGCAAAAATCTTGCAAAATGTAACCGCTTGTTCTGATGAAGTATTGTTTACCTTTGGTAATTTAAACAATGATCTCGGTGTGCCGTTAACCTTGTTACGTCTAAATGAAAACCATAAATTTGCAGTGGTTGAGTTAGGGGCTAATCATCTGGGCGAAATTGCTTACACCACGAATTTAGTCAAACCTGATGCGTGCTTAATTAACAATATCACTTCTGCCCATTTAGAAGGTTTTGGTTCGCTAGAAGGTGTTGCAAAAGCCAAAGGCGAGATTTATCAAGGCTTGGCAGATGATGGCGTAGCGATTGTTAACTTAGATTACCCAGAGTGGCAAAATTTATGGCAACAAACGATCGCAAACAGAAAAACACAGACGTTCTCAGCAAATAATCAATCCGCTGATTTTTATGCGAAAAATATTCAATTAACCTTAACGGGGGCGAACTTTGTTTTAGGCACGCCACAAGGCGAGATTGACATTCATTCCTCTTATTTAGGCGAACATAATATCAGCAATGCATTGGCGGCAACTTCGCTAGCGATGGCGGTTGGAGCAGATTTGCAAGCAGTTAAATCAGGGCTTGAACAACAATCAAAAGTAAAAGGTCGTTTGTATCCGATTGAAATCAATGAGGATTTATTGTTGATTGATGATACTTATAATGCAAATGTTGGCTCGTTAAAATCGGCGGTTTCTGTATTAAAAAATTACCCTGCGTTTAGAATTTTAGCCGTTGCTGATATGGGCGAATTGGGAACAGAGAGCAAAGCTTGTCATCAGCAAGTGGCGGATTTTGTTAAAGAAGCTGAGCTTGATTTAGTGGTTTCTTTTGGGAAAGAAAGTGCAGTAATCAGCAATAATTCAGAACATCATTTTACCGATAAACAAGCAATGTGTGATTTCTTAATACCGACAATTTTGCAAAAATCACAACAAAAACAACCGCTTGTATTATTAGCAAAAGGCTCACGTAGTCAGAAGATGGAAGAGCTTATCGCTCTTTTAGTTGAACAATTAGAAAAATAAGGATAAACAATGTTAGTTTGGCTTGCAGAATATTTAGTGCAATATAACACCGCTTTTCACGTGGTTTCATACATCACATTTCGTGCCATTATGGCGTTATTAACCGCAATGGGAATTGGTTTATGGATTGGTCCAAAGGTAATTCGCCGTTTGCAAATCTTAAAATTTGGGCAAGAAGTACGTAATGACGGTCCTGAAAGTCACTATAAAAAACGTGGTACACCGACAATGGGTGGAATTATCATTCTGTTTACGATTGGCGTAAGTACTTTATTATGGGCAAATTTAGCCAACCCTTATGTGTGGTTTGTGATGTTCGTGTTATTTGGCTATGGCGTAGTCGGTTTTGTGGACGATTACTGGAAAATCACACGTCAAAGCACTGATGGTTTAATCGCTCGCTGGAAATATTTTTGGCTTTCAGTCATCGCATTAGTGGCAATTTTTGGTATGTACGCTATCGGTAAAGACACCGCCGCAACACAATTAGTCGTACCATTCTTTAAAGAATTTATGCCACAGTTAGGGATTTTTTACATTGTTTTAGGCTATTTTGTGATCGTGGGTACGAGTAATGCCGTAAACTTAACAGACGGCTTAGACGGTTTAGCTATCGTCCCAACTATTATGGTTGCAGCCGCATTTGGCTTGATTGCGTGGGCGACAGGGAATATCAACTTCGCACAATACTTACACATTCCATTTATCAAATTTAGTGGTGAATTAGCGGTTGTTTGTACCGCCATTGTCGGAGCAGGACTTGGTTTCCTATGGTACAACACCTACCCCGCATTAGTCTTTATGGGAGATGTCGGCTCACTTTCATTAGGCGGAGCATTGGGCGTTATCGCAATTTTAGTTCGTCAAGAATTGTTACTTGTTATTATGGGCGGTGTGTTTGTCGTAGAAACCCTTTCTGTTCTTTTACAAGTTGGGTCATTTAAATTACGTGGAAAACGCATTTTCAGAATGGCACCTATTCATCATCACTTTGAACTCAAAGGCTGGCCAGAACCACGCGTGATTATGCGATTTTGGATTATTACGCTGATGTTGGTGTTGGTGGGGTTAGTGACGTTGAAGTTGAGATAGGTTGTTTGAAAATTTATTGATTATGCTTTTATAAGGGAGAATGAATAATGGATACGAAAAATAATAATGTTGTAAATACCCAATATAAAATTTGGTTACAAGATTTAAAGCAAGATTTTCATAAAGCCCAAATAAAAGCACATATTAAAGTAAACACAACCTTGCTTGAATTTTATTGGCAAATGGGCAAGGATATAATTCAAAAACAAAAAGATTTTGCTTGGGGAAGTGGTTTTTTAGAGCAATTAAGTAAAGATTTATCAGCAGAATTTCCTGATGTAAAAGGTTTTTCATATCGTAATTTAAGGGCGATAAAACAATGGGTTGAATTTTGGCAACAACTTGTTGCCAAATTAGATAATGAAATTGGGAAACAAGTTGTTTCGCAATTAACTCAAATCCCTTGGGGGCATAATATTGCTATTATTCAAAAGTGTAAAAACAGTGATGAGGCTTTGTTTTATGTAACCAACACTTTGGAGAATGGCATTAGTCGAGCAGTTCTCATTCATCAAATAGAAAGTAATTTGTATCAGCGTTCAGGCAAGGCGATTACGAATTTTGATACAACGCTACCACCGATACAGTCTGATTTAGCAAAACAGATTACCAAAGATCCGTATAATTTTGATTTTCTCACCATTACCGATAGCTATAAAGAAAAAGAGCTAGAAGATGCCTTGTGTGAAAATATCACTAAATTTTTACTTGAATTTGGCAATGGTTTTGCCTTTATGGGTAAGCAATATAAATTAAATGTAGGTGGCGAAGAATTTAGAATAGACCTGCTGTTTTATCATTTAAAGTTGCGTTGTTATGTAGTTATTGAGCTTAAAGCAGTAGATTTTAAGCCAGAATTTGCAGGAAAATTAAGTTTTTATACCACAGCGATAGACAATGAACTCAAAACCGAACAAGACAATGCGACTATCGGTATTTTAATTTGTAAATCAAAAAAAGATATTATTGTGGAATATGCACTTAAAGATATTAACAAGCCACTTGGTGTGAGTAAATATGAGCTTATTGATGTATTGCCGAAGGACTATCAGTCAGCAATTCCTAGTATCGAGCAGATAGAGGCGGAGTTTAATGAAAACTAATTACAAAAAGTTAGGCGACTATATCCAAACAGTTAATGTAAGAAATAATGATACACTATTAACTAGAATAACACCTTGTTTTGAAAATGGTAAAATTGCATTTATTAATGAACTTAAAAATGATGAGGTTGCTTTTGGTTCTACGGAATTTATTGTTATGAGAGCAACAGAGCATAGTAATCCATATTTTGTATATTGCTTTGCTAAAAATAAATTATTTAGAGACTATGCTTTATTAAGTATGACAGGTTCTGATGGTAGACAGAGAGTACAAGCAAGTTATTTAAAACAATTTAGGATTATAGATATAGAAGGTTTGAGTATTTTTAAAGAGTTTGAACAACAAGTAAAATCTGTTTTTAATTTGATAAAAAATAATGCAGAGCAAAATAAACAGCTAGCAGAATTAAAAGGTTTGTTGTTGGCGAAGATGGGGAGTGAATAATATGCAGGAAAATACGTTACTTGATAAAAAATCCTTGAAAGTTGTGCAGGGAAAAACAGCAAATTGGAAAGAACTAGCAAAAGATTGTGTGGCATTTGCTAATGGTAAAGGTGGAACAATTTTAATTGGTATTGAAGATGATGCAGATGATTGCCCTATAGGTCAAAGAGTGGATGATGAAATCATTGATAACATAAATAAAAAAATACCTCAACTTACCATTGGTGTTGCCATTGTTGCTGAAAAAGTATGTAATTATGTGGGCGATGAGTTTATTAATCTTAGAATTATTAGAAATGCAAAAACTCTTGCTTGTACCACTGATGGTAAATATTTTATAAGGATTGCTGATAATTGCAAACCCATTCACCCTGATCAAATGTCAAGAGTTTTAGCTGATAAAGATGCTTTTAATTGGGAGCTTGTCAGACATTCAAGATTATCATTAGAAGATGTTGATATTGTTAAACGAAACGAGTTTATAAATCAAATCAGAAAATCTGAAAGAGTAAGTGAGTTTGTTAAACAAAAATCTGATGAAGAATTACTGGAATATTACTTCTTAGTCGATGAAGGCAAATTAACAAATTTAGGTGTTTTGTGGATAGGGAAACGACAAGATAGAGCAAGAATTCACTATGCACCCTCTGTTCAATTTATTAAATATGATGAAGAAGGTAAAAAAGTTAATAAGTATGTATGGGACGATTATAGCTTAAATCCTAAAGAAATAATGTTAGAAATAATTAATCTGTCTGAATGGAAAGAATCAATAGAAATATCAGATGGTCTTTTTAGAAAAAATATTCCCAATTATCATATTGATGTTATTAGAGAATTGGTTGTCAATGCCCTTGTTCATAGAATATATACAATGAATGGTGATATTTTTATCAATATGTATCACGATAAATTAGAAATTCATTCACCAGGTCTTTTGCCTCTTGGTGTTACGCCGCAAAATATTATTAGTAAATCAGAATATAGAAATACACAGTTAGCAAAATTATTTTACGATTTAAAACTAATGGAAAAAGAAGGTAGTGGTTATGATGCTGTTTATGAAATACTTTTATTTAATGGTAAACAAGAACCTCTTGTTGAAGAAGTTGATGATCGTGTAATTGTTACAGTAAAAAAAGCAGTTATTAGTAAAGAAGTTGTAAAATTAATGAGTAAAGTACACGAACAAATACATCTTACCCAAAGAGAAATTATTGCATTGGGAATTATTGCACAGAACAATAGTATTTCAGGAATTAATTTGAAAGATAAATTAAGCATTCGGAATGATGAAGTATTGGCTACTTGGTTAAAGAAATTACTAAAAAATGATGTTGTTTTAAAGAAAGGTAGAACTAAAGCAACAGAATATTACATTAATCCAAAATTACTTAAAGAACTTGATTTTAAAGGACAGACAGATCTTAAAAAAATAGAAAATCATAGATTACAGCATTTGATTATAGAAGATTTAATGATTTATCAGCCTTGTTCAATAGCAGATATTAATCAAAGAATAGGTAGTGAGATAAATCAGAAAAAAATAAAGAGACTATTAGATAAGATGATATTAGAAGGAGAAGTTATAAAAGAAGGACAGCATAGGTGGACTAAATATAAACTAGTCATCTCGGACAAAAATTAATAAATAAGGGCTTAATGTCCGAGAGAATGTCCGAGAGAATGTCCGAGAGAATGTCCGATATAGATTCATTAAAGATAGTATAAAAATGAAAAAGTTTACAGAAACCAAGCTAGAACAAGTAATAACAAAATTTTCACACAAGAATGATGAAGTGTTAATACTTGATGTGTTGTGTGAATTTTTATAAAAATCTTACTGCTTACAAGGTACTGCTGACAACGGAATAGTCTTATTCTCAAATTAAAAAATTATAATAATAATATGGAACAAACAATGGGCAAAACAATAATCACACACTTTTTAGAAGGTACGCCAAAAGGCATTCAAAGTGTACAAATCAGCAATAAAACCATTATGGGCTTTGTAATTCCAAGAGTGGCTCTAAAAAAAGCCCAAGAGATAGATGAATTGATTGGTTCGCCGAGTTTGTATATTTTAATTGGCGAAGGGAAAAATGCTGAGCCACAAGCCTATATTGGACAAACCGATGATTTTCTTGCTCGTATTATTGACCATAATCAGAAAAAAGATTTTTGGAATAAAGCCCTTGTTTTTATTAGTCAAACAGTCCTGAATAAAGCAGAAGTTTTGTATTTGGAATATTTAGCGTTGCAATATGCCAAAGAGAATGGCACTTATATCCTTAATGAAAATAAACAAAATCCAAAAGAGCCTAAACTGCAACGCCACGTTAAAGATACGTTAAATGATTTTTTTATTGATGTCAGATTTATCACTGAATTTTTAAATTATCCACTTTTTAAAACGGCGGAACAACATAATCAAAAAATTGCAAATATTGATTATTTTTATACCGCTAGAAATAGCCGTTCAAAAGGCTTTTATGATGAAAATGGGTTTACTGTTGTGAAAGGGAGTATAATTTCTCAGAAGGAAACACCATCATTTAAAAATAAAAACGCATTAGAAAAACGTCATCAATTAATAGAGCAAATTGTAGATAAAACTGGGTATGAATGGGTATTAAAAGTCGATTATACTTTTACGAGCCCAAGTTCCGCAGCGACATTCTGTATTGGAAGTAATAGCAATGGCTGGATTGAGTGGAAAAATAGTGACGGTAAAACCTTAGATGAGATTTATAGAAAATAAGAAATTTAGAGAAAAATAGACAAAAATGAGAAAACCAAGAATTTATCACCCTGAACCATTAGCAGGGAAAAAAGAATGTAGTTTGAGTGAGGACGCAGCGAATCACGTTGGGCGTGTGTTGCGTATGAATGTGGGGCAGGAACTGATTTTATTTGATGGCTCGAATCATACTTTTGACGCTGTGATTACGGAAAGCACTAAAAAACGTGTTGAGGTTGAGATTTTATCGCAAACTTTTGATGATCGTGAATCTCATTTGCCGATCCATTTGGGGCAAGTGATTTCTCGTGGCGATCGTATGGAGTTTACCATTCAAAAATCCGTTGAATTAGGTGTAAATGTGATTACGCCACTTTGGTCGGAGCGTTGTGGTGTCAAGCTTGATGGCGATCGTCAAGGCAAGAAATTACAGCAGTGGCAAAAAATTGCGATTGCAGCCTGTGAGCAGTGTGGACGCAATACAATCCCTGAAATTCGTCCGATAATGAAACTGACAGATTGGTGTCAAGAACAAGATGAAATGCTGAAATTAAACTTACACCCTCGTGCCAAGCAAGGCATTAAGCAATTAACCAACGTGCCAAAAGAGGGTGTGCGTCTGTTGATTGGTTCAGAAGGGGGCTTATCGGCGGACGAAATTGCGATGACCGAACAGCAAGGATTTAGCGAAGTGTTACTAGGTAAGCGAGTGCTAAGAACGGAAACTGCGTCATTAGCTGCAATTACCGCATTGCAACTTTGCTTTGGGGATCTCAGCGAATGACGACACATTTCAAAAATCATTTCTTAATTGCTACGCCAGATATGGACGATGACTATTTTTCTCGCACTGTCATTTATCTTTGTGAGCATAACGATGAAGGGGCGATGGGGCTGGTTGTTAGCGTGCCAACGGATTTATCGGTAATGGAATTACTTGCCAAAATGGATTTTATGATGGCAAATCAACGTGATTATACCAAAGATCAAATTGTATTAAGTGGCGGACCAGTTAAAACGGATCGTGGCTTTATTTTGCATACCAAAACGCAACAAGATTTTATGAATAGCCAAGAAATCACGCCGAATATTTACCTGACGACGTCTGGCGATATTTTAGATGTACTCGGTACACCGAAATCGCCTGAGCATTTTTTAGTCTGTTTAGGTTGTGCAACGTGGCAAGCGGAACAATTAGAACACGAAATTGCAAAAAATTATTGGCTAGTTACCCCAGCTGATGAAAAAATCTTGTTTGAAACAGGTTATATGGATCGTTGGAGCGAGGCGAAAGGCTTACTCGGAATTGATGGTATTTTAGCAAAAGCGGGGCGAGCATAATGGGACAAACAGCAACGCAAACAATCATCGCCTTTGATTTTGGTACAAAAAGTATTGGTTGTGCGGTAGGGCAGAGTATTACTGGCACGGCACAAGGTTTACCTGCATTCAAAGCCCAAGACGGCATACCAAATTGGCAACAAATCGAACAAGTACTGAAAGAATGGAAACCTGATTTATTAGTGGTCGGATTGCCTTTGAATATGGACGGCACAGAGCAACCTTTAACGCAACGAGCCAAAAAATTTGCGAACCGTTTAAATGGACGCTTTAATTTACCTGTTGAATTGCAAGATGAACGTTTAACCACCGTTGCCGCAAAAGAAGAAATCTTTGCACGAGGTGGTTATAAAGCCTTAACCAAAGGCAAAGTGGATTCTATTTCAGCGTGTTTGATTTTAGAAAGTTGGTTTGAAAATAATTAGAAGAAGACAAAAATGCGACTGATTCGAGGACTTTATAATCTTAATAAAAATACAGAATTATCAAAGGGTTGTGTATTAACTATTGGTAATTTCGATGGTGTGCATATCGGACATCAACATATTTTACAACGCTTAAAGCAACAAGCCAAACAGTTAAATGTACCTTCCGTTGTGATGTTATTTGAACCCCACCCACGAGAATTTTTTGCACAAAAATTTGCAAAATCTGATCAAAACATTACCGCTTCTGCCCCTGCTCGTTTAATGCGTTTGCGTGATAAATTGCATTATTTAAAACAGCAACAGATCGATTTTGTCCTTTGTTTGCGTTTTAATGAAAATTTTGCCTCATTACAGCCCCAAGATTTTATTTCTCAACTTTTGGTAGAAAAATTAAAGGTAAAATATTTAAGTATTGGCGATGATTTCCGTTTTGGTCAAGCAAGGCAGGGCAATTTTGAAACCTTACAACAGGCGGGTAAGACGTTTAATTTTATTGTTGAAGATAGCCAGAGCCACTGTTTTGAAGAGCAACGAGTGAGTAGTACTCTTATTCGTGAGGCGTTACATAAGGATAATTTGCACCTTGCAGAGCAGTTACTCGGCAAGCCTTATTCCATTCGTGGACGAGTGGTTCACGGCAAAAAACTGGGACGAACCATCAATTTTCCCACCGCAAATATAATGCTCGATCGCTTTGTGGTGCCGATTCACGGGGTGTATGCCGTTAAAGTAAATTTGAATGGACAAAAATTACAAGGCATTGCAAATGTTGGTAATCGACCAACTATCAATGGAACAACGGCATTATTAGAAGTACATATTTTTGATTTTAATCAATTCATTTATGGTAAAAGTATGGAGGTTATTTTTCTCAAAAAAATTCGTTCAGAAGTAAAATTTTCTAGTTTCGGAAATCTTAAAAAACAAATTCAGAAAGATGTAAAGCAAGTAAGAAAGATATTTGATTCATTAAATTTAAAATTATAGAGTAATTGAATATGTTTTATTGTGAAAATTGTCAGCAATAGCGGTGACATTTTGATAAAAATTTACAAAAAACATTCAAATTGAATTAAAAAACATCGGATAGCAAAAAAATTAAATATTTTTCCAAAAAGTACTTGCGTCACCTTTAAAAATCTCTATAATACGCCACACACAACGACGCACTGTTGTGAAACGAAGTTTTAACTGGTGCGTCGTTGTTTTTTGCTCTTTAACAATTTATCAGACAATCTGTGTGGGCACTTGTTGATTGACTTATTTGAAAAAAATATTTGAAATAAAGAAGTCTTAATAAGTGTCACTGAAAATTTATTTAATAAAAATTCTATGTCAGTTTATTGAGCGATTAAACTTTTAATTGAAGAGTTTGATCATGGCTCAGATTGAACGCTGGCGGCAGGCTTAACACATGCAAGTCGAACGGTAACAGGAGAAAGCTTGCTTTCTTGCTGACGAGTGGCGGACGGGTGAGTAATGCTTGGGAATCTGCCTTGTGGAGGGGGATAACTACGGGAAACTGTAGCTAATACCGCGTAATGTCTACGGACTAAAGTATGGGATCTTCGGACCATATGCCACGAGATGAGCCCAAGTGAGATTAGGTAGTTGGTGAGGTAAAGGCTCACCAAGCTGACGATCTCTAGCTGGTTTGAGAGGATGACCAGCCACACTGGAACTGAGACACGGTCCAGACTCCTACGGGAGGCAGCAGTGGGGAATATTGCACAATGGGGGAAACCCTGATGCAGCCATGCCGCGTGAATGAAGAAGGCTTTCGGGTTGTAAAGTTCTTTCAGCGATGAGGAAGGGTTTGTATCTAATAGGTGCAAACATTGACGTTAGTCGCAGAAGAAGCACCGGCTAACTCCGTGCCAGCAGCCGCGGTAATACGGAGGGTGCGAGCGTTAATCGGAATAACTGGGTGTAAAGGGCACGCAGGCGGTTGTCTAAGTCAGATGTGAAAGCCCCGAGCTTAACTTGGGAATTGCATTTGAGACTGGGCGACTAGAGTCCTCTAGGGAGGGGTAGAATTCCACGTGTAGCGGTGAAATGCGTAGAGATGTGGAGGAATACCGAAGGCGAAGGCAGCCCCTTGGAGAGAGACTGACGCTGAGGTGCGAAAGCGTGGGTAGCAAACAGGATTAGATACCCTGGTAGTCCACGCTGTAAACGATGTCAATTTGGGGGTTGGGCTTTAAGCCTGGCGCCCGTAACTAACGCGATAAATTGACCGCCTGGGGAGTACGGCCGCAAGGTTAAAACTCAAATGAATTGACGGGGGCCCGCACAAGCGGTGGAGCATGTGGTTTAATTCGATGCAACGCGAAGAACCTTACCTACTCTTGACATCCATAGAAGAGACTAGAGATAGTCTTGTGCCTTCGGGAACTATGAGACAGGTGCTGCATGGCTGTCGTCAGCTCGTGTTGTGAAATGTTGGGTTAAGTCCCGCAACGAGCGCAACCCTTATCCTTTGTTGCTAGCAGGTAATGCTGAGAACTCAAAGGAGACTGCCAGTGATAAACTGGAGGAAGGTGGGGACGACGTCAAGTCATCATGGCCCTTACGAGTAGGGCTACACACGTGCTACAATGGCGTATACAGAGGGCGGCGAACCTGCGAAGGTAAGCGAATCTCAGAAAGTACGTCTAAGTCCGGATTGGAGTCTGCAACTCGACTCCATGAAGTCGGAATCGCTAGTAATCGCGAATCAGAATGTCGCGGTGAATACGTTCCCGGGCCTTGTACACACCGCCCGTCACACCATGGGAGTGGGTTGTACCAGAAGTAGATAGCTTAACCTTAGGGAGGGCGTTTACCACGGTATGATTCATGACTGGGGTGAAGTCGTAACAAGGTAACCGTAGGGGAACCTGCGGTTGGATCACCTCCTTACCTGAATAAGCGACAATGAGTGCTCACACAGATTGTTTGATAGAAATATAAGAGACAAATAAAGAGATAAGAGTATCTCTAAATGTTGTCCCCATCGTCTAGAGGCCTAGGACATCGCCCTTTCACGGCGGTAACGGGGGTTCGAATCCCCCTGGGGACGCCATTTAAAGATATTTATTATCTTATTGTTCTTTAAAAAATTGGAAACAAGCTGAAAACTGAAGACTTTCAAGTTCAGAAGACAGAGTACGGAAGACAGATGACAGGAATTAAAACTGTAATTTGTTAAAGTGGCTGTTTTTTGAGAAGAAGTCTGAGTAAGAAACTAAAAAATAGTATGTTGAACAAAAGCAACATACGAACTTGAGTTGTTTAATGTAACAACGTTGGGTTTTCTTTAATTTAAGAATACTTGAGGTTGTATGGTTAAGTGACTAAGCGTACACGGTGGATGCCTTGGCAATCAGAGGCGAAGAAGGACGTGCTAATCTGCGATAAGCTTGGAAGAGTTGATAAGAAACGTGATAATTCCAAGATTTCCGAATGGGGAAACCCAATAGGTGAAGAACCTATTATCAATGACTGAATACATAGGTCATTGAAGCGAACCGGGAGAACTGAAACATCTAAGTACCCCGAGGAAAAGAAATCAACCGAGATTCTGTGAGTAGCGGCGAGCGAAAGTGGAAGAGCCAGTTAGTTTTAGCATTTGTATTAAGAGAATGAGTTGGGAAACTCAATCAAAGAGGGTGATAATCCCGTATCTGAAAATACAATTGTGGAACTAAGCTAACGATAAGTAGGGCGGGACACGTGATATCCTGTTTGAAGATGGGGGGACCATCCTCCAAGGCTAAATACTCCTGATTGACCGATAGTGAACAAGTACTGTGAAGGAAAGGTAAAAAGAACCCCTGCGAGGGGAGTGAAATAGAACCTGAAACCGTGTACGTACAAGCAGTAGGAGCCCCATCACTCAAACATATTGAGTGGTGAGGATGATTCAGCACACAAAAGTAGTTAACCACTTATGAATGAAATGAATAAGTGGGTCAACCGCTAAATAAACAGTGTGATTGAGTGATGGGGTGACTGCGTACCTTTTGTATAATGGGTCAGCGACTTATATTTTGTAGCAAGGTTAACCGAATAGGGGAGCCGTAGGGAAACCGAGTCTTAACTGGGCGTGTAGTTGCAAGGTATAGACCCGAAACCCGGTGATCTAGCCATGGGCAGGTTGAAGGTTGGGTAACACTAACTGGAGGACCGAACCGACTAATGTTGAAAAATTAGCGGATGACTTGTGGCTGGGGGTGAAAGGCCAATCAAACCGGGAGATAGCTGGTTCTCCCCGAAATCTATTTAGGTAGAGCCTTGAGCGGACACCTTTGGGGGTAGAGCACTGTTTCGGCTAGGGGGCCATCCCGGCTTACCAACCCGATGCAAACTCCGAATACCAAAGAGTGATACTCAGGAGACACACGGCGGGTGCTAACGTTCGTCGTGAAGAGGGAAACAACCCAGACCGCCAGCTAAGGTCCCAAAGTCTATATTAAGTGGGAAACGAAGTGGGAAGGCTTAGACAGCTAGGATGTTGGCTTAGAAGCAGCCACCATTTAAAGAAAGCGTAATAGCTCACTAGTCGAGTCGGCCTGCGCGGAAGATGTAACGGGGCTCAAATATAGCACCGAAGCTGCGGCATCAGGCGTATCACAAATACGCCTTAGGATTTACGATTGACGGCTTTCACAAAGTGAAAGACGGCAAAGCGTTCCAACACGTTGAGTTGGAATAAAGTAGAAGTTGAGGATTATTTGTGATACGCCTGTTGGGTAGGGGAGCGTTCTGTAAGCGGATGAAGGTGAATCGAGAGGTTTGCTGGACGTATCAGAAGTGCGAATGCTGACATAAGTAACGATAAAACGAGTGAAAAACTCGTTCGCCGGAAGATCAAGGTTTCCTGTCCAACGTTAATCGGGGCAGGGTGAGTCGACCCCTAAGGCAAGGCTGAAAAGCGTAGTCGATGGGAAACGGGTTAATATTCCCGTACTTGTAATAACTGCGATGTGGGGACGGAGAAGGTTAGGTTATCAGGGTATTGGATATCCCTGTTTAAGCCGGTAGGTGGGAATTCTAGGCAAATCCGGAATTCTGAATAACACCGAGAAGTGATGACGAGGCTCTAAGGAGCTGAAGTAACTGATACCACGCTTCCAGGAAAAGCCACTAAGCATAGGTTATTATAAATCGTACTGTAAACCGACACAGGTGATCAGGTAGAGAATACTCAGGCGCTTGAGAGAACTCGGGTGAAGGAACTAGGCAAAATAGCACCGTAACTTCGGGAGAAGGTGCGCCGGCGTAGATTGTAGCCCTTTACGGGTGAAGGTTGAACCGGTCGAAGATACCAGCTGGCTGCAACTGTTTATTAAAAACACAGCACTCTGCAAACACGAAAGTGGACGTATAGGGTGTGATGCCTGCCCGGTGCTGGAAGGTTAATTGATGATGTAATCGAAAGAGAAGCTTCTGATAGAAGCCCCAGTAAACGGCGGCCGTAACTATAACGGTCCTAAGGTAGCGAAATTCCTTGTCGGGTAAGTTCCGACCTGCACGAATGGCATAATGATGGCCAGGCTGTCTCCACCCGAGACTCAGTGAAATTGAAATCGCCGTGAAGATGCGGTGTACCCGCGGCTAGACGGAAAGACCCCGTGAACCTTTACTATAGCTTGACACTGAACCTTGAATTTTAATGTGTAGGATAGGTGGGAGACTTAGAAGCAGTAACGCCAGTTATTGTGGAGTCAACCTTGAAATACCACCCTTTAACGTTTGATGTTCTAACGAAGCACCCGAAACGGGTGTTCGGACAGTGTCTGGTGGGTAGTTTGACTGGGGCGGTCTCCTCCCAAAGAGTAACGGAGGAGTACGAAGGTTTGCTAATCACGGTCGGACATCGTGAGGTTAGTACAATGGTATAAGCAAGCTTGACTGCGAGACGGACATGTCGAGCAGGTACGAAAGTAGGTCATAGTGATCCGGTGGTTCTGAATGGAAGGGCCATCGCTCAACGGATAAAAGGTACTCCGGGGATAACAGGCTGATACCGCCCAAGAGTTCATATCGACGGCGGTGTTTGGCACCTCGATGTCGGCTCATCACATCCTGGGGCTGAAGTAGGTCCCAAGGGTATGGCTGTTCGCCATTTAAAGTGGTACGCGAGCTGGGTTTAGAACGTCGTGAGACAGTTCGGTCCCTATCTGCCGTGGGCGTTGGAGAATTGAAAGGGGCTGCTCCTAGTACGAGAGGACCGGAGTGGACGCATCACTGGTGTTCCAGTTGTTTCGCCAGAAGCATTGCTGGGTAGCTACATGCGGAATAGATAAGTGCTGAAAGCATCTAAGCACGAAACTAGCCTTGAGATGAGTTCTCCCAATCTATAAGATTGTAAGGGTTGTTTGAGACTAAGACGTAGATAGGCAGGGTGTGTAAGCGTTGTGAGACGTTGAGCTAACCTGTACTAATTGCCCGAGAGACTTAACCATACAACGCTCAAGTGTTTTTGTTTCAGAAGACAGAGGACGGAAGACAGAAGACTGTAAGGTTGGAGTTTGAAGTTTAAGAAAGTTAAAGTAGAAGCTTGTTTTTAATTTAAAGAATGAAGAAAAGATTAGATATAAATATCGACAGATTTTCCTGATGGCCATAGTGCAACGGAACCACCTGATTCCATACCGAACTCAGAAGTGAAAAGTTGTAACGCCGATGGTAGTGTAGGGTCTCCCTATGTGAGAGTAGGACACCATCAGGGTTTTATAAGAAGAAAGAGCCGTAGCTAGAAATAGTTACGGCTTTTTTGTATTTAAAAGACAGTGAAAAATAACAATGACTTATCAATTTTTGTTAAATAATTTGAACTACGAAACTTTAGCTATAACACAACAGTTTAACTGTTATGGGTTACGCATAAAAAAAGACCCCAGAAGTTGTGTTCAACTTTTGGGGTGCCTATTAGATAACCCTAAACCCTATTTTTAGAACTTACACAGTGTGGAATAGTATCTAAATTCTAGATTTGTAACCATAAAAAGTTATAGATTATAAAGACCAGTACTCTGGATAATCACACCCTGCCACTTTCTCTTTATTTTTAAAGATCTTCGCACGGATTTCGTGTTCACGGGCAATCACATCTTGTTTGGTTTTACCTGTAATCCACATTTGTTGCAACATTACACCCGCTGCGGTCATATCTTCTGCGGTTAGCACGTCATCTTTTTGACGAGTATGACGAATTAACACGCCTTCTTGCTCTAATTGTGCAACATAATCGTAATCTAAAATATCACTTACGTTACCCATTTCGTTTGAGGTAATTAACACGATTAAGGTATAAAGGAAGTCACCACCTTGACGCCATTTTGTCCAAGGGGTTTCATCAGAGACTTTTTTACCTGTCGCAGCAAGTTTTAAGTTATCTTCATAAAGTGAGTCGCCAAATGAATATAGATAGTTATAGTGGTAGCTGTGTGCTGCACGAGGATTGATTTCGGTTAATGCAATCGTGCCATCTGGCATAATCCAGAATTCAAGATTAAAGAATTGACCTTTATAACCAAGATCAGCAAAGCGTCCCATATAATCATCAACCCACGCTTCGATTTTGTTTGCCATATCAGCGTCAATGCTGATCGGTGGGGTAACATAACCTAATGCTTGATGATTTGAGAAATACACTTCTTCAGTTAACGCATAATGAACAATTTCGCCTTCTGCGGTAATATAACCTTCGTAGCAATATTCAATCGCCACGTTCATATCAACCATATGCTCTGCGATAAATGGTGGAATAACTGGCGGTAATTCACTTTCAGGAATACCTTTCATATACTCTTCATTTTGATAAGCAATCAGTTCTTGTAATTTTGTATCTTCACGGTAGCTTTTTAAAACGGCACGTAAATCATCTTCATTTTTGATTTTGAAAATACCACGACCTAATGAAAGGGAGGTGTTTTTCAACATAAATGGCCATTCTGCGATTTTTGCGATAATTTCTTCATCAGTTTCTGTTAATGGATCAACATAATCAAACCAGAATGGATTTGCTTCAAGGGTACGCATTAAATATTTGTTCATACAATATAAAAACGCAAGACGAGAAGGAACGGTATTACCTAAACGTTCGTTGATTAAAATATGATGAAACGCATCTTTCTGTGCAAAACCAGCAACAGCAGTAATATTTTTATCTCGACATTTCTGAGCAATGGCATCCATTTCTTCATCTTTCCAAGTGGTTGGATTTAGTTCGTGTACCACAAGGTGTTTATTCATTTCATCGATTGCCTGTTTCATATAAGGCTGTGGACCTAAAAATCCAATATGCGGTTTAGACATAAGATACTCCTTCGTATTGTTAAAAAAATTTTAAATTCGTTAAAGAAGTTTAGCAAATAGTCGTATAAATTGCACATTGTGAAGTGTATTTATGTGAACAAGATCAATTTTAAGCAATAAAAAAAGCTGTTTTTACAACAGCTTTTTGGTTTTTTATCAGTGTTTGTTTACGCTTACATCACATTTAATGTAGCAAAAAGCATATCTAATAGACCTGTAATTTTAAGTAATAAAATAGCGGTTAATACCCACACGACAGCATTAATTTCTTTATATCTACCTGTCAAAACTTGTAGTGCCGTATAAGATATAAAGCCAATAGTAATACCATCTGCAATAGAATAAGTAAGCGGCATTGTAATTGTACAAACAACGGCAGGAGCAAATTCTCTAATATCTTTCCAATCCAGATCAGTTAATGATTCCAACATTAACACCGAAACATATAAAATTGCACCAGCCGTTGCATAAGCAGGAATCATTCCAGCTAGAGGTGCAAAAAATAGACTTAATAGAAAGAGTATGCCAACAACAACAGCCACTAACCCTGTGCGACCACCCGCAGCAACCCCTGCATTACTTTCAATGTAACTGGTCGTTGATGAAGTACCATATAATGCTCCAGTTATGGTTGCGGTTGCATCTGCTAATAATGCCTTATCTAAATTTTTGATTTCTCCTTCTTCATTCATCAATTCAGATTGTTTGGCAACGGCGATGAGCGTTCCACTGGTATCAAATAAATCAACAAATAAGAAAGCAAAAACAACGCTGATCATTCCTACATTAAATGCACCTGCAATATCAAGTTGTAATAGTGTTGGCATAATAGACGGTGGCATAGCGATAACGCCAGAATAATTAGTGTAACCTGCCAATAAACTAATAATTGCAATAGAAATAACACCAATAGTGACGGCACCAGTAACACGAAAATGGCTTAACGCCGTAATGAGCAGAAAACCAAGTAATGCCATTGATGATGAAAAAGTAAATGGTCCAAGTCCAACAAGTACGGCAGGATTATCTACAATAATACCAGAGTTTTGCATTGCAATGAAAGCAAGGAATGCACCTATCCCAGCCACAATTCCTTGTTTTAAACCTCTTGGAATAGCATTGATAATCCATTTACGAACCTTAAATATCCCCAATAATAAGAATACACAGCCTGAAAGGAACACAGCACCTAATGCCGTTTGCCAAGTGTATCCCATTCCCAGTACGACGCTATAAGTAAAGAACGCATTTAAGCCCATACCTGGTGCTAATGCAACGGGCAATTTAGCCACAAATCCCATAATAAAACAGCCTGTTGCCGCAGCTAAACAAGTGGCAACAAAAACCGCCCCTTTATCCATTCCAGTGGTAGATAAAATATTCGGATTAACAAAAATAATATATGCCATTGTTAAAAAAGTGGTTAAGCCAGCGATAACTTCTTTTCTAATGGTGGTATTTTTGCCATCAATACCAAAATAGGATTTAATAAAATTCATAGCATTTTTTCCTGTTTAAGTTAAAGATTAAGTGAAGAAAGTTAAATTTTACTATAAAAAAAATAAAAAGCAACCGTTTGCGTAAACGTTTGCTTATTTTTTATATCTATTTGGGAAATAAACAGAATGTTTAAAATTTGTAAATTTTTTCGTAAATGTACCCGCTTAAAAAGTACTACAAATCTGCTTTCCAGTCTATGTGAAAAATAAATAAAAAACACCCCAGAAGTTGTGTTCAACTTTTGGGGTGCATACCTCAAATTTTAATGGTGATTACCAGCTATACCCAGCACCTGCACCGACCATTGTTTCTTCTCTTAAGTCGGAACTGACGGAACCTTTTAAGATCCATTTACCATTATCCGAAATCGTTGATAGCCCTAGAGAAACGGCAGTTGTACCACGATAATGTGCCGTACCCACTGCTACCATTGAGCGACCCGGTAAGTATTCCTGTGGTAAGTTTGCCATTGCACCAGCAATAGCCGCACCTGAAATAGCTCTTTTCTTAGCTTCATTACTGTTCTGATTTAATTGTGATGCTATTTTATATAATTGGCTTCCATTTACTGCATCCGTTGATGTTGCAGAAACTTCACCTGCAGCAACATTGGTAATTTTATGTCCACCATTATTTAAGCCTGTTTGACCAATAGAAACGCCATTGTTAAATGAAATATTTTGCATACCAGTTAGAGTTGGGTTGACTTCAACATTTACATCATTTAATAACGTTTTCTTGCCTTTACCTGTTACTTTGATACTGTCTTTATTTGAGGTTAATTCACCCTTCATCTTATCAGCATCAAGTTTTTTATCAATTGCTGCTTTATTGCTCGCTATATTTTTAGTATTAGCGGTCACATTTTTAGAATTATTTGCAATATCAGATTTGTTTGTTTCAACTTGTGTTAAAGTTGTTTGAACATCATCTGATAATTTATCTTTTGTCACATTTTTATCTTTGATTTTTGCAGTAGTAATTGCATTATCTTCAATTTCTAATGTTACAGCACCTAATAATTGACTTCTGCCCGCTCCACCAACTTTAATCCCTTTTCCTGTGATAGATTTATTCATATCATCAGAATTTACTTTTTTATCTAGCAACTCATTCGTTTTTGTTTTGGTGTAATGGTTATCATCTAAATATTTTTTAACCGTGCCACCATTAACTACTTTTTTATCACCATCAGCCACTTGTCCGTCTGTTTTGACTTCAATTTTGATATTATCTAATAATTGATTTGCTCCATTACCTGTCACAGAAATAGTCTTCGAGCTTAAAACACCTTTCATATCATCTTTACTTAATTTAGATGCGATGGCTTTTGTATTTTCTCCAATTTTAGTAGTATTTTGACCAATCTTAGTGGTGTTTTGACCAATCTTAGTGGTGTTCTCTCCAATCTTAGTGGTATTTTCACCAATCTTAGTGGTATTTTCACCAATCTTAGTGGTGTTCTCTCCAATCTTAGTAGTGTTCTCTCCAATCTTAGTGGTATTTTCACCAATCTTAGTAGTGTTCTCTCCAATCTTAGTGGTATTTTCACCAATCTTAGTGGTGTTCTCTCCAATCTTAGTGGTATTTTCACCAATCTTAGTGGTGTTCTCTCCAATCTTAGTGGTATTTTCACCAATCTTAGTAGTGTTCTCTCCAATCTTAGTGGTATTTTCACCAATCTTAGTGGTGTTCTCTCCAATCTTAGTAGTATTTTCACCAATCTTAGTGGTATTTTTCTCAATATTATCTATTTTATTTTTTAACGAAATGGTAAGTTTTCTTTCTGCAATACTGTTATCTTTTAAACTTAACTTATATTTTCTTCCTTTATAAGTATTAGCACCATTCCCATCTAAAAACTCTTTGTTAACAGCAATCTCACTTCCAGCTACATTTTCATCTATCTGAGTTAATTGTGTGGTATTTGCAGCATCTGTATCAGCAAGTCCAGCTTTTACGTGTTTTATATATCTTTCACTTCCCGCACTTCCTACTGAAATCGCATAATTTTCAGCTGTAGAATTATTTCCTAAAACTACTGCATCTTTTTTCCCTCTTGCATCTACACCCGAACCTAAAATATAAATTTTTTCTGAATTTATTTTATTATCTGAACCAAAAGCATAAGAATTATGTCCTGAAATATTATTCTTGTTCCCCATAGCATAAGAATTATTTCCTGAAATGGTATTACCGTATGTTTTATCTACACTCTTAGATTTAGTATCTTCTGGATTGAAACCTCCTATAGCATAAGAACCATTACCTGTTATATTATTTCCTCTTCCACCAAGTGAACCACTTAGTAAACCATTAACAGTATTATTTGTCCCACCCAAAATAAAACCATTTTTAGTCTTTTTGTCTATTTTATTATGACGTCCACCTAATATAATAGCATTATCATAGTACTTTCCATCACTAACAATTTTACTTCCATATCCGCCTATAATTACATTATTATCTCCATTTATAATTTCATTTCCATCAGCATGTCTATCACCACCACCGAGAATAAAATTATCATAACCTGTACCACCGTGTATCTTTGATTTTGCTCCTCCAATAATAACATTTCCTTTATTAACATTCTCAATAGTATTATCTTCTCCCACAAAAATAGCATTAGATATTCCACTATTTGTAATGGTATTTTTCTGCCCACCTAGAGTTATAGAATCCTCACTAGATACGCTATTTTTGTAACCACCAATAACACTAGAACGAAAACCTGTTGCACTTACACTATTTTCAACACCACCCATAACAGAAGAATTTAATCCTGCGGCTGTATTTCCTACAACTTTTCCACTTTCATAAAAGCCACCGCCGATAACAACAGAAGCTTTTCCACTTGCAACATTTCCAGCTCCTCCTAAGATAGCAGAGTCCTTCGCTGTTTTAGTTATTGCATTCGTATGTCCACCTAATATGATATTATCATCTTGATAATTTCTATCTGCAACACCAGTAATTTTATTGTTGTATCCGCCTATAATCGAATTATTATCTCCATCGGTAATTGAATTTCCACCACCATCAGTATTACCTCCACCGATAATAACATTGTCAAAGCCTTGCTTATTATCAGTCCCTATTATCTCTGATTCTTGTCCACCAATAATAGCATTACGATGATTGGCATTAGTAATGGTATTATTATATCCTGCAAAAATACCATTATATTGTTTGCTACCTATAATCTTGTTTTTATTTCCACCAATAACAGCAGAATTTATATTATCGTTGCCCTCAATACTGTTTTTAGAACTTCCACCAACAATAGAATTTGTTCCTTCTGCTGTTCCATTGTTTAAAACAATCGAACCTGTGCCTGTGCCATTTTTGGCTGGGTCATCAGTACTGTCAGGTGTCGTAGTTGCATAAGTTTGTATTTTCGGTTGTGCCGTTAGCTTTTGCAGTTGCTTTTGCAATCCTTCTACTTGTTTTATAAGAGCATCTATTTGTTCTTGTTGACTTGGTTCCGCAAAAGCAAAACTCGTTGTGAGTGATAAAAATAATAGTGTTGCAACTGTTGTTTTCTTGTTATTTTTAGTATTCATTTATATGAAATTCCTTCATTTTAGGTATTGACAATTTAATCAAACTATTATACCCCCCCTGTCTAAAATTCAACTAAAAACAATTTGTTAAAAATGGTCGTATATAATTTAGTGATTTTTGTTATAATGTCGAACTATTAAAGAAACTCTAAAGGTAAAAATCTATATGACACCTGTTATTGCGCTCGTTGGGCGTCCAAATGTGGGAAAATCCACACTTTTTAATCGCTTAACCCGTACTCGTGATGCGTTAGTTGCAGACTTTCCCGGTTTAACCCGAGATCGTAAATATGGTCAAGCTCATATCAATGGACACGATTTTATCGTAATTGATACTGGCGGTATTGACGGTACGGAAGAGGGCGTGGAAGAAAAAATGGCGGAACAATCGTTACTTGCGATTGATGAAGCCGATGTTGTTTTCTTTATGGTGGATGCCCGAGCGGGTTTGGTGCCTGCTGATATTGGTATCGCACAATATTTGCGAGCTCGTGAAAAAACGACTGTTGTGGTAGCAAATAAAGTTGATGGTATTGATGCAAATTCACATTGTGCCGAATTTTATCAACTGGGCTTAGGCGAAATTGAACAAATTGCCGCATCACAAGGGCGTGGCGTAAACCAACTTATCGAACAAGTACTTATTCCTTTGGCTGAAAAGGTTGAACAAGGCGTTGAAGCGGAAGAAGTAGAAAGCCAAGAAATTGATGAATGGGAACGTGATTTTGATTTTAATAATGAAGAAGATACGGCATTATTAGATGAAGCGTTAAACGAAGAGCAAGAATATGATCAAAATATTAAAATTGCAATTGTTGGTCGTCCAAATGTAGGGAAATCAACCTTAACTAACCGAATTTTGGGTGAAGATCGTGTAGTGGTTTATGATTTACCGGGTACGACACGCGATAGTATTTACATCCCAATGGAACGCGATGATCAGAAATACACTATTATTGATACTGCTGGTGTACGTAAGCGTGGAAAGGTCAATTTAGCGGTTGAAAAATTCTCTGTTATTAAAACCTTAAAAGCCATTCAAGATGCGAATGTGGTGTTATTAACCATTGATGCACGTGATGGTATTTCAGATCAAGATTTATCACTGTTAGGTTTTATTTTAAATGCAGGACGTTCACTTGTGATTGTGGTCAATAAATGGGATGGAATGAGCCACGATGATAAAGAATTTGTAAAATCAGAACTGGATCGCCGTTTAAATTTTATTGATTTTGCTCGAGTGCATTTTATTTCTGCATTGCACGGCAGTGGTGTGGGTAGTTTATTTGGTTCAATTAAAGAGGCTTATGGTTGTGCAACCCAAAAAATGACGACATCTATGCTGACTCGTGTCTTAAAAATTGCCATTGATGATCATCAACCTCCATTGGTCAATGGTCGCCGTGTGAAATTAAAGTATGCTCACCCCGGTGGTTACAATCCGCCGATCATTGTGGTACACGGCAACCAAGTAGAAAAATTAGCAGATTCTTATAAACGTTATTTATCAAACTATTTCCGTAAAAGTCTGAAAGTAATTGGTACGCCGATACGTATTCAATTCCAAGAAGGGGAAAATCCTTTTGCAGGTAAACGTAATAAATTAACACCAAACCAATTAAGAAAACGTAAGCGTTTGATGAAGTTTATTAAGAAAAGTAAAAAATAAAAAGTAAAGAACGAAAAAGGTAAGCGGTACGTTAATTGTAAATTTTTACAAGAATGTAACCGCTTATCTCTCAAATTAAGTAAGGAGAAAAGAATGTTAGATCCTAAAAAATTAGAAAATATCGCACAACAACTTCATAATTCATTACCACAAGGTCTAAAAAATGTCGGTAGCGATTTAGAAGAAAAATTCAAACAAATTTTACAAGCACAATTATCAAAGTTAGATGTGGTTACTCGTGAAGAATTTGATGTGCAATCACAGGTTTTATTGCGTACCCGTGAAAAATTAAATGAATTAGAAAAACGTTTGGATGAAATAAATTCAGCAGAGCAGAAATAAGCGGGTAGATTTTTTGTAGAATTTACAAATTTTAAGATATAGATGGGGATGCCCTGTCTATATTTTTTTATAAAAATTCACGTCAATATCCTTTAATAATGAAAACCCAAACACTTTTTTACCCAAATCTTTTAAACTCGCACCAATAAGGTAAATATCTTTATCATCAATAATTAAAAATCTATCGTGAAAATTTTTATTTATTTGAATGTCTATTTTTTTGTATTGCTGATTATATTTTTCTAAATCAAGTTTTAAGGTTTTGTTCATTGAATGAGTATAAATAGTGACATTTATACGTTGGTTTTTCTGAAAAAGTGTCAAAGTTGAATCATCAATATAGTTATCAATGAGTACAATGTGTTTTTGTGCTTTTCTAATTAAATCAGATACAAATTTATGTGCATCAAAAATTTGACCATTAAAGAAAATACCTTGTTGTTGAATTTGCTCTTTATTTTCTAGTGCTTTGAAAATCTTATCGATATTCGTGTTGGTAATAAGTTGGCTTTGTTCTAGTGTTTCAATTCGTTTAAAAATATCACCATTTTGAGCAATAAATTTTCTCATTGTAACAAAGCTATCAATTATTTTTATACTGACTTCTATTGCGGTACTACTTCTTAAAACAGCACTTAGCATTGACACACCTTGTTCGGTAAAAACATAGGGTAAATATTTTGTGTGAGTTCCCCAAGTATTATTTTCTTCGCCAGATCTTAAGGTCGCAAATTGCGACCTTAAATTTTCATATTCTTGTTGAGTGAGTTGAAATCTGAAATGTTCAGGAAATCGAGCAATATTTCTTTTAACTTGTTCTGTTAATCTTTTGAGTTCTACACCATAAAGTGAAGCGAGATCTCTATCTAACATTACTTGTTTATTTCTTATGGTGTAGATTTTGGATTTGATATCAAAGTGCTCAGCTATTTTATTCATTGGATTATCCTTGATTTTTTATGACAGTATATCTAAAAGAACAATAAATATTTTTTAATTTTTGCGATCCTCATCGCATTTTTACTTTTTAATATTATGATCGCCATTTCATTCAAAAAAGAATAATGATTGAAATTATTGATTGAAATTATTGATTGAATTAATACCTTACAATTATGCGCTAATTCAGCTAAAATTATGCACTATCAAAATATAAGTACCAATTTCAATATTAAATCTCGTATAAGGAAATTAAATGAAAAATATCAATCCAACTCAAACAACTGCATGGGCTCAATTAGAGCAACATAAAGCGGAAAATTTAACTATCGCAGAGTTATTTGCACAGGATAATCAGCGTTTTGATAGCTATTCACGTCAATTTGAAGATCAAATGTTAGTGGATTTTTCAAAAAATGCGCTCAATCAAACAACCTTAGATTTGTTGTATAAATTAGCGGAAGAGTGTCAGCTTGAATCTGCAAAACAAGCGATGTTCTCTGGTCAAAAAATTAACCGTACCGAAGATCGTGCGGTGTTACACGTTGCATTGCGTAATCGTGCTAATACGCCAATTATGGTGGACGGTAACGATGTAATGCCAGAGGTAAATGCGGTATTAGCAAAAATGAAAGGTTTTTGTGAGCGTGTAATTTCTGGCGAGTGGAAAGGCTATACAGATAAAGCGATTACTGATGTGATTAACATTGGTATCGGTGGTTCAGATTTAGGCCCTTATATGGTTACCGAAGCGTTACGTCCATATAAAAATCATTTAACAATGCACTTTGTGTCTAACGTGGACGGTACGCATATCGCAGAAACCTTGAAAAAATGTAACCCTGAAACGACTCTTGTGTTAGTGGCATCAAAAACTTTTACGACACAAGAAACAATGACAAATGCACATTCAGCACGTGATTGGTTATTAGCCAGTGCGAAAGATGAAAGTGCGGTAGCAAAACACTTTGTGGCACTTTCAACCAATGCAACCGAAGTGGCAAAATTTGGTATTGATACTGAAAATATGTTTGAATTCTGGAACTGGGTTGGCGGACGTTATTCATTATGGTCAGCAATCGGGCTTTCTATTGCGTTATCTATCGGTTTTGAAAACTTCGAGCAGTTGCTTGAAGGGGCGCATAAAATGGATCAGCATTTCTTAACTGCACCTGTTGAGCAAAATATCCCAACACTTTTAGCCTTAATTGGTATTTGGAACAGCAATTTCTTAGGGGCTGAAACTGAAGCAATTTTACCTTACGACCAATATTTACACCGTTTTGCAGCCTACTTCCAACAAGGAAATATGGAATCAAACGGTAAATATGTTGGACGTGATGGCAAAGTGGTGACACACCAAACAGGCCCAATTATTTGGGGCGAACCGGGTACAAATGGTCAGCACGCGTTCTATCAGTTGATCCACCAAGGAACTAAAATTATTCCTTGTGATTTTATTGCACCAGCACAAACACACAACCAAGTATCGGATCATCACAGTAAATTACTTTCAAACTTCTTCGCACAAACAGAGGCGTTGGCTTTTGGTAAATCAAAAGAAGTAGTTGAAAAAGAATTTTTAGACGCAGGTAAAACCCTTGAAGAAGTGGCGGAAATCGTACCATTTAAAGTGTTTGAAGGTAACCGTCCAACCAACTCAATTTTAGTACAAAAAATCACACCTTATAGCTTAGGGGCATTGATTGCGATGTATGAACACAAAATTTTCGTACAAGGCGTTATTTTCAACATTTATAGCTTTGACCAATGGGGGGTTGAATTAGGTAAACAATTAGCGAACCGTATTCTTCCAGAACTTGAAAATGATGAAACGATCGCAAGCCACGATAGTTCAACCAATGGCTTGATCAATCAGTTTAAGGCTTGGCGTTAATTATTTAAATAATAAGCCTCAATTATATTAAAATAGTTGAGGCTTTTTTATGCTCATTATCCAAGTAGTGTTTTATTTGGTTTTCCCGCTTCTTCTCTTGCGAGCTTTGGCACAAGATAGCCAGATGAAATACGTTGTAGCTCCTTATAAATCTTAAAGGCTTGATTATCATCAATATAAAAATGACTTGCTCCTTCAACCTTGTCTAATACGTGTAGATAGTAAGGTAAAATAGACATAGAAAACAATTTATCGCTTAATGCTTTAAGAATTTTTGCATCATCGTTTACTCCTTTCAACAATACCGATTGATTAAGTAAAGTGACATTCGTATCACGTAACATTTTCATTTTTTCAGCAAAGTATTCATCTATTTCATTTGCGTGATTGATATGGGTAACTAATACAATATTTAAATGAGTTTGTTTAAATATATCGCATAATTTTTCAGTAATTCGATTTGGAATAACCACTGGTACACGAGAGTGAATACGCAGTGTTTTAATGTGAGTTATCTTTTCTAATTGAGTAATTAGCCAATCAAATTCTTCATCTTTTGCCATCATCGGATCACCTCCAGATAGCACGACTTCTTCGATCTCACTCTGCTCTCGAATATAGTTTAAACTTTCTACCCATACCGTTTTTCCATTTTTTACTTCATCATAAGGAAAATGACGACGAAAGCAGTAACGACAATTAATAGCACAGCTATTTTTTATCATTAATAACAAGCGGTTCTGATATTTATGTAAAATATTAGGAGCGGGGGATTCCTGCTCTTCAAGTGGATCGGTAGTAAATCCTTCCATTTTTGTAAATTCTTCCAAAGATGTGACCGCCTGTAAAAATAGTGGATCATTTTTATCTTTTTTTTGCATCTTTTGGGCAAAAGGACGTGGTATTCGCATTGCAAAGAGTTTGCGAGCTAATAAATCTTGTTCAAACTCTTTAGGATCGAACTCTAAATAGTTTAAGAGATCGATAGGATCATTAAATGCTTGTGCTAAATCCTGTAACCATAGCGGTTTTTTTTCGCCAATTTTTATATTTTGATGTATCATATATACGTTAATATTTTAGCTTTCATTCCAAAAGCATAAAGTTTATACTAGCTGTATAAACTAAGATAGTATTAATAATAAATTTTTATATATTTAGATAGTTAATTTTGAGGATAAAATGGCAACTTATAGTACAACTGATTTCAAACCAGGTCTTAAATTTATTCAAGACGGTGAACCTTGCACCATCGTTGAAAATGAATTTGTAAAACCAGGAAAAGGACAAGCTTTTACTCGTACAAGAATTCGTAAATTGATTTCAGGTAAGGTTTTAGAAATCAACTTTAAATCAGGTTCAACAGTCGAAGCGGCAGATGTAATGGATACTAACTATAATTATTCATATAAAGATGAAGATTTTTGGTATTTTATGCACCCAGAAACATTTGATATGATTGCTGCCGATGCAAAAGCTGTGGCGGATAATGACAAATGGCTTGTAGATCAAGCTGATTGTGTGATTACTTTATGGAATGATAGCCCAATTGTGGTTACACCTCCAAACTTTGTTGAATTAGAAGTAATTGAAACAGATCCAGGTTTGAAAGGCGATACTGCAGGAACAGGTGGCAAACCAGCAACCTTAAGTACTGGTGCTGTAGTTCGAGTTCCATTATTTATCCAGATTGGAGAAGTCATAAAAGTAGATACTCGTTCTGGTGAATATGTATCTCGTGTAAAATAGTTTTTTAGGTTGAGTATGAAAATACTCAACTTTATTTTTATTAAACAAAAAAATATAGCACGAGTATTTCTATTCGTGCTCTTTTATGTTGATTCCTTTTAAAAGGATTTTATATGTTAAATTCACTCCCATTCCGAGCTATTGTTTCAGATTTAGATGGAACACTTCTTAATACTCATCATAAAATAGGTAATTTTACTACTGAGATTCTTGAACAGCTGGCTCAAAAAGGTGTAGATATTTTTTTAGCAACAGGACGAAATTATCCTGATGTAAAACACATTATTAGTAAAATTAATCTTGATGATGCAATGTTAATTACCTCAAATGGAGCGAGAACAAATAAATTATCTGGTGAGGTTTTATCTAACGAATATCTGCCTGAAACAATTGCTTTTGAATTAATGAATATTGATTTTGATGAAACAAAAGTATGTATTAATACCTATCAAGGAGATGATTGGTTTATTAATAAAGATATACCAGAATTAAAACAATTTCATATAGAATCTGGCTACTGCTATAAAGTAGTCAATTTTTCTACACATCATAGTAAACAAACTGAAAAAATATGTTATTTAGCAAAACAAGCAGATGACTTAAACCAAATTGAACAATATATTATTCAACAATATAGTAACCAAGTACAAATTACTCGCTCATTACCTTATTGTTTAGAAGTAATGAATAAAGGGGTTTGTAAAGCCAATGCTCTTGAAAAATTAGTTAAATTAAAAGGTTATACTATGGCAGATTGTATTGCATTTGGAGATGGATTAAATGATATTGAAATGCTTTCAAGAGTAGGTAAAGGCTGTATTATGAGTAATGCAGATCAAAATTTAAAAATCAAACTCCCTCAAAACGAAATTATTGGTTCAAATAAAGACGAAGCAGTTGCACACTATTTACAGAAATTGTTTGGCTAGTTAAAGTATAAAGCTGTGAAATGAAATACTGGATAAATGGGATAAAATTTAAAGTGGAAGGCGAAAGTTTCTATATTAAAGCGGTAACTTGTATGAAAAAATTTGCAAATTTTTCTTACAATGTAACCGCTTATTTTTGACTATTTATTTCATATTTTCTAGCTTATCAATTAGTTCATTTGCAGGAATACGTTGAATTTTTCGCATTTGGTAAAAAAATAATCCTGCAACAATCAATAATGAAACACAGAACATCATCCAAAAACCTTTTGCTCCAAGAGGTTCAACAATCCAATTAGTACGAGAAAGAATATACCCAAATGGCATTCCAATTCCCCAATAACAAAATATGGTTATGTAAGTGATAGAGCGAGTATGTTTATAGCCTCTTAAAATACCATTACATACAGCCTGCACAGCATCAGGAAGTTGGTAAATTGCAGCAAAAATAAGTAAGTAAGATGCCATTGCAACCGACACTTCATTTTGGGTAAAGAGATAAGGGATCCAGTGACTGAATAAAATAATAATAACTGCCGTAATACTTGCTAAGATAAGTGCTGTACCGATGGCGTAGTAGCTTAAATATTTTGCTTCTTCCACATCTTTTCTACCTAAAGCTTGCCCAACCATAATACTGACACCGATACCAAATGAAAATGGGATCATAAAGAACAGAGAGCTTGTTTGTAAGGCAACTTGATGGCTGGCAACCACTTGAGCACCAAGGGGAGAAAGCAATAATGCAGAGGCAGAAAATAGCATTACTTCCGTAAATGTTGCAAAGGCAATAGGTAAGCCTAAACGTGTGATTTTACATAAAATAGCGCTATTTGGGCGTTCAAACCATTTATCAAATAAGTGAATATCTTTTTGACTTGGTGTGGTGTAGCAATAGTGTAATAGGAGTAAAAACATAACCCAGTTTACAATGGTCGTCGCCACGCCACAGCCAACCGCCCCCATTTCTGGAAAGCCAAGTTTTCCAAAAATAAGAATATAATTTAAGAGGACATTGACTAATAATCCAATAAAGGTAATAAACATTGCTGGTTTGGTGGTGGAAAGTCCATCGTTTAAACAACGTAAATTCACCATTAGCAATGCAGGAATAACGCCAATTGCCATAATAGTAAGGTAGTGTTGTGATTTTATAGAAAATTCAGGTGGTGTTTCCATAAAATCTAAAATCCAATGACTATGGGTAAAAATAATAATAAGAGGAATACTTAATATAAAAACAATCCAATAACCTTGGCGAATTTGTTGTGCAATAAGTTCACGTTGTCCTGAGCCGTTCAGATATGAAACAATAGGTGTGATTGCATAAATTACGCCAATCACAAAAAGAAAAAGAGGGAAGTAGATGGAGTTACTCACCGCCAGTGCGGAAACATCATTATCACTCACTAATCCTGCCATAATAATATCAGACAATCCCATTCCAGACATTGAAAGCTGGGCGATAAAAATGGGGGTGGATAGTTTGAATAGTTTTTGGATATTTTCTAAATAATGTTGGCGGTTGAATTTCATCTCTATGTTCCTTAAATTTGACGACGCATTATACTCCTAAGCGGTCAGTTTAACTAAACATTTTGCAAAATTTTTACTTGTGAAAAAAGAAATAATCCGTATAATATTGCCTTCAGTCACACTTTTATTTTTTATCCTTGCTTTCGAAAGCGTTGTGACTGAGCTATCTCGAAGGCTGATTAACCCGTAAGGATCAATATGCGTCACTACGAAATCGTTTTTATGGTTCATCCGGACCAAAGCGAACAAGTACCAGGTATGATCGAACGTTATACTACTTCTATTAAAGAAGCAAATGGTCAAGTTCATCGCTTAGAAGATTGGGGTCGCCGTCAATTAGCGTACCCAATTAATAAACTACACAAAGCACACTATGTGTTAATGAATGTAGAAGCGCCTCAAGCAGTAATCGACGAGCTAGAAACAAACTTCCGTTTTAATGATGCCGTTCTTCGTAACGTTATCATTCGTACTAAGCACGCCGTAACAGAAGCATCTCCAATGGCTAAAGCAAAAGATGAGCGTAAAGCTTCTGATGCTAAACCAGAAGGTGCGGGCGAGTAAGTTGTTTGTTGAGAATTGTTTAACACTCACTGGCAATGTTGTTACAGGAGTTAAACAAAACTTAAGTCCAGCTAAAATACCAACTTATAGTTTTTATTTAGAACATCGTTCTAATCGAACAGAAGTTAATTTACAACGCCAAGTGTGGTGTAAAATAAAGGTAGTATTGGCAGGAGAACAATTTAGTACACAAACAAAACATATTACGGTCGGTTGTAAAGTGAGAATTAAAGGTTTTATTCATACTCACAAAGACTATAACGGTTTAAACCAGTTAGTTTTACATACCGAGCAAATTGAATTTATAGATTAGGAGAAGCCACTATGGCACGTTATTTCCGTCGTCGTAAGTTCTGCCGTTTTACAGCGGAAAATGTTGTTGAAATCGATTACAAAGATATCGCTACATTAAAGAACTACATTTCAGAAAGCGGCAAAATTGTACCAAGCCGCATCACTGGTACTCGTGCGAAGTATCAACGTCAATTAGCACGTGCAATCAAACGCGCTCGTTACCTTGCGTTGTTACCATACACTGACAATCATCAGTAAGAAGAGGAATCAGTAAATGCAAGTTATTTTATTAGACAAAATTGCTCACCTAGGTAGTGTGGGCGATCAAGTAGATGTTAAATCAGGTTTTGCTCGTAACTACTTAATCCCACAGGGTAAAGCAGTTATGGCAACTAAAGCAAACATTGAACATTTTGAAGCACGTCGTGCTGAATTAGAAGCAAAAGCAGCAGCAGTATTAGTAGCAGCACAAGCTCGAGCAGATCAAATGAATGCACTAGAAGCAATTACCGTTGCATCTAATGCTGGTGAAGATGGTCGTTTATTCGGTTCAATTGGTGCGCGTGATATTGCTGATGCAGTATCTAAAGCAGGTGTTGAATTAGCGAAGAGTGAAGTTCGTTTAGGCGAAGGTCCACTTCGTGCATTGGGCGAATACACTGTTAAAGTTCAACTTCACGCAGAAGTTGCATCTGAAGTGACTATCGTTGTTGTTGCAGAGTAATCTTTAACAATAAACAAAATGCTTTAAGAACTGTCTAAGTTTAGACTAGATGGTTTTAAGGTTTCTGATAAAGGTCTAGATAAACATCTAGACCTTTTTATTTAATAAGTATCAAAAAATATACTTATCTATCTTTATCTTATAGGTTAAACGGCTAAATCTGCTTCATCACCTCGACGTTGTAACCACTGCTTACGATCTTCTGAGCGTTTTTTTGCTAATAGCATATCCATTATCTCAAAAGTATTTGGTTCATCTTCAATTTCACTTGCTATGTCAAGTGCTTGTGCTGTTTCATCAAAAGTAAGCTGTACTAAACGGCGTGTACTTGGATCCATTGTGGTTTCACGTAATTGACTTGGATTCATCTCACCTAATCCTTTAAAGCGTTGTACATTAGGTTTGCCTCGTTTGTTCGCCAGACGTGTTAAAATTGCTTCTTTTTCCACTTCATCTAAAGCATAATGTACTTCGTTTTTACCGATATCAATACGATAAAGAGGGGGCATTGCCACATAAACGTGTCCTTGTTTAACCAATTTTGGAAAATGGCGTAAAAATAAGGCACAAAGTAGAGTAGCGATATGTAAACCATCAGAATCTGCATCAGCAAGAATACACACTTTGCCATAACGTAGTTGAGTTAAATCATCACTATCAGGATCAATTCCTAACGCCACAGCAATGTCGTGTACTTCATTGGAGGCCAACACCTGCTCTGGTGATACTTCCCACGTATTTAGAATTTTACCTCGTAGCGGTAAAATAGCTTGAAATTCTTTATCACGAGCTTGTTTCGCTGACCCCCCTGCAGAATCTCCTTCCACAAGGAAAAGTTCGGTGCGAGTTAAATCTTGAGCGGTACAATCAGCGAGTTTACCGGGTAGAGCAGGACCACTGACCAATTTTTTACGCACCACTTTTTTTGAGGCACGTAAACGGCGTTGTGCTGAACTAATGGCTAATTCTGCAATTTGTTGTCCTGCTTGCACATTTTGGTTAAGCCATAAACTAAAAGCATCTTTTACAATATTTGAAACATAACTCGCTGCTTGACGAGAAGATAAACGCTCTTTGGTTTGCCCTGCAAATTGAGGATCTTGCATTTTTAGAGAAAGTACATAACTACAACGTCCCCAAACATCATCTGCTGTTAGTTTTACTCCACGAGGTAAAAGATTACGGAAGTCACAAAACTCTACCATTGCATTTAATAATCCTTGACGCAACCCATTAACGTGTGTGCCACCTTGCAATGTTGGAATTAAGTTTACATAACTTTCTGCAATCAATTCACCATTTTCAGGCAACCAACTTAATGCCCAACTTAATGCATCCGTTTCTTCTACAATATCTCCCGTAAAAGGTATTTTTGGCAATGTTTCATATTCATTGAGGGCATCGGTTAAATAATCGGATAAACCATCTTCATAATACCAAGTTTCTTGAATATCGTTGATATGATCTGTGAAATTAACAGTTAGTTTAGGACAAAGTACTGCTTTGGCACGTAATAAATGACGTAAACGGCTTACGGAGAATTTAGCAGAATCAAAATACTTTGGATTTGGATAAAAGCGAACCGTTGTTCCCGTATCACGCTTTAAACACTTTTTAATCACTTGTAATTCTTCAATTTTTGCACCATTTGAAAATGCAATAGTATGCACTTTACCATCACGCTTGATTGTTACTTCAACACGTTCTGAAAGGGCATTTACCACTGAAATTCCTACACCGTGTAAACCACCTGAAAAAGTGTAATTTTTATTGGAGAACTTACCGCCTGCGTGAAGTTTGGTTAGAATTAATTCCACCCCTGAAATTTTTTCAGAGGAATGAATATCCACAGGCATACCACGTCCGTCATCAATGACTTCTAGAGAATTATCTTTATGTAGAATAACATCAATCTGGGTTGCAAATCCTGCTAATGCTTCATCGACACTATTATCAATCACTTCTTGCCCTAAATGATTAGGACGAGTGGTATCAGTGTACATTCCTGGACGAAGCTGAACAGGTTCAAGATCTTTAAGAACGGTTATCTCATCTGCATCGTAACGTTTTTCTGCCATAAAAAATTTTCTCTGATTTTTGTATTATTGAAAGTAGAACGCGATTTTAACGAATTGCGACAAAAGTCACAATCATTAGTTGCTACTGATTAATTATTAAATTTTATTTTTTGTAATAAACTTATTTTTTGTGACTATAGCGGGTAGATAAATGTAAGAATTTGCAAAAAATAATAAATATCTTACCGCTATCTTATTATTTATTGATACAAAGAACCCCAAAATAATATTTAAATTTTGGGGTTGTGATAATACTATTAAATTTCAATAAATAATTATTTTTTAATTAGCCACCGAAATCATCAAGTAGGATGTTTTCATCTTCAACACCTAGATCTTTTAGCATACCAATTACAGCTGCATTCATCATTGGAGGTCCACACATATAGTATTCACAATCTTCTGGTGCTTCGTGATCTTTTAAGTAGTTTTCATAAAGCACATTGTGAATAAAGCCCGTGTAACCAGTCCAATTATCATCAGGTTGTGGATCTGAAAGTGCTACGTGCCATTCAAAGTTTTCATTCTCTTTTGCAAGCGTATCAAAATCATTTACATAGAACATTTCACGTTTTGATCTTGCACCATACCAGAATGACATTTTACGTTTTGATTTCAAACGTTTTAGTTGGTCAAAGATATGTGAACGCATTGGTGCCATACCCGCACCACCACCGATAAATACCATTTCAGCATCGGTGTCTTTCGCAAAGAATTCACCAAATGGACCTGAAATTGTGACTTTATCACCTGCTTTAAGTGACCAAATGTATGATGACATTTGACCCGGTGGAACATCTGGGTTACGAGGAGGAGGCGTTGCAATACGTACGTTTAGCATAATAATGCCTCTCTCTTCTGGGTATGAAGCCATTGAGTAAGCACGTACGATAGGCTCATCAACCTTAGATACATAACGCCATAAATCAAATTTGTCCCAATCTTCGTGGTACTCTTTTGGAATATCAAAATCTTTATAAGCCACAGTATGTGGTTCAGCTTCGATTTGAATGTAACCACCCGCGCGGAATGGCACATCTTCACCATCAGGAATTGCCAACTTAAGCTCTTTGATAAAGGTTGCCTCATTATCGTTAGAAATAACGGTACATTCCCATTTTTTTACACCAAAGATCTCTTCTGGTAACTCAACATCCATATTGCTTTTTACACTAACTTGACAAGATAAGCGATAACCCTCTTGTGCTTCACGTTTAGTAATATGCGAAAGCTCAGTTGGTAGGATTTCACCTCCACCACTTTTTACTTTAACCACACATTGACCACAAGAGCCACCGCCCCCACAAGCTGAAGAAACAAAAATACCTTTGCTACCTAGTGCATTTAGTAGTTTTCCTCCAGCAGGTAATGTAATTGCTTTTTCAGGATCATCATTGATTGAAATGGTAATATCGCCTGAATCTACTAATTTTGATTTAGCCACTAAAATAAGTGCGGCTAATGCAAATACGATTGCAGTAAATACGATAATACCGAAAATAAAATTACTCATTCGATATGCTCCTTATAGTTGAATACCTGAAAATGACATAAATCCTAATGCCATTAAACCAGCGGTAATAAAGGTAATTCCTAAACCACGAAGTCCTGCTGGAATATCCGCATATTTTAACTTCTCTGTGATCCCTGCAAGAGCAACGATGGCTAACATCCAACCTGTACCAGCGCCAATACCGTAAACCACTGATTCTGCAAAATTATATTCACGTTGTACCATAAATGATACACCACCAAAAATTGCACAGTTTACAGTGATTAGCGGTAAGAAAATACCTAATGCATTATAAAGTGCTGGTACAAACTTATCTAAAAACATTTCTAGAATTTGTACTAATGCAGCGATAACACCGATAAAGGTAATAAAGTTAAGGAAGGTTAAATCAACCCCTTCAACAAGTGCATTTTCTTTTAGTACGTGAACATAAACTAATTGGTTTACAGGTACTGAAATACCTAAAACCACGATTACTGCAATACCTAAACCAAAAGCAGTTGATACTTTTTTAGATACCGCAAGGAATGTACACATACCAAGGAAGAAAGACAGTGCCATATTTTCAATAAATACAGATTTTACAAATAGACTAATATAATGTTCCATTATTATTTCTCCACTTGTTCAGGTTTGAGAGTACGAAGCCCCCAAATTAAAAAACCGATGATAAAGAACGCACTTGGAGCAAGTAAGAACAAGCCATTTGTTTGATACCAACCACCATCTTGAATGGTTTGGAAAACAGTCATTCCAAATAATTTTCCTGAACCAATTAGCTCACGAATAAAGGCAACAGTCACAAGAATTGCACCATAACCTAAACCATTTCCGATACCATCCACAAAACTTTCTAATGGTGCAGATTTCATTGCAAAGGCTTCTGCACGTCCCATTACGATACAGTTTGTAATAATCAAACCAACGAATACCGAAAGCTGTTTAGACAAACCATAAGCATAAGCACGTAATATTTGGTCAACCAAAATTACTAATGATGCAATAATTGCCATTTGCACAATAATACGCACACTATTAGGAATATAGTTACGGATAATTGAAATAAACAAGTTTGAGAATGCTGTTACAAAAATTACCGCAAATGTCATTACCACTGCAGTTTCTAATTTTGTCGTTACTGCTAACGCAGAACAGATACCCAAAATTTGCAATGCAATTGGGTTATTATCCATTACTGGTGATAACAATAACTTTTTCATATTTGATTTATCTGCCATTAGTTAGCTCCTGCTTTGAGTTTTGCTAAATATGGACCGAAGCCATTTTTACTAAACCAGTATTTAAATGTACCATCAACTCCACGAGACGTTAAGGTTGCACCTGATAATGCATCAATTCCGTGCTCTTTGTCTGATGAACCACCTTTTGCGATAGTGATAGCAGACTCACCTTGTTCATTCAGTAATTTTTTACCTTTAAACTGAGCTTGCCATTTTGGATTTTCAATCTCACCACCTAATCCTGGTGTTTCACCTTGCTCATAGTATGTAATACCATTGATAGTATTTCCATCTGGTTGAATAGAAATAAAACCATACATCACAGACCATAAGCCTGTTCCATAAATAGGAACAATAACTTGGTTTAATTGATTATCTTCACCTTTTACAAGATATACTTCTGCATATTTTGCACGAGTGCGAATGCTGGCTTTATCATCATTAGGTAAAATTTTAACATTTTGAGCAGGATCTTTTGCTGCCACTTTTGCATCAAAGTTTTTAATACCTTCAACATAGTCCCCTGTTGCCAAATCTACAATTCGAGGTTCAATGTTTTTAGTATAAATTTGCTTCACTTCTTTTTTAGTTACATCGCCTTTTAACAAACCTGCCACATTTAAAATGTTTTTTTGTTTATCCAATGCTTTTTGTTCTTCTTGTGCTGATTTTAATAATACTGCCGATCCAGCTACAATAATTGAACAAACTAAACTTAACAGAACAACAATTGAAATTGTTCCGCCAATGCTATCTTTATTCTTAAACATTACGAGCTCTCCGACGTTTGATATTAGCTTGAACAACAACATAGTCAAATAATGGTGCAAACAAGTTAGCGAATAAAATGGCTAACATCATACCTTCTGGGTATGCTGGGTTTGCTACACGAATAATGACACACATTGTACCGATTAATGCTCCATACCACCATTTGCCTTTATTGGTAAATGATGCAGACACAGGGTCAGTTGCCATAAAGAACATACCAAGTGCAAAACCACCTAATACTAAATGCCAATACCAAGGCATTGCAAACATTGAGTTAGTTTCTGAGCCAATAAAATTGAATAATGTCGATGTTGCAATCATACCGATCATTACACCAGCAATAATTCGCCAAGAAGCAATACGTGTAAAGACAATGATTGCGGCACCAATTATAAGCATTAAGGTTGAGACTTCACCCATAGAACCTGGAATGTTGCCTAAGAATGCATCCATCCAAGTAATAGATTGACCTGTTACTGAATGCGTTAATGCGCCTTGACCACCAGCCGCCCATTGGGAAAGAGCAGTTGCACCAGAAAAACCATCTGCAGCAGTCCAAACCATATCCCCTGAAATTTGAGCTGGATAAGCAAAGAATAAAAATGCACGACCCGCTAATGCAGGGTTCATAAAGTTTTTACCTACACCGCCAAATACTTCTTTGGCTACAACCACACCAAAGGTTGCGGCTAATGCTGCTTGCCATAATGGTAATGTTGGTGGAACAATCAATGCGAGTAAAATAGAAGTAACGAAGAAACCTTCATTAATTTCGTGACCACGCACCATTGCAAATACGACTTCCCAGAAACCACCCACTAAGAAAATGGTTAAATAAATAGGAAGAAAATAGGTTGCGCCTAACAGCATTTTACTAAATACACCAGCATCATTGCTTAAGGTTGCCCCTAACATATTTGATAAACCGTAGTGCCAGTTATTTACAAGACTATCTGCTAATGATCCCAAATGATGTGTAGCAGCAATGGCTTGTTCACCTACATTGAACATTCCATAAAACATTGCAGGAAACAGAGCTAACCAAACAATAATCATCATTCGTTTTGAATCTAATGCATCACGAACGTGAGAATCTTTTTTGGTTACTGTTCCTTGTGTATAAAAAATGGTATAAGCTGCTTCAAATAAAGTATAGAATTTTTCATACTTTCCACCTTTATGAAAGGCAGGTTCCATTTTTTCAAAAAGATTGTTTAATCCCATCTTAACCTTCCTTCTCAATTTTTTCTAACGCCTGACGCAAGAGAGGACCGTACTCATTTTTACCTGGGCAAACAAAGGTACAAAGTGCCAAATCTTCTTCATCCAACTCTAAGCAGCCTAAGTTCTGTGCAGAATCAGTGTCGCCAGCAGCTAAATCACGTAATAATAATGTTGGAATGATATCTAATGGCATCACGCGTTCATAAGCACCGATTGGCACCATTGCACGTTCACCACCGTGTAAAGCAGTATTAAAATTAAATAATTTTTTACTGAAATGACCTAAGGTTGTACGTGTGATAGAGAATTTCTCTTTACCTGGCATAATCCAACCAAATAATTCTTTTTGACGTCCTTCAGCTAGCACTGAAACTTGCAAAGCATAACGCCCTAAATAATCAACAGGACCTTCTGCTTTTGCTCCGCTTAATACAGAACCTGAAATAACTCGATTATCTCCTTCTTTTAACTCATTTTGAGTCAATTGAGAAAGGTTTGCTCCCACACACGTTTTCACTAAACGAGGTTCTTTTACTTGAGGTCCAGCCAAAGAAATTATACGTTCAGCACATAATTCACCGCTCGTGAATAAACGACCGATAGAAATTACATCCTGATAATTAATATACCAAACTGATTTAGAAATACTGACAGGATCAATAAAGTGAATATGTGTACCACTTAACCCTGCTGGGTGTGGACCTTCAAATTCGTGAATTTTTAAATTGGGTAAATCGACGGTTGGAATATTACTTCCACCTGCTTTACAAAGATGGATAGGGCTCTCATCTAAATGACCTAATACAGTTAAACCATTGATAAAATCTTGCCAATGTGCTTTTAAGATCACTTCAGGATTTGCGGCTAATGGATTAGTATCCATTGCATTCACAAAAATTGAGGAAGGTTTACTGTCAATTGCCGGAATTTTACTAAATGGACGACTACGAAATGCTGTCCACATACCTGAATTTACTAAATTTTGTTTCACTTGATCTGCATTTAATGTACTAAGTTCTGATACATCATAACGAGAAAAAGTAATCTGCTCCGAACCCTCAACGCTAATTACAACTGATTGAAGAACACGTTTTTCACCACGATTAATCGCTGTGATTTTACCGCTTGCTGGAGCTGTAAAAACAACGCCTAAATTCTTCTTATCTTCAAAAAGAACTTGACCTTTTTTTACAACATCGCCCACTCGAACTTTCATCGAAGGACGCATTCCCACATACTCTTCACCCAGTATCGCAACTTCATTCACGGTATTACCGTCTTGGATTACCTGTGCTGGTTTTCCATTAATAGGAAGATCCAAGCCTTGTTTAATTGTAATCATCATTATTTGCACTACTTTTTGTTGGGTTAATACAATGATTGCAAAATTGCAATCCCACTATTGAGCCAAAGTTAAAAATAAGAATAAACATTTCCCCACTTACTCTTAAATCACCCTGTTAATTTCTCAAACTCTGATTTTTTATCTTACTATTTATATTCCTGATAAAATCATAAAATAAAAATAAACACGCTATTCTACCTAAAAAAGCCCTTAGAGTTCCACTTAAAAAGTCACTTTTTTCTCTTTTTTAATGAAAAATTTTAACAATACGTAACAATATATCAACAAAAATACTTAAAATTTGATACTGGTCAAATTTAATATTCACAGGTAGAATGATATATCTTTTAAAGTAATGATGGAATTTAAATGAATATTAATATCTCGGAAGCCGCACAAAATCATTTTAAAAAATTATTAGCACAGCAAGAAGAGGGAACAAACATTCGTATTTTTGTTGTCAACCCAGGGACACCACGTGCAGAATGCGGGGTTTCTTATTGTCCAGCTGATGCTGTTGAAAAATCTGATACAGAAGTAAAATTTGCACCTTTTTCTGCTTTTATTGATGAAATCAGTATTAATTTTCTAGACGATGCAGAAATTGATTATGTGACTGATGAACTTGGTGCTCAGCTTACAATGAAAGCCCCTAATGCCAAAATGCCCAAAGTATCAGATGATGCACCACTTATTGAACGTATTGATTATGTTCTTCAAACTCAAATTAATCCACAACTTGCCAATCACGGTGGAATGGCAACGTTAGTCAAGCTGACAGATGATGGAATTGTTATATTACAATTTGGCGGTGGTTGTAACGGTTGTTCAATGATTGATGTGACCTTAAAAGAAGGAATCGAAAAACAACTAATTAGTCTTTTTGGTGATGAAATCAAAGGTGTACAAGATGCGACTGAACATCAAGCGGGTGAGCATTCTTATTACTAATTTTTCAGAATAAACAAGCGGTCACATTTGAATAAAAATTTGCAAATTTTTGATTAAATGTCACCGCTTAATCGATCTCAATACTAAACACAATACTAAATATATGCTAAACAACAACTATCGTGGACGTTTTTCTGTTGCACCAATGCTTGATTGGACAACTTCCCATTGTCGCTATTTTCATCGACAATTTACTCAGCACGCTTTACTTTATAGCGAGATGATCACAGCTCCCGCTATTTTAAACGCAAAATACGATTTACTGGCGTTTGATCCTGCAGAAAACCCTGTTGCATTACAACTTGGGGGAAGTGATCCACAACAACTTGTACAGTGTGCAAAGTTAGTGGAGCAACGAGGTTATATTGAAATTAACCTTAATGTAGGTTGTCCTTCAGATCGTGTTCAAAATGGAATGTTTGGCGCTTGTTTAATGGCAAACGCTAAATTGGTAGCACAATGTATTGAAGCAATGAAAAATGAAGTTGCTATCCCTGTTACCGTTAAACACCGTATTGGTATTGATGAATTAGATAGTTATGAATTTTTGTGTGATTTTATTGAAAAAGTAGAGCCTGTTTGTGATGATTTTATTGTTCACGCACGTAAGGCTTGGCTGTCTGGGTTAAGCCCCAAACAGAACCGTGAAGTGCCTCCTTTAGATTATGAGCGAGTCTATCAACTCAAAAAAGCGTTTCCTCATTTGAATATTAGCATCAATGGAGGAATTAAAACCATTGAAGAAATCAAACGCCATTTACAATTTGTTGATGGTGTAATGGTAGGGCGAGAAGCGTTTCAAAATCCCACTTTATTAGGTTATATTGATCAAACTATTTTTGATGAAACTGCTCCTATTGTCACACCAATGGAAGCGGTAGAAAAAATGTTTCCTTATATTGAACAACAACTTTCTAAAGGTGTTTTTTTAAATCATATGATTCGACCAATGTTAAATGCGTTTCAAAGTTGTCGAGGTGCTAAGCAGTGGCGACGTCACCTCAGTGAAAATGCTCATAAACAGGGAGCGGGAATAGAAGTGGTTGAAACGGCATTAAATTTTGTAAAATGAAAATCAAGTTTATTGACAAAGTAAAGTTTAATATTGAAAAATAAATTTTAGTCATTTTTATAGTATAATCGTCATTTTGCGATTAAGTTTCATTTTAAACTATGAATCTTTTATAGCCAAGTATCTTAAAATTTTGTGATTTAACACTATGAAAAACCCCTATTTTATTTGGAAATTTAGCTCTCTTCTTATTACCACAATGGTTTTGCTACCTTTGGTTGCTATTGTTTATAACTCCTTTGATGGTGAGATCGATAACCTAATTCACTTATGGAATACCACACTGGGAATTTATGTGGTTAATTCTGGTTTATTAGTGCTTGGAACGGTAGGGTTTGCACTTTTTTTTGCTCTTCCCTCTGCTTGGATTGTTTCCAGTTACCAATTTAAAGGTAAACAAAGTTTACAATGGCTTCTGTGTTTGCCTCTTGCTATTCCAGCGTATTTAAGTGCGTATATTTATACGGATTTATTAGATTATTCAGGTGAAATTCAAACCCTATTGCGAGATATTTTTGGTTGGCAAAATGCTCAGGATTATTGGTTTCCACAAGCGAGAACAATGTATGGGGCGTGTTTTATTTTAGCTCTTGTGTTGTATCCTTATATTTTTTTAGTGGTACGAGTAGCACTGCTTGAGCAGTCTGAAAACTTATTACAAAGCGCTAAAATTTTAGGGGCAAAAAATTTACGTTTATTTACAAAAGTGACTTTTCCTCTTATTCGTTCAGCAATTGTGGTAGGAATAAGTTTAGTTGCAATGGAAACCTTAGGGGATTTTGGCACTGTTTCTTATTTTGCTGTTTCCACTTTAACCACCGCCATTTATGATTCTTGGTTAGGTTTTGGTGATTTTGGTACGGCAAGTCGTATTGCTGTATTTATGTTATTTATTATTTTTTTACTGATTTCAGTAGAAAATTACAGTCGCCGTAAACAAAAAATTTATCAACGTGGTTATGAACAAAAAGTGCATCAAAAACAGTTGCGTGGTAAAGGGTTATTTTTTGCTTATTTATGGTGTGGTTCATTGCTAAGCCTTGCTTTTTTTATTCCTTTTGGACGTTTACTTTATTGGTCATTTCATTATTTTGAGCAGTCTTGGAACTCAGGCTTTTTAGAATTTGCAAAAAATAGTTTACAAGTATCCGCTATCGCTTCGATAATTGCGATTATATTGGCATTAATTTTACATTTTACTGCACGGTTTTCACAAAGAACCCCTGTTGAACAGAATTTATCTCGATTATCATTACAAGTGTCCTCAATGGGCTATGCGATTTCTGGTACAGTCTTGGCGATAGGGTTATTGTCAGTTTTAAATTTGGCGGATCATAAATTGCATTGGTTACTCAAATTATTAGATCTTCCCCCTGTTGGATTAATTTTTTCAGGGTCGATTTTTGCGTTAATTATTGCTTATGTCATCCGATTTTTAGCAATGGCAATTGGGAGTATCGATAACTCCCTAAGTAAAATCTCACCATCCTTAGATATGGCAAGCCAAACAATGGGTAAAAATGGCATAAAAATGCTCACAAAAGTGCATTTCCCCCTTATATCAAAGGGCATTATTACTGCAGGTTTAATGGTGTTTATTGAGTGTATGAAAGAGCTTAATGCTTCACTATTATTACGTCCTTTTAACTTTGAAACCCTTGCCACTTATTTGTTTAATTTAACTTCAACAGAGCAACTGGAAGAAGCAGCACTGTCTGCAGTAATTTTGGTCATTATTGGTATCATTCCCGTTATTTGGCTAACTCGTTCCCTTATTTCACAATCACAAAAAGAGCATCACAATGACATTACTTGATATTCAACAACTTAGCTATCAATTTGGTACAACAGAAGTATTAAAAAACTTAGATTTACAAGTGGAAGAAAATGAGATTATTTGTTTGCTTGGTGCAAGTGGCTGTGGAAAAACAACGCTTTTAAAAGCCATTGCAGGTTTACTGGAAATTAAGCAAGGCACTATTACTCTTGCCAATCAAAATTTGAATACTGTTGCGGTGGAAAATCGACAAATTGGCTTTATTTTTCAAGATTATGCACTTTTTCCACATTTAACGGTAGCTGAAAATATTCAATTTGGATTAAGCAAACTTTCCAAAAAAGAGCAACAATTTGCTACTGAGCGAGTGTTAGAAACCGTTAAATTACAAGGTTTTGAACAACGTTATCCTTACGAGTTATCAGGCGGACAACAACAGCGAGTGGCAATTGCTCGTTCATTAGTGTGTAATCCTAAATTACTGTTACTTGATGAACCTTTTTCCAATATTGATACCCAAACTCGTTATGAGATGATTGATGAAATTAAAGCGATTTTAAAAACTCAAAATGTCCCCGCTATTTTTGTGACTCACAGTAAAGAAGAGGCTTTTGCTTTTGCGGATCGAATTGCGATTATGGATCAAGGAAAAATCGTACAATATGAAACACCAACAACCCTTTATAGTAAGCCCCATAATAAGTTTGTGGCGGATTTTTTAGGTGAAACGAATTATTTAGATTGTGAAGTGATAGATGAACATCACTTAAATACCATTTTAGATAAACACTATTTTGATAAAATTACTTATCTAAAAGGAAAGTATCAATGGCTTGTTCGCCCTGAACAAATTGCGATAAATCTTAATTCTCAAGGCAAAGGGAAAGTGATTAAAAAATTATTTCTAGGGCAACAATATCGCTATAATATTGCAATAAATGAGTTACATCTTACCGCTTACCACCGTCAAGATATCCCTATTGGAACAATGGTTGATATTGGGGTTATTTGTGATGAGGTCGTGTTGTTGAACTTTTAAAAATAAACAAAAGGGGAGTTTTGTTCCCCTTTCATTTATACTAAGATTTGTAAATCTAGGCTTTTTTAAATTAGTCAATATCAAAAAAACACTCCTATAGCTTCACCTTGGTGTAACGGTAGAATAGAACGCTTAAACCAATGATTAAAACGTATTATATTGAAAGTTATTTTACGTTAAACAGCTTTTTAACGCAGTGTAAATTTTGGTACAACAACCAACGCTCTCACCAAAATTTAAAGGGGAAAAATGCCAAATGACGTTTGGTCTCAAAATAACAAATACAGGCATAAATAAGCGGTATGATTTAAATAAAAATTTGCAAATTTAAACTGTCCGTAAAAAACAGGCAGATTTAGATTGAAAATTACTCAATTATGGTTAAATAAAAAGCTGTCCGTAGTGTGGACAGGACACCGCTATATTTGTACCTAATAAGATGTTGTTGGCATTTTTATTAGATTCTAAATACTATCTTGCTCTAATTAACCCCTCTTGCTGTACACTTGCCAGTAATTTCCCCTGTTGATCAAAAACCTGTCCTTTTGTTAAACCTCGTCCACCAAAGGCATTATTTGTTTCTAAGGCGTATAACGTCCAGTTATTAAGATTAAAATCACGATGAAACCAGATACCATGATCTAAAGTTGCAAATTGCATTCCTTGTTGCATTATGCCTTTTTCGTGTGGATGTAACGCCGTTGGTAAACAGTGGAAATCTGAAAAATAAGTAAATAAACATTGTTGTAAACGTTGATTTTGTGCTTCTATTTCGTCATTGGTTTTAAACCATACAAATTGCTTAGGTGGAAGTTTTACACCACTAAAAGGATCATTTGCATATTTAATCCTAACTTCAAAAGGACGCTCTGCTTGAAATTTTTCTTTTAAGTGAGTAGGTAAAAGTTCTGCCATTGATTTAATTAATTCATTTTCTGAATAATAATCAGTCGGTTCTGCCACTTCTGGCATTACACTTTGATGATCAAACCCCTGCTCTTTAAGCTGAAATGAAGCAGTTATTCGACAAAGTAAAGTATTCTTTTGTTTCGCTAATACACTCACAGAAGTAAAACTCTTCCCCTCTCGCAATATTTCTGTTTCATAAATAATTGGTGAATGGATATCTCCTGCATTAATGAAATAACAATGAAAAGAGTGCAAAATTCTTTCTAATTCAACTTGTTGCATTGCTGCAAACAATCCTTGTGCCATTATTTGCCCGCCAAACACTTTTGGTAATCCTAAATCTTCTACTTCGCCTTGAAATTGATGACTACCAAGCTTTTTTAACGTTAATAATTCGATTAATTTTTGTAATGCTTTCATTATTTATCCTTGTGTATTAATTATTTTTTAAACTGTTTATTTCTGTCATAGTAACAAATATAGTGAACACATTCTATCTTGATATATTAACAACATAATTATTGACTTTTTAACAAAATACTCCCAAAATTAGCACATATTTAATCTTCAGGGCAGGGTGAAATTCCCGATCGGTGGTTATAGTCCACGAGCGGAAGCGAAAGCGGATGCAGGAATAAGTGAAATTCTTATACCGACAGTTAAAGTCTGGATGGAAGAAGAAAAACAAATAGAAATTAATGCACTTGAGTTCTCTCAAGTGTTTTTCTGTATGCTTTCTAATGCCTTGAGATCTTAGGATTTCAGGGCATTTTTATTTTTCTTAACTTTTATCAATTGTTTTTATAAAGCAATGGGTAAAAGCGAAGAAGAATAGTATCTGCTATCCCTCGCCCATAAACCGATTAAATTAAAAACTGACATTTTTAGGTTATGGTAAAAACCATAAAAAATTTATCTTCATATAAGGAATAATTATGAAAAGCAGTAATTCTTTACTCGGCGGGCTATTTATGGTTCTAGCAGGTCTTCTTTTTGCTATCACAAATACCAGTGTACAATATTTAAGTGCAACCATTGATCCCTCTGCTATCGCTTTTTTCCAATATGCGTTAGCCTTTATTTTTATTATTCCTTTTCTAGGAATAAGAGGAAGTAAAAAAGCCATAAATTCCAAGCACCGACTATTGCATTTTGTACGAGTAGCATTTTCTGTCTTTGGGGTGCAACTTTGGACTTATGGACTGGCTTATGTACCAATTTGGCAAGCTATTGCGTTAGTAATGCTTTCGCCTCTTTTTACTACTATTGGGTCTGGTTTATTCCTAAAAGAAAATGTGAGTAAAATCCGCTATATTGCAACCTTAATTGGTTTATTAGGTGGCTTTATTATTCTTTCCCCTTGGTCTGATGATTTTAATATTTATGCGTTCTTACCTATTGCAGCGGCAGTATTTTGGTCATTTGCTTCACTTATTACTAAATATACCTCAAAAGATGATAACCCTATTACTATCGTGGCTTATTTATTGGTGTTATTACTACCAGTAAATTACCTATTTGGTTATTCTCATATTTTAATGCCGAGTGATTTATCCACTTGGGGAATTTTGATTTTATTAGGTGCGGTGACTGCAATGGCACAATTTGCTATTGCGAAATCCTATAATCTTGCAGATGCTTCTTTTGTACAACCTTTTGATCATTTAAAACTACCATTTAATGTATTAGCTGGTTGGTTAGTGTTTGGCTATCTTCCACCAGGAGAATTATGGATTGGTGCATTATTGATTATCTTTGCTGTTACAATGGTTTCTCGTGTTGAGAAAAATAAAAAAATGCAAGAGTAATAACAAATAAGTTTTAAACTAAAATTAGTACATATTTAATCTTCAGGGCAGGGTGAAATTCCCGATCGGTGGTGACAGTCCACGAGCGGAGGCGAAAGCGGATGCAGGAATAAGTGAAATTCTTATACCGACAGTTAAAGTCTGGATGGAAGAAGAAAAACAGATAGAAATAAATACACTTGAGTTTTCTTAAGTGCTTTTCTGTGTGCTTTCTAATGCCTTGAGATCTCTGGATTTCAAGGCTTTTTTATTTTTATTGTTAGTTCTAAATAACGATAAAATAAAAATAATTTCTGTCTGCTCTCCACTTATAAGAATAAACACAATGACACATTTAGATTATATGAAAAAAGCCATTGAATTGGCAGAGCGTGGACGAGGTTGGACAAATCCAAATCCTCTTGTAGGTTGTATAATTGTAAAAAACAATCACATTATTGCAGAGGGTTATCACGAAAAATATGGTGAATGGCACGCTGAACGTAATGCCATTTTAAATTGTACTAAAGATCTATCTGGAGCCACTGCTTACGTCACCCTTGAACCCTGTTGTCATTTTGGTCATACACCACCTTGCTGTGATCTATTAATCGAAAAAGGAATCAATACTGTTGTGATAGGTTCAAGTGATCCTAACCCTTTAGTGGCTGGAAAGGGAATTAAAAAACTACGAGAAGCAGGGATTGAAGTCATTGAAAATATAATGAAAGCACAGTGTGATGAGTTAAATTCTATTTTCTTTCATTATATTCAAACCAAACGTCCCTATGTATTATTGAAATATGCAATGACCGTAGATGGAAAAATTGCCACTATTACAGGTGATTCTAAATGGATTACTGGAGAAATAGCACGCCATCAGGTGCAACAAACTCGTCATCAATATAGTGCCATTATGGTAGGTGTAGATACCATTTTAGCCGATAATCCAATGTTAAATTGCCGTTTAGAAAATACCAAACAACCTGTACGGATAGTATGCGATAGTCAATTGCGTACACCATTAACCAGTAAATTAGTACAAACCGCTCCACAATTTCCCACCATCATTGCTACCCTTAGTACTGATTTAAAACGTCATCAACAATATCAAGAGCTGGGTGTAGAGATTATTACGGTTTCCGCAGATAAAAATAAGCGGTGTGATTTAAATGTCATTTTGCAAATTTTAGGTCATAGAGGGATTGACAGTGTGTTGTTAGAAGGAGGTTCAAATTTAAATTTTAGTGCCTTACAAATGGGTATAGTCGATTTAATTCATTGTTATATTGCCCCCAAATTAATTGGTGGTAAAACAGCAAAAACCCCAATTGGTGGTAAAGGCGTGGTGTCTTTAAGTGATGCCACACAATTAAAATTAACAAAAACAGAAATGTTTGGCGAAGATATACGCTTAACCTTTGAGGTGAAAAAATAATGTTTACAGGAATTATTGAAGAAGTCGGTAAAGTAGCTCAAATTCACACAAAAGGACAATTTGCACAATTAAAAATTACCGCAAATACCCTGTTCAATGACATACACTTAGGCGACAGTATTGCGGTTAATGGTGTATGTTTAACAGTCACAGAATTTAGTACTAATCATTTTTGTGCAGATGTGATGGAGGAAACCCTAAAGCGTACTTCATTAGGCGAATTACAACCTAATAGCCCTGTCAATTTAGAAAGAGCAATGATAGTCAATGGTCGTTTTGGCGGGCATATTGTTTCAGGACATATTGATGGCACAGGTGTAATTCATCACATTACTAGTGGTAACAATTGTACTTATTATCAAATTAAAACATCTCCAAAATTAATGCGTTATATTATTGAAAAAGGCTCAATTACTATTGATGGTATTAGCCTAACCATAATAGATTGTGATGATACAACTTTTAGCCTATCTGTTATTCCTCACACTATTTCTCACACTAATTTAGCAACAAAACAACGAGGAAGTATTGTCAATATAGAGAATGATATTATCGGTAAATATGTCGAAAAATTGCTCTTATCACAAACTACTCAACGTAATATAACCGAAGACTTTATGGAAAAAGTTGGATTTTAAAAAAAGGAAAAAAATGTTTCAATTTTCAAGTGTTAAAAATGCATTAAACGCAATTGCTCGTGGTGAAATTATTTTAGTAACAGATGATGAAGATCGTGAAAATGAAGGTGATCTCATCTGTGCTGCTGAATTTGCTACCCCTGAAAATATCAATTTTATGGCAACATACGGCAAAGGTTTAATTTGTATGCCAATTTCACAACAAATTGCCGATAAATTAATGCTCACACCAATGGTAACAAATAATACGGATAATCACGAAACAGCCTTTACAGAAAGTATTGATCATATTGATACGGAAACAGGAATTTCTGCTTATGAACGTTCAGTTACTGCTTTAAAACTAGTAGAAGATACTGCAAAAGCAAGTGATTTTCGCCGTCCCGGACATCTGTTTCCATTAGTTGCAAAAAATGGTGGAGTGCTAAGACGTAATGGTCACACTGAGGCGACAGTTGATCTGGTTCGTTTAGCAGGTTTAAAAGAAGCAGGATTATGTTGTGAAATTATGGCAGAAAATGGCACGATGATGCAAATGCCAGAACTACAAGCCTTTGCAACTAAACATAATATGCCATTTATTACCATTGCTCAGCTACAAGCCTATCGTCGCAAGCACGACAATTTAATTGAACGTATTTCTATAGTAGAAATGCCAACTAAATATGGCAATTTTATCGCTCACAGTTTTGTAGAAAAACTAACGGGCAAAGAGCATATCGCTTTGGTAAAAGGTGAAATTGATAGCAACCAAGACATATTATGTCGTATTCATTCAGAATGTTTAACAGGTGATGCTTTTGGTTCACTACGTTGTGATTGCGGGCAGCAATTCTCTCAAGCAATGGCTCAAATTGAAAAAGAAGGGCAAGGCATACTACTCTATCTCCGCCAAGAAGGACGTGGAATTGGATTAGTCAATAAGTTACGGGCTTATGAGTTACAAGACAAAGGGATGGATACGGTTGAAGCCAATTTAGCATTAGGCTTCAAAGATGATGAGCGTGAATACTATATTGCTGCACAAATTTTAAAATCACTTGATGTAAAAGACATCCGCTTATTAACCAATAACCCTAAAAAGATCAAAGAATTAACACAATTTGGTCTTAATATTACTAAACGTGAAGCCATTCAAATCGAACCCACAGAGTATGATTTAAATTATTTAAAAGTTAAACAAACTAAAATGCAGCATTTGTTTAATTTATAAATGGTAGAGGTATCTCTATCCAAGCGGTAAGATCTTTATCAAAATTTACTAAATTTTGAAAAAATGTACCGCTTAACGCTCAACAATTTTTATTACATTTATAACCAAAAAGGATTTTAAAATGACAACATTTACAGGAAACTTAGTTGCAACAGAGATGAAAATTGGCATTGTATGTGCAAGGTTTAACGACTTTATCAATGACAAATTATTAAGCGGAGCAATAGATACATTAATCCGTCACGGAGCAAACACAGAAAATATTGACACGGCTTGGGTACCTGGTGCATTTGAAATTCCATTAGTTGCAAATAATATGGCAAAAAGTGGTAAATATGATGCCATCATTTGTATTGGTACTGTTATTCGAGGTTCAACGACTCACTATGATTATGTATGTAACGAGGCGGCAAAGGGTATTGGCAATGTTTCACTCCAAACTGGTGTACCTGTTATCTTTGGTATTCTCACCACTGAAAATATTGAACAGGCAATTGAACGTGCTGGTACTAAAGCGGGCAATAAAGGAGCCGAATGTGCATTAAGTGCAATTGAGATGGTAAACTTATTAAAGGTAGTTTGAAGTACTTATTAAAAATTTTTCTTCTTTTTAATTATTTGAAGCAAATAACATAGCGAAATATATAGACAATATTTCGCTATAACTACCAACCGTCGTTTTATGTAGATTTTACAAATTTTATAAAAACGAACAACAGATCATAGAAAAATCATCACAGATATATTTTTTAGAAATAAGCATTTGTTTTATAAAATTGACTCTTTTCTTATTGCAATTAAATTTATTCCAAATTTCTTTACACTGTTGAATTGCCGTTTCGTTCATTATTCCTGCGGTAAATAATAAAAGCGTATCATCTGCCTGAATGTCTATTTTCTGATGAAAATAAGCGGTCTGAAAAGGTTGATTATTTGCAATTAAGTAAGAAGATAAACTTTCTGTTGAGTTCTGAAAATATTTTACTCTAGGATTATTCTTTTTAGGTAATAAAACGTGATCTTGGCTGATTTTCGTCCATTCTCCTTGTGAATTAACAAGATAAACACGACAATTTCCGACATTTAATAATGTTGCGATTTGATTTTCCAAATCAATTTCAACGGCGGAAAATACGGTCGCTATCCCCAGATTCTCCTGAGCAAAGGCTTTATTAAATTTTTGCTGAGTTTCACAAAGCCATTGATAATTTAACGCTTGCTGATTTTTCTGACATACTCCTAATTGTTCCATCCAGAAATGGCTTGCTTTATAAGAATGAAGTTCATCATAAAGTGCATCAGCAACCCCTAAAATAAGACGAGATTTTGTTCTTGTTAGACTATGAGTAGCCAAGAACTTATGTTGTAAAACCTTTCCACCATTAAATAAAGCATCATTATTTCTAAAATAAAATGGATGAGGGTCTTTGCAATATTGAGCCAAAATAAGCTGACAACTTTTCATAGTTTCTCCTGTGTTTTTAAAGTTAATAGTTCGCTTTAAAATAGGTTTATGGGAGAAATTAAAAGTTAATGATAAGAAAATAGCGAAATATTTTGGGTATTTCGCTATTAAGAGATTAAGTTTTATTCATTTTTATATTTGGTTAGTTCATTATTGAGAATTTCCTTCATTTCTTTTCCGTGTTCAAGTATTTCGTCTTTTCCCCAAAATTCATAGCTCATCATTATTTGTTGTTTTAAGCTATCATATGGAATTGTAGACTTATCTTTTTTAGGCTTATAATGTGCTTGTTTCTGTTCTATGGAGTAGTTATTTAAGCTAGAATTTCTACTTCTAGGGATTAAACATAAGTTTCCAAAATTATTACAACTTTCTTTATCCACTTTTTCTCCGATATAACTTTGTGGGTAATAATGCTCCACAGAATTATTGCTCGTTCTAAAACGATATTGCTGATTAACTGTCTCACCGTTTTTACTTTTAACTTTATTTTTCCAAAGAATATAATCTAGACGATTAAATATAAAGTTTTGTACTGATGTTCCGTTATTAAATAATGATTCATTATCAGGTCGATTATATTTAAATTGAGCATCTAAAATAGTTTCCATAATATCAGAATTTTGATCTTTGAGGCGTTTACATATGTCTATGTAAAATTTATCACTTAATTTTTCAAGCTCTGTTATATAATTTTCTTCTGTTTCTGCCCAATTCTTTATAGTTAATCCTCTTAAAACAGCATATAACCAATTTTTATATATTCTTTGTGGATAAGAAACATGGAACATGGAAAGTAACATAATAATTTGATTATGATTTGCTGTTTTATCTTCTTGAGTTTTTTGATTAAAGAGAGAATTGATGTAATTCCATTTTTTATTTTTACTTTCAGAGTAATATTTAGGCTGTTGTAAAGACCAATCATCTTCTTGATCTCCAATTTTTGATTTAATTATATAATTATCAAAAAGAATTCTAGTTTTAAGAAGAATAATTGAAAATTCTTTTATATTGTTAGATGTTTCATCATTATTTTTAAAATATGTATTAAATATTTCTAATAACTTCTTATTATCCAAAGGAATATCTTTAAAATTTTCATTTTTTTTATTTTCAAGGTAAATTTTTAATACGTAAATTAAGAAGTTTTCAAAATCAATTATAGAATGGAATAGTTCTTTTTGCTCATCATTATCTTCTTCTATATTATTTAAAAGTTTGTCTGCTTTTTTTATGATTTCACTAATTGATTTATCTTCATTATTGTTACTGTCATCTTTATATTGCCCTAGTAATTTTTTAAATAGACCATTAAGATCAATACCTTCATTATTAAGATCGAGATTTTCATTTATTATTACTTTTCTAAAATCACTTACAAAAGACATCACCGCATAACGATTCATATCAGAGCAACAATCCCAAATTTTTGCAAAAAGTTTTTGTGCTTTATCCTCTTTGTTTAATTTATTCATTAAACGAACTTTTAATATTTCGTGTTTTTCTAATTGTTCTCCACGATTATTCATTATTTCAAAATAATGATTGAGATCTGTTTGTGGTGGTACTTCAGTACGAATAATAATGACATTATTTAATAAGAAATTTTGAAATTTAGTCTTATCTTTATTTTTAAAGAAATTCTCAATTATTTTATAGGCATTGCCGATATTATCATTAGGAATAGTTTTATCTTTTAATTTTTTTAAACTAGATGTTGATTGTTCACGATGTTCAAATCCTAATTTCTCATCTATATTATTTTTACCTAAATAAGATAATAAAATATAGAGTGTGGTCAATCGTTGTTGCCCATCAATAACTTCAAATCTATCATCATTTCTTTTATAAACCACAAGTGTGCCAATATAATAGTTATTCTCTGTATTTTCACTTGCCTTACTAATATCATCGAGTAATCGTTCGATTTCATCTTTTCCCCAAGCATAATTTCGTTGATAAAGGGGAATAATGTAGCGATCTTTAAATATGTCATTGATTGTAAGTGATTTTGATAAATTTTCTTGGTTACTCATTATTTTTTCCTTTTTCATTCTTTTCTTGAATATTAAAAACAGATTTTAAATCTGTAATTTCAGTTGCATTTTTTTCTATGTAAGTATGATTAAATATTGTATGAAAATGTAAAATGTCTTTTGAGTGATTCATATTATCAATCCAAAATAATAATCCATTCGAATTCCAAGCATGATTTTGAATAGTTGGAAAGCTAACACGGGAATTTTCTAAACGTGTTTGATATGCCCACTTAAATACTTTTTCTGTTGCGATATCTAATAACTCATCGCCAAACTTATCGTAATAAGCCAATAAGGTTGTTTCAAAAAGCATTTTGCAATATTGATCACCGATACGATAAGCACCTTTATAAGACTGTAAAAAATTAAGGATATGTGTATTTTTTCTTTCAAATATGACTTCATATTTTATTTTTTGTGGATTAAATAGCGATGAATATAGTTTTCTATAATATTGAATAAATTCAAAGAAATATTCGCCATTAAATAAAGGTTGTTGAATATTGAATGGCATAGTTATTTTTTGTGAAAGACTATGTAGTAAATTTTGATTATTTTGATAAAAGAAACGTGCAAATTTATAAATATTTGCATTTGGATAATTTTCATCAAAATTAATACCTTTAAACACATTGATATCTTTACCTGTAAAAATTTCAGCATCTTTATTTCTACGCCATTGTCTTAACCTAAATAATTGATTATCAATAATCGTATTTAGATTGGGTAAATCATCTTTTGGTTCTTTTTCTGCGGCTACTTCCCATTGTTCAACATATTTTAGTACTTTTGGCGTATGAGTATTTTCTGAAAAAGCCCTTAAATGATAGGCTTTAAGTAAATCAAAAGTTTCTAATTTTTTACCACTTGAATTTTGAGAATCAAAGAATTGAAAGGCTTCATCAATGTCATTTAATGTAATACAGACCATTTCACATTGAGTTAAAATATAGTCTGAAAATTGTTCTTTCTTCTTGGTGTTTTCTAATCTGTTCTCAATAAATTTATAATTATTTGCAATATTAAAATGGCTAATACTATGTTTTACTTCTTGTTCAAGAAAATTTTTAATACTAATTGTTTTTTCATTAAGATGAATTGTAATATCCATTTTTTCTTTATTTAGGAAAAATAATATTAAAGCTAAAGTTGTTAATCGTTGCTGTCCATCAACAATATCTAATTTTCCATTATCATGAAAAACCACTGCACCAATACGATAAACTTTGTTTTCTTGAAAATGCGTGATTAAATCATCTAAAAGTTGCTCAATATGTGTCGTTTGCCATTTATAGGGTCTTTGATAATCGGGAATATTAAGTTCTTTTTCAAAAATATTCTCTATTTTTTCTACCGTTGCTATTTCTTCTTTTGGGTTAGCCATTTCTTATTCCTATCCTTTCATTTTACAAATTCTTATAAAAATATTACCGCTTATTTTATAACCTTATTAAATTATACACTTTGAAAGATTATTTTTCTTCTTCCACTGTGAATATCCCACGAAATCACTCCCAATCCTGTGAGCTGATCTAATATATTAGTAGCTCTTGGAAAGCCAATGGATAGCTGACGTTGTAATAGTGGTGCACCAAATTCCTTGTTATATTCAACGATACATTCAATCGCACTTTTTAGCAGAATATCTTGCGAATGATGAACGGAGTCTTTTACTTTGATAAAATCAATAATATGGTTTAAATAAGCTAATTTCTTGGCTTTTTCTTCTGCCAAATATTTTATATCTTTTTCATTTTTGATAGATTTCTTAATAGGCTGTCTTTTTATTACCTTTTTACGTCTTATTTCAGGATTTATTTGTTCAATAAAATCAGCCAAAATATGTGTTGGGATATTACAATTTATCGCAGTAAATTCTTTCAAGTTAGTCAATTCTTCAATATAACTCGGTAACTGATAAATAGGATTATGACTAATATTCAGTGTTCTTAATTGTTGAAGATCCCTCAAACTATTCGGTAATTTATCAAATTGATTGTTACTTAGATCTAAATATTTTAGCCTTTTCATTTTATTTATAGCATTCGGTAAATTCGTTATTTTATTCGTACTTAAATCTAATTTTATTACAGAACTTAATAAACTGATTTCTTTAGGTAAATTGTAAATATTTAAATGAGAGAGATTAAGTTTGCGTAGTTGAGCTAACTTTTTGCTATTTTTTGGCAAACGAGAATTTGGAATATTATTTTCAATTCCCCAATTGATAATAGATTGTAGATTTTTATTTGTAGTATATGTCATTATTAGTAATTCTGTTATAACTAGTTGATATAGAAAGATACTTTTAGTAATAATATTTTATTATAAGTAGTTATATTCTAATAAAAATTTATAATTATTATTTACTTAGCCAAGAGTAAAATTCTTCTGGCATTTGTGCTTCTACAACGTCTATTTCTCTAATATTAACAGTTGAATTACAACCCATTAAAGGGACTTCAATAATTTCTTCTTGGGAAGACCATTGCATTTTTAAATATCTAACATTATGTTCATCATAAGCAATATCTGTTACTCGTCCATGACCATATAACTTCATTGTTTCTCCTAATTTTTCTCTTTTCTTTAATATAACTAAATCTCCTTTACATATACTGTAAAATTGTTCCATTTGAATTTGACTTTTAAAAAAATCAAATTCACAAATTCCTTTTGATTTCCATTCAAGATCAAGTCGGTTATGAATATTAGCATCAGGGCAAAATCCCATAAATAAAATATGAGTATCAGTGGGGGTTATTGCATCAATTACATCAATGACATATTTAGCATCTAAATCTCCCTTTTTATATATATTTTCAGCATTAACTTTTAGTCTTGCTAATTCTGAACGAGTCATTTTTGTATTTTTGATTCGTTCAATTTTTTTGTCATATTTCATAATAAACTCTCCTAAAGTTATAGTGGATTAAAACTTATTTTTTAATATCTATATTAACAGGCTAATCCCCCAAATTAAAAGTCAAAATTTAAAAATTATTTTCTCTATAAAAACTTGCAAATTTTCTATAAAATGATACCGCTTATTAAACAAAAATGGTTACTTATGAAAACGCTTGATCCTATCTCACTTCCTTTAAATAAAGTCGCTTTAATTGAGGCATCTGCTGGTACGGGTAAAACCTATACAATGGTAAATCTTTACCTCCGATTATTGCTCGGTGTGGGCTGTCAGCCTTTGACGGTGGAGCAAATTTTGGTGGTAACTTTTACGCGTGCTGCAACTCAAGAATTGCGAGATCGTATTCGCGTCAAAGTGGCGGAAGTGTCAAAGTATTTTCAGGAATATGGCGAAAAAGGAAAGTGTGAAGCACTAACAAGCGATAAGTTTTTGTGGGAAATTTACCAAAATATTGAACACCAGTTAGCTGTAGCATTGTTACGTTTACGTATTGCAGAACAAGAGATTGATGTAGCGAGCATTTTTACCATTGATAGTTTTTGTCAAAAAATGTTATCCAGTTTTGCCTTTGATTCTGGAATGCGATTTGATATTGAATTACAGCCCGATGAAACAGAATTATTAACAGGTTTAAGTGAAGAGGTATGGCGTGAGCTGTTTTATTCTTGTTCAGAGATGGAAGCTGATTTTATTTTGGATAAGCTTAAATCACCACAAACTATTTTCAAGAAAGTTCGTACACAGTTGAATGATACTTTACCTTCTTTATCTGAGATACAAAAAAGTCAATTAGAAAATTGTTTAAGTGATAATTTAAAATATCAATCTTTTTTGAATGAAATTAAACAATATTGGCGAGAGAATGGAAAAGAGATTGCACAGCTAATTTATGATGATTTAGCTAAAAATAAACAAAAATCATTGAATGGTACTTCTTATCAAGAAGGTTATGTGGATTCTTGGACGGCTATTCTTGAAACGTGGGCAAATACTCATCAAAATGGAGTTCCTACTTGTTTTGATCGCTTTTGTCAGTTTCATATTAATAATAAAACATTAAAAGGAAAAGATCCCTTATACAGTGAATTTTTTGTAAAAAATGAAAAATATTGGAATATATATCAACAAGAATTTGAGCTTTGGCTTAAGCAACAAGTTATTATTTTAGAATTAAAATTTTTACTCGCCTTACGTCAAAAATTAGCAGAGTATAAACGTACCCATAAAGAACGAAATTTCAGCGATTTTACGAATGAATTAAACCTTGCTTTGCAAAGTGAAAAAGGACAAAAATTAGCCACTCAAATTCGTCAGCGTTATCCTTTTGCGATGATTGATGAATTCCAAGATACCAACCTTGCCCAATATCAAGTATTTAATGCCATTTTTATAGAGCAAAAAAGTGAAAATCAGGGCTTTATAATGATTGGCGATCCCAAACAATCTATTTATAAATTTCGTGGAGCAGATATTTTTACTTATCTTAAAGCATCGAAACAAGCACAAGAGCAAGCAACATTAAATAAAAACTGGCGATCACAACCGACTATTGTCTGTGAAACTAATCAGCTGTTTGATTTGAAAAATGAACTCTCCCCTTTTATCTATCAAGATATTTTATTTCAATCTGTTGAATTTAATGATAAAAAACAGCAGGTTATTGGACAAGATAGTATTCATTATTTTTTACTCGATAATAAATTTGTAGAAAGTCAAAGAAAAGGAAAAGAGAGATTTGATACTTTGTATGCTCAAGCCAGTGCTGAACATTGTGCAAGTGAAATTCAGCAACAATTAAAACTGGCACAACAAGGTGAACTTTTTTTGCAAAAAGAACAAAATAAGTTACCGCTTAAACCACAAGATATTGCTATTTTAGTGAGAAGTGGCAAAGAAGCAAAACTTATTCAAGAAGCATTAAAAGAGCGTAATATTCAATCTGTATTTTTATCAGAAAAACACAGTGTTTATAATTCTGAAGAAGCACAGCAAGTATTATGGCTACTAAATGCTTGTTTACATTTTAATAATCAAAAAGCCATTTTGACTTCACTGGGTACCGCATTATGGCAACTAAATGCCAGTGAAATTTTTGAACTTAAAAATAATGAAATAAAATGGGATAGATGGTTAGAAAAATTTGCTCACTACAATGAAATATGGTTAAAGCAAGGCGTATTACCTATGTTACACCATATTTTTATTAGTGAAAATTTAATTGCCAAATTAAGAAACTCAGACAATGGTGATCGCAAAATTACCAATTTATTACATTTGGCGGAATTGTTACAAAATGCAATGCCAAGTTTAGAAAATGAAACTGCTTTAGTGCGTTGGTATGAAATGCAATTAGACAATGCAGAGGATAATCAAGAAGAACAAGTGCTGCGTTTAGAAACAGAGCAAAAATTGATTAAAATTATTACTTTTCACGGTTCAAAAGGGTTGGAATATCCCATTGTTTGGCTACCTTTTGTGGGTAAAACAACCAGTTTCAAACTTGGGCAGGTATATCGGGATCAAAATAATCAACAACAATGGGTATTTGGTGATTATTCTGATGAAATCAAAAATGCAATTGCCAAAGAAGAATTTGCGGAAGATTTACGTTTAATTTATGTCGCTATTACGCGTGCTGTTTTTCAAATAAACTTTATTTTGCCGCAACAATTTAAAGCTACAAATAGTTGGAATGCAATGGCATATTTATTAAGTAACGGCGAAATTGGTGAGACAACGAGTAATTTAGAATTATTACCCACAAAAACGTTATTAGAGAAAAAACAACTTACTGGAAAAATTGTAAATTTAGATAAAAATCCTACCGCTTGTGATTGGTCGCCAAATGAAGAAAACTATCAAAATTTGTGTGCCAAAACCTTTACTCAAAAAATTAAACGTGATGGTCAAATCACGAGTTTTAGTGCATTGCATTCCTATCATCAATGGCAAGAAGAAAAGCATTCTGAATTAGTACAAGATTATGATTATCAAAATGCTGCAATAACACCGAATGAAGAGATACAAAGCCTTTATTCACCTTTTACTTTTCCACATAGCACCAAAGTAGGAACAATTTTACACAGTTTTTTTGAGCATTGTGATTTTACGCAACCGATTAACAGTGAAAAAGTAGCAATACTCTGTGAGCAATTACATTTAGAGGAAAATTGGATTGAACCAACAATACAATGGTTTGAACAAATTTTAACGACGCCAATTATTGAAAACGAGTTTTGCCTAAAAGATATTCCAAATTCACAACGCTTAAATGAATTACAATTTTACTTAAACTTAAAAAATAGTAATGCCTTACCAAAACTAAATGAATTGATAAAAAAACACGCAAAATTAAAAGATTTACCCTCATTATCTTTACCCAAACTCAATGGTTTTGTACGAGGATTTATTGATTGTATTATTAAAGTGGATGGAAAATTTTATATTTTGGATTACAAATCTAATTTTTTAGGCAATTTTGCTGAAGATTACTCTATTCAAAATTTAGAGAAAGTAATAGGGCAATATCGTTATGATTTGCAATATTTACTTTACACTTTGGCAGTACATCGTTATTTAAACTCTCGTTTAGAAGATTATGATTATGATCGAGATTTTGGTGGTATAACCTATTTATTCTTACGAGCAATGGATGGTTCACCACAAAATGGGGTATTTTTTGATAAACCAAGTAAAGAATTAATTGAAAAAATGGATGAACTGTTTGGATAAATTAAAGAGGAGAAAGTATGAAAAATAAGACAATAAAACATCCAAAAATAAACTAAATTTAAGCGGTATCTTGCGTAAATATCATTTAATATTTTGCCAGTTTTTTCAAACCACGCTTCAGATGAAGTGCTAATCTTGATATTTTCATAAATCATCGGTGCAATAAGTTTTTTGCCTATGTAACAAGAAACAATAGAGCTTGGTTGATAGTTATTAAAAATATCTTGCAAATTTTTTCATACAAGTCACCGCTTGTTTTTTAACTGCTTTTTATTTTAATTGAACGTTCAATCAAAATAAATTAAAATAACGTAATCTTAATTACCGTCAATTAAAGGATCTCTTTATGCCTAAAGTTGGTATGTTAGAAATTAGGCGACAACAACTTATTGAAGCAACATTAATTTGTGTTGAAAAATATGGGGTAGCAGATACAACGATTGTTCAAATCGCACAACAAGCAGGTTTATCTTCTGGAATAATTAGTCATTATTTTGGCGGAAAAATGGGGCTGTTGTATGAAACAATGCGTGATTTAATGAGAGAATTACGTGTCACCATCACTGAAAAAAGTAAGTCCGAAACTAATTTAACCCCCTATCAAGCCATTGAAATTATTATTGATTGTAATTTTGACCCCGATACTGACTCTGCAAGAATGAAAGTATGGCTTTCATTTTGGTCGATGAGTATGCACCAAGATGATTTGAATCGTTTACAAAAAATCAATGACAGTCGCTTACATTCAAATTTATTATTTCATTTCAAAAAATTATTACCAAATCAACAAGCAAAAAATGCTGCACGAGGATTAGCTGCCTTAATTGATGGCTTATGGCTACACGGTAGTTTACGTAGCGAGGAGTTTGATCATTATCAGGCTCGATTTATCGCAAAACAATTTCTAAACAAATTATTGGAGGAACAATGAAATTTCCCACTCAACAACTTTATATCAACGGTAAATACCACAAGGCTACAAGTGGGCGAACCTTTACCACAATCAATCCAGCCACAGGCGAAACCCTAGCAGAAATTCAAGTTGCTTCAAAAGAGGATATTGATTTTGCGGTAGATTGTGCCGTTAAAGCTCAAAAAAAATGGGCAGCATTAACCGCCGTAGAGCGTGCAAGAATTTTAAATAAAGCGGTAGCTATTTTACGTGAACGTAATGATGAGTTAGCCCTTTTAGAAACCTTAGACACAGGTAAGCCTGTCAGTGAAACAATGTATGTCGATATTGTAACTGGGGCTGATGTGATTGAATATTATGCAGGCTTAGCCACATCTATTGAAGGTACACAAATTCCGCTTCGTGAAGACAGTTTTATTTACACTCGCCGTGAGCCATTGGGCGTAATTGCAAGCATTGGTGCGTGGAATTATCCGATCCAAATTGCAATGTGGAAGTTAGCCCCAGCTTTAGCCGCAGGGAATGCCGTTGTCTTTAAACCAAGTGAGGTAACCCCTCTAACTACCTTAAAATTAGCAGAAATTTTAACCGAAGCAGGTGTGCCAGATGGTGTCTTTAATGTGGTAAACGGAACGGGAGCTGATATTGGCGATTTCTTAACCCAACATCCACATATTGACAAAGTCTCTTTCACTGGTGGATCTGCTACGGGTAAAAAAGTGTGTGCCAGTGCGATTACCTCTAATTTAAAAGAAGTCACAATGGAATTAGGAGGCAAATCGCCTGTGGTCATTTGTGATGATGCCGATTTAGATTTAGCAGCAGATATTGCGGTAATGGCGAACTTTTATAGTTCAGGTCAAGTTTGTACGAATGGTACTCGTGTTTTTGTTCCAGCGAAACTTAAAGCCGAATTTGAGCAAAAAGTATTAGAGCGTGTACAACGTTTTAAAATAGGCGATCCTCAAAATCCTGAAACAAACTTTGGTCCATTGGTTAGCGAACCGCATATGAACCGAGTATTAAATTATATTGAGCTTGGTAAAAAAGAAGGGGCAAAATGCTTAATTGGTGGCGAACGTGAGATGAGTTTGCCACAAGGCTATTATGTAAAACCAACGGTCTTTACCGATTGTACTGATGAAATGACGATTACCAAAGAAGAGATTTTTGGTCCTGTAATGAGTATTTTAAGCTATGAAACAGAGCAAGAAGTCATTGAACGAGCAAATAATACGGAATATGGTTTAGCAGCAGGTGTGGTAACCAAAGATTTAAACAAAGCACACCGCATTATTCATCAGCTTGAAGCAGGTATTTGTTGGATCAACACTTGGGGCGAATCTGACGCTAAAATGCCTGTCGGGGGTTATAAACAATCGGGTATTGGGCGTGAAAATGGGATCGAAACCTTAAAACATTATACCCAGACAAAATCAATCCAAGTTGAATTAGGCAGATTTGAATCTGTATTCTAATCTTAAAGAAAAAGGAGAACACAATGAGAGAATTTGATTATATTATTATCGGTGCAGGTTCAGCAGGTGGTGTATTAGCGGCTCGCTTAACCGAAGATAAAGAAACTAATGTTTTATTATTAGAAGCGGGAGGTCCAGATTATCGCTTAGACTGGCGTACACAAATGCCAGCCGCCTTAGCCTTTCCTATTCAAACTAAACAGTATAACTGGGGTTATGAAACCGATCCTGAACCATTTATGAATAACCGTCGTATGCAATGCGGACGTGGTAAAGGGCTGGGTGGCTCATCGTTGATCAATGGTATGTGCTATATTCGTGGTAATGCAATGGATTACGATAATTGGGCTGAGCAAGATCCTTTATTAGCTAACTGGACATATCAGGATTGTTTACCTTATTTCAAAAAAGCAGAAACTCGTGATATTGGCGGTAATGACTATCACGGCGATTCAGGTCCTTTACACGTAACAACCCCAAAAACTGGTAATAATGAGTTATTCCACGCAATGGTGGAAGCGGGTGTGCAAGCAGGCTATCCAAAAACGGAAGACTTAAATGGCTATCAACAAGAAGGTTTTGGTCCTATGGATCGTACCGTCAGCCCAAATGGTCGCCGTTGTAGTACTGCTCGTGGTTATTTATCTGATGAAGTCAGAGCAAGAGAAAATTTAGTAATTGTCACAAAAGCAACCACCGATCGTATTTTATTTGAAGGTAAAAAAGCGGTTGGTGTCTGCTATTTAAAAGCCGATCAATCAATTAAAGCGTCTGCGAAAAAAGAAGTATTACTTTGCTCTGGTGCAATTGCATCGCCAACCATTTTACAACGTTCAGGTATTGGTAATGCTGAGTTATTAAAAGAGTTAGATATTCCTGTTGTTCACGAATTAAAAGGGGTGGGCGAAAACTTACAAGACCACTTAGAGCTTTATGTTCAGTTTGAATGTATAAAACCTGTAAGTATTGCACCAAGTTTAAAATTACACAACCAAGCAATGATTGGTGCAGAATGGATGTTTAAAGGCACAGGTTTAGGGGCAAGTAACCAGTTTGAAGCAGGCGGATTTATCCGTTCTGATGAACGTTTTGAATGGCCAAACTTACAATATCACTTCTTACCAATCGCTGTAAACTATGATGGTTCGAATGCGATTGAAAGTCACGGTTTCCAAGCTCACGTCGGTTCAATGCGTTCTCCAAGTCGTGGAAGAATTAGAATTAAATCAAAAGATCCACACGAGTACCCAAGTATTCTGTTCAACTATATGGCAACAGAGCAAGACTGGGAAGAGTTTAGATCCGCCATTCGTATCACTCGTGATATCTTTACCCAAGATTCACTAAAACCTTATGTCGGAAAAGAGTTATCACCGGGAATTGACTGTCAAACAGATGAACAATTAGATGACTTTATTCGTGAACACGCAGAAACCGCCTTCCATCCATCTTGTAGTAATAAAATGGGCTCAGGCGAAGATGCCGTTGTTGATAATTTTGGACGCGTACACGGCGTGGAAAGTTTGCGTGTAATTGATGCTTCAATTATGCCAATAATTACCACAGGTAACCTAAATGCCCCAACCATTATGATGGCAGAAAAAATTGCGGATCATATTCGTGGCATTGAACCATTACCACGTGCAGAAGTGCCTTATTTTAAAGCAAATGGTTTACCACCAAAAAGTAAATAAATTTGCAAATTTTTGATGATATCTAACCGCTTAGATATTAAACTATATTTTAAAGCGGTGAGATTATTTTCATTTTTTACATATTTTAAATTAGGAAAAAATAATGAAAAAAGCAACTATTTATCACAACCCCAAATGCAGTAAGTCTCGTGGTGCATTAGCGATACTTGAAGAAAGAGGTTTTAATACTGAGGTCATTCTCTATTTAGATACTCCTCCAAACGCAGATACACTTTCACAACTTTTAACTGAAATGGGAATGTCTGCACGTGATTTACTACGTACCAATGAAGAACCTTATAAAACACTTAATCTTGCAGATAAAAAACTGTCAGAACAACAACTTATTCAAGCAATGGTAGAAAATCCAGTCTTAATAAACCGCCCAATTGTACAAACAGAATTTGGTACAAAATTAGGACGACCATTAGAAAATATTGAATGTATTTTATCTAACAATGGAGATAAATAATTATGAACGACTCACTCAACAAAAATTCACAAAAAACTAACCAATCTATTGGTAGTTTTAATTCAGACAAAACCTCAGAACCTAAAGTAGAACAATTTGATACTCGAATTGATAAATTTACGTTCTTTGGTGTATTAGTCATCTTATTTTCTGTTACTCTTCCGTTAATTTTCTTCCCTGAGCAAGGTGCTTATTGGGTTGATGAAATCAAAGGTTTTGTAACAGATAAACTCGGTGGTGCTTACTTAATGTTTGGTGTACTTGCTGTTATTTTTGTTATTTATATTTCTTTCTCAGATATTGGTAACATTAAGTTAGGTAAACCAGAAGATGACATTGAGTTTAAAACGAGCTCTTGGGCTGCAATGATGTTCTGTGGAGGTATTGGAGCTGGTATCCTTTATTGGGGTATTTTAGAATGGACATACTATTATCAAGGACCTCCATTTGGTATTGAAGCGGCAACCCCTGATGCGATTAAATGGGCAAGTACTTATGGATTATTCCACTGGGGACCTGTGGCTTGGGCAATTTATTTAGTTCCAGCTGTCTCTATTGCTTATTTTGCTCACGTACGAAATTCCCCTATTTTAAAAGTAAGTCAAAGTTTAATGCCATTATTAGGAGAAAAATTTGCTAAAAGTAATTGGGGACGTTTAGTCGATGTATTCTTTATTTTTGGTATGATTGGTGGTGGAGCGACTTCACTAGGTCTTGCATCTCCTATGATAACTCAAGGTTTACACGAACTCTTTAACACACCAAATAACACAACAATGCAATTGGTTGTACTCTTTGTTACTACGCTAATTTTTGCTTACAGTGCTTATCAAGGATTAAAAGGTGGAATTCAATTCCTTTCTAATATCAATTTCTATTTAGCCATTGGTTTCTTAATTTTTGTATTCTGCGTAGGACCAACCGTCTTTATGTTTGACACTGGTTTAGAAGCCTTAGGTCGCTCATTAACCAATATTATTTCAATGATGACTTGGACAGAAGCCTTTGGTGAATTTACAGAATTAGGCTTTAAAGATACTAACTTCCCTGGTGATTGGACAGTGTTCTACTGGGCGTGGTGGTTAGTATTTGCACCAACTATTGGGCTATTTATTGCCAAAATTTCAAGAGGTCGTACTATCCGTCAAATGGCAATTGGTTCAATCTTCTTTGGTTCTCTTGGTTGTTCTGTATTCTTTATGGTTTTAGGTAACTATGGTTTATATATGCACCTTTCTGGAGAATTAGATGTTATTAATGTGCTGAATACTCAAGGAGCAACAGCAACTATCTTTGCTATTTTGCATACCTTACCAATAGCTAAAGTCGCCATTGCCGTATTTACTATTTTAGCCATTATCTTTACTGCCACCACTTTTGATAGTATTTCTTACATTTTAGCATCTGTTGTACAACACGAAGTTGATGATGAGCCAAAACGTTGGAATAGACTATTTTGGGCATTCACGTTGTGCTTTATGCCAGCAACCTTAATGCTCATCGGCGATTTAAGTACCTTACAAACAGCCTCTATTTTTGCGGGTGCACCACTATTAGTGATAATGTCATTAATTATGCTTTCAACAATTAAAGCGGCAAAATACGATTTATATTATCAACCTGATTATTCATTAAGTACTATTCATATTGAAGAAGTGCCAGATGTTGCCCCTTGGGAAGAGGGAGAAACATCAGAGGCTCCTGAAGGTTCAGTTCACGCTCAAGAAGCGGAATATGAAGAAATCCGTCAGCAAAATGAATTAGATGAATTGGTAGAAGAAAATTCAAAATAAAATTTACAGTACAGCTGATATATAACTTAATCATTGTATTTGTAGATACCATCTTGCCTACTCAATTTACTGGTTTAATTGGATAAGCTGGCAAGATACAAGAGGCGTAGTATACTACGCCTCCATACTAGATATTTAATTTGTAAATTTTTAAAACTTGTATCGCTTGCTATTATTCTTTTGGCACGCCTCTTAATAAAGGAATATGAGTAGGATTGCTTCCTTTTGACGTTTGTGAAGGTTTTATTTCAAAAAATAAAATAAAATCTTTTTCTGTGACTATTTTTTCATTACGCCATAAACTGCCAATATTGACCAGTTGTACATCATCAGGTAAATTTTTCAGTCCTTGTTGTAAAACTTTAATACTATTATTTCTAGGATGCCCAATTAAAATTGCTAGTCCATTTTTTTGTGCATAACGAACAGCATAATCAAAACGATTTTGAACATCTGCTAATTTATTACTGTCATCTAAAAATACATTACGCTTTAAAGTAGGAATACCTAAACTCTTAGCAATATCTGCTGCAACTGTTTTTCCACTGGTTACACTGTCCAAAAAAAATAATTTATTTTCCGCTAATATATCCATCAAATAGCTCATTGACGTTCTATCCGCTGTTGCTGCACTTCCCATATGGTTATTTAAGCCAATGGCATAAGGTACTTTTTTTCTTGCATTCACAATTAAATTTTTAATTTTTTCTTTCGACATCCCAATTTTTAATGCTCCTGTTTCAATGGGAATATTACTTAATGGCTGCATCGGTAAATGAATTAAAATATCACGTTGTTGCTCAAAAGCTTGTTTTGCTCTTACTGTTGCATAAGGGGCGGCAGGAATAATTGAAACATTTACCGCTTTAGGTAAATGATAAATCGCCTGATCTTGACTGCGATAGCCAATATCATCAATAACAATAACTAACTTTCCTGCATTGGCAAGCGGTATCATCCATATAAAAATTTGCAAAAAAAGAATAATAACTAACCGCTTATATTTGTTTATTTTAACTTTATACATTAAATATTTACCTTCTATTTAACCCAAAGTAATGGGTTTTTTGCTTGCCCTTTGTAAGTAATGCCAAAATATAATCCTGACTGTATTTGCCCACCAGAATTTCCCACTTTAGCTATCACTTCTCCTTTCACAACTCTATCACCTCTTTTAACTAAAACACTGTTATTGTAGCCATAAATTGAAGAATAGCCTTTTCCGTGATCAATAAAAACAACATTTCCATAACCTTGTAGCCAGTCCGATAAAATCACTCGTCCTGAAGCAATAGCTGTCACATTTTGTCCTGCTGATGCTTTGATTACAATTCCTTTCCAACTTTGAGTTGGATTAAAATGCTGTATTATTCGTCCTTTCACAGGTTGTTGATATTGCTTTCTTGCTACCCCTAATCCATTACCTGCACGTACTTTTTGAATTTCAGCTTGAGTCAGTGTTCCTTTACCAGATCTTTCTTTTTGTACTTTTAATTCTGCAATTTCACGATTTTCTCTTTGTTTTGCCTCACGATTAGCTTTTGCAATTTTATCTTGTAGTGCTTTTGCATTTTTCTTTAATGTGATTAATTGTGTTTTATCTTTTTCAATCATTTCATTAATAGAAGAAATAGTCTTTTCTCGTTGTGAAGTCACTCTTTCTAATTTATTTTTTTGTGATTTTTGTTCAGTAAGTTGTGCTATATTTTCTTCTTTTTGTTTCTCTAAAAAGTTTCTCTGTTCTATAAGTTTACTTTGAGTATGACGGATATCTTCTATTAGTTCTATTCGAGCTTGATTCATATGTTCATAATATTTTGCCATTCTATCTGCATCTTTGGCCTCTTTTGACAATAATCTTTTGAATGCAGAAGGATGAATACCTGAACGATATGCTGAATCTAATTGCTCTCTTAAACGATTTTTCTGTTTATTCTCTTGCTTCTCAAGTTGCTCAATTTGTTGTTCTGTTTTTCTGATTATTTGCTTTAATTCTATAAGAGTTGCTTCTGTTTTTTGTAATTGCTGGCTTACTTCACTTATTTTAAGTTCTTGCTTTTTCAATGTTGCTTGTAATTCATTACGCTTTTTACGTTGTAAATAGATCTTATCTTGTTGTTTCTTTATTTTATGCTGAATTTTAGAAAGATCACTTGCTACCACTGGCTGAAATAAACATAAACCACCCAATAAAATAACAATGACTATTTTATACAAATGTAATAACTTCACAAAAAGCCCTAATACCTAAAAAAAGAACCTATTTTAATCTGTTCTTTGAGAAAAATCAGCTTTTCTTAAATAATTCAGGCTTTATCTTTAAAAAAAAACAATTTTTGTTGTAAAATAACAGTGTTTTTAATTTAAATATAAACAAAATAGGAGTCCTTTATGGAATTAGTATTTATTCGTCACGGTTTAAGTGAGTGGAACCAATTAAACCTTTTCACTGGTTGGCACGATGTTAATTTAGCTGAAAAAGGCGTTGAAGAAGCAAAAGAAGCAGGTCGTAAATTAAAAGCAGCAGGCTTTGAATTTGATATCGCGTTTACTTCTGTATTAAAACGTGCAATTAAAACCTGTAACTTTGTATTAGAAGAATCTGATCAATTGTTTGTACCACAGATTAAATCTTGGCGTTTAAATGAGCGTCATTATGGTGGTTTACAAGGATTAAATAAAAAAGAAGCGGCTGAAGAACACGGTGAAGAGCAAGTTCATATCTGGCGTCGTTCTTACGATACTTTACCACCATTACAAGATCGTAATGACCCAAATTCAGCCCATAATGATCGTCGTTATGCACACCTTCCACACGATGTGATCCCTGATGGTGAAAACTTAAAAGTAACCTTAGAGCGTGTACTTCCTTTCTGGGAAGATCAAATTGCACCTGCAATTATTGCTGGAAAACGTGTTTTAGTGGCTGCACACGGTAATTCATTACGTGCATTAGCAAAACACATTGAAGGTATCTCTGATGAAGATATTATGGATTTAGAAATCCCGACTGGTCAACCATTGGTTTATACTTTAGATAAAGATTTAAAAGTAGTAAGTAAACGCTACCTTTAACTTTTACCCCCACCCTAACCCTCCCCCGCAAGCGGAGGAGGGAATTTTAATCTTATTAATCATTCCTTCCCCACAAACGGAGGAGGGGATTTTAATCTTATTAATCATTCCTTCCCTACAAACGGAGGAGGGGATTTTAATTTTTATTAATTACTTTACATTCCTCCCTCCGCTTGCGGGGGGAGGCTAGGAGGGGGGAATCCCAACAAGTAAAAATTAAAGCGTTGCCGCTACCTCATCACTGATCTCACCATTGTGATAAACATTTTGAACATCATCACAATCTTCTAGCATATCAATTAAACGTAATAATTTTGGTGCAGTTTCAGCGTCTAAATCCACTGAGGTTGAAGGGATCATCGTCACTTCCGCAGATTCTATTTTAAAGCCAGCTTTTTCAATTTCATCTTTTACTGAGCTTACGTCTTCCCACGCTGTATAGATTTCAAAAGAGCCATCGTCTTGTGACTGAATATCGTCAGCCCCCGCTTCAATTGCTGCTTCGGTTAAACTATCTTCATCTGCTTCTGCAATTAAAATTAAGCCTTGTTTAGTAAATAAATAACCTACTGAACCTTCCGTTCCTAAGCTACCACCACATTTTGTAAAACTTGGACGCACTTGTGAAATGGTACGATTTGCATTATCACTTAAACACTCAACCATCACCGCAACACCGCCAGCACCGTAACCTTCATAGATTTTGGTTTCCATATTCGTGTCATCACCACCACCGACACCACGCTCAATCGCACGGTTGATCGTATCACGTGTCATATTACTTGATAATGCTTTATCCACTGCCGCACGCAAACGAGGATTGGCAGCAGGATCGCCCCCCCCTATTTTTGCTGCTGTTACTAATTCACGAATTAATTTTGTAAAAATTTTACCACGTTGTGCATCTTGTGCTGCTTTGCGGTGTTTGATGTTAGCCCACTTACTATGACCTGCCATAAATTTTCCTTTTTTTAATTTAATTACTTTGATTTAAAAATTGCTGTATCGCCTGTGCATTATTCGGCGATTTGGTTAATTGTATTGCATCATTCATATTTAGCCACTGAAAAGCCAAATGTTCGGTTAATGCTGGCTCAATTTCTTGTTCAAGTGCCAATAAAAACCAATGTTCGGTACAATGCGTTACATCTGGGGCATATTTATAACGGAATTGAGGAAAAATCTCAAATTTTATACTCTTTTTTGTGTCATAAAGTGATAAATTTTGAGCAATAATATCAATTCCTGTTTCTTCTTTGACTTCTCTTAATGCTGTTTGAAAAGGTTCTTCACCCTTTTCAATCGTGCCTGTTACTGATTGCCAAAAAGTAGGATCATCTTGGCGTTGTAACATTAATACTCGATTAGTCGTTGTTGCATAAATAACCACAAGAACAGACTGATTATTTTTATATGCCATTATAAACGCTCTTTAATGCCACCAAATTCTTCAATTAAATTTTGAGTAAATTGCTTTAACTCACCTGTCATCAACACAAAATCAGCATCAAAACGTTGTGCTATATCTTCTTTTAAAATATCATCATTTTTTTCTTTGATGTCATCGGCATATTTTACACGAGAAAGGGTCGCATCATCATTGAGTACAAAAGAAAAATGTTCTTCCCATTCCAATGCTAATTTGGTGACATATTTGCCTGCAGTTAAATGTAAACCAATCTCTTCAGTTTCTAAATCTTGGCGTTTACAACGAATAACACTTTCAGTATCAAAGGATTTTAACTCTGCTTCTTCTAACAACGTGAGCCAATTTGGTGTATGTCCTTTCGCAACCCAATTTGTCATTACTTCACTAGGTTGTAAAGTAAACGAGATTGGCACAACGGGTAAAGAACCTAGGGTTTTGCGTAATAATGCTAAGGTATCTTCCGCACGCTTACTTGAAGCACTATCCACGTAAACTAATTGGGTTTCTAAATCTAACCAAATTGCCGTATGTTGATGTTTACTAAATGCACGAGGTAATAACATTGCGACTACATCATCTTTAATTGCTTGTTTCTCTGTTTTTTTCAATTTACGGTTTTCTTTTTCTTCCAACACAGCAATGCGTTCTTCCATTTCTGCTTTAATTACAGGAGCTGGTAAGATTTTCTCTTCTTTATGTGAAACTAATAAAAATTGCTTTTGTAAATTGAAATGCAACAAATCACTGGTAACTAATGGCGTTCCCCAGCCAAATTTACTCATCTCACTTTGCGAACAAGGGTGATATTTATTTGTCTGCAGTTTTGTTTCCAACTCATCACTGTTTATTTCAAGCGGTGAGGTTAAACGATAAATCATCACATTTTTAAACCAATACATTTTTATTCCTTGAGGTTATCTTTTTATGGGATATATAGTAACAAAGTTAGTGAAATAACGCATAAAAAATTTATATTATTATGGTTATATAATTAAAAATATCTATGTTATACTGCTTGATTGTATCAGAAGGATTATCTGATTTTTTATTTCAAAAAAACATTATAATTATATGGATAAAATTATAAGAATAGTACAAGGATGTTTGTCTCTACCACTATCGTCAATAAAAAACATTTCCTTTTTAGGAGGAATGACAAACCAAAATTATCTAGTTTGCACAAAAAACAAACTAAATTATGTACTTCGTGTCCCTGGGGCTATGACAGAAAGACTTATTGAACGAGATTATGAATCTGTTAATAGTTTATTAATGTCAGAACAACAATTTAATGTTGAAACCTGCTTTATTGATGCTAATTCAGGTATTAAAATTACTAAATATTTATCAAATAGCACAGCATTAGATCATTCAACAATTAAAGCATATTCTAATTTAGAACTTATTGCCAAAACTTTAAAAAAATTGCATTGTAGCACTGTGATATTTGCTAATGAATTCAATGTTTTTAATGAATTGGATAAATATGTCGGGTTATTAAAAAATAAGCACTCATTTTATGAATATAGTAAAGATATTCCTGATTTACTTTTATTTTTGAAGTCTATTAGTTCTTACTTAACTAATAACAAAGTACTGGTGCCTTGTCATAATGATCTTGTGCCTGAAAATATTTTACTTAAACAACAATCCGTTTATTTTATTGATTGGGAATATTCAGGAATGAATGATCCTATGTTTGATATTGCTGCTTTTTTACTTGAATCAAAATTAAATGAAGAAGAGCAAGCCTTTTTCTTACACCACTACTTTGATGGAAAAGAAGATGATGAGTTATTGAAAAAAATTCATTTATATCAATTTACACAAGATATTTTATGGTTTATTTGGACGTTAGTAAAAGAAGAAAATAATGAATTTTTTGATGATTATGGACAAATCAGAATTGAGAGAGCCATTCAATTTATGAAAAACTGGAAAGAGCGAGAAAATAATTAATGGTAAAATATAAAGGTTATATATTTGGACTATTATCAGGCTTGCTCTGGAGTGTAACTGGGATTCTATATGAAGTATTAAATAAAGATTATCCCTTTGTTGCTTCTTTAGTGATTATATTATCTCTGCTTTTTTTAATTGAAAGTGGTTCTTTACTATTAGCGGGGTTGCTTTGCTATAAAAAAGTACCGCAACACCGTAAATTAATAACGCATAAACAAGTGAGTATACTAGCAGTAATTGCTGGCTTAATCGGTGGTCCAATTGGAATGTTTTGCTACTTACAAGCAATTAGTTATATTGGTGTGGGCTATGCAGCCCCTATTTCATCTCTTTATCCTGTATTTGGGGCATTATTATCTTTTCTATTTTTAAAAGAGCGTATGACAAAGTGGGGAATTATCGGTTTTAGTATAGCGATATTTTGCACACTTTTATTAAGCCTTGATTTGAGTTCTTCACAAATTTTATTATTCGGCGTAGGGCTTGCCTTTATTAGTGCATTAAGTTGGGGAGCAGAGATTGTGCTTTCATCTTATGTAATGCAGTTTTTACCCTCTACTGTTGTGTATTTTTTTAGACAGCTAGGGGCGAGTTTAGGTTATTTGTTTTTGTTGTTCTTTTTTGAATTAGATACCGCCACACTGTTTAAATCCTTTACAGAGTCTCATTTTGTTTTTCTGTTATGTCTTATATTTGCTTCTTCAATGCTCTCTTATTTGCTTTATTATCAAGCCATTTATTTGATTAAACCAATTAGAGCAATGATGTTAAATATCACTTATGGATTTTGGATTGTGTTACTAAGTGTGATATTGGGAAGAACAGAAATGAATATATCAATAGTACTGCTCACAATAGGAGTTGTTGTAGGTACAACTATTACCCTCAAAGATAAGCGAGAAAAATTATGAATGCGATTATATTAGCAGCAGGATTAGGCAGTCGCTTTAAAGATATTACACAAAAAACACATAAAGCACTGTTACCTATCAATGGTATTCCTAATATTGAAAGAACGATTATATATCTACACGAAGCAGGAATTACGGATATTTATATTGTTACAGGACATCTTGCAGAGCAATTTAGTTATTTATCCGATAAATATGGTTGCCACTTGTTAAAAAATGATAAATACCGTGAATATAATAATATTTACTCTTTTTATCAGGCAATGAATTATTTTAATAATAGCTATGTGATCGATTCCGATGTTGTGTTATTTAAAAATATCTTTAAAAAACAACGAGAGCAAAGTTGTTATTTTGTAATAGAACGCCCTAATCGTAGTGATAAAGAATGGGTGCCAGTATTATCATCAAACAAGGTGAGACAAATTAAAGTAACCAACGAGTGCGAACCAAGTTTACTCGGTATTTCTTATTGGGCAAAACCTGATTGTGACAAAATAAAGGACGAGTTTATGAATTATCTTGAAAAAGATACCTTATTAAACCCTAAACTTTATTGGGATAACATTCCAATGGAAATAATTCAAGAACTCAATGTCACTACTGAGCAAATACCGTTATCAGAAGGATATGAAATGGATAATTTAATTCAATATAATTTTATTTTGAATAATTTAGTAGGAAAAAAGAATGAAAAAAATTAATTTAAGAGAGCATCAACTCATTGCATTAGATATATTGAAATATTTTGATATATCTAAAGTATTATAATTTGACATAGTTAAAATATTCCTGAAATAAAAAGTCAATATCATCACATCTTAACTTCTTCCTAATAGACTTGGCTTGAGCCCACTTTTTTTCAATGGGATTCAAGTCAGGACTATAAGGTGGAAGAAATTCTAAAATTATACCTTTATCTTGGATAGCTGTTATCATATCCTGACGTTTATGAAACGTCGCATTATCCATCACTAAAACAGAATCAGGTTTCACTTTAGGTAATAAATCCTGTTTTAGCCAAGCATAAAACGTGTCTGAATTAATATTGCCTTCAAATAAGGATACCGTTAGAAAAGTAAAACCTATAATTGCACCAATCACATTAATTCGCCCTTTTGCATGCCAATCTTGATGTCCATAACATCGCTGTCCTTTCCTACAATAGCCATGTGTTCTAGGCATATCTTTTGCAAAGCCACTTTCATCTAAGTAAATAATTGTTTTTCCTTGCTTAGAAAAATCATTCATTTTTTCCTGAAATTTGATACGAGCATCTTCGTTTGCTTTGGGATGTTTTAGTGTTTTTTTTATAGCTAATACCCAATCGTTTAAGGGCAAAACCAATTGCCCTTTGAGTTACACCAAAACGTTCCGCTCTTTCATACTGATAAGCATCAGGATATAACTCAACATCTTTGAGTAATGCGTCCATATCAATCTTTGTTGCAGGCTTATTACGAGTTGTACAAGGCTCAATTTTCTTTTTCCAACGGAACAACGTTCTGATACCAATATTAAAATATTGACTTGTTTCTTCAAAGGTTAAACCTTTCTTCGCCTTTATTTCAAATACTTTTCGGCGGAAATCTAATGAATAGCTCATATTTTATACCTTAAATAGTTGGTAGTTTATATTATGCCATATAATTTTACTTTTGCTATATGGTTTGTAGAGAGAATAATATTACCTATTCTTTAGCTGGAGGAACCTTAATAGGTGCAATTCGTCATAACGGTTTTATTCCTTGGGATGACGATATTGATGTTTATATGTGTCGTGATGAATATCAAAAGTTTGTGGATATTTGGCAAAGTCAAAATGACCATAAACAGTATAGTATTTCTCTTGCGGAAGATATTGAGGGCCAATTTTGTGGAGAAATGACTAAAATTTTTGATGAAAACACCCTCTTAGTTGATCCTAAAGGTAGAAAATCAGGTATTTTCATTGATATTTTCATTTACGATGCTGTACCAAATAATCCAGATATTCTTTACAAAATGATGAAAAAGCACAGACGCCTTAAATTACGGTTTTCTTCTTGTAAAAAAAGGTGGAAAAGAGCAAAAGAGGGATCTATAAGCGGTAAGATCTTTTCAACTTTATCCCATTATTTGTTTAATAAAATGACAGAAAATTTAACTCTGTTTCAAAAAACCTATCCTATTGAAAAAGCTGAATATATCGGTTTAGTGCTATCTGATTATGGTGGTTGGAAAAAATCTTATATGCCGAAAAACTATTTTGATGATGTAATTTATGTTGACTTTGAGGGTAAGAAATACCCTGTAATGAAAGGGTACCACGAACATTTAACAATGTATTATGGCGATTATATGACCCTTCCTCCAGAGGAAGAACAGAAGCCTCATCACACAACGGAAGTTTATATTTTAGAAAAATAAAAAATGAAAATTTGCTCTCAAATTCACATTCTTCACAAATTATAGTTGCAAAATTGTACTCTTTCTTTGCATAATACGGTTGGTCTTAGATTAATTAAAAGGAGATTATTATGCAAAAAATACTTTGGGTCATTGGTGTTTCAGCGGTATTAACTGCTTGTGGTAGTGGTGGTTCTAGTTCTCATTCCAACATTAACTCTAGTTCTAATTCTAGTCCTATTAATACAACCAAAATAGCAGGTGTTCTTGTCGCAAAAGATGATACCAACCCTATTCCTAAGAAAGATCCAGATACTGGCAGGGAATATAATGACTATGAGTTTAAAATGAAACGTATTACAAATGATCAAGACATCAACACTATTCAAATCAACACGGTCAATGTTAAGCTGTTACCTGATGGATATAATAAACAAGAAAACTACGAAACAAAAAGAAGATTTCTTAATGAAAAAGCCCCAGGAAGACCAGAAGTAGGGAAAGTTTTACAAAAAGTAGTCAGTGGTTTAGCTTATAAATATGTTCGTTTTGGTATTAATGATGATTATGACCCTTATTTGGGTAAACCTCAAAAAATACCACATACTTTTGGTATTTTTGTTCAAGGTTATGTGACTAATAATATGCCAAAAACAGGAACTGTAACCTATATTGGTGATGCTTACGGAGCAAGTCGAGAATTTGCTAGAGGTAAAAGTAATATTGAGGTAAATTTTGGTAATAAAACCCTAAAAGGGACTCTTTCCGAATGGCAAGATTATGATTTTATAGCAGAAAAGACACCAGTAATGATCTTTAATGCTAAAATCACAGGAAATCAATTTGAAGGTAAGAATGTAAAAGGAAACTTCTTTGGAAATAAAGCAGCTGAGATAGGTGGCGTTTATTATGATCCAACGCGTATGGAAGGAGCAGTGTTTGGTGCTAAAAAACAATAAAAGTAAGCGGGTCGTTATTTAGCGAAATGGCAGATATTCAATAAAAGTAACTTGTTCATTAGATTGTAAATAATACTCTCTAAATTTATCAAGTACCGAATAATCATTATTATTGATGACCCCTGCAATAACTTCACTAAAAAGACAACTTTTTATAACAACCCCTAAAAAATCGATATTTTCAGTGTCTTTAACTAACTGATAGACATCAATTTTTATTTTTCCTGCTTTAAAGAAATCGTTTATATAACTAAATTCACAATAACTCCCAATATTAGTAATTAATGGTAAAATAGCTTTCTTATCACCTTTTTTATAGGCTTCCATTATTTTAATTACTTCATCTAATGAAAAAGGAAAATTTATTACTTCAATACACTCTTCGTATATTTTTATCATTTTTTTACTTATTTTCATTTTTTATTCCCTGATTTTGCAAATTTTGATTGTTATCTTACCGCTATCCTGATGAATTATTTTATATAAATGAGGATACATATTTTCTCGTTATCTATTTTACCGTTATAGTCATTACCTCTATATTTAAGTCTTGCATAGATAAAATACATGATTTCTGTTTAGTCTTTTTTCGGTATTTGTTTATAAACTTTTTCTTTCCGACACAATTAATAATTCACGAGATCATAAGTTTAAAATCACTCATTCTTCACGAAATCATACAATTTGCAAATTTTGAACATTATCTTACCGCTTGTTTATTCATTTATCGTTATAAAAATCATTTATTTCATTAAACAACACTTTTTTATCTAACGTCTGATTAACGACACTAAAAAACATATTATTGATAGATTTATCAATTATTTTGCCCTCTCTTATTTTTAATAAATGTGGAAACTTAGTATAGTTTTTTAAATGAAAGAGTAGATTGGATGCTAAATTTTGATTTTTTGTTGAATGTATTTGTTTATTTTTATCCAAATAGATGATAGAAATATTAGGGGTTAAATAGGGTAAAATTTCATTTTCTATAAAAAAATGTTGCTGTTTTCTCTCGTTATAACAGAAAAAATTTTGTCCATTATACTTTTCTAGATTTTCATTAAATTGTTTTTCTAATGCTTTTATACCTTTATTGATAGATTTATTTTGCCTTTTATTAGATATAAAAAGTAAAATAAACCCGAATAGAAGAGCTATCCCTATTATTCCTTGTAAGTTTAAAAATAAATTTTTCATTATTCTTTCCCATTTTTAACTACAAACAAATTTTTCAATATTTTTCTTCACATAGTCATCTAAAATATCTGCAAGTAATTGTTTTTCTTCTATCTTATCTAGTGCTTCGTCAAACTCTTCATAATTACCACCTACTTCGATATATTCATTATCTTCTAAATTATTATCATAGATAATTTTTTGGATTTGTTTATAAATTTTGTTTGCTTTTTTTACTACAGTTAAATGTTTTTTCGCCCCAATGATTTTTAGGCTTTCTTCTATATGATCTACTAAATAATATTGCCATTCATAAAAATCATAAAGTCCGCCGACACTTCTTTGGTCATCGAAATTTTTTACAGTACAAAGTAAGCGTTCTGCAGGGGTAATGGCGTTAAATCCATCTTCATTGGTGGCAAATTCTTTGAGTTTTTTATCAATATTTTCATAAATGAGTTCAACCCATTCATCTTTATATTGGGTATTTAAAAAATCTAAGCTTAAACTCGGCGTTTGTGCTGTTTGAGTCGGCGTTGCTTTATTAAGGCTGGCTTGTAATTCTTTTACTTTTTCAATATTGCGCTTAACAAAATCATTATATTTTTTCTCTTTTTTGTTTAGATCACGTAATCCCCACGCTGCTGCAAAATATTCTAATGCCTTTTCTTCATCACCTTCATCAAAAATAATTTTTCCCATTTCCCAGTTTGTTGACGAGTTCATTTCTTGTTTATATTTACCCGTATAAACATTTAATGAAAGGGTTTTTTGGTTAAAAATTTTAGCATTATCGATATCGCCTTTTTCATAATAAAAATTACCTAACCCACTATAAACCCAATGTGCATTTTCATATTCATCTTTGGGTTCTGGGATTAAGTCATACATTTGTTGATAAATCTCGATACATTTATCCCAATCTTTATTTTCATAAGGCTCATCTGCGAGCAGATCTAATTCAAGCAATTTCGCTTCAAGCTTTTCATCTCTTTTACCGATAACAGTCATAAATATCTCCTTAGTTAGATTGAGGTGTAATTTGTGAAAACAGAAATAGGCGTAGTGGTTCTATTTCCTGTGGTGAAATAAGTCTTTTAGGAATAAAAATACAAAGTGAGGGTGATAGATAAAGTAAGAAAAGATGCTCACTTTCTTTTATATTGATAAAGTTATTCCAATTAAGATGTGACGGGTTATTTTTATCATCTAGGGATTGAACTCCATCATCAAGAATCGTCATATTCATTTCTTTATGCATTTTAGGATAATTTTTCCAATGTTTCTTAATCGCATAACGAAATCTGATTTGAATAAAAATCAAGGCATACAGAATATAAACTAATCCCATACATCCAAATGCGATAGAAAATCCAGATAATTCTCCTAATGATAAAGCAATACCGAATAAAGCGATACCAATGACAAAAATAATACTTTGGCTTATCAGCATTCTTTTTCCTTTTAAGATTTTTTGTACTTCTAAATATTCATCAAAAGTTGCTTTGCCTTTAATTTGTATATGCATATTTATATCCTTTGAGTGTTTTTAGTACGATACTATAACTTATAAAGGCGTTCAAATATCTTGATTATACGAAATTATAGTATTGTTACTATACAGGGCAAGGGTGAATTCTTACCCTGTAGTTTAACTATCTATACACTATAAAGAGCATTACTCAATAGAAAAGATTGTGGTGATTATTATATTAAATCTAATTTGTTCTTATTTAATCCATAATTGATGAATATATTGAATGGTATAGGTAAATACTCATTTTAAAATAATCCCTTTTTCAAGATGATAAATATGATCAAAACGAGAGAGTTGGCTTAATCGATGTGTGATCATAAGTACTGTTTTGTTTTTACATTCATTGAGGATAAGTTCTAAAATTTGTTGTTCTGTTTCACGATCTAGTCCTTCCGTTGGCTCATCAAGTAATACGATTTGAGCAGGGTGGAGCAGTGTTCTGGCTAATCCCAAACGACGTTGTTCACCACCAGAGAGGGGACGCCCCCCCTCACCAAGCCATAAATTTAATCCTTCAGACTGTTCAAGTAGGTGAGTTAACCCAACTTTGGTTAATGAGTGGATAAGTTCTAATTCGGTGGCGTTAGGTTTTGCAATTAATAAATTATCCCGTAATGAAGCACTAAAAATATGTACTCTTTGATTTAGTGTGATCATATTTTGACGTAAAGCATTTTCACAATAACGTTCAATTTTGCAATTATTTAACCAAATCTGACCGCTTGTTGAGGCATAGTTTCGGTTTAATAATTGAAAAATTGTCGTTTTTCCGCTACCTGTTTTTCCTAAAATAGCAATTTTCTCACCTTGTTTAATTTCAAAACAGAGGTGATTTAAAACAGGTTGATCTGTATAGCTAAAAGAGATATTTTCAAATCGAATAAGCGGTGACTTTGGATCAACTTTTTGCAAAAACTCTTCTTTTCCAAACACAATAGGCGGTTGAGTCGTAATATTGGTGAGACGTTCTGCTGCAGTAATCACTTGCCCTAAATGTAAAAAAGCCACACCGATAGGGGTTAAAATTTCAAGAGAGGCAAGGGTACAGAAGATAACGAGGGCAATAAGGGCTTCACTATTTTCAATATTTGGAAGCTGAATTGCAGTAGCACAAAGATATAATGTGACAGTAACAAGTACACCATTACAAGCAATCAGTAGGGCATTGGATAAATCACTGAGTTGATGCTGTTTGCTTTGACTTTGTAACCATTGCTGTTCTGTTTTCTGTAATTTTTCAGTGGCTTGTTGCTGAACGCCAAATAGTAAAAATTCTGAATGTAACTGTACCCACTCAATAAATTGTGAACGGTATTGGCTTCTTGCTTGAATAATATCTTTCCCTGTTTTTCTTCCTAAATGATAAAAAAGGGTAGGAAAAATCAATAAAAGAACCGTTAAGCTACCGCAAACAACAAGGCTAATTAATGGTGAAACAAGCCATAATCCAAATCCCATAAAGAGAATAACGGCAATAGCACTGAGAAACGGAGAGATTAGATTAAGGTACAGGGTATCTAATGTATCAACATCCGCAACCATAAAATTAAGTAGCTCACTGTTTCTATATTGATTTAATTGTGCTGGACTAAGCGGTATGATTTTTTTAAAAATTGCAACTCGTAATGTGGCTAACACTCTAAAGGTTGCATCGTGAGTTACAAGGCGTTCAAAATAGCGAGTAACGGTTCGCCCAATGGCTAAGCCTCTTACTCCAGATGAAGGGTAGAAAAAGTTAAAAGTAAGCACGGATCCAAAAAGAGAAGAAGCTGCTAAAAACCAACCAGATAAACTGAGTAAACCAATACTGGCACTTAAACTCGTAATAGCAAGAATGATCCCTAATGCTAGGTGACCATAGTGATGTTTTAAAAGAGAAAGAAAAGGGAAAAGTGAACGCATTATTATATTTCCTTATCTATAATTTGAGAGTCAATCAATTGACTAAAATAGCCTTGATTTTTTATATGATTAAATGAACCTTGTTGCACAATTTCCCCATTTTTCATTACTAAGATATTGTGGCTCTGTTTGAGATCTTCTACTCTATGAGTAATCATTAAAGTTGTTTGTTTTTCACTTAATGTATTTAGTGCTTGTAATACCTGTTGCTCTGATTTCCCATCAAGGCTAGCTGTGGGTTCATCAAGTAATAGTAATGCAGCAGGGCGAAGAATAGCTCTTGCAATAGCAATACGTTGTGCTTGCCCGCCAGAAAGTCCAATACTGTGATCTTGGATTTGATAATCCAACCCTAAGGTATTAACAAATTCATCAGCATTAGAGAGTGCGAGTGCTTTATTAAGCTCTTCTTCAGTGGTATTAGGGCTACCAAGTAAAATATTTTCTTTTAAAGATCCTTTGATAAGTTGAGGATTTTGCCCTACCCACGCTAATTTTTTACGCCATTGGGTGATATCTAATTCTTTTAGTTCAATGCCATTAATTTTTACTGAACCTTGATAGGGTAAAAAACCTAAAAACATATTAATTAAAGAGGTTTTACCCGCTCCGCTTTGTCCTACAATCGCAATATGTTGCTGTGGCATTATGTCAAAGTTCAATGGTTTACTTAACGGGGTTCCTTGTGGTGAAAGAACAATACAATCTTTAACACTGATTTGTAATTCATCTTTTTCTAATAATTGTGAACCATATTGTTGCGTTGATACTTCAGTATTTAGAAACGTTTCAATACTATCTGCTGCACCAATAGCGGTAGATTTGTCGTGATAATAAGTCCCGAGTTCACGTAGAGGTTGATAAAATTCTGGGGCGAGCATTAAACAGAAGAAACCAATAAATAAACTCACTTCTGTACTATAGCCACCAAAATCGATCTGATCTAAATAGGTAAAACCAAAATAGACCGCAGTAACAGCAATAGAGATTGCAGTAAAAAATTCTAAAACCGCAGAAGAAAGAAATGCCATTTTTAATACATCCATTGTGCTGACACGAAAATCTTCGGTACTTTGATAAATTTGGTTAGTTTGTTGTTCTACTTGTCCAAATAGACGAATCGTCTCTAATCCCTTTAGTTTATCAAGAAATTGACCACTTAAACGAGATAAAATGCTAATGTGACGTTGATTGACTTCTGCGGCTTTCATTCCTGCAAGGATCATAAATAATGGAAGTAAAGGGAGAGTTACAAATAGGATAATTCCAGCCGCCCAATTCAGAGAAAATACCACACCAAGAATAGCAATAGGAATTAGCATTGCTATTTTTTGCTGTGGTAAATAGCGAGCATAAAAATTATGTAGGTTTTCAACCTGTTCAAGCATTAATATAGCCCAACTTCCTGCAGGTTTTTGTGAAATAGTCATTGGACCAACAGTATTAAGTTTATCAATAATTTGTTTTCTTAAATGTTGTCGAAGTTGTAATCCTGCTTGAAAGCCAATTTTTTGGCGGATCCAAACCAAAATGGCACGTCCAATAAAACATAGAAGCAGAGTAATAAGTAATAAATAAAAAGATTCAGGTAATTGTTGTACTTTTATAATATTGTGTAATATATGTGCAAGAATGCCCATTTGTATAATAATAAGTAATCCACATATAAAACCTAATAAAATATTAAGATAAATCCATTTTTTAACTGTATTTTGTTGTTTATTAAGCCATTTTTGTAAATATTGTTGGCGTTGTTTATCCATATTAAAAACCTATTAAAAAATTGAAGGCAAAAAATTAATCAAATTCAAACTTATACATCAAATCAATGGTTTGGTTGATACTTGAAACCCATTGTAAATAGAGTTGTGGAGCAAGACGGTAACGTAATGTTAATTCTGTGAGAGAAGCAAAAATCCCAGTCCCATATTTTACCTTAAATTTCGGTGTTAAACTACCGCTTACTACGACTTTGGTGTTATCTCCAATACCCGCAGTGGTTACATTAAGATCGTGAATACCAAAAGTATTTCCTATATTTCCAATAAGTTTACTACTTTGAGAGAGTCCTAATCCAATAGCGACTGCAGCAATAGAGTTTTGAGAGCCATTTTCACCACTATTTTCTAATCCTCGACCAGTAAGTATATAAGAAAGTGCTTGTGCGTTTGGCATAGAAGGTTCAGAAAATATGGAGACTTTAGGGCTATCAGCAACACCTGTTATATGTACACCTGCAGTAATGTTGGTATTTTCAATCGCTTCAGGATTACGAATTGCTTTAATATTCAATGTTGGTTGGGAAGGAATACCAGAGAAAATAATATTTCCTTTACGAATAATTAGATTTTGTCCAAAAGAATTATAAGTGCCTTTCTTCAAATGAATTTGACCATACAGCCCTAATCCTTTACTTCCTTGTGAAACTTTAACTAAACCATATAATTGTGTTTTTAAACCGTACGCACTCAGGTTTATTTTATCTTCTATAAGGCGAATATTCACATCCGCTTGAATCACCATACTCTTATTTTTATTCGTTTTTGCTAATTTTTTGAGAAAATCACCTTTTTTCTTTGCAGATCCATCCATAATCACTTCATCACTACTTACATTTACAGTATTCTCAGGTAATTCTTCAATTTCAATATCCGCCCAAGGAATATCAATATTTCCCCCTAATATTAATTTATTAGGTGTAGCAGTCACTTCAATATCAGGACTAATATCTAATTTAGCTATATTAGGAATTTTTAATCTGAAGTTATTACCTTTAGTTTGGATATGAGTATGCCAATTATTTAAGTCTTGCCAATTTGCATCACCTGTTAGCGTTAATTCACCATTAGGTGCTTGAATATGTCCTGTTAGAGTAGAATTAGTACCATTAAATTTAATATTTAATGCTCCGTCAGTTATATCAAATGGCATAGTATAAGCTTGAGCTTTAAGTTGAGTTAAGTTTAAATCGCCATTTAATAATGGTGCTAAAGCTGTTCCACCAAGATGCAGATTGGCATTAATATTTCCATCTATTTTTTCACTTTTTGCAATAAGCGGTTTGAGTAGTTTTATATTAATATTCTCAATATTAATATGACCAGATAATGCTCTTTTATGTACAATATCAGAAACAGTTAATTGACTGACTAACTGACCATTATTTTTGATTTTAACCAATGAATTTAAATTTAAAGTATTATTAATTAATTTCACGGTTAGTTTTACAGGTTCTAAGGTGAGAGGAAATGTACGATAATCAATTTTTTGTTTTAATTGTATTGTATTAGCATTTGCCTCTAGATCTAGTTGAGGTGCTTTATTTTCAAACCATTGAGCATCACCTTTGAGGTTTACTAATCCATCTAATTGTGTTTTTTTATCTAGAAATTGTTTTAAGAACGAGAGATCCAATTGTTGTATTTCAAAAGGTACTTTTCCCGTTTTTCCAGCTTTAAAGGAAGTAGGAAAACAAGCGGAGGCGTTTGTATTTTTCCAACAATGAGCAGAAATATCCGCCTCAATTTTTTTATTATTATAGCTAATTTGAATATTTTTATCATTTTTCCATTCTCCGATAGGAGATTGGAGCGTTGCCTTGCTTAGTTGTCCTGACCATTTTTCTAACAAGCGGTTAAATGTCCCAGAAATTTGCAAATTTGCCGCAAAAGGTTCACCTGAAGAGTGGAGAGTTAAATGATGATTTTTTTCATCGCCAGTTACGGTTAAATCGGCTTTTTGTACTTTAATATCCCCATAAGCAAGTTGTGAGAGATTAATTTTTACATCACCTTTAATTTGTTTATCTGTTGAAATAGTGCCTTTAGCCGTTAAGTGCTGTAGGTTTAAATCTTGATAGTGGACATTATTTGCGATTAAATCCATATCTAAATTAGGTTTAATAATATCACCTGTTAAATTGACTTTACCATTAATACTTGCACTTAAATGAGGAATCAGTCCTTTTAAATTAGGGGCGGTTATATCAGCATTAAACTGAGAGGTTTTTCCTAATATTCCGTGCATTGAAATATGATTTTTACCATAGATCAGTTTGGTGTTTTTAATATCAAGCAGTGTTTTATTATTAGCCGTTAATTCACCTTTTAATAATAATGTTTGATTAAAAAGTTTACCTTTTAAATCTAATTGACTAATATCGACTGACCACAATTCACCTTTCTCTCCTTTTCCAACATAACCTGTAGAGGTTAAGTTGCCTGAAAGTGTGGCTGCCCATTGAGGCAATAGCGAATGGGTTTTAATATGGGTTAAGTGAGCATTAGATTGCCATTTTAATCCTTCTTGCCAATCAATGTTACCAGAGAGTAGTGCTGTTCCATTAAGAGCATCAAGCTTAAGCTTTTCAACATTAAAAGAGGTGAGTTCTCCGTTTCCTATTACATCTAATTGACTTTTCGGTAAATCCATTCCAGATGCGTTCATTTTGGCATTTAATTGATAATTCAATAAATCACCAGAGAGGGAAAGAGCAATATCTTTTAAGGTTAATACTTTTTGATTTTTTTCAGGTATAAAAGGATAGTGAACCTTGTCACTTGTTAATGTTACCCTAAAAGGTGTTTTTGCTTCAGCAAGTTTTAGGTTTCCAATCAAATGTGCATTAGCCACCCCTTGAGTTGTCAGCTCTAATTGTGTTAATCCTAATAACTCTCCTGAAAGTTTTAACTCTGCGTTTGATTTCGGAATTTTAAGTTTTTTGAGTAAGGGTAATTGAGCGTTGAACTTACCGTTAATCGGTAAATTATTCACTAAATTTAACATTGCTGAACCACTGATATTTCCCTTATCACTAAGAATGACAAGTTTTGCTAATTGCATTTTTTGATCTTTCAATTCACCTTTTTCTATCAAAAGAGAAGAAATAGTGAGTAAAGGTTCAGTAGTAACTTGGTTATCTTTTTTTACCTTCTGTTTAATCACGATATTTTGTGCATTAAATCGAGGAAGGGCGAGATTAAAAGGAAGCGCTAAGTCTTCTGGAGAGGTTAATAATGGTTGATTTAATCTATCTTTAATGGCATTCCAATCGATTTTATCAGATTGAGCGGTCACATTATTTGAAGAATTTGCATTTTTTTGTTCGGAAGTGACCGCTTGTGGCAAGATAATGTCTAAATGATCAAGATCTGTAGGGGCAAGTTGTAGATTTTTCCCTTCTCCGTGAATACCTGAAGATAAGTGTTTTAAAGAGATAGCAGTACCATCAATATTTAATAATAAATTTTCCACCGCTAATTGATTGGCGGAGATCACTAAAGGTAATTCAAATGGTTTTTTCTCTTTTTTTGACGGCTGTTGCTGTGTTGTTAATTGAGAGGTATCAATATCAATTAATGGATTTTTTACTGTGATATTTTCCACACATAGTTTACGTTCTAAAAGACAACCTATTTTAATTTTAAGCTGGGTTTCTTCAAGCTTAGCATTTACTCCTTGCATAGAAAAATGAGTATTTTTAAGTTTAAGCCCTTCTTGTAAATTTCCAGAAACACTTCCGATAGAAAGTTCATCAAGGTATTTATCAACAAGTTGAATAATAGAGCGTTGCCCATAACCTGTACTTAAAACAAGAGTAAGGCTAATGAGCAAGACGGCAAATAAGCCAGCAATGTAGTAAAGCCAACGCCATTTACTTTTATTTTTTGATTTTACTACAGAAGTAGTTTGTTCTGATTTTGTTATTTTGTTCATTTTATGATTATTCTATTTAATTTTATATTATTTGGCTTTCTTTTTTAATTAAAGTTCCGAACCTAATCCAATGTAAAAATGTATCCCTTTTTTATCATCTGGTGATTTTAAGGGGGTTGCCACATCAAATTTAATGGCACCAATAGGGGATGCCCAACGAATACCTACACCTGCACCAGAACGGAGGTTTGTTTTATTAAAATTATCTGCAGCAAAGCCTGTGTCATAAAAAACAGCTCCCCACCAATTTGGATAAACCTGATATTGATATTCTGCTGTTGCGGTTACTAAATGTGATCCACCAATTAATTTATTTTCTTTATCTCTAGGAGAAATACTTTTATAACTAAACCCTCTAACACTATTGTCTCCTCCCGCAAAAAAACGTAAAGCAGAAGGAATGCGATTAAAGTTTTTCGTTTTTAAATATCCTAATTCAGCACGCAAATAAATACGGTGATTATCATAATAAGTTCTAACCCAAGCACTAGAGGCTTTAATACTGTAAAAATTGACATCAGATTTCCATATTTTATTTCCATAATTGATGGTGATTTTCTGAGAGTCTCCCCATTTCGGAAAGCGTTTCCCATCAGAACGAATACGTTTAAATGAAGAGGTTGGATAAACTAAAAAAGTTTTGTAGTTATCATTCCCTTGCTCAAATTTATCATAACGCAGTTTTAACCCTGCAGAATAAGACCAACTGTGAGGTTTATTCCAAAAGCGTTGAAAACCTAGCGTTGCAGCAGTATATCGAGTATCATTTTGGTCTTCGTGTTCCAAACTGGTTGCAAGCTGAGAATAATAATTTAATGGATTAGATTTAATGGGCATATTATAAGCTGCAGCAAAAGTTTGTTTAGGTTTTGAAATATACATACTGCTTTCAATACTACGACCTGCGTCATTAATCCAAGGTTTTTTCCAGTTCAATTGTAAATGAGGTCCTACATCTGTTTCATAACCAATACCTATTTCAATTTGATTTTTTTTCTTGGGCTGCAATAAAATATCTAAATTAACTAATTTTGATGTCTTATCCATTTTAGGGTCAACCAAGACAGTAGAAAACCATTTACTGGAAGATAAATCATTAGCCAGATCTGACAAATCGGACATTAAATAAGGATTACCTTGTTTTATTTTTAATATATTATCAAGATAAGATGGGTCTATCTGGCTGTTTTTAAAACTAATTTTTCCATAATGATAGCGTTCACCACTATCATAACCAAGTTGCCAGTTTGCTAGGTATTCTCTAGGATAGATTTCTAAGCGGTGATATAACCAGTGACTATCAAAATAACCTTTATTTTGAGCAAGATTTTCAAGTTTACTTTTAAAATTATCATAAGTACTATGATTAAGAATGGTTCCTTTTTTTGGTACCTCTTCCTTTATTAGAGAAATAAAATCAGCATCTTGTTTTGCTTTCCCTTTAATATCAATATTTCTTTTATTCAGTTTAACGGGGTTATTTAATTTAATATCAAGTGTTAATTTATTATTTTTTTTAGATGTAAAATTAAATGTTGAATTATAGTACCCCTCTGCTCGTAAGGCTTTATCAACGTTTTGAGTAACTAAATATTTATAACGATCAGAACCATCTGCTTCTTCGTTATCAATTTGAGATAAGTGAAGCTGAATATTTTTGAGTAATACAGAATTTTTAATTCCTTTTACTTCTGTTTTAATTAATTGTCTTGCTCCCCACGAAGAGCTAGATAGCACTAAACAACAAAAAGCAATCAAACGAATTTTAATTTTCACAGTAAAAAACCTCTAAAGTTCTGTAAAAGGAATAACAGTAAGGTATGATAGCGTGAAATGTTAAAATTTTAAATATGAATGTATGATTTTTTAGATGTTTGTTGAATTTTTTAACATAATAAAAAAGCACCACTCAACAAGCGGTGCTTTTTAAAATGAAATTTACAAATTAACCTTTGTAATTATAAACGTGAGCGATTAAATCACACACTTTGTTTGAATAACCTACTTCGTTATCGTACCAAGATACTAATTTAACGAAAGTATCAGTTAATGCGATACCTGCTTTAGCATCAAATACTGAAGTTTCAGTTGCACCGTTGAAGTCAGTAGAAACTACTGCATCTTCTGTGTAACCTAAAACACCTTTCATTTCGTTTTCTGATGCACGTTTTAATTCTGCACAGATTTCTTCATAAGTTGCTGGTTTTTCTAAGTTTACTGTTAAGTCAACAACAGAAACGTTAGTCGTAGGTACACGGAAAGCCATACCTGTTAATTTACCATTTAATGCAGGTAATACTTTACCTACTGCTTTAGCAGCACCTGTTGATGAAGGAATGATGTTTTGAGAAGCACCACGACCACCACGCCAGTCTTTAGATGAAGGACCATCTACAGTTTTTTGCGTTGCTGTTGTTGCGTGAACAGTTGTCATTAAACCGTCTTTGATACCAAATTTGTCATTAATTACTTTAGCTAAAGGTGCTAAACAGTTAGTTGTACAAGATGCGTTAGAAACGATATCTTGACCTGCATACTCATTGAAGTTAACACCGTTAACAAACATAGGAGTTGCATCTTTAGAAGGACCAGTTAAAACAACTTTTTTCGCACCTGCTTGAATGTGTTTACGTGCTGTTTCATCAGTTAAGAAGATACCAGTTGCTTCAGCAACAACTTCAACACCAGCTTCATCCCATTTTAGGTTTGCAGGATCACGCTCAGCAGTTACACGGATAGCTTTACCGTTTACTACTAATTTACCGTCTTTAACTTCAACAGTTCCATTGAAACGACCGTGAGTTGAATCATATTTCAACATATATGCCATATAATCAACATCAATTAAGTCGTTGATTGCAACAACTTCGATATCATCACGAAGTTGTGCTGCACGGAATACGATACGTCCAATACGACCGAAGCCGTTAATACCAATTTTAATAGCCATAGATTTTTTTACCTATATTAAGTTAAACAAAATTTTACTTTTACACCTAAAGTGTAAAAGATACTGTGAATTATATCACACTTTTTTCTATTTCTAAGTCTAAAAGTTAGAAAAGAGAGGGGTCAGATTAAAATTGGCTGATCTATGTCAAATTTTTTGTTATTCATTGATTTGTATAAATATGTTAATTCTGTTTAGTTTTTAACAGGATAATCACACATTATTGATTTTTTAAAAGTAATAATATTTTATCCCCCTCCCTAACCCTCCCCCGCAAGCGGAGGAGGGGATTTTTTTGTTATATTATGGTTGTACAGTACATCATTCCTCCCACCGCGGGGGGGAGGTTAGGAGGGGGGCAAGTGCGAACTTGCTCTGCAGTCTCTAACTGCTTCTATTTATTTTTTTGCTGTTCAGCACGTTTACGACGAATTTCTTTAGGATCGGCGAGCAGTGGGCGATAAATTTCAATACGATCGCCATCATTAACAAGATCGGTTAACTTAGCTGGGCGACTAAAAATTCCAATTTTATTGACCTTAAGATCAATTTCAGGATACTTACTTAAAACACCAGATTGCAGAATAACTTGCTCAATAGTGAGCGGTGACTTTAATTCTATTTTTTTCAAAAAATAATGTTCTGGGTAAGCATAAAGTACTTCAACTCTTATTTTGTTAGACACCATATACCTCTTTCGCTCGTTTTTTAAATGCACGGATCATTTTATTAATGAGTTCATTAAACACTTTTCCAAATACCATTGCAATGACGGGATTTGAAAATTCAAATTCTAAATACAATGCGATTTTACAACTTTGTTCATCAAAAGGAGTAAAAGCCCAAGTGCCTTGTAAATAGCTGAAAGGACCATTCAATAATGTCATTTCAATTTTTTGATTTTTAACCATTGTGTTATGGGTACTAAAACGCTGACTAATCCCTAGTTTTTGAATATGCAATTCTGCTTCTAATTCATTCTCAGCAGTGGTAAGGGTCTTTGCTCCCACACAACCAGAGAGAAATTCAGGATAGCGTTCGTAGTCATTGACAAGATCATACATCTGTTTGGCACTATAAGGCACTAAAGTGGATTGATTGATTATTGGCATAGTTTTTATATTAAAATTATAAGCGATATGATTGTATCAAAAATTTGCAAAAAATTAATAGAAAGTTACCGCTTGTACCCATAAAAAAACAGCGAGGGAATAATCGCTGTTTTTTTATTTGGTTGTTTTAACTATTTCCACCAAATTGCTAAATCAGGGAAGATGATTAACAATGACAGGGCAATAATTTGTAGTACGATAAAGGGTACTAATGAACGGAAAATTAGCCCTAATGAAATATCTGGTGGAGCCACCGATTTTAAGTAAAATGCGGCAGGTCCAAATGGGGGTGATAAGAATGAGACTTGCATATTCATACAAAATACTACACCAAACCATACTGGGTCATAACCTAAACCTGTAATGATTGGTACAAAAATTGGCATAGTTAAAAGTGCCACACCCACCCAATCAAGGAACATTCCAAGAACAAGCAAGATAACCATCATAATCAGTAATGTACCAATTGGGCTACCATTACTTAATGTTAGAATAGTTTGTTCAACAAATTTAATGCCTCCCATTAAGTTATAAACGCCCACTAATGCTGTTGCACCAATACCAATCCAGATGATCATTCCACAGGTTCGCATTGTTGATAATGCACTTTCTTTTAACATTTCCCAGCTTAATTCACCACGAATGAATGCACTGATCATAATACCCACCACACCAAGTGCAGAGGCTTCGGTTACAGAAGCAACACCACCATAGATACTTCCTAATACCACAACAACTGACAGAACAGGGAAGAATAAGGCTTTAAAATAATTAACTGGTTTTTCTTCGTTTGCTTTTAATTCTTCTGCTGATGGAAGTGGAGCAAGCTCTGGTTTTAAGTAAGAGAGTACTAAAACATAAACAATATAGAATGAGGCTAAAATTAATGCTGGAATAAATGCCCCTTTAAAGAGATCACCGATAGAAACACTAGCAGTTAAACCGTAAATAATGAGTACGATACTTGGCGGTAACATCGTACCTAACGCACCACCTGAACAGCACGTGCCAATCGCTAATTTTTTATCGTAGCCTAAACGTAACATTTGTGGAAGTGCTAGCATACCAAGTAAGACGGTTTCTCCGCCTACAACGCCTGACATTGAGGCTAAAATCACAGCAACCACTAAGGTTTGAACGGCTAAGCCACCACGTAAGCGTTTGGCAAATAATCGCATTGCATCAAAAAGATCGTGGGCAATACCTGACCGATCCAGCATTGCCGCCATTAGCACAAACATCGGTACGGCAAGGAAAACAAAGCTGGTCACAAAACTATACATTCGACTGGTAATAAGTGGTACAGCATCCATTCCAAACCAACCAAAAAGGAAAAACAGAGCAACAAAACCCGTTACAAAAGCGAGCTGCATTCCTGTTAATAATAATCCAATCATCATTATTAACATTAAAAGGCTACCATAGCCCAATCCGAGCGAGGCTAAATCAAACATTGTTACCTCCGAGTAATAAACGTACTTCTGCAATAAGTTTTAGAATAAATTGGATAGAGACAATGATCATTGTGATAAGAATAATGGCTTTTAGATAAGCAGGGAAATTGGTATTCCACGCAGTACCAGAGGTTTCAAGTTGAAATGCTCCCCAAGGTTTGACCCAAGCCTCTTTTGCCATTTGATAAGCTGCCCAAGTCATCATTGCTGAGAAAATCAATCCCATAATATGATGAAAGATATTAAGATAATGACGAGTTTTTACTGAAACATTATCGTAAATCAGTACAACACGCACGTGTTTATCTGTGGCAAGTGCATAAGCCCCACCAAATACGAAAAGTGAGCCACCTAAAAACATTGCGGTTTCGTGAACCCAAATGGTTGGAGAATTTAGTACATAGCGAACAAATACTTCAAAAAAAGTAATCGCCACAATAAATAAAAAAATGAGACTGAGTTTTTCTCCAATCCACTCAATCACTTTGTCTAAACGAGTTTTAATTTCAGGTGTGTTATCCATAATATTGCTCCTAATATCCATAAGGTGGGAAAATCTCTCCCCACCTCTATTATTTCAGCTATTATAATAAATCTTTAGCTTTTAGATATTTTGTTACAGAGTCATAAACTTTCTGTGCATTTGGCGAACTTTTCGCAAATTTTTCCCATTGTGTTTTAGCAATAGCACGGAATTTTTTACGTTCTTCTGCTGACCAGTTATGAATCGTGATTTTTGGATTTTTCATTGCTTCTTTCACCGCTTCTTCATCTGCTTTTTTCAATGTTGAAGTAATATCTATTGCAAAATCATTTACCGATTTAACTAATAATTCTTGTTGTTCTTTGGTCATCTCATCCCATTTTTTCTGACTAATAGAAACGTCAATTAAAGGTAAAGAGTGAAAACCTGGTTGAACAGGGTGTGGAGCAATATCATTCAAGCCATTTTTATGGTTTGTTGAGAATACGGTATAATCCGCTGCATCAATAACTCCTTTGCTTAATCCAGTAAAGACTTCTGAACCCGGTAAATTAACAGGTGCTGCACCTGCGGCTGCAAAAACTTGTTGAATTAAGCCTTCAGGTGCACGTAATTTCAAACCTTTTAAGTCTGCTACACCATTAAGAGGTATTTTTGAAACAAAAGATTCTACACCTGTAGTTGATGCTCCAACAAATTTTACACCATAAGGTTTATATAATTCAGTCAGTAACTCATTACCACCACCATTATTCATATAATCAAGTAGTTGGGAAGTATCAGACCACGCTCCCACCATATTACCGAGTAAACCAAAGGCAGGATCTTTTCCTGAGAAATAACTTAATGCCGTTACGTGACCATCAATAATTCCCATTTTGATAGAATCTAAGGTTTCGGTGTGTTTTACAATACTACCAACAGGTAATAGATCAATTTCAATTTGACCGTTAGAATCTTTTTTAAGTTTTTCCACCCATTTTTTCTGAATTTGGAAATTTTGGTCACCAGATGGATCTGATGATTGTATTTTTAATGTAAGTGCTGATGCTGATAATGCAGACAATGAAAATGCACCTGCAACTAAAAGAGAAACTAGCTTTTTGTTCATAAGAATACCCTCAATGAAAGTAGTTAGAAAGAAAGTAAGCAATAATAATTCATTATCCTTACCTAAGATAACTAAAAGTTACCAGTAACAGTAATTCGTTGCAAATGCTATTTTTGAAATTTGTGACATAGCTCACAAATAAAGATTTTAATCGCAAAATCGCTTTAATTTTATTCAAAATTTTCTTTTTAAGATAATATTTTCCGTTTTTATGTCTTGTTACCGATAACATAAAAAGGTAGAATATTTTCAGAATGTCTAATTCTAGGAGGTGAGTTGTGTCGAACATAGGGAAAAGTTTTGTTTTAATGGGGGTTTCTAGCACAGGTAAAACTAGTGTTGGAACTGCTGTTGCACGACAACTTGGCTTAAAGTTAATCGATGGTGATGATCTACACCCAAGAGCCAATATAATAAAAATGGGACAAGGTCAGCCGTTAAATGATCAAGATCGTGCTCCTTGGTTAGAGCGTATTCGAGATGCAGCTTTTAGTCTTGAGCAGAAATCAGAAAAGGGGATCATCATCTGTTCGGCATTAAAAAAACAGTATCGAGATTTAATTCGAGATGGTAATCAGAATGTAAAATTTATCTTCTTATCGGGTAGCTTTGATCTTATTTTGGAGAGAATGCAACAGAGGGAAGGACATTTTATGAAAACGGATATGCTAAAAAGCCAGTTTGCAACCTTAGAAGTACCACAAGCGGATGAAGATGATGTTTTTCATATTAGTATTGATTGTACATTTGAAGAAGTTGTTGAAAATTGTATTGCTCAGATAAAACCTCTGATTTAACAACTGGTTAAATGCTTTCTCCTAAATGAATACGATATCCTAAATTAATAATATGGCTTTGCTGGGGTTGGTTATTTAATCGTTCTAATAGCTGTGTCGCAGCTACTTTTCCTATTTCCAAACGAGGTGTAATGACTGTTGCTAGCTGTGGCGTCATTGACTGACCGACATTGTGACCGTGAAATCCTGCAATAGCAATTTGTTCTGGTACTTTAATTCCTAAACGCTGACACTCAAATAATGCTCCAATAGCAAGGTCATCATTGGTACAAAATATACCATTAGTATCTGGATATTTTTCTAAAGTTTGATGTAACTGTTTTGCTCCAAGACTAAAAGAAGAAGATTCTTCAGTTGTAATACAATGTGGAGTTAACCCATATTTTTGCATTGCTTGTGTATAGCCTTGCATTTTTAGTTGGGTGCGTTTATCCATTCGAGCAGAGAAGTAAACAATCTGTTTATGTCCTCGATTTATCATTGTTTCTGTCATAGATTGTGCCGCAGCTACATTATCAAACCCAATTGCTTGATAAGAGCCAATTTCACTGCATTCCATAATTTCTATAATAGGAATATTTGCCACTTTAAGCATTTTCAAAGTACGAGGGCTATGATGATTTTCAGACAAAATTAACGCATCCACATTATAAGAGAGCAAACTCTCAATACGTTGTTCTTCCTTTTTTATACTATAACCATAGTGAGCAAGCATTGTTTGATAGCCCGCAGGATCAGTGACTGTTTCAATGCCTTTGATTACATTAGCAAAAACTTGGTTGGTTAAAGAAGGCACCAGTACACCAATAGCGTGACTTTTGGCATTGGAAAGAATATCAGGTGCACGATTTGGAATATAACCAAATTCCTCAAGTGCAGTAGCAATTTTTTGTTGAGTTGCCACCGCAACAGAGTTTGGATTTCGTAAATAACGGCTCACAGTCATCTTCGTAATGCCAAGATGAGAGGCAATGTCTTGTAATGTTGGGCGTTTATTTTTTATCATTATTCATCTACTACTTTAATTGTCACTGAAACTTGATCACCTTGTGAGAGTGGTTTATCAAGACGAGCGGTTTCAACACATACCATTGTTTTATACCCTTGCTTACTCATACCACTGGTTGCTTTATGCCAAGGATTCCAAAATACCGTATTACTTGCATTATTATGCGTAATCTCAATTTTACGCTGATAAGTTGGATCAGTAATATGCTGTGTTGCAGGAGAGACAATTTTATAAATACAATCAACATTTTCTGTAATTTGACGTGGCGAAGGGACTTGTTCAGGTTGTTGAGTCAGAGAATTGAAACATTGTGTAGGTAAACCCGTTACTGAAATATTATTAATATCTGCAATATTAAAATAACTGTGTAATGCAACTTCAGCTTGCTCATTGCCATAATGTTTAAAGGTAATCTCACAAATATCGGAGAATATCATTGTTATTTTAGCTTCGATAATATCATCATCAGAAAAAAGGGAAAATTCAAGTTTTGCCTTTTCTTCATTAATGTCATAGCCACTTAATTGCCATAATGAAATACGAGCATAACCGTGTGAGGGCGATTGCTTACCACCAAACCAAGGATAACAAATAGGGATGCCACCACGAATTGCAGTACCCAATTTAAAAGGTTCTATATCACTTAACCAAAGCACATTTTGAGCAGTATCTTTTGGTTGCCAGCTTAATAAATGAGCCCCTTGCAATGAAATAAATGCGTGCCCCAGCTTGTGTTTTAATACAATGATGGGAATTTCATTACACTGCTGAAGGCTAAGTTCAGGTGTTATCTGTTTAATAAAATTAAGTTGAGGGTTTAACACGTTGTTTGTCCTTCTTTTTTAATTTGCAAATTTTTGAAGCCCCAAGCCCCCCCTCCTCGCCTCCCCCCGCAAGCGGAGGGAGGAATGAATACATTAAAAATTTTCCTCCCCCAAGCGGAGGAGTGAGTATATACTGTGTATACACCACTAAAAATTTCCCTCCCCTGCTTGCGGGGGAGGGTTAGGGTGGGGGCAAATCCAAATAAGCGTTGCTATTCTACCTGTTTTCCCATCACGGCGATAAGAGAAAAATTTATCTTTTTCTGTATAGGTACAATGCTCTCCACCTGAAATTTGAGTAATACCTAATTTATTTAAACGCTGAGTCGCAAGTTTATACAGATCACCATAGTATTTTTCTTTTTCACTTGGGTCATTTTTAAAACATTGAATAGCATTAGGATCTATATCACAAAATTGTTCCACCACGTCTTTACCTACTTGAAAGGCTTTTTGACTAATGGCAGGAGCGAGCCAAACATTTATTTCTGAAGTAGGGCTGTGAAATTTTTTTACGGTTTCTTCTAAAATACCATCACATAATCCTCGCCATCCTGCGTGAGTGGCAGCCACTTCTGTCCCCTCTTTATTACAAAATAGTACAGGTAAACAATCAGCTGTCATTACAAGGCATACTTGATTAGGTTGATTGGTATAGACTGCATCTGCTTCTAAATTATTGTCTGAGTAGGGGAGTGTGATTACTCGAGTGCTGTGAGTTTGAGTTAAATAAAGAGGAGAATTTGGTAAATTTTGTGCAATAACTAACCGCTTGCGATTATTGGCTACGGCAATAGGATTGTCTCCTACGTGATCCCCTAAATTTAAGCTATCAAAAGGGAAAAGGCTTTCGCCACCTTGTCGCAAGGTAGTGAAAGCCTTAATGTGTTTAGGTATATTCCAACTAGGTTGGATCACACGAATATCAGTCATTATTTTCTAACGGCAATCGCTTCAATTTCAATACCTGCATCTTTTGGTAAACGAGCCACTTCCACACAAGAGCGAGCAGGGAATTGTGGATGATTATTTTCTTCAAAGAAAGCATCATATTCAGCATTTACTGCAGCAAAATCATTTAAATCTTTTACAAAAATAGTGGTTTTCACAATATCAGCAACCGTTAAGCCCGCTTGTTCGATAATTGCTTTCACATTTTCAAGAGATTGACGTGCTTGTTTTACGATATCAGCGGGGAATTCGCCTGTTGCAGGATCAATAGGAAGCTGACCAGAAGTAATGATCATATTGCCTAAATCTACTGCTTGTACATAAGGACCGATTGCAGCAGGTGCTTTTTCAGTATGGATAAATTGAGTCATTAGAATTCTCCTTAGTATAAATAATTTTTAATAATTAATGTGTTAAACATGGGACTTACAAGGTGGCAGTGTTCCAATAATTTCGAATAGTTTATCACCATCCTTAAAGAAAACATAACCGCCATTTTTCATTTCTGTCCAATTTTCATTTTTGGTTAACGGTTGAGTAGTAATAACAGTAACTTTATCTTTTTCTGTTGTATATTGACTAAAATCAATCACAACATCATCTTCACGAAATACTTTACAAAATGGATATTTACGTGTCACATAATGTAATTTTGTGGCACAGCGAGCAATCATCCATTCACCATTAGAAAGAATAAAATTAAATACCCCTTTTTCTGCAATTTTTTCAGAAATCTCGACAACAGCATTAAAGATTTCCATTTCGGATGGTTTGTTAGGAAAGCGTTTTTTTAGTGCAGCAACCATACAACAAAAAGCACGTTCAGAGTCTGTTGTTCCAATAGGTTGGTAATGATTGTTTACACATACTTCTAAATTTTCTACTGTACCATTATGTGCAAATACCCAATTTTCACCCCAAATTTCACGAATAAAAGGGTGAGTGTTTTCAATATTTACTGCGCCTTCTGTTGCTTGACGAATATGTGCAATAACATTAAAGGATTTAATTCGATAATTTTTGACGACATCTCCAAGAGGTGAAAAAGCCGCAGGTTGATTATCTCTAAATACACGGACTCCTTTTCCTTCAAAAAAAGCAATACCAAAACCATCTGAATGTTTATCAGTTATACCTGCTCGCAGTCTAAATCCTTCAAAAGAGAATGAAATATCTGTTGGGCTGTTACAGTTCATTCCTAATAATTGACACATTTATTGTTTCCATTGATTAAAAATTTATTTTTATTATATGAAAGCATTATACAACAGGAATAATTAAACATTAATCATTAATTTCAATGCTTTTCGACAATTTTTACAAATATAACGTCGTCCTTTTTGTTGTATCGCATTATGGCGTTTTATGGTTAATAAATGAGTTTGGCAGTCACACTTATATTGAAAATTTTGTCTAACTGATCCCAATTCAAATTGATGGCACGTTTCAGCTGGTACACCAAAAACCTGTTCCATTAAGGCTTGCCACTCTTTGCCGTGTGGTTTTACTTTGCCGAATTGCTGATAAACAATAATGTGAGCGAGTTCGTGTGGCACGACATTTTTGATAAATTCATCGCTGTTTTCTTGCAACAAAATCGGATTAAAGCGAATTTCATTGCGTTGCAAATAGGCTACGCCTGCCTTTGCACCACGCACATTATAATTCACTTTTGGTGTAATAAATTCTTTCTCAAAATACGTATTCGCTAAGACAAGGGTTTGCTTTAATTTACGCTGAACTTGTATTTTTAATATTCGCAATTCTGTCATTATTTAATTGCTATTTATACAAGTAGCCAGTAATTGCTTTGCTTCTGTTGTTAGGCTTTTTTCTCGTTGCCACTTATGAGAAAATGTGCGAATTTTTTGATGTTGTTTCAATATTTTATATTCCTATGTTTAGGTTATTTACAGGGTGCTGTAAACTTTTATCTATTGATTTTTTTAATTAATAGTTAGCCCCCACCCTAACCCTCCCCCGCAAGCGGAGGAGGGAATTTTTAGCTTATTTAACCATTCCTCCCTCCGCTTGCGGGGGGAGGAGTGGAGGGGGGGCCTCAAGATTATTATATTACAATAAATTTAATCCCCTAAAATCCCTTTCGCACAGACAAAAGCCGATGACCACGCCCATTGAAAATTATAGCCCCCAAGCCAACCTGTGACATCAAGCACTTCGCCGATAAAATAAAGCCCTTTCGTTTGTTTGGTTTCCATTGTTTTTGAAGAGATAAAATCGGTATCTACGCCCCCTTTGGTGACTTCGGCGGTGCGATAACCTTCCGTTCCATTTGGGACAAATTGCCAATGGTGGATAAATTGCTCTAAGTGAGTTAATTCGACTTTACTTAAATCGGCAATAATTTTTTCTTTTAATAATTTTTGTTCAAACCATAATTCAACTAATTTTTTAGGAAGATGTCGACATAACACGCTTTTTAACTGTAATTTAGGCGAAGATTGACGAAGTTCATTCAAGACGTCAATGATAGACGCTGTCGGTAATAAATCAATTTCAACACTGTCCCCCAATTCCCAATAATTTGAGATTTGTAGCATTGCAGGACCTGACAATCCACGATGTGTAAAGAGCATTTGATTTGAAAAAGATTGCTCACCACAAGTCACGGTGACTGGCAATGCGATCCCCGAAAGAGCAACCAATATTTTATCTTTTTCTTTATAAGTGAAAGGCACAAGGCTTGCTCGTGGTGGCAATACAGGGATATTAAATTGCTCCGCGATTTGATAACCAAAAGGTGTCGACCCAAGGGCTGGCATTGAAAGTCCACCTGTTGCAATCACTACATTTTCTGTTTGATAAGTTCCACTAGCGGTATGAATATGATAAAAATTTGCAAATTTTTCAATTAATGTTACCGCTTGTCTAAGCTGAATATCCACTTTGCCACTTTTATCGCATTCGGCTTTCAACATCGCTACGATCTGCTCTGCACCCTCATCACAGAAAAGTTGACCTAACTCTTTTTCGTGATAGGCAATGCCGTAGCTTGCCACCATTGAGATAAAATCCCATTGCGTATAGCGAGCAAGGGCTGATTTCACAAAGTGGGGATTTTTGCACAGATAATGGTGCGGTGAAATTTCCATATTGGTAAAATTACAATTTCCACCACCAGACATTAAAATTTTGCGACCTAGTTTTTTACCGTTGTCTAGCACAACAACGGATTTGCCACCTTGCCCTAACTGACTTGCACAAAAAAGCCCTGCTGCACCTGCACCGATAATGACGACATCAACATTTTTCATCAATTAAATATCCTGTTTTGGAACACAGTTCTGATAGCCAAATTGTCGCCACGCTTCATAAACCACCACAGCAACAGAATTGGATAAATTCATACTGCGACTGTCTTTACACATCGGAATACGGATTTTTTGGCTCATTGGTAAGCTGTCTAAAATTATTTTTGGAATGCCACGACTTTCAGGTCCAAACATCAAAAAATCACCCAATTCATAATTTACTTCGCTATGATTAGGTTCACCTTTGGTGGTTAAAGCAAATAAACGTTTAGGTTTAGCTCGTGCCATAAAGTCATCAAAGGAAATATATCTTTGAATATCTACAAATTCCCGATAATCCAATCCACTACGGCGTAATTTTTTATCATCCCACGTAAAACCAAAGGGTTCGATCATATGTAAACGAAAGCCACAGTTGGCACATAAACGGATAATATTACCACTGTTTTGTGGAATTTCAGGTTCAAATAAAACGATATCTAACATAAATTTTTCTTCACTTCTTCTTGATCTGAAAAAGGGTATTTTTTCAAACCAATAATTTGATAATCTTCGTGTCCTTTACCTGCAATTAGTACGACATCTTTCGGATCAGCTTTTGCTATGGCTTCTTGTATGGCATATTGGCGAATATGTATGATTTTTACTTTTTTTGGCTTAATAAAGCCTTTTAAAATATCGTTAGTGATAACTTCAGGATCTTCAGTGCGAGGGTTGTCATCGGTCACTATCACCTTATCGGCGTAACGCTCAGCAATTTCTGCCATTTGAGGGCGTTTCCCTGTATCACGATCACCGCCACAGCCAAACACACAGCATAAGTCACCTTCACAATGTAAACGAGCAGCTTGCAACGCCTTTTCAAGGGCATCTGGTGTATGAGCATAATCAACAATGGCGGTTGGATATCCTTCTGTACTAAAAGATTCCATTCGTCCACGAACGCCTGTTAAGAGCGGTACGATTTTAATTAAATTTTGCAAATTATGTCCTAGCACCAATAAACTTGCTAGTGCGATTAATAAATTACTCACATTAAATGCACCAATTAATTTACTGTCAATTTTGCCATTGCCCCAGCTTGAGGAAAATTCAATGCTTGCACCCTGTTGAGTAAAGGTAATATTCGTTGCTTGTAACCATTGTTGTTGAGTTATTTTTACTGTTGGATCACAACTAACAGCGATGGCATTGGGTAAATTTTCAAGCCATTTTTTACCTACTTCATCATCAAAATTAATAACTTTATGTTGTGTAGTTAATTCATTAAATAGACGAAATTTTGCCGCTTTATATTCATCCATTGTGTTGTGATAATCTAAATGATCACGGCTTAAATTGGTAAAAATGGCAACATCAAAATCTAGTGCTTCAACTCGGTGTTGAACTAAACCGTGTGAAGAAACTTCCATTGCACAAAAATCTGCTTTTTGTTCCATAAATTGAGATAAGTATTGCTGAATTTCTACCGCAGAACCTGTGGTATTAATGGCTTCTTGCATATCAGGATACAAACCGTTTCCAATTGTTCCCATTACTGCTGATTTACCCCCTGCTAAGTTATGCCATTGAGCTAAAATCTGTGCCACAGTTGTTTTGCCATTGGTTCCTGTTATACCCACTAAGGTGAGTTTTTTTGAAGGATGAGCATAAAATTCGTCTGCAATTTGTGACACTTTTTTTGCCAAATTAGGGATCTCAAGGATAGGGCAAGCGGTAAGATCTTTTTCATTTTTTGCAAATTTTTCAGAAAATGTCACCGCTTGTTGATCTGCTTCTGCTTCACTTAAAATTAACTTTGCCCCTTGTGATATTGCCACTGGGATAAAATTTCGTCCATCAACTTGATGTCCTTTTAATGCAATAAACAAGTCGCCTTGTTGAACTTGGCGACTATCTAATCTTATTTGATTTAATGTGATTGGCTCACATTTTTTAAGTTCTGGAATGAGATGAATTAATCGTTTCATTATTATTTTTCACTTTCTAAATTATCTGGTTTAATATTACGTTCTCTTAATGTGTAGCCCATAATTTTTGAGAATACGGGAGCAGAAATTGCTCCGCCATAATATTTTTTACCTCGAGGCTCATTGATTAGTACTACTAAAGCAAAGCGAGGGTCACTTGCAGGAGCAACGCCTGCCGTATAAGCAAGGTATTTTTTAACGTATTGTTTATTTTCAATTTTTTGAGCAGTTCCTGTTTTTACTGCCACTCGATAGCCATCAACAGCCGCTCGAACACCACCCCCGCCTTTTTTAGCGACACTTTCCATCATTCTGACCACATCTTTAGTGATTTTTTCAGGAAGAACACGTTCTCCAATAATAGGTGGAGTCACTTTAGTAATAGAGAGCGGTCGATAAATTCCAAAACTACCTAAAGTGGCATAAGCTCTTGCTAGTTGTAATGGCGTGACTTGTAAGCCATAACCATAAGCAACAGTCGCACGCTCGATATCTGACCATCTTCTACGCTCACCATTGGTACCTTGTCTTTCACCTAATCCCAATTCAGTATCTTGACCAAAGCCAACTTTGGTATAAGTATTCATTAAAGTTGCTGGTGACATTCTTAACGCTAAACGGCTTACTCCGACGTTACTGGATTTTTGTAAAATACCTTCAATTGATAACTGATCCCTTGGTGCAACATCGTGAATAGTATGTCCATTTACTTTAAATGGACGAGTATTAATCACCTCGTCTCTATAAGTCACCCCATTTTGTAATGCGGTTAATACCACAAAAGGTTTTACTGTTGAACCGGGTTCAAAGGTATCGGTAATGGCACGATTTCTCGCTAATTCAGGTTTATATGTTTTACGATTATTTGGATTAAAAGAAGGTGCATTTGCCATTGCCAATACTTCACCAGTAAGAATATCAACCAACACGGCGGTACCAGATTTTGCATTATTTTCTATTACGGCTGTTTTAATTTCTCGATACACCATTGTTTGTAATTCTTCATCAATACTTAATATTACATCTTGAGGATCGTATTGTTTTTCATTATGAATATTTTCAATGACATTACCTCTAAAATCTTTACGAATAACTTTTTTACCATTTTTACCAATTAATAGTAGATCAAAACTTCTTTCTAACCCTTCTATTCCGTGTTTGTCATTTATATCAGTAAAGCCCACTAATTGAGAAATAGCCTCTGATAGTGGATAAACGCGTAGGTATTCTGTTTTTAAAAATAAGGCGGTAATATTGAGATCTTTTGCGTAGTTACCTATTGCTTCGGAACGATGACGATCGATATACATAAAACGACGATGCGAATATTTATATATTTTAGTCATTAAATGCCCATAACTTTTGTGGAGGCTTCTTGCTAATGCCCGCATTTTGATTTTTTCAATCTTTGCGGCTTCTTTATCTAAACGGACAAATTCTGAATTAGGGTTATTATGTACTTTTTGTAATAATAAGTTGTAATCAAGCCCTGTGACTCTGGCGAGTAATGTCCAATACTTATTATCATTAGGATTTAAAATAGCACGAGGACTGTATTTAGATTTGGTCTGTGGTTTTAAAAAATGACTTAAATTAGATTGGATGGCACTTGCTGATCCGCCTACTTCCATTGCGAGAATTTTCCAACGAGTACGATTGCGTTTAATTTGTGTATCAAAATATAATTTAGGATCAAAAGTGATTGAATAACGAGGATCACTGACAGAAAGTAAACGGTTATTACGATCCAGAATACGTCCTCGTGTAAAACTGAGTTTTTGAGTTCGAATAGAACGATTATTGGCTTCTTTAATTAATTCTTCTGAATCAAAAATTTGAATATAGGCAACTTTTCCAATTAAAGCACATACCATTAGAAAAAGGGTAAAATAAACACTATAAAATCGAAAAGGCAAATAGCTCTTTTCTTTTTGTTTATTTTCTGGGTCATTTGATTTTAACTTTACTGATGCCATTATTTATTCAACTCTATATTTATTCAATGATGATAATTTCTTGTTCTTTTTGTATTGATTGTAAACCGAATTTTTTTGCTGCAGCCACAACTCGAGGTTTTTGTGTTTTTGAATTCTCTTCTAATTGTAAATGCAAATATTGGTTATTTAATTGATGTTGCTGTTTAATTAATTTTTCTTTTTCTGTAATCAATAAACGAGTTTGGTGAGTAATCCAAACGGTAATAACCGCTGTTCCTGTTAATAATAATAAAAGCAAAATTGCCAATTTATTATTATTGACTAAATCATCGAAAATCACCTGTCTTAATGGATAATGTTTATTTGTCATTTTTATACCTTATCGCTTTTCTGCTATTCTCAACACGGCACTACGTGAACGAGGATTGAGATTAATTTCTTGCTGTGAGGGTTTAATCGCTTTGCCAATCGTTTTTAATGGAATATCTTTATTCAATTCACTTTCTAAAATCGGCAAGCCTTTGGGAATCACTTTTCCTTTACTATTTCTACGCATAAATTGTTTCACTATTCGATCTTCTAACGAATGAAAACTAATAATAGAAAGTCGCCCTGCTTGATTAAGTACACTTAACGCTGAATTTAACGCCTTTTCTAGTTCATCCAATTCACTATTGATATAAATACGAATTGCTTGAAAAGAACGAGTAGCAGGGTGTTTATGCTTATCTTTAAAAGGCACTGCCTCTGCAATAATTTTAGCTAATTGTAGAGTCCGAGAAATTTTTTCAATATTCGATTTATTATAATTCACAATCGCTGTTGCAATACGCTTTGCAAAACGCTCTTCACCAAAGGTTTTTAATACCCAACTTAAATCTTCAATAGACACCTGTGCTAACCATTCCATTGCGGATAACCCTTTTGTGGTATCCATTCGCATATCCAAAGGACCATCTTTCATAAAACTAAAACCACGTTCAGCCTCATCAAGTTGTGGCGAAGAAACGCCAAGATCGAGTAAGATGCCATCAATTTTGCCCGTTAATTGTAATTTTTCGCAAATTTCAGGAATAAAAGAAAACGCATTATGTTCAATATGAAAACGAGGATCAGAAATCGTTTGAGCTTCAGCAATCGCACGAGGATCACGATCGATACCAATCAAACGCCCTTTTTCGCCTAATTGACTCAAAATTAATCGAGAATGACCACCACGCCCAAACGTACCATCAATATAGATACCATCAGGCTTAATTGCTAATCCATCTACTGCTTCATTTAATAAAACAGTGATATGTTGAGGGGCATTGCTCGTCATTTTGTGTACCAATTAGTTAAAAGTAAATTCAGAACTAGAAATTTTAACGTTTTACACTAGATACGACAAGCGGTTTTATCATTATCTGCGTATGTACTTTTTTATTCTATTCCGTTAAAATTACTCTTTTATTTTAAACGGGTTAAAAAATCTGTGAAAAAAGCAACGTTTTACCTACTTCAGCAACAAAAAATAGGCGACTATGATGCAGTTATTTCTGTAGCCTGTGATTTAGTCGCAACTGCGTGGCGTTCAGGTAAACGAGTATTAATCAGTTGCGAAACTGAAGAGCAGGCTTTAGATATTGATGAAGTGTTATGGGAAAGAGATCCCAACCAGTTTGTGCCACACAATCTATCAGGCGAAAGCACCACTTATGCGACACCTGTTGAAATCAGTTGGAAAGAAAAACGCAATACACAACGCAGAGATTTATTGATTAACTTACAAAATCAAGTACCTGATTTTATTAGTAGCTTTAACCAAATTATTGACTTTGTCCCTGTTGAAGAAACACAAAAAGAACAAGCAAGAGAACGCTATAAACAACTTCGCCAAATGGGTTGGCAGTTGGATACAGAAAAAATATAGCCCCCCTCCTAGCCTCCCCCCGTAAACGGAGGGAGGAATGGTAGTGCCCACAAGTGGAGAGAGAAACGACATATTCCCTCCCCCGCTTGCGGGGGAGGGGTAGGGTGGAGGATTTACAAGAAATTTATAAAACACTATCCAAATAAAAAATTGAAGTTGTGGCTTATATAAAATAATTTATCAGATTGTTCTAAATTAAAAATATAGATTTATAAATTAAATAACAAGCGGTTACATTTTTATAAAAATTTGCAAAATTACTACAAAATAACGTAGAGACAGGGTATGCCCTGTCTAAAAAAATGAAGAAACAATATGAAAACACGAGAAGAGTTACTAGCCAAACAACACCAACTAAACGTACTATTTTCTGCTTTTATTAAAGAAAAGAAAAAACACGAGGTTTTGACTTTTCAACGAGATAATGGCGAAATTATAAAACATTACCCAAATGGAAAAATTGAAGTTGTGGCTTATGCAAAATAATATTAGTGCAATTTTCTATTGTGGTACAAACGGTGCTGGAAAATCAACTTTACGAGATTTTAATCAAGATCCCGTACAGATTTTAATTGACTCTGATCATATTGCTCAACGTATCAACCCAGATAATCCACGTCTTGCAGATTTGGAAGCAGGTAGAAAAGCAATACAATTATTTAATTTTGCAATAAAAGAGAAAATTCCATTTTCAATGGAATCTACTCTTTCAGGAAAGTCCATTATTAAGCGAATAGAAAAAGCAAAAAATGAAGGATTTAATGTTAAATTGAATTATGTAGGTGTAAATAATTATTTCATTAACATTGAACGAGTTAAAGCAAGGGTACAATTAGGTGGCCATTTTATTGATGAAGAAACAATAAAAAATCGTTATGACATAAGCAATGATAATTTGATAAAGGTTATTTCATTATGTGATGAAATTTTTATTTATGATAATTCACAAGAATTACCGAAAGTTATTTTTTATATTTCAGACAATACAATTATTCAGCTATCTGACATTATTCCAACTTGGTGTCAGAATTTACTAAAAATCCTGTTAGTAAAAGGATTAAATTTAGATTAAATAATAAGTGGTTACCTTTTTATAAAAATTTACAAAATATTACAAAAATGTGACCGCTTAAAAACTAACACCGTAGGGGAGGATTGAATGAGCGTAGCGAATGGAATATCCTCCCGAAAAATGTAGATTAACGAGCGGGAGCATACACGCAAATAAGTTTGCTAATGCTCCCCTTGTATTATAAAACCATCAAGATTAAACTAATAATTTAAAAAACAGAAAACAGAGAAACCACAATGACACAAAAATTTGAAATGGCAGATCGTTTTAATGCCAGCGCAGTAGAACAAGCACTTTATAAACACTGGGAAGAAAGTGGTTATTTTAAACCGACAATGACGGAAAATAATCCAAGTTTTTCAATCGCTATCCCACCGCCAAATGTAACAGGTAGCTTACATATGGGACACGCATTCCAACAAACTTTAATGGATACCTTGATCCGTTTTAATCGTATGGAAGGCAATAATACCCTTTGGCAAGCAGGAACTGACCACGCGGGTATCGCAACTCAAATGGTAGTTGAGCGTAAGATCGCAGCGGAAGAAAACAAAACACGCCACGATTATGGACGTGATGCTTTTATTGATAAAATTTGGGAATGGAAATCACAATCAGGTGGCACAATTTCTGAACAAATGAAACGTTTAGGCAACTCGGTAGACTGGGAGCGTGAGCGTTTTACAATGGACGATGGTTTATCAGAAGCGGTAAAAGAAGTGTTCGTTCGTTTACACGAAGAAGGCTTGATTTATCGTGGTAAACGCCTTGTAAACTGGGATCCAAAACTTCACACTGCGATTTCAGATTTAGAAGTTGAAAACAAAGAATCAAAAGGCTCTATGTGGCATTTCCGCTATCCATTAGCGAATGGCGAGAAAACCGCAGACGGTAAAGATTATGTGATTATTGCCACTACTCGTCCTGAAACAATGCTTGGCGATACGGCGATTGCGGTACACCCAGAAGATGAGCGTTATCAAGCGTTAATCGGTAAAACGGTATTATTACCATTAGTAAACCGTGAAATTCCAATTATTGCCGATGATTATGTAGAAAAAGAATTTGGAACAGGCGTGGTTAAAATTACCCCTGCTCACGATTTTAACGACTACGAAGTGGGTAAACGCCATAATTTACCGATGATCAATATTATGACCATCAATGCGGATATCCGTGATGTGCCAGAAGTGGTGGGATCAAACGGTAAAGAATTAGCGGATTTTGACGCTGAAATTCCTGCGGATTTCCGTGGTTTAGAGCGTTTTGTGGCTCGTAAAAAAGTCGTTGCTGATTTAGACGCATTAGGCTTATTAGAAAAAATTGAGCCACACGAATTAAAAGTACCTTATGGCGATCGTGGTGGTGTGCCGATTGAGCCAATGCTAACGGATCAATGGTATGTTGCGGTGCAAGAATTAGCAAAACCTGCAATTGAAGCAGTAGAAAATGGCGATATTCAATTTGTACCAAAACAGTATGAAAACTTATATTTCTCGTGGATGCGTGATTTACAAGACTGGTGTATTTCTCGCCAATTATGGTGGGGACACCGTATTCCTGCGTGGTATGATGAGCAAGGTAATGTTTACGTTGGTCGTGATGAAGCAGAAGTGCGTCAAAAACACAATATTGCTGAAAATATCGCATTACGTCAAGATGATGATGTGCTTGATACGTGGTTCTCATCAGCACTTTGGACATTCTCAACTTTAGGTTGGCCAAAACAAACCCCTGAGCTAAAAATGTTCCACTCAACGGACGTATTGATCACTGGTTTTGACATTATTTTCTTCTGGGTTGCTCGTATGATTATGATGACGTTGCACTTTATGAAAGACGAAAATGGCAAACCGCAAGTACCATTCAAAACTGTGTATGTAACAGGTTTAATTCGTGATGAAAATGGTCAAAAAATGTCAAAATCTAAGGGGAACGTGCTTGATCCATTAGATATGATTGACGGTATTGATTTAGAGTCGCTTGTTGAAAAACGTACTGGCAATATGATGCAACCACAAATGGCAGCGAAAATTGAGAAATCAACTCGTAAGCAGTTTGAAGACGGTATTGCCGCTCACGGAACGGACGCTTTACGCTTTACCCTTTCAGCCTTAGCAACCAACGGACGTGATATTAACTGGGATATGAAACGTCTTGAAGGTTACCGTAATTTCTGTAATAAATTATGGAATGCGAGCCGTTTTGTACTAACTAATGAAAAATTAGATTTAAGTGAAGGCGAGATCGAATATTCAGTCGCTGATCGTTGGATCGAATCTGAATTTAACCGCACTATTGAAACATTCAGAAATAGCTTAAAACAATTCCGTTTTGATTTATGTGCCACAGCTATTTATGAGTTTACGTGGAATCAATTCTGTGACTGGTATTTAGAGTTAACTAAACCTGTTTTCGCAAACGGCACACAAGCTCAAATTCGTGGTGCAAGTTACACCTTGATTAACGTTTTAGAAAAATTATTACGTTTATCACACCCAATGATGCCATTTATTACCGAAGAAATTTGGCAAAAAGTGAAAGGTTTTGCGGATATCGAAGCAGACACCATTATGCTACAACCATTCCCACAAGTGGAATCTGAATTAACCGATCTTGATGCAGAAAAATCAATGAACTGGTTAAAAGATGTGGTAACGGCAGTGCGTAACATCCGTGCAGAAAGCAACATTGCACCAAGCAAAGCATTAACTTTATTATTCAGAAATGCGACTGAAAATGACCGCTTAATGTTAGCTGAAAATGAAGTGTTACTAAAAGCAATCGCTAAACTTGATGAAGTGAATTTGCTAAATACTGATGAAAAAGCACCGCTTAGCGTAGCAAAATTAGTGGGTAATACCGAAGTGTTAGTCCCAATGGCAGATTTCATCAATAAAGATGCGGAGCTTGCTCGCTTAAACAAAGAGATCGAGAAATATCATAACGAAATCAGTCGTATTGAGAAAAAACTCGGTAATGAAGCCTTCGTTGCCAAAGCTCCAGCTCAGGTTATTGAAAAAGAAAAAGCCAAAATGGCAGATTACCAAACCGGCTTAGAAAAATTACAAGTTCAATATAAAGAAATTGAAGATCTGTAATTAAGTAGAACGAGATAGGCGTATCAAAGTGCGCCTATTTTTTTATATCTATTATTTAAGGATAAACTAAATGAAACGTAATCTTTTAATTTTAACTATTTATTCATTGGTTTTGTTTGCCAGTGAGATTTTATATCGTTATCTTTTTAATCTTCCTCCTTTAGGAAAACTGGCAGAAACTTTTGCGCTTATTTTTTTGATTCTTTCTCTTTTCTTTTTTGCTAAATATCGTTTTACGCAAATCATTATTGGTATCTTTGTTGCATTTAGTCTTGTTGTTAATAATGTTCACTACGCAGTGTACGAAACTTGGCTCACTAGTCGTAATTATTTACTGATGTTTTCTGAAATTAAAGAAGTAGCTAGTGCAGGTATTAATATGATTGATAAAGTTGCAATCCCTATGTTATGGGGGGGAGTAGAATTGCTGTTCTTTCTTTCAATTGCACGCTTTAGACGTAAAAATACTAAATTTATTTTTGCTGATATTCTTTTCTTTTCCATTATTATCTTTTTATGTGCACGAGCCTTTAAAACAAAAAATGACAACGGCTCAGTGTTAAGAAGTAATTACTCTAGAATTAAAGTTCATACTTATGCTTTTACTAATTTTTTTGGCAGAACGTTACCTTATGAATTCTTTCATTTAAGTGATGTTCCTTTGTATTTACATCCTAAGCCTACAGCGAATAAACCTAAAATTAATAATATTATTTTTATTACAGGTGAAAGTTTTAGTGCCAATCATGCTCACGTCTTTGGCTACCCAAGAAATACGACGCCTTTTTTAGATAAAATGCTGAATAATGAAAATGCAATGCTTAAAACAAGTTATTCTACTGGTTTGCTTACTGCATTATCATTGCCTGCTTTCTTTAATGCTATACCTTATCCAAATGGACTTAAACAGATTGATAGTGGTAATACAAATTTCTTTAGATTGGCTAAAGAACAAGGTTATACAACCAATTATCACACATCACAGCCAGAGTGGGCGATGAGTATTTTAGATATTATGGGAAAACGTTGGATAGATACTTTAACATTACCAACACAACAAACAGGCTCATTACATCAAGGAATGAATGATCACAAATTATTGCCTTATTTAGATAAGATTGATTTTACTAATAACAAACATTTTTTTGTCTTACATCAACGTGGTTCACATATGAACTATGCTGAATATTTAACTGAAGATGAAAAAATGTTTAAAGGAAATACGCCTGTTGATAACTATGACAGTACAATTTATAACACCGATTTATTAATTAAAAAAGTATTTGATAAGTTACAAACATTACCAAATAAAGATTGGGTTTTAATTTATACATCGGATCATGGTCAATATGTTACCAATGAAAACTACCATCAAGGTACCAATAGAGAAGCAAATTATAATGTACCTGTTTTCATTTATACACCAAATAAAGCTTTAAAACAGTTTGTTGATCAAAGTTTTAATCAATGTGGGAAACTTATTCATCATCAATTGGCAACCTTTATGATCAATATTATGGGCTATGATATGCCGATTAGTGGTTGTAAAACAGGAGTGATCAATTCTGAAACATTAAGCGGAGATGATGGTTATTTGAAAATATCTGAGAATAAAGTAGAAAAAGTTTATCCTTCACATTAAATTTTATAAAATTTCATTTATGATGTAGTGTTTGAAATTCATCATTTCTCTCCTTATCTCCACCTACAAACGGAAGGAGAAATGAGAAAATAAACTAAATATTTTCTCCTCTGTTTGCAGAGGAGAGCATAGAGGGAAAAAATTAGATTGTGAACAGTATAATTTATACCTTATTTTTAAGAAGAGTAGATATTTTTTGAAAGTTGAGAGAAAGTAGCTGCTTTTATTTGTAATTTTGCTCAAAATTCCGCAAAATAGCAGTAATGTTTTATTAACTAGATTTTAAAATGACAACTCAATTACTTCACTGTGAAAATATCAGCAAATTTTATCAAGAAGGTGAACAAAAAACACAGGTTTTAAATAATATCTCTTTTTCAATGAATGAGGGAGAACTTGTGGCGATTGTTGGAAGTTCAGGCTCAGGGAAAAGTACTTTATTACACACACTCGGCGGATTAGATCAACCAAGTAGTGGTAAAGTATTTATTAAAGAGGAATTACTACAAAAACTAAACAGTAATAAATTGGCTCGCTTACGTAATCAATACCTTGGATTTGTGTATCAGTTTCATCATTTAATGGCAGATTTTAGTGCGATTGAAAATGTAATGATGCCAATGTTAATTGGTAAAAAAAATAAAACGGAAGCAAAAGATCGTGCAGAAAAGATGCTACAAGCAGTAGGGCTGGCTCATCGTTTAAGTCATCGTCCATCTGCTCTTTCAGGAGGAGAGCGTCAGCGTGTTGCAATAGCGAGGGCGTTAGTAAATGAACCTGCTTTAGTACTAGCTGATGAACCGACAGGGAATTTAGATCGCAAAACAACAGAAAGTATTTTTGAGTTGATTAAACAACTCAATGAAGAACAAAATATTGCGTTTTTATTGGTTACTCACGACTTAAATCTTGCCAGTCAATTTTCTCGCAAACTTTGTATGCAAGATGGCGTGTTGAAAGAGGAATTATAATGAATACGCCTTTTTTTATTAGTTGGCGATACCAAGCAACCAAACAAAAAAATCGCCTTGTTTCTCTTATTTCATTATTTTCTAGCATTGGGATTGCTCTTGGCGTTGCTGTGTTGATTATTGGATTAAGTGCAATGAATGGGTTTGAACGAGAACTCAATCAGCGAGTGCTTTCTGTGGTTCCTCACGCTGAATTATTATCTTATCAAAATGGGCAATTACAGCCGATTGAAAAGGGAAAAGAATTAGAAAATTTGGTAAAAAATAATCCAAATGTGACCGCTTCAGCCCCTTTTGTCAGTTTTACCGCATTGATTGAAAATGGTTCAAAATTAAAAATTGTACAGGTAAAAGGGGTTTCAGCGGATAAACAGCAACAAGTCAGTGCGTTACACCAATTTATTGAACAATCACAATGGCAAACCTTCAAGCAAAATGGTGGCTTAATTTTAGGGGCAGGCATTGCTCGTGATTTAGGTATTAATACTGGTGATGAGATTACTTTATTATTGCCAGAAACCCAAAGTGATAACAAATTTGCTCAACCACAACATTTTAGTTTAACCGTGACTGGTATTTTACGCTTAGATGGTCAGCTTGATCATAGTTATGCTTTAATTCCTATTGAAAAAGCTCAAGAGTTACTTGCTTATAGTACTTCTCAGTATTCAGGAATTGAACTCTCTGTTAAGTCACCTTTTAATGTAAAAAATCTGACTATGCCTGAATTGGAGCAATTTCCTCAAGCTCTCTATTTACAAACGTGGATCGATAAATTTGGGTATATGTATAACGATATTCACCTTATCCGAACTATTATGTATATTGCAATGGTCTTGGTAATCGGTGTGGCGTGTTTTAATATCATCTCTACTTTGGTAATGGCAGTGAAAGATAAACAAGGGGATATTGCCATTCAGCGAACCCTTGGTGCAAATAACTATTTCATTCAAAAAATATTTCTTTGGTATGGATTGATTTCAGGAATGAAAGGGGCGATTTCAGGAATTATTTTAGGTGTAATTATTTCCCTTAATCTTACCGCTATTATTAAAAGTTTAGAAAGTTTTATTGGAATAAAATTACTTTCAGATGGGATTTATTTCGTGAATTTTTTACCGAGTGAATTACACTGGTTAGATATTGTATGGGTGTTATTAGCAACGGTGATATTAAGTTTAGTTGCTAGTTTGTATCCTGCCATTAGAGCCTCTAAATTAGAGCCAGCTAAAGTGTTAAGTGGGCATTAAGCTCACCCGCCCTCCTAGCCTCCCCCCGCAAGCGGAGGGAGGAATGACCAGATAAATTAAAAATTCCCTCCTCCGCTTGCGGGGGAGGGCTAGGGAGGGGGGATTAATTTAAAAAAAACTAACGGCGACCACCAAACATACCACCCATTCCGCCAGCACCGCCCATCATTCCTTGCATACCTCTCATCATTTTACTCATTCCGCCTTTACGCATTTTTTTCATCATTTTTTGCATATCGTCGAACTGTTTGAGTAATTTATTCACATCTTGTACTTTCGTTCCTGAACCCATTGCGATACGTTTACGGCGTGATCCTTTGATAATGGATGGATTAGCACGCTCTTTTAACGTCATTGAGTTGATAATGGCTTCCATTTTATGGAACATTTTATCATCTACTTGACCTTTCACGTGAGCAGGTAGATTTTTTGCTCCCGGTAATTTATCAAGCATTGATGCCATTCCGCCCATTTTTTTCATTTCGATCAGTTGTTCACGAAAATCTTCAAGGGTAAACGCATCACCTTTCTTGAATTTTTTTGCCATTTTCTCAGCTTTTTCACGATCAACAGATTTTTCTAAATCTTCGATTAGAGAAAGCACATCACCCATTCCTAAAATACGAGAAGCGATACGATCAGGGTGGAAAGGTTCTAAGGCGTCGGTTTTTTCACCCACACCTAAGAATTTAATCGGTTTACCTGTGATTTGACGAATCGATAACGCCGCACCACCACGTGCATCACCGTCCACTTTGGTTAAGATTACACCCGTTAAAGGCAACGCCTCATTAAAGGCTTTCGCCGTATTCGCCGCATCTTGCCCCGTCATTGCGTCCACAGTGAATAAGGTTTCGATTGGATTTAGCACCTGATGAATTTGTTTGATTTCGTCCATCATTTCGCTATCAATGTGCAAACGCCCTGCCGTATCCACAATCAACACATCAAAGAAATTTAATTTTGCGTATTTTAGGGCTGCCGTCGCAATTTCAGTCGGTTTTTGACTGGTTTCACTTGGGAAGAAAGCGATATCTAAATCACTGGCTAGGGTTTCTAACTGTTTGATCGCCGCAGGACGATAAACGTCGGCAGACACCACTAAGACTTTTTTCTTATGTTTTTCTTTTAAGAATTTAGATAATTTACCCACAGAGGTGGTTTTACCAGCCCCCTGTAAACCCGCCATTAAAATGACCGCAGGTGGTTGGCTTGCAAGGTTTAGTCCTTCGTTGGCTTCACCCATTGCATTTTCAAGTTCAGCTTGAACAATTTTAACGAATTCTTGCCCCGGAGTAAGGCTTTTATTGACTTCAACGCCAATCGCACGCTCTTTTACCTTGCTGATAAATTCACGTACTACAGGTAACGCCACGTCCGCTTCAAGCAATGCCATACGCACTTCACGGAGGGTGTCTTTAATATTGTCTTCAGTTAAACGCCCTTTGCCACTAATAGTTTTAAGGGTTTGGGAAAGTCTATCGGATAAATTTTCAAACATAATTTTCTCGTTATTTAAAAATGGTAAATTTTAATTGAAATAGGGTTATCCCTACATTATACATAAAAAATAATCATTTTTCAGTTTACTAGTTATCTTTGAATGGCTAAAATCATTTTTAGCGTAAAAATTAAAATAAGCAGGGAAATGCAACATTCCCCCTCCCTAACCCTCCCCCGCAAGCGGAGGAGGGAATTTTTAGTTTATGAACTATTCCTCTCTGCAAGCGGAGGAGGGAATTTTTAGTTTATGAACTATTCCTCTCTGCAAGCGGAGGAGGGAATTTTTAGTTTATGAACTATTCCTCTCTGCAAGCGGAGGAGGGAATTTTTGGTTTATGAACTATTCCTCTCTGCAAGCGGAGGAGAGAATTTTTAGTTTATGAACTATTCCTCTCTGCAAGCGGAGGAGGGAATTTTTGGTTTATGAACTATTCCTCTCTGCAAGCGGAGGAGAGAATTTTTAGTTTATGTAATCATTCCTCCCTCCGCTTGCGGGGGGAGGCTAGGAGGGGGGCGAATTGCTCTTTGCACTGTTAAAACAAAAAGGAACTGAAATGAATTTATACAACATCAAACACCCAGAAGAAAATGTTAATTTTGCTCAAGCTGTGCGTCAAGGATTGGGAAAGGATCAAGGACTATTTTTTCCTGAGATTTTACCCAAATTAGATAATATTGATGAACTGTTAGCAATGCCGTTGGTAGAGCGTAGCCAAGCGATTTTAGGGGCGATTATCGGCGATGAATTACCAACAGAGACCTTAAATAATGTCATTAAAAATGCCTTCACGTTTCCTGCTCCCCTTGAAAAAGTCACAGAGAATATTTATGCCTTAGAACTTTTTCACGGTCCAACCTTAGCTTTTAAAGATTTCGGCGGACGTTTTATGGCACAAGCTTTGAAAGCGGTTACTTCTGATCAAAAAATTACCATTTTGACCGCAACCTCTGGTGATACTGGAGCGGCAGTAGCACACGCATTTTATGGTTTAGAAAATATTGAAGTGGTTATTTTATATCCAAAAGGAAAAATCAGCCCACTGCAAGAAAAGTTATTCTGTACGTTAGGTAAAAATATTCGCACCGTTGCAATCAAGGGCGATTTTGATGATTGCCAAGCCTTAGTTAAACAGGCTTTTGATGATAAATATTTACGAGAAACCATCGGCTTAAATTCAGCCAATTCCATCAATATCAGCCGTTTGTTGGCTCAAATTTGTTACTATTTTGAAGCAGTGGCACAACTTCCAAAAGAAAAACGACAAAATCTTGTCGTGTCCGTACCAAGTGGTAACTTTGGGAATTTAACAGCAGGATTAATCGCCAAAAGTTTAGGTTTACCTATTAAACGTTTTATTGCTTCAACCAATAGTAACGATACTGTACCTCGTTACTTACAATCAGGAGAATGGCAACCTAATCCAACGGTTGCAACTCTTTCTAATGCAATGGATGTAAGCCGTCCAAATAACTGGCCTCGTGTAGAAGAATTGTTTAAACGTAACAACTGGTCACTTAAAGAATTAGCATCAGGAATGTTGACCGATCTTCAAACAGAGCAAAGTTTACAAGCAATGAATGAATTAGGTTATTTATGCGAACCGCACGGTGCCATTGCTTATCAAATGTTGGTAAATCAATTAGCAGAAAATGAAACAGGTGTTTTCCTTTGCACTGCTCATCCTGCTAAATTCAAAGAAAGTGTCGATCGTATTTTAAATATTGATCTTCCATTACCAGAAGCATTAGATAAGCATAATAAAATGCCATTGCTTTCTGATGAAATGGATAATAATTTTGAACAGTTAAAGGGCTATTTGTTGAAATAAAGATTATCTATTAAACAAGAATAAATAATTCTAAACATTTAAATAGAGTTTGTTACAATATACTTAATACTTATCTATTTTTGAATGTAATATTATTATGAACTATGCCCAATGGCTTAATGATGCAGAGGCATTGCTATCAAAGAATTGTAAACAAGACCCTTATCTTAATCCAAAATCTGATGCACGGGTATTGTTGCAATTTGTAACGAGACAATCTAAGTCTCGTTTGTTTGCCTTTGCTGAAACAGAATTACTAGAGGCGGAACAACAGCAACTTAAGGTGTTATTATCCCGTCGTTTAAAAGGTGAACCAATAGCTTATATTATTGGTAAAAAAGAATTTTGGTCGTTACCATTAAAAGTGGCAACCTCTACCTTAATTCCTCGCCCTGATACAGAAAGATTAGTGGAAGTTGCATTAGAGTTTGCTTTGAAGCGGTTAGATTTTTGTGAAAATTTACAAATTTTGGATTTGGGTACTGGAACGGGTGCAATAGCATTGGCACTGGCAAGTGAATTAGGCAAAAAAGTACAAATTATCGGTGTTGATAAATCATTAAATGCAGTACAATTAGCAGAACAAAATAGAAAAAGCTTAGGATTTGAGCAGGTACATTTTTTACAAAGCGATTGGTTTAGTTCTTTGCAAAATAAACAATTTGATCTTATTGTAAGTAATCCTCCTTATATTGATAAACAAGACCAAAATTTACAACAAGGGGATGTTCGGTTTGAACCACTTTCAGCATTGGTTGCTGAACAACAAGGATTGAGTGATTTGCAAAAAATTGTGAGTAACGCACCGCTTTATTTAGCATCTAAAGGGGGCTTGTTTCTTGAACACGGTTGGCAACAAGCAATACAGGTACAACAATTATTTGATCTCACTTTGTGGAATAAACCTTGTACTGAACAGGATTATGCAAATAATGATCGAGTAACTTGGGCAATATTAAAGTAATAATTATGAATAAACAAACAAAACAGGAAAGAGAGTTAAAACAGTTTCTCTATAAAGAATTATTAAGACTTTCATTGGTTATTGATGATAGTTTTCATTCACCTCAGGTTTTTGGATATATGTCTAGTTTAGTCAGAAAAGTAAAAAAATTAGTGAATGCCGAAACAGAGGAGCAACGTATAAATCAACTATTAGATTTGGTTTATAATGAATGGGGATTTTATTGTGATCGAGACTATTTTAATATTGAAAATATTTTGATGAATTATGTTCTATCTGATAGACGAGGAATGCCTGTTTCAATTGGTGCAGTCGTTCTTTATTTGGCAGCAGCATTAGAGCTTCCAATTTATCCTGTGAATTTCCCAACACAATTAATTTTACGAGCAGACTATATTGATGATAATAATCAACCTAAAACTCGTTTTATCAATCCTTGGGGAGGGCAAACGCTTTCATTGGAGCAATTACAAAAATGGTTAGAGGGTGAATTTGGATTTGAAACAGAGCTATCACTTGAATTTACCAAAGTTGCTGAAATTAATGAGTTATTAGAACGTTTGGAAACCATTGCTAAAATGGCATTAACTCGTGAAGGTAATTATGAAAAAGCGTTAGCTTTGATTGAGTATCGTCTCATTTTTATGCCTGATGATCCTTATGAAATTAGAGACCGAGGAATGGTATTAGCCAGTTTGGATTGCTTTGATGCAGCGGCGAAAGATCTTAATTATTTTATTGAGCAATGCCCTGAAGATCCTTCAGCATTAATGTTAAAACTGGAAATGCCAACATTATTAAAACACACACATCATAATCAACTGCATTGATTTTGTAAAAATTTAAGGAATTATGTATGAAAAATAAACTTATTCAATTAGATAATATTCAAATTGCCAACGATAAACCTTTTGTGTTATTCGGTGGTGTAAACGTATTAGAAAGCCGTGATATGGCAATGGCAACCTGTGAAAAATATGTCGAAGTAACCCAAAAATTAAATGTACCTTACGTTTTCAAAGCTTCATTTGATAAAGCCAATCGTTCATCCATCCACTCTTATCGTGGACCAGGAATGGATGAAGGTTTAAAGATTTTTCAAGAGCTTAAAGAAACATTTGGCGTAAAAATTATTACTGATGTACACGAAATTTATCAATGTCAGCCTGTCGCAGAAGTGGTTGATATTATTCAACTTCCTGCATTTTTAGCTCGTCAAACAGATTTAGTGGAAGCAATGGCTCGCACAGGTGCGATTATCAACGTAAAAAAACCACAGTTTTTAAGCCCTGGTCAAATGGGGAATATCGTCGAAAAAATTGCAGAATGTGGTAATGATAAAGTGATTTTATGTGATCGTGGTGCAAACTTTGGTTATGATAATTTAGTAGTAGATATGTTAGGTTTTGGAGTGATGAAAAAAGCCTCAAAAGGAGCCCCCGTGATTTTTGATGTCACTCACTCATTACAATGTCGTGATCCATTTGGTGCTGCCTCTGGGGGTCGTCGTGATCAAGTGACTGAATTGGCTCGTTCAGGAATGGCGATAGGTCTGGCGGGCTTATTCCTCGAAGCTCACCCTGAACCAAATAAAGCAAAATGTGATGGTCCTTCGGCTTTACCACTTTCCGCCTTAGAACCTTTTGTTGCACAAATGAAAGCGATTGATGATTTAGTAAAATCATTTCCTGAATTAGATACTTCTCATTAGAGATAAGAAATAAAAGAAAATAAAATGAAAGATAAACCTAAGTTTAAAACCGTTGAACGTAAATCGTTTCAACCAAAGTCAGAAAAGAAACCACAGGCAGTCTATCCACGTTTTGCTAAAAAATCAGGTGAAAAAGAGGGGAGTGTGAAGATCAGAGTAAAAGGCAGTGAAACGCAAACGGGAGCATTATCCCCAAGAGCACCTGAAAAAATCCGTAAAAATCGTAATGAAGAGATGAAAGTGTATGGTGAAAATAGTTGCCATACACTTTTTACACAACGACCAGAGTCGATTGTTCGTTTATGGGCAACCATTGAAGTGGCAAAAAAGCAGGGAGAGTTATTAAGCTACCTTGCTGAAAATAAAAAAGCTTACCATATTGTGGATAAAGAAGAATTAACTACTGTGACAGGTACAGAGCATCATGGTGGAATTTGTCTTTTAGTTAAAAAAGCAAAAACATTCAGTTTGGAAGGTTATTTAAGCACTCCAAAGCAAAATGATTGTCTGGTATTTTTAGACAATATTCATAATGCTCAAAATGTTGGCGGTATTATTCGAACTTGTAGCTTTTATGGAATTAAAGGTGTGATTACCGAGAATACTGATAAGCTCAATTCAAGTAGTGCAGCACGTGTTGCTGAGGGTGGATTTGAGTTTATTAGAATGCTAGAAACTAAGCATAAACAGATCGCTTTTACTCAATTAAGAAAAGCAGGTTATCAAATTGTGCATTTAACCCATAGTAAAAAAGCCTCACTTTTGCCTAAAATTAATTTAGGTAATAAAATTGTTTTTGTATTGAGTGAAGTGATATCTAATGATATTGAATATATTGAGGACACAACCGTCCAACTTTCTGTTGTGAATCCTTTACAAAATGGCTTAAATGTTGCGGTGAATACAGGTGTGCTACTTTCTCATTGGTATCATTTAAATAGGGTTTAATAATAAATTTTTAAAAGTAGAGGTTTATTTAAGTTTTTAGCAAAAATGGAAAGTTTACTTTAGTAATTACTAAATGTATAATCATAGTCGTAGTTTTACAACTGTTGGGGAATGTTAGTTATGAAAAGGTTCAATGAAGGTTGGGAAATTTAATGGGTTTAGAACAACAATCTAACTTATTAAGTTTAATAGCAGGGCTGGGAACGTGTTTATTTACGGGTTACCTAGCCTTTTTTGCGTGGTCTCAGCTCCAAGAGTTACGTAGACAGCATAAACAGAAATCTACGATTGATTTAATGATTAGTAATAACAGCAATTCTTACTACAGAAAACGCCGACAAGCATATATCAAAATGCGAGATCAAAAAGTTAATTTTACAGTTCTTGCTTGTTCGTTAGATCAAAACTCCCCTTCTAATGATGAAACAAAAAGACAAAATTTTATTGTATTAGATGTACTCAATGCTATTGAATTTATTTGTGTTGGAATTAAAGAAAACTTATTTGATGAGGCTGTTTATAAAAGATTGAGTAAAAGTAGCGTAATAAGAGATTGGAAAACTCTTAAGCCTTATATTATGGAGCTACGACGAATTAATAACAACAATGACAAGCTATTTTGTGAGTTTGAATGGCTAGCTATAAAATGGATAGAAGAAGATAAATAACCGAAATTTACACTAGGTAAAAATGGATTTCCGAGCTATCTACACGATGACAGGAGCCATTTTTAATTCCTGTATTCTAAAGAAAGATTTCATATTTTTCTTTTCTTCAAGAGTATTATTGTTTAGACAAATATATATATTCTAACGATCAACTATTTCAAAAAAAACTTTTTTATATTCATCTGGTGTTAGGTAGCCCGCAATATAGTTGTCGGATAACTCTAATAATTCATCAGATAAATAAATCCCCTCTAAACCTACGCTAGCTTTTGCGTATTCAATAGTTTATTCTCTTTTGTTCTGCGAATGAAATTGTTGTTTCCATCTTAATATCCTTTTGTGTACTTTACATTTAGGTTATAGTAAATATATCGTTGTATTACAATGTTATTTTGAGGCAATAATATTATAGAATATTAAGTTATTCACAACTACACTATTATTACCACTTTCTTGTGTTCTCTATTCAATAGTCAATTTGATATTTTTGATTTCAAGTTGGTTATACTTATCGTTCTAGTGAATTTGTTTCTAAGCCATCTACACGATGGTTCACTCGGTAATGCGTGTCTTAACGCATCAAATCCTTTTCTAAGCCATCTACACGATGGTTCACTAGATTATTCACGCATAAATGTGGATATCAGAATGGAAAAACAATCTACACGATGGTTCACTAGATTATTCACATTCTAGCAATTATCAACAATTTCTAAGCCATCTACACGATGGTTCACCACCCATTCAGCAATCGCTCCACTTTTTCTAAGCCATCTACACGATGGTTCACTCATTAGTTGGAGGGCTAATTGGTCGACGTTTTTTCTAAGCCATCTACACGATGGTTCACGCAAACGACTGTAGAGCTACAGTTCCACGTTTTTTCTAAGCCATCTACACGATGGTTCACGCTCTAGCATAAGCACCAAGTACTGTTCTTATTTTCTAAGCCATCTACACGATGGTTCACCCAAGAGATTTTATTCATAAAACCCTGATTTTGCAATACCTTAAGTGAAAAATTAGCAAAAATACCCTTTTTTTGAGAGTGTTTGTAACTTATTGATAATAAAGTGATTTTAAATCGCTAAAAAATAAAGGGTATTTTTAGTTATTCCATAGGGGAATAAAAAACAAAGCGGTATGATGTGAATATAAATTTGCAAATTTTTGATAAAATCATACCGCTTATTTATTTTTAATGTATGTAGTCGGGCAGTCTCCCCATTTATTTGGTGATTTTTGACTACCTTTAAAATAAAGAAAAAGACTTAAAATAAAAGAGATAAACGCAATAAAAAGAAAGGCTCCCATATATAAAAAAACCGTTTTTTCATCGTAATTATCTGTACCATAACTATCATCAAGCTTTATAACGGCTAATGCGTAGAAGAAAAAACTACCGAAAAATGGTATTGCTACAGCAGAAAGCCACCAGCCAGATTTTCCTAAGTCGTGTAGTCTTCGTACAACAAGGCTGATACTCGGAAAAATAATGATAAAACTATATAATTTGCGAATAGCACTGAGAATAAAATAAGTGAGATAAATATTTGTGACTAATGCTGTGTGCAGAAGTAATATAAATAGTAAACCACTAATTACACTAAACCAGCATAACTCAGTTCGTGTGGCTCGACCTTTATAATTAAAGGTATTTTTTAACGAGTGTAAATAATGGTTTATTATCGTATTAAGCATTTTAAAAAGTGAGAACCTTGTCGCTATCAATTACCCAGTCAGCTAAAGCATCCATTGTGGATTTTTCAGCCCCTTCAAAATAAGGTTGGTTTTTATAAATACCACAACGAGACATACAAGAGCCACATACTTTTACTGGCACACCTTTAGCAATTAAGTTTTTAAGCATTTGAGATAAATCTTGATCGTAGCCTTGTGGGGGAGTGCAGCTATCACGAGCCATATCCACCGCATCATTCATTAGAAAAATACGTACTTCTACATCTTTATTGGTTAAAGTGTTAGCCAAACGTAACCCATTCCAAGTTACATCAGTGCTATCATAAGGTTCACGATTAAAGATAATTAATGTTTTCATTTTTCCTCTCTTTGGTTATCAGATAAGAATAATTTGCAATTCAATCTAACACGTTAAGTATCAAAATGTAAAGCGGTATGATTTTGTTAGAAATTTGCAAATTTTGATTTTTATCTAATCGTTATTTTGGTGAACAATTTTATATAAATTAGGATATACATTTTCTATTTTCTCGTTATCCATTTTGCCGTCATAGTCATTATCTCCATATTCAAGCCCAGCATAGATAAAATGAATGATTTCTTTTTGGTCTTTTTTTGGCATTTGTTCATAAATTTTAATAAACTCTTGCTCTCCGATACGCTTAATAATTTGAGTTATAACATAGCCTAACGAATAACAATATGAGCCACCACCACAATCCACATTTTTTATTTCAATCAATGCATTGATATCTTTATTCAAAGATTTTTCTATGAGTTGCTTAAATCTATAATTTCCGAAGACTGTATTATAATTTAGATGATCTGCTAGGAATTTATCAATTTTAATACTATTAATATTGGGATTTTTATAGTAAAAGGAGCATAAAAAAATGAATAAAAATAAAAGGATTAATATTTTTATTTTATCTATTTTTAATTTTTTGCAAATTTTGAACATTATCTTACCGCTTGTTTACAGAACTATTATAAACATACCTTTTTAATATTATGTCGTTTTCTATATTTTGGTGGTGAAATAGCAGGGAATTTTGCTCCTCGTACTTTTAATAGCTCAATTATTTTCTCTAATTGTCGTTTTTCTTTACCCCATTTGCGTTTATATTGACTTTGTACTAAATGAGCAACACTTTGACCTGCTTTGCTATATCCATTCGTTTCTACGCCTAAATCCTCTATCATCCAAATAGCAATGTCATAAGCACTAGAAATAATAGCATCGTATACGAGCGGAACATCACAATGGTTTTTGTAGTTCATATCAAAACAAAGCGGTACGATCTTTTCAAAAATTTGTAAATTTTGAATATGATCGTACCGCATAATCAGTTTAGATTTAAACTTTTATTTAAAGTTTTGGACCTGCAGCTTTTAATGCAACTGTTGCTTCGTTAGTTGCATATTTTTCGAAGTTCTTAACAAAGCGGTTTGCCAAATCTTCAGCTTTTTCTTGCCATTGTGCAACATCTGCATAAGTATCACGAGGATCCAAGATTGCAGGATCAACACCTGGCAATGCAGCTGGGATTGATAAATCAAAGATTGGTAATTTGCTCATTTCTGCTTTATCAATTGAACTATCTAAGATTGCATCAATAATTCCACGAGTATCTTTGATTGAAATACGTTTACCCGTACCATTCCAACCTGTATTTACTAGGTATGCTTCTGCACCCGCTGCTTCCATACGTTTAACTAATACTTCTGCATATTGAGCTGGGTGTAATGACAAGAATGCCGCACCAAAACACGCTGAGAATGTTGGTGTTGGTTCAGTAATACCACGCTCTGTACCTGCTAATTTAGCAGTAAATCCAGATAAGAAGTAGTATTTAGTTTGTTCAGGCGTTAATTTAGAAACAGGAGGTAATACACCAAATGCATCAGCGGTTAAGAAAATCACTTTTTTAGCGTGTCCTGCTTTAGATACAGGTTTAACAATGTTATCAATGTGGTAAATTGGGTAAGAAACACGTGTATTTTCTGTTTTTGAGTTATCGTCAAAGTCGATAGAACTGTCTTCACGAACAACAACGTTTTCTAATAATGCATCACGACGGATTGCACGATAGATATCTGGTTCATTTTCTTCAGAAAGATTAATTGTTTTCGCATAACAGCCACCTTCAAAGTTGAATACACCATCATCGTCCCAACCGTGTTCATCATCACCGATTAATTGACGTTTTGGATCAGTTGAAAGCGTTGTTTTACCTGTTCCTGATAAACCGAAGAATACTGCAACGTCGCCATCTTTACCTACGTTTGCAGAACAGTGCATTGCTGCAATGCCTTTTAATGGAAGGAAGTAGTTCATCATTGAGAACATACCTTTTTTCATTTCACCGCCGTACCAAGAACCACCGATTAATTGAATACCTTCTGTGATGTTAAATGCAACGAAGTTTTCAGAATTTAAACCTTGTTCTTTCCAGTTAGGGTTAGTACATTTAGAACCATTCATTACAGTAAAGTCTGGTTTAAAGCCTTTTAATTCTTCTTCAGAAGGGCGAACAAACATATTTTTCACAAAGTGTGCTTGCCACGCAACTTCAGTAACGATACGAACAGCTAAACGAGTATCTGGGTTTGCACCACAGAACGCGTCGATAACGAATAAACGTTTACCAGATAATTGTTTTGTTACTAAACCTTTTAAGCTAGCCCAAGTTTCTTGAGTCATTGGTTTGTTATCATTTGGCGCAACTTCATTAGTCCACCAAAAAGTATCTTTTGTTGTATCATCTAAAACAATGTATTTATCTTTTGGAGAACGGCCTGTAAAAATACCCGTATCAACAGCAACACAGCCAGTGTCTGTTAAAACACCACGTTCAAAACCTTCTAATTCAGGTTTCATTTCTTCTTCGAAAAGTTGCTCATAAGTTGGGTTATAAATCACTTCTGATACACCAGTGATTCCAACAAGTTCTAGTTCTTTGATAATATTTGACATAAAAGTCTCCCTATAGTTAATTAAATTATTTTGATGGCGTAATTATAAATAATTTTTTTAGAAAAAAATGTTATCTGCTTCAAACTTTTACAAAAATTTTGTCATAGATCATAAAAAATTTGATTATTTTTTTACAATATTGGTTAATATATAAAGCAAGTCAATTAACAGAGGAAACTTTTATGCAAAAAACACTTTCTATTCTTAAACCAGATGTGACAGAACGCCATTTAATTGGTGAAATTTTAGCTTACTTAGAGAAAAATAGTTTCACTATTTGCTGTTTGAAAAAAATTCAACTTACAAAAGAACAAGCCGAAGGTTTTTATGCGGAGCATCGAGGGAGACCTTATTTTGAAAAATTGGTCAATTATATGATTTCTGCACCAGTGGTGGTGGCTGTACTTTCAGGAGAGAATGTAATTTGTAAATATCGTGAACTGATGGGGGCAACCGATCCAGCTGGAGCAGCAGAAGGTACAATTCGCAAATTATATGCTTTAGATAAAACACAAAACTCTGTACATGGTTCGGACTCTGAAGAGGCTGCGATACAAGAAATTGCCTATTTCTTTAGTGATGATGAAATTATTGATTAATTGGAGGTTATTTCTCTTTTGAAGCTCGATATAAATCTTTACTATAAATAACTTCGCTTGCATTCTCTTTGTCAATACCTTTGATACTATTGTTAAGAGAGATTGTTCGTTGGTATTGAAAAAGAGGCAGAATAACGACATCTTCTTCCAACAATTGCATTATTTGGTGGATAAGAACTTGTCGTTCATTTTTGCTTTGTTGGGTATGTTCTAATTGTTCGAGTAATTGATCGACTTTTTCATTTTTATAGCTTATTTTATTTTCAGGACTCTTTGAATGAAACTGGACTAAAAATTGAGCAGGATCAACGTAGTCGGTACACCAACCAGATCGGATCATTTGAAATTGTTTTTGTTCTCTTGTTTTTAATAAATCCTGCCATTCAACCGTTTGAGGGCTAACTTTAAAAAGATCTGAACGACTAAGAGATCTAATGATACTGCTTGCTATATCTTGATGAATACCTTGTTTATCATAGGTTAGAGTAAGGTGAATTGGATTTTGGGAGGTAATTCCTTCATTGTGTAGAAGTTGCTCAACAACAATAGGTTGCCATTGAGTTTGACTTTCTATATTCATACTACTCGGTAAGATAGAGGCATTTGGAATACCAAAATTTGAGACTGTATCATTTACAGAAATCATACCTTTAATGGCTTTTCTGATATTTTTATTTTGGATAATTGGGTCAGCAAAATTAAACTCATAAAAATAGGTACAAAGTTTTGGTAGCTTGAAAGCATATTGGGTATTTGTTTGTGTTGGATTTTCGATAATATCAAAATCGCTCACTGTTTTAATCTCATTTTGTAAAACATAGATCACATTTTGAAATTTGACTGTGGGATCGGTGGCTTTTAATGTTAATTTATTACCATTAATATGTTCAATTTGATATTGACCATTACTTATAAAAGAGAGATCTAAGAGAGGACTTTTTCCTTGATAAGTTGGCAACAATGCGGAGTGAGTGAGCATTAAAGGAAGTTGAAAATTAGTACGATTGAGCTCTATTTTTAACGTTTTCTCATTAATTGCCATTACACCTAATTCAGTTGCAAATTTTTTACCAGAAGTGACCGCTTGAGCATTTTTTATTCCCATATAAATTAAATAATCAGCAAGAGGAGAGTTATTCTGATTGGATGCTAAACGTTGCCAACTAGCCACAAAATCTTGAGCGGTTACTGGTGCTTTATTTGACCATCTTGCCTCATTTTTTAGATGGAAAATCCACGTTTTTCCATCTTCAGTTTGCCCGTCTTCTGCAACGCCATTGATAACATCCCCTTTTTTATTAAAAATCATCAAGCCAGTGAGTAAGTCTCTTAATGGGGCAGTATCTTTTGCTGAGGTAGTAAAAATAGGATCAACATAAAATTGTTTAGCATATATTACACGGGTAAGAGTATCCATTGAACGATTATTTTGTTTTGTTGTACTAAAATTACTTTGATCGCAAGCAACAAGTAACAGAGCCACTATTAAGCAGCCCCAATACTTTGTCGTTTTAAATAAATAATGTATTGATATTTTTTTAATAAAATATTTCATTTTAAATTTAAACATTAACTAGAGAGGGAAAAATATTTCCTAATCCATTTACAATAAATTCAATACCAAGAGACATCAAAATTAGTCCCATAATACGAGTGATAACATTAGTGCCTGTTTTTCCTAATTTCTTTACAACAGGGGCAGAAAAACGCAAGGAGATATAGCAAATTATCGCAAAGGCTATAATGGCGAGACTAAAGCCAATATAATCAGTCCATTGATGGTGATTACTTCCCCAAACGATGGTTGAACCGATTGCTCCAGGACCTGCCATCATTGGCATTGCTAGAGGAACAACACCAATATTGTCATATTCAGAGACATCAGTATTTCTTTCTTCTTTATTTTGTTTGTGTTCACCCAGTTTTCCGTTGATCATTGTGATCGCAATTGTTGTAATTAAAAAACCACCTGCAACACGAAAAGAATCCAGAGAAATACTAAAAGCATCAAGAATTAGCTTTCCAAAAAAGAGAGAAACAAGCAGAATCATACATACAGAAATAGAGGTAACAAAAGTTGTGTGGTTACGCTCTGCTTCATATTGATGTTCTGTCATACTATAAAAAATAGGTAGAAAACCGACAGGGTTAACTACTGCAAATAATCCGATAAAAAATTGCAAATAAATTGAAAAGTGAAAAACTATTTCCATAAGGTAAATTTTAAAATTTAATAATATTTCGGCATTATATATGCTATTTGATAACTATGAAATCAATAAATACAATTTTAAATATTATCTAGTATTTCTAATGCGTCAGTAAGTTTTTTAACCGTGAATACGTCCATTCCTTGTATCTTTTTCTTCGGAGCATTATTGTAAGGAATAATGGCTCGTTTAAAACCGTGTTTAGCGGCTTCACTGATACGCTCTTGACCGCTGGGGACAGGACGAATTTCTCCTCCTAATCCAACTTCACCAAAAATAACAAGGTCTTGTGGTAAAGGGCGATTTCTAAAACTTGAAATTAAAGCGAGTAATAAGGCTAAATCAGCACTAGTTTCAGTGACTTTTACTCCTCCCACTACATTAACAAAAACATCTTGATCAGACATTTGTAAACCACCGTGGCGATGAAGTACTGCTAATAAAAGAGATAAGCGATTATGTTCTAACCCAACCGCTACTCGTCTTGGATTGGCTAACATTGAGTGATCAACAAGTGCTTGAATTTCTACAAGAAGAGGTCGAGTTCCTTCCCAAAGAACCATTACCGAACTGCCCGCTGTTTGTTCTTCACTACGACTTAAAAAAATAGCAGAGGGATTTTTGACTTCTTTTAGCCCCTGTTCTGTCATTCCAAAAACACCAAGCTCATTGACTGCACCAAAGCGATTTTTATGACTACGCAGTGTTCTATAGCGAGAGTCAGCTTCGCCCTCAAGTAATATGGAGCAATCAATACAGTGTTCTAATACTTTAGGACCAGCTAAAGAACCATCTTTGGTCACGTGTCCAACCATAATAATAGCCACTTGGTGCATTTTGGCATAACGGGTTAAAAACGAAGCACATTCACGTACTTGAGATACACTGCCGGGTGAAGAGGAAATATCAGCAAGGTGCATAACCTGAATGGAATCAATCACCATCACTTTAGGTTTTTGTTGATCGGCAAGATTACAAATTTGTTCTACTGAGGTTTCAGAAAGCATTTTTAAGTTGTTGGTAGGTAAATTTAAGCGTTTTGCTCGCATTGCAACTTGTTGTAATGACTCTTCCCCAGTAACATATAGTGTAGGTAATTTATCTGCTAAGCCACACATTACTTGTAATAATAGTGTACTTTTTCCTGCTCCCGGATGTCCTCCAATTAAAATAGCACTACCAGGTACAATCCCTCCACCTAGCACACGATCTAATTCTTTAAATCCACTACTTAAACGAGGTAATTCTTCTAGGCTAATTTCTGAAAGAGTTTGAATTTTACCTGTGGTTTCACCTGCATAGCCACGAAGTCGATCATTTTTAGTCTCTTTCGTAGAAACTAAACGTACTTCACTAATTGTATTCCAAGCCAAGCAGGCTTTACATTGACCTAACCAGCGAGAGTAGTCAGCACCACAATCATTACATACATAAGCTGTTTTAGGGGCTTTTGCCATTCGATACCTCTATTTTTAGAATTTTCGAACATTTTATCAAAACACTGTTTAAATAGACAGTATTTAATAATGATTTTTGCGATCGAGATCGAGAAAATTAGGTTAAGTGTTCGATCTTTATTATAGAAACCTAGAGTATCTATCTGGAATTTATCACACTTAAAACTTAAGGAAATCTATGACAAAAAGTACATTACAAAAAAATTACTTCAAACTTTCACAAGCTTTTACGTTAATTGAATTAATGATCGTGATAGCCATTATTGCTATTTTAGCAACTATTGCTATCCCTTCTTATACCAGTTATACCCAAAAAGCGGCACTATCAGAGTTATTAAGTGCTTCTGCACCTTATAAATCAGATGTAGAAATCTGCATTTATAATGAAGGTACTTTAACTAACTGTAATGGTGGTTCAAACGGTATTCAAGCCAATAAAACCAGCACAACAATGAAATATCTTAAGTCTATTTCAGCTGCCACGGGTGTGATTTCTGTGCAAGGTAAAGGTTCATTAGAGGGTTATGGCTATACGCTAACCCCAACTTATTCAAATAATACTATTACTTGGGCAACAAGTTGTACGGGTAAAGATAGTGATATTAGTATTTTCCCTGCAGGCTTTTGTTCAAATTAATGATGCTTTATCAGAGGAATAAATAATGCAATATAATGTTTATGATTTGAACAATGAAAAAGTATGGACTATTTCTGAACAAAGGTGGCAGAAGAATTGCAATGATAGTCAGCTTTTATTACGTTATCTTGTGTTACCACTAAAAGAAGATGAACATACATTATGGTTGGCACTGGATGATGAAAACAATCTCAATGCTTGTGAAATATTTTCATTTTTAACTCATAAACATATTGAACCAATATTAATTTCCTCTGATGAATTAAAATATTTTTTAAATGAACTCTCTCCAAATAGGATGAATGATCAAATTAATGAACCACAAATTGCACTTTATAATCAAAAAAACAGTGATGAAATTATTGATTATCAAGATCCTATTATCCAGCTATTAGATAATATTTTTAAATACAGTTTACAAAAAGAGGTATCTGATATTCATATTGAACCTCAAAAAGATCTTTTGGTTATTCGTTTAAGAATAGATGGCGTTCTACAGCGTTATCAAACTATTTCTCAAAATATGGCATCTAGAATTATTTCCAGAATTAAATTATTAGCAAAATTAGACATTAGTGAAACTCGCTTGCCTCAAGATGGGCAATTTTATTTCCAAACACAATTAAATGAGCGATTAGATTTTAGGGTTTCAACGTTACCCACTTATTATGGTGAAAAATTAGTTTTACGTTTACAAAAAAATAATCCAACAAATTTAGATTTTGTTACCTTAGGGTTTACCCAATCTCAAAGGAAAATTTTAACTAATGCTTTAAATAAACCACAAGGATTAATTTTAGTTACAGGTCCAACAGGAAGTGGGAAAAGTATTACTCTTTATAGTGCATTAAATTATCTTAATCAAACCGATAAACATATTTTAACTGCTGAAGATCCCATTGAAATTGTGATTGAGGGTATTATCCAAACTCAAGTAAACAGAAGTATTGGGATTGATTTTAGTCAATTGTTACGTACATTTTTACGTCAAGATCCTGATATCATTATGCTTGGTGAAATTCGAGATCAAGAAAGTGCAGAAATCGCATTAAGAGCAGCTCAAACTGGACATCTAGTACTTTCGACATTACATACCAATGATGCGCCCTCTGCAATAGAGCGTTTATTACAACTGGGTATTAAAGAGTATGAGATTAAGCATTCACTACAATTAGTGATTGCACAACGCTTAATTAGAAAATTATGTTCTAATTGTAATGGTACAGGGTGTGAAAATTGTTTTGAAGGCTATAAAGGCAGAATTGGGGTGTTTCAATGTTTATCAAAAAATGCAAAAACCTTTGATAAAGAGACCGCTTATTTAGATTTTAAAACTTTATATGACAGTGCAAAACAGAAAGTGGCACAAAATCAAACAAATCTAACCGAAGTAATGAGGGTGATCGGTAATGAAAGTATATGAATTTAAATATAAAGCCATTAATCGTTTCTCCCAACGTCAAAAAGGGATATTGTTAGGGACTAATCATCAGGAAGTAGAAAATAAGCTTTTGCAGAAAGGCTATAAAGATATAAAAATAAAACGAAACTTTGTTATTGCAACACAGCCAAAGAGTGAACAAATTACGCAATTTATTAGCCAGTTATCATTATTACTCAATGCTAAAATAACCTTAAAACAAGCGTTAAATATTGTTTTAGAAACAACTACTAATATTAAATTTTATCAATGGTTAACACAAGTTATTCAATTGCTTGAAACAGGGCATTCATTTTCTAATTCATTGGAAATTTTAGGGAAATATTTTAAACCTCAAGAAATACAGTTAATTAAAATTGCAGAACAAAGCGGTCAGTTATCAACCATTTTTTACAATATTGCTAAAACGAAAGAAAAGTCCGAAAAATTGGCTAAAAAAGTAAAAAAGATTATATTTTACCCAGTTGTGGTGCTGATTATTTCTATTGTTCTTTCTATATTACTGCTTGTTTTTATTGTGCCTCAATTTGCAGAACTCTATCAAGCTAAAGATAAAACCCTTCCATTTATTACTCAGTTATTATTCGATAGTTCTCATTTTTTACAGCAAGATAAAAATAGGATTATCAGTATGAGTTTGTTAACCTTTATCATTATTTTTATTTTAAAGAAAAAAACAACAATCATCGCTAAATTAAAATCCAAGATATTATCTGTTACTCCTATTTTTAAAAATATAATAAGTGATAATAGAATTATTTTCTTTTGTCAAAATATTGCATTAATGCAGAAATCTGGTGTACCACTTAATGTTGCACTCTCTTCTTTTATTTCATCCAAAGATAATGATTTTATTTTACAGCAAGAAATCGTCAAAATAATTGAAAGTTTAAATCAAGGATTTTCTTTCTCTCACTCTTTAAATTCCGCGTTATTTGGCGATGAAGTTATTCAAATGGTGAGTATAGGAGAGCAGAGCGGTCAGTTATCTCAAATGTTAGAGCATATTACAGAAATCACGCAACAGCGATTAGATCATAAAATAGATATACTTTCACAAATGTTAGAACCTACATTAATGTTAGTGATTGGTTCTATTATAGGTACCATTATTATGGGACTTTATCTTCCTATTTTTGATATGGGAGCCTTAGTCTAATGATCTTTCTTCAATTATTATTAATGATGATTTTACCTTATTGGTTTGCAAAAGAAATAAAAAAATTTCCTTTTAAAATTAACCAACAAGTTTTTCAAGAGTATCATCAACTGATTAATCAAAAATCTCTTTTTTATGATTTTATCAAGCATTCAACACTTCAATATAAAGAAATAAAATCAATTAAATGGCTATATCTATTATTTCCAATAATACTCTTAGTATTTAAAAATGAGCATTTTATTATTATTTTTATTCTATCTATTTTAATTTATTTATCAATTTTAGATCTTAATTATTATTTAACAGATATTAAATATATCATTATTATTTTTATAAGCGGTATGATTTATTTAATTTTTTACAAAAATATGCAGATAGATGAAAATATATTTTCACTATTATTTAGCATAATCTTTTTTTTCACTCTTCATTTTATAAGTGAAATAATATTAAGAAAAGAGTTGTTAGGAATGGGCGATAGCTTATTAATTATTGCACTATCGCCACTTTTTAATTTAGAACAATTATTACAACTGTTACTTTACGCCAGTTCTTTAGGAATATTATTTGCAAGCGGTTACTTTTTTATCAAAAAATGCAAAATTCAATGCTTACCTTTTATTCCATTTATTAGCTGTGCCTTTTTTATTTTGTTTATGATGAAAAATTATTGACGAATTTTAGTAACAAAATTAGACTGTTTAGATTGATTGGAGTAATGGGGCAAGAACATACTTTTATTGGTCAATTTTTTTAAGTTGATGGTAAATAATGTGAAAAATATAAATATACCCCCTCCCTAGCCCTCCCCCGCCAAGCGGAGGAGGGGATTCTTTGGAGGAAGTTTGTGTAACCATTCCTCCCTCCGCTTGCGGGGAGAGGTTAGGAGGGGGGCTTGCCTTGTAATGCAAAGGTGAAAAGATTTAAATGAAATCTAATACAATGAATTATATTGTAGGGCTAACAGGCGGAATAGGCAGTGGGAAAAGTACAATTGCTGAGATGTTTCAACAACTCGGTGTTCCTGTTGTTGATGCAGATATTGTCGCAAGAGAGGTCGTCGCCAAAGGCTCTCCATTACTTAAGCAAATTGTAGAAAAATTTGGCAAACAGGTTTTATTACAAAATGGTGAGTTAGATCGATCTAAATTACGCCAAATTATTTTTAATCATCAGCAAAATACACAATGGTTAAATAATTTATTACACCCTGCAATTCGTAAAGAAATGTTACGACAACTTAACCAAACGCAGGCACCTTATGTACTTTGGGTTGTGCCTTTGTTAATTGAAAGTAATCTCATTCAATATTGTGATCGCATACTGGTCATAGATGTGTTACCCGAAATTCAAATTGAACGAGCAACAAAACGAGATAAAAATAAGATTGAAATGATTAAAAATATAATGAAAGCACAGGTTAGTCGAGAAGAACGTTTAAGCTATGCTCAGGATGTTATTGAAAATAATCTTGAATTAAGTGAGAATAGTCAAAATTTAGAACAGCAAGTCAGCCAACTACATCAACAATATTTATTATTGGCACAATAACTTAATAAAAGGAAAATTAAATGACAGAAACTATCGTGAACTGCCCAACCTGTGAAAAAGAAGTGATTTGGTCAAAAGAAAATCAATATCGACCATTCTGTTGTAAACGTTGTCAAATGATCGACTTAGGTGAATGGGCAAGTGAACAAAAATATATTGCAGGTAGCGACGATGAAAATGAGGTAATGAGCCTAGAGTTAGAACAACATTAAACAACTTATTGAGTTTAAAAAATATTTTAAAGAGGAAGTTCTGTTGATTGTTTAATTGTATTTAAAATAATTTCTGATTTAATATTTTTAATACCGATTTCTTTATTGAGATAATTTACTTTGAGTTTGTTAAATTCTTCAAGATCGGACACAAAGATTTTAAGAATAAAATCATAATCACCCGCCATAAGGTGACATTCTGCGATTTGAGGGAGTAATTTCATTTCAAAAATAAAGCGTTCTCTTTTTTTATAATCTTCTTCAAAAAAAGAGCCAAGAACATAAATCATAAAATTACAATTTATTTTAGCGGGATTAAGTAAGGCTACATAACGGTCAATAATGCCTTTTTCTTCTAAAATATTGACTCGACGTAAACAAGCTGAATTAGATAATCCGACTTCTTCTGCAAGTTCAGTATTTTGTAAGCGTCCATTTCGTTGTAATGCACGTAAAATACGAGTATCTATGTTATCTAATTTTTCGTTTTTCATATAAGTTTACCACTCTCTCAATATTTGAAATAATTTCTGACTTATTGATTTGAAAGCTAGTTTTACTAGAAAACTAGCTTTTGATTATATTAACATATTCTTAGATTAATTATGCGTATAACTGCACTTGAATTAAGAGTAATATTGATGAAATTATGAATAATCCACCAACCATTGGCATAATAAATCTAACCCATTTATTAAATGGAATATGAAGCATTTGTAAGGTTACTAACACTAATCCTGTTGGAGCTAGGAAGAGCATTATATATTGTCCCCAGTTATAAGCGGATACGATAATATCACGAGGGATACCCACAGTATCTGCAAGCGGTGCCATAATAGGCATTGAAAGTACTGCTAATCCTGATGAGGAAGGAACAAATAGTCCTAATACCACAAAGACTAATAACTGACCGATAATAAATACACTACCAGACATTCCAGATACCATATCAGATAATGAAGCAAGAATTGTATCAGAAACCATTCCTTGATCCAGAATCATATTTACACCACGTGCTAAACCGATAATTAATGACACTGCAACCAGTTCTGACGCACCTTTATTAAAGGCATTAATAATATCTTCTTCGCAAAGACCTGAAATGAACATAATAATGATAGTAATGGTTAGGAATGATGCAGCCATTGTTGGGAACCACCAACCTCCATACATAACACCCCAAATCATAATTGGGAAACCTGCACAGAATAGTGCTAGAATCAGTTTTCTTTTAAATGTAAACGCTGGGATTTCTGTATTTGAATCATCACGATAGGTATGATAAAACTTCTCTCTTTCTTCATAAACAATAGAAGAAGTTGGATCAGCTTTGATTTTTTTCGCATACCAATAAAGGTAAGAAATAACCATAATTTCGCCAATAACAAGACCAATAGAACGCCAAGTAATCCCTTCAGTAAATGCAATACCTGCAGCATCTGATGCAATCACTACAGAGAATGGGTTAATGGTTGAGAATGCAGTACCCATTGATGCAGCAAGAAAAATTGCACCAACCGTAATAATGGCATCATACCCTAAAGCGATAAAGACAGGGGCTAAAATCGGATAAAAAGCAACCGCTTCTTCTTCAATACCACAGGTTGTACCACCAATTGCCATCAACACACAAACGGCAAAAACAATAGTGAACTCTTTTCCTTTAGTTCGCTCTGCTAATGCTGAAAGTCCCGCTGCAAATGATCCTGTTTTATTGATAACCCCGATCATACCACCGAGTACAAAGATAAATACCATAATATCAGCAGCTTCAATTGTCCCTTTAACCATACTAATAGCGATATCTTGAATACCTTTTGGATTTTGTTCTACTCGGGTATAAGAACCAGGAACCGCTATAGGTTTCCAAATTTTTCCACTAGTAATATTGCCAATATCAATATTAATATTAAGTTCTTTTAAGGTTTCTTCGGTTGCGGGTAGAATTTTATCTTCTTGTTGGTATTTCTTAATCACAAACACATTTTGTGCTTTGTCATAAGTAAGTTTTGAATAAGCACCTGCTGGGATTATCCAAGTTAGACCAACTGCTATAATGATAATAGCGAATAAGATTGTAAAGGCGGTTGGGAATTTGAACCCTTTTTTCTTCGTAGTCATAAGAAACTCCTTTTTTATAAGGATTAAAAAGGTTTATTTGATAAGGTAGAGCAAAATTTCACTCCACCTTATTACCTTTTGTATTACTTGAATGTGTAAAATTTAAAAATATTCAATACCTGATACATCTGTTGTAATTCTTGTTCCAGCTTTACCTTTCACAATATCAACAATATCTGATAATGAACCAATCACAGCATCTTTACCTGTTTGTTTAACAAAATTAACCGCTGCTTGAACTTTTGGTCCCATAGAGCCTGCTGCAAAGCCCATTTTACTAATTTCGTCAGGGTGTGCTTTTGCAATCGCTTTTTGATCAGGCGTTCCCCAATCAACGAACACAGCAGAAACATCTGTTGCAATTACAAAGAGATCCGCATCAAGATTATCCGCAAGTAAAGCAGAACATAAGTCCTTATCAATAACCGCTTCAACGCCCTGAAGGTTACCTTGCTCATCGTAGTAGGTTGGAATACCGCCACCACCTGCACAAATTACAATACTGCCTTTTTCAAGTAACCATTTCACAGGACGAATTTCAAAAATGCGTTTTGGTAATGGACTTGGTACAACACGACGGAACTTATCCCCGTCAGGCTTAATCGCCCAACCTTTTTCAGCAGCTAATCTTTCCGCTTCTTCTCTACTATAAACAGGACCAATTGGCTTAGTTGGATTTTTGAATGCAGGGTCGTTTTTATCCACTTCAACTTGTGATAACAAAGTCGCAAATGGCACATCAAAAGGCACTAAGTTACCTAATTCTTGTTGAATCATATAACCAATCATACCAATAGTTTCTGCACCTAATACATCTAATGGATAAGTTGGGACATCTTTATAAGCGGCACCTTGTAGAGCCAACAAACCAACTTGTGGACCATTCCCGTGAGCAATAACCAACTCATTATTTGGGTAAACTTTTGCAATTTGTTCGCAAGCGATCTTCACATTTTGACGCTGATTTTCAGCAGTTAAAGGTTCGCCACGACGCAATAATGCGTTACCACCTAGTGCTATAACAATTCTCATTATAACTCCTTAAATTATAAAATTAGGCTTAACTTAAACTTGCAATCATTACTGCTTTAATCGTATGCATACGATTTTCTGCTTGTTCGAATGCCACATTCATTGGTGATTCGAATACATCTTCTGTAACTTCAATACCGTTTGCAAGTTCTGGATATTTTTCAGCAATTTGTTTACCCACTTTGGTTTCACTATTGTGGAATGCTGGTAAACAGTGCATAAATTTCACTTTTGGATTACCACTACGAGCCATCAATTCAGGGGTAACTTGGTATGGTAATAAGATCTTAATGCGTTCGCCCCAGCTTTCTAATGGTTCACCCATTGAAACCCAAACGTCTGTGTGAACAAAATCAACATCTTTCATTGCTTTATCAATGTCTTCTGTTACCGTAATTCTCGCACCACTTTCTTTGGCAAATCCTTCACACATTTCAACTAATTCAGCCTCTGGAAGTAATGATTTAGGTGCACAAATACGTACATCCATACCTAATTTAGCACCGATAAGCAATAAAGAGTTGCCTACATTATTACGACCATCACCAATATAAACATATTTTATTTCAGTTAATGGTTTGTCGCAGTTTTCAATCATTGTAAGTACATCAGCTAACATCTGAGTTGGATGGAATTCATCGGTTAAACCATTCCAAACAGGCACGCCTGCATAGTCTGCTAACTCTTGAACAACACTTTGCTTAAAGCCACGATACTCAATACCATCATACATACGCCCTAATACACGAGCGGTATCTTTCATACTTTCTTTATGACCAATTTGTGAAGAAGTAGGATCAATATAAGTGACTTGAGCACCTTGATCATAAGCGGCAACTTCAAACGCACAACGAGTACGAGTAGAGGTTTTTTCAAAAATCAACGCAATATTTTTACCTTTTAATACTTGTTGTTCGCAACCTGCATATTTTGCACGTTTTAAATCACGTGATAAATCTAACAAATATTTAATTTCACGTTCAGTGTGATGAACAAGACTTAAAAGATGTCTGTTTTTCATATTAAAAGCCATAATATTTTCTCCTAAATTGAAGTATAGATAAAAAATAAAATGTAATAAAAATAGTAAGTTACATTTTATCTGGTTAAGCAAGTTTATGCTTATTGCTCAAGTAAAATGATACAAAAGATCATTTAGAATTTGTGACCTTTTTTCAATTAAAAATAAGAATTTTTCGCATAAAATTCTAAAAAGATAAAAAAAACTTAGAAAAAATTTTACTGTTTTAGAGGAAACTTATTATGAAATAATGAGAGGGGATAAATAATTTTTAGCAGAAACAATATGGAAACTAGGAATTCTTTTTCGCTTCTTTTATTTTTTTCAATGTTTTAGGCATTTTTCCAGTAATAAAATCAACAAACATACCTACTCGAGCAAAGTATTCACGAATTCTTACTTTGTAATGTTTTTGGGGATATTCTGCGGCAAAGCAAATCGCATCAATATGATGGAATTGTGCAATTAATAGTGCCCGTTCACAATGAAATCGTTGACTTACAATAGTAAAGTTTTGCAGATGAAAGGTTTTATTCGCTCGAATAACTGAAGATTGAGTATTATAACCAGCATAATCTTGATGTAAAAATTGACGAGGAATGCCTTTTTTACGTAAATCCTTTGTCATATTTTTAGGTTCATTATAATAGGGAGTAGTATTGTCACCACTTAATAAAAATTGTTTTACCTTTTTATTTTTAAAAAGTTTTGTTGCTGCTTCCAAGCGATTTTTATAATAAAGATTGTCTCGCCCTGAAGGAAAGTATTTTGCAGTACCCAGTACCACCGCATATTCACGTTGAGGAACAGTGTTAATATCAGTATAAATTTTATCTTCTACCAAATATCCTGTCATAAAATCAATTAAAATAACAAACGCAACAAGTAACAAGATACCTATAGTGGTAACTTTTATTATTATTTTGATAATGTACGAAAAGGTATTAAATAGTTTCATTATTGAGTTTCGGCTAAATATTGTTATTCTCAGTTATTAGATTACTTTTCCTAGCATAATATAGTCTTCAAAATAGTCAATCACTAAGCGGTGATTTACTTATAAAAATTTGCAAATATGCTATTTGTTGGTGACAAGAATAAGTGTATGAATATTATTCTTGTTAAGTATGTTATAACACTCTCTTCATCGCACGAATGACAGCTTCTGGTTTAACTGCGTGTACCCAATGATCAGCATTACTCACAATAAATAATTTAGCTTGTGGAAATTGATTTAATACAATTTGTTTATGCTCTTTTTTAATGTAATCAGATAAATCCCCTTTAATAAATAATGTTGGTTTCTCTACCTTAACATCACTCCAATCACTGATATTATCATAATTTTGTTGCAGTGCAGTTAGGTTAAATAAAAAGCGTTCATCTTCAGTGGGTGCAAATGATTTTAACATAAATTGTTGGACACCTTGCTCCTTGATATAAGGTTGCATTGCTTTTTGAGCTTGAATACGATTTTGAGCATCAGAATTTTTTACAGCAAATAAGCCAGCAAAAATAGCATCGTGACGACTTTCCGTGTATTTGACGGGGGCAATATCAATAATCACTAATTGTTCTACTAAATGAGGAGCGATATCCGCCAATTTCATTGCAACTTTGCCACCCATTGAATGCCCCACAACAATTGCAGGAGAAAGATTTAAATGTTCAAGTAGCTCTTTTACATCTGTTGCCATTGACTCAAAATTCATTTCATCACTATGAAAAGAATGACCGTGATTACGTAAATCTAAACACAAAACATCATAATCATCTTCAAAGGCTCTTGCAATACGTCCTAAATTATGAAGATCACCAAATAATCCGTGGATAAAAACTAACAAGCGGTGTGATTGTTCAGTGTTTTTGCAATTTTTTGCTGTTTGTAATTTATAATTTAAAAAAACGGATTTATTTGTTTCTTTTGTCATAATTTTGTCCAAATATGTAATCTTTAAAGATGAGAAAAAACTCAAACTTAAGTATAATGCCAATAATTTTTTGCGAATCAAGAGAATAAAGGAAAAATAATGAAAAAAATTGAAATCGATGATGAATTATATCATTACATTGCCAGTCAAACACAATTTATTGGTGAAACAGCCTCTGATATTTTAAGACGTTTATTAAAACTGTCTGAACTTTCTCAATCTGTTGTACCAACAAAAGAAAATATTAACAAAAAAATTAAAAAAGAGTTTGAAAATACATCAAATATCAAAAAAGAGCAAGTTAACGAGCTGACTTTCTTATTAAAACATTTAGATGAAGTGTTAAATTCAGATGAATTTGTTGATGAAACAAAAGCGGTAAAACGCTTTTTGATGATTTTATCTGCCCTTTATTTTGCTGCACCCGATCGTTTTACTTATGGAACAGAAAATATTCAAGGAAGTGAACGTGTTTATTTTGCAAAAAATGAGGAGACTATCTTAGCAACAGGCAGTGGTGTACGAGCTAAACAAATACCAAGTTCACCATTTTGGGTTATCACTAACAATAATACCGCTCGCAAAGGCATTATTTTAACTAAATTAATGGAAGCAATGGATATTCCAGAAGAGAGCATTGAACGTATTAAAACTTTTTTTATCCGTTAAAATGACTTTTTCTGTTTTTCCTACCACCTTTTGGGCTGAAAAACATACCTCTCAAATAGCAGTGGTATGGAATAAATCTGAAATAAGAGGATTGAATTTAGCGCCTTTTTTTAAAAATTTGCCACAACAAATTTCGTGGCAATTGCTTGATCAAATAATTGCAAAATTTACTCAACATCTTACCGCTTGTGGTGTGCAATCATCACAGCTGGTTGCGTACTCAGGAAAAAATAGATTTATTAATTTACTTTGTTATTGTGCGGTATTAACAATGGGGGCAAAAATTTTAATGCTTAACCCCTTGTTAACACAGTCTCAACGTCAGAAAATCTTAGAACAAAATCAAGTTGATTTTTTTATTACAGATAAGGATTTTTTATCTTTATCAAGTTTTGATACTTCTCAAAAAATAGTAAGCAGTTTTAGCTTAACTAACCCTGCAACTTTTACCTTAACTTCTGGCTCATCAGGGCAACCAAAAGCCGTGGTGCATTCAATAGCAAACCATCTGGCAAGTGCAGAAGGAGTATGTGAACTGATGAATTTTAAACAACAACATAGCTGGTTATTAAGTTTGCCACTATTTCACGTTTCAGGACAAGGAATAGTATGGCGTTGGTTGTTACAGGGATCCACGCTTTATATTGATCAAAATAAACAATCATTTTGGCAAACACTTTCAAAAGTCACTCACAGCTCTCTTGTACCAATACAATTACAACGTTATTTAACTTGGCTTGAAGATCGTAAAGTAAATCAAAAAATATTGTTAGGAGGTGCAAATATTCCAGCTAACCTTATCGAACAGGCGAACGCTAGAGGAATGACTACTTTTGCAAGTTACGGTTTAACAGAAATGGCATCAACAGTGACAGCAGCAACAAATCAAACAGATAATGTTGGGCAAGTTTTGTTAAATCGTGAGATCAAACTAGTAAATAATGAAATTTGGGTACGAGGTAAAACCTTAGCGTTGGGTTATTGGATAGAAAATAGTCTTCATCCTTTAACAAATAAATTAGGTTGGTTTGCAACAAAAGATGGTGGAGTTTTAGAGAACAATCAACTTATTGTGACAGGACGATTAGATTATATGTTTATTTCAGGGGGAGAAAATATTCAACCTGAAGAGATAGAAAAAGTGTTATTTTTGTCTGATTTAGTGCAAAATGTCTTTGTTGTACCAGTAGACGATCAAGAATTTGGTGCAAAACCTGTTGCATTTGTGGAATTTAAGCAACCATTTAATGAGCAAGCGGTACGATCTTTACAAAAATTTGCAAAAGATCGATTAGAAAAATTTAAACAGCCGATTGCATATTTTTCTTTGGAAGAAGTAAAACACTTACAGAAAAATGGAATTAAAATTTCTCGCAAAGCACTGATAGAATATGTAGCACAGGGTAGGATTATAAGTAGCCCCTCCTAGCCTCCCCCCCCCGCAAGCGGAGGAAGGAATTTTAAAGTCCCCTCCTCCGCTTGCGGGGGAGGGCTAGGGAGGGGGAAAATATAACAAAAGGAAGGAAATAATGGCAGGCAATAGCATTGGAACACTTTTTAAAGTAACGACCTTTGGTGAATCTCACGGTGAAGCATTGGGTTGTATTGTAGATGGCGTACCGCCCAATATGGCATTGTGTGAGGCTGATTTACAGGTTGATTTAGATCGTCGCAGACCGAAAGGTTCACGCTATACGACACCTCGAAACGAAGAGGATAAAGTACAAATTTTATCAGGTGTTTTTGAGGGGAAAACTACAGGTACCAGCATTGGGTTAATAATTAAAAATAGCGACCAACGTTCACAAGATTACGCCAATATTAAAGACCGTTTTCGTCCTAATCACGCCGATTACACTTATCAACATAAATACGGCATTCGTGATTATCGTGGTGGTGGACGTTCTTCAGCTCGTGAAACTGCAATGCGAGTGGCGGCTGGCGGGATAGCAAAAAAATATCTCAAAGAGCAGTTTGGTATTGAAGTAAGAGGCTTTTTGTCTCAAATGGGAACAGTGAAAATTAATCCGCAATCTGTGGCAGATATTGAGAAAATTGATTGGGAAAAAGTGAATAGCAATCCATTTTTCAGCCCTGATGAAAATATAATTAGTGAGTTTGAACAGCAAATTTGCTCTCTCAAAAAAGAAGGGAATTCTATTGGTGCGAAGGTAACGGTGATTGCAGAAAATATTCCAGTAGGTTTAGGTGAGCCAGTGTTTGATCGTTTAGATGCTGATCTTGCCCACGCATTGATGTCGATCAATGCCGTAAAAGGAGTAGAAATTGGTGATGGTTTTGATGTGGTTGAGCAAACAGGTACCCAACATCGTGATGAAATTACCCCACAAGGATTTAAATCTAATCATACAGGTGGAATTTTAGGTGGGATAAGTTCAGGGCAACCAATTGTTGCTCATATTGCCTTAAAACCGACTTCAAGCATTGCTATTTCGGGAGATACCGTAAATTTAGATAATCAGCCTGTTGAAATAGTGACGAAAGGTCGCCACGATCCTTGTGTGGGGATTCGTGCTGTCCCCATTGCAGAAGCAATGACAGCGATAGTATTGTTAGACCATTTATTACGTTTTAAAGCACAGTGTAGATAATTATATACCCCCTCCCTAACCCTCCCCCGCAAGCGGAGGAGGGGATTTTAAAATCGCTCTCTCATTGTAGAAGAAGATCTTAAATTTCTCCCTCTGCTTGTGAGGGAAAGGATCTTAAAATTCCTCCCTCCGCTTGTGAGGGAAAGGATCTTAAAATTCCTCCCTCCGCTTGCGGGGGGAGGCTAGGAGGGGGGAAGAACAATAGGAAATTAAATGAAATTATTAAAAATATTTGCCATTACAATGGCAGTGATCACCTCCGTGAATGCGAGTGACTGGGAAAAAATAACATCACCAGTACAAGGTAAAATGCAATCTATCGGAAGTTATTCTAATGGTTGCATTATTGGTGCCACTCCTCTTGCCTTAAAAGGGCAGGGTTACCAAGTTATTCGTTCTTATAAAAATCGTTTTTATGGACATAAAAACTTAGTCAATTTTATTCAGCGGTTAGGCAAAAATGCAAAAAAAGAAGGGCTATCAACTGTTTTAGTTGGTGATATGGGAATGCCTGCAGGAGGACGATTTTCTTCAGGACACGCAAGTCATCAAACAGGGTTAGATGCAGATATTTGGTTACGTTTTGGTGCATTGAGTGATAAAGAAGCCCAACACCCAACCGCAACAGTAATGGTAACAGGAAAGCAAGTAAATAGTAATTGGACTGAAAATCAAGCAAGCTTAATTCGTCTTGCAGCACAAGACAGTAATGTCGCAAGAATTTTTGTGAATCCTGCAATTAAAGTAAAACTGTGTCAAACCGCAAAAGGTGATCGTTCGTGGTTACGTAAAGTTCGCCCTTGGTTTGGACACACGGCACATATGCACGTACGTTTAACTTGTCCTGAAAATTCAAAAGATTGTAAAAATCAATCAGTTATACCCGCAGGAGAAGGTTGTGATGCAACGCTTTACTCGTGGTTTAAACCACGAAAACCGTCTAAGCACAAAAAGAAAAGAGCATTACCAACACCACCATTTCAGTGTCAAATGGTATTATCTTCAAAAGGTTTAAATTAGTTTTTATTTGATGATGCGTTTATTTATAGCAGAAAAACCTAGCCTTGCACGAGCCATTGCTGATGTCTTGCCTAAGCCTCATAAAAGAGGGGATGGCTTTATTACGTGTGGAGAAAATGATGTGGTTACTTGGTGTATCGGTCACTTGTTGGAGCAGGCTGAACCTGATGCTTACGATGAACGTTATAAAAAATGGCGAATGGAACATTTGCCGATCATTCCTCAAAAATGGCAATGGTTTCCTAAAAAAAATACCGTAAAACAGTTTAAAGTGGTAGAAAGGCTAGTAAAAAAAGCGGATATTTTGGTTAACGCAGGTGACCCTGATAGAGAAGGGCAATTATTAGTTGATGAAATTTTTGGCTATATGAATTTTTCTGCTGAAAAACGCTCACAAATTCAACGCTGTTTAGTCAGCGATCTTAACCCTAGTGCAGTTAAGAAAGCCGTAGAAAAATTGCAAAATAATACTCACTTCATACCGCTATCAACTTCAGCATTGGCACGTGCTAGGGCAGATTGGCTTTATGGTATTAATATGACACGAGCTTATACCCTTCAAGGGCAACGATCAGGTTATAAAGGAGTATTGTCAGTTGGACGAGTACAAACCCCTGTATTGGGTTTGATTGTGCGACGTGATTTAGAAATTGAAAATTTCGTACCAAAAGACTATTTTGAAGTGCTAGCTCACGTGATAGTACCTGAGACTCAAGAATGTTTTACCGCACAATGGAAACCAAGTAAAGCCTGTGAAGATTATCAAGATGAGGAAGGACGAGTGCTTTCTCTTGGATTAGCTGAAAACGTAGTAAAACGTATTGCCAATCAGCCTGCCATAGTAACGGATTATCAAAATAAACTTGAAAAAGAAACCGCACCTTTACCTTATTCCCTTTCTGTATTGCAAATTGAAGCAGCACGCCGTTTTGGTCTTTCTGCTCAATCCGTACTTGATATTTGCCAAAAATTGTATGAAACCCATAAATTGATCACTTACCCTCGTTCTGATAACCGTTATTTACCAAAAGAGCATTATGGTGATCGTTTTAAAGTGACTAATGCGATTTCACAACATCTGACTGAATACCAAAATTTACCAGAAATAGTTGATTTAGAAATTAAAAATCGTTGTTGGAATGATAAAAAAGTAGAAGCGCACCACGCTATTATTCCAACGGCTCGTACGGGTAATATTCGTTTAACTGAAAATGAAAAACAGGTTTATCAGCTTATTGCTCGACAATACTTAATGCAATTTTGCCCTGAGGCAGAATATCGCAAAGCAAAAATTACGTTAGAAATTGCAGGCGGTACTTTTATTGCTCAAGAACGAAATTTAGTGGTAGCAGGTTGGAAAGCATTGCAAGGAAAAGAAGACAACAATGAAATCAATGAAAATACGTTACCTATAGTTAAAAAATCACAAGAATTACATTGTGAAAAAGGCGAAGTTTTAAGTAAGAAGACAACACCGCCACGCTATTTTTCTGATGCCACCTTACTTTCAGCAATGACGGGTATCGCACGTTTTGTACAAGATAAAGAGTTAAAAAAAATCTTACGAGAAACGGATGGTTTAGGCACAGAAGCAACCAGAGCAGGGATCATTGAATTATTGTTTAAACGTGGTTTTTTAACCAAAAAAGGCAGACAAATTCACAGCACAGAAGCAGGACGAATTTTAATTCAAGCCTTACCAGAAGTGGCAACTATTCCTGATATGACTGCATATTGGGAAATGCAACTAAACGGAATAAGTAAAAAACAGACCACTTATCAAAACTTTATGTCTGATCTTACGCAAAAGTTACCTCATTTATTGAACAGCCCAAATCAACAAATTTTGCAAAATTTAAGTAAAATCACACCGCGTACTAAACCCAGATATAGCACTAAAAAATCTAACAAGCGGTTAGGGTAGATACATACTTTTAATTATTTATTTTTTAAGATTAATAGCGGTAACTTTTCAAAAAGGATAATAATATAAATTATACCGTTTTCAAAAGGTGAATAATGCTTTAACCAGTCTAATTTTACATAACCAAAATTTTTTATATTCCCAGCCTTTTGTAACAGATAGAAAAAAATAGGTATCCATAAGGGCATGTTATTTACTGATCTGATCGTAAAAATAGCATTTAGTTCAATTTAAAATGATCTTGTTCTGAACATCCTTAGCAATGAACTTACATATTTTGTTCTAATTTGATATAATTATGCTCCTTTGTTTGCTGATTTAATTTACTCAAATAATAAATAGATTTAGTAGACAAGTTTCTAAGAAAATTTTTTAATTTCAAATATGGATAAATAAATATGATTCACGTTGAAGATCTGCGTCGCATTATTATTGAAGATATAAACAGTATTCCAAAGAAAACCGAATCAGAAAGTGTAGCATTGTTAAATGCGATTGGGAGTGTGTTAAGCGAAGATATTGTGTCAGACATCAATATTCCAACGTCATCAGTATCCGCAATGGATGGCTATGCATTACATTCAAGTGAGCAAAATTTTCAAGAAAAAAGTGAATTTGTGTGTATTGGAGAATCTATCGCAGGAAAACCATTTAGTGGCGTGCTAGGTTCTGGTGAATGCGTACGTATTATGACGGGGGCGGTTATTCCTGAAAATACTGATTGCGTGGTAATGCAAGAGAATGTTCAGCGTGAAGAAACAGAAAATAAAATCACAATTAAGCTAATGAAAACGCAACCTTTGGGCAATAATATCCGTCGTGAAGGCGAGGAAGTGTCTAAGGGGTTAGCGGTATTAAAAGCAGGGCATTGTATTTCTGTTACCGACATTCCGTTATTAGCAAGTGTGGGCTGTGGTTCAGTCAATGTTTATAAGCCATTAAAAATCGCGGTTTTCTCAACAGGCGATGAATTGCGTGAAGCGGGCGAAGTATTACAAAAAGGGCAAATCTACGATTCAAACCGTCCAACCGTGAAAGCATTATTACAATCTTTCCCTGTGATCATCAATGATTACGGCATTATCAAAGACAACCCTGATGAAATCAGTCGTATTTTAGAAAAAGCAGCGAGCGAAAATGATATCGTGGTAACCTCTGGTGGCGTGTCTGTTGGGGATTATGATTTCTTAAAAGATTGCGTGAGCAAACTGGGTAATATCGTGCAATATAAAGTTGCATTAAAACCAGGCAAACCTTTTGTGTTTGGTCATTTAGGCAAGGCTCGCTACTTTGGCTTACCGGGTAATCCACTTTCAACCACAATCAGTGCAACCCTATTCTTATTACCCGCTATTTATCAATATTTTGGTGTAACTTTACCGAAATTAAGTGTAAAAGCAAAATTAGGCAATGAAATTAAACGTCGTTCAGGTCGTACTGAATTACAACGTGGTTTTGTTGAGAAAGACGCAAATAATGATTGGGTGGTTTACACGCAATTCTCACAAGATTCACACCGTATTTATCAGTTAAGCCAAGCAAATGCATTTGTCTATTTGCCAGCAGAGAAAGCTGAATTTGAAAAAGAGGAATATGTTGAGATTTTCCCTTTAAACGGCAAATTTTTGTAGAGGTGTAAATGAAAAATCTTACCGAGTCTGATAATAAATCAGCCCCTTTAACTGATTTATTTCAGCGGAGATTGAGTTATTTACGCTTGTCAGTAACCGATTTATGTAATTTTAAATGTAATTATTGCTTGCCTGATGGTTATCAAGGAAAGAAGCCGAAGAATGAATTAACGGTGTCTGAAATTGATAATTTGGTTTCAACTTTTGCGGATTTAGGCACAAAGAAGATCCGTTTAACAGGGGGCGAGCCAACGTTAAGAAAAGACATTAACGAGATTATCCAAGTTTGTCAGCGACCAGAGAATATTGAAAAAGTCGCTTTAACGACTAACGGTTGGAAGTTGGAGCAACATTATAAAAAGTGGATCGACTCAGGACTGAATCAGATCAATATCAGCGTGGATAGTTTAGACGAAGATACCTTTGAGCAGATCACGGGGCGACGTTCTTTGGGATCGATTTTAAGAGCAATTGATTTGATAATGGATTATAAGCCGTTACCGATTAAATTGAATGCGGTATTGTTGAAAGAAAGTGGCGTTCAGCAACTTCACAGTGTTTTGGCATTTATTAAGGATAAACCGATTAGCTTTCGTTTTATTGAGTTAATGCAAACCGCAGAAAATAATTTATTGTTTGAAAATTCGCATTTAAGTGCGAGTCGCATAGTAAAAATTTTAGAAAGAGAAGGTTGGACGGCATTGCCACGAGGCAAAGACGCAGGTCCAGCCGTAGAATATGCTCACCCTGATTATATGGGAAGAATGGGCGTGATTGCACCTTATAGCAAAGATTTTTGTAAAAATTGTAATCGTTTAAGAGTAACAGCAATGGGGAACTTGCATTTATGCTTGTTTGACAGTTGTGCGTTTAATATTCGTCCTTATTTGGCGGATGGTAAGCGGTCAGATTTGATCAATTATTTACAAAATTTAATGCCACAAAAACCAGAAATGCACCATTTACACGAAAACAATTCTGGCTTAATTACAAATTTATCTATGATTGGAGGATAACAAAATGCACGATGGTGGAAAACAATTTGAACCATTAAATATTGCAATTTTAACGGTATCGGATACTCGCACTTTTGCGGAAGATACGTCAGGCGATTACTTGCAAGAGTCATTATTGAAAGCGGGGCATAATTTATATGAACGTAAATTGTGTACCGATCATCTTTATGATATTCGTGCAATCGTAAGTCAATGGATTGCGGATAAAGAATGCCAAGTGGTGATTATCACAGGAGGTACAGGTTTTTACGATAAAGATATTACCCCTGAGGCAGTAAGCATTTTATTTGATAAAACCGTTGATGGCTTTGGCGAAGTATTCCGTCAATGTTCACAAAATACCGTTCAATTATCAACGATTCAATCACGTGCCGTAGCAGGTGTGGCAAATCGTACCTTGATTTTTGCCATTCCGGGTTCAACGGGGGCGTGTAAAACAGCGTGGGGCGATATTTTAGAAAATCAATTAGATGCAAGAACTAAACCTTGCAACTTTGTACCACACGTTAGATTTATCAAATAATTGTCGTAAAGAGTAATAATGAATAAATTAGCACATATCGCCATTTTAGCAGGTGGCAACAGCCGCCGAATGGGGCAGAACAAAGCACAGCTACTTTTTGAAGGTGAAACTTTGCTTTCAAGATTGGTGCAAGACGCTCGTCAATTAGGCTTAGCCACTTTTGTATGTGCTGATGATTACACTTATTCAGAAATTGCAACACATCATATTACGTTATCCCCTGATCTATTATTGAATAAATCAGGGGCATTATCTGCCATTCAACCTGTGTTAGAGCAGAGCTATTTAGCAAATCATCAGTGGTTGTGGGTATATAGTTGTGATGCGTTGTTGTTACCATCAGAAATTATTGATTTATTTCAGCAAGCGATCGATGAAATCGATGCAAATCAAGATACGCAAACTAAAACCATTTTATTAAAAAATCACAAATTATTGCCATTGGTGGGTTTATATCACACATCGTTGGCAAAGGATTTAAAAGATTATTTGTTAGCTGGCAATCGTCGAGTAATGCCGTTTTGTGATCAATTTAAGATGAAAGAAATTGAATTGCCAGATTCTGTGAGTTTATGTTGTAATTTTAATACGCCAGAGCAGTTTGAGAATGCAAAGCAACAGTACACGCAATATAGAAAAAATATAGGTTAAAATAATGAATTTTACGCATTTAGATAATAATGGAAATGCAAATATGGTGGGCGTGAGCAATAAAGTTGCCACACACCGCACAGCCAAAGCGATGGCCAAAATCCGTTTTCCACAAGATATTTATCAAATTATTTTGGAAAATGATCGTCAAACCCCAAAAGGCTCAATCGAAGGTATTGCACGAATTGCGGGGATTATGGGGGCAAAACAGACGTCAAATTTAATTCCACTTTGCCATCCATTACCTTTGGAAAAATGCGAAGTCTCTTTTGAATATTCAGAAACAGAGCCTGTTTTAACCATTTATACCTCTGCGGAAGTTACCCATAAAACAGGGATTGAAATGGAAGCCTTAACCGCTGCTAGCGTGGCGGCTTTAACGGTTTATGATATGTGTAAAGCATTGACACACAATATGATTATTGAAGATATTCGCTTATTAGAAAAAACAGGGGGCAAAAAAGATGTCTGTATCAAATAATACCTTTAAAATTTTATATTTTGCTGTTTTTCAAGAAAAAGCGAATAAAGCAGAAGAAATACGCCCGTTAAGTGACAACCTAACCGCTGAAATGTTGTTTAGCAATATTTGTGCAGAGCTAGGTGTTGAATTATCTCAAAAACAAGTGCGAGTGAGCGTGAATCATCAGTTTACCCCTTGGGATACGGTAATTATGCCAAATGATATCGTAGCGTTTATTCCACCAGTAGCAGGGGGTTAACAATGTTTTTAATTAAATCCGAAGAATTTGATATTGAAAGCTATAAAAAAGCGCTACGTTTAGATGAATGTGGCGGTTATTGTAGTTTTGAAGGTTGGGTAAGAAATCATAATAACGACAATCAAGTGCGTGGATTGGAATACAGTGCGTATGAAGAATTAGCCGTTGTGACAGGCGAGAAAATTGTTGCCAAAGCAAAAGAGCTATTTGATATTGAAGAGGCAATTTGTATTCATCGCGTGGGTAAATTAGCGATTGGCGATTTAGCGGTGTGGGTTGGCGTGAGTGCCAAACATCGTGGGGCAACCTTTGAGGCTTGTCAGTATATTATCAATACTTTGAAAGCCGATGTGCCGATTTGGAAAAAAGAGTTTTATTTAGACAAAGAAACGCACGAGTGGGTTTCAAATATTGAGAGCCGACCTTAGTTTATGCAACATTCAACCCTTGATGTTTCTCGTCAATTACTTGTAAAAGGAATGACGCAAGAAAAACAGCAGAAGTTAAATAACAGTCGAGTATTAGTCATTGGTGCTGGAGGGCTAGCAACAACGGCGGTCAGTTATTTAGCAATGTCAGGTATTGGGCATATTACGATTGTCGATTATGATGATATTGAACCAAGTAATTTGCACCGTCAAACGTTGTTTACCCAAAATGATTTAGGTAACAATAAAGCAGAAACGGTTAAGCAATATTTATTGGCACGTAATCCGCAGTTAGATGTAAAAGCCATCGGTTCGTCATTAGATGTGCAAACATTATTACGTTTAATCTCACAATATGATGTGGTGTTAGATTGTACCGATATGTTGTCTTTTAGCTATATGCTAAATGATGTCGCGATTTTACGCCAAATCCCCGTTATTTTTGCAAATGCCTCTGCAATGACAGGGCAACTATTTACGATGATCCCACAACAAGATCAGCCATTTAGCTGTTTCCGTTGTATGTGGCCAGAAGGTGTAGAAGTAACAGGAAGTTGCGATATTCTTGGCGTATTAGGACCAGTTCCTGGTACGATGGGTTGTTTGCAAGCCTTAGAAGCGATTAAGCTACTTTCAGGATTTTATCCTGTGGCAGAAAGTACACTTTATCATTTTGATTTTTATTCGTTGAGTTTAAATAAAATTACTATTCCTTTTGATCACGATTGTTGTCATTCGCAGAATGATAAAGCGATTGTTGAGCGATATACAGCAAATTTAGTTTTTCAAGGGGAATTAAGCGAAGCATTGGAACAGGGCTATGAAATTATTGATATTCGTCGAGAAAATGAAATTAAAGTAAATCCTTGTGAGTATGCGACAGCCCATTTTACGCCAGATCAATTATTAGATAATCCAAGTGATTTTCTATCAAAGTCTAAATCCTATATTTTTATTTGTAGCAATGGTACAAGAAGTAAAAGTCTTGTGAAATATTTACAATATAGTGGATTTAGTCAAACGTTTACTTATCAAGAAGATTGGTAAAGTTTGTAGAGTAAGCGGTAATATTTTCCATAAAATTTGCAAATTTTATTCAAAATGTAACCGCTTATAATAGAAGCGATACTTTATTATTAAACAAAGATTATTTGATTTTAAACAACTTTTATTAAGGTATCTAACTATATATTTATACTTATAACTGTATAATGCAAAGTTAATATTATTTATTTTTTATTACTGGTTTTAGCCAGTAAGTTTATTTTTTATTTTTAAGTTGGGGTGTTCAATGAAAGTATTTCATTGGTTAAAGAATTTTTTCTTTAAACCGTCTAAATTAGGTTTAGGCGTATTGTTAGTAACAGGTGCTATTGCAGGTATTATTGCTTGGATAGTTTTTAATACGGTAATGGAAGAAACCAGTACCGAAGAATTTTGTGTAAGTTGCCACTCAATGCAACAACCTTTAGAAGAATTGAAAGAAAAATCTCATTTTTCAAATAAATTCGGTGTAAGTGCTTCTTGTGGAGATTGTCACGTACCACACAAAAAAATTGACAAATATATTCGTAAAATTGAAGCGCTTAAAGAAGTGTTTGCAGAAGTGACGGGTAAATATGATGAAGAAGGTTCTTTTGAAAAACATCGTTTAGAGATGGCGGAAAGAGAGTGGGCAAGAATGTCTGCAAATGGTTCTCAAGCGTGTAAAAATTGCCACCGTTATGATCGTATGAAGTTTGATGAAATGAAACCTGCAGCACGTGAAGCAATGAAAGCGGCAGCAGCCAAAGATCAAAGTTGTATTGATTGTCACAAAGGCATTTCACACCATTTACCAAAACCAAAAGAAGTGGAAGCGGTAAGTGATTTAACCGCAGGAACAACATATTTCACAAAAGAAAGTGCGAAATTATTTTCTGATGAAGCAATGCAACAAGAAATTGGTTATTTAGAAACGGCCGTACCTGTGAAATTTGTTAAATCAGGCGATAAGTCTGACTTAGTTGAGTTTACCGTATGGCGTAAAGCAAAAGGTTTTGGACGTATTGGTTATCACGAAATGGGTAAAAATATTACCGATGCGGTATTAACCAAAGCGTTTATGAAAACGAAGCCAAAACAATATGAAGTTATTGAAAAATATAAAGATTCTGTTACTCGCTTAAAATGGCAAAAGATTAAATTACAAGCGTGGGTGACAAAATCACAGTTAATAGAGAATATTGATACACTTTGGGCGAAAGCAGAAGGCGTATATAAAACACAATGTAGCGTTTGTCATAAGCAACCAGATGTTGCACATTTTGATGCAAATACTTGGATTGGTTTATTTAATGGAATGGTTGGCTTTACCAGTATAGATGAAACGACTGGTAAACAAGTATTACGTTATTTACAAATGCACTCATCAGATTTTGAAAAACATCCTACTAAATAAGGAGAAAAATTATGCAACAATCTCGTCGTCAGTTTTTAACCAGTGCTTCGGCAATGGCTGCAACTCTTTCAATGCCAAGCTTTCTTGTTTCAAGAAGTGCGTTTGCAAATGCAGAGTCATCAGAATGGAAATTAACCGGTTCACACTGGGGGGCATTTCGTGCCAAAGTTGAAAATGGAAAAGTAAGTGCGGTTAAAGCATTTGAGTATGATAAAAACCCAACAGAAATGCTTAAAGGCATCAAAGGTTTAATTTATAGTGAAGCCCGTGTTCGCTATCCTATGGTACGTTTAGATTGGCTTAAAAACCGTAAAAATCCTGAAAAATTAATCGGTGTTGAAAACCGTGGTGATAACCGTTTTGTACGTGTATCTTGGGACGATGCGTTAGACTATTTCTATCAAGAATTAGATCGTGTTCAAAAAAATTATGGTCCTTGGGCATTACACACGGCAAACGTAGGTTGGCGTTCAACAGGTCAATTCCACAGTTGTGGTAACCATATGAACCGTGCTGTGGGTATGTTTGGACATAGTGTGACTTCTGCTGGGGACTATTCTACTGGTGCAGGACAAGTTATTCTTCCTTACGTATTAGGTTCAACCGAAGTTTATTCACAAGGTACGTCTTGGGACGTAATCTTAAAAGAAAGTGAAAATATCATTTTCTGGTCAAGCGATCCTGTTAAAAACTTACAAGTAGGTTGGAACTGTGAAACTCACGAAGCTTATGCTTATTTAGAGCAGTTAAAACAAAAAGTAGCAGCGAAAGGCGTAAACGTTATTTCTGTTGACCCAGTTAAAACAAAAACACAAAATTTCTTAGGTTGTGAACATCAGTATATCAACCCACAAACAGACGTTGCGATGATGTTGGCAATGGCGTATGTGCTTTATACTGAAAAATTATACAATGAAGACTTTATCGATACTTATACTGTCGGTTTTGAAGATTTTGTACCATACTTAATGGGAAAAACAGAAGATAAAGTAGCGAAAACACCAGAATGGGCAGAAAAAATCTGTGGTATTCCAGCGGATAAAATTCGTGAATTTACGCGTTCATTAGTGGGTAAACGTACACAATTTATCTTTGGTTGGGCAATTCAACGTCAGCAACATGGTGAGCAACCATATTGGATGGCTGCGGTATTAGCGTCAATGCTAGGACAAATTGGTTTACCTGGTGGTGGTATCAGTTATGCACACCATTATAGTTCTGTTGGTGTATCAAGCTCAGGTGCAGCAATGCCAGGTGCATTTCCACTTAATATTGATGAAGGTCAAAAACCTGTTTACGATAACAAAGATTATAAAGGTTATAGTGCGGTTATTCCTGTGGCAAGAGCAACAGATTCGATTCTTCACGCTGGCGAAACCATTAATTACAATGGTAAAAAAGTGGTTTATGCACCATATAAAATGGTAATTTTCTCAGGTTGTAACCAATGGCACCGTCAGTCACAACATAATAAAATGAAAGAAGCGTTCAAAAAATTAGAAACCGTTATTTCTGTTGATTATGCTTGGACTGCAACTTGTCGTTTTGCTGATATTGTATTACCAGCTTGTACCCCATTTGAACGTAACGATATTGATGGTTATGGTTCATACAGTGCACGTGGTGTGATTAAAATGGAAAAATTAGTTGAGCCATTATATGAATCTCGTCCAGACTTTGAGATCTTTAAAGATCTTTGTAAACGTTTTGGTAAAGAAAAAGAATATACGCGTGGTATGGATGAAATGCAATGGGTTGAGTCACTTTACGAAGATTGTCGTAAAGAGAATAATGGCAAATTTGAAATGCCTCCATTTGCAGAATTCTGGAAAAAAGGTTATGTATTATTCCCAGAAGGTAAACCTTGGGTACGTCACGCTGACTTCATTGAAGATCCAGAATTACACGCATTAGGTACACCATCAGGCTTTATTGAAATATTTAGTAATAAGATTGCTGAGTATGGCTATAATAACTGTAAAGGTCACCCTATGTGGTTCGAAAAAGAAGAACGTTCACACGGCGGTCCTAAATCAGATAAATATCCATTCTGGTTACAATCTTGCCACCCTGATAAACGTTTACACTCACAAATGTGTCAATCAAAAGAGTTACGTGAAACTTACGCAATTCAAGGTCGTGAGCCATTATTTATGAACCCAGAAGATGCGAAAAAATTAGGTATTGCTCACGGTGATTTGGTTCGTGTATTTAATGATCGTGGTCAAGCAATTGTAGGTGCACATTTATCTGATAATTTCCCAAGTGGTGTATTACGTTTACAAGAAGGGGCTTGGTTCTCTCCATTAGGAGCAGAAGACGGTGCTATTGATACCTATGGTTCACCAAATACAATGACATTAGATATTGGTACATCTGAGCTTGCTCAAGCAGTATCGGCAAATACTTGTATTGTGAATGTTGAAAAATATCAAGGTGATGCACCAGCACCAAATGGCTTTACTGGTCCAACAGAAGTTAAGTTATCATAAAATATGATTAACTTAGCAAAAGAAGAAAAGGCATTTCTTTGCACGTGGTTTGGTAGTTTGCTAAGCCACGAGCTTACAGAAGAGCAGCTTAAACAATATCAGCAAGGTACGTTTGAGCCATTATTTGAATTATTATCTGAGCTGTTATCTGAACGAGGATTTTCATCACAGGTTCAACAGATTAAATCTGATATAACTCAAATCAATGAAATGCCTTATGGTCAGTTAGAGCTAGCTGCTGATTTTACGCAACTTTTCTTACTTGATGGAGAAAGTAGTGCATTGCCGTATGCCTCTGCTTATTTAGAAGAAGAGGATTTAGCAACGAACCTTGACTATATGGATTCATTGTTAACACAATTTGGACTGCAATTTAATCAAGAAAGTAAAGAACCCAGCGATCATATTGGTGTTTATTTGGAAATCTTGAATAAATTAGTGACAGAATCTGATTCTGAAAAACAGCAAGATTTTATACAAAATTATTTATTAATATGGTTAATTCCATTTAATGAAAAAGTACAAAAAGTTAAAACCAAAACAATGTTTTACCAAAATATTGTAGCGGTACTTGTTGCGATATTCAGTTAATAAGGTAGCGTTAAATTTATAACGAAGTGTGGTTGGATAAAAACATTCAACCACATTTTATTCTATTTAGAGTATTATTTTTAGGAGATGAAAATGGGAATTAGTCCTTGGCAGTTATTAGCAATTGTTGTTGTCGTTATATTACTTTTTGGAACAAAAAAATTAAGAAATATGGGTTCTGATCTTGGTGGAGCAATGAAAGATTTCAAAAAGGCAATGAAAGATGAAGGACAAGAAACCGAAGCTAAAGATGCAGAATTTGAAAAAATTGTAGATGAAGTTAAACAAGATACAGTAAAGCAAGAGAAAAAATAAAATTTTCTTATAAATAAAGGCTATTTTTAAGATCCTGTGATAAATTTATTTTCACAGGGTTTCTTGTTATTAGTATTTTTATAAAAAATAAAGATTAATCAATATATTATGTCAAACAATAATCAATTAAAAGTTGTGCAACTTTGTTGCCAGAGAGGAAATAAACGACTATTCAGTCATTTAGATTTTTGCTGGAATGCAGGTGATTTTGTGCAAGTTGAAGGACATAATGGTATTGGAAAAACCAGCTTATTACGTATTTTAGTTGGATTAGCTCAACCTTTAAGCGGTGAGATCTTTTGGAATAATTGCAAAATTCATAAAAATCGAGAAGAGTATCACCATAATTTACTTTATTTAGGACACCTTACAGGAATTAAGCAAGAACTGACCGCTTGGGAAAATTTACAATTCTATCAAAAAGTAACGGATAGTAAGCCGAGTGATGATATTCTTTGGGATATTTTAAAAAAAGTGGGTTTATTTGGGCGTGAAGACATTATCGCAAGCCAGCTTTCAGCGGGGCAACAAAAACGTATTGCCTTAGCAAGATTATGGTTATCAAATGCACCTTTATGGATTTTAGATGAACCTTTTAATGCGATTGATAAACAAGGTGTTCAGGTTTTAACGCAATTATTTGAGCAACACACTCAAAAAGGCGGCATTGTGATTTTAACCAGTCATCAAGAAGTTCCGAGTGAAAAATTAAAAATACTTCAACTAGAAAAGTATAAATATCAGGATAATGATGATGATATTTAGTCAAATTATTAAAAGAGAATTACAAATTGCAATGCGAAAGCAAGCAGAAATTCTAAACCCATTATGGTTTTTTCTGATTGTTTTAACTTTGTTTCCCCTTGCGATGGGCTCAGATCCTGTATTACTTTCAAAAATAGCCACTGGAATTGTATGGGTAGCAGCATTACTTTCAGCATTACTCTCGTTTGAACGTCTATTTCGTGATGATTTTATGGACGGTTCATTAGAACAAATAATATTACTTTCACAACCATTACCAATTATCGTATTGGCTAAAGTGATTGCTCATTGGCTATTAACAGGTTTACCCTTGATTTTATTATCCCCTATTGCGGCATTATTACTCTCTTTGGAAATTCAGGTTTGGTGGGCATTGGTACTTACATTATTACTTGGCACACCGATTTTAAGTTGCATTGGTGCAATAGGTGTAGCACTAACTGTTGGGCTCAGAAAAGGAGGTGTACTATTAAGTTTATTAGTCCTTCCTCTTTTTATTCCAGTATTAATTTTTTCCGCCTCAGTATTAGATGCAGCAAATTTACAATTACCTTATCACGGTCAACTGGCTATTTTAGGGGCATTTTTAACAATAGCAATCACTTTATCACCTTTTGCAATTGCCACTGCATTAAGAATTAGTTTAGATCAATAAAAGGATAACAAAGAATGTGGAAATGGTTACACCCTTATGCTAAATCAGAAACTCAGTATTATTTGTGTGGAAAATTTATTCCATTATTTGCAGTACTAAGTATTGCATTATTAGGCGTTGGAATTGTATGGGGGTTGGCTTTCGCTCCAGCAGATTACCAACAAGGGAATAGTTTTAGAATTATGTATATTCACGTTCCAAGTGCAATTTGGTCTATGGCTGTTTATGGTTCAATGGCAATTGCGGCTGTTGTGGCATTAGTTTGGCAAATTAAACAAGCCCATATTGCAATGATTGCAATGGCACCGATTGGAGCAACTTTTACATTTATTGCACTGGTCACAGGAGCAATTTGGGGCAAACCAATGTGGGGAACGTGGTGGGTGTGGGACGCTCGTTTAACGGCTGAACTTATTTTATTTTTTCTTTATATTGGTGTAATTGCACTTTATTCAGCCTTTCAAAATGAAAGGGTAGGAGCAAAAGCAGCGGGTATTTTAAGTATTGTGGGTGTAATTAATTTACCAATTATTCATTTTTCAGTAGAGTGGTGGAATACGCTACATCAGGGAGCGAGTATTACAAAATTTGAAAAACCATCCATTGCTACCCCAATGTTAATACCATTAATTTTATGTATTTTTGGTTTTATGATGCTTTATATTTGGTTTACCTTAGTACGTTACCGAGTAGAATTAGTGAGAAGTGAGAAAAATCGTGCTTGGGTACAGAATTTAGTAGGGTAGATTTATGACAAGTATTCAACCAAATTATTTATTAGAGTTTACTGAAATAAGCTCAATGATAAAAAGCGCTAGAGAAAATGTAATTAAAGCGATTAATAGTGAATTAATTGAGCTTTATTGGAATATTGGTAAATACATTACTAATAAGGTTAAACAAGATGGTTGGGGAAATAAAGTAGTTCAAAATCTGGCTGATTTTTTGAAGCAGAGTGAACTTAATTCGAAAGGTTTTTCTGCTCAAAATTTATGGCGAATGAAACAATTTTATGAAACTTATCATAAAAATCCAAAACTCTCACTGCTGGTGAGAGAAATTAGTTGGACAAATAACATACTTATTATTTCTCAAACTAAAAGTGATGAAGAAAGAGAATTTTATCTAAATCTCACTGCAAAAGAAAAATACACGAAAAAAGAGCTTTCAAGACAATTAGCAAGTGGGTTATTTGAGAGAGTATTACTTTCGGATAAAAATATCTCACCATTGGCGAGAGAAATCTATCCAAATATTAATGAGCATATTAAAGATTATTATTCACTTGAATTTTTAGGATTACAAAATAGTTATTCAGAATTTGGATTAAAAAAATCAATTATTCATAATTTAAAAGATTTCATTCTTGAATTTGGTAAAGATTTTTTATTTGTTGGTGAAGAGTTTAAATTGCAAGTAGGCTCGAAAGATTATGCCATTGATTTATTGTTCTATCATAGAGAATTAAATTGTTTAGTTGCTTTGGAATTAAAGGTTGGAGACTTTAAACCTGAGTATATGGGAAAAATGGATTTCTATCTTGGAGCATTGGATAAATATGTCAAAAAACCGCACGAAAATCCTAGTATTGGGATTATTTTATGCAGGACAAAAGATGAAAATATTGTTGAAATTTCTTTAAATAGAAGTACATCACCGACAATTATTAGTCAATATGAAACAAAATTAATAGATAAGAAATTATTAAGAAGTAAATTAGATGAGTTATTCTATAACGAATAGCGGTTATATTTAATTAAAAATTTACACATTTTAATACTTTTGTAGAGACAGGGCATGCCCTGTCTACGAATATACAAATATGGAGAATAGAACAACAATGTTTTTTCAATCTTGGAGTGATTTTTTTAATATGGGAGGCTACGGTTTTTATGTCTGGCTCGCTTATGGGATTTCTTTTGTCGCAATTTTAGTTTTAGGTTTGCAAAGTATTAGCAGTAAGAAAGCACTATTTAAAGAAATAAAACGAGAACAACAGCGTAAACAACGTCAACAAACAATAAGAGGGAGCTTATGAACCCTAGACGTAAATCCAGACTAACCATCATTATTTTTGTATTAGTGGGCGTGACTATTGCGTCCACTTTGATGCTCTATGCACTGCGTCAAAATATTGATTTATTTTATACACCATCAGAAGTAATTTATGGTAAAAACGACGATGTTTCCACTAAACCTAAAGTAGGGCAACGTATCCGTGTGGGCGGAATGGTTGTGGTTGGTTCTGTTGAACGTGATAATAAAAGTTTAAAAGTTACCTTTGAACTGAATGATATAGGACCTTCAATGACGGTTAAATATGATGGTATCTTGCCTGATTTATTCCGTGAAGGGCAGGGAATAGTTGCTCAAGGGGTGCTTGTTGCACCAACAGTGTTAGAAGCAACAGAAGTATTAGCAAAACACGATGAAAATTATGTACCACCTGAATTAAATGACCAGATGAAAAAAATTCATAAACCGATGGGCGTGTCTAATTTAACGAGTGAGAGTGAAAGAGATCGTCAACAATCTAAAGAAGGTTCTCAATGATTGCTGAATTAGGGAACTATACGTTATCGCTCAGTTTAGCGATTTCATTATTATTAGCCATTTTCCCCCTATGGGGAGCAGAAAAAGGTAATGCCCAGCTAATGGCGTTGGCTCGTCCAATGGCATACAGCTTATTTTTAAGCTTAACCTTATCTTTTGGGGCATTATTCTATTTATTTGCGACTAATGATTTTTCCGTACAATATATTGTCAATAATTCTAATACTAACTTACCTTTAGAATACCGTTTATCGGCAGTGTGGGGATCTCACGAAGGGTCACTTTTATTATGGATTTGGTTACTTTCTCTTTGGAGTGCAGCGGTTGCCTTTTTTAGTAAACCTTTACCACAAGAAGCGGTCGCTCGTGTGCTAGGTATTTTAGGTATTGTCGCGATTGGATTTTTAATCTTTGTATTATTTACCTCAAATCCTTTTGATCGTACCTTCCCTGATTTTCCAGTAGAAGGGCGAGAACTTAATCCATTATTACAAGATATAGGACTAATTTTTCATCCCCCATTACTTTATATGGGCTATGTTGGTTTTTCTGTAGCGTTTGCCTTTGCGATTGCCTCATTGATGACAGGACGATTAGATACTGCGTGGGCGAGATGGTCAAGACCTTGGACAATGGCGGCGTGGATTTTTCTTACCTTAGGAATTGTATTAGGTTCTTGGTGGGCATATTACGAACTTGGCTGGGGTGGATGGTGGTTCTGGGATCCTGTTGAAAATGCCTCATTAATGCCTTGGCTGGCTGGAACAGGATTATTGCATTCTCTGGCAGTAACCGAAAAACGAGGATCATTCAAAGCGTGGACAGTGTTGCTCGCAATTTTAGCTTTTTCACTCTGTTTATTAGGTACCTTTTTAGTACGTTCAGGTATCTTAGTTTCTGTGCATAGTTTTGCTTCTGATCCTACTCGTGGTTTATATATTTTAGCTTATTTAATCGTTGTTGTGGGAGGATCTTTTGGATTATATGCTTACAAAGGAAATCAAATTCGCTCTCGTCATAATGCAGAACATTATTCACGAGAAACAGCCCTGTTTTTAAATAATATTTTCTTAATGACTGCATTAACAGTGGTTTTTTTAGGAACATTATTACCTTTAGTACATAAGCAATTAGGATTAGGTACTATTTCGGTTGGTGCACCTTTCTTTAACCAAATGTTCCTCTATATTATGATTCCTTTTGCCCTATTACTGGGTGTGGGTCCTTTAATAAAATGGCGACGAGATCAATTTTGTACCATTCGTAAACCTTTTATTATCAGCTTAATTATTATGCTAATTTTAGGTTTTATGTTACCGCTTGTACTACAAAGTAAAATTACCGCAACATCCGTATTAGGGTCAATGATATCGGTATTTATTGTGTTATTTAGTCTTTATGGATTGCATCAACGATCAACTCATAGACACAGTTTCTTAGTGGGAATAACCAAATTATCTCGTTCTCATTGGGGAATGATATTGGCTCATTTAGGAGTCGCAATGACAGTATGGGGCATCGCATTTAGCCAAAATTATAGCGTTGAACGGGATGTGCGAATGAAAGTAGGTGAAAGTGTACAAATTGCTGATTATAATTTTACTTTAAAAGGTATTTCAGAGGCAAACGGGGCAAACTATATCGGTGGTAAGGCTCAAATTGATATTACCAAAAATGGGCAATTTGAAACCACATTATTTGCAGAAAAACGTTTTTATACGGTCAGCAAAATGTCGATGACGGAAGCAGCCATTGATTGGGGATTTAGCCGTGATTTATATGTAGCCTTAGGTGAACAACTTTCAGATGGTGCGTGGGCATTACGTTTATATTATAAGCCGTTTATTCGCTGGATTTGGTTTGGTGGTATATTTATGGTATTTGGCGGTTTGCTGTGTATTTTTGATCGCCGTTATCGTTTTTCAACCTTGTTAAAAGAGAAGTAAATTATTATGAATAAAAAACGTTATATTCCACTGATCCTCTTTTTGGTTTTAATGATCGCATTTTTTGTACAATTACAACACAATGCTCAAGGTGATGATCCTAGGGCATTAGAAAGTGCCTTAATTGGTAAACCAGTGCCAGCTAAAGAATTAAACGATCTCTTTGAAGACAAAATATACGGCAATGAACTTTTTAAACAAGGTAAACCTTTGTTAGTGAATGTGTGGGCGACGTGGTGCCCAACGTGTTATGCAGAACATCAATATTTAAATCAATTAGCTAAGCAAGGAATTAATATTATTGGTGTGGACTATAAAGATGAATCTAAAAAAGCACGACAATGGCTTAAAAAATTAGGTAATCCTTATCAAACAGTGATTATCGATGAAAAGGGTTCTTTTGGATTAGATTTAGGAGTATATGGTGCACCTGAAACCTTTATTGTAGATGGTAAGGGGATTATTCATTATCGTCATACTGGAGATATCAATTCAAAAGTTTGGCAACAAAAATTACAACCTATTTATAATAAATTAAGTGAAAAATAATGAAAAAAATAGTCTATTTACTTCTTTTTTGTTTTAGCCTTTCAGCTGTTGCGGCTATTGATGCGTTAGATTTTTCCTCACCACAGCAAGAGGAAGATTATCATTTATTAACACAGGAATTACGTTGTCCACAATGTCAAAATAATAATATTGCAGATTCCAACGCAACCATAGCTGTAGATATGCGAGCCAAAGTATTTGAGTTACTTCAAGAAGGTAAACAGAAACAAGATATTATTCAGTATATGGTGGAGCGTTATGGTCATTTTGTAACTTATGATCCGCCTGTTACAACGGCAACAGCAATCTTATGGATTGCACCAGTACTATTAATTTTATTTGGTTTATTTTTTATTTTCAGCCATCACTCAAGAAAAAGTAAAACACAAAAAATTGCAAAAAGTAATGAAAATCTGACCGCTTCCGAGCAACAACGTTTAGCCACATTACTTAAAGAAAAGGAATAAAAATGAGTTTTTGGATAATCGCCATTGTTATTACTGCAATTATAGGATTGATTGCTTTCTATCCATTATTTTGGCATACCGCTAAAGATAAAGGTATTAATCGTAATAAACTTAACAAAGCCTTTTATTTTAATCGTTTACGAGAGTTAAATGATGATGAAGAGCAGGGGTTGTTAGATAATAGCAAGCAAATTAAAACCGAATTACAGCAAGCTTTATTACAAGATATTCCAGAGCAGGAAGAAGCTCCTGAAGATAAAAAAAGTTTTGGGAAAATTTGGGGTATTTCAGGTTTTTTAACTTTACTTATTTTAGCAACCTTAAGTTATATACAAGTTGGATCGTGGCAACAACAAGCAATGCTTGAAATGACCTATCAAAAATTGCCTTACTTTTATGAAAGGTTAAAAGACGAAACTAAACCACTGGATAAAAGTGAACTACAACAATTAACCATTGCATTACGTTTAAAATTACAAAAAGAGCCTGAAAATGCACAGAACTGGTGGAAGTTAGGGCAGATTGCAATGGTGCAGGAAAAAGGGCAACTCGCTTTTGATAGCTTTGCACAAGCCCATAAATTTGAGCCTGAGAATATAAAATATAAACTTTCTTATGTACGTTTTTTACTGTTTTCTCAGGATAAAGTGGAGAATGTGAAAGGAATGCAATTATTGAAAGAAATATTAAGAGTAGAGCATACTAATCTGGAAGCATTGAGTTTATTAGCTTTTCAGTATTTTGAAAAAGAGAATTATGAAAGAGCAATGACAACCTGGATAATGATGTTGCGTTTACTTCCAAAGGATGATCCCAAAGTAAGTATTATTGAAAAAAGTATTTTAATCGCAAAAGAAAAATTAGAGCAACAATAAAAGTAATTATAAATTAAAATGTAAACTATGTTTATATTGCTCATTAAGAGAGGGCTTTACTAACATTTGAATCAAACAAAATTTCACGTTATTATGCTCATCGACACAACAACTAATGGTATATAAGCTTTCATTAATTTGATATTAAGAAATTTCTATGACGGATAAAAGAACATTATGCTTAGTGATGATTGTACGAAATGAATCTAGAGTAATAAAGCGTTGTTTAGATAGAGTAAAAAATAAATACAATCTCTATCCTTGATCTAAAAGATGGTGGTTGTAAACAGGATAAATTTGAAAGAGATATAATATTATTAGAAACCGCACTGATTGATGAACCAGATAACTCTCGTTATAAGTTTTACTTAGCTAACTCCTATCGAGATATCGATGATTATGAAAATGCTGCCAAATGGTATGAAAAACGCATTCAAGACGGTAGTTGGAGAGAAGAGGTAACTTGTGCTTATAAAAACTTAGGGATATGTTATGAAGAACTACAAGGCCCAGAGAAAGCGCTAAACACTTGGTTAATGGGTTATGATTATGATCCATCTAGCATGGAATGCTTATATCACGCTGTAAGATTATTACGTATTCAGGAAAATTACCGCTTGGCATATCAATTATGCTTAATTGAAAAAGCAATCCCTTATCCAGAAAAAGATATCTTATTTGTTCCACTCCGAGTTTATCAATTTTGGATATTTTATGAACTATCTATTTGTAGCTATTATGTGGATAATTTTCAATTAGGTTATGATTGCTGTAAACATGTTCTTCTAAATGATCTAAGCTTCATCATTCTTGAAATAACCATCAATAACTTACGTTTTTATAAATAATTTGTGGCAAGAGACACGGTTCAAAATCTTGAAAAACTAGTGAGTATTCTAAAAGAATACCTTGAAAATGCTAAAGCTCAAGAAACATTAAAATACCTAGGAACTTTGCTAGTATAATCCCTTTTAACGCACATAAACAAAATAAAAAAGCACTTTCTTGTAAAAGAAAGTGCTTTGGTTACTCAATGATTAAAATAACATTAATTTACATTGTTTCTAATTTTGGCTTAATAATTGCATAAGTAATACCAGTAATTGCACTACCTAACGCAATAATTCCAATATATAACAATGGTGCCGATACAAATGGAATCACAAATAAACCACCATGTGGTGCTTGAAGTTCAATTGCAAGCATCATTGATAATGCACCAGCAACTGCGCCACCCACAATTGATGTTCCGATTACACGGAAAGGATCTGCAGCGACAAATGGTAACGCACCTTCTGAAATAAAGCATAAACCTAACACAAACGATGCTTTACCCGCTTCTCTTTCTTCATTATCAAATTTATTACGTGCCACTAAAGTTGCAATAGTCATAGCGATTGGTGGAACCATACCCGCTGCCATTACAGCCGCAATTGGCGTATAAACTTGAGAAGTTAGCATACCAACAGAGAAAGTATAAGCGGCTTTATTCACAGGACCACCCATATCTACACACATCATTCCACCAAGAATTGCACCTAATAAAATCGCATTTGTGCCACTCATTGAAGTTAGCCACGCTTTTAATGATTCCATGATCGCTGAAACAGGGGGATTAATTGCATAAACCATAATTAAACCAACAATTGCTGTACCAAGAAGAGGTAAGATTAAGATTGGTTTTAATGAACTCATACTTGCTGGTAACTGAATATTATCGTTTAAGAATTTAACAATGTAACCTGCTAATAACCCTGCAATTACACCACCTAAAATCCCTGCACCACCTGTTGTTGCTAACATACCACCAACTAAACCTGCAGCAAGCCCTGGACGGTCAGCAATAGAAAATGCAACATAACCTGCAAATACAGCAATCATCAAGTGGAATGCACCACCGCCACCAATATCCATTAATGCTTTTGGTAAGCCGTAAGCAATATTTGGATCTTTAAAGGCTTCAATACCAAACATAAATGAAATAGCAATTAATAAACCACCTGCAACAACAATGGGTAACATATAAGAAACCCCTGTCATTAAGTGTTTATATAATCCTTTACGCTCTTTCTTTTGAAAACGGCTTGATGCAGGTGTTTTACCTTCATAAATTGTTGCTTCTTTAAAAGCTTTATCAAACTCTTCTGCTGTTTTCTTTAATGCAGCACCTGTTGAAGTACGATACATTGGTTTATCTTTAAATTTAGATAAATCAACATCAACATCAGCAGCAATAAATACTAAATCTGCAGCTGCAACTTCTTCAGCCGTAATAGTATTACCCGTTCCCACTTGCCCACGTGTTTCAACTTTAATATTCCAGCCTTGTGTTTTACCATATTTTTCTATTGCTTCAGCAGACATAAATGTATGAGCAACCCCAGTTGGACAAGCGGTTACTGCTACTACATTTTTAACGGCACTTGTTGATGCTGTCGCTGTTGCTTTTGCAAAAACTTGTGAAGAATTAACCGCTTGTGCAATCGCTTGTTCAGGCTGGTTAAAGGCTTCATTTAAATTTAAGATACAACCTTGTTTACCTGTAGCTTCTGCTGGCACTTGATCATTAAATAACACCACACGCTCTGCTTCTGCTGTAGAAACAATGCTGTGACCTTGTTGTTGAGCTGTATTTGATAATACTTTATCAATAACAAGCTGACGAGCTTTACCCATATCACTTGGATAAATAAATGATAACTTCATTTTAGTTTCCTTATTTTTTGATTAAAAAATCGTTATAACTGAGTAATTTTTACTTGTTGTAAAATTGAGTCCAGTTTAGTTCTATCTTTTACGCCCACATTACTTTGTGAAACTGCTAATGCTGAAGTAGCACTTGCAAAAGCTAAGGTTTGCTCTTGATTTAAACCCTGAGAGAATCCATAGATTAGTCCTGCAACCATAGAATCTCCAGCGCCAACAGTACTTACAATATCTTGACAACGTGGTGGTTGTGCTTGAATAACATTATCATGATTTAACCAAATTGAACCTTCTGCACCCATTGAAATAATTACATTCTCAATATTTTGGGCTTGTAATTCTTTAGCTGCATCAATAATTTCATTAATGCTATTTAACTGACGTCCGACCCACGTTTCTAATTCTCTATGATTTGGTTTAACTAACCAAGGGCTTGCTTTTAAGCCTGCAGTTAGTGCTGCATTACTACTATCTAAGACTACTTTTAGCCCCTGATTTTTTAATGATTTCAACCAATCAGCAAACTGCTCTGCACGAATTCCTTGTGGTAATGAACCACAGACAGCTACTAAATCATACTGTGTATGCCATTGTTGAGAATACTGAACAAAATTCTGCCAATTTTGTTCAGACACATTAAAACCAAGAAAATTAAGATCTGTTACATCATTTTCTATTTCTGTAATTTTAACATTTATTCTTGTCTTACCTTCAATACGCTGAAAGTGATCATTAAGTTTATTTTGTTCAAAAAGTTGTACAAAATCCCCTTGATTATCCTTACCCAGAAAGCCAGATACACTTAGATTTATACCTAAATCTGCCAATACCTTTGCAACATTAATCCCCTTACCTGCAGGATAAAGCCCTAATGTTTCAACGGTATTTACTTCACCGATCTCTATACGATTTACTCGCCCAACAAGATCAAGGGCAGGATTTAATGTAACCGTTAAAATACGCAATGCTTGCGACATTTTATTCCCCTAATTTAGATTGAATAGCTAAACCAATTTCTTCTAGAGCTTTCTTTGCTTCATTACCTGTTGCAACAAAACGTAATTTATGTCCTTTTTGAACACCTAAACTTACGACTTTCATTAAGCTTTTTGCTTTCACAAGCGGTGTGTTTCTATCTAAATTTTGCACTAAAATTTCAGCATCATACTTTTTCACTTCATTTACTAATACTGCACTTGGACGAGCGTGTAAGCCATGCTCATTCTGAATCACAAAAGTTGCTTCAACGCCGCCCTCCACCGTTTCAGCTTCTGCTTGTTGAGGTTTTTCCTCTGTAAATAGCGAAACAATCTCTGCAACAGAACCTGTTATTAATTTTTGCTGTATATCTGCATTAATTAATTTCTCTACTTGAGAATCCATTGCACTATCAACACTTGCTACTGTTACAATAGTTTGTCCTGTTTTTGCACGAGCAACCGCGATACCATTTACTTGATTACCTGATTTAGTATCATTCAACCATAAGTTATTGGTTAATGCTAAAGGTGTTGTATCTAATATTTCACTAATAAAATCATTATCCACATAACCTTGTTGTTGTAATTTTTCTGCATTCATTGCAGTTAAAGTTAATAAATTAGACGTATCAACATCTAAAGAAATAAGAGCTTCAGATGTTGATGGTAATAATTTTTTACCACTTAATATTGCAATAAATTCTTCAACATCTTGGGTTTTTGCTAACTGAGCGGCTGCATTATCATCACCTAAAATACCTGTTAGTTGACGTAATAATGTTAGATGCTCATCAGATTTTGCCGCAATTCCAATAACTACATAAGCAATATTACCTTCGCCCCAATCGATCCCTTTAGGGAATTGACATACCTGAACACCTGTATTTTGAACTAAGTGACGTGTATTTAATGTACCATGGGGAATGGCAATACCATTACCTAAGTAGGTAGAAGTTTGTGTTTCACGAGCAAGCATACCCGCTTCATAATCTGTGTTTACATAACCATTTTGTGTTAAACCTAATGCAACAAGACGAATTGCATCTGCCTTATTGTCCACCGCAGCATTAAGCTGAATATTATTTGTTGAAAGTGCTAACATAAGATCCTCAATCATCATAAAAAAATTGCAACGAGTATAGTAGAAAAAAATAAAAATAACAATCATTCAAACTTTGATTTTGAGAATAGGGAAATTTTTCAAAAAATTATTACAAATGATAAAAGGAATTTATCGCACCGAGCAAGCCTAAGGAAAGGTTAATCTAATTTAACTAATGGAACTTTAATCATGAATAAAATTTATAAAATTGTCTTCAACCAAAGCACACAAACTTTTACGGTTGTATCAGAATTAGCCAAAGGAAGAACAAAATAGCAAACTGGCACAACATCAACGTCCCTCGCAACATCACAAATAGGTACATTTTTATTTAAATTTGCAAAAATTGCCTTGGCATTTTTAATTGTGTTTGAAATATGCTTTATAAGCAATGGCATTCACTACAGAAGAACAAGCTTTTGATGTTCTTAAAGTAGAAGCACTTAAAGCGCAGAAAAACTATTTTCAAACAAATGCCAAAACAGAAACCCAAACAGGAAATGACACCAATTTAAACATGAACAGTGAAATTGGTGACGTAAAAGGCTTTTATCCTATCGCAGCAGGTAAAGGCACACAGGCTTTAGAATTAGGATCTATCGCTATTGGTAAAGGCAGTAAAGCAATAGGTGCTGGAGTTGTTTCTTTAAGTTCTGGAAAATATCATAATCTTATAAGTGAGTTTGAAAAACATGGTGTAGATCATGACACATCTTTAGCTTCAGGTAATGTTTCTGTGGCAATGGGAAATTATTTTTTTACCAAAGGTGAAAATTTTTTGCCCTGTAGCTAAAGGGTATGATTTTTGCAAAAATTTGCAAAGATCGTACCGCTTTCTTATAATGGAGAAATCCCAACTTTCCTTAGTTTCTAAATGCAACACCTTTAAAAAGGATCTCAAATGAAAATAATACAAAGCCTCTTAGTTTTATTATGCTTCTTTTCACCAACCACAATGGCAAATGAATTGAGTGATGAAACTACTAAAGAAATGCCAAATTTTCAACATAAAGATTGGGAGTTGGCTTGTGATAATACAGGAACTTGTCGAGCAGCAGGGTATAACCCTGAAAGTGAATATGAAAATCTTGTTTCTGTTATGTTGACTCGAAAAGCAGGAAATAAACAAAAAGTAAGTGCAGAGATTCAATTTAGGACAACTGCTTCTTATGGCGGTGATTTTTGTCCTAGAGAGGTCTATTTTGTTATAAATCGTAAAGGACAAGGTGATATTCGCCTATCGAAAGCCTGTACTGGTAAGTTGAATAAAAAGCAAACTCAAGCATTATTAAATGCGTTGAAAAAGGTAAGTGTCATCAAATTTGGAACAAAGAGAGATACCTTTATCCTTTCCGATCAAGGGGCAACAGCAGTATTATTAAAAATGGACGAATATCAGAAACGAGTAGGTAAGCCGTCTGCCTTAATTAAAAAAGGTAAAAGTAAAGAAGCAGTTTTACAACCAAAAGCCAAGCCAATTATTACTATTCCTGTGATGCCAAAAGCTAAAAAACACTTAACGTTTGGTTTATTAAAAAGTAACCTAAAAAAACAGTTAAATAAACTTCCTTGTGATTTCGTAAATAAAAATACCGATATTTGGGCTTATGCTTTAAATGATAAACAGTCACTGTTAGAAATACCTTGTATGATGGGAGCTTATAATTATTCTGCTTATTATGTGGTGGTTGATAAGCAATTAAATGAAGTACAGGCTACTGTAGGTGAGGGGAATGGTTATGAGAATGGCATTATTTCAGGTTATTGGAAAGGACGTGGCGTAGGGGATTGTTGGTATTCAAATGAGTACGCTTGGAATGGTGAAAAGTTTGTTTTAAGTAATGACTCTTATGCTGGAATGTGTCGTGGTTTTCCTGGTGGTGTTTGGGATTTACCGAGTTATTTGAGTGAAGTTAAACGATTGAAATAAGTTGTACTCAATAATTAAGCTGAGTATAATTATTTTTAGCTTATAAGTAATAAAAGGGGAAAATATGCAAGCAATATATTTAAAAGACAATATTTCTGAAGAGCAATATCAAATGGCGGTACGGGTGCTAGAAGCAATGAATATTGGCGTTGAACGAGCAGAGAAGAAGCTATCTGAAAGTGAGACCAAAATGAGCAAAGAAGCCTTTTATGCAAAAATTGACAGAGGATTAAACACGCCTTTGGAACAGTGTCGAGAATTGAACGGAGAATATAAAAAGGAATTATTTGGTTAATGACTTATACAATAATAGTTACACCTGATGCAGAGAAGGATCTAAAAAAGCATAAAAAATATGGTAATAAAAAATTGCTCAAAAAAATTCAACATTTTTTAGAGGAAATTACAATTCACCCTAGAACTGGTACAGGACAGGTTGAGCGTTTAAAACATTATAGTGAACGTGAAATTTATTCACGAAGAATTGATAAAGAGCACCGTTTAGTTTATGAAATTAGAGATGATAAAGTGATTGTTATTCTAATCAGTGCCTATGGACATTATGAAAATTGAGAGGATAGCGGTCACTTATTTTGAGTTTTTTGCAAATTTAAAAAATAAAGATACCGCTTGTTCTCTATTTATTAATGAAAAGTATTTAAAAAAGATTGATAATCTAGTATAAACTTTTCAAAATCATCAATCCCGCATACGGCAATGCTTTCTTGGGTATAAAGTTGAAAATCCTCTTCAATATCATCAGAATAATTATCAAGCATTAAACTGTTTGCTTTCGCCATTACTTCATCATCATTAATATAAAGACTGTATTCTTTTCCAATTAAATGCCATTCAAAAGGGCTTGGATAAGTTGCTTTACATTGAGTAATTTTATCTAAAATAATGGGAAGATGGGCTTCTTCAAGTTCATTATTTAGCCAAGAAGCAAAAGCCTCATATTCCATTGAACATTTTGCGACAATGTTATACGCCATTCGAGTAAATTGATAATCCATTTTTTATTCCTCATATTTTTAAGCGGTATGATTGTTGTTATTTTTTACAAATTTTATTATGCAGTTTGAACAATAGGGATTTGAGGTTTAGTAGAACCTGCCATCTCAGTTAATTGTTCCATCTCATTAATAGTAATGTATTTTCCCTGAACAGAAATCATTCCTGATTTTTGAAAACGACTAAGTAAACGGCTAATGGTTTCAATAGTCAAGCCAAGATAATTACCAATGTCACCTCGAGTCATTGTTAAACGAAATTCGCGAGCAGAGAAGCCTCGAGCAAAGTAACGCTGAGATAGATTGTATAAAAAAGCGGCTAATTTTTCTTCTGCATTCATTCTAGAAAGTAATAAAATCATCTCTTGATCATTTCTTATTTCATTACTCATTAAACGCATAATTTGATGTCGAATTTTTGGCATTTTACTTGAAAGATCATCTAAAATGTCAAAGGGGATTTCACAAATCATTGAGGTTTCAAGTGCTTGGGCAAAGCCGATATGAGTCATTGTATTGATAGCATCGAAACCAATTAAATCTCCGGGAAGATGAAAAGCGGTAATTTGCTCTTCACCATTTTCGCTTAATGTGTAATTTTTAATTGTACCTGAACGAATAGCATAGAGTGATTGTAAGGGATCGCCTGATTTAAAGATAATTTGAGATTTTTGGATAGGTTTTTTTCGCTCAATAATATTATCTAGTTGATTTAATTCGTGATCGTTAAGGGTAAAAGGTAAACATAACTGACTAATATTACAATTTTGACAGTGGATCGAGCTGTATTTATGTTTAGATATTTTCGATTCTGATATAATTTTCATAAAATTAAGCTTTCCCTAAATACTAAAAATTTGATTTAGAACAAATTTTAACACTATTTTAGGGTATAATGAAAGTATGATTTTTATTAATTTAATGAAATATTATTTCAGGAGAATAAAATGCCAGCAGAAAAATTAACAAAGAAAAGATTAATTCAAATTATTATAATATTGATTATTCTTGTAGGTGCTTTTATTTATCGTACTTATTACCCTCATTAGGATATAAAAATGCTTAATCAAATTGATCATTGGTTAATGATGCCACACAAAATCAAAGCGTTAACAGGAATAAAACGTTTTTTTGTCGAATTATGCTTTTTTTGTTTAAAAGAGTTAAGGGCGTGTCTATTTGCTGGATTATTTTTTATTGCAATATTTATCATTCCAAGAGCTGGATTACTGGGCATTCCTCGTTATGATCTGTTGCTGATTTTTGCGATTAGTTTACAAGCATTAATGCTATTTTTTAAACTGGAAACATTTGATGAATTAAAAGCGATTACTATATTTCATATTGTCGGTTTTGCCTTAGAAGTCTTTAAAACATCAAGTAGTGTCCAATCTTGGGCGTATCCTGATTTTGGATATACCAAATTATTTGGCGTCCCCCTTTTTAGTGGCTTTATGTATGCAGCAGTCGGAAGTTATATTATTCAAGCGTGGCGTTTACTTGATCTTAAAGTAATAAATTATCCTCCATACTGGTTAGCGACGTTAGCTTCAGTCTGTATTTATATTAACTTTTTCACTCATCATTATATCGGTGATTATCGTTGGTATTTAGCCTGTTTTGTATTAGGGTTATATGCTCAAACAAAAGTATATTTTACGTCTTATGATAAACAGCGAAGTATGCCGTTGTTAGTCTCTTTTGGATTAATTGGATTTTTTATTTGGTTGGCTGAAAATATAGGAACATTTGCAGGAATATGGCGTTACCCAAATCAATTAAATCATTGGTCTATGGTACATATCGGCAAATGGGGAGCGTGGGCATTATTAGTGATTATGACTTTTACTATTGTTGCGAATTTAAAACATATTAAAAAAACCATTAAAGGAATTTAGCCCCCTTCCTGGCCTCCCCCCGCAAGCGGAGGGAGGATTTTTTTCACGAAGTTCCCTCCCCCGCAAACGGAGGGAGGATTTTTTTCACGAAGTTCCCTCCTCCGCTTGCGGGGGAGGGCTAGGGAGGGGGGAGCTTGTACCTTTTGCGATGTCATTGCTATTAATTTTTTCAAAATCAATAGTTAAAACCTTATGAACAACCCTAATTAAGCTCAAGATAACACAATTATTTCATTGAATTTATGGTTAAATTTCTGTATATTTAGCGGGTTATTATTTACCTATTCTTAATTAAAACGGATGCTAAAATATGTTAAAAAAGTTTCGTGGATTATTCTCAAATGATCTTTCCATTGATTTGGGAACAGCAAATACCCTTATTTATGTAAAAGGACAAGGCATTGTTCTTAATGAACCATCAGTAGTTGCAGTGCGTCAAGACAGAGCGATGTCAACTAAAAGTATTGCAGCGGTGGGCTCAAATGCAAAACTAATGTTAGGTCGTACACCAAAAAGTATCAATGCCATTAGACCAATGAAAGATGGTGTGATTGCAGATTTTGATGTGACAGAAAAAATGTTGCAATACTTTATTAAGCAAGTACACAGTAGCAATTTTTTACGTCCAAGTCCTCGCGTTGTTGTTTGTGTACCCGCAGGTGCAACACAAGTTGAGCGTAAAGCAATTAAAGAGGCCACGATTAGAGCGGGAGCAAGAGAAGTTCATCTTATTGAAGAACCTATGGCTGCGGCAATTGGCGCTGGACTACCTGTTCACGAAGCAACGGGTTCAATGGTTATTGATATCGGTGGTGGAACAACAGAAGTTGCAGTACTTTCATTAAATGGCATTGTTTATTCTTCTTCAGTAAGAATTGGTGGTGATAAGTTTGATGATGCTATTATCGCTTATGTTCGTCGTAATTTTGGTTCTGCAATTGGTGAAACAACGGCTGAAAGAATTAAAAAAGAGCTTGCAACGGCTTATATTATCAAAGATGAGGATGGTGGTTGTAGTCAAATTAGTACCACAGATGTTCACGGTCATAACCTCGCAGAAGGGGCTCCAAGAAAGTTTGAATTAACCTCTAAAGATGTGCTTGAAGCGATTGAGCAACCTTTAAATGGTATTGTTGATGCGGTGAAAGGCGTGTTAGAACGTTGCCCTCCAGAGCTTGCTGCAGATATTTTTGAACGAGGAATGGTATTAACTGGTGGTGGAGCATTGTTGAAAAACTTAGATATTTTACTTTCAGAAGCTTGTGGTGTCCCTGTTATTGTTGCTGAAGATCCTCTTATTTGTGTTGCACTTGGTGGTGGAAAAGCATTAGATATCATTGATATGCACGGTGGTGATATTTTCCTTGATGATAATTAAACTATTATTAACAGTAGTTGGTAGTGGAAAAATCGCCATTACCAACTCCTTTTATAATTTCATTTCTCTATTGTAATGAAGCTAATATTTTCCAAGTTGCCTTCACTAGGCGTTCGTTTATTTTTTGCCATTGTTTTTTCTATTGCGTTAATTGTATCTGATGGTCGTAGTAATATGATAATTCAAGTACGTAACGTGTTGGAAACAACAGTGAGTGTGTTGTATTATTTTGCAAATACCCCTCGAATTATTCTTGATGGAGTCAGTAATAATTTTATTGATAGTTCCAAATTACAGCTAGAAAATAAAATGTTAAAAGAACAACTTCGAGAGAAAAATGCGAGTTTATTACGTTTTGAACAATTAAAAGTTGAAAATCAACGTTTACGGTTACTCTTAAGCTCTCCGCTACGTCAAGATGAATACAAAAAAGTAGCTGAAGTGCTTACAGCTGAAATAGATACCTATCGTCAGCAAGTTGTGATTAATCAAGGGCGACAAAGTGGTGTATTTATAGGACAACCTGTTATTGATGAGTTAGGTATTGTTGGACAAGTGATTTCTGTAGGGGAAACGACTAGTCGAGTGTTATTGATTACCGATTCTTTACATTCAATTCCTGTACAGGTATTACGAAACGATGTGCGTACTATTATTAATGGTTCGGGGCAGAATAACGAATTATTCATTGATGCTTTACCTCGAACTGTAGATATAGTAAAAGGTGATATTTTAGTCACCTCAGGTTTAGGTGGACGTTTTCCAGAAGGATATCCTGTTGCGGTGATTGAGTCAGTTTCAAATACAAGAAAAGCACATTTTGCCCGAATTGTTGCTCGTCCATTGGCTTCATTTAATCATTTGCGTCATTTATTACTCTTATGGCCAACAAACGAAGAGTTACGCAACATTAAAAAGCTTTCTGCACAAGATGTAAGAAATGTAGTTAATGAACGTCGTACTTTCGCTAATCCACTATCTTATTCAAAACCAACAAAAAAAATAAAAATACAGGTGAAATTACCAGAGCCAGAAAAAGGACAAGGAATAACGAATAATGAAAACTAATATTATTTTTAAGTTATCTGTATTGTTTATTATTTTTATCATAGCTTTTATTCTAGAAATAATGCCATGGCCAACAAATTTACAGGGGTTTAGACCTGCTTGGGTTGTGTTATTAACTATTTATTGGGTTCTTGCATTGCCTCAAAAAATTAATATTGGTACTGCTTTTGTTATTGGCATTGTGTGGGATCTTGTTCTTGGTTCGGTACTTGGCATCCATGCTCTGGTACTTTCTATTGCCATTTATGTAATTGCAAAACACCATCTTATTCTACGGAATATGTCATTATTACTTCAAGCAATACTAGTAATGGGTTATGTGGCTCTTATTAAAATAATGATATTCTTTGTAGAATTAATTTTACATAATGTGAGTTTTCATTCTCAAGAATTACTCGGTGCTGTTATTAGTGGTTTACTATGGCCGTGGATTTATCTTTTAATGCGACAAATTCGTCGAGGTCTTTGGTTAACAGAATGAGTAGTTTAGCCTTTGATTTTTCAGATGATTTTCGTCCTCTTTCCGCAAGAATGCGTCCTCGTGATTTAAGTGAATATATTGGACAATCTCATCTTATTAATAAAGATAAGCCTTTATATAAAGCGATAGAAAAAGGTTATGCTCATTCTATGATCTTCTGGGGACCTCCCGGTACAGGAAAAACAACCTTAGCAGAAATTATAGCTCATCATTTAGATGCTGAAGTTGAAAGACTTTCTGCAGTAACCAGCGGTATAAAAGAAATTCGAGAAGCGATAGCAACAGCTAAAATAAATAAACAAACAGGTAGACAAACATTGCTCTTTGTTGATGAAGTTCATCGTTTTAATAAAAGTCAGCAAGACGCTTTTTTACCTCATATTGAAGATGGCACTATTATTTTTATTGGAGCAACTACTGAAAACCCTTCTTTCGAGCTAAATAATGCCTTGCTTTCACGTACTCGAATTTATATTCTAAAATCTCTTACGGATACAGAAATTCTACAAGTATTGACTACTGCTTTAAATGACAAAGAAAGAGGTTTCGGTGGACAATCTTTTTTGATTAAAGATGACGTGCTCACTTTATTAGCTGATTATGTAAATGGAGATGCTCGTTTTGCATTGAATTGCTTAGAGTTAATGTCAGATATGGCAACACAGCAAGGCAAAGATAAAATTTTAGATAAAATATTGCTAACAGAAGTATTAGGAGAGCGACAGGCTCGTTTTGATAAAGGCGGTGATCGTTATTATGATTTAATTTCTGCACTCCATAAATCGATTAGAGGTTCATCACCGGATGCCGCTTTATATTGGTATGCCCGTATTTTAACAGTAGGCGGTGATCCTCTTTACGTCGCACGTCGATTATTGGCAATTGCTTCAGAGGATATTGGCAATGCCGATCCAAGAGCAATGCAAATTGCGATTAATGCTTGGGATTGTTATACTCGAGTGGGTGCTTATGAAGGTGAAAGAGCGATTGCACAAGCGGTTATTTATTTAGCAGTTTCTGCAAAAAGTAATGCAGTTTATACTGCTTTCAATGAAGCAAAACGCCTTGTTGAGGAAACGAAAGACTACGATGTACCTCCTCATTTACGCAATGCACCAACAAAATTAATGGAAAACCTTGGTTACGGGGCAGAGTATCGCTATGCACATAATGAACCTAATGCTTATGCAGCAGGTGAAAACTATTTTCCTATTGAATTAAAAGATACTCAATTTTATCATCCAACAGAGCGTGGTTTAGAAAAACAAATCAAAGAAAAATTAGACTGGTTGAAGAGAGAAGATCAGCAAAGTAATGAAAAGCGTTATAAGTAAGCGGTATCATTTCTAATTTAACTAATATTATAATACCGCTTGAACTATTTTTATTTACTCATATTCTCTTACTCTCAAATAAAGATAGAGTAAGAGAATTTTTTATTGATTATTTTCATCTAACTTAGCCATCGTTCCTTGAATAGAGAATTGAATTTCACTTGAAATGAGTCCTTGTAATAAAGTAATGGTTTCTTCAGCTTTATTAAAATTAGGTTTATTCTCATTATCAAAATAACCTTGTCTTTTTAAACTGGAAATAAAGGTTGAGAATAATGCTTTATCAAAAAATTCTGGTGCATTAATACCATGTAATACAGATAAACGTTGTGCAATAGAACAACTTTTTGCTTCTAATTCAGAGCGACTAATTTCTGTCTGCTCCATTAATACTGTTAAGCTAATATAGTAACGTTGTAATTGTTCTCGAACTCCAGCAGAATAGAGCTGTAATGTTCTAACTTGATGACGGTTAATCATTAACATATCACTTTCATTTCTGATTACTCCCTGACGAGTAAATTCACGAATAATAGCTTCAACATAATCATTCAGTGAGATTTCATCAAAACGTAAAAAGAGTTCCGCTTTTAAGAATGGATAAATACGTTTGATAATTTGAATAACAAGATCTTTAGATACAGCTTCGTGGTGTAATACGATATTAGCCACTAAAGAAGGTAATACAAATAAATGTTGAATATTGTTACGATAGTAGGTCATCAATACGGCTGACTCACGATCGAGACGAAGAATATCTCCAAAACTATCTTTTTCAACTAAAATACCTGAACGAGGTAAACTAATTACGTGTTCTAATAACTCAGTCGCAGATTCTAAAGGAATAGTGATATCCGTTGAATAATGAGCATTTTGTAATAATTGTAAATAACTTTCTATTTGTTCTAGTAATTGCTCTTTGGTTAATGAACGTTGACGAGAGTTAAGTAATGCGGTTCCTACTAAATTTTTTGCATTAACAGCTGCAGCATTATTAATATGAGTCATTACGAGATCTGCAACATCAGTTACGGCACTATTGAACCACTGTGGACGTTCATTTCCAAACTCTTCTTTCCACTGTGGATGGTGATCATTGAGATAATGGTTAAGTTGAATAGGTTCACCAAAATTAACAAATCCTTGTCCCAAATTACGTAATTTTTTAATTACTCTAAATACTAAAGCTACATTTTCTTTTTCTTTTTTTGCACCTCTTAACTCTTTGGCATAAGTATCTACTTCGAGTACGTGTTCATAACCAATGTAAACAGGTACAATTGAGATAGGGCGAGTCGCACCTTGAACCGCTCTTAATGTCATTGCCATCATTCCAGTTTTTGGTGAAAGTAAGCGACCAGTACGAGATCGCCCTCCTTCAATAAAATATTCAACAGAGTAACCTCTATGGAATAATTCAGCTAAATATTCACGGAAAATAGTAGAATACAGTCGATTACCATTAAACGTTCGACGAATAAAGAATGCTCCCCAACTACGAAATAGTGGTCCAGCAGGCCAAAAGTTAAGATTAATACCAGAGGCAATATGCGGAGGGACCAAACCTTCGTGGTATAATAAATAAGAGAGTAGTAAATAGTCCATATGACTACGATGGCAAGGAATATACACAATTTCGTGTCCATCCAAGGCTAATTTACGCACACGATCGGCATTTTGCACAGTGATACCTTGATAAAGTTTATTCCACAGCCAACTTAAGAACCGATCTGCAGCTCGTAAACTGTTATAGTTTACTTTTGCAGCGATTTCATTCATTATTTTTTCTGCTTCTTTACGTGCTTTTTCAGGTGAACTTTTTGGTTTCTTTGCTTCTTCTTCAATTGCCGCTAAAATACTTGGCGTTTGCAATAATTTATTAAACATTGCTTGGCGATTTGGCAGTTGAGGTCCTGTTGCAGAGTAACGTTGCTTAGCAAAATGCATTCTAGCTACACGAGAGAGCTTATGGGCAATTTTAGTATCAGAACCATGTTCATTAGCCATATAGCGTAGTGAAACTGCTTGTGAAAAACGGATAAAGTTATCACGACCAAACCACAGCATTGCGTTTATACGTTGAAAGAAACTTAAAAAACGTAAATTTGCAGCATTTTCTTTACCTGGAGATCGTCCCCACAGTACTGAAGTTGGTAAAACTTGTACATCAAGTTCTTTATTATCTTGATGTAAAGTTAAGTATTGATTAAAAATAACTTGTGTTTTTACATTTTCTTTATTTTTAAAAAATGAACAGCCTTGATCTAAAAAAACAAAACGAGGTAAAGATAAGCCTTTTAAATTATTATTTTGTAAGGGATCTGGAAGATTTAAACTTAAGCAATGCTTTTGTAAAATTAACAAATCAGTTTGAGAAGAATAGGGTAAAACATAAATAAATGGTTGTTCTAGGTTTAACCCTAGTTCCTTTATTGGATCTTCTGGAATTGCTCGAGATTTCACTAATAAAGAAAGAGGTAGTTGTAATACTTTACGATAAAGAGTGAATAATTTAGACATTCAGTCATCCTTTTTATATAAAAATAAATCCTGTAAATATTAGCATAAAAATTTATTTTGATCTGTAATTTCTTGGTTGCAAATATTATTATACTGTATATAATGCCAATATTATCTGTATATAAAAACAGTAGGGAGAAAACTAGTATGCAACGTCAACCCTTAACACAACGTCAACAACAAATTTTTGATTTTGTTAAATATCATATTGAAGAAACAGGAATGCCACCAACACGAGTAGAAATTGCTCGTGAGATTGGTTTTAAATCACCTAATGCTGCAGAGGAGCATTTGAAAGCTTTAGCTCGTAAGGGGTACATTGAGATTTTATCAGGTACTTCAAGAGGTATTCGTTTATTAGTTGATGAAAAAGAGCAAGAAAGTGAAGAAATTGGATTACCTTTAATTGGAAAAGTGGCTGCTGGGGAACCTATTTTAGCTATTGAAAATATTGAAAATCATTATCCAGTTAATGGAGAAATGTTTTCACCTAGTGCGGATTACTTATTAAAAGTTAATGGTAATTCAATGGAAAATATTGGTATATTAGATGGTGATTTACTGGCTGTACATAAAACTAATACTGTCCGTAACGGTCAGGTTGTTGTGGCTAGAATTGATGATGAAGTTACCGTGAAACGGTTAGAAAAGAAAGGTAATATACTTTATTTGCATCCTGAAAATGATGAGCTTGAAACCATCGTTGTCGATCCTTCACAACAATATATTGAAATTGAAGGGCTAGCAGTAGGTATTATTCGTAATAATTCTTGGATGTAAAGTATTTGATCTTTTCTATTTTATTCATCTCTTCTAAATTATTCTTAGAAGAGATGATTTTTTAAGAAAAATAAATAGATTAAATGGTTGTCAGTTGCTGACGCATTTCATCAATAACAGTTTTATAATTAGGTTGGTCAAAAATAGCAGATCCAGCAACAAACATATCTGCTCCTGCTTTTGCTATTTCAGCAATATTATTAATTTTAACTCCACCGTCTACTTCTAAACGAATATCAAAGCCGCTTTCATCAATCATTTTACGAGCTTGTTTTAGTTTATCTAAGGTTGCAGGAATAAACGATTGACCTCCAAATCCTGGATTGACTGACATTAATAAAATAACGTCGACCTTATCCATTACATAATCTAAATAGCTTAGAGGAGTGGCTGGATTAAATACCAAGCCTGATTTACAGCCATTGTCTCTAATCAGTTGTAAGGTACGATCAATATGAACAGCCGCTTCTGGATGAAAGGTAATATAATTTGCTCCTGCCTGTGCAAACTCAGGAATTAAACGATCGACAGGGCTTGCCATTAAATGGACATCAATCGGTGCTGTAATACCATAATCACGTAATGCTTTACAGATCGGTACACCAAAAGTTAAATTAGGTACAAAGTGATTATCCATTACATCAAAATGGATAACATCCGCCCCTGCATTTAAGACATCTTTTACATCATCACCTAAACGAGCCAGATTAGCTGAAAGAATTGAAGGTGCAATTAAAAAAGGTTTTTGGTTCATTTTTTTCTCCAAAATAATTAAACTGGGATTTAGGTAAAATAGTATTTATTAATACTTATTTATACCAAATTTTATTTACATAAAGGGTTACTTTTCCTGATGGTGTTTCAACTTGAACCTCATCATCAACCTGCTTACCAATTAAGGCTCGAGCAACAGGAGAATCTACTGAAATCCAATGTTTTGCAGGATCAAATTCATCACAGCCTACAATACGATATTGATTAATTTCAGCATCGTCATTTTCAAGTTCAATCCAAGCACCAAAAAAGATTTTTCCTTCTTGAGCAGGAGAGTAATCGACAATTTTTAATGCCTCTAAGCGTTTACTTAAAAATCTTACTCGGCGATCAATTTCACGTAGGCGACGTTTTCCATAAATATATTCTGCATTCTCACTACGATCTCCCAATGCAGCAGCATCAGATACTGCTTGAGTAACTTGAGGGCGTTCTACTTTCCATAAGAATTTAAGTTCTTGATCTAAAGTATGCCACCCTTCACGAGTAATATAAGGCGATTTTGCCATTATAAATAGCCTTCCTCAATCTTTGTTTTCTTTTTTTGCTCAGGCGCTTTATTCGTGTCTAATTTATCTAAAAATTGATTGAATTTATCCATTTGCTTTTTTAATGGTTCGGTTACTTTATCGATATCAATTTCATTGATTTTATCAGTCAATTTTTCAGTCGCTTTAGCAACATCAATTTGATTAATTTTATCTGATAATTGTTTTGTGACTTGCTCCACTTTACTTTCCATCACACCTGCCAATTTATTTGCGGCATCAAGTGTTGCTTTTTTTGCCTCTTCCACTTTTTGGTCATAGCTCGGTGTTTTATTTTCAGTGGTTAAATCTGCAGGAGTTTGTTGTTTTTCAGTTTTTGCAAATTCTTGTTCAGAAGTGACCGCTTCTATTTTATCTTGTTTCTGAATTTGTGGTTGGGCTTGCTCAACTTTTGGTTGTTCAGTATTAACTGTACTTTTCTGTTCTTCATTACAAGCTACTAAGCTAAGGCTTAAAAGCAATAATATTGCTAAATTATTTTTCACTATATATTCCTATTTTGAGGCTATGCTGGAGACGATAAATTATTATTTAATTTTAACACACTCCCATTGTTGTACAAAATGTAAAACTTTATTCTATTATGAAAACTTACACAGAATGATAAAGTTATCGATTGTAGATACCTTGATCTAATTAGGGTATGAGTTTATCTTGCTGAGGTGGTATAGTTTTATATGGCATTAAAAAGAGGGGAAAATGTGATGCTATTCTTTTTATTATAATATTTATATTTGATTAATTTTTATTCAATTATAATTTTGTTATCGAATTTGTTGAGATAAATTAATTATTTTCCTTGTAATTTTACTCATTTTTGATAGATTTAGCAGGTTTTGTATAACTAAATATTAGGTTGAATTATGAACCAGAAATTAGAACTAATTAAATCATCGATTAAATCTATCCCAAATTACCCAAAGGAAGGGATTGTTTTTCGTGATATCACATCACTTTTAGAAGTTCCTGCCGCATTTCAAGCCGCAGTGGATATTATGGTTGAGCAATTTAAAGATAAAGGGATTACTAAAGTTGTGGGAACTGAATCTCGTGGTTTTATTTTTGGGGCACCTGTGGCATTAGCATTGGAATTACCTTTTGTTTTAGTGCGTAAGCCAAATAAATTGCCACGTGAAGTAATTTCTCAATCTTATGAATTGGAATATGGTCAAGATACTTTAGAAATTCATACTGATTCGATAAAAGAAAACGATAATGTTTTGGTTATTGATGATTTATTGGCAACGGGAGGAACTGTTGAAGCAACAGTAAAACTCATTAATCGCTTAGGTGGAAGAGTAGAGTATGCTGCTTTTGTGATTGGTTTACCTGCTTTACAAGGGGCGGAACGTCTTAAAAAAATAGGCGTAAAATCAATGACAATCATCGATTTTGACGGACATTAATTTTTATTTTTTTGTATATTAAAGTCAGTCTTTTAAGGTAAAAAATGTCTTATCAAGTTTTAGCTCGTAAATGGCGACCACAACGATTTCAAGATGTTGTAGGGCAGAAACACGTTTTAATGGCTCTGGAAAATGGATTGCGAGAAGAGAGATTACATCACGCTTATCTTTTTTCTGGCACTCGTGGTGTGGGTAAAACTTCTATTGCACGTTTGTTAGCGAAAGGCTTAAATTGTGAGAAAGGCATTAGTGCGACACCTTGTAGTGAATGTGAAAATTGCAAAGCCATTGAAGAGGGGCGTTTTATTGATTTAATTGAGATTGATGCAGCCTCTCGTACTAAAGTGGAAGATACTAGGGAAGTATTGGATAATGTCCAATATAAGCCAACGGTGGGACGTTTTAAGGTCTATTTAATTGATGAAGTGCATATGCTTTCTCGTCATAGTTTTAATGCTTTACTTAAAACCTTAGAGGAGCCACCTGAGTATGTAAAATTTTTATTGGCTACAACAGATCCTCAAAAATTACCGATTACTATTCTTTCTCGCTGTATGCAATTTCATTTGCGTGCTTTAGATCAACATCAGATTAGTGATCATCTTGCTTTTATTCTTAATCAAGAAAATATTCCTTTTGAAGAATTAGCATTAGAGAAATTAGCTAAATCAGCACAGGGGAGTATCCGCGATGCCTTGAGTTTAACAGATCAAGCCATTGCGGTAAGCAATGCCAATATTACTCTTCCTATTGTGCAACAAATGTTAGGGCTATTAGATGATAACCAGCCATTAGAATTAGTACAAGCTCTCGCACTTGCGGATGGTGAAAAATTAATGGCAGTCATTGATGATGTGGCACATAGAGGAGTGGATTGGCAATCGCTATTAAGTGCTGTTGCAGAAACTCTCCATCAAATTGCAATCTTACAATTACTACCTAATACCGCTATGGAAGAAACGCCTTTGCATTTTTTAGCGAAACGACTTTCTCCTGAAGATATACAATTTTTCTATCAATTAATGCTAATGGGAAAAAAAGATCTTCCTTTTGCCAGTGAACCGAGAGAAGGCGTTGAAATGACGATGTTGCGGGCTTTAGCATTTCACCCAAAACGTATAGAAAATGAAGTTATTTCAGTTGCAACTATTCAGCAAAATAATCAATCTCAGATAGCCGTCGTAGAAAACGTATCAAAACAAGCGGTTACATCTTCACAACAATTTGCAAATTCTGATCAACAAGTTACCGCTATGGTAGAGCTTGTTGATGAGAAAAAGATAGAAAAAAACTCTTTATCACCTGCGTTAGCTGCATTACAAGCACGTGAACAACTTAAAAATCGTAAAGCAAAATTAAACGAAACAGAAAAAAAAAAGGTTGAAGTAAAGCCTGCTATTACAGAAAAGAAAAAAACACAAAGCGCATCAGATTTACAACAACGTTTAGCCAGTTTAACACAAGCCAATTCAACGGCTGAAATTGTAGAAAAACAAGGCGAGAGACAGGAAGATGATGAACATTATCGCTGGCAGTGGCTCGATCCTGAATTAGGTAATGAGATTGAAACAGCTAAGCCTTCAGATATTAAACAAGCGATCTTACAACAGCGAACCCCTGAATTAACCGAAAAAATCACGCAACTTTCTTGTGAAAGAGATCGTTGGTGTCAAATTATTTACAATTCAAGAGTTTCTGGTTTATCGCGTTTAATGGCGTTAAATTGCTATATCGCTGACCAAAAAGAGGATAAACTGCAATTGGTATTAACTCCTGCAATGGCTCATTTAGATAAACCAGAAATTCATCAAGCATTAATTGAGGCATTGAAAGAACAAGATCTTAGTTATTCATTAACCATTGCTGAAACTATTCCTGAAAGTCAGAAACACCAAACAGCCTTAGAAATTAAGCGAGAAATCTTTGAGCAATTAACCAATGAAGCAAAAAGTACATTAATAAATGATCCTAAACTTAATTTATTAAGCCGTACATTTAATGCAGAAATTGATGAATCGACCATTCGACCAGTGGCTTAATGCTCACTGGTTTCCCATTTACTTATTACTGAAAAGAAAAAATGTACGCATTAGAAATTAAACAACTTGTTAAACAATATGCCTCAGGTGTAAAAGCGGTTCAGGGTATTGATTTAACTGTAGAACAGGGAGATTTTTATGCTTTGTTAGGACATAACGGAGCAGGGAAATCAACGACTATTGGAATTATCAGCTCATTGGTTAATAAAACCAGTGGGACTGTGAAAGTATTTGGCTATGATTTAGATACTCAAAAACAGAAATTAAAACAACAAATTGGATTAGTGCCACAAGAGTTTAATTTTAATACTTTTGAAAAAGTAGAAGATATTTTAGTTAATCAAGCAGGGTTTTATGGTGTACCACGTAAAGAAGCAATAAAACGAGCAGAGTACTGGTTAAAAAAATTAGAACTATGGGAGAAACGTCACACGCTTTCTTATGCCCTTTCTGGCGGAATGAAACGCCGAATAATGATCGCACGTGCCTTAATGCACAATCCTAGATTACTTATTTTAGACGAGCCCACAGCAGGGGTAGATATTGAATTACGTCGTTCACTGTGGGAGTTTTTAAAAGAACTTAATCAACAAGGCACCACTATTATTTTAACTACTCACTATTTTGAAGAAGCAGAAAGTTTATGTCGTAATATTGGTATTATGCAAAATGGTGAAATTGTAGAAAATACCTCAATGAAAGCACTATTAACTAAATTAAAAAGTGAACTATTTTTACTTGATTTGAATAAAAAATGCTCCCTTGAACTACCAAATTATCCTTTTCAATGGGTAGATGACAATACTATTGAAGTAGAAGTAACGAGAACACAGGGTTTAAATCAATTATTTCAACAGCTTAATGAACAAAATGTAGAAGTTGTGAGTATGCGAAATAAAGCAAACCGTCTTGAAACATTATTTATTGATATGGCAGAATAAAATGCAAAATTTAACAGGTTTTTATACATTAGTCCGCAAAGAAACAAAACGAATATTTCGAATTTGGCGACAAACACTAATTCCACCAATGATTACTACCACACTTTATTTCTTTATTTTTGGTAAATTAATCGGTACGCGTATTGGTGATATGGATGGCGTGAATTATGTTCAATTTATTGCACCGGGTTTAATAATGATGTCTGCCATTACCTCTGCTTATGGCAATGCAGCCTCGTCATTCTTTTTAAGTAAATATTCCAAACATATTGAAGAATTATTGGTTTCTCCTCTTTCCACTCATACTATTATTGGTGGTTATGTGGCAGGAAGTATTGTGAGAGCAGGGATTGTTGGTATTCTTGTCACTACTGTTGCATTGTGTTTTGTTTCTTATGATATTTACTCGTGGTTAGTGATTATTGCGATTATGCTAATGACCATCATAATGTTTGCTTTAGCAGGATTAATTAATGCGATTTATGCCAAAAGTTTTGATGAAATCAACCTTATCCCTACCTTTATTTTAACGCCTCTAATTTATTTAGGCGGCGTATTTTATTCTATTTCATTACTCTCTGATTTCTGGCAAGGTGTATCAAAATTCAACCCAATTATGTATATGGTTAATGGTTTTCGTTATGGTTTTTTAGGAATTAGTGATGTTTCGATTTACTATACTTTTTCAATTTTAGCGATTTTTATAGCAGTGTTATATAGCATTGTTTATCGTTTACTGGAAAAGGGAGTAGGGTTAAGAACCTAAGGTTATTTAGTAAGTTTGTATTCTGAGTGGCAGGGCAAAATTGTATTTGAAATTCGTTATCTCTTTCTTCCTTACCTCGCCCTGCAAGTACAAAGAGGAATAACAATACAATCCAAAAACTCCCTCCTCCGCTTGCGGGGGAGGGTTAGGGAGGGGGGATGATTATTTACAAATTTTTAAAAAAATCTAACCGTTTGATAGTAATAAAATATTAAATTATTCTTTTTCTCCCAGTCCTTTTAGATTTCGTTTTGCAGTTTCATTGCCTTGTCTAGCCGCTTTACGATACCGCTCAATTGCTTTCGAGTATGATTTTTCCACGCCATAGCCCATTTCATACATATAACCAAGATTAGCTAACCTTGTTGAGCAAGTATGGTTAATGTTTCTACTTTTTTTGAATAATCATCAGTAGCATAACAATAAGTTGAAACAGAAAGTGTGATAATAGAAACTGAAAGAAGTTTTTTAACATAAAATTGTCTCCTTATTTCCAATCAGTGCAGTAGTTATATGTTTTATAAAAAAGGTGAAACTTTAATTTAAATTAGAGACAAAAATATTTGTTCCGATCAAGTGATAAATTTATCTTTTTATAAAACGATTATTCTATAAAATAATAATGTAATAAACAAGCGGTAGGATTGTTTGATTTTTTTACAAATTAGAATAAAAACTGACTGATTTTTGCTTAAGAATATCATTTTATTTTTTACTCTTTTATGCTATTTTTTAGGGGATTTTTATGATAAGCGAGGTAAAGAATTATGAGCAAACAACAAGTGAGTTTTATTCAAGGAAGTAATAGTAATATTGCCGTATATGACTGGTGTAATGAACAGCCACGTTATTTGGCGTTATTAATACACGGTTATGGAGAGCATTTAGGGCGTTATCAATACGTAGCAGATACGCTTACACAAAATGGAGCAAGAGTATTCGGACCTGATCATCTAGGACACGGATTATCTGATGGAGAACGAGTTCTGATTGATGATTATGAAGCTGTTGTTGATGATGTACATTGTGTAGTTAAACAGATGCGACAAAAATATCCAATGCTTCCATTCGTTGTTATTGGACACTCAATGGGCGGAATGATAGCGGCTCGTTATGTGCAACGTTATGGTAATGATGTGAATGCATTGATACTATCTGCTCCTTTACTTGGAAAACGAACAATGATTTCTGATTTAGCAGAATTAGAGAGTATTCCTGATACTCCATTAGATACAGCGACGTTATCACGTGATCCAGCCGTCGGTATTGATTATCAAAATGATCCGTTAGTATGGCATGGTGCATTTAAACATACTACTTTACGAGCGATGCAAAATATACTTCCTATTATTGATTCGGGATCTAATTTTGGTGAATTACCAACATTGTGGATTCACGGAAGTGACGATAGATTGGTGTTATTAAATGAAACCAAAACAACTCTTGATAAATTACAGGGTAAATATTTTGAACATAAACTAAATCCAAATGGACAGCACGAAAGCTTTAATGAAATAAATAAAGCAGAAGTCCTTACTTGGGTAACCGACTTTATTGAGCGTGTATTGAAATAATAAAATTGTATTTCTTGTCATATATTTTAGGGCTATTATATATCTATAATAGCCCATATTTTATGAGTAATATGGGTATAAAGGACAAAAAATTGCATTAAAAATTTGAATTCACCAAATAAAAAAAGCATAGAAATAATCTATGCTTTTTTCTTTTTTATAAAGAATTATTTATCTTTTAATTTTGTTCCATATAAATAAACATAGCCAAATGGACTAGTTTTATAATCCATTACTCGTGTACTTGTTGGAACTGCAATAATGGAATGCGCAACTGTTACCCAAGGCATTTGTTGTCTAACAATCACTTGAGCTTGTTTATATAGTTTTGCTCGTTCTTCTTTATTTGATAAACCTTTTGCTTTGGTGAGTAACGCATCAAATTCTTTATTACAGAAGCGACCATAATTATTGATGCCAATATTTTCACAACCTAGAAGAGGTGATAAGAAGTTATCAGGATCACCATTATCACCAGACCAACCTGCGATAATAGCATCAAAATTACCTTGTCTAGCACGTTTTCTATAATCAAGAACTTCATTGACTAGTTCAACTTTAACACCGATTTTTTCCCAGTCAGATTTAATGAGCGTTGCTAATTTGCTTGGTTCAGGTAATGAAGCTCCTTTTTTATGATCATTCATTAACACTTTCATTGTAAAACCATCTGGATAACCAGCGTCTTTAAGCAATTGTTTTGCTTTTGCAATATCTTGAGTGTAAGGCTGAATATCATCATTATAGCCCCAAACAGTTGGTGCTAATGGATTTTTAGCTTGAACACCAAAGCCTTTATAGACAATATCAATAATGGCTTTTCTATCCACTGCATAATTTAATGCTTCACGTACTTTTACATTATCAAAAATAGGTCTTTCATTATTAAACGCAATATAAGAGACATTCATACCCTTATATCTTAATAAATTAATTTTTGGATTTTTATCCATTGCTGGAATATCATTTTGATTTGGAAACTCAATAAGATCACATTCGCCTTTCATTAATTTGGCATAACGAGTCGTCGCATCAGGGACAATATCAAAAATTAAACGATCAAAATCAGCTTTTCCTTTCCAATATTCTTTATTGGCAAAATAACGAATTTTTTGATCTTTTTTATATCCAGCAAAAACAAAAGGACCTGTTCCAATAGGAAGTTTATCAATAGTTTCTGGTTTTCCTTCTTTCATCATTTTATCAGCATATTCAGCCGAATGAATTGAAGTAAAATCCATACCTAAACTAGATAAAAACGTTGAATCTGGTTTGCTTAATACAAACTCGATAGTATGATCATCTACTTTTTTGAGAGATTTAATTAACTTAGGAAATCCCATTCCTTTGAAATAAGGATAAATACCATTTGAAACATTATGGAATGGATGTTTGTCATCTAACATACGTTGAAATGAAAAAATCACATCATCAGCATTAAAATCACGGCTTGGGGTAAATATTTTACTAGAATGAAATTTAACCCCTTGACGTAAATGAAAAGTATAAGTTAAACCATCATCGCTAATATCCCAGCTTTCAGCTAATACAGGCTCAATATCTGTTGTTCCACGTTTAAACTCAACTAAACGATTATAAACCTGCTGTGATGTTGCATTATAGGTTTTGCCATCTATTAGTAAAATAGGGCTAAAGCCTTTTGGTGCTTTATCTGTACAATAATAAAAAGTTTTACCAGAGGCTTGAGCTACACCAGTAAATAACAATACTGTTGCCATTAAAGAAAATTTGGTACTTAGTTTCATAAAATCTCCCAAAGTGTAAAGATAAGCTGAGGATACCTGTTCAATCTATATTTTATAAATAATAAAAAGTTCTATCTTATGTTAAAAAGTTATAAATAAGTAGTGGTTTGTCTATTTTATCCTTCAATTACATAAAATGATAATTAATAGCCATCCCTGAACAACTCACCCAAAAGTATAACCTATACTATTGGGTGAGAAAAAATAAAATAAAACATTTAGTCAAAAAGGAAGCGAACTCCTTTAGTAATTTATGGATATTTTGTCCAACTGCACTAAGAATAATATTCATTGCATCACCAAGACAGCCTTTAAGATAGCATCTTTCTAATTTTCCATCAGATTTCATGTGCCCAATAATTGGTTCAATCGCACTTCTTCTTGTTTAAACCTGTATGAAGAATGTCTATACCTTCAACTTTACTTGATTTTCCTCTATAGCCTTTGCTTACTCTACAAACTTTAACTGCTATGCCTGTTAATTTCTCTATTTGTTCAACTTGGGGCAATAGTGTATTCCCATCATAAGGATTACCAGGACAATAATGCAAAGCACCTAATATCCAGTTTCAGTTTCCATTTTGGCTTATAACAAAACTTGCTTTCACGCCAAATTCATATTTTTTATGTAATTTACCTTTACTAATAATTTACATAAATAGCTATTTGGATCGTAGGGGTGGCATTAGCAAACGTTAGTTTGCGTATATCCACCCGTTGCTCGATATAAAATAATCTAAAACACTATAAAGTCTAAAAGATAGCGGTCAAATAAAATGAATAATTTGCAAAATATGTTATCCCGTGCATTTGGGAACATATACGTAAACTACGTTTACTAATGCTTCCTTACAAAATCATAGTACTAATTTAAGTTTAATTTACTAACTATACTATTTTTACATTTATTTATCATTTCCGACTATCAACCCATCAAAATATCCATTCATCAAGGCATGAACAGGGCATGTGTTTTTACAGATTAAAGAAAGAGAGTATAGCTCATAATTTTGTCTCAATCCCTTTAAAACAGGGCATGTATTTCTACAAAACTTTAACTAAAACAATCCGCAATAAAATCCGTCTCAATCCCTTTAAAACAGGGCATGTATTTCTACCCCAATAGTTGCACCAAGTCCAAGAGCTGCAGCTTGGTCTCAATCCCTTTAAAACAGGGCATGTATTTCTACTGTGGATATATCCCTAAGCGTTGTGCCACAAGGCTTTCAAAATAGTGTTTCCAATTTTTTGATTGCATTGCAGACTTAACTCCTAAATTGATTAAAAAAACAAAAATATTCATCTTTTATTTACCATTCCTACAATAGAAAGTGGTCATATTTTACCTAAAATTAACTAATAAATCCAGTTGGTAGCCCTGTACCATAAGCTGTTAATACCACTTCGCTATATAATAAAGTATAACTTAATGATAAAACAGCATTAAAGAGAACTTTAGAAAGATGTCGTTCTCTATCTATGTTTCTACTTACCTAAATAGTGATTAAACTATTACTACTCACTACTTTGAAATTTATCAAACTCTTCTGAAGATGTAATCGTAATTTCTAAAATATCACTCTCTCCATTTTGTACTTTTTCTAATTGTTTTGAAAAAATTCTAGTTGATAGGAATGAACTGTCATACCGTTGAGCTTTTGCATAACAATTTCCTAAAATACCTTGTACTTCTGAACGTGTAAAATATCTTCTTTTAATCGTCTGTGACAAAATTTTAGGTTTTTTCCCTTCACATAATAATTTGATTTGAATATTTTTATTCAGCTTCTTATTATTTTTATAATTAGAAAGAAAATTCCATAAAGTGAAGACTAATGTTGAAAATGTAATAATAATGCCAATATCATCAAAAAATGTAATTATACTGGTATAATTATTATGAATTTCATTCCAAAAATTAAACATTTTTATACTCCTATTATGTATTTTGAAGTGATTTATTAAGTAAACTATTAACTATAAATTTGTCATTTCATATTTACCAAGTCCAAATGTAGCATTTTTACCACAATGTAACCACTGTCCCCAATAAAGTAATTTTAACCAATCTTCTGACACATTGTGTAATGTCCACTTACCTACTACCCCACCTAGTGCCATTTTTTGATTTTGACGAGAAGAATAACGTTTCCAATCTAACCATTTAAGCTGTTTGTGATCATCAATAGCGGTCAGTTCTTGTTGTAATCTTACAAAATCTAATTCAAGTGGCTGAGCGTGAAATTCACTTAATAGTGAAATCCGCTTTGCTAATCCGATTAAAAAACGTTCAATAGTAATACTTTTTTCATTTAGTGGTTTACCATCTGATTGTAACCTTAAAGGTGTTGTTATCATCAACTGTATAGAGTCTGACAGTTGTCCAATCATTTGTATTACTGTTTTATGATCCAATAATTTTTTATCATAATAAATAGAATCAAACTGATTATTTAATTGATGTTGAATATCGACTAATTCCCCCTTACCTTTTGCAACGGAATATTGAAATGCTCGCTGAAAAGCAAATGCAATAAGTGGAAGTTGCTCGATTAATTTTCCAAATAAAACTAGCTCAAAACTAAGTTCCTCACCTATTTGATATGTTTTTCTTCCCCACTGTGGAGGTTCAATAATATATCCATTTGGCACTTGACTAAATTTTTGAATTTGATGCTCTTTAGGAGGTGTTTCAAAAATATTAGTATAAGGACAGGTTTGATAAAGCGGACACGCTTTACAATTATCCTGCTTTGTCATACAAGATATTTTGCGTAACGCCTGCCCAAATACGCCTCGTAATGTTGAACCTGCATAATCAGGCAAGAAAATTGGCTCTGTCACTCTGAAAATAAAGCGATAACGAGCCAGTTGCATTGTGTTTAATAACATTATTACTCTTGTAATTGATTAAGAAGTTGTTTAAATTCTTTTGCTTTGCCTTTTAACTTACCAGCACTTTTACTTAAATCTAAACCCTCTACTTTACGATTAAATACACTTTTTTCGTCACTATAATCAAAAATAGCACGTAAAAGAGCCTTATCATTTTGATCCCAATTTTCCGAAATAGCAGTTTTTACAAGTTCTTGTGCTTCAACAAAAACTTGTGAATTATCAGTATATCTTTTTACTTCATAATCGTCCCAAGCCTTAAGTGTTTGCTCAATCTTTCTTTGATTTTCTGAAAGACTTGCTTGTCTTTCTTGTTCTTCTTTTAATGCTTGTTGCTCTTGTACCAATTTTTGCTGTTGTTCTTGCTCAATAAGTTTAATTTGCTCTTGAACTTGTTTTTGATTTTGGTAGATTTCATCAAAATTTACACTATTTACTTTATTCTTATTGCACCATTCTTTGAGATCATTATTATCAGAATTTGGATCAATTTCTAATAATGCCCAACCAAAAGGTAATAAATCAGTAGACTGTGTTTTATTATCTCCTGCAAGCCACCACGTAAGTGGACGATTTAATGATTTTCTTAATTGTGGAATATTTATTTTTGCCACATCTTGACCACGATAAATTTTACTATCAGCACCATTTTTACCCAGTCTTACCAAATAAGTATTTTTTATAGTTACTATATTTGATAATGCTTTTTTAGTATCTACTGAAATAAGATTTCTTTCAAATAACACGTTTAATTCTTCTTCAAAAAGATCAAGAGAATATTTTTGTAAAATATCTAACTCTTTAATAAAATTAAATTTTTCATTTTTTATACTAATTTCAGCTTTAAAAGAACGATATTGTCCACCTAAAATACTTTCTCTTCTTTGATAAGGATTGCCTTCTCTTTTTTTATCTGATAATTTTCTTTGGTGATTTACGGCATAGTAAATCTTCGTTCCTACTTCCTTATAAGTTGGCATAAAATCACCGAATGAAAGATGTCTATAACGACTCTTTGCAAAATCACCCACATATTCTTTTTTTAAATCTTTATCATCTCGTTTATTTACATATTTAGGATTTCCCTTTTGCTGATGACAATAATCCAAATAAGCTGTAACTAATGCTCCTTTTACACTACTTGCAGGAATATAAGGTTGATTTAAAAGACTGGAATAACTTTGACGCTCAATGACAAAATTATTGATAACCTTATTACCATTTTTTTCACGCTGTGCAACTTTTCCAAGATTTTGCCACTCATCTGCAAAGCTATCACTTATTTTAGAAAAATAATGTGAAATACCAGAATATTGCTTTGCATTATCTTTATAAAACTTTTGAACAGACAATAAATCATTCCGTTGAACTGCTTGATATAAATCATCTTGTTGATACTCATTTAATGGAAGTTTACTCGGCTCAAAATGATACAAAACATTATCATCAATCACATAATTAGTCGGTTCAAACTCTTCACCACAACCGATATGGATAGGCGTTAAAGGGGTTAAATAAACTTGATGAGTTTTCATAAATTCTTTCATTATTTATCTTCCTTAAAGTCTATATGTAAAGCAATAACAGGAGCATAACCTTGATGAACCGCTTTATCATTTGAATGAGAAACACCTGCTAAGCCATTACCAATAAATAATTTTTCTTCAAAACTTAACGGCGTAAAAATAGCCCCCATTTTGGCAAGTATGATCGGTTTTTTAAAAGGCTTCCCACTCAGTGCATCCATATCTCCGTGACGACCAAAACGAGTTTCAACTTGATAAAAACTTCTTTGTGAATCTAGTCCATTATTCACAGGCGAGCAATTTGCTAAGGTTAAATAACAATTTGCATTTTCTTGTGATAATTGAACTGCTTGTATGCTTTCATCTACAATGAGAAACTTGCCCAACCCAACACTTGCATCACGTCCATAACCAAATTTGCCCATATTCTCTAATACTTGTTTTAGTTCATCAATGCTAAAACGCTGTTCATCTAAAACAACATAGAAATCAAGTTGTGTGTCTTTATCATACCAAATCTGACTTTGCGAAAATGGTGCAAAACTTTGATCATCTGTAGTACTTGTTGCTCGGTTAATACTGTTATGTGGTTGTGTACTATTTTCCATTTTGAAATTTTTAATATCACTTTCAGCCACTGCTTTTTGTTGCCAAAGTTTTGTAAATTCTTTAATAGTATTTATCTCTAACCACTTTTTCTTTTTCAGTTTTTTACGATCTTTTTCATCACCTTCTTGCCATAAATTTGAAGGAATAGTCGGCAATGGAATATAACCACTTGGCATTGCATTTGAAACCACAAGAAAAGGATTATGTTGTGTGTAACCTTGTAGCAAAGTTTCTAAACACTCATTACCAAATTGATGACGAATACCCCAACAAATTTGCCCAAATAAAGTATCGCCCACTATTGGCGTACCGAAAGCCGTTAATGTTTCAATCGTTATACGATAAGTTTTCATTACAACTCCTTATTCAAAAGGATTAATTGTAGTTAAATCTTTTTCTACATTATCTACCATTAATTTTTCAAATTTCACTTTACCATAGCCCCGAGAACCGCTTCCACCAAGACTATCAAGTTCTAATAAACGTAAGCCTTTTAAAACAAGTTCTAATAATCCTTTACCATCATCACTTTCAAACTTACGCATTGTTAATTTAAAATCAAACTTCGCTCCTGCTGGCACACGCTCTGTTTGGCGAGGGTGATCTGCTGTTGCTGTAATACGATTAATGGTATTTTCACTTTTAGCTTCTGTTAAAAGTAAATTATCTTCACGAATTTTATCTTCCCAATCTTTATTCAAAGAACAATCCCAAAAAGCAAGACGAGAAACACCAATTTCTTGTAATTTTTTTTCATCATTTTCACTATCTGCCCCAATACCAAATAGCTGTAAAATCTGTTTTACATCTTTATTACCATCTTTAAAATCATTTAAAGATAATGGGGTTTCTTGAACTTTACCACTACGCCATTCTAATAAACTACGAATCTTTCCTTTAAGACTAGAACCGGGAATATAAGGTGATTGAGTAAATGGATGTTTAATTACTGAGTTACCAATACCACCAATGTGCATTTCACTATCACCAGCCCCAATGTGTAGCCCTGTTTCAAGTCTTAATGTTGCTGTAATTTCTATAATCTTTTCTAGTTTCATAATTTGCTCCTTAACAATTTTAGTTTTTATTTTTTTCTTCAAAATATTTACAATATCCCATCACGGCTTCCATAAATAATTTGGCATATTTTAATGTTATTGCATTTTCTATTTGATCCATCACTTGGTTAAAAACCTCACTAAAATGAATATCTATATGCCCCCTACCTTCTGCATAGGCAACCTTCGCTTTTAACATCTTGATAAAAACCTCTTGCTTTTTATATTCTTCATCTCGGTTTTCACGATTAAGTTGCACCTTCTCATTCCACATTGCTAACTCATCATAAAATTTACGCAACTGGGTTTGTTTATTAGATTTTTCATTACATTGTTTTTTCTCTTTTCTTAATTTTTTATCATAAAATGTATGTTTATTACATTTATCAGTATGTTTAATATATTTAGCGGCTTCTTGTGCTATATTGCCAAAAAGTTCACTATCTACTATTTTGAAATCAATTTTATTTGTATCCATAAGATTTCCTTATTTACGTTGTTTATAGAAATAATTAAATAATGGTATTTGGAAGTTTTGATCATATTTGGCAATACCACTTTCCCCTAGTTTTTTAGAAATACGTTCTAACGCCTGTTGTTTTTTCTCTTTTGGTAATTTATCCACCACATAACGAGCTGTTTTATAATAAAAATGACTTCGCCACATTGTAGCGGTTAGATCTTTATCACTTTTTGCAATTTCTGCTTGTTTTGATAAATGAATTAAAGAATATAAATAAGACGTTGAAATATTATATTCCGTTGCTAATTGTTTAATTTCATCTTCTAACTTAACAAAATCATCCCATTCATTCCAAGAAACAGAGAGATCAAAAATAGTGACGGCATTTTTTCCTTTCATTTCTTTAGATTTTTCAAGTGTCTCTTCTGCCAACTCACCTAAACGAGAAACAGGGTAATCCACCTTTGACATAACCATTCCCACAGAGAAATGAATTTCTTCATTATTAGCCACATATTTTTTAAACTGCTTTTGCATTTCAAAAGCAACTTTTTGTGTGCTATGCCAAGAACCAATTAAAAAGAAATCATCACCTCCTGCAAATACAGTATAAATATTTTCCTTATTCTCATTACAATAAGCAGGTAGCCACAAACTAAAAAATTGATTCATCTGACGAGAAAGGGTTGTCATTTTCGCTAAAGTTGTATTTCCTAATCCTTGCTTGAAAATCGAACCTAAATTATCCACATCACCTTTAAGTGTCATTAATGCTGATTGTCCAATATAATTTTTAGTTTCAGTGTCAGAAATACGCTCTTTACGATCTTCACAAGCTAAATAATCAAACGTTTTTATTACCCCTTTTTCAATTTTATTCTCTTCATCAATATTTTGATATTTATCCTTTTCTAATTGTGAATTTTCATCAAAAACAGATACATAACCATTAATATAACGGCGGGCATAACCATTCCAAACTGGTGTTTTTAAATCTTTTGGTAAAGAAAAATCCCAAAAACGATGAATATTAACGTCTCCCAATTCTCCTGTTTCTTCTTTATTACTAGTAAAAACGACTTTATAGCCAAAAATGTCAAGATCTAATATTTGTGTGCTTTCAAATTTTTTAATATCTGTACTACAATCACATACAAATAAGCGATCTTTTTTAACTAAATTTTCACCAATTTTAATTTGAGATTTTGACATTAAAGATAATTTTTCTGATTCCTCTAAAGCAGGAAAATATTGATTTAATTTACAACAGCCATAAGAATATTGCATATCTTGAACAGGATTTTTAAAAGTAGTTAGACCAAGCCGTTGTAATTTTATTTTTTCAAGATCTAAAGAGCATTTATCCTGTAATGCTTTAAACTTCTCACCTTCAAATTCGTCAATTCCTGCAATTGTTGTTGCAATACCAATACCTGCTAAACCACAGGTATTTTGAATAAACCATTGATTAAAATTTTTTATTATGTCTTTTAAATGATCTTCTGTTTGCTGTGTATTTGGTGCAATAATTAAAAATTTACCTGCGGCATTTAAAATTTGGCTTGTACTTGGTAGCTCCAATGTCTGTAAAATTTTAAGTGCTGCCAACTCTGTGAAAAGAGATACTTGAAACGAACGTCCCCGTAATAATTTTGCAACCTGTTTATTACTTTCCTTACTCCCTGCAAAAATAAACTCTTGAACACCAAAGAAGTCTCCAGAAATAAGTAAAAATGGTTTTTCATTATCATCATTTCCATTTTTATTTCTCTCTTTTAACTTACTAAGTTGAATATTATCATCATTATGCCAACGCCAAAGAGCTGTTGCCAAAGCTGTTATTGTTTTACTGTAATCATAGAAAGGAACACCATAAGTGCGAGAAGGAATATTACTCATAAAACATTGATATAGCGTATCAAAATGATCTAACCATAAATCCATATTTTGTTTGGGATCTGCTGGAATCAAAGAGATACTCTCAAAAAAAGAAGTCCATAAATTGGCATAATCCACCTGCACTTCTTCTGCTTTTTTAGGAAAAATATTATCTGCCGATATTTGTTCTAAAGGATAAGCATATTCAGGTTGGTTATTTATATCTTGTGAAGGTTTTTCAGAAAGGTTAACTGTTTTAAATAAACTATACAATTTTTCTTGAGAATAAGTAAAAGGGTGATTGTTATCATTATCAGAGCCTAAGGTAATAGATTGTGCCCTATCAATAATTCGCCGTAAAAAATCGTGATTCTCTAAAGGCAGTAATACTGTTTGAAATTGTTCTTTTGGAAAGGGAGTATTTGTTTCATTAGCCAACTGCTCCAAATGATAAATCATCGCAGTAAAAGCCACTTGGCAAGATGTGGAAATTAATGTCGTCATAACTATCCTCTTCTTAATACAGATAGCTAGATTGTATATCACTTAGAAAAAACAAATCAAAAATATACGGCTATATTTTGAGATGGATCACACTTTTATTATGGAAATAATTCAGTCCCTTTCAAACAGGGCATGTATTTCTACAAACAAAAATAAAAAAGCATGATGAATAGCTTTAGTCTCAATCCCTTTAAAACAGGGCATGTATTTCTACGACAAAAAGAAATGAAAGAGTACATTAAAACGAGTCTCAATCCCTTTTCAACAGGGCATGTATTTCTACTTTTTAGATTAGAGGAGAAAATATGTCTGAAGAAAGTCTCAATCCCTTTAAAACAGGGCATGTATTTCTACTAATCCTAAAGGTATAGTAGGTATAGTTTTAAGTCTCAATCCCTTTAAAACAGGGCATGTATTTCTACGACAAAAAGAAATGAAAGAGTACATTAAAACGAGTCTCAATCCCTTTTCAACAGGGCATGTATTTCTACTTTTTAGATTAGAGGAGAAAATATGTCTGAAGAAAGTCTCAATCCCTTTAAAACAGGGCATGTATTTCTACTCTGACCCTCTTTGTAATAAAGACCATTAAAGTCTCAATCCCTTTAAAACAGGGCATGTATTTCTACACAGAATCTAATGGAGATCCTAATATACGTAGATACGTCTCAATCCCTTTAAAACAGGGCATGTATTTCTACATTTTAGACATTTGAGATATCTTAAATATAGATAAGTCTCAATCCCTTTAAAACAGGGCATGTATTTCTACGTACAAAGATGGGAGAAAGACATAGATAACAAGTAGTCTCAATCCCTTTAAAACAGGGCATGTATTTCTACGAATGTGACATTAATGAGCAAATTGCGTATTATAAGTCTCAATCCCTTTAAAACAGGGCATGTATTTCTACATACACTTTTATTAACTAATCTCATAGGAGAAACAGTCTCAATCCCTTTAAAACAGGGCATGTATTTCTACGGTTACATCTATACCGTGCAGGAAGTACATTTAATGTCTCAATCCCTTTAAAACAGGGCATGTATTTCTACGATTACTCGTAAGTTGATGTTCAATATGAATCTCAGTCTCAATCCCTTTAAAACAGGGCATGTATTTCTACTGTGGCAATAACGCTAAGCCTTGTTTTACAATGCTTACAGAATATCGTTTCCAATTTTTTAATCGCATTATAAACTTAACCTCTTAATTGTATAAAAAACACACAAAATATTTATTGTATTGTTTAGAGCAACAATAGAAAACTGTTATATTTTACCTAAATTTAACTTATAAATCCAGCAGGTAACCCAGTCCAAATAATACCTTCAGGAAATAATGGTTTGCCTATTGTCCATTGTAACCCTCTTGTGGATAATGGATAGATCCGTAAATCATCTTCTTTTTCATCAAAAACAGTCAATATATCATTAATGCACTTTTGTAATAAGACGTCTTCTCCTTCAAAAATAAAAAGGCTATATTGAATAGGAGTCGCATATTTGAGTACTTTACGATAGATACGTTGTAAACGTTTTTCATCAGCAATATCATAACCAATCAAATATTTTTTCATTTGTTACCTCAAAATGAAAATTCAATATTTTGCATCATTGTGTGTTGATTAAAATAATAATGTTCTAACAATTCTTGCCATTGTAATTCTGTTAGTTGCTGAGGAGATGAAGGTTCTATACTTTCTTTACGTTGTGGTAAATTAGGTAACTCAACTTCTTTCAATACTTGAATAATATCATGACAATTTTCTGTAAGTATTTTTCGCCATTGTTCCGCTTGTTCTTCATACGCTTTATAAAAGTTTATTCTTCCTGTTTTACCTAACATACATCCTGATTGAGTTGTTGAAAAGTATTCAATTCTCAATTCTTTACTACGAAATAACCCTATTAACCAATTATCTACAAGTGGACGAATTGGCTCAACCAAATCACATGCAAAAGACTCTCGAGAAAAATCAAGAGAGTGATAAAATCCAATATAGGGGTCAAGTCCTGCACCATAACTAGCTAAGACGGCTTCACTATGTAACAGAGTATAACTTAATGAGAGTACCGCATTAAAAGGATCTCGTGGTGGACGGCGATTTCTTCCATTAAAATCCAATGACTTGGGTAAATATTGACTTAATGCCATAAAATAAACAGAAGCAGCTCGTCCTTCAACGCCTCGTAATGAAGCAAGATTAGTCTGCTGGTTGATCTTTGTAATCAACTCATTTAATTCCTTTACTTTAGGTGTTAATAAAGATTGTTTATCTTCTCTCAAATTTAAAGCTTGTGATAACCAATTTTTTTGTGTTTCTAATTTAAGTTGAATAATTTTCTTTGAAAAAGCTAAACAAAAAGGCTCATTATGTGAAAGTTCATATTGTATGACTCTACGATGGGCATCATTATGGGGTTGAGGTAAAAATAAAGAGGGTATATTTTTTCTCCCGGATAAAAAAATAATTCCTATACCTCGTTTTCCTAATTTAGCAAGTAATGATGCTTGTAACTTTACATCACCTTTCAAATAAATACGATCAACCGAAACAAGAGGAATAGTGCCAATACGCTCTTCATTTTCATAACAAATTAACACTTCTCCACTTAATTTTAGCTCTACTCCTTTGCGATCAATATATAAACTAGACATAATTCCTCACTATACAATCAAAAAAGGGGAAATAGATTGTAATTCTGCCTTTCCAAATAATAAAGGTTTTGTACTCAGCGGAATTTGAAAAATGAAAATGCGATCTTCATCAAGATCCAATAACTCTACCAATTCTTGTTTAAATGTAATTAATTCAGATTCTGTTAACCAACACTCGTAAAAAGACTCTTGCCCTCCAATTGCATAAGTTTCAACTTTTTTATGTACCTTGTACAATCGCTTTGAATCACAAATGTCATAAGCAATAAGGTAGCGTAGCCTTGATACTTGCATTGTTTGATACTCAAAATCTCTAATAAAAAGTAAAAATTATTCCCACTCAATCGTCGCTGGCGGCTTACCACTCACATCATAAACGACACGAGAAATACCTCCAACCTCATTGATAATTCGGTTTGAGATTTTACCTAATAAGTCATAAGGTAAATGAGCCCAGTGTGCGGTCATAAAGTCGATAGTTTCAACGGCACGTAATGACACAACCCAGTCGTATTTACGTCCATCACCCATTACGCCAACAGATTTTACAGGTAAAAATACCGTAAAGGCTTGGCTGACTTTGTAGTACCAATCAGCATTGTGTAATTCTTCGATAAAAATAGCGTCTGCTTTACGGAGTAAATCGCAATATTCTTTTTTTACTTCGCCTAAAACACGCACACCTAAACCTGGTCCTGGGAATGGGTGGCGGTTGAGCATTTGTGCAGGTAAGCCTAAGGCTAAACCAATTTTACGCACTTCGTCTTTAAATAATTCACGCAACGGCTCAACTAAGCCAAGTTTCATATAATCAGGTAATCCGCCGACATTGTGGTGGGATTTGATCACGTGGGCTTTGCCGGTTTTACTTGCGGCAGATTCGATCACATCAGGATAAATCGTACCTTGTGCTAACCATTTTACGTTGTCGTGTTTGTGAGATTCTTCATCAAACACTTCCACGAATACATTACCAATGATTTTACGTTTTGCCTCTGGCTCATCAACCCCTGCAAGGCGATCTAAGAAACGTTGCTCTGCATCAACTTTGGTAATGTTTAATCCAAATTTATCACCAAACATTTCCATAACTTGTTCGGCTTCGTTTAAACGTAATAATCCGTTATCCACGAAAACGCAGTGTAATTTTTTGCCGATAGCACGGTGTAGTAATAATGCGACTACCGATGAATCGACACCACCAGATAAGCCTAAAATGACTTCGTCATCACCCACTTGTGCTTTAACACGAGCCACAGCATCTTCAATAATATTTTCAGCCGTCCATTTGGTTTCACAGCCACAAATATTGACCACAAAATTAGTTAATAAGCCTAAACCTTGTTTGGTATGGGTGACTTCTGGATGGAATTGTACGCCGTAAAATTGACGGTTTTCATCTGACATTGCCGCAATCGGGCAAGTTGGGGTTAAGCCTGTTACTTGGAAACCTTGTGGTAATTGAGTCACTTTATCGCCGTGGCTCATCCATACATCAAGCTGAGGATTTGAAGCGGTAAGATCATCATTTAATTTTGCAAATAATTGATCTTGTCCTTTTAATTCAACCTGTGCGTAACCAAATTCACGATGATTTGATCCTTCGGTTAAGCCACCAAGTTGCATTGCCATTGTTTGCATTCCGTAGCAGATACCAAGTACTGGCACGCCTGCATTAAATACATATTCAGGGGCTCGTGGGCTACCTTGCTCTGTGGTGCTTTCAGGTCCACCAGACAGAATAATCCCTGTTGGATTAAATTCACGAATTTGCTCTTCGGTAACGTCCCAAGCCCAAAGCTCACAATAGACTCCTATTTCACGCACACGACGAGCGATAAGTTGGGTATATTGTGATCCAAAATCTAAAATTAAAATTTTATGGTTGTGTATGTTGTTCATTTTGTTCTCTATTTTGAATGTTCTACAAAAGGATTAAATAATTTTATACCTAATCCTTCAAAATCTTTGGTATTGCGTGTGACTAAAATTAAATTGTGTTCAATCACACTCGCTGCAATCCAAGCGTCATTTTCAGGCGAAGGATCAGGAATATGCAATTTTGCACAAATTTCAGCAGTTTTTGGCGTAATGTTTAAAATGCGTCCATTAAGCATTTTCAGCACATTATTTTGATACCAATTTGTTAATGCTGTAAATTGTTTTGGATCTTTATACTTTTTTCTTAAAATTCCACGTTGTATTTCCATTAAAACGGTTGGATTAGTATAAAAGTCTTCTATGGAAGTGCTTCTAAACCAATCTACAACATTGGGATTTGCTTTCCCTTGTTTGATTTTTCGGATTTCAGAAATAAGGTTAGTATCAAGTAAAAACATTATTCATCCTCTAAACCATAATCTACAAATGGAATAGGGCGATTAGCTTTACAGCGTGGCGGAATATCAAACTCAATATCTGCCTCACCATAATCTTCTTGTGAACAAAGCCACTCGTAAGCACTTTGTTTTTTTTCCTGTTTTTGAACTTGATAATCATCATAACGCATTAGCACAAATTCAGGATTACCACGATTAGTAATAATAACAGGTTCATTTGCTGCGAGCTGTTTTGCTTTCGCTAAATTTTGATTAAATTCTCTACTTGTAATAAACATAAAGCCCTCTTTTGTTGCTACAATTTTTAGCATTGTAGCAACGATAAGTTTATTAAACAATAAATTTGCAAATTTAATACAAAATTTAACCGCTTAATTTTCTTAAATATTAACCCAAACGATAATTCGGTGCTTCTTTAGTAATACTCACATCGTGAACGTGGCTTTCTTTAATACCCGCACCGCTAATGCGTACAAATTCTGCTTTGGTGCGTAATTCGTCAATGGTCGCACAGCCTGTTAAGCCCATACAAGAACGTAAACCGCCCATTTGTTGGTGGATAATTTCTTTTAAATAGCCTTTGTAAGGAATGCGTCCTTCAATACCTTCTGGTACTAATTTATCCGCCGCATTATCTGATTGGAAGTAGCGATCCGATGAGCCTTTTGACATTGCTCCAAGGGATCCCATTCCACGATAAGATTTGAATGAGCGTCCTTGATATAATTCGATCTCACCCGGTGCTTCTTCTGTTCCCGCAAACATTGAACCGACCATTACGCAAGACGCACCTGCTGCGATTGCTTTTGCGATATCGCCTGAGAAACGGATACCACCGTCGGCAATCACAGGGATTCCACGATCTTTTAATGCTTCTGCGGCTTCTGAAATAGCGGTAATTTGTGGTACACCAACACCTGTTACGATACGAGTGGTACAAATTGAACCTGGACCAATCCCCACTTTCACCGCACTTGCCCCTGCATCTGCTAAGGCAATCGCACCGCTTGCGGTTGCAACATTACCTGCAACGATTGGTAAATTTGGGTATTTTGCACGGGTTTCACGCACACGTTGTAATACGCCTTCGGAATGACCGTGACTGCTGTCGATTAAAAGTACATCAACCCCCGCTTTAACTAAGGCTTCAATACGTTCTTCATTACCTTCGCCAGCTCCAACAGCCGCACCAACACGCAGACGTCCAAATTCATCTTTACACGCATTTGGTTTTTCAGCGGTTTTTTGGAAATCTTTTAATGTAAATAAACCTTTTAATTTAAAATTATCATCAACAATCAGTACTTTTTCAACTCTATGGGTATGCATCAAATGGAAAATCTCTTGGGTTGTTGCCCCTTCTTTCACGGTAACAAGTTTTTCTTTTGGTGTCATTAGTGCTGAAACACAGGTATTCATATCATCAACAAAGCGAGTATCTCTTCCCGTTATAATGCCTTCTAAAAGCCCATTTTCATTTACAACAGGGAAACTGGCAAAGCCATTTTTAGTCACAAGTTTAGATAATTCTCTTAATGGTAAATCAGGGGTTACAGTAACAGGATCTGAAACAACACCGCTTTCAAATTTTTTCACTTTACTGACTCTATCGGCTTGACGCTCAATAGACATATTTTTATGAATAAACCCAATTCCTCCTTCTTGAGCAAGAGAAATAGCTAATCTTGTTTCGGTTACCGTATCCATTGCGGCTGAAAGCATTGGGATATTTAAACGAATATCTTTGGTGAGTTGGGTGGAAAGGTTAGCGGTATTTGGTAATACCTTAGAATGAGCAGGAACGAGAAGGACATCGTCAAAAGTTAATGCTTCTTGTTTAATTCGTAACATTGCAAAATTCCTTATAATAGATAAAAAATGAGTTGGAAAGATTGCGAGAGAATTATACAGATAATTATTGTTATTGAAAAGATAATTATAACACTAGCCTAAAATAATATAATCTAATGGCATATCCCAGTGTTCAACAGGTAATTGGTTTAATTGTTGAAATCGATGAGCTAATCCTACACTAATTAATGTTTCAGAATTCTGGGCAAGAGTACGATCATAAAATCCGCCCCCCATTCCTAAACGGTTACCTTGTTTATCACAAGCGACTAAAGGCGTAAAAATAATGTCTAATTTATTTAATGGTAACACTTTTCTGACATCTAACTGAGGTTCTAGAATACCAAAGCGGTTAGATTTTAATGATTTTTTGCAATTTTTATTATATTCAATAAATAATAAATGACCTTTTGAAAATGGGTGTAAAACAGGCAGGTAAATTTTTTTCCCTTGTTTTGTTAGTTTATCAATGAGCGGTAATGGAGAAATTTCACCATTAAAAGGGAGATAAAACGCCAATCTAGTGGCAGAATGTTTTTCAATCAAACTAAGTGCTGGCTGAATAATATTTTGTGCAGCTTGATTTTGTTGCTGTTGTGATAATTCAAGCCGTTTAGTTTTCATTTCTTGGCGTAATCGTTGGCGTTGATTAGTGATATGATTATTATCCATAACCTTATTGTTATTTATAAATTTAGATTATTTTGAATATAACAAAAAGAGATAAAATTGCAAATTTTAAAAGAAATGTAACCGCTATACTTGGGCTAGATATATAAATCAATTATTTCATCAGGGCAACCGCGTACTTTGTCTATAAATTAATCACACACACCAAAAATAAGCTCAGACCTCATTTCATCAGACCAGCCAGCTGATTTCAGCTTGCTTTTCATACTATTTTTAGCTGGATGTAGTCGTGCTAAATTAAGCCCTAAACGCCTAATTATTGCCATATTTTCAACGCCATCCCCCAAATAAATCGTACTATCATCTTCTTTAAAAACAACATCAAGTACCCAATGCGCTTTATTTTCAACTTCCCAATGACCCCTAATATATTTCGCAAAGTCTTCGCAAGGAACATCTAAGCTACTGATATAAAATACTTTTTCTTCACTTTTCTTGCCATTGTCTTCTCTTATCCTATGAACTTGAATAAGGCTTTTAATTCCTGTCCAACCTTGAGATTCCAAAAGCCAATCACTTATTGGTAATTTTGAATAATACCGTTGATCTATTCGACTTCTTTCACAGTTAACTTCTTGAAACTTATCTATTTTTATTGATTTTTCTCGCACTACTTTATGAAAATAACTTTCTATTTCGTTTCTAAATTTCTTATGATTATTTTTCAATGGCATCACATAATCACTCTTCTTTTCTATGATTTTCTTCGTTATTTTCTTTTGCGTATTCATCGCATCTACCGTAATGACGGCTTGATTTAGCTCTAAAATATCTATCATTTCTAGAATGCTTTCATTCTCATTTTTCTTACCTTTGGACTTATTTTGAGCTAAAATTAATCCTCTTGAACAACTCCAAGCCGTAATACTATGTAGCGCATTATGAGGCTCTAAATGTGAACTGTTTTTTAATGTTTTACCATCTATTGCAATACACTCTTTGCCTTGTGATTTTCGTATCTCATTGATAAAATTAATAAAAATATAATTTAATTTCTCAGGATTTATCCGTCTTACAATACGAGCAATCGTATCATCAACAGGAATACCATTTTCAAAATCTCGGTATTTTCGTAACCATTTTATATTCAATTTACCAAACTGATGAATTTCACTCCATCCTTCTGCACCTGATATTACCGCACTTACGACAAGAAAAATAACATCTAAGAAGTCATGTTTTTTGTTTATATCTTTGCGAGGGTCTTCCAAATCTTTAAAAGCTGATAATATATTCATTTTTACACCTATTTGTTATTGAATAATAGGTGCTATTAGATCATATTTTTAAGAAAAGTGCGATCTTGCCCTGATTATTTCATAAGATATTTTATTCTCATTTTTTACTTTTAGACCTAATGTTGAATGAAACGAATTTTTTCTATAAGAGTAACTATCAGGGCAAGAGCATTTTAATTTATATTTAGAAGTAATTGAGCTCTAAAATTATCATCCAATGCAGCCATTTTTAGCTTACGTTTCATACTTGCTTTACGAGTTGTATCAGTTTTAACAATATTTAATGCTAGTTTTCTAAAAGCATTCATTACCTCAGCTGCATTCCCTCGCCTAATCCTTGAATTATCTTCATGGAAAGTCATATCTAAAGTCCAGTGTAAGCTATTTTCTATCGCCCAATGATTACGAATAATACTATTTAATCTTTCTGCATTAAGGCTAAGAGAACTTATATAATAACGGTTTTCTATTGTCACTTTTTCACCAATATGGCATTTAGCTTCTATACAAATTACGGTTTGGATATTCGCCCATTTTTTATGTTCTGTAAGCCAATTTTTATCAATTTCTAATTGAATACATCTTCGCTCTTCTATTCGTCCATGACCACTAGTAATATGCTCATAAATAGAATGACCAACATTTGCAAACTGTTCTCTATGACATTTGTGAAACCAAGCCTTAACTTCTTTATTTAACTGTCCTTGATTACCTTTTAATGACACCACATAATCCGCACCTTTAGAATGAATCTTATTGATAATAGCATGCTGACATCCCATTGCATCAAGTGTAATAGTGGCTCCTTTTACATCAAGTAAATCTAATAGTTTAGGGATTGCTGTAATTTCATTTGATTTACCCTCTACTTTTTGTTGTCCTAACACTAAGCCATTTTCACAACTCCAAGCACTAACCATATGTAGACTATCTTTTCTATTTTTTGTAGAAAAACTGCCTCTTGCACTTTTTCCATCAATGGCAATAATTTCTCCATCTACTTCTGTTATGAGTTCTTTAACCCAATTGATAAAACAAGTTTGAATAGCTTCAGGTTCTAAGCGACTCATTACCCTTGCTATAGTATCATGTTTAGGAATTCCATTATGAAAAGGTAAATAACGTCTCAACCAGTCTAGTTTTACGTGACCGAAGTCTTCTATATCTTCCCAACCTTCTGCACCAGATAGGACTGCACAGATAGATAGAAATAAAATATCTATAAGTGCATGCTTTTTACATCGTTCAATTCTAGGATCTTTGATAATTGAAAAGTGAGTAATAAAATTATTTGTCATATCAGTAAACCTTTTTTACATTTGTTACTGATCTGATCGTAAAAATAGTATTTAGTTCAATTTAAAATGATCTTGCCCTGGTAACTATAAATTAAATATTAAAAGTTGCTTGCTTTAATTTTATTAGTGTGTTTTAATAAAGACCTAGCTAAGAGCAGTTTAAAAAAAGTTAGTTATTATAGTTCTTCCTCATCATTTCAAAGTTTTTACTTTATTTCTTGATAGTCCTTTTAATATCCATCTCCATTTATAAAGTGATTAGTTTTACCGCTTGAATTTTCAAGCATTCAAATAAATTTTAAAAAATAAGGAAGACATATGTCTAAATTAACTGGTATCGTAAAATGGTTTAACTCTGAGAAAGGTTTTGGTTTCATCACTCCATCTAATGGTGGAAAAGATGTATTCGTACATTTCTCTGGTATCCTTGGTGATAACTATAAATCATTAAATGAAAATGATAACGTAGAATTCAGCGTTCAAGATAGCCAACGTGGACCATCTGCAATTGATGTAAAATTAGTCTAATTAGCTACTAAATAGATTTCTTAAGAAGCCCCTTTTAATAAGGGGCTTTTTTTATGATTGAAAAATTATCTATTATGTAACTGAGAGCTAATATTTTTAAGAAATACAAAAATAAATGTTAGAAGTAGTTGCTTTTATTTTATAAGTATGTTCTAATACAAACCTAGCTAAGAGCAGTTTAAAAAAGTTAGTTATTATAGTTCTTCCTCATCATTTCAAAGTTTTTACTTTATTTCTTGATAGTCCTTTTAATATCCATCTCCATTTATAAAGTGATTAGTTTTGCCGCTTGAATTTTCAAGCATTCAAATAAATTTTAAAAATAAGGAAGACATATGTCTAAATTAACTGGTATCGTAAAATGGTTTAACTCTGATAAAGGGTTTGGTTTCATCACTCCATCTAATGGTGGAAAAGATGTATTCGTACATTTCTCTGGAATTCTTGGTGATAACTATAAATCATTAAATGAAAATGATAATGTAGAATTCAGCGTTCAAGATAGCCAACGTGGACCATCTGCAATTGATGTAAAATTAGTCTAATTAGCTACTAAATAGATTTCTTAAGAAGCCCCTTTTAATAAGGGGCTTTTTTTATGGTTATGCTTTAAATAATTTATTCCAAATTCCAATCACAAATTCTCTCTCTAATCTAAACTGATTTTCGTTAACAAGACTATTTTTCCCTTGTAAATTAAGATGATGAATTTGATTTCGCAAAGTGGTGTAGCATTCTTTAAGCCTTTCCCCTTGCTCTGTCGTTAAAATATCACATTCCATTGCAGTATCAAAAATACGAACATTATCCGACCACACAGCCATTTTGGGATATTGGTTGGCATAATTTAAAACTAAATATTGGGCAATAAATTCAATATCTGTAATTCCACCTTGATCTTGTTTCAAATGAAATTGTTCTGTTGAATGAGAGGCTAAATGTTGATACATTTTTGCTCGCATATTGCAAATTTCTTGTTTTAAGTGACCGCTTACCCTTGCTTTTTTTAGAACATTTTGACGAATTTTCTCAAATTTCTGATTATTTTTCTCCGTACCATAAACACAACGGCTGCGTACTAATGCTTGATTTTCCCAAGTCCAAGCTTCATTGTGTTGATAGTTATCATAAGCCTCGAAAGAGCTGACAAGTAATCCAGACTCGCCAGATGGACGTAATCGCATATCAATTTCGTATAAAATACCAGAAGTGGTGTTTAAACTGAAAATAGAGTTAATTTTTTGAGCTAATTTTAAATAGAACTGCTGGCTGGAAATAGATCTTTTCCCATTAACCGTTATCCCATTTATCGGAGCTTGATGCAGAAAGACTAAATCTAAATCAGAATTATAGCCTAGCTCAATACCCCCTAATTTCCCGTAAGCGATCACGGTAAAATCACATTGATTTTCGGTGAGATGATTTGGATAGCCAAAGCGTTTCGTGAGCAATTTCCAAGCGATATTAACTACTGAATAAACAATTGTTTCTGCCAAGTAAGTCAGTTGATCGCTAATTTTCATCACAGGTAATTCCCCTAGAATATCGGCGGTGGCAATATTTAAAATTTGAGTTTGTTTAAATTGGCGTAACGCATCAATAATTTGCTCCTCATCATCTTCTGGAATACGCAGTAGATATTCAGATAAGGCTTGTTGATAGGCTAGTTTGGTATTTAAACAGCCAATTTTTTCTTTTAAAATAAACTCATCTAATAATATTGGGTGGCGAGCAATTTGCTCTGCAACCATTACCGATTTACCACAGAGTAGAATTAGGCGAGGTAAAATGTGTTTATTTTCTAATAATAATTCTAAATAGGTAGTACGAAGTGTGATTTTGTCAATAATATTAAGCAATCTAGGGAGTAATATTAAATATTCGCTTTGCTGAAAAATGTCGTCCATTACTCTTGGCATTAGTTTATTTAACACATTTCTGCCACGCACCCCAATCGGTTTTTTTCGCCATTCTTGAAGGGTATTGTTTAAATATTGCAAAATTTCAGGAATATCATCAGCTTTAACGGAATAATGATGAACAAGGCTATCAAGCTCTTTTTCAGGGATAGGGTAGTGTAAAATATCTTTCCAAAAGACTAAATGAGGTTCATCTTCTTGTTCCATTTCCTGTGATTCTTCACCAATAATTTGATTAAAAATAGCTCTAACATTTGCTTGGTGCTGATTTAGAACTATCATAAAACTTTGCCAGTCGGCAATTGGATAATCAACCTGCTGTTTGCCTTGTATAAAATGCTGACAAGCTAAAATTAGACGTAAACGATCCGTCTCATTACTCGGTAATGTTTGAGTCTGTTTATCATCAATAGCTTGCAATACATTTTCTATTTGACGAAAAAAAATATAGGCGTGATAAAGTTGTGTGATTTGCTCTTGGTTAAGAACCTGCTGCTGTTCAAATTCACACAGATTTTGTAACAAACTACGAGAACGCAAAGTTTTATTACGCCCTCCACGTATCATTTGAAAAGTTTGCACAATAAATTCAATCTCACGAATTCCGCCTGCACCAAGTTTGATATTATCTGTTAGGTTGCGGCGAATCACTTCACGGCTGATTTTTTGTTTCATCTCTCGTAGTGATTGAATAGCGCTAAAATCTAAATATCGGCGATACACAAAAGGACGAAGCAGTTGAGCAAGATAGCGATGATCAGGGTTCTTTGGATCTTCACCTAGAATTTTTGCTTTGATCATCGCATAACGTTCCCAATCTCGCCCTTGTTCTTGATAATAATCTTCCAGTGCGTCAAAGCTGAATACTAACGCCCCACTTTCACCAAAAGGACGTAATCGCATATCGGTACGATATACAAAACCGTCTATGGTAATTTGATCTAAGGCTTGGATTAAACGCTGTCCTAAACGAGTAAAAAACTGATAATTGGTAAGTGATTTACGCCCTCCCTCCGTCTGACCTTGATCGGGATAGCAAAAAATCAAGTCAATATCCGAAGAAAAATTGAGTTCGCCACCGCCTAATTTTCCCATTCCTAAAATAATCAGTTCTTGTGTTTCTCCCAGTGAATTTTTAGGTGTACCGATTTCTTCACATAAACGTGTAAATAACCAATTTCTGGCATTTAAAATTAAGCATTCTGCTAATTCAGATAAAGCAATAAAGACTTGCTCTACAGAAGCGAGTTTATTTGACTGTAAAAAGATTAAATTTGCCATTTCTTGATTACGGAACAAACGTAATTCTTTATGAAAAAGGGCTTTATCGGTAATGGTTGTAAGGCGTTGAGTTAGTTCGCTGTGATAGTCGTTTTGAACTTTAAGAATAGGGAGGTGCTGCAACCAATGTTGTAATAAATCAGGTTGTTTTTGAAGCTGTTTAAAAACAAAATCAGACATTGCAATACTGGTTATAAGCGGTGTGATTTTTTCAGAATTTTGCAAATTTTCAGGAATACTATGCTGTTGGAATAATTGATTAAGTTGTTGTTTAAATTGATTATTAAGTTTAATAAACATAGTAATTCCCTTGTTTTATATCATATTATGGTACATCATTTATCGCATTGGAATTTTTATCGATAAACATCGCATCGCCATAACTAAAGAAACGATATTGCTTCGCCACTGCGTGTTGATAGGCTTTCATACAGGTTGAATATCCAGCAAATGCAGACACTAGCATAATTAAAGTAGATTCTGGCAAATGAAAATTGGTCAATAACGCATCAATTACTCGGAATATTTTCCCAGGATAAATAAAAATAGAGGTGTCTGAGAAAAAGGGTTCAATTAATTGATTCGATTTTTCAGCGTGTTGTGCGGCACTTTCAATAGATCGAACAGAGGTTGTTCCTACTGCAATAACTCGTTTTCCATTCGCTTTAGTAGTCAAAATTTTATCTACAACTTCTTGGCTTACTTCCGCATATTCTGCGTGCATTTTATGGTCTTCAATATTTTCTACACGAACAGGTTGGAAAGTACCCGCTCCCACGTGTAAAGTAACGAAAGCAGTTTGAACCCCTTTTTGCGTTAATTTTGTTAATAATTCATCATCAAAATGAAGCCCAGCTGTAGGTGCTGCTACAGCACCTAGCTCCTTACTATATACGGTTTGGTAACGCTCTTGATCGGTTTCTTCATCGGGGCGATCAATATAAGGAGGTAATGGCATATGACCTGCACGATCTAATAATTCAAATAAAGGCTGTTCCTCTTCAAATCTAAGTTCAAATAAGGTGTTGTGACGAGCAACCATTGTGGCATTAAAGCCATTTCCTTCTCCTAGTTTATCTTCCCCTAAAATAATGGTTGAACCTTCTTTGGGTGATTTTGAGCAACGAATATGTGCTAAGCAACGATGTTCATCAAGTACGCGCTCGACTAAAACCTCAAGTTTGCCACCACTTAATTTTTTACCATATAAACGAGCAGAGATAACACGAGTATTATTGAATATAAGTAAATCACCTTCGTCAATATGATCTAAAATATTGATAAATTGTTGGTCTGAACATTGACCTGTTTTGCCATTAACATAAAGTAAACGACTTGCTGTACGTTGTTTAGTTGGATAACGAGCAATTAACTCGTTAGGTAAATCAAAATGAAAATCCGAAAGTAACACGTTATTTCCTTTATTTAGTGTTATGAAAAAGTATAAAATACTTCCTCATTTTAACGTATTTGCTGTACTTTGACTATGAGAGAAAGAAGGCATTTAATTTTATATTCAGGACAATAGCTCATTTTTAACTATTCTAACTATTGATTTTTTAACATTAATAGTTAAAAAATCCCAAAAGATCTATTTTATTCCTTTTTTGTGATACCACTTACATTTACTTATTCCCCTGCAACATAGCCCTTAATCTCGCCACATTATCCGACACTTTTTCCTGTTTTTGCTGTTCCGTCATAGAGGGTTTATCTCGTTCCCACTGTAAATCATCTTGGGGTAATTCCATTAAAAAACGGCTAGGTTCAGGCTTAATAATTTCGCCATATTGACGACGTGTTTTACACAGTGAAAATGTCAAAGTCTGTTGGGCTCGAGTAATGCCAACATAGGCTAAACGACGTTCTTCTTCAACGTTATTTTCGTCCATACTGGTTTGGTGAGGGAGTAATCCCTCTTCCATTCCGACTAAAAAGACGTGCGGGAACTCTAAACCTTTTGAGGCGTGTAAAGTCATTAGTTGCACTTGATCACTCTCGTCATCATCTTCGCTACGCTCTAACATATCTCGTAAGGTTAAGCGAGTGACGACTTGGGCAAGGTTCATTGGTTCGTTGATTTCATCGCCTGCTAGCATTCCCTCTACCCATTCAAACAAGGTTTCCACATTGCGACTTTGCATTTTTGCGGCTTTTGGATTGTTAGCGTGTTCGTATAAATAAGCCTCATACTGAATTTTGGCAAGCATATCTTTTATTGCAAAAATTGGATCAGATCTAACCGCTTGATCCGATAATTCCACGACCCAACGTCCAAAATCTTGCAAGGCCTGATAAGGCTTTGGCGTGATCCGTTGAATTAAATCAAAATCAAAAATCGCCTCAAATAAACTCACTTGTTTTTCATTCGCAAGATTACCCAGTTTCTCTAAGGTTGTCGCCCCGATCTCTCGGCGTGGGGTGTTTACAATACGTAAAAATGCGGCATCATCATCTTGATTTACCAACAAACGCAAATACGCCATCATATCTTTGATTTCAACACGTGAGAAAAAGGAGGTTCCTCCTGAAATTTTATAGGGAATGCGGTTTTGTACGAGCATTTTTTCCATCAAACGTGATTGATGATTACCTCGATATAAAATCGCATATTCTTTGTATTTTGTTTTACGAGAAAAACGGTGTGCAATCAACTCGCCAACAATACGTTCTGCCTCGTGCTCTTCATCTTTTGCTTCGATTACATTAAGCTTCTCGCCCTGAGCAAGCTGTGAAAAAAGACGTTTTTGAAAAACGTGAGGGTTGTTATCAATCAAGATATTGGCACAATGTAAAATTCGCTGACTTGAGCGATAATTTTGTTCTAATTTAATCACATTCAGATTCGGAAAATCGGCTTTTAAGCGTTGCATATTTTCTGGTTTTGCACCACGCCACGAGTAGATAGACTGATCATCATCGCCCACAACAGTAAAATTTGCTTGCTCGCCCACCAATAATTTTATTAGTTCATACTGACTGGTGTTGGTATCCTGATATTCATCCACTAATAAGTATTGAATACGCTGTTGCCAACGCTGTTTTACCTCGTCATTTTTTTGAAAAAGTAAGGTTGGAAGCATTATCAAATCATCAAAATCAAGGGCATTATAAGATCGTAATTGATTTTGATATTGCTGATAAAAATAACTAAATACCCGAGAGCGATCATCATTTGTCTGTGCAATCACTTGCTCTGGTAACAACAGGCTATTTTTCCAATTTGAAATTTGGCTGATTAGTTGTTTCAGTAAATCTTTATCTTCGGTGACATTTTCAGGCAATAAATGTTTGAGTAAAGCAATCTGATCGTGATCATCAAACAGCGTCATCCCAGATTTAAAACCGAGAGATTTATATTCACGTTTGATAATATCAAACCCTAAGGTATGAAAAGTAGAAATCGTCAGCCCTTTGGATTTTTCTTTACCGATTGAATGGGCCACACGCTCTCGCATTTCACGAGCGGCTTTATTGGTAAACGTAACCGCAGCAATATGCTTTGGGGAATAATCACAATGGCTGATTAAATGAGCGATTTTATTGATTATAACCCTTGTTTTGCCTGAACCTGCTCCAGCAAGTACTAAGCACGCCCCTTGGGTATATTCTACGGCTTGTTGTTGTTGTGTATTTAGTTTCATTGATGATCATTGTTTGAATACCATAAAGACAGAACATATCCTGTCTCTACAATAATGATGTAATAGAGAATATAAAAAATTCTAGCATAAAAATCAGTAAATACAATTTAATTAATATACGAAAAAATACTAGCAATTTATCCTAAATTTTGGTATAAATACGGCGTTTTTTGTGTGCGAAAAACTTTCGTTCAAAAAAACAAACAAAACAATTTAATTTTAATTCGAAATCACACACATATTTTTAGTTAATAATTGGGGTGCTGAACAAGGTGATACGTCACTTTTTAGGTCAAATTATTAGAATATGTGGAGGCTAAACCCCGCTCTATGTAATAATGTAATATTAAATAGGGCAAACAATTTAAAGGAAAAAATCTTATGGCACAAGTTTCTATGCTAGATATGCTAAAAGCTGGCGTTCACTTCGGTCACCAAACTCGTTACTGGAACCCAAAAATGAAACCATTCATCTTTGGAGCACGTAATGGCGTTCATATCGTTAACCTTGAAAAAACAGCACCAATGTTTAATGAAGCGTTAAACGAATTAACTCGTATTTCACGTAATAACGGTAAAGTTCTTTTTGTAGGAACTAAACGTGCAGCAGGTGAAGCAGTTAAAGCAGCAGCACTAGATTGCCAACAGTTCTATGTAAATCACCGTTGGTTAGGTGGTATGCTTACTAACTGGAAAACAGTTCGTCAATCAATCAAACGCTTAAAAGAGCTAGAAGCTCAAACTCAAGATGGTACTTTTGATAAAATTACTAAAAAAGAAGCGTTAATGCGTACTCGTGAGCTTGAAAAATTAGAATTAAGCTTAGGCGGTATTAAAAATATGGCTGGTCTTCCAGACGCAATTTTTGTTATCGGTGCAGATTATGAACACATCGCAGTAAAAGAAGCCAACAATCTTGGTATTCCTGTATTTGCAATTGTTGATACGAATGCAGATCCTGATGGTGTTGATTACATTATTCCTGGAAATGATGATGCGACTCGTGCGATCCAACTTTATTTAACTGCAGCAGCAGAAGCAGTTAAAGAAGGTCGTGGTCAAGAAAAAGTAAGTGAAGAAACTTTCACCGCTGAAGCAGAAGCTCCAGTAGCAGAGTAATTCATCGTTAGCTAAGACTAACTTAATTGATAGGTTAGTCTTTAAAACATTAGTGAAGCGGGGATATCCCTGCTTTATTTTAACTTATTTATAATCGAGGATTAAAAAATGGCTCAAATTACAGCATCATTAGTAAAAGAACTTCGTGATCGTACTGGCGCAGGTATGATGGAGTGTAAAAAAGCATTAGTTGAAGCAGATGGCGACATTGAATTAGCAATTGACAATATGCGTAAATCTGGTCAAGCAAAAGCGGCTAAAAAAGCAGGTCGTGTTGCAGCTGAAGGTGTAATTATCAACCGCATTGATGGTACTTTTGGTCTTTCACTTGAAATGAACTGTGAAACAGACTTTGTTGCAAAAGATGCAGGTTTCTTAAGCTTAGCAAATGAAATTGCTGACTATGCAGTTGCAAACAAAGTATCTGATGTTGAAGTGTTAAAAGCAAAATTTGAAGATCAACGTGCAGCATTAGTGGCTAAAATTGGCGAAAATATGAATATTCGTCGTGTTGCTACCATCGAAGGTGATGTTTTAGGTTCATACTTACACGGTGCAAAAATTGGTGTTATCGTTGCAGCTAAAAATGCAGATGATGAGTTAGTTAAACACATCGCTATGCACGTTGCAGCAAGTCGTCCAGACTTTGTTAAACCTGAAGATGTTCCAGCAGCAGTTGTTGAAAAAGAGCGTCAAATTCAAATTGATATCGCAATGCAATCGGGTAAACCACAGCAAATTGCTGAGAAAATGGTTGAAGGTCGTATGAAGAAATTCACTGGTGAAGTGTCATTAACAGGACAACCTTTTGTTATGGATCCTTCTAAATCAGTCGGCGATTTATTAAAAGAGAAAGGTGCGGATGTTTCTAGCTTTATCCGTTTTGAAGTGGGTGAAGGTATTGAGAAGCAAGAAACAGACTTCGCAGCAGAAGTTGCTGCAATGTCTAAAGCATAATAGCTTAAACAAGGCGAACAAAATGTTCGCCTTTTGTTTGGTTATAATATTTGGATATAAAATAGAATTTTATTATAAGCGGTAAGATTAGAGTAAGAATTTGCAAATTTTTGAAAAAATCATACCGCTTGTTATAACATTTTTATGTATTGTAGAGACAGGGCATGCCCTGTCTATTTCTACATATAAAATATTCCATTTTATGAAATGATATAAATTAAGAGGTAGATATGAGCAAGCCAATTTATAAAAGAATTTTATTAAAACTAAGCGGTGAAGCCTTGCAAGGCGATGAAGGATTTGGTATTGACCCTTCTATTTTAAATAGAATGGCAAGTGAAGTGAAAGAACTCGTTGCAATGGGTGTTGAAGTTGGGATTGTTCTTGGTGGTGGAAATCTATTTCGTGGAGCGAAATTGGCTCAAGCAGGAATGAACCGTGTAGTCGGCGATCATATGGGTATGCTTGCAACGGTGATGAATGGTTTAGCAATGCGTGATGCATTACACCGTGAAGATGTAAATGCAAAATTGATGTCTGCCTTTGATTTAACGGGTATTTGTGATAATTATAATTGGTCAGATGCCATTAAAATGTTGCGTGAAGGACGAGTTGTGATTTTCTCAGCAGGTACAGGTAATCCATTTTTTACCACTGATTCAGCCGCTTGTTTACGTGGTATCGAAATTGAAGCGGATGTAGTGCTAAAAGCCACTAAAGTTGATGGTGTGTATGATTGTGATCCTGAAAAAAATCCTAATGCAATACTGTTTAATACATTAACTTATGCAGAAGTGATTGATAAAGAATTAAAAGTAATGGATTTAGCTGCTTTTACGTTAGCTCGTGATCATAAAATACCAATTCGTGTATTTAATATGGGTAAGGCTGGAGCATTGAAAAAAGTAGTTTTAAGTACAGAAGAAGGAACAACAATTTCTTAAGTATCAATATTTTAAAATTGTGTCACTGAAAAGTGACACAATTGCGTTTCTCCCTTTCTTTTTCAATAACACCATTTCTAGATTGTTGCATTTAACTTTGTGGCAGTATTTCAACTATTAAATTACCTTGATCTTGTTATATATTCTTGTTACTTTCGAATTTGTTATTTATTTTTTAAAGGAGTGGTTGACCTATGTTTGATATATTTGTAACGGGTTTTTTAACTTCTGCCACCTTGATTATTGCTATCGGTGCTCAGAATGCGTTTGTTCTAAAACGTGCTATCAGTAATAGTCATATTTTTATTACAATTTTAGTCTGTTTTTTATGTGATTTTGTATTAATGAGTATAGGGGTTTTAGGATTGGGGCAGCTAATCATTGATAATACCATAGCAAAACTTGGGTTGTCGTTATTAGGGGCGATGTTTTTACTTTTTTATGGGATTTCTTCATTAAAAAGTGCATTTCAGAATAATACGATGGAAGTGGTGATCGATAAAACACATATCAGTAAAAAAGTGGCAGTTCTATCAACACTGGCTATTACATTGCTTAACCCTCACGTGTACTTAGATACAGTCGTTATTGTGGGAGGTATCGCCGCGAATTTGAATTTTTCACAAAAAATTTATTTTTTGATAGGAGCTCTTTTCGCATCATTAATATGGTTTTTAGGATTGGGGTATGGTGGTAAGAAATTAGCCCCATTATTTGCTAAAGCTTATATGTGGAAGATTTTAGATGTGATTGTTGCAATGTTAATGTTTTTTATTGTCTATAAGTTACTTTTGTTTGCGTATCAATTGTTTATTTCTTAATATTTGTTATTTGGGTAGCTTTACTTTTTGTAAAGTATGTAGTAGATTTATCAATCAGGTCATCATCATTGGAGGGTATAAATTAAATGAGAAAGACGACTAAAAAGTATTTGATAATGCTGATTGTCTTATGGATAGTTGGTTGCTTATTACAGAGTTGTGTCTGTTGTGGAAGTGATGTAAAACAAGGGACAAATGTAGGCTTCAATTTAGTTGGAGATAATTTTGAGCTCGATGGCAAAGATGGGTTCAATTTTGTTGAATCTGAGTATGTTCCTGTGCAACCTTATTCAGAAGAATTACAATCAAATTTAACTAAAACAGTTAACTATCTTAAGGATAATTCAGCAAGACAACTTACTGTTACTGGTCTATTTAATCCCAATGAAGTTAATTCATCAGTATTTCCTGATTTAGGACTCGCTCGAGCTAAACAAATTAAAGATCATTTTGGTTCGTTGGGTGCAAATAGTCAGCAAATTATGATAGCAAGTAGAGCTTATCCTGAGGCAGTTAAAAGTCAAAATAATCAGTATTTAGGTATGGCAGAATTTTCAGTAAAAGAACTCGATAAAGATGCGCTATCTTCTCGTGATAAAATGATGCAAGCATTGTTGGAAGATGTAAGTAAAAACCCACTAATGTTATATTTTGAAACAGGTGCAACAAATCTAAAATTATCAGAATTACAACGTCAAGGATTGTTGAAAATTGCGAGTTATTTGGATTATTCTCCATCAGCAAAAGTTTCAATTACAGGACATACAGATAATACGGGTGACCCTGAAAAAAATATTTTGATAGGTAAAGAAAGAGCAACATTTGTTGCAAATTACTTAGAAAAAAATGGTTTGAAAAAATCACAACTTGATATCGATTCTAAAGGTTCTGATGAACCTATTGCAGATAACAGTAGTGCTGAGGGGCGAGCGAAAAATCGCCGAGTTACTATTTCTATTGATAAAATGTCACAATAACGGAGAAAAAATTTATGTGTTGGATTATTCCTTTAATTGTTGGTTTGCTTAGTGCCTTATTAGGTTATCTGATTGGTAAAAGCAAATGTGAAGAGCATAACAGAGTGATTAAGCAGTTAACTGAGGAAAATAATACTCTGAAATCAAAGTTGAGTACTTGTGAGAAAAGTTTGGCATCATCTAAAACTGATGACTTGGTTTCAGCATCAGAACCTGAAGTGACTGCTTTTAGCTCTAGTGCCGAGAAAGAAACTGCGAGCGTTACATTTGATGCAAATAAAGCAAAAGCTGTTTTTGGTAAAAGAATTAAGGAAAATGACTTAACTATTATTGAGGGAATTGGTGTTAAGATTGCAGAATTATTTAACCAATCAAATATTACAACTTGGAAACAGCTTGGAGAACTTAGCGTAGAAGAGTGTCAAGAAATCCTTAAAAAAGGAGGAGATCGCTTTAAAGTTCATAAACCTGGTACTTGGCCTCGTCAAGCAAAATTGGCAGCTGAGGGAGAATGGCAAAAATTATTTGATTGGCAAGATCAACTTGATGGTGGAAAAGAGTAATCATCATATAAATAATATAACTTTAATATTTGAGTTATAAAATAACACTAGGAAAATTAAGGCAGATTCGGTACAATCTGCCTTAATTTTTTAGCTATTTATCAAAAAGGACGATTAAATGATTAATGAAATAAAAAAAGATGCAGAACAACGTATGACTAAAAGCTTAGAAGCGTTTAAAGATCATATTTCTAAAGTACGTACAGGTCGTGCGCAACCTGCTTTATTAGATGGTATCCAAGTTTCTTATTACGGTGCATTAACCCCACTTCGCCAATTAGCAAATGTGGTGGCAGAAGATGCAAGAACACTCGCGGTAAGCGTATTTGATCGTAGTTTAATCAGTGATGTTGAAAAAGCAATTATGAGTTCAGACTTAGGTTTAAACCCAATGACAGCAGGCACCACAATTCGTGTACCACTTCCACCATTAACAGAAGAACGTCGTCGTGATTTAATTAAAATCGTAAAAGGCGAAGCAGAGCAAGGTAAAGTGGCGGTGCGTAATGTACGTCGTGATGCGAACGATAAAATCAAAGCATTATTAAAAGATAAAGAAATCAGTGAAGATGAAGAGCGTAAAGCACAAGACGAAATTCAAAAAATTACCGATCAATTCATTAAACAAGTTGATGAAGTGTTAGCAGGTAAAGAAAAAGAATTATTGGATTTCTAATTTTTTAAAGCGGTCGGATTTTAGTTGTTTTTTGCAATTTTTTAAATTTTTGTAAATTTTATATAAAATCTTACCGCTTCATTTATATTTACTATTATGAAAAAAATCACTATTTTAGGTTCAACAGGTTCAATCGGAAAAAGTACCCTTTCTGTGATTGAACGTAACCCAGAGCGTTATCAAATTTTTGCACTCGTTGGGGGCAGAAATGTTGAGTTAATGTTTCAACAATGCTTAAAATTCCAACCTCAATTTGTCGCCTTAGACGATGAAAATGCCGCTCAACAATTAAAAATCGCTTTGCAATCTCATTCAATTAAAACCGAAGTATTAGCGGGTAGCCAAGCGATTTGTGAATTGTCGGCTCACGCTGATGTGGATATGGTAATGGCGGCGATTGTTGGGGCGGCGGGCTTGTTGCCGACCCTTGCTGCGGTAAAAGCAGGTAAGCAAGTACTGTTAGCGAACAAAGAATCGTTAGTGACTTGTGGGCAGATTTTTATTGATGAAGCGAAAAAATCGGGGGCAAAGTTGTTGCCTGTGGATAGTGAACATAATGCGATTTTTCAATCTTTACCGCCACAAGCACAAAATCAAATCGGATTTTGTCCGTTGGCAGAATTAGGGATCAGTAAAATTGTTTTAACAGGATCGGGTGGTCCATTTAGAACCAAACCGTTAAGTGAGTTTTCAAGTATTACGCCTGCTCAGGCTGTCGCACACCCAAACTGGTCTATGGGGCAAAAAATCTCCGTTGATTCAGCAACGATGATGAATAAAGGCTTGGAATATATTGAAGCACGTTGGTTATTTAATGCCAGTGAAGAGGAGATGGAAATTATTATCCACCCACAATCCATTATTCACTCAATGGTGCGTTATATTGACGGCAGTGTGATTGCTCAAATGGGAAATCCTGATATGCGAACCCCGATTGCTCATACAATGGCGTATCCAGAGCGTATCTATTCTAACGTTGCCCCCTTAGACTTTTTTAAACTCAAAGAATTAACCTTTGTTGAACCAGATTTCGCTCGTTATCCAAACTTAAAATTAGCCATTGATGCATTTAGAGAAGGGCAGTATGCGACAACAGCAATGAATGCAGCGAATGAAATTGCGGTGGAGACTTTTTTAAATAATCAAATTCGTTTTACGGATATTGAACAGGTTAATCGCTCAGTTGTAGAAAATATTGCACCAGTAAAAATGACTGAAATTGCGGACGTATTACATATAGATAAGTTAGCGAGAGAGCTAGCACAACAACAGATATTACAAATATAATGAATGAATTAGACATACGTTTTGATTTAGACAGAATGCCACAACACGTTGCTATTATTATGGACGGCAATGGACGTTGGGCAAAACAGCAGGGTAAACTGCGAGTTTTTGGTCATCAAAATGCAATGAAAGCGGTCAGAACTGCGGTAAATTTTGCCGCTCGTCATCAAATTAAGGTGCTAACACTTTATGCGTTCAGTAGCGAAAATTGGTGTCGCCCACAAGATGAAGTGTCTGCCTTGATGTCACTTTTTATGAAAGCGTTAAACAGTGAAGTAAAAAAATTACATAAAAATAATATCTGTTTAAAAGTGATCGGCGATACATCGGCATTTAGTGATGAGTTACAACAAAAAATTATTGAATCAGAGAAATTAACCCAAAATAATGATGGTTTAATTCTTAATATTGCCGCAAATTATGGCGGAATGTGGGATATCACACAGGCGACAAAAAAATTAGCGTTACAAGTAAAATTGGGCGAAATTGCCTTAAATGAAATTACTGAACAACAGCTACAACAGAATTTAATTACAGCAGAGCAACCACAGGTAGATCTCTTGATCCGTACCAGTGGTGAACAACGAATTAGTAACTTTTTGTTGTGGCAAATTGCCTATGCGGAGCTGTTTTTTACCCCTGTATTATGGCCTGATTTTAACGATGAAATTTTTGTACAAGCGATAATGGCTTACCAACAGCGTGAACGCCGTTTTGGTGGCTGTGAATCGTGAACAACAAATAAGGAAACAAAATGCTTAAACAACGAATACTCTCTGCACTGATTATGATTCCACTTGCGTTATTGGGATTATTTTTTCTTTCGCCACTTCCTTTCTTTCTTGCGATATCGGTTTTAGTCGTATTAGGAATGTGGGAATGGGCACAATTTGCGGGTATTAAACGCTCTATTGGACGAATAATTGTTGCCTTAGTTACTTTGGGGATTTTATTATTTCCGATAATGGCTGGCACTTATTCCATTAAAAAAGCAGATTTTCTTAATGATGTTACCACGCCATTGTTATTTGTTGGGGTAATTTGGTGGTTAGTAGCGTTATTTTTAGTGATCGGTTACCCAAAAACAGCCAAGTTTTGGGCAAAATCCATCAGTGCTAAATTTATTTTTGGCTTTTTGACCTTAGTCCCATTTTTAATCGCAATGCCAGCACTACGTTTTTATCACTACCATTCAAATCCTTATCAAGGGGCATTTTTATTACTTTATGTATTAGTGCTTGTTTGGTCGGCGGATTCAGGAGCGTATTTCTTTGGACGAGCATTGGGTAAACATAAATTAGCCCCAAAAGTATCCCCTGGTAAATCGATTGAAGGGGCGATTGGGGGCTTAGTGACTGCTGGGGTGGTGTCATTTATCTTCTTGCAAGTGAATCCGAGTGATATGTTAAGTGCTAAATTAAATATGGCTGCCTTTATTGTGGTTTCTATCCTGACCGTTGCGATCTCAATTTTAGGCGATTTAACAGAAAGTATGTTTAAACGTCAAGCGGGTGTGAAAGACAGCAGTAATTTAATTCCAGGACACGGTGGGATTTTAGATCGTATTGATAGCCTAACGGCGGCAGTGCCTTTCTTTGCCGTAGCATTTTTCTTCTTTTTATAGGATTTAGTAGGTAAATTGTGACAGCGACATTGTCTTTTCTATTTTTAATCTGTGTGTTAGTGACGGTACACGAGTATGGTCACTTTGCCGTTGCTCGTGCCTGTGGCGTGAGAGTGTTACGTTTTTCTATTGGTTTTGGAAAAGTGTTGTGGAAAAGAACCGATAAAAAAGGCACAGAGTGGGTAATTTCGTTAATTCCACTTGGCGGTTATGTCAAAATGCTTAATGATGAACAAGGCTTTGCGGATAGCGAACGTTATGATAACAAAGCCGTTTGGCAAAGAATGTTAATTATTTTAGCTGGACCTGTTGCCAACTTTATTTTTGCCATTTTTGCTTATTGGGCAGTATTTGTTTCAGGTGTACCAACACTAAAACCAGTGGTTGGCGAAGTAGTACCAAACAGCATTGTGGCAATGGCGAAGATACCGACAGAATTTGAATTTACACAAATTGATGGTAGAAATGTACAAGATTGGGAAGAAGTGGCATTAGCTTTTATTGGTAATGTGGGTTCAGAAAAGGTAGAAGTTAAAGGGCATTTAATTGATAGCCAATATCCGCAATCTTTTCAGTTGGATTTATCACAATGGCAATTTAATGGTAATAAAGACAATCCGCTAACGGCATTGGGAATTATTCCAAAAAGAGCCATTGTTGAACCAATAATTAAAACAGTAGTCAAAGATTCGGTTGCTGAAAAAGTAGGTTTACAGGCGAAAGATATAATACGTAAGGTAAACCAAGCTCCCTTTGATTGGCATCATTTGATTGAAGTCGTTCAAACAGGAAAACAATTACAATTAGAAATTAAACGTGATACAGAAATACTGACGTTCAATTTGTTACCTCAACAATCAAAAGAAAGTAAAAGATATGTTATTGGTATTACTCCACAGTATCAACCACTAGCGGAAAAGTATCGTGTTGTGCTAGAATATGGTATTCTTGAAGCCTTTGAAAAAGGTGTTGAAAAAGTGACTTCACTTATTCATACGGTGTTTCAATTTATAGTAAATTTAATAACAGGTAATCTCTCAATAAAGAATATGGGAGGACCTATTGCAATGGCTAAGGGTGCGGTTGCAAGTGCAGAAGTGGGTTTTATTTATTATCTTAGCTTTATGGCATTGATTAGTGTAAATTTAGGCGTAATGAATTTATTTCCTCTTTTGCCTCTTGATGGTGGACAATTTATTTTGTTAAGTGTTGAAGCAATTCGAGGAAAAGCCACGTCAAAAAATTTACAAGAGCGATTTCAGCAGTTAGGGATGATATTTGTAATAGGGTTAATGGTTTTTGCTTTGTTTAATGATTTAATTCATTTTTAATTAAATAAAGCGATAACTTTAGATAAATATTTTATAAAATACATAGGGATTTTTTAATGAAAAAATTATTACTTTCAAGTCTTTTGTTAGCAAATGGTGTAATTGCCTCACCTTTTGTTGTAAAAGATATACGTATTGATGGAGTTTCTCCTGAAATTCAACGTTCAATTCTTTCAAAATTGCCCGTAAGAGTTGGGCAAAGAGTAACGGATAGAGATCTTACTAATGTTGTTCAGCAATTATATATTCAACAACGTTTTGATGATGTAATTGCAAAACGAGAAGGGAATGCTTTAGTGATCGAAGTGGTTGAGAAACCATTTATTGCTGATATAGAAATAGTGGGAAATAAGATTATTCCAACAAAAGCATTAAAAGAAAACTTGAAAGCAAATTTAATTGTTAAGGGTGAAATTTATAATGCTCAAAAATTAAAATCTTTTAAAGACGGATTACTTGAACACTATTACTCTGTTGGTCGCTATAATGCAATAGTGAATACTATTGTTCAGCGATTAGCTAATGGTCAAATAAAAATAAAATTAGATATTAAAGAAGATGAAGTAGCTTATGTTAAGCAAATTCATTTTCAAGGAAATAAAGCTTTTGAGGAAGATGAATTAATTAAAATATTAGATATTCAACCAGATGTTTCTTGGTGGAATATTTTTTCAAGTAGTAAATATGAGCAGCAAGTTTTTAAAAAAGATTTAGATGCATTACGTAATTTTTACTTAAATCGTGGTTATGTTAAGTTTGCGATTAATGATGTTAAAACTGACTTTAGCAATAATAAAAAAGACGTTAAATTAACTTATAAAATTAGTGAAGGTAAACAGTATAAAGTTAGTAAGGTTCGTGTTATTGGCGATACGGCAAACTTAGATAATGAATTAAATAAAATTTTAAAAGAATATAAAACGGGTGATATTTTTCGAGCAAAAGATATTGATGCACTAAAATCTAAACTAGAGTATCGTTTAGGCGAAGATGGTTATGGTTCAGCAAAAATACAGATGTCTTTTTCTTTTGATGAAGAAAATAATACCGTTGCCATTGCTTATGTCGTAGAAGCAGGAAAGCGAATTTATGTTCGTCGTGTTCGTTTTGAAGGAAATAATGTGACAGCTGATTCAACGTTACGTCGTGAAATGCGTCAGCAAGAGGGTACTTGGTTGTCAACCAGTGCCATTGCAACAGGTAAAGCACGTTTAGAGCGAACTGGTTTTTATGAAGCTGTAGAAATGAAGACAGTAAATGTACCAAATACCACTGACCAAGTGGATGTAGTGTACACCATCACAGAGCGTAATACCGGAAGTATTAATTTTAGTATTGGCTATGGTACTGGTAGTGGTTTTACATATCAGGCTGGAATTAAACAGAAAAATTTCTTAGGTATGGGATCAACAATTAGCCTAGATGGAACACGTAATGATTATAGTACAACATTGCGATTTGGTTATGAAGAACCTTATTTCACGAAAGATGGAGTAAGTTTAGGGGGAGATGTTTATTATAGTAAGTATGACTATTCTAAAAATGGATCATCTTCAGGCTATAAAAGAACAACTTTAGGAATTGATGGTACTTTAGGATTTCCTGTTGATGAATATAATAGTTACTATTTAGGTCTTGGTGCAACTAAAGATAAAATTAATAATGTTGATCGTGAATTTACACGTGAAAAATATGTAAAAGCGATGGATATTAAGATACCAAATGGTGTTGAAAAATATGCAAAAATTAAAACAACAGATTTTAACTTTAGTTTTGGCTGGAATTATAATAGTTTAGATCGAGGCTTTATGCCAACCGAAGGCTTGCAAGCAAGTTTCGGTGGTAATGTAACTATTCCTGGATCAGATAATAAGTACTATAAATTAAATACTAAATTTGCACATTATTATCCATTAAATAGAGAACATAGTTGGGTCATTAGTTCTCGTTTAAAACTTGGTTATGCGAGTGGTATTAGTGGTAAGGAAATTCCATTCTTCCAAACATATAGTTCAGGTGGAATAGGTTCTGTTCGAGGTTTTTCTTATGGTTCTATTGGTCCTAATGCAATTTACTTAGGAAAAACAACGGGTAAATTTGATCAATTATCTAATGATATCATTGGTGGTAATGCAATGGCAGTGGCGAATTTAGAACTAATTATGCCAACGCCATTTGTAGCACAGAAATATCAGCATAGAGTAAGAACGACATTGTTTGTAGATGCAGGAACCGTTTGGAACACCAAATGGGATGCTAAGAAATTCAATAAAAATGTGCCAGACTATGGTGATTACAAACGATTTAGAGCTTCTGCGGGAATTGGGTTACAATGGAATTCACCAATTGGACCATTATTGTTATCTTATTCAAAACCGTTACGCAAGTATAAAAATGATGATGTAGAACAATTCCAATTTAGTATTGGTGGTTCGTTCTAAAGTTAAAATAAGAAATGGTAAGATAGTAAATTTATTATATTATCTTACCGCTTATTGATATTAATTAAAATTTTATAAGGAATTATTAATGAAAAAAGTATTTAAAATCGCTAGCGTTGTAGCAAGCTTAGTCATTGTAGTAAATACAGCAAGCGCTGAAGATAAGATTGGTTTTGTTACACCACAGTTTGTTATTCAAAACCATCCTTTATTTGCAGAATCTTCTGATTTCTCGAAAAAAGTGCAACAGGAAAGAAAAGCTCTTGAAATTGAAGATCAGAGATTATCTGAAGAAGAGAAATCATTAGTTGCTCAAGCAGAAGAATTGAAAAAAGAAGAAAAAAAAGTTATTGAACAAATAAAAGAAAAAAGAGAAGCGTTGAGTAAACAAGCGCCAAGACTTCGTAGTAAAGAGATTAAAAAACGTCAAGAAGCGATTGCCACATTAGCCAATGCATTTGAAAAGAAAGCACAAGCATTTAATAAAAAAGAGGTAGCATTTAGAGAAAAAGTGATTAATTACCGTAAAAAATCAAAAGAAGTTGGTCAAACTCTAGCAATGGAAGAAGCAAAAGTTCGTAGTCAAATTATTAAACAAATTGATGGTAAGATTAAAGAAATAGCTGAAGACAAAGGTTATACAATAATTTTAAATGCAAATTCGGTTGTGTTTGCTTCTGAAAAAGAAAATAATTTGGATGAAGAAGTTCTTAAAGCAGTAGGTGGAACAATGCCTAAATTACCAGCTAAAAAATAATGATGAGTAATTAATGGAAAAATTTCTTTTAGGTTATTTAACTAATCAAATCGGTGGTTCTCTTCGGGGAAACGCCGATTTGGTGATCTCAGGTATTGCACCTTTTAAAAATGCAAAGAAAGAGCATATTACATTTATTTCAAATCCTAAGTTTCGTACTCAGTTAAAAGAAAGTCAAGCTGGTGCAATTATTGTTAGCCGAAATGATGTTGAATTTTGCTCAGAAAGTCAGAATTTAATCATAGTTGAAGATCCTTATGTTGCCTATGCATTATTAGCACAATGTATGGATACAACACCAAAATCAGCTCAAAGCATAGAACCTAGTGCAGTAATTGCATCCAATGTTGTTTTAGGTGAAAACGTTTCAATTGGTGCAAATGCCGTTATTGAAGAAGGTGTAACACTTGGAGATGGCGTAATTATTGGTGCTGGTTGTTTTATTGGTAAACATACTCAAATTGGTAAAAATACTCAACTGTGGGCAAATGTGTCGGTTTATCATAATGTTCAAATTGGTGAAAATTGTCTAATACAGTCTGCTACGGTAATTGGTAGTGATGGCTTTGGTTATGCAAATAGTAAAGGGAAATGGATTAAAATCCCACAAACTGGTGGTGTAATTATTGGAAATAATGTTGAAATAGGTGCTTGTACTTGTATTGATCGAGGAGCATTAGATTCAACAGTAATTGAAGATAATGTTATTATTGATAACCTATGTCAGATAGCCCATAATGTACACATTGGTACAGGTACTGCAATTGCAGGCGGTGTGATAATGGCAGGAAGTTTAAAAGTAGGACGTTACTGCTTAATTGGTGGGGCAAGTGCTATTAATGGGCATATGGAGATCTGTGATGGTGTGACTATTACGGGTATGAGTATGGTTATTCGCTCAATCACTGAGAAAGGAACTTACTCATCTGGTATGCCAGTACAACCAAATACACAATGGCGAAAAACAGCTACTTTAATGATGAATATTGATGGAATAAATAAACGTCTGAAAAGTATTGAAAAACAAAAATTAAGTATTGAAGAGGACAATTGAGTTGGATATGGAACAACAAAGTAGAGAGTCTAGAATTATTGAAACAACAGAGATAATGAAACTTCTACCACATCGTTACCCTTTTTTATTGGTTGATAGAGTTATTGATTTTGAAGAAGGAAAATGGATTACAGCAATAAAAAATGTGACGGCGAATGAACCTTGTTTTACAGGTCATTTTCCTAAACAACCTATTTTTCCAGGTGTGTTAATTATGGAGTCTCTTGCTCAAGCAATGGGAATTTTAGCATTTAAAACACACCAATTAGAAGGTGGTGAAATATTTTATTTTGCAGGAATTAATAATGCTCGTTTTAAAAAACCAGTATTGCCTGGAGATCAAATGAAATTACAGGTTAACATTTTAAAAGAAATGCGAGGAGTAATTCGTTTTACTGGTACTGTAACCGTTGAAGGAAAAACAGTCTGTGAAGCAGAATTAATGTGTGCTCGTCGTCAATCCTAAGGAGTATTTATGCAATTAATTCATCGTACGGCTAAAATTAGTCCATTGGCTATTATTGAAGAAGGTGCAATAATTGGAGAAAGCGTCGAAATTGGTGCATATACAATCATTGGTAAGAATGTAGAGATTAGAGCAAGAACTAAAATTCATTCTCATGTCATTATTAATGGTCATACTCAGATTGGTAAAGAAAATGAAATTTATCAATTTGCAACAATAGGTGAGAAAAATCAAGACCTTAAATATAAAGATGAACCCACTAGAACAATCATTGGTGATCGTAATCGTATTCGTGAAAGTGTGACTATTCATAGAGGTACTGTACAAGGTGGTGGAGTGACTAAGATTGGTGATGATAATTTATTAATGATCAATACTCATATAGCACATGATTGTCAAATTGGAAATCGTTGTATTCTTGCAAATAATGCTACTCTTGGTGGGCACGTAACTCTTAATGATTTTGTTATTGTAGGTGGAATGTCAGCAATACATCAATTTGTTGTAATTGGCTCACACGTAATGCTTGGTGGTGGTTCTATTGTTGTTCAAGATATTCCTCCTTATGTAATGGCACAAGGAAATCACGCACGTCCATTTGGTGTAAACTTTGAAGGCTTGAAGCGTCGAGGCTTTGAAAAAGCAACAATGCATGCAATTCGGAATGTATATAAATTGATTTATCGCAGTGGAAAAAAAGTAGAAGAAGTGCAACAGGATATTGAACATTATGCTAAAACAGAAGCTGCAATTAGCCTATTTTTAGATTTCTTTAAAAACTCAACTCGTGGAATTATTCGATAATTTATATTTAAAATAGGGATAACTCCCAGAATTAGAGTGATTTAATTAACTAGGGTCTCATTTTTAATAAAAACCTTAGAAGTTACGGTTAACTTTTGAGGTTTGGTCTGAATTTGCAAAAAACAACAATAATGTTACCGCTTAAAGATTGAAATAAGGTTTACGAAACTATTAGTTGAGTGTTGAATAATCTCTAATTGCAGAACTTGGTAATGCTAAAAAGTCTGCTAACATCTGCATATCTTTTCGCATTTGTTCTAGTCCATTATGATTCAAAATATTAATACGACGTCCACCTTTGGTGAGCATATTCATCTCATAGCAAACGTAACTTAGCTGCTGTTTCTGATTGATTTGTAGCCCTACAATATTTTCTAATTTAACACATCGATATGGTTTTTTTGAAAAAACACCTATTTTCTTATCAAATTTAATTTTAGCAATATAATCGCTAGAGACGTAAAATCCCAGTATAATCAAACTTATACCGAAGAGCGTAATAAATAAAAAAAGATCAAGTTGTGAAGTGTAATAATAAATGATAGAAGCAATAACAAATAGCAATCCTCCTAAAACAAAGTAGAGCATTGAGTAGCCGATGGATTCTCTTGTAGGTTTGAAATAGAATAACTCATCTTCAACGATAGCATAATGAGTACAAAATTTAGGACCATTTTTTAATAAATGCTTACTTAAGTTAATCTCGTGCTGAATTACTTTTTTCATACTATACCTCACTGATAAAAAATAAGCCTATCAAAGGATAGGCTCATTCTATAATAGTTGTGTTTTATTTGATAGAATTATTTATATTTTTTAATCTCACCAGATTTCACTCGAGCGACAAAAGATACAAATTCTTTTTTAACAACAGGCATTAAAAAGTAAAGACCAATGATGTTAAAGATAGACATTGCAAAAATTGCGGCATCAGAGAAGTCGATAACAAAACCAAACTTAACAGTTGCACCGATAACAACGAATAAACAGAAAACAATTTTATAAACCATTTCTTTATTCGCGCCTTCACCCACTAAGTAAGTCCAGCCTTTAAGACCATAGTAAGACCACGAAA